>CAVTFS010000001.1:0-88191 GCA_963734005.1 uncultured Actinomycetota bacterium
CCACCGGCCCACCCAAGGGAGTGGTCTATTGCCATCATCAGCTGCGGGCTCAGCTCGACCTGCTGCGCAGCCTGTGCGATATCGCTCCGAGCGATCGACTAGTGGCTGCGTTCGCCCCGTTCGCGCTGTACGGCCCAGCCTTGGGCATCGGGGCCGCCGTGCCGCAGATGGATGTCACCAAACCTGGCACTCTCACCGCGGCCCGGTTGGCCGAGGCTGCGGCGGCCATCGAAGCTACCCTGATCTTCGCCTCCCCGGCGGCTCTGCGGAACGTGGTCGCCACCGCGGGCGAGCTGACTGCCGAGCAGTCGTCGGCTCTTGCGCGCATTCGGCTGGTGCTCTCGGCCGGGGCGCCGGTCTCCGTGCCGCTACTGCGCCGCCTCCATGATGTCCTTCCCCACGCTGAGCTGCACACGCCGTACGGGATGACCGAGGCCCTGCCGCTGACTGACATCTCGCTGCCCGAGCTCGAGGAGGCTGGTTCGGGCAACGGCGTATGCGTCGGGCGGCCGCTGCCCGGTGTGCGGCTCCGGATCAGTCCGCTGGACTCGCTGGGCAGGGCCGCCGGGCCACCCACTGACCAGGTCGAGATCACCGGCGAGATCTGTGTGTCGGCGGCACACGTCAAGGAGCGATACGACCGGCTCTGGGCGACCGAGGCGGCAAGTTCTCGCGATACGGGCTGGCATCGGACCGGCGACGTGGGTCACCTCGACGGCGCCGGGCGACTGTGGGTTGAGGGGCGGCTGGTGCACGTCATCACCACCGCCGACGGACCGCTCACCCCGGTCGGTCTGGAGCAGCGGATCGAGGCCGAGTCCCCTGTGACCGGCGCTGCGGTGGTGGGCGTCGGCCCTCCGGGCACTCAGCAGGCGGTTGCGGTGGTTGTCCCAGAGGTCGCCTCAATCCGTTGGGCTGGCGACGCGGGAGCTTGCCGGCGCTGTCAGGGCAGCCGCCGGGATACGTCTGGCTGCTGTGCTGGCCATCGATGCCTTGCCGGTGGACATTCGGCACGCCGCCAAGATCGACCGGCAGCGACTCGCCCGCTGGGCCGGACGGGTGCTGGCCGGTGTTCGTTTCGGTCGGCCCTAGGAGAGCGGCGTGAGGGTGTTGGTCACCGGAGCGACCGGGATGCTCGGGCGCGGGGTGGCACGAGCGCTCGCTGACAGGGGCGACCGGGTGACGGTGCTGCAGCGGCATCCGGCTGGATTGGGACTGCGCGAGGTGTTGACCGACATCAGCGACGCCGATGCGGTACTGGGCGCGCTCGACGGCCACGAGGCGGTGATTCACCTGGCCGCCAAGGTGAACGTGGTTGGGCCGGAGGCCGAGTACCAACGAGTCAACGTCGCAGGGCACCCGTGCGGTCGTCAATGCCTGTGTGACGGCGGGAGTACGACGGCTGGTATACGTGTCATCGCCCTCGGTGGCTCATTCCGGCACCTCTCTGATTGGCCGCGGCGCAGATCCCGCTGACCCGCTCGCCGCTCGCGGCCCGTACGCGAGAAGCAAGGCTGCCGCCGAGCAGATCGCGCTGGGCGCCGATCATGGCCAGCTCGCCGTAGTCGCCGTACGCCCACACCTGGTGTGGGGCCCGGGCGACACCCAGCTAGTCGCTCGAGTGGTCGATCGCGCGCGCCGCGGACGACTGGTTCTCATCGGATC
Source organism: uncultured Actinomycetota bacterium (assembly GCA_963734005.1). Taxonomy (GTDB): domain Bacteria; phylum Actinomycetota; class Actinomycetes; order Propionibacteriales; family Propionibacteriaceae; genus Microlunatus. The sequence goes on from CAVTFS010000001.1 coordinate 1,666, forward strand.
GGGGGCAGCGCTGATTGACACCACTTACGTGGTCAACGCGGTGGACGCCCTGCTGGCGGCTCTGGACCGCTGTGTGGAGGCACGTGGCCAGGCGCTGGTGGTGACCAATGGCGAGCCACGCCCGGTCGCTGAGTTGCTGTCCGCTTTGTGCCGAGCGGCCGGAGCGCCGGAGCCGACGCGGCACGTGCCGGTGAGGCTGGCGCGCGCCGGCGGAGCGATGGTGGAGTCGGTGTGGAGGCTGACCGAGGGTCTGCGCACGGAGCGCGCGGCCGACGATCCGCCACTGACCCGCTTCCTGGTCGAGCAGCTGTCCACCGCGCACTGGTTCGACCAGCGACTGACTCGTCAGGTACTGCAGTGGGAGCCCCGGGTCAGTCTCGACGAGGGGTTCGCCGAGCTGCAGCGCTGGTATTCGAGTCTCGCTGTTGGCGCGGGGCAATAGCGACCCGGGGAGAACGGCCTGTCCCTATTGGCCGCTGCGCAGGTACCGGCGGGCGTTTTCCTGGGCCGTCTCGCGCTCGAATCGTTGTTCGGCCCTGGTCGATGAGGCGAGGTGGAACGGCACCGATGTCACCATCACGCCGGGTGTGAACAGCAACCGTCCCTTGAGTCGCAAGGCGCTCTGGTTGTGCAGGATCTGCTCCCACCAGTGGCCGACCACGTACTCCGGGATGTAGACCGTCACCGCGTCACGCGGGCTTTCGCGTCGCAAGTTCCTCACATAGTCGATGATCGGATTGGTCACTTCCCGGTACGGCGAGGCGAGCACCTTGAGCGGGACGCCAGTGTCGGCCTCCTCCCAGAGCTTCACGAGCCGTTCGGTCTCCTCCTGGTCAACCGAGACGGTTAGAGCCTCGAGGGTGCTGGGCCGGGCCGCCTTCGCAAAGGCCAGCGCCCGCAGCGTCGGTTTGTGCAGCTTGCTCACCAACACCACGGCCCGCACCCGGCTAGGCAGCGTCCGATCCTCACCCTCCACCAGCGCGGTCTCCCGAGCTACCGCCTCGTAGTGCCGTCTGATCAATTTCATCACTGCGAAGAGCACGCCCATCGCAATGATCGCGATGTACGCGCCTTTGGTGAACTTCGAGAGCAGCACGATGACCAGCACTGTCGCGGTCATCGTCAGCCCAATGGCGTTGATCACTCGGGAACGGATCATCCGCCGCCGCACCGCGGGGTTCTTCTCGACTTTCAGGTGACGTGTCCAGTGCCGCAGCATGCCCAATTGGCTGACGGTGAACGACACGAAGACCCCGACCACGTAAAGCTGAATCAATGACGGTCACGTTGGCGTCGAAGGAGATGATGAGCACGATTGCGAAGAACGCCAGCACCAAGATTCCGTTGCTGTAGGCCAGGCGGTCGCCGCGGGTATGCAACTGGCGCGGGAGATAGCCGTCCCTGGCCAAGATCGAGCCCAACACCGGGAACCCGTTGAACGCGGTGTTCGCCGCCAGAAACAAGATCAGCATCGTTGCGGTGACGACGAAGAAGAAAGCCGGCCGGAAGTCGGCGAACACGGCGTCGGAGAGCTGTCCGATGGCCGTCTCCTCGATCACGTCGACCCGCTCACCGTTGAGGGTGTAGTGGGAGAGGCCTTCGTCGATCAGCTTGAGCCCGGTCAGGTTGGCCAGGACGACGACACCAAGGAGCATCGACACGGCGATCACGCCGAGCAGCAGCAAGGTGGTTGCTGCGTTCTTGCTTTTGGGCTTGCGGAACGCCGGAACTCCGTTGGAGATTGCCTCTACGCCGGTCAGCGCTGCGCATCCAGAGGAGAACGTACGGGCCAGCAACGCGACCATCGCAAAGCCGGTGAAGGCTGCGTACTGAGGGTCCGGCTCGATCCCGTACTGGGCGCTGTGCACCTGGATGTCCTCGCCGAGCACCAGGATTCGAAACAGTCCGTAGATCACCATGATCAAGATCGAGAACATGAAGCAGTAGGTGGGGATCGAGAACAAGGTGCCGGACTCCCGGAGCGCCGCGCAGATTGAGTGCCATCAGCACTACGACGACGCCAGCGGCTACCCACGCTTCGCGCCCGTCCAAGATCGGGAAGACCGACTTGGCGTTCTGCACCCCGGAGGAGACCGAGACAGCGACTGTCAAGACATAGTCCACAAGGAGCGCCGCCGCAACGGTGAGTCCTGCATTGGGCCCGAGGTTGACGGTAGCCACCTCGTAGTCGCCGCCGCCGGACGGATACGCATGCACGTTCTGCCGGTAGGACGCTACGACGACCAGCATCACGATGGCGACCAGGATTGCGATCTTCCAGGAGAAGGAGTACGCGACAAGCCCGGCCAGTGACAGCGTCAAGAAGATCTCGTCGGGTGCGTAGGCAACCGAGGACAGGGCGTCCGATGCGAAGACTGGCAGTGCGATGCGCTTGGGGAGCAGTGTCTCGTGGAGCTGCGTGCTGCGAAGCTTCCGGCCCAGCAGCAGTCGCTTGCCGATGTCGGAAACATTCACCACACCCAAACCCTAATGTGGCGAGCACAACACCGGCAGAGCATCGCGATCACCGGTGGCAGCCACGCCGGAAGTGATCTGCGTCACAGAGTTCCCACAGCCGGGTTCACTAGACTCAACGCGTGCACATCGTGATCATGGGATGCGGCCGGGTCGGGTCCAGCCTGGCCAGAAGCCTGGAGAAGCGTGGCCACACTGTCGCGGTGATCGATCTCAACTCCGAGTCCTTCCGGCGGCTCGGCCCTGATTTTGCGGGCAAGACCGTGAGGGGTGTCGGCTTTGATCGCGAGGTGTTGCTCGAAGCCGGTATTGAGGACGCCGATGGCTTTGCTGCGGTGTCAAGTGGCGACAACTCCAACATCTTGTCGGCTCGTGTCGTGCGGGAAACCTTTGGCGTCGACAACGTGGTGGCCCGGATCTACGATCCGGGCCGCGCCGAGGTGTACGAGCGGCTCGGCATCCCGACCGTTGCCACCGTGCGATGGACCTCAGATCAGGTGTTGCGGCGGCTGCTGCCGAGCGGTTCGGAACCGCAGTGGCGAGACCCGTCGGGCTCGGTTCGTCTCATGGAAGTGCACGTTGATCGAGCTTGGGTCGGTCGGACCATCGAGCAGATGGAGGAGGCCACAGGCGCGCGGATCCCGTTCCTGTTCCGGATGGGTTCCGGGATGGTGCCGAAGCGCACCACAGTCTTCCAGGACGGCGACCTCGCATACGCCGCTGTCGTCGATGCGAAGCTGGCAGTCGTCGAGGCGATTCTCGGCGCCCCGCCGAGAGGAGTATGACGATGCGAGTGGCGATTGCCGGAGCCGGCAATGTGGGACGGTCCATAGCGGCGGAGCTCGTGGAGAACGGACATGAGGTGCTGTTGATCGACAAGGATCCGCACGAGATCAAATCCGAAACCCTCGCCGAGGCGGAGTGGCTTTTGGCGGACGCCTGCGAGCTGTCTTCACTGGAGGAAGCGGGCCTCGACACCTGCGACTGTGCCATCGCGGCTACCGGTGACGACAAGGTGAACCTTGTGGTGTCGCTGCTCGCCAAGACCGAGTTCGGGGTGCCGCGTACGGTCGCACGGGTCAACCATCCGAAGAACGAGTGGCTGTTCAACGAGGTCTGGGGCGTAGATGTCTCGGTCTCCACACCGCGGCTGATGTCGGCGCTGGTTGAGGAGGCGGTCACGGTCGGCGACCTGGTCAGACTGCTGACCTTCCACGAAGGAGCGACGAACCTCGTCGAGATGACGTTGCCTTCCAGCAGCCCCACGGTCGGTGCCCGCATCGGCGACCTGAACTGGCCCGGCGACGTCGTTTTCGTGGCGATCATCCGGGACGGGCATGCCCGACCGCCCGACAAGGATGGCTCACTCGAGGCTGGCGACGAATTGCTGTTCGTGACGGCTCAGGACTTCGAGCACCAGCTTGCTGAGATGCTGGCGCCGCGCGACGGCTCGATCAATGTCTCCAAGACACCGACGCCGCGCGTTCAGGCGGTCTGAGGTCGCTTTCCCAGCGGTGAACCCTCCATCGGAGTCCTTCCCTTGGAGAGCATGAGGCCAATGACCGTCAGGGCGGCGATCAGCAGCGGCCAGCCGAGGACCACCTTCGCGACTCCGAGCAAGACCACCTGCCCGGCAAGAAACAGTGGCAGCTGGATGACGAATCGGGTCACGTACGGCACCGCAAGTACCAGAGTCAACTTCGATGTCATCCTCACCAGCCCCGGATCCTTCGCCCAACCGGTGGGATCACCGACGGCTGCCCCGATGATGAAACCGACAAGAGGCTTGCGGATGACAACGCTTACAAGGGAGATCACAGCGAGAGCGCCGTTGTAGAGGATGCCGGGCAGGAAGATGTCTTGCGCGCGTCCGGTGCGGGTGGCAATCAGAACGGCGATCGCAGTTGGAATAACCGCTTGGACGACGTATTTGATCGATTGCCGCTGAACGAGTCGGATCGCAGCCAGCAGCAGCGCGGTACCAACCGCAGCCCCGATGGCCGGGTAGAGCTCCCGGCCGATGACCCAGGCGATAGTGAAAGCAACGAACGGCAGCGCCGACTCCAACATGCCGCGTGCGCCACCCAGAGACTCCCCGAGCTGGTAGCGGACAAACTCCTCAACGTATTGGAACTGTGGCGTCTCTTCCGCCGCCGCATCTGACCGTGTGTCCTGCGAACCCACCTTCGGCTCAGCTGGCAGCTCGGTCATGCGCCAGGCACCGCAGCGGTCTCGATCACGAGGCCGCCGGTGTCTGCGTCAGCTCATAGCGCGGGTTGTATACCAACCGCCTGCCCTCGTGGCAGCTGATCCGGCCCCATACCTTGAGGGTCCGCCCGCAGTCGATTCCGGGAATCTGCCGTCGGCCCAGCCATACCAGGGTCACCGCTCCCGACCCGTCGCGCAGCTCGACCTCGAGGGCGGGGTGTCCGCCTCGGGGGTTGATCGTCACCGTGGAAACGGTGCCGGTGAGCTGTACCCGCTGACGGTCCTCACAGTCCGAAATGGGCACTGCGCCTTCTTCCCTGACGTTGCGTTGCAACTCCTCGGATTCAAGCTCAGCGTTGGATGATGTGAACCGGCGCAGTGCTCGCTGCAGCATGTTTTCTCTGGCCATCGCGTATCACCTCCGCCCTTCAAGCATCCCACTCTGGTCAATGAGATGCACGTGCCTGGCGGCGTCGTATCAGGACTCGTCGGTGTCTTGACTTACGTTGGTCGGCATGCTCAGGGGAAGCAGATCACCAGGTGCCATCGCCTCGTCGCCGCGCCGCACGATGACCTGACGGAAGGCAGCGAGCACATCAGCGACGACCGGCGAGTCGGCATCGTCTTCGATCGCGGCTTGACCGTAGACGATGCCGCGTAGCAACCACCGGGGACCCTCAGCAACCCACATGCGCGAGGGCTGATATCCCTCCTCGCCATCGGGTGTCGTGACCGGGATCAGGCGTCTCAGCTCGACGCCGAATGGCCCCTCGCCGAGCGATGCGGTGCCGCCGGCCTCGGTGGCGCTGCGGGAAATCTCATCCCGCAGCTCCGCCCAGAGTCCGCCGCTGCGGGGAGCTGCGTACGCTCCCAGCTCAAGTGCGGAGGAATACGCCTGGGTTTTCTGATTGGCACTGGCAGGTGGCTCGACGATGGTCTCGATCACCAGCATCGCCGAGACGATCTCACCAGTCTCCTCGGCCACCTGAAGGCGTAATTCCGATCCAGGCACCGGGGTGAGGATCAGGCTGCCGAGGTCGACCTTCGGGCTTTCCTCGGTGCTCTCGAAATCCTCGACTTCGCTGACGTCATAGGGTCCTGAGCTCCGCCACTCGACATCCTCCAAGGCCTCCAGATCCGTGGCCACGTCCATCTCTTCTGTCGCAGTCGGCGCGTCGTCAGCGGCATCCTGAGGCTCGCTCGGCTCATCAAGGCTCGCATCGTCGGTCAGCTCGTCACCTGGTGATTCGTTGCCGCGCTTCCTGCCCCTCTTGAAGATCATGCACGTTCCCTAGGCACACTCATGCTGTCGTCCCCTCGCTGCGTGGCTGCCCGCACTGCTCAGTATTCCGCCCGTTGACCCGTACCCACCACTTCCGCGCGCCGAGCTCGGCAGTTCAGTGACAGGCACGAACGCAGCCATACTGACCGGTTGAATGATCAGCTGGGCGATTCTGTCGCCTCGGGCGATGCTCACGGGTGGCTGCGGTCAGTGTTGATCAGGCAGACCTTGATCTCACCGCGATAGCCGGCATCAACAGTCCCTGGCGCGTTCACGATGCTGATGCCGTATCGGGCGGCCAGCCCCGAGCGCGGGTGCACGAAAGCCGCGTAGCCCATCGGCAGGGAGATCGCCACGCCGGTCCCCACCAGCCGGCGTTCTCCTGGCTGAAGCTCGAAAGTCTCGGTGCTTCGTAGATCAGCTCCAGCGTCGCCGGGGTGTGCGTACGACGGCGCTTCCAGGCCGGGATCGAGCCGGAGGAGCAGCACCTCGATGGCGTTGGTCATAGCTCGGTATCACTCACTCGGTCAGCGTAGACGAGGCCGCTTCCTGCATAGCGGCTGCCAGCCGTTGCGGGTGGCGGGTCGAGACCAACCAGTACGGCACTGGATCGTCTGGGTCGTCAAGAGTGATCTCGACTGCTGTCTTGACATAGGGCCGGAGCACCATATGAGCCCGGGCATCGGCCTCTACCCCTCCACGCCGACGTGATTCTTCGGCATCGAGCGCCCGACAGCCGGCGATGTAGGGATGCTCGATGCTCGCCCTTCCTACGCGAATCTGGTCGGTATCGACGCTTATCACGATTGAGGCAGAAGCGAAGATCGCCGCGGCCACCAGCAACGTAGCCGCTGTCGTTCCGACAGCCCATACTGGGCCGAGGTAGGCACCAACGGCAAGCAGCACCGACAGCGCAAACAGACCCGCCAGAACCCACCAGACAACGGGAACGGTGAGCCGCTCACGGAAGAGCATGGAGGTAACCTACGCGCTCAGATCACCGATCTCTGGCCGCTGCTGTTGGCCTCCTTCGGTCCAGAATAGGATTCGATCACAGCCAGCAGTTGCCTGGCACTGCGGAATGGCCGACACGGAAGGTAGACCCGATGGGACCGACGCAAACAGTGTTGTGGAAGCTCTACGTCGGAGTGATCGGAGCAGTTACCACCATCGCAGCCCAGCGACTGCTCAAGGCCGGCTGGAAGCTCGTAACGGGAGACGAACCACCGTCGCCGACCGATCCCGACACGCCGGTGGTCACAGCGCTGAGCTGGGCCCTCGCCAGTGGCATCGGGGTAGGCGTCACGCAGATCCTCACCCAGCGCATAGCAGCGCGACACTGGCAGAAGGAGATCGGCAACGAAAACCCGAACGCCAGCTAGTTCAATATCTGACAGTCGAAGCACCACCTCGCGGCCCCTTTCGGGAGCGCGAGGTGGTGTTCTGTCCGGACTGACTGCCCCCAACCAGCCCGGCACATCGAGTGCACCTAGCTGCGGTCGCGCCCCCGCCACACAGCTGCGGCCGCACAAGCACGGCTCGCGACACTGAGTACGCGTTCGGTACCACAAGCCTAAGTGATCATGCAGGCCTCAGCCCAGCCCATTCGCGCACTCAAATCGTGAGCTTGGCCGACGGGCAGCATTCTCAATTGGGCCAAGATCAGCCCGCGCAGTCGAAGCAGTACGCATCCCCATTGGGACGTAGCTCGGCGATCTGGCTGCGATGTCGTACCAGGAAGCAGCCGGCACAGGTGAATTCATCGGACTGGCGAGGCAGCACCCGAACGGTCAACTCTTCGTGAGAGAGGTCAGCGCCGGGAAGCTCGAATGCTTCCGCCGCCTCCGCCTCGTCTTCGTCGACCTTCCCAGAGTTCTTATCGTTACGGCGAGTCTTGAGCTCTTCGATGCTGTCTTCGTTCAGTTCTTCATCGGTCTTGCGAGGGGCGTCGTAATCGGTCGCCATCTTTGCCTTCCCGGGCTCGAAAAGCCCAGATCTTCATCTGATTCGTGCGCAGTCATACCACACCAATCAACCGATATGCGTGCTATGTCTGCTCGCGCCCGCTATAACGCGATCACGTGTCGAAAATTCCCACTTCACAGGGGGTTCTGTGCGCTATCTCCCGGTGGCTTTCGCCGGTGCCGGGGTGGACGTCAAAGCCAAGCCCTGAAAGGGCTCAATCGGGCGTCTGACAGACGGCCGGACGGCTCGGTTCCCGGAGGTTCGGACAGCAGTCCGACTGACATTCATACCAGCCGATGGGCGCCGATCCCAGCGCCGGACGCTCCCGCTTTTCCCCGCGGGCCGCCGCCGCACGCTCCACCATGAGGTCGACAAGTCCGCGTACAAAGGCCGGATGGTCTCCGGCGGTAGCAGCCCGCGCAAAGGCAATGCCGCATTCCTCGGCGGTGCCTGCCGCCTCGGTGTCCAGGTCGAAGACCACCTCCATGTGATCGGACACGAAACCGATAGGCACGACCACCACTCCCTTTACGCCAAGCGCGGCCAGTTGGCGCAGATGATCGTTGATGTCGGGCTCCAACCATGGCTGGCTAGCAGGGCCCGAGCGCGAGCAGTAGACAAGGTCGCTCTGGTGGCTCCGACCACGTCGCTGACCGACGCGCTGCGCAACCTCGGATGCCACAGCTAGGTGCCAATCAACGTATGCGCCGCGACGGCTACGCGGTGCTGGCCCGGCGGTCTCCGCCATGGCGGTAGGGATCGAATGCGTGACAAAGACCAGATGGGCCTCGTCTGCTGATTCCCCTAGCGTCTCGAGCGCCTCGAGCGTGGCGTCCACCGAGGCTTGTATGAAGCCAGGGTGGTTGGCATAGTGACGGATCCGGTCGAGCTGCACCTGAGTGCCTTGTGCAGCGTCAAACAGGTTCTCCCGATACTGCCGACATGAGGAGTACGACGGATATGCGCTGGTGACCACGGCCAGCACCCGTCGATGGCCATCCCGTTCGATCGCGTGTAGTTCGTCATGAAGGTATGGATGCCAGTTGCGGTTTCCCCAATACAGCGGCAGCCGCAGGCCGCGGCCGCGTAATTCGTTCGTCAATGCCGCCAGCAGCCTGCGACACTGATCGTTGATTGGGCTCTTGCCGCCGAACAGGAAGTAGTGCTGGCCGACCTCGGCAAGTCGTTCGGCGGGAATGCCCCGACCACGGGTGACGTTTTGTAGGAACGGCATCACCTCCTCCGGACGCTCAGGGCCGCCGAAGGACACCAGCAGGACCGCCTCGTACGGTGTAAGTGCGTGGCCAAGGTGGCTGGTCGATGCGTCATCAGAAGTTGCCGAGTGATCACCCACAGGCGTGATCTTTGCGTACGAGGAGGAGAGTCGTGGCCGCGGGGCTAGGGCGTGTCAATGGGGCTAATGGGCTCGTCACGCCCGCGGGGGTTCAAGGGGGTCGTCCCTCTTGCTGAATATTCGCCGGTATCAGCAGGTGCTGTCGGACCCTCGGGCACGGGCGTTCAGCCTAGCTGGCTTCGTGGCTCGGCTGCCGCTGTCCATGACTGGCATCGGGATCGTGCTGCTGGTGTCGCTGACGACCGGCTCTTTCGGTCAGGCCGGATTGCTTGCCGCCGTCGTCACGCTGACCGCCGCGGTCGTCGCGCCGCTGTGGGGGCGTGCAACCGACCGCGTGGGTCAAGCACGCGTACTGCTGCTGGCGGGCTTGATCAACAACCTCAGCCTGGCCGTGCTCATCGTCGCCGTCGAGCTCGGCTGGCCAGTGGCGGTGAGCGTTGCGGCCGCAGCCGGCGTCGGCGCCGGCTTCACTCTGGCTGGATCGGCCGTACGAGCCCGTTGGACATTCCGGCTCAATGGCTCGCCGCTGTTGAACACCGCCTTCGCTCTCGAGGCCATGCTCGACGAGGTCGTCTTCATCATCGGGCCGATCCTGGCTACCTTCCTCGCCACTGCAGTCCATCCGGCGCTCGGTGTTACCACGAGCGCTGTCATCGGTCTCATCGGGGCCGTAGCGCTCGCCGCTCAACGCAGCAGTCAGCCGCCGGTCCGGTCGGCCTCACGAGAGCATCTCGCTCTGAGCCGGTTGCCCTGGCTTGTCCTGGTGCCGGTCGCGATCGCCAGCGCCGCCATGGGCATGGTCTTCGGCGGCATGGAGGTCGTCATCGTCGCATTCGCGAAGGAGGCAGGCGTCCTTCCGTACGCCGGTGTGATCTTGATGGCGTGGGCGTTTGGGTCGCTGGTCGCTGGGGCTGTCACAGGAGCGATCACCTGGCGGGCGTCGCCTGCTTGGCGCTTCCGCCTCGGCGCGACCCTGCTCGCACTGTCACTGCTGCCGATGCCCTTCGTCAGCGAGCCGGTAGTTCTCGCGTTGCTGCTCATTCTCAGTGGTATGGCCATTGCGCCAACCCTGATCGCCTCCGTTGCGGTCACCCAGGAGTCGGTGGATCAGACTCGGCTGACCGAAGCACTTGCCTGGATCTCGACCGGAATGGCGGCCGGCGTCGCCGCCGGTGCGGCTGCCGCTGGTCAGCTGATCGACCAGGCCGGTGCGCAAGCGGGCTTCGTTGGCGTGGCGATTGCCGGGCTGTTGCTGACGCTCAGCGCACTTTTCGTTCGCGGGCGGCGCACCAGCGTTGAGCCGGATCGGGCGCCGGTATCCCCAACCGAGCTCAGTTCAGACCCGACAGATACTCCCGCAGCTGAGTCATCGCGTCCGCCGGTCGGAACCCGGCGCTGATGATCTTGTCCAGGCTGAGGATGCTATGCCGTGGGCGGGGAGCGAGCGACTTGCCCGCTGCGTACTCAGCGGTCGTCAGACTCCTCACTGACCCAGCGTCCCGGCCGCGCGCGCGGAATACCGCACGAGCAATGCCTGCCCAGGTCATCGGATCACCGTCGTTGCTGAGGTTGTAGGTTCCGTACGGCGCTTCGTTCTCCAGCAGATGGACGACGGCGCGGCTGATTTCGGCCGTGAACGTGAGCCGACCGAACTGGTCATCCACCACGTCCGGATTGATCCCGCGGTCGGCCAGGGAAGCCATGGTCCGCACAAAGTTGGGGCCATCCCCGATCACCCAGCTGGTCCTCAGCAGGTAGTGCGCCGGAAGAGAACCGACCAATGCGTCTCCGGCTGCCTTTGTCTGCCCATAGACGCCGAGCGGTGAGAACGGTTCGGTCTCGCTATGGATTACCTGCGCGCCGTCGAAGACGTAGTCAGAGGAGACGTGCACCAGAGTGAAGCGGTACTTGCGCGCCGCCTCAACGAGGGCGCCGACACCGCCGACGTTGACTGCCCAGGCTTCGCGCCGGCCTTCCTCAGTCTCGGCAGCGTCGACTTTGGTGTATGCGGCAGCGTTGATCACGATGCCATAGGGCCCGAAGTCGAAGTCCGCCACGGATTCCGGACTCGCCAGGTCCAGCGTGGCCCGGGTAACCGGAACCGCCGTGGGGACCGCCCTGATCAGCGCCCGCCCCAGCTGGCCACCGGCTCCGATGATCAAGGTCTTCTTCGATTCCATAGGCCTGACGTCAGCGAGTCGCGGATGCGTCTTGTCTGCCGCGGACAGCTCGGCCTGCTCGAGTGGGATGGGCCAGTTGATCGCCAACGTCTCGTCGGCAAGGTTGACGAAGGTGTAGGAATCCCTCGCTGCCGGACTCCAGTGATCATTGACCAGGTACGAATACGCGGTGTGCTCCGCCAAGGTCTGGAAGGCGTTACCGACCCCACGAGGCACAAAGATCGCGGTCTCCGGGCCCATCTCCGTAGTGAAGCAGCGGCCGAAGCCTTCTCCTTGCCGCAGGTCAACCCAGGCACCGAAGATCCGCCCGGTCGCCAGCGACACCAGCTTGTCCCACGGCTCGGCATGAATGCCGCGCGTCGCGCCAACCCGGTTGTTGAACGACATGTTGTTCTGCACCGGCGCGAAGTCAGGCAAGCCGAGGTCCACCATCTTCTGGCGCTGCCAGTTCTCCTTGAACCAACCACGGTTGTCGGCGCGGATGTCCAGGGAGATGATCAGCAGACCCGGGATCGGAGTCTGCTTGATCACCAGTTCGGGCATCGCCCTTATTGTCCGACCCTCGCGTACGCGGCCTCGGTCTTGGCCTTCTGTGGCCGCCACCACGCTTCGTTGGCCTGATACCACTCGATGGTGGCGGCCAGGCCGGACGTGAAGTCGGAGAAGATCGGCCGCCAACCCAGCTCCAGCCTGAGCTTGGTGGAATCTATGGCATAGCGCAGGTCATGGCCGGCGCGATCGGTGACGTGATCGTATGCGTCACGCGGCTGCCCGAGCAGCTCCAAGATCGTCTCGACCACTTCCTTGTTGTTCCGCTCGCCGTCGGCGCCAATCAGATAGGTCTCGCCGATCTTGCCTTCGGTGGTGATCAGCAGCACCGCGGAGCTGTGATCATCGACGTGGATCCAGTCGCGGACGTTCAATCCCGCCCCATAGAGCTTTGGCCGGCCGCCGTCGAGGACGTTGGTGATTTGCCGCGGAATGAACTTCTCGACGTGCTGGTAGGGCCCGTAGTTGTTCGAACAGTTGCTGAGAGTGGCCTCGACGCCGAAGGAGCGCACCCAGGCACGCACCAGGTGATCCGAGCCGGCCTTGGTCGCCGAGTATGGGCTGGACGGGTTATAGGGCGAGCTCTCGGTGAATCGGTCGTGGTCCTCGAGGGCGAGCTCGCCGTAGACCTCGTCGGTGGAGATGTGGTGGTATCGCGATGCCGTATCTGCGGACTGCCTCCAGGAGGGTGTACGTCCCCACCAGGTTGGTGGCGATGAATGCAGATGGGTCTCGCAATGAGTTGTCATTGTGGGACTCGGCCGCGAAATGGACCACGAGATCGTGGTCCCGCACCAGTTCATGGACCAGGCTGGCATCACAAATGTCGCCTCGGACGAAGGTGAAGCGATTCTTGGGCAAGCCTTTCAGAGACTCCCGATGTCCGGCGTAGGTCAACTTGTCCAACACCGTTACCGAAGAATCTGTGTGATCGAGTACATACCGGACGAAGTTCGAGCCGATGAAACCCGCCCCGCCGGTCACCAGAAGTTTCGTCATGCGAGTCATCCTAGGGAGGCCTGACGGCTCGTGGCGGGTGGCTTAAAGTGCGAGCAGGTGCCGGCGCTCGACTCTGCGAGACTGGGCGCCATGCGAGGCATCATCCTGGCTGGCGGCTCGGGCACCCGACTGCATCCTGTGACGCTGGGGGTGAGCAAGCAGCTGGTTCCGGTCTATGACAAGCCGATGATCTACTACCCCTTGTCGACGTTGATCTTCGCCGGGATCCGTGACGTGTTGGTGATCACTACGCCGCATGACGCCTCCGCCTTCTGGCGTCTGCTCGGCGATGGCTCGCAATTCGGTATCTCGATCAGTTACGCTCAGCAGCCGTCGCCGGACGGATTGGCCCAAGCCTTTGTCATCGGTGCTGACTTCATCGGTTCGGACAAGGTGGCCCTCGTTCTGGGCGACAACATCTTCTACGGGCCAGGCCTGGGGACTCAGTTGCGTCGCTTCACCGATGTTGAGGGCGGGGCGGTCTTCGCGTACTGGGTGGCCGATCCAGAGGCGTACGGGGTAGTGGAGTTCGACGCCGATGGGCGCGCAATCTCACTAGAGGAGAAGCCAGTCCATCCCAAGTCGAACTACGCCGTTCCGGGCCTCTACTTCTACGACAATGACGTGGTCGGCATCGCCAGCACAGCTCCCGCGGTCGGCTCGCGGTGAGTACGAGATCACTGACGTGAACCGGCACTACCTCGCAGCCGGGAAGCTCCAGGTTGGGGTCCTGCCACGCGGCACGGCCTGGTTGGACACCGGGACCTTCGACTCGATGAACGACGCCAGCAACTTCGTTCGCACGATTGAGGCTCGGCAGGGCTTGAAGGTCGGCGCACCTGAGGAAGCGGCCTGGCGGCAAGGCTTTCTGAACGACGAAGAGCTTGCCGCGCGGGCGGGCGCATTGCTGAAGTCTGGTTACGGGACCTACCTCGCCGACATCTTGCAGCGCCAGCGGCAAAGCGTTCTCAACGTCAGGTCTTGATGTCAATGGCGTCATGCGAATTCACTGCATCTCGGAGCTGCTCCAAGATCAAAGTCATACGCCAGACGCTGTACCTTCAGGTTCCTCTGGGGCCGACTCAGCGGCGGCCACGACGCGCCCGCAGATAGTCGGCGACCACGTATTCCCCGAGCCGGCTTATATCGGGGGTAAAGACCCGACCGCCGGCGCGGCGGGCGATGGCGTCGACAAAGCGAGCCAGGCCTTCGTCATCCCCCAGCATGAACGTATTGATCGTCGCGCCGTAACGGGTGAGCTCATCCACTTCGGCGATCGTTGCCCGAAGGGTCTCCGATGTCGTCGGCCAGTGAAAGTAAGCCTCTCCCCCGCCGGTGAGATGAGCAGTTGGCTCGCCGTCGGTGATCACGAGCACGACCGGCTCTGCCTCCGGATGCCGACGCAGATGGCGCGAGGCGAGCATCAGCGCATGTTGCAGATTCGTTCCTTGCATCCAACCCGGCTCAACTTCCGCGAGCTGGACAGGGGTCATCCGGCGAGCAAGCCTGTCGAAGCCGATGAGCTGGAGCGCATCCTGTCGGAATCGGGTTTCAATGAGGTGGTTGAGCGCCAGCGCCGTTTGCTTCATCGGGCCCCAGCGTCCGTCGTGCACCATCGAGAAGGAGAGATCGACGCACAGCGCCACCGCCGCGCTGATCCGCCGCTCGGTCTCGGTGACCTCGAAATCACTGACATCCAGAGCAACACCGGTGGAGGTCAGTCCGGAGCGGCGCAAAGCGTTGGACACCGTACGTGGAGCATCAATCGGCAGCTCATCGCCAAAAATCCAGAGCCGGGTCAGGCCGGTGGGCTCATCGGCTGCGCCAGTCTGGTGATCGTCATGATCGCCACGGCCAGATGCGTCGAGCTGCGCGAACACCCGTCGCAGCGCCGTCTGACCTAGTCGCCGAACGGCACGCGGAGTCAGCCGCAGGCCATCGTCGCCCCGGGTCAGGTAGCCCTGCTCCTCCAACTCCCGCTCCAGATCACGGAGAGCTTGCGATGTCGCTCAGGGCTTCGCGACCAAGATGCTTGGCCAGCAACTCGACGTCTACCTCATCCAGCGTCGAGATTCTGTCGCCCTGGGACAGCTGCGCCTCGAGCGCCTCCAGATCGGCCAGGTCGGCAACCGCTTCGACCGCGGCGCTGTAGCCGAGTGGCTCACCACCGGGGCGCATGCTCGCGGCCTGATCGCGATCCAGACCGGGACGCAACGCCCGTAGGTTGTCGGCAAGCTGAGCCATCTCCGAGGCGAGATCGGCATCAGCGAGTACGTGGCTCAGCAGTTGACCAAGCTGCTCCCGCTGCTCTGGGCTGAGCGAGGCCATCAGCCTCATGCCGGCGGCCTCACGGCGCGCCAGCGCATCGATCAGCTCCTCGATCGTCTCCGGTCGTTCTGGGAAGAACTCCCCATGACGCTCCATGAAGTCGGCGAACTGGTCGGTCGTATCCTCCTGCCGGGCATGGGCGGCAAGCAGTGCGTTGAGATCGGCCAGCATGTCTTTGACGCGCTGCATCGCCTCCGGATCCGGAGATTCCAGAGCTTGCTTGATGCCCGCGAACTGGGCGTCCAGCACCTCACGCTGCAGCATGCTCTTGATCGCCTCGAAAATGGCGCGGGCCTCCTCGGACCGCCACGAGTACTGGTCAAGGGCACGGACTTGACCAGCCACATCGTCGGGCAGCGTTTCCAGCTCCAGCTCTGCGAGCCGCGCATCCTCTGTGTCGCTGCCGGCCAAGGTCTCCCGCTCGGCCGCCAGCGCTTGGTCGAGTGCGGCCCTGACCTGATCCAGCGTCGCGCCGAGATCGCCCCGTCGTCGTGCCTGCGCGCGCAACCTCCTGATCTTGTCGGCCAACCGGTCCAGACCGCCGCGACCGTCCAGCTCCGCGGCGCATCAGATCCCGCAAGGAGTCGCGTACGGTTCCCGCGGAGAGCACATCTTGACCGATCTTGTCGATGGCCTCGCGCACGTCGAACGGCGGTCTCAGCGGGTCTGGCCCGCCGCGCCATGGTCCGTAGCGGAAATGGCGGTGAGCCCCGGCCGGGCACTTCGCTGCCGTGGTGATCGCGCCCGCTGTCATCGGAAACCATGATCACTTCCCGTCAGGACTGCTCCGTAGACTGTCCGGCCACCGACGGTCTCTTTCTCGAGCCGTCGGGTCAAGATGCAATCCCTCGAGGGTGAATTCAGCCGCAGCGGCCACCTGGCCGCGGCCGGCCGCATCGTCGTAGCCAAGCCGGGACAGCACTTTGTACAGACCCGGCACCGCGCCCAGCTGCGCCAGCAGATCGGACGCGGCAACCAGGTCACCAGTTTCCACGAGCCCACCCTGGGCGAAGACATTGGTGAAACCGGATAGGTCGAGACCCGACAGCCGATCGCGGAAGGTCGCCGCGACCGCGAGTCGTAGCAGGTGATCGAGCACCGCTCGTTCCCGGCCTTCCTCTCCCATCTCGAACTCGATCTTGCCGAGCAGCGTGGGCAGCACCACACCAAGATCGCAAATCCGCGCGACCGCTATTTCATGATCACGTGTACGGGCCGCCCGCCGCAGCGCTGAGGCTGCTACCCCTTCCGCAGCTGCGATCGCGAAACGTGCCGACACACCAGAACGCTGATCCACGGAACTGGACTCGCGGAGGTTGCGAACCAGGCGCGCCAATATTTCGAGAAGATGATCACCAACTTCCGCCACCAGCTTGGCTTCCTGTCGGATCAGAGTCACCTCATCGGACAGATCGGTGAGGTAGTGGGTACGAAGCTCGGCGCCGAATCTGTCCTTCAGCGGGGTGATGATTCGGCCGCGATTCGTGTAGTCCTCTGGATTGGCAGTGGCGATCAGGAAGATATCGAGAGGAAGTCGTAGCGAGTAGCCGCGTACCTGGATATCGCGTTCTTCCAATACGTTGAACAGAGCGACCTGGATGCGCTCGGCCAGGTCGGGCAGCTCGTTGAGACCGAACACACCTCGATTGGCGCGAGGCACCAGGCCGTAATGCACGGTCTCCGGGTCACCGAGCGTACGGCCCTGAGCGACCTTCACTGGATCGACATCGCC
Source organism: uncultured Actinomycetota bacterium (assembly GCA_963734005.1). Classification (GTDB taxonomy): domain Bacteria; phylum Actinomycetota; class Actinomycetes; order Propionibacteriales; family Propionibacteriaceae; genus Microlunatus. Next base: position 18,738 of record CAVTFS010000001.1, read on the forward strand.
GATCAGGTCGCCTACCGAGGTATCCGGCGTCGCCAGCTTCTCGGTGTACCGTTCGTCGCGGTGCCGCCACTCGACTGGCAGCTCCTCTCCCAGCTCCGCCGCTAAAGAGCGGCAGCGGACACACATCGGCGCGTACGGATCATCATGGATCTCACATCCAGCAATTTGCGGACTCCACTCGTCGAGCAGCCCGGCCAGCGTCCGCATCAGCCGCGTCTTGCCCTGTCCACGCTCGCCGAGTATCACCAGGTCGTGGCCGGCCAGCACTGCGCTTTCCAGTTCAGGCAACACCGTCGCGTCGAAGCCGACGATGCCTGGAAAGGCGGTGGCTCCAGAGCGAAGCCGTTCCAGCAGGTTGTCGCGCAGCTCAGCCTTGATACGGCGGCTCACATATCCCGAGACCCGGAGCTCACCTCGCGTGGCAGGCTTCCGGTGAAGAGGCTCACGCATGGACCGACAGTACGACCCGACCCAAGCTGGCCCGATTTCCAGGCTTACCGATGCGTCGAGCGCCTCCCGCAATTCCTCGGTAAGGCAGAGTAAGTTAACTGGAACGAACGCCGCACGAGGAGCCACCGCGACGGATGCGCACCGCACGACTGGTCGGACTCAGCCCGGATGGGAAGTCCTTGATCGTGGCTACCGAGAGTGGTGAGGAGTTCATGATCGAGGCGGACGAGAGGCTCCGTGCGGCGTTGCGCGGTGATCTGCCGCGACTCGGACAACTGGAGATCGAGATGCAAACCTCACTCACCCCCCGCGACATTCAGGCGCGGATCCGGGCAGGCGAGACCCTCGAGGATGTGGGCCGGGTGGCAGGCATTCCCATGGATCGGGTCGAGCGCTTCGCTGCACCCGTCCTGGCCGAACGCGAGCATGTTGCGTCGATGGCCATGGCATCGTCGGTACGTCGCCGTGGCGAGCCTTCGGGTCACCGCAGCCTGCGCATCACGGTCACTGAGCGGTTGCTGGGCCGGGGAGTCGACATCGACGCCATCACCTGGGACTCCTATCGCCTGGATGATGGCCGCTGGGCCGTGACCGCGGACTACCGATCAGGAGACGCTGGCCGGCACGCGTCCTTCTTTTACGATCTTCGCGGGCGGTTCTCCGTCGCGGCCAACGACGAGGCCCGTTGGCTGCTCGGCGATCAGCCCTCCGCCAGAGGTCCGCAGCGCGGCCGCCCGCGACTGATCGAGTCGACCGAAGAGGACACCGAGCCAACGGTCATCAGCGACAAGCTTGCTTTTGCCAAGGCCGTCACATGAGTCCGGGAACGAGGATGATGAGCCGACGGTTGCGGTGTCCCGGACGCTGCGTCCGGTGGCCGACGCGCCCAACCCCGGTGATGCAGGCGACAAAACACCTGATGCGTCGCCAATGGGGACGCTCTACGAGATACTGGGTGGCGACGGCTACAGCGAGGACTCGCCACGGGTGTACGAAGGCCTGAGCGACGCAACGGCGGTGCCTGAGACTGGAACGCGTAGCGACGGCGGCTGGGAGCCGGCCATCGTGATCAATTATCCGGTCGAGCCGAGCATGCACGACGAAGCCGTCATTGCTCCGCCGGCATCCGAGGAACACTCAGTGAGCTCCTTCAGCGATAGCCGACGAGCACGAATTGCCCGGTACCGACGAACCCGGACCCCCGGACCTACCAGCGAACCTGGCCGATCGGACCGACGAGGCCCATGAGTTTGAGATTGAGTCGGTGGTTCACGTGGACGCACCAACCGAGCAGAAGAGCGTCAAGCGGAAGCGCGCGTCGGTACCGAGCTGGGACGAGATCATGTTTGGCGGACCAAAGCGTCAGAGCTAACAGCCTGCGACGGTGGTGCCGTAGCCAACTCAGGGATCGGTTCCGGTAGCGACCGGGCGGTCGGCGTCGCTGATCCAGTCGCTCCATGATCCTGGGTAAATAGCAGCTGTCAGTCCAGCAGACTCCAGCGCCAGCAGACTGTGCGCCGCGGTGATCCCGGAACCGCAGTACAGCACCGCACCTTCGCTACCGCCTGCTTCGGCATACAGCCCGGCGATTTCAGCTGGTGGCAGGAAGCGCCCGTCAGGGCTCAGATTCGCCGCTGCTGGGACGTTGATGGCTCCGGGAATATGGCCAGCCACTGGATCGATTGGCTCGCTTTCACCCGAATACCGCTCGGCTGCGCGCACATCGACCAGGGTGGGAGCATCGGGCGTTCCTAATCGCGCTGAGATCTCCGCCGCACTTAATTGTGGCCGGTGGCCGGGGTGTGCCGCGAAGTCACCACGTCGGGGCAGTGCACCTGGGCCTGAGGCTGCGTTTGATTGCTCGCTCCGTTTCGCGCCTTGCAGGCCGCCTTGTCCGTCGTCGCTCGCAGACGAAGAGCGTGTCCGCTCGCTCCTCCTCACCGCGGCGGCACGCGAAACGGTCGGCAGTCCGGCCGCCTTCCAGGCGGCTAGACCACCGTCCAGGACCCTGACATCCCGGTGCCCGGCATCAGTCAGCAGCCACCACAGCCGCGAGGCAGCCTGCGAAGTTGCCGCGTCGTACGCGACGACGAGCGAATCCTGGCACACGCCGATGTCCCGCATTGCCCGCTCAAAGACCGCAGCGTCGGGAAGTGGATGACGACCGCCGACGCCTGGCGGTCCGGCGAGCTGCGTCTCTAAGTCCACCCAGACATGCCCCAGGAATGTGGCACGCCTCGAAGTCCGGCTTGCCGGGCGGTCCGCCTAGAGTCCAGCGCACGTCAGCGACTACTGGAGGCTGGACTGAACCGAGCAGTTCGGCCAGCTCCGCGGGAGATATCAGCACCGGTTCAGAGCTCGTCATCAGCTGACCCATCCTCGCCCAGTGGCAGCGGGTCGGAGAGCGTGGCACGCGCCACCGCTCTCGTCACCCGGCGCCGGTGATGCCGGCGACACAGGACTTCGTACGCGACGGCGGGCGGTGTCTCCTGAGCGTCACCATCCCGGACCGGCACGGTGTCAGCCACCACGATCTGGTCTCCCACCAACACCATCTCCCCATTAACGGTGCGGGCATTGTGTGTTGCACGCTCCCCACACCAGCACAACGCCCGGACCTGAAGAACCTCGATCTTGTCGCACAGCTCAACGAGCCGCTGGGATCCAGCGAACAGCCGCGTCTGAAAGTCAGTGAGAAGGCCGACGGCAAAGACGTCGATCTGCAGCTCGTCAACAATCCGCGCAAGCTGATCCACCTGTTGCGCGGAGTAGAACTGCGTCTCATCGCAGACCAAATAGTCGATCCTTTGACCGCTGGTGAGTTGGGCCACCACATAGTTCCAGAAGTCCAATTCCCAGGTGACCTCGATCGCCGGCTTTGCTAGACCGAGGCGCGATGAGATCGTCGACTCGCCAGCCCGATCGTGGCTGCTGAAGAGACGACCCTTTCGTCCGGCGGCTGCCTGGGTGTAGTCGAGCTGCAAGGCAAGGGTCGACTTGCCGCAGTCCATCGGTCCGGTGAAATAGCAGAACTCAGCCACGCGGGAATCCTGCCATCCCTACCGACTTCCGCGAGCTGCGAGCGTCGGCATTGCGCGAGCAGATCCCAAGGACTCAGCCCTCAGACCACCACGAGTGGCACGACCATCTCAGCTGGCGTAAGTGATCCATGCATACCGATCAGTGTGAATTCCCGCGGAAAGGCACTCGTCATGACAGCCCAGTCGCCGCGGAGAGCCACCAGTACATGTCCCCAGCGCTCCCGGAGTTGATCATCGATCGCGGCGAACCAGCCTTCGTCGATCGCCTCATCCCGGGTTCGTACCCAGGCGAGCTCACCGAACCGCGCGCGCCATCGATCCGCGACCCGCCGAGGCGATTCTTGATCAACATAGAGATGGCGGAAGCGGGCCTCTCCGGCAAGCGCCGAAACACCAGCCATCAAGGCCGGATCATCCTCGGCGATGATTCGCTGATCCGATGGGATGTCGACCATGCCGTGGTCACCGGTAATGATCACTGTCACCTGTGGCGGGAGGGCGTCGCGCAGCCGCTCGCACATGGCATCGATTCGCGCCAGCTGCTGCAGCCAGTCAGCCGAGTTGCAGCCGTGCACGTGCCCATAATGATCAAGCTCGCGCTCGTATGCGTAGACCACGGTGCGATCGCCGCGCAAGGCTGCAGCAACGATCAACGCGATCCGTAGATCCTCAGCGCTCTCGTCTGAGAACGGGACGAAGGCAGCTCCACGGAGCGCTGCCTCGGTAAGCCCTGTGCCCTGGAACCGCGCCAAGCCAACCGAGCTAACGGCCACGCCGGCTTGGCTCGCGCGTTCGAAGAACGTCGGCTTGGATTGATAGACCGCGGGAACTACGTCGGATTCCCAGGTCAAGCCATTCAAGATCTCCCCCGTCGAAGGCACGCGCGAGGTATAGCCGACAAGCCCGTGCTGACCCGGTGGCTGACCGGTCCCCAGACTGCCCAGGCTGGTCACCGTCGTACTTGGCACCGCTGACGTGATCGGCTGAGCGGCTCCGAGGAAGGAGCCGAGGAAGGGCGCCGCGAGCATCCCCCGGCGTAGCAGGTTCCAACCGAGCCCGTCGATCAGCACGACGACGTAACGGGTCGTCTGTGGCAACCGAAAGACGTCTTCGCTGCAACCTGGCACGCCTAAGTGCGCACCGATGCTCGGCATCAGCTCACCGAGCGTTGTGGACTGATAGGCCGGAACAACCATCTCGGGCAGTGGGTGGCTGGACGGCACCTCTTCCGAAGACATCCCCACCGCCGATGAGGTCATACCGCAGCCGCTCGCTGCAGCGAGCTGGCGAACCGCACCAGGCGAGCGACTCGGTCCGAACCATCGGCCGCGGCGCTCATCCGCACCGTCAGATCGTCCCCGACCAGCGTCCCGGTGTATCCATGATCGGCCTCGCACTGCGGATCACTGCATGTCGCCAGCTCAAGATCGATTCGGCGTACCGCTCCCCACCCCACCGACAGCCAGGTCTCGAAGACATCCTCAGAGCCGACCTGATACGCCTCTGGTTGGGTAACGACGCGGGTCACGGCAACCGTGTTGATCTTGCTCAGCGCCACTGACTCAGTGGAAGATGCCGCGTAGATCCCTGTCGCAGGAGGCTCGGCAGGCTGGTCGTCAGTGTGGCCGATCACAAGCCGGGTGCGAGTCAGTGCAAGCACCGTGACATGGCGGTGGATCTCGTCGCGGTTGAACGTCGGCTCGTGGTGCACCACGAAATCCAGCAGCTCCTCGTCCGCGAGGGCGATCATGATTGCGTCCTCGACAAGTTCCGGAAAGTACCCGCACGCGTCGATCTCGGCGCGCAGATCTTTCCTCGTGGAGCCAATTCTCATGTCGATCATCCTGCCACGCACCACCGACACCCGGGCTGATCGGCGGCTGATTGGGCGTTGCCGGGCTACAGGACGCGCGCCAATGGATCGCGCTGGTCGGCTGTGGGGGCGATGAAAACCCGCGCACCCAGCACCGAGATCGAGCTGACTGAGGCGACACAGGGACGAAGGGTTACCGAGGCCAGCTGTGGGATTGCGTCTGACAGCTGCGCTACCCGGTGCAGCAAGTCCTCGATCCCGGCAATGTCGACCCCCGGTGCACCGTAGCGACCAAACAGCGTAGGGGCGGCCTTGAGCTCTCGGACCATTTCCGCGGCATCCACCGTTGTCAGTGGTGGTACGCGGTAGACCGTGTCACCGAGCAGCTCGCTGGGAATGCCGTCCAGGCCAAGAGAGACGATCGGCCCGAACGCGGCATCCTCGCGACTGGTGATGATCAGTGCTACGCCAGCTGGCGCCATAGCCTGCACGACCGGCATGGCGACCGACAGACCTTCGTCGTCGGCAAGGCCGATCTCGGCTACCAATTGCCGCAGATCCTTCCAGGCATCGGTCATCTCTGCAGCGTTGTCGATGTTGCGATGCACGCTGGCCAAATCCGGTCGGCCGCGCACGGCGCTGCTAGTGGCTTTCAGAACGACGTTCCAGCCCAGCTGATCAGCAGCCGCGACTGCATCGGCCAGGCTGGCGACTGCGAACTGGCGCACCAGATTGATCCCGTACGCACTCAGCAGCTCAGCCGTCTCGATCTCGGTCAGCTCACGACCTGTCGGTTGCTCGGCCAGGACGCGGTTGACTAGCAGCTTGGCCGCCTGCGTGTCCACTTCCACCATCGGCACTGCACCAGCGTCTCGGCCGCGCCACTGCGCATAGCTGGTGAGGGCTGACAGCGCCTGGATGGCGTCGACGGATCCGTCAAACCTGGGCAGCCTTCCGGGTGCATCCGGTTCGCCGCTGCCCTGCAACGGTGGATGGAAGTCCAAGAACACCCCAACCAGCGGTTTGGTGGCTTCTGCAGCAACGTTCTCCAAGGCCAGTGTGATGTCTTCGGTGCCCTGGTTGAAGGCATTCACCGCCGCGCACACCACTGAGTCGTAGCGCTGGTCAGCAAGTGCCTGCCGCGCGGCCCGTCCAAACGCCTCCGGGTTCGCGTCCACTCCGAGCAGCTTTGGCTCTGGGTCACGTATCAGTCCGACCGAGTCCATCTTCTGCAGCATCTGGTGGGCGAGCGTCAAGGAATTGGTGATGATCCGGATCCTTGGGCCGGACGGCAACGGCTGTCGTGATGCGATCTTGGCGATGTCGATCATGTCACCACGGCGATGGACCACCATGATCCCCGCCTGCCGGAAGAGTGCATCGACTGCCTCCTCCGGGGCATGGCCGAGCCCGCCTCGTACCCCAGCATGATCAGCTCGGTGGGTCCGTCCAGGCGCGAATACCACGACGGGCTTTCTGCGGGCCAGCCGCCGGGTGATGCGGGAGAACTTTCTCGGATTGCCTATCGAATCCAACGTCAGGAGGCAAACCTGTGTCGCCTCGTCGTCCTCCCAGTACTGCATCACGTCGTTGGCGGTTACGTCGGCATAATCACCCGTGCTGATGAAGGAGGACAGACCCAGGTCGTGACTTACGGCATGGTTGAGCAGCGCCACGCCAACAGCCGCCGACTGGCAGAACAACCCGACTCCGCCAGAACGTGGCATAGGTCCGGGCGTGGCATTCAACCGAACGGTGCCCAAGGTGTTGATGATGCCGAGGGCATCTGGACCGAGTGCACGGATTCCGTACGCGCGGGCCAGATTGATGATCTTAAGATTGTCCCCGGCGGCATAGTCAGTCCCCGCAAGGACCACCATGCCGTGAGCGCCCTTGTGGGCCGCGTCGATCACGACTCCACCCAACTGATTGGTTGGGACCGAGACGATCGCCAGGTCTAGATCGCCCTGCACCGCGGCGATCGACGCAGCATTGGCGACGCCGGCAACCGAGGCGCCATCGCTGCTCACCGCCGTTACCTCGCCGCTGAAGTCACCGCGCAGTATCGAGTTGATCAAGTCCTGCACACGGACGCTTTGTCCATGCACCACGATCCGCTCCGGATTGAGCAGCCGACGCACCGAGGCACTTTCTGCGCGATGCTCCCGGCGCTCCATGACACCGACCGAGGTGTCGGTGGGCAAGATCGGGAACTCGACAGCGAGCACGCCGTCCTCGATGCCCTTGGACACGCGGTAGCCGGCATCAGCGAATACCTTGGCCATCCGGCGGTTTTCCGGCAGCACCTCGGCCACGAAGCGGCTGATCCCCCGTTCCCGAGCGGCTTGAGCCAGATGCTCCAACAACAGCTGGGCGATGCCTCGACCCTGATGGGCGTCCTCGATCAAGAACGATACTTCTGCATGATCATCTTCGACACGGTCGTAGCGGCCGACGGCGATCATGTTCTCACCGAGGGTGAGGATGAACGCCACCCGGTCCACGTAGTCAACCTCAGTGAACCGCTTGACGTCCCGATCACTCAGTCGCGGATACGGCGCGAAGAAGCGGAGGTACTTTGATTCCGGCGAGACACGTTCGTAGAAAGCGATGAGCCGGACCGCATCGGTCGGCCGAATCGGTCGCAGATGCGCAACGCCGCCGTCAGCCAGCAAAACGTCGGCTTCCCACTCTCGTGGATATCCGGGCGGGTCCGCTGTCAGTATTTCCTGGGGCCTGGCTCACCGACACGGCGAAAGCTTAAGTCTTAGATGTTGCTGCCCGGTTTCGAGGGCGGCGACCGTGCCTGGCCAATTCAGGCGGTGTGCCTGGGAATCGGGCGTGAGCGTCGGGTAGCGCGCGCCGACGAGTGGAGGAGCGATGAGCGAATACCCCACTCATCAGTTTGATCTTGATAGCGATGTGTTCGCGAAGCGCGACGACATCGTCGGCTCCCAGCGCGCTGCGCGAACACACCAAAGGGCTAGTGTTCAGGCCATGGCCGACTTCGTCGCTGCAATCGACCAGGGTACGACGAGCACCCGCTGCATGATCTTCGACCACTCAGGGCGTGAAGTCGGGAAGTACCAGCTCGAGCACAAGCAGATCATGCCCAGGGCCGGTTGGGTGGAGCACGATCCACTGGAGATATGGCAGCGCACCCAAGAGGTCGTCCAGCAGGCCTTGGCAGGAAGCGGCCTTGGCGCCACTGACCTCGCGGGACTCGGAATCACCAACCAGCGTGAGACCACGGTGGTCTGGGATCCCGTCACGGGTGAGCCGTATGGAAACGCGATCGTCTGGCAGGACACTCGTACCGACAAGATCGCTGCCGCACTCGATCGGGATGGTCGGGGTGACGTCATCAGACAGCGGGCAGGTCTGCCGCCAGCCACATACTTCTCCGGCGGCAAGTTGCAGTGGATCTTGGAAAACGTGGAGGGAGTTCGTGAGGCCGCCGAACGTGGTCGCGTCCTGTTCGGCACCACGGATTGCTGGCTGTTGTGGAACCTGACCGGCGGCGTTGACGGCGGCCAGCACATCACCGACGTCACCAATGCCAGCCGCACCATGTTGATGGACCTGGAGACCCTCGACTGGGACCCGGAGCTGTTGAGCTTCTTCGGGATCCCGCAAGCAATGCTGCCGAGCATCGTGCCATCCTCCGACGCCGCGGCGTACCAGCAGCACTCGTGCAGATGGCCCGTTCGGCGGCGAGGTGACGATCGGGGGTGATCTTGGCGATCAACAGGCAGCTATGGTCGGCCAGGTCTGCCTGAGGGCCGGCGACGCCAAGAACACCTACGGCACCGGCAACTTCTTACTCCTCAACACCGGCGAGCAGCTGTGCCGCTCGAGCAACGGCCTTCTGAGCACTGTGTGTTACCGGTTCGGCGACGCAGCGCCGGTCTACGCCCTAGAGGGTTCCATCGCAGTCACCGGTTCGGCTGTGCAGTGGCTTCGCGACCAGCTCCAGATCATCAGCGACGCCCGGGAGATCGAGGCGCTGGCGAGCCAGGTCGACACTGCGGCAGGGGTGTACTTTGTTCCTGCTTTCTCGGGCCTCTTCGCACCTTATTGGCGCTCTGATGCCCGTGGCGTCATCGTGGGCTTGTCCCGCTTCCACACCCGCGCCCATATCGCCCGGGCGACGCTGGAAGCAATCTGCTACCAGAGTCGAGATGTGGTCGAGGCGATGGAGAAGGATGCCGACGTTCAACTTGATGAACTGAAGGTTGACGGCGGCGTCACCGCAAACGCGCTCTGCATGCAGATCCAGGCCGACACGCTCGGCGTCGAGGTGAGCAAGCCCGTAGTGGCGGAAACGACCGCCCTGGGTGCGGCATACGCCGCCGGTCTGGCCACAGGTTTCTGGGCGTCCGCCGGAGGAGCTCCGGGAGAACTGGTTGGAAGACCACCGCTGGAGCCCGAAGATCAGCGAGGAGGAACGAGTCGAAGGTTACGAGGGGTGGAAGAAGGCTGTGCAACGCACCCTGGACTGGGTTCAGGTTTAGTGGGGTATCGCGTCAACGACGAGAGGAGTGGTGGAGATGGCAACGGAGGCTCAGCCCAAGATCAAGGAGCCGGTAACCCCAGATCCTGCCCGTAATCTGGCGCTCGAGCTGGTCCGCGCTACGGAGGCGGCCGCGATCAACTGCTCGCGTTACATGGGCTTTGGCGACAAGAACCATGTGGACGGGGCGGCTGTTGACGCGATGCGCCCAGTGCTCGGATCAGTCCGCATGAACGGCATCGTGGTGATCGGTGAGGGCGAGAAGGACGAGGCCCCGATGCTTTTCAACGGTGAGCGTGTCGGCGATGGCTCAGGGCCGGAGTGGGACATTGCTGTCGACCCCGTCGACGGTACGACGCTGACCGCCAAGAGCCTGCCCGATGCTGTCAGCATCATCGGCGTATCGCCCCGTGGCACGATGTTCTCGCCCGGTCCAGCCGTGTACATGCAGAAGTTGGTGGTACCCGAAGAGGCTGCTGCCGCTGTCGATCTTGATGCGCCGATCGGAGACAACCTCACCAAGATCGCTGAGGCCACCGATCGCGCCGTCTCTGAGCTCACGGTTTGCGTTCTCGATCGGCCACGGCACACTGAGCTGGTTGCAGCCATCCGGGCAGCCGGTGCGCGGATCCGATTCCTGCTTGACGGCGATGTGGCGGGTGCGATCATGGCCGCCACGCCATCGACCGGAGTCGATCTGTTGGTCGGCGTCGGTGGCACGCCCGAGGGCGTACTCGCCGCTTGCGCGCTCCGCTGTCTGGGTGGCGCGATGTTCGGCCGGCTGATTGCCCGGGACGACGCTGAGCGAGCCGCGATCCTGGACGCGGGCTTCGACTTGGATCGGATACTCACCACCACCGAGTTGGTTTCCGGTGACAACGTGTTCTTTGCCGCAACGGGTGTCACCGACGGATCATTGCTGCGGGGCGTGCGATTCGAGAGCCACCGCATCGTGACCCATTCGCTGTCAATGCGGTCTCGCTCGGGCACCATCAGGTATATCGAAGGTCGGCACGACCCGGAACGGTCCTTCCTTGTCAACCCCTGAAAGAGGCTGATGTTCTCCAGCAGTTCGCCGCTCGGACCTGCCGCCCGGGCAGATGCCCTCGACCGGCTGGCGAATGAAGATTTGGATGTTCTCGTCATTGGGGCCGGCGTCACCGGCTGCGGCTGTGCGCTCGATGCTGTCACCCGCGGCCTGCGGGTTGGGCTGGTCGAGGCCCGTGATCTGGCATCTGGTACCTCGAGCCGGTCCAGCAAGTTGTTTCACGGTGGGCTCCGCTATCTCGAGCAGCTCAACTTTGCCCTGGTCTTCGAGGCGCTCAAGGAGCGCTCCCTGGCTCTCAACAAGCTGGCCCCACACCTTGCCAAGCCCGTGCCGTTCCTCTACCCGCTCATGCGGCCGGTGATCGACCGTGGCTACGGAGGCCTCGGCATCGGCGTGTACGACGTGCTCGGCGCCGGACGTGGAGTACCGCATCACCTGCGTCACTTGAGTCGCAAGCGCACGCTCGAGTCCTTTCCGTCTGCAAATCGCGAAACCGTGCTCGGCTCGATCAGGTTTTACGAAGGCCAGGTCGACGACGCCCGACACACCATGATGATCGGCCGCACCGCAGCCCACTACGGCGCCGCGGTGGCTACCAGTACTCGCGTGATCGGCTTCCTGCGTGAGGCGGACCACGTGGCCGGCGTGACGGTTCGTGATCTTGAGGCCGGCAGCGAGTTCACCATCCGCGCGAAGCAGACGATCAATGCCACAGGAGTCTGGATCGACGAGCTCCAGGAGATGCTGGGCGGTCGCGGGCAGTTCCGGGTCCGCGCGTCGAAGGGTATTCATCTCGTGGTGCCGCGGAACCGCATCAACTCCATGACTGGGCTGATCACCCGTACCGAGAAGAGCCTGCTCTTCATCATTCCGTGGGGCAGTCACTGGATCATCGGCACGACTGACACCGACTGGCAGCTCGATCGAGCCCATCCCGCGGCCAGTCTGGCCGACATCGACTACTTGCTTCAGCATGCCAACACCCTCCTCGCTGACTCGCTGAAGCGAGATGACGTCGTCGGCGTCTACGCCGGCCTGCGGCCGCTGCTCTCCGGTGAATCCGACTCAACGTCGAAGCTGTCCCGAGAGCACGCCGTGGCGTCGCCCGTCCGAGGGCTGGTCACGATCGCTGGCGGCAAATACACCACATACCGGGTCATGGCCAAAGACGCTGTTGACGCGACGGTGCGGGAGTTGGACAAGAAGGTACCGGCGTCCTGCACCGAGGATGTGCCGTTGTTGGGGGCTGAGGGCTACCACGCGCTGTGGAACGCGCGGCCCTTGTTGGTCGACGAAACCGGAATGCGTGACGTCCAGATTGAGCATCTGCTCAACCGGTACGGCTCGTTGTTGCCCGAGTTGCTTGACATGATCAAGTCCTCACCGGAGCTTGCGCATCCGCTGGAGGGTGCGCCGGAGTACCTCAAGATCGAGGCCGTTTACGCCGCCTCTCACGAGGGCGCCTTGCACCTGGACGACATCCTGGCCCGCCGTACCCGCATCTCGATCGAGACCTGGGATCGCGGCATAGCCGCGGCGCCTGAGGTCGCCCGCCTGGTCGCCCCCATCTTGGGCTGGGAACCAGCTGATGTCGATCGTGAAGTGGAGCACTATCACAAGCGGGTTGCCGCCGAGCGGGAGTCACAGCATCAGCCAGATGATCTTTCTGCTGACGCCGCACGTCTGGGCGCTCCAGACGTCCGGATGGGCCGCCTCCACTGAACCCGCGCGCCCGAGAAACGTGGCTCGCTGGCCGCTTCAGGGCCCGTTTGCCGACACGTCGTCAGGACGCCCTCGACGTTGCCGATTGGCGTAAGGTCACGGCATGCTCCTCAACTCGCCCACGTTGGCGCGCCGCGCACGAAGCGTACGGGTCGCCCGGGCCACCACGGCATGAACAACAAACCGGCCACCGCTCGCGACCTTGTTGGTGACTACCTCGCAGAGCAGTGCACGGTGATTATTGACTCCGAAGCTCAGCTTCGCGCCGGCGAGGACGTCATCCACACAACTCGGGTCGCCGTACGCCGACTGCGCAGCACGATCCGGGTATTTTCTGATCTATTCGACCCTTCCGAGGCAGCGCATCTGGAGGAGGAGCTGGTCTGGTGGGCAGGCCTGCTCGGCGCGGTGCGGGATATGGACATCCTGGCGCAGCGGCAAGCCGCCTTGCTGGAGGAGTTGCCGGCTGAGCTGATACTCGGCCCCGTTGCCTCGACCATCCAGACCGAGCTGGCTGTGCAGCGCAAGCAGGCAATGATGGCAATGCTCGAGGCGCTGGACTCGGAGCGCTACCGAAGGCTGATCGGACTGGTGCACCACTGGCGTGCTGACCCGCCATTCACGGCCGCCGCCGACGCATCATCCGACTCGATCGACTCTGCAATCAAGAAGGCCGACAAGAAGGCACGCAAGCGGCTCACTGCGGCGGTCACAGCGTGGCGCGCAGACGAGCCTTCCGATGAGCTGTTCCATCGCGCCCGCAAAGCATCCAAACGCCATCGCTATGCGGTGGAAGCTGCCCAGCCGATGTGGGGCGACAAGGCCGACAAGATCATTTCCCAGCGCAAGGACCTGCAGGACCTGCTGGGGAATCATCAAGACAGCATTGTGAGCGCGGCATTCCTCAGGGAGCTCGGCGGCCGCCTCGGGATCCGGTCAGGTCAGAACGGGTTCAGCTACGGAGTCCTCTATGCCCGCGAGGTACAGGCCGGCGAGGCGCTACTGGATGACCTCAAGCCCTTCCTCTAGCTCTGGCCGCGCGCCTCAACGTGTCATCACCGCAGCGCCGAACGGCCGGTGCGAGACTGAAATAACGACCCGGCAGAGGGGAGAATCTGCGTTCAATGGCTAGAACACCAGCACCACCCGAGGATGACTTCACCGAGCGAATCGTCGACATTGATGTCTCCTCTGAGATGCAGACCAGCTTCTTGGAGTACGCGTACTCGGTGATCTACTCACGGGCGCTTCCTGATGCCCGGGACGGGCTCAAGCCCGTGCAGCGCCGGATCTTGTACTCAATGGAGGAGATGGGGGTACGGCCGGACCGTTCGCACGTCAAGTGTGCCCGTGTTGTCGGTCAGGTCATGGGTCAGTACCACCCGCATGGCGACGGAGCCATCTACGATGCGCTCGTCAGAATCGCCCAGCCGTGGACCATGCGATTGCCGCTGATCGATGGTCACGGCAACTTCGGATCGCTGGACGACGGCCCGGCCGCTATGCGATACACCGAGTGCCGAATGGCATCAGCCGCGGTGGCCATGACCGATGGCTTGGACGAGGACACTGTCGACTTCAAACCGAATTACGACGGCAAGGATGTCGAGCCGACAGTACTCCCGGCGGCCTTTCCCAACCTGCTGGTCAACGGAGCCACGGGGATCGCGGTGGGTATGGCTACCAACTGCCCGCCGCACAACCTGGTGGAAGTCGTTCAGGCGCTGCGCCACTTGATCAAGCATCCGGACGCCAACATTGACGAACTGATGCGATTCATTCCTGGACCCGACCTGCCGAGTGGCGGCAAGATCATCGGACTGGATGGTATTCGCGATGCCTACCACACGGGCAAGGGATCGTTCCGGATGCGGGCGACCGCGCGCATCGAGCAGGTGCATCCGCGTCGCAAGGGCATCGTCATCACCGAGCTGCCCTACCTGATCGGTCCCGAGCGGGTGATCGAACAGATCAAGAACCTCGTCAATGCCCGAAAGCTGCAGGGAATCGCCGACGTCAAGGACCTCTCGGACCGGGCGAACGGAACTCGCCTGGTGATCGAGATCAAGAGCCGGCTTCAATCCAGACGCCATCCTGGAGCAGCTCTACAAACTGACCAAGATCGAGGACAACTTCGCGATCAACGCGGTCGCCCTGGTCGACGGTCAGCCACGGACCCTGACACTGCGCGATCTGCTTACCGTCTATCTCCAGCACCGCTACGAGGTAACCCGGCGCAGGACCGAGTTCGCCCGTACCAAGGCCGAGGAACGCCTTCACCTGGTCGAAGGATTGCTGATCGCAATTCTCGACATCGACGATGTGATCGCGATCATCCGGACATCGGACGACACCGCCCACGCTCGCTCGCGGCTCATGGAAGTCTTCGAGCTCTCGGAGATCCAGACCAACTACATCCTCGAGATGCCGCTGCGCAGGCTGACGCGGTTCAGTCGGATCGAGCTCGAGGAGGAGCGCGGCAAGCTGGAAGCCACCATTGCCGAACTCACCGAGATCTTGGAGAACCCGGAACAGCTGCGTACCCTCGTCGGCAACCAGCTCGCCGAGATCGCCCAGCAGCACGGCACCCCGCGCCGGACGATTCTGCTAGCCGCCAGCGGCGTCGCCGCTACCGCTGCGAGCGCTCCGCTCGAAGTTGCCGATGATCCCTGCTGGGTGCTGCTCTCCTCCGCGGGCCTGCTGGCCCGGACCAACCATGCGCAGCCGCTCCCGGCGGTAGGTGCCCGTGCCAACCACGATGTCGTCGTCTCCAAGATCATCTCTACGGCACGCGGGGACTGCGGGCTGATCACCAGCGCGGGGCGGCTGATCAAGATCAGCGCGCTGGATCTCCCGACCGTGCCCATCACCGCGCACGCCCCGAACCTTCAGGGCGGCACGCACGTCAGTGAGCTGGTCACCCTGGAACCGGGAGAGAAGGTGCTCTGCCTGACAACACTGACCGACGATTCACTCGGCCTGGCACTCGGCACGGCCCAGCGGTGTCGTAAAGCGGGTCAACCCAGAGGTTCTCGGCAAAGACTCCTGGGACGTGATCCGCCTCGAGCCGGGCGACCGGCTGGTCGGGGCGGTTGAACTTACCACCACTGAAACCGAGCTGGTCTTCATCACCAACGACGCCCAGCTGCTGCATTTTCCAGCAACGGCCGTACGACCGCAGGGCCGCTCGGGCGGCGGCATGGCTGGCATCAAGCTCGGCATCGGCGCAAGCGCCGTCTACTTCGGGGCGGTATCGGCGGCTGATGCGGTGGTCACGACCGTGTCCGGGCAGCTCCCGAGCGCTGCCGGGCACTGATGCCGGATCGGTGAAGGTCACAGCCTTTCAGCACTATCCGGCCAAGGGCCGGGCCACTGGCGGGGTACGCTGCCATCGGTTCCTCAAGGGCGAGGATTCTCTGCTGCTCGCCTGGGCGGGACCGGCACCTGCCATCGCCGCCGCGGCCAGCGGCAGTCCCGTTCCGTTGCCGGCCGCCGATGCCCGGCGCGACGGGTCAGGAACCCCCGGCACTCAGCCGATAGCGGCAATCGGATCAGCCGCCGCCGGCTGAACCAATGACCTCCCAGTGGAGGCCGACACAGCATGGCGCACGCACCAGAGCACCGGCCGGACCATCTTGGGTCCACTACCGGCGCCTTCGACGATCTACTGGCCAACAACAAGAAGTTCGCCGCGCACTTTGATCAACACGGCTTCGACGGGATAGCCCATGCGGGGGTGCTGATGATCACCTGCATGGACTCGCGGATCGTGCCGCTCGAGATGGTCGGGCTGACCTTCGGCGATGCCAAGATCATCCGGACGCCCGGCGGTCGCGTCACGACGTCTGCGCTGGCTGGCTGTCATCGCAGGCGTACACCTGCTCAACGTCAACCGCATCATGGTGATCCCGCACAGCCGCTGCGCCATGGCTGCGGCGGATGACGACGTGATCATCGAGAAGATCCGAACTGCCAGCGGTGCCGATGCGTCCTGGGTGCGGTTCGGGGCGTCGGCCGACCAACGGCGCACGCTGCATCGCGACACTGAAAAGCTCAGGAATCACCCACTGATCGGGGATCGGGCCGTCGTGGGCGGCTTCTACTATGACGTGGACACCGGGCTCCTTGAACGATGGGATTGAGTCGCACCGCGAGTGTCGGAGTCGCGCCGCTGGCGATCGAAGGAGCGATGAGCGAAGGGTTCTCGTGAGTGTAGTGCGATTCGTGGCTTCACTTCGCGAAGAGTGACGACGACGCCAGCTATCAGCGCCCAGGATCGCGCGCCGCTGTCCTGGACGAACGAACGAGCAGACACGCTCTTCGTCTGCGAGCGAGAGAGGAAGGCAGCGAGTTCCAAAGCGCGATCCTCGCGAGCGGAGTGAGCAATCGGACACCGTGCGCGAGCGGTGCTTCAAATTACGCGTCGATGGTGGCTGCGTCGAGTGCGTACGCCCCGTCGATGATGAACTCCTTGCGCGGGCCTACGTCGTTGCCCATCAGCATCTCGAAGGTCGACTCGGCGATCAGCCCGTCGTCCACCGTCATCCGACGCAGCGTACGATGCCGTGGATTCATCGTCGTCTCGGCTAGCTGATCAGCGTCCATCTCCCCGAGGCCCTTGTAGCGTTGGGGCTCCTTGAAATGCAGACCCTTCTTCGTCAGCTCGGCTGCCTTCCGTTGGTACTCCGCATCGGAGTAGGTGTAGATGTACTTCTCCTGCCCCTTGCGGGCATTCGTCAGCTCGAAGCGATGCAGTGGGGGCACCGCAGTAAAGACTCGGCCTGCCGCCACCAGCGGGCGCATGTACCGGAAGAACAATGTCGCCAGCAAACAGCGAATGTGGGCACCGTCCGAGTCGGCGTCGGCCATGAAGATGATCTTGCCGTAGCGCGCCGCCTCGAGGTCGAAGCTGCGGCCTGAGCCAGCACCGACAACTTGAATGATCGAACCGCATTCGGCGTTCTTCAGCATGTCGCCGATGGAAGCCTTCTGTACGTTGAGGATCTTTCCCCGGATGGGCAGCAACGCCTGGAACTCGGAATTCCTGGCCAGTTTGGCTGTCCCGAGAGCCGAGTCGCCCTCCACGATGAACAGTTCTGTACGGTCCACGTCATTGCTGCGGCAGTCGACGAGTTTGGCCGGCAGTGATGATGACTCGAGCGCGTTCTTGCGACGCTGCGCCTCCCGATGCTGACGGGCTGCTACCCGAGTCCGGGAGGCACCGACGACCTTCTCCAAGACAGCACGGGCCTGGGCCCTGGTGGCTATCTTGGTGGATCCCAAAAACCGAGTGAGCTCGCTTTCGACGACCTTGGCCACCAGCCGCGACACCGCAGGCGTGCCGAGCACCTCCTTCGTCTGACCCTCGAACTGCGGCTCAGCGAGCCGTACGGTGACGACGGCTGTCATGCCCTCCAACACATCCTCCTTCAGCACCTCGTCGCCGTTTTTCAGCAGTCGAGTGTTGTGGAGAACGTTCACGAACGCCTTAATCAGTCCGCGCTCGAAGCCAGCCACATGGGTCCCACCCTTTGGCGTCGCGATGATGTTCACGTACGACTGAGCGCGCGTCTCATAGCCCTCGCCCCAGCGAACAGCAATGTCGATCTCGAGGTCACGCTCGATGTCGGCCGGCTCCATGTGGCCCGCATCGTCCAGCATGGGGACGGTCTCGGTAAACCGATCGATGCCGCGAAGCCGGATCACATCGGTGACGGCCTGGTCGGGCGCAAGGAATTCGCAGAACTCCGAGATCCCGCCCTGGTGCAGATAGGTCTCCTCGATGACGGCTGAGGTACGCATGTCAGCAATCTGGAGCGCGAGTCCGGGCACCAAGAAACTTGTCTGCCTGGCTCGGTCTTGGAGGTCTCGGAACGACAGTTGAGCATCATGGAGGAAGATCTGGCGGTCGGGCCAGTACGTCACCCGGGTTCCGGTCGTACCCTTCGGCACCCGCCCGATCTTGCGAAGGCCACCTCCGGGCGTGAACTTCGCCGTAGGTCCGGGCCCATCGAACGTCCCGGGTAACCCGCGGCGGAACGACATTGCCCAGGTGGCGGAGTTGCGGTCGACCTCGACATCAAGCCGACTCGACAACGCGTTGACAACCGAAGAACCAACGCCGTGTAGTCCACCTGTCGCGTTGTAGGAGCCAGCGCCGAACTTGCCACCAGCATGCAGTTTGGTGAAGACCACCTCTACGCCAGCCAGACCGGTCCGAGGCTCGATGTCGACCGGGATACCGCGGCCCTGATCTCGTACCGAGATGCCGCCATCAGGGCGCAGTGTGACGAAGATCTCCTTGCCATGGCCCCCGAGCGCCTCGTCGACCGCATTGTCGATGATCTCCCACAAGCAGTGCATCAGCCCCCTGGTGTCGGTCGAGCCGATGTACATCGCGGGCCGCTTCCGGACTGCCTCAAGACCCTCCAACACCAGCAGGTGCCGTGCCTCATACTCACGGCTTTCCGTTGCTGGGCTGGCAGTTGGCACGGGCTGAGAGTACCTCGCAACAGACGTCGGAACGGTGCCAAATGCGGCCAATCCGAGCTGTGTCGGACAACGAAATCCTGGTAAAGCTGCGCGCGAGCAGTTCTTGAACATTCACAGGATTCGTTACACGACAGTCATTGGTCCGAGATGTAGACACGGAACAATCAGACGCAGGCGAGATGTTGAGGATATGAAAGGCGTGCATAAGTGGCACGATGGACGCCTCGGCACAGACAAGATCAGCTGATCGTCAGGAAGCGAGGCCCCCGTGAACACCCCCGTCATCGAAGGTCCCGCCTTGAACGCATCGGATCGTTGCGATCGGTGCGGCGCACAGGCCTACGTCCGAGTCACCATGGCCAACGGATTCGACCTGCTCTTTTGCTCACACCACAGCAAGGAGCATGCCGACAAGCTCAAGCAAGTAGCCCTCAAGATCCACGACGACTCGCGGCTCATCGACTAGGGCACCCCCAAGAGACAACTCTGGCCCCACCCCAGTTTCCAGCCTGGGGTGGGGCCGGTCCCTCGGCTAGTCCAGATAGGCGGGTCCGTCAACACGTAAGTGGCCCGACCAGCCAGGGCTCCTAGCGGCTTACGTCGGTGGCTTCTGGCCCGAGCGGTTGATGAACACCTTGTGGCCCCACCGCTCTTGTCGCCCGGTGCCTTTGCACTTGGGGCAGTTGTGGTATGCATTGCTGAACATCCAGCCACGCAACCTCTGCTTGCCTTGGCACCTCGAGCACTTCACCCACGGATTGAAACTCAACGAACCGAGGTAGACGGCGAAAACGAGCCCAACCAGCCCAAGTATTGTTGCCCACACGGTGTCTCCCCGTCCGTCTGCTATGAACCTGCACCAATGCTGTCGCAGATGCGGCGGCGTTACCGGCAGACTTGCCGGACCACCCCGCCAGCCGTTTCATATCGCTCTCGAGCCATCGTCGCGCACAGCTCACGGCTCATTGTGGCGATCGCACTGCCCGTGTCCTGGCCGCCAGGCCGGCAGCCCGCCCATCGAGCCAATCGCTGCGCAGCTCACCATTGATCTTCATCAGCTCCGATTCTTGGCCATCCGCTGCCGCTGATGCGCCGGACACTCCTTGCAGACACAGCCGTGCAAGTACGCGGCGTTGGTGCCGTGCCTGAGGTCGTCGCGGCGGGTTGCTGTCAGGGCGGTCTCAAGCGCAGCGGCCCACTCGTCGTCAGACTTGGTCAGCCCGCACACCTGATTGGAGGTCAGGCCGAGATCACGGAGCACCGTCCGGAACGGCTGGCCGCTATAGATGGCGTCGGGGAGCTGCTGACCGTACATCGCCGGGTGGCGGTCTTGCGCCTTGCGACGGAATCGGGCCTTGGCGGCGGCGTTCTGGGCTCGGCGGCATCGGGTGCAGCTACATCCGTCAGTCCATCGCGCCATGGTGCCGAGGGCCACGGCGGCGGCCCTGGGGATCGGTTTCATCGCGGACCTGGTGTAACTGCTGCATTATCCAGGGCGGTCCGGGTATCAGCCCAACGGAGAGCCACCGCCGGACGACACGCGGCGTCACAGTGCAAACGGCAGCGGCTTGGCGCACTGAGGTGAGCTCGTCCGGCACCACTCGAAAGGCTAGTGGGCCGTCACAGCCAGGCCACCTCTTTTCGAAGGCCCGGCGGCTTCTCCATCCCTGTCGAGCAGCTGAAACCCCGTCGGTCGATTTGATGTTCCTCGGGCAAGTGAGTGACGAGGTGACCGACGGGGCGAGAAGGACGCTACTACATAGCCAAGCGATGCAAACATTGAATGTCAGGAGTTCACGAAAACGTAAGAAAGAGCTGATCTCACCGCTCGCCCTTGCGTGATCTCATTCCCCGCTCGTCACCACTCGTGTCCAGCGCTCTAACTCGTCGTAGTCCAAACGGGTGTGTCATTTCCCATCGCTCGAGGTCGGTGTCTTGACCCACGGCGGCAGACCAGCGGCCTCCACTCGGCCCTCACCACAGGCTAGAAAGCAGCAGAGCCCCGAGGACACCCGGGGCTCTTCCCAATTGGCGCAGGTGCCATCACCGGGTGCTGAAAGGAGGGTCACCCTCCAACACCTTCGCTCCACCTGGACGCCATGAAACATCGCAAAGGAACGCGGCCAGGCGGTGACGTTGACGCCGTATGGCGGCCCCGACCCCATCGCAGGATTCCAAGGGACAATGTGGGGCCGCTCCACGGTTACCCTGTGCCGGAAGGAACTATCAGAAACTCGCCGCTCCCATGGCAACCAAACCCTTGCGGCGGCCCTACGACCAGCACCGAAGACTCAGTGTTGAGGCGCCATTTCACGCGTAAAACCGCTCGAAACGGCTAGATACTCAGTCCAGATAGTCCCGCAGCACCTGGGAGCGGGATGGGTGCCGCAGCTTGCTCATGGTCTTGGACTCGATCTGACGAATCCGCTCACGCGTCACCCCGTACACCTTGCCGATCTCATCGAGTGTCTTGGGTTGACCGTCGGTCAAGCCGAAGCGCATCGATACCACCCCGGCTTCTCGCTCACTGAGGGTGTCCAGTACGTCGTGTAGCTGCTCCTGCAGAAGGGTGAAGCTCACCGCATCGGCCGGAACGACAGCCTCCGAATCCTCGATCAGATCTCCGAACTCGGAGTCGCCATCCTCGCCCAGCGGAGTGTGCAGCGAGATCGGCTCACGTCCGTACTTTTGAACCTCGACGACCTTTTCCGGAGTCATGTCGAGTTCGCGCGCCAGCTCCTCCGGCGTAGGTTCCCGGCCAAGATCCTGCAGCATCTGCCGCTGTACACGAGCCAGTTTGTTGATGACCTCGACCATGTGCACCGGAATGCGGATGGTGCGAGCCTGATCCGCCATCGCGCGGGTGATCGCCTGCCGAATCCACCATGTCGCGTAGGTGGAGAACTTGTAGCCCTTGGTGTAGTCGAACTTCTCGACCGCCCGGATCAGCCCTAGGTTGCCCTCTTGGATGAGATCGAGGAAGAGCATTCCCCGTCCGGTGTAGCGCTTGGCCAGCGACACCACCAGGCGGAGATTGGCCTCCAGCAGGTGGTTTTTGGCGCGACGACCGTCCTCGGCGATCCATTCGTAGTCGTCAAGCTGTGACGCCTTGATCTTTGTGTGATCGTCGTTGAGCATCTCGTCGGCGAACAGTCCGGCTTCGATCCGCTTCGCAAGCTCTACCTCCTGCTCGGCATTCAGCAGCGCGACCTTGCCGATCTGCTTCAGGTAGTCCTTCACCGGATCTGCCGTGGCGCCGGCTGCCATGACCTGCTGCTCAGGCTCGTCCGCGTCGTCGGCCTCCGACAAGGTGAAGCCCTCGTCCTCGGCCAGCTCCTCCTCGAGCTTTGCCTCTTCAGCAGGCTCGAATGCGGATTCATCTATGTCGTCCAGGGTGCGTTTCTTCCCGACGGTGAGTACGACCTCTTCACTTTCCAGGTCGACAACCACATCGGCGGTAAGCGTTTCCGCTTCTAGGTCGACATCGAGCGACTCCAGTGCGATCTCCTCGAGATCCACCTCTTCAACTGCATCGTCAGCTGCCGCCGGCTCGGCTGCCAGTGCCGTCTCCGCCTCAGCGACTGGCTGCGCGGAGTCGCCCTTCTTGGCCGGTGGACTCTCGACTGACTTCAACGACGCCTTCTTGGCGGGCGCCTTCCTGGCCGACGTGGCCTTCTTGATCGGAACGCTTTCTTGCCGAGCCCGGCTTGTGGACGCAGCCACCGCGCGAGCCGATGTGTGCAGTTTGGAGGGGGGTGTCACAAAGAGCCTCTCGGACTGACCTGGCGTATCAAGGGCATGCAGCGCCCATCGGATGTCAATAGGTGCTCCATCGGTATTCTGACACGAATCTCCAAACGTCCCGTCCGATGGCGAAATGGTGTCGCAACTCGGATCGGCTTTCCGGCGCGATCCGCAGCGAGCGGAGCGAGCGATCGAACTCGGATCGCGCGCCGCCGTGCTGCGGAGGAGGGAGCCGACACGTTTTTGTCGGCGAGCGACGACAAAGGAGGCGGCTTTCCGGCGCGATCCGCAGCGAGCGGAGCGAGCAATCGAACTCCGCCTATCCCGCGCCCGGCTCCGCCTTCACCGCTAGGACGGGGCAGGCCGCATCCAGCAATACCCGCTGAGCGTTGCTTCCCAACAGCAACTTGCCGACCGGAGATCGGCGGCGGAGCCCAATCACGATGAAGTCCGCATCTGTCGTCTCGGCGATTCTGATCAGCTCGTCCGCCGAATCGTCCACGTCGGCGGGGGTCCTGATCTCATAGGTGACTCCTGAGGCGGCGAGCTCAGCAGTCAGGTCATCCGCTTCCACTCCGGGTGAGGTATCGACCACTACCAGCGCCGCGCCGCGTAACCGGGCCTCGCTCAATGCGCGCTTCAGGGCCGCCCGTCCCTCAGGCTTCGCGGAGTAGCCAACGACGATCAGCGGCTGGGCCTCCGCAGGCAGCGATTGGGTGGGCAGCTCGGCCTCTCCAAGGCGAGCCCGATCGTGATGGGGACTGAATCGTCTCTGACATCAGCGCACCTCCCAGGTATGGACCGGTTCGTTGCTATGCATCAGCGGCATGTAGCTCGCGAGCATCCCCCGGAGAGCATCCTCCCTGGACTCGCCGGCCTGCTCACGTCGCGCAACCTCAGCGACCTGCCATGTTGCGCCATTGGCCGTTCGCAGGCAGCGGCGTTCGATGATGTCAAGCAGTCGGCCGATCTCGGCATCGTCAGCCTCCCATTGACGCAGGCCCTCAGCGGCCATCGGCAACAGCTTGCGTACGACCAGTTCAGTCACCCGCACCTGGCCTACCTGGGGCCAGTAGATCTCAGCATTGATGCCGTGCCGAATGCCGGAGACGAAGTTCTCTTGGGCTGCCTGGAAGGACATCTGTGTCCAGATCGGGCGTTCGGCGCTGGCCAGAGCGCGTACCAGTCCGGCGAAGAAGGCAGCGTTGGCCATGGTGTCCACGACAGTCGGCCCGGCGGGCAGCACCCGATTCTCCACCCGCAAGTGCGGGCTGCCATCGCTGACGTCATAGACCGGCCGGTTCCAGCGGTAGATGGTGCCGTTGTGAAGACGGAGTTCGTCCAGGCTTGGCACTCCCCCGCTGTCGAGCACCGCTACCGGATCCTCGTCAGAGCTGATCGGCAACAACGCAGGAAAGTACCGGGAGTTCTCCTCGAACAGATCAAAGATCGAGGTAATCCAGCGCTCGCCAAACCACACACGCGGCCGTACGCCCTGAGCTTTCAGCTCCTCACTGCGAGTCTCAGTGCTTTGTTCGAACAGCGGGATGCGTGACTCAGCGACGAGGTGCTTTCCGAAGAGGAAGGGAGAGTTGGCGCCCAAGGCGACCTGCACGCCGGCAATCGCCTGCGCGGCATTCCAGTAGCCGGCGAAGTCGTCCGGACTCACCTGCAGATGCACCTGAGTCGAGGTGCACGCCGCCTCGGGCATGATCGTGTTCGACACCATTGCCAGCCGTTCCACACCGTCGATGACGATCTCCAGATCTTCACCACGTGCCGCGAAGATCTGCTGGTCAAGCATCGAGTAGCGAGGGTTCTCGCTGACACTGTCAAGGGTGACGTGTTGCGGCATCAGGGTGGGCAAGATGCCAATCATCACCAACTGGGCGCCGATCGCCTTGGCCCGCGGGTCTGCGTCGTTCAGCGACTTCTCGCACCGATTGTTCGAAGTCGGAGAAGCCGAAATCGACCAGCCGACGCGGCGCGACATTGATCTCGATGTTGAAGCGGCCCAGTTCGGTCTGGAATGACGGATCGGCAATCGCGGCGAGTACTTCCGCATTACGCATTGCCGGCTGGCAGTCCATGTCCACCAGGTACAACTCGATCTCGAGGCCCGTCATCGGCCGCTCGAAGTCGAAGCGGGACTCGGTCAGCATGCGGGCCAGCACATCGAGGCCTTTGCGAACCTTCTCTCGGTAATGCTTGCGGTCTTCCCGCGTGAACTCTGTCGAGTCGACCTCTGCTCCCATGGGCCTATCCTCACGCATCGTCGTCGCGGCGGGAAGGATCGGTTGGCTCTGCCGTCCGCGGCGCCCGCTACGCTCGTGCACCATGTACGCCGACGCTCCCCCTACGTCCGCTGCGCCTCTCGCGAAACGCAAGCCGATCACGCGCACCCATCACGGTGATGTCTTCGTCGATCCCTACGAATGGTTGCGGGACAAGGACAACCCAGAAGTGATCAGCTATCTGGAGGCGGAGAACGCCTACACCGAGGCCCAAACCGCTCACCTCTCTGAGCTTTCGGACGCGGTCTTCGGCGAGATCAAGGCCCGGACCAAGGAGACCGACCTCAGTGTGCCGAGCTACAGCTCCCACCCAGGCGGCGCGGCGTACTGGTATTACGTTCGCACGGTCGAAGGATCGGAGTATCCGATCTACTGCCGGGTTGTTGCCAGCGATCGCGAAAAACGGCCCGATCCTGAACAAGAGATCGTCGGCGAAGAGATTCTGTTGGACGCCAACCTCGAGGCTGAAGGCCATGAATTCTTCTCCCTCGGGGCGTTCAGTGTGTCTCTCGACGGAAGGCTGCTGGCGTACTCGGTCGACGTGACCGGGGCTGAACGCTTTACGATCATGATCAAGGACCTGGACTCGGGTGGGTTGCTCGCTGACCAGATCAGCGATACGGCCTACGGTGTTGCTTGGGCGAAGAACAGCCACCTTTTCTACACCAGAGCTGACGACGCCTGGCGGCCGTACATCGTCTTGCGGCATCGGCTGGGTACCGACCCTTCACAAGACGTCGCCGTAGTGACCGAGTCGGACGAGCGGTTCTGGCTCGGTGTCGATGCCAGCCGCGATGACCGATGGATCCTCATTGGAGCTGGAAGCAAGATCACTTCAGAATTCCGGCTACTCAGTACCGATGATCCCGAAGGTGAGCCACGCATTGTCGCGCCACGACGCCAGGGAGTTGAGTACGACGTCGAGCCGGCGGGCGATCGGCTGCTGATCGTGCACAACGATGGGGCAGAAGATTTCGAGCTCGTGGAGGCGCCGCTGACAGCGACCAGTCACGCCGAGTGGACACCCGTGATCAGCCATCGTCAAGGGGTGCGGATTCTCTCAGTCAGCGCGTACGCCACTCATGCGGTCGTATCACTGCGACGCGACGGGCTCACCGGTTTGCACGTGATGCCGCGCGATGCCGGCGGCAATCTCCAGGCCGGCACAGATATCGCCTTCGAGGAGCCCCTTTACGTGGTGGACGCCCCCGGCGAGTCCGAGTACCAGACCCCGACCATCCGCGTTGGCTACGCATCCCTGCTAACTCCTGACTCGATCTATGACTACCACCTCACAACGCGAGAGCTGACCTTGCTCAAGCGAACACCAGTGCTCGATGATCCCCGGTTCGGCAGCTATCAGCCAGACAACTACGTCCAGGAGCGCGGCTGGGCCACGGCTGCCGATGGCACGCGGGTGCCGTTGTCGATCGTGCGGAGGGCGGACGTTCCGCTGGACGGCTCGGCACCGGCCCTGCTGTACGGCTACGGGTCGTATGAGGCTTCGATGGATCCCAGCCTTTTCAGTGTCGCGCCTCTCGCTGCTCGACCGTGGCATCGTCTACGCAATTGCCCATATCCGGGGCGGCGGTGAGCTCGGCCGGACATGGTACGAACAGGGCAAGCGGCTTGCCAAGAAGAACACCTTCACTGACTTCATCGCGTGCGCTGACTACCTGGTCGAGCAGGGATACACCTCGACCGACCGGTTGGCCGCCCGCGGCGGCAGTGCCGGTGGCTTGCTCATGGGGGCAGTCGCGAACCTTGCGCCGGAGAGGTTCCGTGCCATCCACGCTTCGGTGCCGTTCGTCGACGCGCTTACGACGATCTTGAATCCTGAACTGCCGCTCACGGTCATCGAGTGGGAGGAGTGGGGCGACCCGCTGCACGACCCCGAGGTCTACGCGTACATGAAGTCCTACACGCCGTATGAGAATGTGCAGTCCGCGGACTATCCGGCCATCCTGGCCACCACCAGTCTCAACGACACCCGCGTTTTCTATGTGGAGCCAGCCAAATGGATCGCCGCTCTGCGGCATGCCGGAAACAACTCGGGGAAACGGCAGATTTTGCTCAAGACCGAAATGGTGGCGGGCCATGGCGGAGTAAGCGGACGCTACAAAAGCTGGCACGAACTGGCCTTCGAGTACGCCTGGATCATCGGCGAGATAACCAGCGACGGCTGATCAGAACTTCTGAAGGCCGTTGTCCGTTCTGGGAGTCGACGGGCGTGACTCGAACGGGCGTGTATCCGGAGATTGTGCAGGGTATTGCATCCTGAAAGGCTCCCCGCTCCGAATCACTGGGGCAGTAAAAACCTGCTCGGGGTTACCCCCGAGTAGGTCTCAGGGATTCTTCAGGGCAGTCGAGGAATCCAAATCGGTACCTAATGCGTTCTCCCTTGTGAAGGACACGAAAGGGGCCACTGTGGCAACAACTACTCGTTCGCGAGTATCCGAAGGCATCGATGGCAAGGATGCAGTCGGCCTATATCTGGAAGGCATCGCCAAGACTCCGTTGCTGAGCGCCGAGGAGGAGGTCGAACTTGCCAAGACGATCGAAATTGGTCTTTACGCGGAGCACATCCTCTCTGGCGACGTGACGCTTGCCGAGCGCGGCAAGCGTGCCAAGCGGCCGACCCAGGCCGAGCTGGAGTTCCTGGTCGAGGAAGGCCGGCGGGCGATGCAGCATTTTGTAACCGCCAACCTTCGTTTGGTGGTCTCCGTTGCTCGCAAGTACGGCCGTTCCCAGATGCCCCTCTTGGATCTGGTTCAAGAAGGCAACACCGGCCTTATCCGTGCAGTCGAGAAGTTCGACTACACCAAGGGGTTCAAGTTCTCGACCTACGGCACGTGGTGGGTGCGGCAGTCGATCAGCCGCGGAATCGCGCAGCAGGGCCGGATCGTCCGGCTGCCGGTCCATGTCGCCGAGCAGGTCAACCAGGTTGGCGCCGTACGGAGGACCCTTGAGCGGCGGCTCGGGCGGGATCCGGAGATCGAGGAGATCGCTATCGAGATGGATCTTGAGCCTGAGCGCGTACTCGACCTGATGCGCTACGGGCGCGACCACGTCAGTCTTGATGCGCCAGTCGAGGAAGGCGGCGACACGGCTCTGGGCGATCTGATTGCGCGTGAGCCGATGCCCGGTCCTGATGAGGTCTTCCTGGACGCTGAGGAGCATGCTCGACTCGAGGGGATGCTCGCTTCGCTGGACGAGCGTTCCGCCGACGTCGTACGCCGTCGCTACGGACTCATCGATGGCCGTCAGGCCAAGCTCGCTGATATCGGTGCGATCTGGGGAATTACCGCAGAGCGCGTCCGTCAGATCGAGCGTCATGCTATTGCCAAGCTGCGGGGGAAGTCGGTCCTGGCTGCGTAACCCCGCGCGGCGCGACCTCACGAAGACTTCCCAGCAGCCTCAAGGGCGATCCGGATTCCCCCACCGGATCGCCCGTTCTTTGGTTTGAGCCGCTTCAGTCTTTGCGGAGTGGGCGGATGAGGCCCTCTTGGGCGACGTCGGAGACCAGGACGCCATTCTGGAAGAGGCGACCGGTCGCGAGGCCCAGACCACTGGATGCCGACGGTGAGACCTGGTCGTGAAGCAGCCAGTCATCGGCTCGGAATGGTCGGTGAAACCACATGGCGTGGTCGATCGAGGCGGCCTGCACGGTGAGCCCGATCAGTACCCCGTGTGGCACCGTAGTCGCCGAGAGCAGAGTCAGGTCGCTGGCATAGGCCAGAGCAGCCTGATGCAGTCGACGGTCATCAGGCAGCGACCCGTCTGTGCGTACCCACACCCGAGCACGCGCGGGATGCCGGGCGTTCGCTAGTACGCCGCCTGGACGGGAGTCACCGACGTAGCGAACATCCAGAACTCCCCACTCACTTTCCCAGAACGACACTGGCCGGCCCGATGCCTTGAAGAGCACCTCGCTGAGCTTGGGACACTGGTCAGGCGGCGGTACATTCTCCGGCATGGGGTCGAGGTGCTCGAAGCCCTCCTCCATCTCGTGAAAAGAGCTCGACAGGTAGAAGATCACCTTGCCACCTTGTCTCGCCACCACCCGTCGAGATGTGAACGAACCGCCGTCGCGGACCGCCTCGACGTCGTAGACGATCGGAATATCGGTCCGGCCTGGGAGCAGGAAGTAGGCGTGCAACGAGTGCAGAACTCGGGTGACAGGCACTGTCCGAGCAGCGGCTATCAGAGCCTGCGCCAACACCTGCCCCCCGAAGACGCGCTGCAGCTGAGTGTTGGGTTGCCGTGCGCGGAAAAGTCCGATCTCGATCTCTTCCAAGTCCAGAAGATCGATGAGTTCGGTGACCGACTGAGGCACACGAGGAGCCTAGTGCCCGGCTCCTCTGTCATCGTCCTGACGGCTACCTGCCGGCCAAGCAACGACGACGGTCGCATCCAGCTCATCGGAAGTGACGATCCGGGCCGCCAGCCCATAACGCTCGCAAGCCGCGACGCTCGCCGGTGCCTGGCTGCGGCTGGTTTCGACCAGCAGCCGTCCGTCCAGGGCCAGCCAGCGTCTCGCCCCTGCGATGATGCGCCGGAGTAGATCAAGCCCATCCGAACCGCCGTCCAATGCCATCCGAGGCTCGTACAGGCGAGCTTCGGGCGGCATCAGCTCGATCGAATCGGTCGGCACATAGGGAGCGTTGGCAAGCAGCAGGTCAACCCGACCGGCCAGGGATTGCGGAAGCGGCTCGTAGAGGTCGCCTTGGAGTACGTCAGATGGCCTGGGGAGGCCAGCCAGATTTCGTCGGGCGCACCGCACCGCCACCGGGTCGATGTCAGTGGCGTACAGCTCGACATCCTGCAGGGTCGACGCCACAGCCAGCGCTAGCGCGGCCGAACCGCAGCACAGCTCGACGACCACTGGCTGCGGTGGAGCGAGTATTAGGGCTTGTCGCAGGATCAGCTCGGTCCGACGCCGCGGCACGAACACACCCGGTTCGACGGCAATCCGCAAGCCGGCGAACTCCGCCCACCCGAGGATCTGCTCCAGTGGAAGTCCGTGCACCCGTTGCCGCACCATCTGTTCGAGTTGGTCCGGCGTTGTCGCCGCCGTCAGCAACAGATCAGCCTCGTCCTCGGCAAAGACGCACCCAGCAGCTCTGAGCCGCTCGGCGAGCGTCGCACGGTCAGGCGCTTGCAGCCGCAGGTCAGTCGTCCTTCTCGCGCTCAGCGAGGAACCTTTCGAACTCGGCGGCGATCTCCTCCGCGCTTGGTACCCGATCCGGCCGTTCGGCCTGCAAGGCGTCGTACTGCTGCTCGAGCGTCGCCACGAGTTCTTGGACTTCTGACGAAGTTGCCATCTCTTCGGCGATGTCAGCCAAGTTGCTGGCAGACGCCTTCTCCAACGGTTCGAGTGGGACCGCCAGGCCGGTCGCTTGGTTGAGGGAACGGGTCAGGGTGAGAGTCGCCTCTGGGAATGACGCCTGAGCCAGATAGTGCGGGACATGCGCTGCGAAACCCATGGCCTTGCGATCCATCTGGCCGAGCCGGAATTCCAGCAGCCCTGTGAAGCTGGCGGGCACTTCCACCCGATCGATCCAGCTGCGGTAGCCCTTGATCAGAGAGGCGTCGGTGGCGTGCGCGGTCAGGGTGATCGGTCGAGTGTGCGGCACCGCCATGGGAATGCCATGTATGCCGACAGTCATCCGTACGCCGAATTGTTCGATCAGGCCGACCACGGCGGCGGCAAGTCGCTCCCACTGCACGTCCGGCTCAGGTCCACTGAACAGCAGAAATACCTCGCCGTGGCCGTCTATGACGCGATAGATGCGGAGATGCAGGTCCGCATAGGACTTCCACTGGTTGGTGTCGAAGATCATCGCGGGCCGGCGGCTGCGGTAGTCGTGCAGCTGGTCGTGGTCGAATTCAGCAAGCACTTCATGCTCGAGGTTCTCCAGCAAGTTCGCAGAGAACAGCCGACCTGCCTGCCCGGCGTCCACGAAACCGTCCAGCTGGTGGATCAGCACGGGGCGATGGTCCTTGAGCTTGGCTACGACCGCCTCGTTCAAGGTGTAGAGCTGCCGAGGATCCATCACGAGGACCAATCTACCTGCGGGCGGCGGCTCATCCCGGCACAGAACTGCGAGGCTCCCGGCTGGAAGGAGCGCTTCAGGGTGACTCGTCGTGGTCACGGAAAGTCGTGCGACCGTTGAGTTTGGCGGCGAGCACATCGTCGATGCCGTCGGCCACGTCAGAGAGGATGCGCACCGCCTGGTGCAGGTGAGCCGGCACGAAAGGCCAGGACAACACCGAGATGGTCACGAAGACGCGGTCTCGGATGAGCTGAAACTTCACCCAGCGAGCCTCGACATTCAGGTCATTGAGTACCTCGGCGGCTCGAGACCGACCCGCGACGTCGTGCACGACTGCCGCGAAGATCACCACCTCTTGACCGTCCCGAGAAGTTCGGAGGAAGAGCATGGTCGAGCCAACTCTGATCGCTACATCGCCCTCGGCGTCCCGGAACGGCCGATGGCCGTACATCTCCGCAAGCTCGGTGTCGACCAAGTCGTTGAGATGTTGCTGGTCACGCGGCATGGTCGCAGTGAAGTCAGTCCGCTCCAGCTCCAGAATCTTGAGTGGTGCGTCACTCTCGATTGGTGGCGGAGCAGGCTGGAGCACTTCGGCGAGCTGGTCGGGAGCAAGGAAGACCGGATGCTGCACGCCATAGACGTCGCGCAACGCGGCGACGGCGAGCTCACTTATTCGATCTGATTCGACCTGTGGCAACTCGATCCAGAAATTGGCCGATGGCTGTACTGACTGTGCGGCGGATGCCTGATCTCCAGCTGCAGAGGGTGGCTGCCAGCCCAACCGTTCCATTTCGCCAAGCAGCTCGGCGGAGAGCTGGAAATCATCCCCGAGCACCGCGTTGCTGGCAGCCTCGCATCGGATCACGCCTGGCCGCGGACTGCTCAGCCTGACGAAGGGTGGCGGACCGTTGCCCTCAGACTCGGTGCCGATGGTGAGATCGGCGGAGTCGTCAATCACTGAGATGACTTCACTCAACCGACTCTGGAATTCAGCCCAGGCTTGAGCGGTGCTCCGGTCGAGGTCGAAGTCGTCGATGTCGGCCATATGTGCCCCTCCCAGCAACGAGGACGACACTAATGCCGCAGACGTTCAAATTCCCAACGCCGAGACCACCCGCGAAGGCGACGGCCGACCCAATTCGTGGCCAGCCAGCGGCTGGTTCGCACCAGTGTTGGCAGGTCAACGCCGGTCTCGATGCCGAGGCCATCCAGCATCCAGACCAGGTCCTCGGTGGCCAGGTTGCCGGTCGCCGATTTCGCGAACGGGCAGCCGCCGACCCCGCCGGCTGACGAGTCGAACTCGGTGATTCCGGCCTCTAGACCGGCCAGAACGTTGGCGAGAGCCTGTCCGTAGGTGTCGTGCAGGTGCAGCGCGATCTGGTCGCGGGACACTCCCGCTGCCTCCACCCGGTCGAGGACAGCGGCTACCTGACCTGCGGTGGCGACGCCGATAGTGTCGCCCAGGCTGATGGTCGAGCAGCCGAGCTCTACGAGGCGGGCCGCGACCGCTGCCGGCTGCTCCGGTTCCACTCTCCCCTCCCACGGGTCCCCGAAGCACATGGATACATAGCCGCGTACTGGAATCCCACGGACCAGCGATGCCGCTACGACCGGTGCAGCCATCTCGATCGCGCCATCCAGAGTCGTACCCAAGTTCTGCTGTGCGAAGGTCTCGGTCGCGGAGACGAAGATCGCGAGCTCGTCGGCTCCGGCAGTCATGGCGCGTTCGAAACCTTGCTGATTAGGCACCAGCACCGGGTAGCGGACGCCAGGACGCCGCCGCAGCCCTGCCATCAGCTCGTCGGCATCAGCGAGCTGAGGAACCCACCTTGGCGAAACGAAGCTGGTTGCCTCAATGACGGCGAGACCAGCCTCGCCAAGCCGGTCGATCAACTTCAGCTTGACCGGCAGCGGCACCACAGCCTTCTCAGCCTGCAGGCCATCGCGGGGACCGACCTCGTAAACGCTGACGTGACTCGGCAAACCTGGTCGCGGATGAAATGCCGGCAGCGCCTCCATACCGGCGACTGTACGCGTGCGAACTGGTGCCTATCGTTGGGTGATGGACCCGGCAATGCTTCCCGCGGGCGCACCTCGCCAAGCGATGGTTCCGGTGGCACCGGCCGCATTGCTGCGTCGTCCACGCTCCGCACTGACCTGGGTCACCATGATCGTCCTTGGCCTGGGTGGCCTGGTGATCGCGATCTTGATCTTTCTCCTCGGCGGCCCTGCGGGTGCATTGATCGCCACGCTGCTTGGCCGCAGTGTCCTTCCCAGTGCTGATCTTGATCTGCTTCTGGCTCGATCGCTACGAACCAGAGCCCGCCGGCTACCGGCTAGCGGCACTTGGTTGGGGCGCTGTTGCGGCGGTCGTGCTGAGCTTCCTGGCCGAACAATTTCTGTTCGGGCTGCCAGGGACTAACGAATTCGTCGCTGCGGCGCTGGGTGCGCCCGTCGTCGAGGAGCTCGCCAAGGGCTTGTTCTTCGTCGCCATCATCGTCTTCCGCCGTTCCGAGATAGACGGACTGCTGGACGGCATCATCTACGGCGCCCTGGTCGGGATCGGGTTCGCTTTCGTCGAGGACATCGTCTACTACCTTCAGTCGCTGCAAGCTGGGCAGCTCGGCGTGACGTTCTTCCTGCGCGGGATCATGGGCCCCTTCGCACACCCACTCTTCACCGCCGCGACCGGCATAGGCATCGGGATTGCTGTCTCAAGCCGTCGTCCGGTCGTACGGGTCCTGGCGCCGATCCTTGGTTTCCTGGCGGCTGTCCTGATGCACGCGATTTGGAACGGCAGCGCCTTCTGGGAGGGCGGACAGGGGTTCTTGTTCGCGTACGTCGCGATCATGCTGCCACTGTTGGTCGTGATCTTGGCCGTGGCAATCTGGGCTCGCTCCCGCGAGGGCAAGATGCTCACTGCAGCGCTGCAACAGGTCTCACAGATGGGCTGGATCAGGCCCGAGGAGATCCGCTGGATAGCCCGGTTGTCGGATCGCATGTCAGCGCGTGCCTACGCCAAGCGCATTGGCGGCAAGCCGGCCGTCGCGGCGCTCCGGGCGTACCAGCAGACCATGACCGAGGTCGGCTTTCCTGCACAACCGAGCCGTAAACGGCACTGCCCCGGCCGATCTCAACCAGCGAATGAGCCTGCTGCTGCAGCGAGCAGCGTGGCTCAGGCCCTACGTCGTGATTCCCACCGCCGCCACGCGATGGCACGGCCGGTTGCCGGCTCGCCGGGCCCATGGGCTCGCCCCCA
The DNA here is from genome assembly GCA_963734005.1 of uncultured Actinomycetota bacterium. GTDB lineage: Bacteria > Actinomycetota > Actinomycetes > Propionibacteriales > Propionibacteriaceae > Microlunatus. The sequence goes on from CAVTFS010000001.1 coordinate 53,170, forward strand.
CCACCGACCCCGCGCGCTCCCGATCGCTCCTGACCGACGGTAGCCACGATGATCAGCTGGCTCGGCTCGATCAGCGGCCTACGACGTGCAGGTCGCCGCACCAACGTGGCACTGCTGGTCGTCCTTGTCGGCGCCGCCGTGACCGGTGGCCTGGCCTTCGCCGCCGGCACTCGCGATCCCGGCCTGGCTCGCAACGGTGGTCCATGGCCTGTTTGGGCTTGCCGTCGTGTTGCTCGTGCCATGGAAGACGGTGATCGTTCGGCGCGCTCCGGCGATGCGAGTCGCGAGTCTCGCGCTGATCGCCTTGATCGTAGTCTGCATCGCCTCCGGCCTTTTCGAGGTGTTCATCGGATACGGCGTGCTGTGGCGACTCAGCCCGATGCAGGTACACGTCGGGTCGGCAGCGCTGGCGGCGCCACTGCTGGCCTGGCATGTATTGCGTCACCGCCGGCAACGCCTGCGTCGCCTCGATTTGTCACGCCGCACGCTGCTGCGTACCGGAGCCTTGGCTGCGGGCGTCGCCGCGACGTACGGCACGCTCGAGGGCATTGGTCGGCTGGTCGGATCTGCATCAGCCAGCAGAATCGCAACCGGCTCCCATTACCTCAGTCCGGGCGCCGCTCCGGCCACGATGTGGCTTTTCGATCAAGTCCCTGTCGTCGAGACCGACTATCACGTCCATGTTGCAGGAGCGGAGTTGACGGTCGCCGATCTCACGTCGCGTTCCACGGCCAGTCCCGGCTCGGCTGGACTGCACCAGCGGCTGGTACACCGAGGCGGAGTGGACAGCGTCAGCCTCGCCGATCTGCTCCCTGCCGAGCAGCTTGTCGCGGCGGCGAGCATCGAGGTGCGTGAGCATGACCGGCTATCGGCGCCGATTCCCGGCAGATGATGCCGGCTCTTTGTACTTGGCGACCGGCTATCAGGGTGAGCCGCTGCGGCCTGCGTATGGTGCGCCAGTACGGCTGGTCGCGCCACATCGACGAGGATTCTGGTGGGTCAAATGGGTCGCCTCCGTGGAGCTCAGCGATCTGCCTGCCTGGGGCCAGTCGCCCTTTCCCTTGCAGTGAAGAGCGATTGAGAAGCTCAGCTCGTCGATTCGGTGAGCTCACGTGGCACGGCGATGACATCGACCAAAGCGCCATTGCGCCAGACGGTGATCTCCACCCGGCGGCCGATGGCATCCTCGACCATCCGGCGTTGCAGCTCGGTGCTCGAGCCGAGCGACGTGCCAGCGACCGCAACGACGATGTCACCGGATCTCAGCCCCGCGCTATCGGCTGGGCTGCCGGCAATGACCTGCGCCACGCGGAGACCCTCGCGTCGACCCAGCTTGGCCGCCAGCGGCGGCGGCAGCGGAGCTTGGCTGCCTGCGATCCCGAGCCAGGCCCGGCGTACTCGACCCGAGGTCATCAAAGCGCTGATGATGCGCTCGGTTGTCTCGTTGATCGGCACCGCAAGGCCTACGCCGATGCCGGCCACCGCAGTGTTGACTCCGACCATCCGGCCCCGGCTGTCCGCGAGCACCCCACCACTGTTGCCGGGGTTGAGGGCGGCGTCGGTCTGGATCACCTCATCGACCACTCGGCCCTGCCTGGTTGGCAGCGAGCGGCCCAGAGCCGAAACGATGCCAGCGGTAACGCTTCCCGCGAGACCGAGCGGGTTACCCACGGCGACCACAAGTTGGCCGACTTGCAGCTGGCTGGCATCCCCTAGCGTCACTGGGCTGGGCACCTCACCTCGAGCGCGCAGTACGGCCAGATCGGAGAAGGCATCTCGGCCGACCACATCGGCCGTCGTCTCGGTGCCATTGACGAAGCGCGGCGATCACTGTGCTGGCACCTTCGACCACATGGGCGCTGGTCAGCATGAAACCATCGTCGGTCAACACACTCGCGCTGCCAGCGCCTTCGCCCAGCCGGGACCGGACCCTGAGGCTCGCCACACTCGGCAAGACCCGCTGGACCACCGTGGTCACCGCCGCGGAGTAGGCATCCAACGCCTCACGGTCACGATCATCAACCATGTTGTGGTAACGCGTACGGGCCAGAAGTGTTCCCAAAGGCCTCAGCCCGGGCCTGCGCAGCAATTGCGCTGGCCCGGGGCTCGGGCGTGAGGACTGATCGCGTTCAGCTACAGCCGCTGGTGGATCCGCAGCCTTCGCAGACGTAGCAGCTGCCGCTGGGACGCATCTTGGTGCCGCAGGTCAGGCAAAGCGGCGCGTCGACACTGGTGCCAGTGATTTCCTCGAAGAGCTCCGACGTCGTGCGAGCGGTGACAGGAGCTGGCTTTGCTCCAGCGGCATCCATCTCGTCGGTTCGGACCTCATCGCCCGGATCGTTCTTGAGCGACTCGGCTTCACTGAGCTCTTCTTCTGCCGGCAAGTACGACCCGGTCTCGACCTGACGGGCACGCTCGGTGGCCGTATAGATACCGAGCTCGGCCCGCTCCTCGAAGGACAGGTAGTCCAAAGCCAGCCGCCGGAAGATGTAGTCCATGATCGACTGCGCCATCCGAATGTCCGGGTCGTCTGTCAGGCCGGCGGGCTCGAACTTGAGGTTGGTGAACTTCTGCACGAAGGTTTCCAGCGGCACGCCGTACTGCAGAGCGATGGACACCGCAATGGAGAACGCGTCCATCACTCCGGCCAGCGTCGAACCCTGTTTGCCGAGCTTGAGGAACACCTCACCGAGACCATCGTCCGGGTAGGAGCCAGAGGTCATGTAGCCCTCTGCCCCGCCCACCGAGAACGAGGTCGTCAGGCTCGGTCGCGACTTCGGCAGTCGCTTGCGGGTCGGCCTATAGACCACCTTCTCCACGACCTCAGTCTCGACTGTCCCTGACTTCTTGTCGTCCGCCTTGCCGGCCTTGCCATCGCTGAGTGGCTGGCCAACCTTGCAGTTGTCACGGTAGACCGCGAGCGCCTTGAGGCCGAGCTTCCAGCCCTGCAGGTAGACATCGGCGATCTCGTCCACCGTCGCGGACTCCGGCAGATTCACAGTCTTGGAAATTGCCCCGGAGAGGAACGGCTGGGCCGCCGCCATCATCCGTACGTGGCCCATCGGCTTGATCGCCCGCTGCCCCATGGCGGTGTCGAAGACCTCGTAGTGCTCTGGCTTCAGGCCGGGCGCATCGATCACGTGACCGTGCTCCGCGATGTACTCGATGATCGCCTCGGCCGTCTCGTCGGCGTAGCCAAGCTTCTTCAGCGCCCTCGGAATCGTCTGGTTGACGATCTGTAGCGAGCCGCCGCCGACAAGCTTCTTGAACTTGACCAGTGAGAAGTCTGGCTCGATTCCCGTGGTGTCGCAGTCCATCATGAAGCCGATCGTTCCGGTGGGCGCAATCACTGAGGCTTGCGCGTTGCGATAGCCGTTCGCCTCACCGATCTTGATCACTCCATCCCACGCCGCAGTGGCGCGCTTACGGATGTCGGCGTCCAGAGTGCCGATGGTCCGCAACGCATCGTTGGCCGCCTGGTGCTTGCGCATAACTCGCTTGTGGGCATCGGCGTTGCGTGCGTAACCCTCGTACGGGCCGACGATGCCGGCGAGCTCCGCCGAGCGGCGATAGGAGACGCCGGTCATCAGCGAGGTGATCGCCGCGGCCAAGGCCCGGCCACCCTCGGAGTCATAGCCGTGTCCGGTCGCCATCAGCAGCGCGCCCAAGTTGGCGTAGCCGATGCCGAGCTGCCGGTAGTCACGCGTCGTACGCCCGATCGCCTCGGTCGGGAAATCGGCGAAGCAGATCGAGATGTCCATCGCGGTGATCACCAATTCCACCGCCTGCTCGAACGCCTTCGCGTCAAAGGTGTCGTCATCGCTGCAGGAACTTGAGCAGATTGAGGCTCGCCAGGTTGCACGAGCTGTTGTCCAAGCTCATGTACTCACTGCAGGGATTGGATGCGGTGATCCGGCCAGTCTCGGGATTGGTGTGCCAGTCGTTGATGGTGTCGTCGTACTGGATGCCGGGATCGGCGCACTCCCAAGCAGCCTTGGCCATCTTGTCGAACAGCTCACGAGCGTTCACTGTCTCGACAACCCGCCCATCGGTGCGGGCCCGCAATGCGAAACTCGCCGCCGTCCTCAACGGCTCGCATGAACTCATCGGTCACCCGCACCGAGTTGTTGGCGTTCTGGTACTGGACCGACGTAATGTCGCGGCCGCCCAAGTCCATGTCGAATCCGGCATCGCGCAGCGCACGGATCTTGTCTTCCTCGCGTGCCTTGGTCTCGATGAACTCCTCGATGTCGGGGTGATCAACATCGAGCACCACCATCTTGGCGGCGCGGCGCGTCGCTCCTCCGGACTTGATCGTTCCGGCACTCGCATCGGCACCCCGCATGAACGAGACCGGGCCGGAAGCGGTGCCACCCGAGCTCAGCAGCTCCTTCGAGGAGCGGATCCGCGAGAGGTTCAGGCCGGCACCGGAGCCGCCCTTGAAGATGAACCCCTCCTCCCGATACCAGTTCAAGATCGAGTCCATCGAGTCGTCCACTGACAGGATGAAACACGCGGACACCTGCTGCGGAGAGGCGGTGCCAACGTTGAACCAGACGGGCGAGTTGAACGAAAAGTACTGGTGCAGCAGCATCCAGGTCAGTTCCTGCTCGAACACCTCGGCTGACTTGGCGTCGACGAAGTATCCGAAGTCCTCCCCCGCCTTGCGGTAGGTCTTCACCACACGGTCGATGAGTTGCCGAAGGCTTTGCTCGCGTGCTGGGGTGCCAAGTGCACCACGGAAGTACTTGGTGGTGACGATCGTCGAGGCATTGACGCTCCAGAAGTCAGGGAACTCGACGCCCTTCTGCTCGAAGACCACCTCACCGGTCTTCCAGTTGGTCTGCACCACGTCGCGGCGTTCCCAGGCGACCTCCTCATATGGATGCACACCTGATGTGAAGACCCGCTCGATGCTCAGCCCCGCGCGCTTCGGCGCTGAACCTTTGTTTTCCGATCGCCCATTCGCCGAACGGGTGGTTTCGGTCATTTCTGCCTTTCCTGTCAGCTAGCGGCGCCACGACTGGCGCCGATGATCGAGAGAGTGCTACGACGTTCGCCCTGGTCGAGGCCCGGACTGCTGGAGACTCAGGGCGGCGGTTCAGGACCGCTGCCGGTACGCTGCCGGGTCGGAGTCAGCCGATGCGGGATGAAGTTGCTCACCTTGTTGTCCGCCGCGCGATCCGGAATCAGTGGCTCGATCCCGGTCGGCTCCTGCTCAACGCGAAGTAGCGCAATCTCGGCCTCGAAATCCTCCACCGACCGGAACTGGCGATAGACACTTGCGAAGCGCAGGTAGGCGACCTGGTCCAGCTCGCGCAGCGGGCCCAGGATTGCAACTCCAACTTCATCGGCTGGTATTTCGGGCTGACCCAAGGTCCGTAGCGAATCCTCGACCAGCTGCCCAAGGCGGGCGAGCTGGTCCTCGCTGACTGGCCGTCCCTTGCAGGCCTTACGAACGCCGTTGATGACCTTGTCGCGATTGAACGGCTCGACGACTCCACTGCGCTTCACCACGACGAGCTGCATTTGCTCGATGGTGGTGAACCGCCGCTCACAGGATGGGCATTGACGCCGACGACGGATGCTCGCCCCATCGTCGGTCGTCCGCGAGTCGAGCACTTTGGAGTCGGTGTGGCGACAGTACGGGCAGTGCATCTCTTCCGGCTCCTTCCTGATGCTCGAATCGTTGCCGGTCAGCCCTGGGGACGGATCTGGGGATGACCCTGTGTGCTTCTGGGAGGATCCTGTGGATCTTCCTGTGGACTTATGTGAGTATCAAACCACAATTTGTGGATGAACCACATGCTTGTAACTACTAGATATGGATACCGTACGTCCAAGAGCCATTATTCGCAAGAGCACTGACACTTTGTCGCAGCGGACGTTTTGGCCGCATCAGAGGGCGACCAGATCTCCCGACGCGGCGGCGTCGGTTCAGAGCAGGTTCCGCGCGACGGTGTAGATCACCGCAACGAATAGGCCAACCACCAGCCACTGCATCGGGCTGACGCGACGGAAGCGTTCGGCAAGCGATTGCGGCAAGCGGACGGACGGTCCGCCAGCGGCCTCAACGGTCCACAAGGCGCCAAGCACGCCCAGAATCAGCAGCCCCACGAAAGCGAGGGGGTTGAATCCGAAAGCCGCCTGAACATCGCCGTGGAGCAGTGCTCCACCCATCCGGGTACCACCACAGAGCGGGCAGTCCCAACCGGTCAGAGCACGGAACGGGCAGGGCAGCCCAATCCCCGTGGTTGCGTAAAGGGCGCTGAGGGCAAGCCCGCCGGCAAAGAAGGCGCCGACGTATCCAGCCGCGCGAGTAGCCCGGAATGGCCGGATGCCCGTCGAGACCGCCACCTTCTCATTGTGCCCGGCCGCCAAGCGCACCTCTCGCCTACACTCGCCACATCCAAGCCCATACCTGAGGCGAGCTCATGACCGATCAGACCCGCAATGTGTGGCCAGGTCGACCCGAATCAACGCAACACCCCGAAGTATCGTCAGCGGCTCCGGAGCCGGCCTATCCACCTCTTCCTGGATATCCAGTCCCAGCGCTGGGAAGCGATCACGCCGACTGGGGCCGGCGCGTGCGGGCGAGGCTGATCGACCAGGCTCCGACATATGTCGGCTTGATCATCTTTTTGGCCGGCTATCTGGTCTGGGTAATCGAGCTGGCTCAGTCCGGTGGATCGACTCCCCACTTCGAGGGCGCGGCCATTGCGATGATCATCGGTCTCAGTGTGATGCTCGCCAGCCTGGCATGGGTCGCTTACAACCGTTGGATGATCGCAGGCAGGACTGGACAGTCGCTGGGCAAACGCGTGACCAAGATCAGGCTGATCGGCGAGGAGACCAAGGCGCCGGTTGGCGCGCTGAATGCGTTCATTCGTGATCTTGTCCATATCCTCGACGGTTTGACGGTCGTGGGTTATCTCTGGCCGCGTTGGGACGACAAGAAGCAGACGTTCGGCGACAAGATCATGAAGACCATCGTGATCAACGCCGAACCTCCGAGCTAGATCGCAGCCGAGCACGCTGTCTGGCTCTCGACGAGGCGGTGGCCGGGGCGTAACGTCCTTTGGATACCACCCACCGCGAAAGGATCAGACGATGCCGCTGCTGCGAGGACGTCGCGACGAGGCACGCGCGACGAGGTACCGGATGCAGGAGAAGCTCATCGCGATCGGTGACGACTTCTGGATCGAGAACGAGGCGGGCCAGCGTGCGTTCAAGGTGAACGGCAAGGCAATCCGGGTTCGCGACACGCTGGTGCTCGAGACACCCAACGGTGAGGAGCTGTTCTCGATCCAGACGAAGATGCTCCATGTTCGAGACACGATGAACATCGAACGCGATGGTCGAAAGGTTGCCAGCGTGAAGAAGGCGCTGGTAAGCCCGCTCCGCGACCGCTTCTCTATTGACGTCGAGGACGGTGATGACATGGAGGCGAAGGGCAACATCGTGGACCACGAGTACAAGATCGAGCGCAACGGCGACCAGGTGGCCGAAGTCTCCCGTCGATGGTTCCGGGTGCGCGATAGCTACGGCGTCGAGATCGCGCCGGGACAAGATGACGCCCTGTTGCTTGCCGTCACGGTGTGCATCGACCAGATGACGCATGACGTCGGCTGATACGCACGTTCACTGCTGGGCCTGCGGCGACTCCTCGAAACCAGCCCGGTAATCGGGCCCGGTGACCCTTAGAGCAGTGAGACCGATGACCACCAGCGCCGCGGTCAAGATCATCACGGCTATCACCATGGCGACAGCCATGCCGCGATCAGTCAGCCGCCATTCGGCCTGACGATGCGGAGCGTGCACGGTCTGGCCCGACTTCGCGCTCATCCCCGCGGACAGCGCCACATGGTCAACAGATCTATTGGTGCTGCTGCGCCAAGCCCCGGCCTGCGGGATTGAGAGTGGGATCGCGCTCATCGTTTACTCCTCTGGGGAAGGCATCGAACTAACGTTCGATAGAACGTACGTTTGATTTGTACCGCATCTGCGATTCCATGCCAAGATCATTCGCACAAACATTCGAGGCGTGTCGCGAAAGAGTGAATCAGCTCCCCCTGACAATTCCGTTATCCGGGCGTTCCAGCCGAACAGTTGCAACACGCTCGAACAAATGTTTGAATCTGTCAGCGAAGTTCTCTATCGTCAGCCCTATGGCACACAGCGACCCCACGTTTCCGAAGCCGAGCAAGCGCCGCGGGCGTCCACGCGAGAGCGACGTCGCCGCTCAGCTCGGTGACAGCGCGTCATTCAGCTCATTCCCGGACGGCCCGACCGATGCCGATGGACTGACACTTCGACAGCGCCGAATCTTGGAGGTCATCAAGGAGACCGTGGAGAGGCGCGGCTATCCACCCAGCATCCGAGAGATGGGTGACGCCGTTGGTCTCGCCTCCTCATCGAGCGTCGCGCATCAGCTCAAGATGCTGGAGGCAAAAGGATTCTTGCGGCGGGACCCGAATCGTCCGCGTGCCCTCGAAGTGTTGCTGCCCACGGAGGACCGGGCGGCGACTAGACAGCTCAGAATCTCACGGCATACGGCCGTAGGCGACGATACCGGCATTGGCGACGCATTCCCGGAGCCGGTGAACGTCCCACTACTGGGACGCATTGCCGCTGGCGGACCGATATTGGCAGAGGAAAGGGTCGAAGACGTCTTCGCGCTGCCGCGACAGCTGGTCGGCGAAGGGACGATGTTCCTGCTCGCCGTACGCGGAGACTCCATGATCGAAGCGGCGATCTGCGACGGCGACTGGGTGGTCGTTCGGCAGCAGCCGACAGCGAACAACGGCGACATCGTCGCTGCGCTGCTCGACAACGAGGCCACCGTCAAGACCTTCAAGCGGACCGGCGACCAGGTGTGGCTAATGCCGCATAACCCCGCTTATGACCCGATTGACGGGAATGACGCCACCATTTTGGGCAAAGTGGTGGCAGTGCTACGTCGAGTCTGACCAGAACGCGTACCCAGGCGCCGGTGACTAGAGCATGCTGGGTTCGCTGGCCGCCATCTCCATAGTGAAGCGGGCAACAGCGCGAAGTTTGTTGGAGACGTCGAGCGCTGCGACCTTGTACGCCTCCGACAATGTCGGGTAGTTCAAGACCGTGTCGACCAGATAGTCCACAGTTCCACCGCAGCCCATGATCGCTTGGCCAATGTGCACCAGCTCGGTGGCGTTACTGCCGAAAATGTGTACGCCGAGGATTTCCCGCGTGTCGGCATGCACGATCAGCTTCAACATGCCATAGGAATCCCCGATGATCTGACCACGCGCCAGTTCGCGATAGCGGGAAATGCCCACCTCGAAGGGAACCGACTCACGAGTCAGCTCTCCTTCAGTCTTACCGCAGAACGAGATCTCCGGAATCGTGTAGATGCCGATCGGCTGCAGACTTCGGAGCTCGTTGGCTGGCTCATTGAACGCGTGTGCCGCGGCAAGGCGGCCCTGGTCCATCGAGGTTGAGGCCAGGGCAGGGAAGCCGATCACATCACCGACCGCGTAGATATGCGGCACGTCGGTCTGATAGTTCGAGTTCACCACGAGCCGTCCCCGCTTGTCGGTTGTAAGCCCTGCGAGGTCGAGGCTCAAGTTCGCCGTGTTGCCTTGCCGACCTGCGGAGTGCATGACGACCTCGGCAGCGATCTTCTTCCCGGAAGCGAGCGTCGTGATCGTGCCACGTCCGGAACTCTCCACCGAGGAGACCTCCTCACCGAAACGGAAGGACATGGTGTGATCACGTAGGTGGAACTTCAAGGATTCAACGATTTCGGGATCGCAGAAGTCGAGCATGTTGTCACGCTTCTCCACCAGCGTGACCCGGCTGCCTAACGCAGCGAACATCGAGGCGTACTCCACGCCGATGACGCCGGCGCCGACCACCACCAAGGAGCCCGGCACGGTGTCCAAGGTGAGGATCTGATCCGAATCGAGGACACGCATGCTGTCGAAGTCGACGTTCGGCGGATGAGCCGGCAGGGTGCCGGTTCCAATGACGATGTAGTTTGCGGTCAGTGTGCGAAGTGCACCCACGCTCTCGATGTCGACGGTGAGGGTGTGCGGGTCGAGGAAGCTCGCATGTCCGGCCACTAGTTCGATGTGGTTGCGCATCAGCTGCGAACGGATGACCTCCGTCTCGCGACCGACCACGTGCTGCAGCCGGGCAAGCAGGTCGGAGATGGTGATCTCCTCTTTGACCCGGTAGCTGGCCCCGTACAAATCGCGAAGCTGCATACCAGTCAGGTAGAGGACCGCCTCCCGCAAGGTTTTGGACGGGATCGTGCCGGTGTTGACGCAAACGCCCCCGACCATCGACTTGCTGTCGATGACGCACACCTTGTAGCCGAGTTTGGCCGCCATGATTGCAGCCTTTTGGCCGCCAGGACCCGAACCGATGACCGCCAGGTCGAAATCGTACGTGTGCTCCATAGCGCAAGCGTGCCAGAGGATCGACATGTCCGCCAAGTGGCGGTTGCTGGGCCGCCCGTGGAACAGTGCGGTGATCGCTGATCAGGTCTGGCCGGAAAGGCGGCGCAGAGCTTCGATGGCAACGTGTCGATCAGTCGTCTGCCACATGTCGGGCATGGACGCCTTGAGGAAGGCGCCGTAGCGCGCTGTCACCAGGCGGGGGTCGAGCACGGCCACCACTCCCCTGTCGCTGAGCCGCCGGATCAGTCGACCCGAGCCCTGCGCCAGCAGCAATGCTGCGTGACTTGCGGCAACCTTCATGAAGCCATTCCCACCAGCCTCAACGACGGCGCGCTGGCGAGCCACGATCAGCGGCTCGTCGGGACGAGGGAATGGGATTCGGTCGATGATCACGAGCTGGCAAGTGGCACCCGGTACGTCGACGCCCTGCCACAGCGACAGCGTGCCGAAGAGGCTGGCCTTTTCCTCCTGGATGAAGCGTCTCGTGAGGTCAGGCAACTGCGCATCGCCCTGGCACAAGATCGTCAGCGACGGAAGCTGTTTCCGGGCGTAGACGGCCGCGATCTCAGCGGCCCGGCGGGAAGAAAAGAGCCCCAACGCCCGACCGTCTGATGCCTCCAACAGCTCGGCGATCTCAGCCATCGAGGCGTCGGAGAGACCGTCACGCCCTGGCGGCGGCAGCGAGCGAGCAATGTACAAAATGCCCTGCCGGCGATACTCAAACGGCGAGCCAACATCAATGCCACGCCAGGGAACCGCGTCGGCATCACGCTCACTGGAGTCCATGCGCTCGTCGGTTTTCAACCCGACGGCGGTCGCAATCGGGGTGAAGTCCCCGCCCAGCTTGAGCGTCGCCGAAGTCAGCACAGTCGTGCGCTCACCGAAGACATGAGCGCGCATCAACCCGGCGACGGATAGCGGGGAAACTCGTGCCTCCCGACCGAAGCGCTCGCGATCGGCCACCCACACCACGTCATGGCTGTCGAGCGCAGCCATCCGCTCGGCTATATCGAAGACTTCCTTGACCGCCGCGGCCGTTTGCCGCCTGTCTGGCTCCTGGTTGTCCTCACCCGTCAGTGCGCTCACCGCGGACCGAGCGGCGTCGCGGACCGTGACACAGGCGGCGACGAATGGGCTGTCTGGATCCTCGACACGTTCCAGGGCTGCGCCGTCCAACGCATTGCGAAGTGTCTTGGCCGACTCCAACAAGTCGGAAGCAACCTCATCCTCGAGGAAGGCCAGTGCGCGACGCGCCGCACGCTCGACCACTTGCGGGCTCAGCTCCACTGACGCGGCACCGGTCACCCTGGAGACCAGTTCGTGCGCCTCGTCGATGATCACGGCACTGTGCTCCGGAAGAGCGGTACCGCCATGCATCGCGTTGATCGCGAGTAGCGCGTGGTTGGTGACCACCAGGTCCGCAGCACGAGCCGCGTCGCGCGAGCTCTCGACGAAGCATTCGCTACCGTACGGACAGCGCTGGGCACCCAAGCATTCCCGGACCGGGACTGAGACCTGCGCCCAGGCTCCTTCGGTATGAGACGGTGCGTCGTCGCGGTCGGCCAGACCACTTTGTGCGGCCTGCTCCTCAGCCCATGCACGAAGGGCCATAACCTCTGCACCCAGGGCTGAGTCGGGCTTGCTCTGGGGCGATGATCTGAGCGTTTCGATCAAGTCCCCAGCGGGTATCAGCGCCCCTTGATCTTGAGTAGCAGTGCCCTCCCGTGCTCGCAGCAGACAAACGTAGTTGGTACGACCCTTGAGGATGGCGTGCCGTGGTCGACGCCCTGTGGCCGACTCGATGGCATCTACCGCGGCCGGTATGTCGTTGTTGGCCAACTGGCTCTGTAGAGCCAACGTCGCAGTGGCCACGACGATCCGCTTGCTCGGATGCCGGACCAGCCACAGCAGCGCCGGAGCTAGATAACCGAGTGACTTGCCTATGCCAGTGCCGGCCTGAACCAACAGATGGTGATCCGACTCCAAGCACTCCGCAATCGCGTCGGCCATCTCGACCTGGCCAGGCCGTTCGGTGCCGCCGATCGCCTTGACAGCTGCAGCGAGCACATCGCGGTGACCCGCTTCCAGACTGCTTGCGGCCTTGATCGCCCCGGTCACCGCAGAACTCTAGTCACGTCAAGCAGGAGCTGAGCCATCAATGTGCGCGCGGCGCCGAGTCACTGCTCACCAGCTCGTACGGTGCCAGCTCCGCGGCGAGCGCCGGGTTCACCCGCGCGGCGATCAGCGTGCCGGCGGCCCGGTGTTCGCTGCTGAGGAATTCACCGGTCTGGTGAATCCGGTTGACCAAGTCACCGCGTTCGTACGGGATGAGCGCGCGAATCTCGATCTCTGGTCGGGGCAGATGCGACTCGATGGCTGGCACGTAGATGATCGATGCCCTCCCCGGTCCGCGCCGAAACGAACACCGCTTCGGGATAGCTGGTATGCAGCATGGTGAGCGCCTCGGCACCCGCGCTGTCGACCTTATTGATCACGATGAGCTCGGGAACATCAGCCGCTCCGATGTCGGCTAAGACCGCTCGCACGGCGTTGATCTGACCGACGGGGTCTGGATCTGAGCCATCGACCACATGCACCAGCAAGTCGGCCTCCGTCGACTCCTCCAGCGTCGAGGCGAACGCCTCCACGAGGTCATGCGGAAGGTGGCGAACAAAGCCCACGGTGTCGGTCAACGTGTACACCCGGCCGTCGGCAGCCGCGGCACGGCGAGTGGTTGGATCAAGGGTTGCGAACAGTGCATCGTCGACGAGAACGCCAGCCCCCGTGAGCCGGTTGAGCAGGCTGGATTTGCCGGCGTTGGTGTACCCGACAATCGCGACCGACGGGACTTCATGGCGGCGGCGTTCCGCGCGCTTCGTCTCCCGGGTGACGTCCATCTCACGCAGAGCCCTGCGCAACTTGGCAATGCGGCTATTGATGCGCCGCCGGTCCGTCTCCAACTTGGTCTCGCCGGGACCACGGCCGCCTATGCCGACGCCGCCGCTAGCGCGACCGCCGACCTGCCTCGAGAGATTGCCGCCCCAGCCGCGCAGCCGCTGCTTCAGGTACTGCAGCTGGGCCAACTCGACTTGGGCCTTGCCCTCAGCGCTCTTGGCGTGGCCTGCGAAGATGTCGAGGATCAGTGCTGTTCGGTCGATGACTTTCACGCCGACCCGGTCCTCGAGATTGCGTAGCTGGGCGGGCGACAACTCTCCGTCGCAGATCACCGTATCTGCGCCTGTGGCAACCACGACGTCGCGCAGCTCGGCCACCTTGCCGCGTCCAATGTAGGTCGCCGGGTCTGGTCGATCACGACGTTGGATCAGACCTTCCAGGACCTGCGATCCAGCCGTCTCAGCGAGCGCCTTGAGCTCTGCTATTGAATTGTGGGCTGTTGCCTCATTGCCGTTGGTCCAGACGCTGACCAGGACCACGCGCTCGAGCAGGAGCTGGCGGTATTCAACTTCAGTGATGTCGGCCAGCTCGGTCGACAATCCCGCAACACGGCGCAGCGAGAGCCGATCCGCGAGATCCTGTTGATCTCCGTCAAAGTCTGAGCCGCCCGCCGGCGGTGATTCGAGCCGCTCGATGAGCAACTCGTCGTTATCTGGTGTGGGCGGTAGGTCTGGGTCTGGTTGAGGAGCTGTCATATCTGAACCAGAATCTCACGGCGGCACAAGTCGCGAGCCGTCACGCCTCTCAGAACAGCGTGTAGCCACCGTCCATCACCACTACCTCACCAGTCATGAATGAGGACGCGTCTGAGGCCATAAAGACCACACACGGGCCCAACTCAGACGGCAGGGCGTAGCGTCGCATCGGCGCGTCGTCGATCCAATACCGCTTGAATTCTGGCTTGTCGACTTCGGCCATCTCGGTCTTGATATAGCCGGGTGCCAGGGCATTCACCCGAACACCGTGCGGCGCCCATTCAGCCGCAAGCGAGCGGGTCAGCTGGTGCACGGCAGCTTTCGAAGCGTTGTACGCCGGCTGCCACTGCGGTCGATTGACAATCATGGCTGAGATCGAGCCGATGTTGACGATCACGCCACTGTGCTGAGCCACCATCTGCCGGCCGAATTCCTGGGCGCAGTTCCAAACACCGTCGACATTCACATCCATCACGAAACGCCACTCTTCTTCGGTGATTTCGAGGGAAGGCCGGTGGATGCACGCCCCCGCATTGTTCACCAGCACGTCGACCTGGCCGAGCCGGTCCATCACTTCCCTCGTCGCGCGTCGCACCTGGTCCGGCTCCGTGACATCTGCGGCCACCGCGATCGCGGTGACGCCGAGGGCATCCAGCTCCTTGAGGACCTCTGCCGCTCCGCCGGTATCTCTGACGAGTAGCACGACGTCGCTACCGGCTTCTGCCAGAGCTGTCGCAAGGGCTCGACCGATGCCTCGATTGGCTCCGGTGACGACGGAGACCTTTCCGGAAAGCGAAAACGCATCGAGGACAGACATTCACAACTCCTAGGTGCTAAGGCCGGGAGGCACCCGACGCAGCGGCGGTACGGATCTGGTTTTCGATGGCTGTGCGTTCTGGGAGGGCAAGCTCGCCATGTGCGACCAGGACTGCGGGCCCGGTCAGGTAGGCCTCATTCTCGGTCAACTCGACCTCAACAGTGCCCCCGGGCACATCAACGCGATAGGTCACCGGCAGTGGCGTCAGGTCTTGATCATGCACGCGAGCCGCCGCGGCGGCGGCAACAGTACCGGTGCCGCAGGAGTGTGTCTCGCCGACGCCGCGTTCGTAGACGCGCATGGCAATGTGCTGGGGACCAAGTTCACGTACGAACTCCAGGTTTACGCCATCGGGAAACTCCTCAGCGGGATCCCATCGTGGAGGCGCATACAGCGGCAGCAGGTCGAGATTGTCGGCGAAGCTCACCGCATGGGGGTTGCCAACGTCGGCCGTAAGCGCCTTGAAGTCGGTACCGTCAGCGGTTGTGACGACGACTGATCGACTCCCAACCTCGACAGGGCCCATCGTCACCCGGATCCTGCCGTCTGGCAGCGCCGTCGCCACCTTCAGCCCACTCCGTGTGGCGACCTCGACGACCGGCCCACTGACCAGATCTTGATCGAGCAGGAAACGCGCGAACACGCGGATCCCGTTGCCACACATCTCCGCGATCGATCCATCAGCATTGCGATAGTCCATGAACCACAGCGCACCATCGCCATCCCAGCCGTCGACATGCTTGGCGAGTACCGCCCGAAGCAGGCCGTCAGCGCCAATACCGGCGCGCCGGTCGCAGATGAAGCGAACGTCTGCGGGTCCGATCTCGAGCATCGACTCCCGATCCAGGATGACCACAAAGTCGTTCTCGGTGCCGTGTCCTTTCGTGAACGACCACCGGCGCATGGGGTCAGTCTTCCATTGCTGCGGCCGGTGTGAGACCGTCCGGCAGGGCGCCGGTCCCATCTGGACCTGCTAGCGGGTACGCGGCGGAGACCAGATCGGGGTGGTTGTAGGCCAACCACACAATCCGCCCGTCCTTGCGGAACCAGGAGTCCTGCCGGCGGGCGAATTTTCGGGTGCCGACAATGGTCAGCTCTCGCGCTTGCTCCTCGCTGATTTCCCCGTCGAGATAGCGCAGCACTTGCCGATAGCCGAGCGCACGGGATGCGGTCAGGCTGTCACGAAGTCCGGCTGCAGCGAGCCGGCGGACCTCCTCGACAAGACCCGCAGCCCACATCGCATCCACGCGCGCCGCAATCCGAGCGTCGAGTGTGGGCCGGTCGACGGCAAGGCCGATCTGCACGACATCAGGGAGCAGATAGCGGCGCTCCGGTAACACCGCCGGGAACGATCGGCCGGTCAGCTCGATCACCTCGAGGGCACGAACGATGCGGCGGGCGTTGCCAGGAAGGATTCGGGCCGCAGCCGCTGGGTCCACATCATTCAGCCGCTGGTGCAGTCGTTCGGCGCCTTGGGTGAGGAGTTCATGCTCCAACCGGGCTCGCACTGCCGGGTCGGTCCCTGGGAATTCGAAATCATCGACGATGGCCCGGACGTACAGAGCGGACCCGCCAACCACGATCGGGATGACATTGCGCGTACGGCAGTCGGCAATCGCGGCTCGAGCGAGCTGCTGGAACTCCGCCACTGTCGCGCTCTGATCGACTTCGAGCAGGTCGACCATGTGGTGACGGATCTCTGAACGCTCGCGTTCTGATGGCTTCGCCGTTCCGATGTCCATGCCCCGGTAAACCAGCATCGAGTCGGCATTGACCACCTCGGCCGTCCGTCCTTCCGCGGCGTAACGCCAAACCAAGGCGGCGGCCAGGCTCGACTTTCCAGCCGCGGTTGGGCCGACCAACACGATCGTCACCTCCACAGTTTGGCGCAGCAGGCGTTGGCGATGGCTGGTCGGTCGACATTCTTCGGAGCCTGGAGTAGAAAGGAAAATCGGTGTTGGATGGTTGTGCGGCACCGACGTCAGCGCAATGGCGTCTGATCCCCAGAGAGGCGACAAGGCTATGGGCATCTTCGACAGGGCTAAGGAAACGCTCAGCGGACACAGCGAGCAGGTCGAAGGTCTCATCGAGAAGGCAGGGGACTTTGTCGACGAGAAGACCGAAGGCAAGTACACCGAACAGGTTGACCAAGGCCAGGCGATGGCGAAGGAAAAGCTCAGCGACCACGGCACTGACCAGCCTGAGAAGCCCGCCTGAGGTATTACCTTCCCTCAGCCCGGCCGGTTCTGAGCTAGCCGCCCGCAATCGCCGGGGCGGTCGGGTCTGACGACTCCCGGCCTTGCTCGCGCTGCACGTAGTCTTCGATTGCCTCGATGCTGTCGCGTGATCGCCGCGCGACGGCCACCAGGTCGCTCATCGTGGCAACCTCCTCGACCTGTTCCTTGATGAACCACTGCATGAACTGGTCGGAGGCGAAGTCGCTCTCCTCACGAGCGATTCTGGTCAACTCATTGATCTGAGCCGTGACCCGCCGCTCCTGCTCAAGGGCGAGTTCGACGGGTGCGACCACATCGGCGAAGTCCAC
Source organism: uncultured Actinomycetota bacterium (assembly GCA_963734005.1). Classification (GTDB taxonomy): domain Bacteria; phylum Actinomycetota; class Actinomycetes; order Propionibacteriales; family Propionibacteriaceae; genus Microlunatus. The sequence goes on from CAVTFS010000001.1 coordinate 70,624, forward strand.
CTGTGGAGCGCTCACTCCAGGAACGAGGGCGGTCGCGTCCTGATCGATGAGGTACTTGATCATCATCATCGCGTGCTCGCGCTCTTCCAGTGCTTGGGCGTAGAAGAAGCGAGCCATCTGCGGCATAGTCAAGGCGTCGTAGAAAACCGCACACGCGACGTATTGCTGATGGGCAGCGAATTCGTGACCGATCTGAGTGTTCAGTTGCTCGACAAATCGTTCGGCGGGCATTGAGCGGCTCCTTGATCAGTTCGTCAGTGTGCAGCGCAGCTTTCAGCGGGCTGCACGGTATCAGGAGCTCCGACCGCTGGGATACCGAGATCGACCGCACGGCGAGCAGGTTGGGGTGCCGAGTGGCTCGCCTGCCAAGCGTCGCCACCCGGCGTGCGACGCAACCCCACGAGACCGGCGTCGGCATTCAGGTGGTGCGGGGCGGCGTACGTGAGGACGACATCGGCCATGTCGCCGGGACGAGGACGCTCCGCTAGCTCCTCAGGTACTGAGACGTGGACAAGCCGGTTATCGCGGGCCCGCCCAGACATCCGATGGGTCTGGAGGTCTTTGCGGCCCTCGCCATCGGCGAACATCACTTCGACCTGCCGGCCAACCTGCTTCAGGTTCTCCTGCAGGGAGATGTCGCCGACCAGGTCGACCAGGCGGTCGTAGCGACCCTGGACGACCGCCTTGGGAACCTGAGCATCCATCGTCGCCGCGGGCGTGCCTGCGCGTACGGAGTACTGGAAGGTAAAAGCAGCTGCAAACCGTGCTGCCGCAACCACATCGAGGGTGTCCTGGAAGTCGGATTCGGTCTCTCCGGGGAAGCCGACGATGATGTCGGTGGTGATTGCCGCTTCGGGCATCGCGGCACGGACCTTGTCGATGATGCCCAGATATCGCTCACTGCGGTAGGAGCGCCGCATCGCCCGCAGGATGGCGTCAGATCCGGATTGCAGCGGCATGTGCAGCTGGGGCATCACATTGGGCGTCTCCGCCATCGCCGCGATCACGTCGTCGGTGAAGTCCTTTGGGTGGGGCGAGGTGAAGCGGACCCGTTGCAGCCCGTCGATTTCACCGCAGGCGCGGAGCAGCTTCGCAAAAGCACGACGGTCACCAAACTCCACCCCGTACGCGTTGACGTTCTGACCGAGAAGGGTTACCTCCTGCACACCTTCGGCCACCAGAGCTCGGATCTCGGCAAGGATATCGCCGGGCCGGCGGTCGGTTTCGCGGCCGCGCAGCGCCGGGACGATACAGAAGGTGCAGGTGTTGTTACATCCAACGCTGATAGACACCCAGGCCGCGTACGCGGACTCCCGACGGGTCGGAAGGTTCGACGGGAAGGTCTCCAGCGCATCCTTGATCTCGACCTGCGCCTCGTGCTGGATGCGGGCGCGTTCCAGCAGCACCGGCAGTGAGCCAATGTTGTGTGTGCCGAATACGACGTCAACCCATGGCGCCCGGGTGAGAATGCCGTCCTTGTCTTTCTGTGCTAGGCAGCCACCGACAGCGATCTGCATCCCGGGCCGGGCCTTCTTGGCAGGTAGTAGGTTGCCAAGGCTTCCGTAGAGCCGGTTATCGGCATTCTCACGCACCGCGCAGGTGTTGAACACCACGACGTCGGGCAATGCGTCCGCAGCCGACTTGAGGTATCCCGCCTCCTCGAGCAGTCCTGCGAGTCGCTCGGAATCGTGCACGTTCATCTGGCACCCGTGGGTGCGAATCTGGTACGTGCGCTGAGCAGCAGACACCGGCGCGTTGTGCTCTGTCGACATAGCAGACCTAGGGTAATGCTCTGATGCCTTCGGCGATAAAGTGCCGATTCGTGAGCGCTGCACCAACCGGGGAACAGTACGAGATCGCGTCCGGCGGCTACCGCGCCGTCATTACCGAGGTAGGCGCGACCTTGCGCAGCTTTTCAGCCGACGGCCGCGATGTGGTTCGCGGCTTCGGCGTGGAGGAGATGAGCAGAGCCGGTCGAGGCCAGAATCTCATCCCATGGCCAAACCGGATACGTGATGGCCGTTATACGTTCAATGGGGTCACCCACCAGCTGGCGCTCAGTGAGCCGGCCCGGCATAACGCCAGCCATGGCCTTGCGCGCTATGCGCCCTGGGTTCTGGTCGACAGGAGGCCTGATGCGGTGACCAATCGGGTACGCATCCATCCGCAGCCGGGCTGGCCCGGCACGCTAGAGGCGATGATCACGCATCAAGTCGGCGCCGATGGGCTGACGGTGACTGTGGAAGCAACCAACATCGGCGCAGAGGAGCTGCCCTTCGGTTACGGGGCGCACCCCTATTTGACTGTCGGCGAGGCGACGGTCGACGAGGTCGCGGTCACCGTGCCCGCCGCCTCCTATCTGGAGGTGGACGACCGGCTGCTCCCAACCAAGATCTCACCCGTCGACGGCACGGTCTACGACCTCCGCCGAGGTCCTGTCCTGGGATCGACCAGCCTCGACACCGCCATGACTGATGTCTCGCGCGATCCGGACGGACGCTGGCGGACGCAGCTAGTCCTCGGCGAGCGCTCTGCCGAGGTGTGGGGCGACGAGACCATGGAATGGGTACAGATCTTCACTGGAGGGCCGTACCGTGACTGGTCCATCGCCATTGAACCGATGACCTGCGGGCCGGACGCATTCAACGCTGGCCCAACGCACGATGACGTGAGGGTGCTCGCGCCGGGTCAGACTTTCGTGGGCGAATGGGGGATTTCCGGAATATAGCCTGGCTATCAAAAGAACTTGGGGTTGTAACCGAATCTCAACGCGCATTCCGCGCCCTTTTCGCCCACCAGTCGTCTAGTGTTCGCCCCATGGGGAAATCCGAAATCTCGCCCGAGAGCGACACCCCGATCGAAGCTCCATCACCGTCAGAGTCTCCTCCGGTTCCGGATCCGACGGCTGGTCCGTCGGTGGCTCCAGACCACCTGGGTGGGCCCTTGGTCGTGCTCAGCGATGTTGACAAGTACTTCGGTGAGCTACATGTGCTCCAAAAGATCAATCTCACAGTGCGCAAGGGTGAGGTCGTCGTCGTCCTGGGACCGTCAGGCTCGGGCAAGTCGACCCTGTGCCGGGCCATCAACCGGCTGGAGGCGATCGAGTCCGGGACCATCACCATCGACGGTCAGCAACTGCCCGACGAAGGCAAGGCATTGGCTCATCTGCGCGCCGATGTCGGGATGGTGTTTCAATCCTTCAACCTCTTCGCCCACAAGACGATCTTGGAGAACGTCACGCTCGGCCCGATCAAGGTCCGCAAGAAGCCCACTGCGGAGGCCAAGAAACGTGGCATGGAGCTGCTCAAGCGCGTCGGAGTCGACTCACAGGCCGACAAGTATCCGGCTCAGCTGTCTGGCGGCCAGCAGCAGCGCGTGGCAATCGCCCGGGCACTCGCCATGGATCCCAAGGTGATCTTGTTCGACGAGCCGACCTCGGCCTTGGACCCCGAAATGGTGAACGAGGTGCTGGACGTGATGATCTCGCTGGCCCGCCAGGGTATGACGATGATCGTGGTCACCCACGAGATGGGCTTCGCTCGCAAGGCCGCGAACCGGGTTGTTTTCATGGATGACGGTCTAATCGTCGAGGAGGCGGACCCGAACTCGTTCTTCACCAACGCGCAGAGCGCACGAGCAAAAGACTTCCTGAGCAAGATCCTGACCCATTAACAACGCAAGGAGAGCAATGCACATCAGCAAGAAGATCCTCGCCGTAGCGGCGGGATCGGCGTTGGCGCTGACCATGGCTTCGTGTGGTGGCGGCGGCGCCGGAAGCACGGCGGGTGAGACCATCAACATCGGCATCAAGTACGACCAGCCCGGTCTTGGTCAGAAGGTCGGCGAGGACTACAAGGGCCTCGACGTCGACGTGGCGCGCTACGTCGCCAAGGAACTTGGCTTCGAGGGCGACAAGGTGATCTTCAAGGAGACTCCGTCGGCTCAGCGGGAGACTGCGATTCAGGGCGGCCAGGTCGCACTCATCTTCGCGACCTACTCGATTACGGACGAGCGCAAGAAGAAGGTGTCCTTCGCCGGCCCCTACTTCATCGCCGGTCAAGATCTGCTCGTTCGGGCCGACAACACCGACATCACCGGTCCGGACGCGATGAACGGCAAGACGCTGTGCTCGGTGACCGGCTCGACTCCGGCTGAGAAGATCAAGAAAGAGTACGCCACCACGGTGAAGCTGTTCGAGCAGGACACCTACTCCAAGTGCGTCGAGGCGCTGGTTGGCGGCACAGTGGACGCGGTAACCACCGACAACGTGATCTTGGCCGGCTTCGCCGCACAGCCGCAATACGCAGGCAAGCTCAAGGTTGTTGGTAAACCGTTCTCGACCGAGCGGTACGGCGTTGGCCTGAAGATGGGCGACACCGAGCTATGCAACAAGGTGAACACTGCGCTCGAGAAGATGGTCTCCGACGGATCCTGGCAGAAGGCTATCGAGGCGAACGTCGGCCCATCGGGGTTCAAGGTCGACACCTCGACGAACCCACCAAAGCCTGACGCCTGCGCGGCGGCCTAGGGCGTACTCGAGTGTGTGATCGGGGCCGGCAACTTCCGGCCCCGAGAGGCCCAGGAGGCGTATTGAATGCTTAACGGTCTCAGTGAGCTCTTCGCCGAGTACAACGTGCTCGCCGCATTCTGGATGACGATCAAGCTAGCCGTCGTAGCCGCTATTGGAGCGCTGCTGATCGGCACGATCGTCGCAATCATGCGGGTATCTCCGGTCGCAGTGTTTAGGTCCGCCGGGACGGCGTACGTCACGCTGGTGCGCAACACACCCCTGACGCTGATCGTGTTCTTCTGTGCGTTCGGCTTCTACATCACCTTGCAGTACCGAATCGGGGCACAGGACTCACCCATCGACGTACAGAACTTCCGCTGGGGAGTTCTTGGGCTCGCCGTCTACCACGCGGCCTTTGTCGCCGAAGCGCTGCGAAGTGGCATCAACACTGTCCCGAAGGGTCAGGCCGAGGCCGCTAGGGCCATCGGCCTGGACTTCCGCCAGAGCTTGTCCAACGTGGTGCTGCCCCAGGCGTTCCGCGGAGCGATAGCCCCGCTGGGGAACGTGATGATCGCGCTCACGAAGAACACTACGGTTGTGGCCACCATTGGCGTGGCCGAGGCGTCCTATCTCATGAAGGGCATGATCGAGTTCCGTCCCGACCTGATCTACATCATCTTCGGGATCATGGCGGCCGGGATTCGTGATCTTGACGCTTCCCCTCGGAATTCTTTTCACCACCTTTTCACGGCGACTGGCGGTGAAGCGATGAGTGCCGAAACGAGCGTCCTGTTCGACGCTCCCGGCCCCAAGGCCCGCACCCGCCACCGAGTCATCGCAATCGCCGGCGGCCTTGCGATCCTTGCTCTGCTCTTCCTACTGATCAGGGCGCTCGCCGCCAAAGGCCAGTTCACTGCCGAGAAGTGGAGCCCGTTCCTCGACCCGGTGACCTGGACCTCCTACCTGCTGCCAGGCCTGCGGGCCACTTTGGTGGCAGCCTTCTTCTCGGTCATCCTCTCGATGATCTGCGGGATCTTGCTCGGAATGGGGCGTTTGTCTCAGCTGAGACCGGTGCGGATGGCCTGCGGTGTCTTTGTGGAGTTCTTCCGCGCCGTTCCGGTGCTGATCATGATGCTCTTCGCCTACTACGTCTTCCTTTTCGGCATCCAGATCTCCGGAGAGCTTCTTCCGCTGTTGGGCGTCATTGCGGGGCTTACGTTCTACAATTCCAGCGTTATCGCTGAGCTCGTCCGCTCCGGTGTCGGGTCGTTGCCAAAGGGTCAGCAGGAGGCGGGCCTGGCCATTGGGCTCACGCCCTTCGCGACGCTTCGGCTCGTGCTGTTGCCGCAGGCCATCACCTTGATGCTGCCCTCCATCGTCAGCCAGCTCGTCGTCATCTTGAAGGATTCTGCCCTGGGGTTCCTGATCTTGTACCCGGAACTGGTCCGCAGTGGGCAGACCCTGGCCTCGCTCAAAGGGAACCTCATCCCAACCTTCATAGTGATAGCCGCGATCTTCATCATTATCAATTACTTGCTGACGCGGCTCGCCCGCTACCTGGAGCGCCGGCTGCAGGCCCGCGGGCGCGGGCGCGGGCCGAAGGTATCGGAGTTCGAAGAGCTCGTGAGCCCCTCGATGGCCCCCGGCGGTACGCTAACAGCGCCCGGTCAGGACCTAACGAGCAGTTTCGGTTGCTCTGGACTCCCGAACCACGGTCACCTTGATCTGGCCCGGGTAGGTCAGCTCTTCCTCGATTTGCTTGGCGATGTCGCGGGCCAAAACCTGCGCCGCGATGTCGTCGACCACGTCGGGAGCCACCATCACCCGAATCTCGCGACCCGCCTGCATCGCGAACACCTTGTCCACGCCTTCCCGCGCACCAGCGATCTCTTCCAGCCGCTCCAGGCGCTGAACATACGCCTCGATGCTCTCCCGCCGAGCTCCTGGCCGACTCCCGCTGATCGCATCGGCCGCCTGAACCAGAACCGCTTCGACCGTGCGTACTTCCACCTCGTTGTGGTGGGCCTCTATAGCGTGCACCACATCGGCATGCTCGCCGTACTTGCGAGCCAGATCGGCTCCGACGATCGCGTGCGACCCCTCCACCTCATGTGTCAACGCCTTGCCAATGTCGTGCAGGAACGCCGCACGTTTGCAGTGGGCCACATCGAGCCCGAGCTCGGCTGCCATCAAAGCCGCGATGTGCGCGCTCTCCACCAGGTGTTTGAGCACATTCTGGCCGTAGGAGGTGCGGTAGCGCAGCGTGCCGAGCACCGGGACGAGTGCGGGATGCAGATCAGAGATTCCCACCTCAGCCATGGCATCTTCGGCCGCCCGCAGACATTGAGCCTGGATTTGGCTCTTGCTTCGCTCGTGCACTTCCTCGATGCGAGCCGGATGAATTCGGCCGTCAGCAACCAGCTCAGTCAACGTCATGCGAGCGGTCTCTCGCCGAACCGGGTCGAAGCAGGACAGCAAGACCGCTTCCGGCGTGTCGTCGATCATCACGTTCACTCCGGTGACTTGTTCGAAGGCCCGGATGTTGCGGCCTTCTCGACCGATGATCCGGCCCTTCATGTCGTCGCCGGGAAGGTGGACCGCCGAAACCACGGACTCTGAGGTCAATTCGGACGCGAGACGCTGGATCGCTCCTACGATGATCATCTGTGCCCGCGCGTCCGCCTCCCGAACCGCCTGCCGTTCGATGTCCCGAGCGACAAGAACCGCCTGCCGCTTGGCATCGTGAGCGACCGAGGCGACAAGGTCGGACTTGGCCTGCTCAGCGGTCATGCCAGCGATCCGCTCCAGAGTGAGCTGGTGCTGCGACTCGAGATCGGCCAATGTCCGCCGCTGATTCTTGAGCTCGTTCTTGAGATCCTCGAGCTGCCGGGTCTTGTCCTCCAGTCCGCGTACGTCGGCATCGAGACGTTCTTCTCGATCCGACAGGCGTTGTTCGCGGCGCTCTAGGTCGGCACGCTGTTCGCGAAGCTCGGTCCGCCGAGCGCGTGACTCCTCCTCAGCCTCCGCCCGCGCGGTCTGGGCGGAGGCGAGCAGCGTCTTGGCCTTCGCCCGCAAATCCTCGACGTCAGCTTCGGAGCTCGACTCGTGCTTCGCGCCTGGGTCGGCATCGGAGCCGCCAATCTGACGCACGCCTGATGAACCAGGGCCAGACAGGAGCGTCGACGCGGTTGAATGACCGGCTCCAGATTGACTCCTGCCAGTGTTGTCATGATGTCCGCGTCGAACCATGACCGCCGTCGCCAACCCCACCACTGCGGTGAGCAAGAAAAGGCCGACAACTACTAATGCTTGAAAGACGCCGGTCACCGTCGCGCTCCTGTCTCCACGCCTGTGCGTGTACTCAAGAGGATCCGCAACGCGAAATGCAAATCAGCCAACGCTCAATCAGTGAACGTTGGGTTCCTCATAAGTCCTCTCAATTTGAAGAAGCTGCGTTTCATAGTCTACATTCCGGAACTCTGTTTCGCCCGGGCTTTCGTCATATCGTTCAAGCGTTGCCAGATACCTCGTGACTGCAGGGTATGTCTGGCTACGGCCCCGGTCAAGCACAAAAGTGCGGGCCAGCCCTCCACCTGGACGCTGGACTCTCGGTTCACTCGCTTAGCACATCGGCCAACACTCGGGCAGTGATGCTGGTATCGAATCCGCGCCTGCTGAGCATTCCGGCCAGTCGCCGGTACTGCACGTCGCGCGATAGTCCATTCATCGCCGCTCGCTTGCGATCGACCAGCTCGCGGGCCGACCTGAGTTCCGCATCGAGATCGACATGGTCGAGCGCCCTGTCGATCTCGCTGGGCTCGACACCTTTCGCTTGCAGCTCTCGCCTGAGTACTCGACGGGAGAGGTGCCGACGCTGCTGCCGGGAGGTGACCCAGTCAACTGCAAATGAAGCATCGTTGATCAGGCCAACCTCTCCGAGTCGATCGAGTACTGCATCAATCGCAGCTTGAGGCACATTCTTGGCCTGAAGTGCCTGCTCAAGCTCGTGTCGGGTGCACGCTCGGGCAGTCAACTTGCGCAGGGCGATGATATGGGCAACCGACTCGGCATCGGCGTCGACATCCTCGATCGTCACAGGGCTAGAACTCCACCTCGCCGGTGACCGGATCGATGCCTGCGGGCAGATCGATCTTCGGGCCGATGCCCATTCGCTCCTTGATCTTCTTCTCCAGCTCGTCAGCCAGATCGGGATTGTTGCGCAGATAGCTGCGAGCGTTCTCCCGCCCCTGACCCAATTGATCGGCGTCGTAGGTGAACCAAGCCCCAGCCTTGCGAATGATTCCGGTGTCTACGCCCAAATCAATTAGGCTGCCTTCACGACTGATTCCGTGTCCATAGAGAATGTCGAACTCGGCTTGCTTGAATGGCGGCGCCACTTTGTTTTTGACCACCTTCACCCGTGTCCGGTTGCCGACCATTTCTTGTCCGTCTTTGAGTGTTTCGATACGACGCACGTCTAACCGCACTGATGCATAGAACTTGAGTGCACGGCCGCCCGTCGTAGTCTCAGGCGACCCGAACATCACCCCGATCTTCTCCCGCAGCTGATTGATGAAGATCGCTGTCGTGCCAGCACCACTCAAAGCACTTGTCATCTTCCGAAGTGCCTGGCTCATCAGCCGTGCCTGAAGGCCGACATGGTTGTCGCCCATCTCCCCTTCGATCTCGGCCCGAGGTGTCAGCGCGGCTACCGAGTCGATCACAATCAGGGCTAATGCGCCCGAGCGGATCAGCATGTCGGCGATCTCCAACGCCTGCTCGCCGTTGTCGGGTTGGCTTACCAACAGCGAATCGGTGTCGACGCCAAGACGTCCCGCGTACTCCGGATCCAGCGCATGCTCGGCATCGATGAACGCGCAGATCCCTCCTTCGGCTTGAGCGTTGGCGATCACGTGCAGAGCCACGGTGGTCTTGCCGCTTGACTCAGGACCGTAGATTTCCACGACTCTGCCGCGTGGCAAGCCTCCGATGCCGAGCGCCACATCAAGGGAGATCGAGCCGGTTGGAATGACCTCGATCGGCGCCCGGACCTCCTCACCAAGGCGCATCACCGATCCCTTTCCATACTGCTTGTCGATCTGCGCGAGTGCTGCCTCCAGTGCTTTCTCGCGGTCCTGGGTGGCCATCGTGTTCCTTCCCTCGTCCGTCGGACATTTCCTGTGCCTCCGGCGCTGCCTGTTGTGTTTGAAAGTCTTGCGCTGTGACCCTAAGGACGGGCACCGACAATCGTTCAGTCGCACGAGATTCTGTGGATAACCAATCTCGACCTCTGGTGGATAACCTACCGAACGTTTGTTCGAACCGCGTTCGACACGCCACGCCCGGAATGCATCTGCAGGCTTAGCGGTCGCGCGCCGGCAGCTCAAGCGCAGTCCATACCGCGCGCCAGATGATCTTGCATGGCACTCCGTCGGCCAGCGCTTCCACGACGGTGCGCTGGCCCAGCGCCGCGAGGCTGTACTCCGCAGCCCACACCCGGAAGTAACCCGCACCGAGGTGGAGCTGCAGACGCTGCCATAACTCGGTCTCTTTCACAGCCGCCATTGTGCCTGGCCACCAAGTGGCGAGCAGATCGTGGCCCACGGGAATGTCTGTACTCGAGGGCAAGATAGACAACGTGCCTGCTGATCCTCTGGAGGTCTTCTCCCCCGCGACCGCGACCTGGTTCCGGGAGGTCTTTGCGCGCCCGACCGCTGCACAGGTCGGGGCATGGCAGACCATCTCCGCTGGCGAAAATGCATTGGTCATCGCCCCGACTGGATCCGGCAAGACGCTTGCCGCCTTCTTATGGGCTCTCGATGATCTGACCCGTGCGCCGCAGCCCAGCACAAAACAACGGTGCCGTGTCCTTTACGTCTCCCCACTGAAGGCGCTCGCGGTCGACGTCGAGCGGAACCTCCGGGCACCTCTTGCTGGCATCACTCAGACCGCTCTACGGCTGGATCAAGTGCCGCCGAGTGTCACCGTCGGAGTGCGTTCCGGTGACACTTCGGCAGCCGATCGGCGTACGCTCATCACTCGGCCGCCGGACATCTTGATCACCACCCCCGAGTCACTGTTCTTGATGCTGACCTCGGCCGCGCGCGATCTCCTCCGATCGGTCGAAACGGTGATTGTCGACGAGGTGCATGCCCTGGCTGGCAGCAAACGCGGAGCCCATCTCGAGGTCTCTCTCGAACGGCTCGAGGCGCTGACCGAGTCGGCCGCAGGTGCCTCGTCCTCCACGGCATCCGCTACAGCGGATCGGCCTGTCGGCCACGGTACGACCACCCGAACGGGTCGCAGCCTTTCTCGGTGGACCACATCCGGTTCGGGTGGTTGCGCCTTACGCCGAGAAGTCCTGGGATCTGTCGATCGTGGTGCCGGTCGAGGACATGAGCGATCTTGGCGCGACAGCGTCGACGCCGGCACCCGCGCCTCCAGGATTGGACGATGAGCATGCCCCGCCGCGGCCGCCCTCGATCTGGCCTCATGTCGAGAACCGAATTCTCGACCTGATCAGCGAGCATCGCTCGAGCATTGTCTTCGCCAACTCACGACGGTTGGCGGAGCGGCTCACCGCCCACCTCAATGAACTCAATGCCGAGCGCCTCGGTGAAGCTACCGAGTCGTTCCCACCACCAGCACAAGTGATGGCGCAATCCGGCGCGTCCAGCGGCCGCGACGGCAGTCGCGGGCCCGTCATCGCTCGGGCCCACCATGGCTCGGTCAGCAAGGAACAGCGCGCGCAGATCGAAGACGACCTCAAGACTGGCCGGCTGCCGTGCGTTGTGGCGACGTCGTCACTGGAGCTCGGGATTGACATGGGTGCCGTCGATGTCGTGGTGCAGGTCGAGGCTCCACCGTCGGTGGCGAGCGGGCTGCAGCGGGTCGGCCGGGCGGGGCATCATGTGGGTGCGACATCTCGTGGGGTGTTCTTCCCCAACCATCGTGGGGACCTCATCGCATCGGCGGTGGTCGTCGAACGGATGCGGCAAGGTGCGATCGAGGAGGTCGCCGAGCTCCGCAATCCACTCGATGTGCTGGCCCAGCAGATCGTTGCGATCGTCTCGGTCGAGGAGGCCAAAGCCGAGGAACTGTACGCCTTGGTACGCCGGGCGTTCACTTTCCGACAGCTGCCCTACAGCGCCTTTGAGGCGGTGCTTGACATGCTGAGCGGCCGTTATCCAAGCGAGGAGTTCGCAGAGCTCAGGCCGCGCCTGATCTGGCATCGCGACACCGGTGTGCTGGTGGCCCGTCCGGGAGCTCAGCGGCTTGCGGTGACCTCCGGTGGCACGATTCCCGACCGCGGGCTCTTCGGGGTGTTCTTGGTCGGTGAAGGGAATGCGTCCGGCCGGCACGCACCCGGCCGTCGTGTCGGCGAGCTCGACGAGGAGATGGTCTACGAGACTCGGGTCGGCGACGTTTTCACCTTGGGCACTACGAGTTGGCGCGTCGAGCAAATCACTCATGACCAGGTACTGGTCTCCCCTGCACCGGGCGTCCCAGGACGACTGCCTTTTTGGAAGGGCGATGCACCAGGTCGGCCATTGGAGCTGGGGCGCGCGTTCGGCACCTTCGTTCGCGAGGTGGGTGCAATGCGGCCGGCGGCTGCACGAGCCCGACTGCACGAAGCCGGGCTGGACGAATTTGCCGCCAACAACTTGGTCTCCTACCTGGCCGAACAGCAGGCAGCCACGGGGGCGCTGCCAACCGACCAGACAGTGGTTTTCGAGCGATTCCGCGATGAGCTCGGTGACTGGCGGGTTTGTGTGCATTGTCCCCTTGGCACCGGCGTCCTCAGCCCGTGGGCGCTGGCGGTTGAGCACGCGTCACGCGAGCGCTACGGCATGGAGGTGCAGGCGACCGCGACCAATGACGGCATGGTGCTTCGTATCCCGGACACGGCGTCCGAGCCACCAAGTGCCGAGTTGATCGTGTGTGACCCGGAGCTGATCGAATCGGTCATCAGTAACGAGGTTGGCTCATCGGCCCTCTTTGCCGCTCGGTTCCGAGAAAATGCAGCCCGCGCGCTGCTGCTCCCCAGGCGCGATCCCCGGTTACGCTCTCCGCTCTGGCAACAGCGCATGCGCTCCGCGCAACTGTTGACGGTCGCCGCGCAATATCCCGAGTTTCCGATCGTGCTCGAGACCATGCGCGAATGTCTCAACGACGTCTTCGATCTCGAGGGTCTGCTCGAGGTGCAACGTCAGGTCGCGTCGCGGTCGCTCCGCATTGTCGAGGTTGAGACAAGGGAGCCGTCTCCTTTCGCCCGCTCGCTGCTCTTCGGTTACGTCGGGGCATTTGTGTACGAGGGTGATGTACCTCTCGCGGAGCGGAAGGCCGCTGCTCTCTCGCTGGATGCCACGCTGCTAGCCGAGTTGCTCGGCAAGGACGGCATCAAGCAGCTGCTGGATGCCGACGTCATCGCGCGCGTCGAGGCCGACCTCCAATGCCTCAGCGCCGAGCGACAGGTGACCACGCTGGAGCAGGCGTTTGACCTGCTGCGCACCGCCGGACCGTTCACCCCTCTTGAGCTGGCGGACCGGGCTGTCCCAGGGTTTGACGTCGCTGAGGTGAGCGACACCCTGATCAGGGACCGCCGCGTGGTCGCGCTCCGGATTGCCGGGCAGGAAATGCTGGCCGTTGCTGAGGACATTCCGCGACTCCGCGACGGCCTCGGGATTCCGGTCCCGCCGGGTGTGGCGGCCACGTTCACCGAGATTGCTGATCGTCCTGTCGATGATCTTGTGTTGCGTTGGGCCCGTACCCACGGCCCATTCGTCGCCTCCGCAATCGCACAGCGCTACGGGTTGGGGCGGGCGATCGTTGAGTCGGCTTGCGACGGGCTGGTCGCGCCCGGCACGCTGGTCGCCGGTTCGTTCGTCGACCTGTCGGGCGACGCAGCCGGCGAACGGCGGCAGTACTGCCACAGTCAAGTACTGGCATTGATCAAGAGACGCACCCTGGCGCTGCTGCGCAAGGGGGTTGAGCCCGTCGAGCAGGTTGCATTTGCCCGCTTCCTCGCCGAGTGGCAGGGCGTCGGCAAGGGAGGCCATGGCGTCGACGCAGTGCTGGGCGCCATTGAACAGCTGTCCGGCTATCCGATGCCCGCTAGTGCCGTCGAGTCGATGATCTTGCCGGCGCGGGTAGCCGACTACACGTCTGGGATGCTCGACGAGCTGACTGCGGCAGGCGAGATCTATTGGGTCGGAGACGGGCCGATCGGTGATTCCGACGGCTGGGTGCGCTGGTACGCCACTGATCAGGAACCGCAACCTTCACGTGGCGAGCCGGCACAGTATCGCAGCCAGGAGCTTCTCGCCGCCCTCGGCAGCGGTGGCGCATATTTCTTTGACGCCTTGCTACCACCGGGACTGTCAGTCCCAGATCGCTCGCAATACGTGGATGCCTTGTGGGAGCTGGTCTGGGCCGGCCTGGTCACCGGAGATACCTTTGCCCCAGTTCGCAGCCTTGCCGTGAGCGGAGCCCACAGAAGACCCAGTCGGCCGATCGCGAGAACGCACCGGACCCGGCTGGCCGGCGGAAGACTCGGCCGACTCGCTCATACGCCGCGCTTCACCACTCCGACGACAGCGGGTCGTTGGTCGCTGGTGCAGCGGTCGTTATCGTCAGCCTCGGACCGCTTGGCCTCGGATATCTTCGCGCAACTGGACCGCTATGGAGTAGTGACCCGCGGCAGCGTCCTCACCGAGAATGCCGAAGGTGGCTTCGGTGCTGCCTACCGAGCGCTCAGTTCGCTCGAGGAGTCGGGCCAATGTCGCCGTGGGTACTTCGTGGAAGGCCTGGGTGCGGCCCAGTTCGCGTTGACCGGGGCCGTTGATCGACTGCGCAGTCATCAACAAGAACCGGCCGAAGCTGATGCCGTCGTACTCGCCGCATGTGATCCCGCCAACCCCTACGGCGCAGCGCTTCCGTGGCCTGATCGAGAAGGCCACCGCCCCGGCCGCAAAGCAGGAGCCCTCGTTGTGTTGGTCGGCGGCGCTCTGATCTTCTACGTGGAACGCGGCGGTAGGACGCTGTTGTCATTCACCGAGGATCCGACACGGCTGGCGCCTGCAGCAGCGGCCCTCGCAAGATCAGTACAGCAGGGGTTATTGGGAAAGCTGACGGTGGAGCGGGCCGACGGCGCACACGTCTTCGGCTCGACTACTGTCAGTGAAGCCCTGCAGGCTGCAGGGTTCCGGATGACACCTCAGGGCCTGCGGCTGCGGCCGAACATCTAAGTGTCAGGCGGCAGCCTGCGCCATCGCCCGTACGTTGGGCAACGCGGTCACTCGCTCGTAGCTCGCCATCTTCTCGCTGACGACGTTCAACACGACTGAGAGCGGCAGATCCAGCGCGGCACAAATCGCCGCGAGCAGCTCGCTGGATGCTTCCTTCTGGCCGCGCTCCACCTCGGAGAGATATCCCAGGCTGACACGGGCATTCCTGGACACTTCCCGCAGCGTCTTCCCCTGCGAGACCCGCTCCTCGCGGAGCGACTCACCGATGAGCTCGCGCACTAGCACCGGCTTCACCGGGAGTTCCTCGGACCGCATATGGAAACTGTACCCATCCTGACCGACAACACCAGATTGGACCACGCTCAGGTCTTGCTCGCGTCGTCAGCGCCAGAGCCGTTCAATCCCAGGGCGTCGGCGAGCAGGGTCAGCGCAGCCACGGCGGCCTGCTGCCGGATCGCCGCACGTTCTCCGTGGAGCGAGAGTTCCTTGACGCGCATCACACCGTCGGCCTGGTGGCTGACGGCAACGAAGACCTGGCCAACCGGATGTCCTGCCTGAGCCTCCGGCCCTGCGACTCCTGTGGTCGCGAGTCCCCAATCGGCGTTGCATCGCTTGGCCACGCCGCGCGCCATCTCCGCGGCCGTACGCTCCGCGACAGGGCCGAGCTCGGCGAGTGTGGTCGAATCCACACCTGCAAGCGTCGTCTTGAGGCGCGTGGCATAGCTGATCACGCCACCCAG
Source organism: uncultured Actinomycetota bacterium (assembly GCA_963734005.1). Classification (GTDB taxonomy): domain Bacteria; phylum Actinomycetota; class Actinomycetes; order Propionibacteriales; family Propionibacteriaceae; genus Microlunatus. The sequence continues at coordinate 86,121 of CAVTFS010000001.1, forward strand.
GTAGCTGGCGGACGCACCGGATACATCGGTGAGCAGCTGTCCGACCATTCCCCCGGTCAAGGACTCCGCGCTTGCGAGCGTCTCACCTCGTCGGCCCAGCTCGGCAAGGACGCTGGCGGCCAGCCCGGATCTCATCCGCGGGCGTGTGCCCGACGTCGCAGCCGAAGTGCTTCGCGGATATAGTCCAGGCCGGTCACCATGGTGATGACCCAGGCGACGCCCATGACGACCACTGCGACGATATGGGCCTTGTCGGGCAACGGAAGCAGATACAAGATCACCGCCACTGCTTGCGTCACGGTCTTGATCTTGCCCCCGCGGCCGGCCGCCATGACGCCGTAACGGAGAACGACAAAACGCAAAGCCGTGATTCCCCATTCGCGGACCAAGATCGTGATGGTCACCCACCAAGGCAGCTCATCGATGATCGACAAGCCGATGAACGCCATACCCGTTAGCGCCTTGTCCGCGATCGGGTCGGCGAGTTTGCCGAAGCGCGTAACGATGTTGTGCTTGCGTGCCAGGTACCCGTCAAGGGTGTCTGTCAAGATCGCCACCGTGAAGATCACGGCGCTGAGGAGCCGCCACCCTGGCTGGTCAGGATGCACCAGGAGCATCCACGCGAAGATCGGGACCAGGATGATGCGAAACGCGGTCAGTGCGTTCGGAACGTTCCATGGACTCGTCTCCGGTTCGGCCATGGGCCCAACTGGATGTGTCTCGCTCGGCGCCAGCGCATCGCGGTCAGGTTTGGGATGATCGTCGTCGATCATGACGTGGTGAGCACCCGTCCACTGATGGAGGGGACCCGCTCGTTGGGAGTCGCGGTGGCAACCAGATCGGCGCCGTCGCAGTCTGAGACGATGGCGTCGACCAGGTCCCCGCGCGTGAATCCGCCGCGCGTGACCAAGCGGACACTGCCGTCGACCTCTGGGCCCTGGTGAGCGGCGCGACCAACGACGTCCTCATCTGCTTCCTCGACGAGCACCTGCACGCATTCGCCGATCCTCGCCTCGGCACGCTGGCTGACCAACTCGTCAGCCAGATCGGCCACCCGCCCACGACGGGCCTCGATCTCCTGCGGCGAATGCTGCCCGTCCAGCCGACAGGCTTCCGTACCCTCCTCAGCGGAGTAGCCGAATACACCGATCGCATCCAGTTCCGCCGCGGCGAGGAACTCACAAAGCACTTCGACATCCGCCTCAGTCTCACCTGGGAACCCGCAAATCACATTGCTGCGGATCCCTGCAGTCGGAGCCAACTGCCGGATGGACTCAATCATTCCCAGAAATGAGGCGGCACTGCCGAAGCGTCGCATCCGGCGCAGCACGCGCGGCGAGGCGTGCTGGAAAGACAGATCGAAGTAGGGGACCACTTTCGAGGTGCTCGTCATCACCTCGATCAGGCTGGGCCGGATCTCGGCCGGCTGCAGGTACGACACCCGAATCCAGGACAATCCGTCAATCTCCGCCAGTTCAGTGAGGGTCCGCTCGAGGAGGCGGATGTCGCCCAGATCCTTGCCGTACGAAGAGGAGTTCTCGCTGACCAGAAAGATCTCACGGACACCCTGCTCGACCAGCCAAGCTGCTTCGGCCTTGATCTCAGCGGGCTGGCGCGAGACGTATGCCCCTCGAAATGCGGGAATCGCGCAGAAGGTACAGCGCCGGTCGCAGCCGGAGGCGATCTTCAGCGGCGCCGATGGACCGCCGTCGAGTCTGCGACGGAACACGCGGGGCCCGCTTGCCGGCCCCACCGTGCCCAGAGTCATCGACCCGTGCCCGGGGATGGCTGCGGCGTTCGCTGCGGCTGGCCGTGCCGCAGGCGCCAGCGGCAGCAATGAGCGACGATCACGTGGCAGGTGAGCTGGGTGCCGTGCGCCGGCCAAGATCGATCGGAGTCGGTCAGCAATGTCGGCGTAATCTGTCGAATCCGAGAACAGCATCGGCTTCAGGCATGGCTTCGGCCAATTCGCGACCGTAGCGCTCTGCCAGACACCCGACGGCGACCACGGCCTGTGTGCGGCCTGTCTTCTTGAGGTCGCTGGCAGCGAGCAGCGTATCGATCGAATCCT
>CAVTFS010000002.1:0-47888 GCA_963734005.1 uncultured Actinomycetota bacterium
TGGACTCGCTCTACCTGCGCTGCCTGGACCGCTACGCCGTCAGGTATGGAGACAGGTACGAACAGGCGCTTTCCTCCGGTGCGTCCGGGGAACCGCTGCGGGCGATACAGGCGTTTTTCGAGGTCACCCTCCAACGCATCGCCGACCCCGACGTGCCGGACGGATGTCTGGTCGCTCAGACCGCGATGGCGACACCAGTACTCAGCCCCGCTATCGCCACGCGTGCGATCGAAGCCGTGGGGCTTCAGCGTGCGCGGCTGCGGACCGCCTTGAACACCGCGGAGTTGGCCGCGGGCGACGCCGAGAACTACGCCACTCACATCACGGCGGTCAACCAGTCGCTGGCCGTGATGAGCAGGGCCGGGGCGAGCCAGAAGCAGCTCCGCACGATCGTCGACATCAGCATGAGCGCGCTCTCGCAGGCTTGCACAGCCGGGGCTAGAGCAGGGCTAGAGCCTGCCTCTTGGACCGTTCTCAGCGGCACACCCGGGTCAACGATCAAATGAACTGAAACGTGCGCCCTACTGGGGGTGTTCGACATGCGTGGCATCACTCGTGGCACAAAATCGCGGATACTCATGGGGAATTTCGTGTGTGGTGCGGGCGGCCGTGTGAACAAGACCGCTGGCAAAGAGCCGATGCGACGACGAAGTTCCTCCTCGTAATGAGAAGGTCGGCAGTCGCATTGTTGGCTTACCGGGCAGGCCCTCCCAGCACGGTGTGATCCGCCAGCAGATGCGCGACACATGTTCGCCGATTGATTCGTGACCGGCTGGAAGCCTGGCGACCCTGGGGCGCCGGCCAACGCACGCACATGGCTCCCCTTTAAGTCAAGAGCCTCCGACGAGGGTGGTCCTAGGCCTGGGTGAGACGGGTCCGGGAAGTGGCTTGTCCGAAGAGCCGGCGCAGGGATGCGAGCCGGTCGCGCTGGAGTCAGAGTCGTGTCCCTGTTGCCCTCCCGGGCTCGTCGCCTCACGTCTGAGTGTGCCAGTCTGATTTGGCCCCACTTGGAGGGCTAGTGCTCGCTCGGTGTGGCCCCACCCTCGACCAATCGTTTCCCTCTACTTTCGGCTCGTCTGCGATGGCGATCGCGAAAGGCCGGGGGTGTGAAGGAGAGATCGAGAGTGGAGCAGTTCGAGGGTATTCGACGTGATTCCCGGGATCGGGGGATGTCGATTCGGGCGTTGGCGGAGCGTCATGGGGTGCACCGGCGGACGGTGCGTCAGGCGTTGGCGGATGCCACGCCGCCGGCGAGGAAGGTGGCGGAGCGGTTGGCTCCGGCCACCGGTCCTTATGTTGATCTTGTTCGGCGGTGGTTGATGGATGATCTGTCGGCGCCGAGGAAGCAGCGGCATACCGCACGGCGGATCTGGCAGCGGTTGACTGAGGAGGAAGATGCTCGGATCGGGGAGTCGACGGTGCGGAATCTGGTGGCGCGGCTGCGAACCGAGATCGGCGCCGACCGGTGCCGGGTGATGGTGCCGCAGACTCATCCGCCGGCGGCCGAGGCCGAGGTGGACTTCGGCGAGTTCACCGCCTCCATCGCCGGGCAGGTGATGAAGCTGTACATGTTTTGCATGCGGCTGTCGCATTCGGGGAAGGCGTTCCACGTCGGCTACGCCAACCAAACCCAAGAATCGTTCCTGGACGGCCATGTGCGCGCCTTCGAAGCCTTCGGCGGGGTGCCGACCGGGATGATCCGGTATGACAATTTGAAACCGGCGGTGATCCGGATCGCGTTGGGCAGGGAACGTTTCGAACATCCCCGGTTCGTGGCGATGCGGTCCCACTACGGCTACGACTCGTTTTTCTGCGCGCCCGGCGTCGACGGGGCGCATGAGAAGGGCGGCGTGGAGGGCGAAATCGGCCGATTCCGCCGCCGCCATCTGACCCCGATGCCGCATGTGGGCTCGCTGGAGGCGTTGAACGCTGCCCTGGCCGCCGCGGATGCCCGCGACGACACCCGCCACATCACCGGTCGCACCGAAACCGTTGGCGAGGCGGCGGCCGGAGAGCTGCCGTTGCTGGCGCCGCTGCCGGCCGAGCCGTTCGACATGGCGTTGCGGTCGTCGTGCCGGGTCGACGCTAAGGCCCGCATTTGTGTCCGCCAGTCCTACTACTCGGTGCCGGCCCGATACGCCGGCCGCCGCCTGGAGGTGCGGCTGGGCGCCACCATGATCACCGTCTATGACGGCGCCACCATCGTCGCCGAGCATTCCCGGTCGCTGCATAAGTACAGTGAGGATTTGATCTTGGATCATTACCTGGAAGTGCTATGCCGCAAACCCGGCGCGCTGGCCGGGTCCACCGCGCTAGCCGCAGCACGGGCCGCCGGGGTGTTCACCGCTGATCATCAACGGTTCTGGGAGACAGCCCGACGGCGGCTCGGCGACGGGCCCGGCACCCGCGCCCTGATCGGGGTGTTGCTGCTGCACCGCACCCTGCCCACAGACTCGGTGATCACAGCGATGCGCGCCGCGATCAGTATGGACAGCGTCGACCCGGATCTGGTTGCGGTCGAGGCCCGCCGCATCAGCCATCCCGAGCCGGCGCCGCCGCTGATCGTGCCGACCAGTAAAGATCTTGGTGACCGGCCGGCCCCGTCGCTGGCCGGCTACGATCAGCTGCTGGCTGGAGCCCTGGCATGACCGCGGCCGTGTCTCGGCTGGCCGAGCCGGCCGCTGACGCCGCCATCGCAGCCGCAGCCAAAACCCTGCAGCTGCCCACCATCCGCGCCCAAGCCGGGCAGCTGGCCGCGGCTGCGGCGAAGCAGCGCTTGTCGCACAAGGCGTTCCTGGCCGAGGTGCTGACCGCCGAATGCGACGAACGCGACGCCCGCCGACGCATCCGGCTAGTCCATGAGGCCAAGTTCCCGCGCACCAAACGACTCGGCGACTTCGACCACACCCGCATCCCCGACCTCACCCCAGCCGTCCTCGGCCACCTCGCCTCCGGTGCCTGGATCGACAAAGGTGAACCTTTAGTGCTGCTCGGCGACTCCGGCACCGGCAAAACCCATCTGCTCATCGCCCTCGGCACCTGCGCCGCCGAAGCGGGCCGCCGGGTCCGCTACCTGACCTGCGCCCAACTGGTCAACGAGCTCGCCGAAGCCGCCGACGACAAACAACTCACCCGCGTCCTCGGCCGCTACGCCCGCCTCGACCTGCTCTGCCTCGACGAGATCGGCTACCTCACCTTGGATCCGCGAGGCGCCGAACTGCTGTTCCAAATCATCACCGCCAGAGAAGAACGCGCCTCCATCGCCTGCGCCTCAAACGCCCCCTTCTCCGAATGGGGCAACACCTTCACCGACCCCCGCCTCGCCGCTGCCGTGGTTGACCGGCTCACCTTCAACGCCCACATCATCCAAACCGGCACCAACAGCTACCGGCTCAGCAGCACACGAAACAAGAAAGGAGCCGCCAACACCTAACCGACCCCAGGGTGGGGCCAAATCAGGCCAGCACAGTGGGGCCAAATCAACTTGTCATTCTCACACGTCGTTGTTGATCGGCGAGCATGTGGGCGTAGACGACGTTGGAGAGGCGTCGTTTGAGCGCGCGCATGGACTCCATCGAGGTCTTGCCGGCGGCCTTCTTGGCGTCGAAGTAGGCACGTCCTTGGGTCGGGTTCCGCAGTTGGACGACGGCCATGATGTGCAGTGCCCGGTTGATGCGCCGGTTCCCGGCCCGGGAGAGCCGGTGACGTTTCTGGTCACCGGAGGAGGCGTCCAGGGGTGCAGTGCCGTTCCAGGAGGCGAACTTGTCGCGGTCGGCAAAGCGGTGGATGTCGCCAAGGTCGACCAGCAGCCGGGCCGCTCCGGAGGGACCGATCCCGGTCAGCTCCATGAGGGTGGAGCCGCGGGCCGCGATGAGCTCACGAAGCTCGAGCTTGACACCCTTGATCTTCTTGTCGATGGCCTCGAGCTCGGTGATCAGCTCCACCGCGAGCCGGCGCCGGGTCTTGCCGACGATGTCGCGGGGCTTGATGGTGGCGATCATCGCGCGGGCCTTGTGCGAGGACAGGAATTTCGGCGCCCCTCCTGGGAAAAGCTCCAACAGCAACCTGTGCAGACGGTTGATGGTCTGTGTGCGGGCTTGGCCGAGCTCGTCGCGACGATCCACCAGCATGGCCATCACTACCAGTTCGTCCTCGACCTCAACCCGCACCAGGTTCGGAGTGCGTAGCGCGACCATCGCCACTGAGTGCGCGTCGACTGGATCGGTCTTGCGGCCGTTGCCGGTGGCGAAGACCCGCACCTGCGCGGACAGCTTCGACGGCACGTCGAAGACGACCTCACCGTCGTGCACGAGCCGGTGCGCGATGTGCTTCCCGACGCCATTGCAGCCCTCGACCGCCCAGACCCGGTCAGGGTGACGGCGTCCAGCGTCGAGCATCTCGACGTAGCCGGTCTTGTCGGTCCCGAAACGGCCGCCGTCGATGATGCGGCCCCGTTCGTCGACCACCTCGATGGTGGCAGAACGCTTGTGTGGATCCATCCCGATAATCACGCCCACGGCGTGCACCTCCCTGCCTCAGCCGATCAGTAACAGCAAGGAGGGCACCGCTACTTCGAGCAGAACAAACCCCTTTTGAGCCTCTCCTCGCGCGGCGCCCGGCGAGACCGCAGGCCATGTGAGAGCCACACCAATGACACCGGTGGGCAGCCGCAATGTGGGAGCGTCTCGCCGAGCACCTGGACCGAGTCTGGCCGGACATCGGACCTGCTAGAAGTCTTAAGTAGCCGCGATGCGCACGCTCGTCGGACACGTCCTTGATCCGCCGGCCTGCTAAGACGTCAGGGTCAAATGGTCGCCAGCATTGGCTGTCCATCGACGGGAGCCGACCGGCTTGCCGACACCCGAGCGTTGCACTCGTCTGGTCTCGTCGGTGATCCTCGGAGGATGCCCGCGCAGCCCGCCCGAGACAGCACGTCCCACCTCGATCCATCGACCTTGGGACGGCTTCGCCGGCCTGGTCGAGGAGAACAACGGCGTCGGGGGTGGATGCTGGTGCATGGGCCTCCACCCCGAGGGTCTCGCCAGGACCTCGGCTGTTGACAACCGCACGGCCAAGCGAGCACACGTGGCAGCGGGAAGCGTCACGAGGTGCTGGTCATCGGATTCGCCCTATTCTCCGGTCCACTCGCCGTTCCTGCTATGGGACTTATGTCTTGACGTTGCTCTTGCCAGATCGCCTGTTAACTCATCACCCTCCCGCCACTTGGCCTGGGCTACACCGCGCGAAATTGAAATCCTGTGATGTCTCAGACCGCCGACAGCTCCGTGCGACGTACCTCCTCGAACTCTCAAAGCTTCGAGTCGAACACACCCCATGCACCGTCGGAAGTAGCTCGGGTCGGCCTGACCGCTCCGGCGGCATGTACCCCCTTCGGGTGGGTGTGACGATGAGCGTCCACAAGCTCACGGCTGGGGCCGGATATGACTATCTGACCCGGCAGGTCGCTGCCTTGGATGCGACCGAGAAAGGTCATACCGGGCTGGCGTCGTACTACACCGAACGGGGCGAGACGCCGGGGGTGTGGATCGGTTCTGGCATGGATGGGATCGACGGCCTGACCGCCGGCGACTCGGTGACTGCGGAGCAGATGCGAGCCTTGTTCGGCTGCGGCATGCACCCGTTAGCCGGGCTCCGACAGCAGCAGTTGGCAGGAGCCGACCTCACCGAACGCGACTACCAGGACGCGGCCAGGCTCGGAACGCCGTTCAAGATCGTTGATGGTAACGTCAACCCGTTCCGCCTCGAAGTGGCAAGACGCTTCGCGGCGATTCAGACGGCGGCCGGCCTTCCTGCCGGCGCGCCGCTGCCGGCTGCTGATCGGGCGCGGGTGCGGACCGAGGTGGCCCGTGAGTTCTTTCTGGCCGAGCATGGCCGGGAGCCGATGGACGCGCGGGAACTGGCGGGGCAGATCGCCAAGGACTCGCGGCCGCGAACTCAGACGGTTGCTGGCTACGACCTGACCTTTTCGCCGGTGAAGTCGGTGTCGACCTTGTGGGCGGTCGCCGATCCGGCCGTGGCGGCTGTGATCGAACAGGCCCATCAGGCTGCGATCAAGGACGCTTTGGCGTTCATCGAGAAGCATGCCCTGTTCACCCGGACCGGGCCGCAAGGCATCCGGCAGGTTAACGTCCGAGGCCTGGTCGCGACCGCGTTCACCCACCGGGACAGCCGGGCCGGCGACCCGGACCTGCACACCCACGTCGCGGTCGCCAACAAGGTGCAGACCCTCGACGGACGCTGGCTGTCTATCGACGGCCGGGTGCTGTTCAAAGCCCACGTCGCCGCCTCGGAGACCTACAACACCGCGCTCGAGCAGCACCTCCGTGAGACGTTAGGTGTGCGGTTTGCCGAACGACCCGGCACCGACCCGACGAAGCGGCCGATCCGGGAGATCGTCGGCGTCGACCCACGACTGAACCAACGCTGGTCCACCCGCCGCGCCCACATCAACACCCGCCGCGGCGAGCTGGCCATCCAATTCCAGCATGATCATGGCCGGCCACCGACACCGGTCGAAGCGTTCCATCTGGCGCAGCAGGCGACGTTGGAGACCCGTGACGCCAAGCATGAACCCCGATCCCTGACCGAACAACGCACGACCTGGCGCAAAGAGGCCGCAGCCGTTCTGGGTGGGGTCCAGGCCGTCGCGTCGATGGTGCAGACGGCGCTCATCCCGGCCGCCGAGACCACCACGATCGCCGGCTCAAACTGGGTCGCGCAGACGGCTGATCACATCCTGACCGTGATGGAGAACAGCCGCTCTACCTGGCAGACCTGGCACGTCCGCGCCGAAGCACAACGGCAGGTCCGCACGGCGGATGTGCCCTCCGAGCGAGCGAGTGCCTTCGTGGACCTGCTCATCGACGAGGTGCTGAATGGTCGGTCGGTGGCACTCGTCGCGCCACGCGACGGCATTGACGAACCGCAAGCGTTGCGGCGCACGAAGGGATCCTCGGTCTACACCGTGGCCGGAGCCGACCTGTACACATCGCAACGGATCCTTGACGCGGAACGGCGCCTGGTCATCGCCGCGGGACGCCGCGACGGGACAGTCGTCCACGAGTCGGCGGTGGATCTGGCTCTGCTGGAGATGGCGGCGAACGGCACTGCACTCGATGCCGGGCAGGCTTCGCTGGTCCGGCAGATGTGCACCTCAGGTGCCCGGCTGCAGCTTGCGATCGCCCCGGCCGGCGCCGGCAAGACCACCGCCATGAGCGCCCTCACCCTGGCCTGGACCCAGGACGGCGGCCAGGTGCTGGGCCTCGCCCCGTCCGCGGCCGCAGCCGCTGTTCTCGGCGAGCAGACCGGCATCCGCGCCGACACCCTCGCCAAACTCACCTGGTCTTTGCGGCACGGCGAGCTGCCCGACTGGGCGGCCAAGGTCGGCCCCTCAACGTTGTTGATCATCGACGAAGCCGGCATGGCCGACACCCTCACCCTCGACACGGCCGTGCAGTTCGCCATGAATCGCGGTGCCAGTGTCCGACTGATCGGTGATGATCAACAACTCGCGGCGATCGGGGCCGGCGGCGTCCTCCGCGACATCCAACAGACCCACGGCGCCCTGCATCTCGCCGAGCTGCACCGCTTCACCAACCCCGCCGAAGCAGCAGCATCGCTCACCCTCCGAGAAGGCAAACCAGAGGCACTCAACTTCTACCTCGATCACGGCCGCGTTCACGTCGGCGACCTCGCCACCACCACCGAGGATGCCTTCACCGCTTGGATCCTGGACCGATCGCGGCCGGGCTTGACGCCATCATGCTCGCCCCCACCCGCGAGCTTGTCGCCGACCTCAACCACCGCGCCCGCACCTACAGACTCAACGGGGATGCGCCCGGACGTGAAGTCCGGTTGGCTGACGGGAACCAGGCCAGTGTCGGAGATGTGATCATCACCCGGGCCAACGACCGCCGCCTCCGACTCACCGCGACCGACTGGGTCAAGAACGGCGACCGCTGGACCATCACACACATCAGCCGGCGCGGTGACCTGACCGTGCGGCACACCCGCAGCCAGCTGACCGTCCGGCTACCTCTCGACTATGTACGCACCTCGACCGGTCTCGGCTATGCCACCACCATCCATTCCGCGCAAGGCGTCTCCGCCGACACCATGCACGGCCTGGTCACCGGGCAGGAGTCCCGACAGCAGCTGTACACCATGCTCACCCGCGGCCGGCACGCCAACCACCTCTACCTCCAAGTCGTCGGCGACGGCGACCCCCACACCGTCATCCGACCCGACACCATCTCACCGCGCACCCCGACCGAGACGCTGCAACAGATCCTCGCCCGCGATGAAGCTCCCGTCTCCGCCAGCACGTTGCTGCGCGAGCTCAACAATCCAGCGGCCCGGCTCCTCCAGGCCGTCCAGCGCTACACCGACGGCCTCCACGTCGCAGCCGAACAGCTCCTCGGACCCCAGACCGTCGCAGAGCTCGACCAAGCCGACCAATACATCCCTGGACTCACCGACGAGCCGGCCTGGCCAACCCTCCGGGTCCACCTGCTCGCCCTCGCGGCCGAAACTGGACAGCACCCCTTCCTGCACCTGCAGACAGCCGCCTTCGGACGAGACCTCAGCACTGCCGGCGACCTGGCCGCCGTCCTCTACTGGCGCCTCCCAGAGCTCACGCCTACCAACCCAGGTCCGCTGCCCTGGCTCCCGGGCATTCCACCAACGTTCCATGCCCATCCCGTGTGGCGCGACTACCTGGCAAAGCGATCCCAGCTAGTCGCCGACCTCGCCGACCAGGTCCAAGACCACGCTTGCCAAGGTGACGCCGAGCCAATCTGGGCACCACAGGGAAGTCATCCGAGCACCGCCCTCATCGGCGAAATCGCGGTGTGGCGCGCCGCCAACGGCATCAATCCCCAAGACCCGCGACCAACCGGAGGAGGAGGCCAACTCGACACAGCCGTCGCCCTGTGGAAACAACGCCTCGACCGGGATGTCGCCCATTCCACCTACCCGCCAGCAGATGCTAGGACCGACGAGCGACAGGCGGAACGCACCGCCCTCAGCAGGCAGCGCCTTTACCAAAGACCCGAACCGCGTGCGAGCGGGCCGTCCGCGCCCGGCCGATAGCACATACCGCAGTCGTCAGATCGCGGCGCTCGGGACATGAGGTTGCACGCCATGCCGCGATGGCAGGACACGCAGGACACGCGCTGGGATCTGTGGCCGAAACCGCCTCGAATCACTATCAAGGTCGCTTCGCGTCGGCACGGGCTCCGCGTGTCCTCGCTCCGCTGCGGGCCGCTTCGCGAGGGGCTTCCGAGTCACACCATCGCGCCGGGTGGTGGTTGCTACCGCCTGGTTGCACTGAGCCAGTGGCCAAAATCGGGCTAGACGGCAAGTCGTATCCGCCGCCGGCGCCGCGCCCCGAATCCCAGCCGGCGGAGGTGTGGCAGGTGTAGCACCGCTGGGTCATGTCCACTCCAGGTCGGACAGGGCCGTTTTGCCGTTGCCGGCGCTTCGGTGAGCAGATTCCAGGTGGTCATCGCGGCCTCGCCGATGGCGAGCACCTTGGCATCGCTGAAGCTCGGCCGAGTCGTCAGCGAGACCTCGAACGGCAACACCATCTCGCCGGGAATCTCCTGGCAGGCGATGCTGAGGCCGTACGCCGGCATCCACTCCTGGCCCATATGTCGCCTGACGTCCTCGAGCAACGCATCACCCCACGGCCCGTCGTCGATCTCGGCCAAGGTCAGCAAGCCATCGCGCGGCTCCTTGACTGGCGAACATCCGGCACGTGCCGACGTTCGTGATCACCAGGCCGCCGCGTTCGATGGCGAGCATGGAGTGATTGACGCGGAGCGGCAGTGCCGTGATCGGCGACCGCAACCGGCCCTCGAACATCCGGGCGGTCCAGAACACGCCACTGTGCGCCATGGTGCCGAACAGGGTTGCCAGGCCGCAGATCAGGCGGTCGGGATTCACGATCTTGCCTCGGCCTCGTCCTCAGCGTCCTTGCGTTCGAAAAACTCATGCCGCCTGCGCTCGAGGTCGATCTCCATGTACTTGATCTCCCTCTCGAGCTTGTAAGACCGCTGCCACGCTCGCAGCTGTACGCACACAATGCACTGGCAGGTGTCCCACTCGGCGTCTGCACGTTCGTCAAGATCATCAAGCGGGAACCACGTCCTCGGGACCCTGAGATACCAGTCGCGGCGACGTTGGAGCTTTTTGAGTTCGTCGGGATGCTCGGCCTCGAAGGCCGCGAACTCAGCGCTCTCCCGCTCACCCCATCGCCGGCGCCAAGCGCACGACATGCACTCGCACGTCTCCCGCTCGGCGTCAAACGCGTCTTCTCCATCGGGGTCTGTGAGTTCCAGGAGTTCCTTCTTAGCTCGCCAAATCTCGCGCTGGGCCTCGCGCTCGGGGACGCGGAACCCATCATTAGTGCTCACCGGCCGGCCCGCCTCTTCGCCTCGTTGATCGACGCCTGGTCGTACACGCAGGCATTCGCGAGCTCGGCCTCGAGGAGCGCGACATTGCGCATCGCGGACCCGGCCTCGGCCAAGCGCGCCGGCGTCGGGTTCTGGCGCCAATCACCAACGGCGAGCAGCTCGGTGCGGTTCGCCTTCCGGAGCCCGGAAGCGAGGCCGTCGACCTTGCGGCGGGTCTCTTCTTGATCAACTCGCTGGCGGCTGTCAACCGCGGCCAACAGGTCCTCGGAACGCTGCGGGTCATCCATGCCGAGAACGCGCAGCATCTCCGCGTAATCTCCCCGACCGACGGACTGCGCCCTGGGACGCGACCGGGGCTTGGGCTGGGTGGACCGAGCGGATCGGGCCGCTCGATCGGCATCGACGAGCGCTCGAGCAATCTGACCAGGTCGGATCCGCCGCGCGTCCGCCAGCTCGACGCTCGAGTTCATACGCTGCGCACGTGCGCGATGCCAGGCGACGCGGTGAGCATCGGAACAGAATCGAGCGTGCTCGCGCTCGGCAGTGAAGTACTGGTCACAGAAATCGCAGGTGAGGCCGTACGTGATCTTGCTCATGGGCTCAATGCTACGCGTAACAGCGACCTAAAGATGATCACTCGCTCTCACGGAATAGCTGGTCTCGGTACGCGTTCAGCCTTGCTTCCAGGAGGTCGTCAGTCATCGGCAGGTGGCCACCATCGCGTGTAGCTGACTACCTCGCCGTGCTCGTTGTGGTCGGGCAGGTAGAAGCCGCCGACGCCCAGAGAGTCCATGTGTGGTGGCACGTAGTAACCGTCGTTGGGGGTGGCGCTCGCCCACCAAACAATCTGGCCGCGCTCGTTTCGGTATACCCGTCCGAACTCGTTCACGTCCGGGTCCTCGTCGACCATGATCACCAACCCGAGTCCACTCGGGCCGCCAGTTCATCAGGTCGTACAGCGCCGCCTTCAGCTCCCGCGCCAGCGGGGCAATCTGCCGGTCCTCGCACGTGTCGAGAGATGCAGCCAAACTCAGCGCCAATGCCCCGAGACCTCGAGCCATCGGCTGGTCAGTAACCAAATGATCAAGATCGTTCTTGATCGCCTCGCCGAGGCTCGCCCACCGCCGGCCCTCGCCAATGTCCTCGCGCACCGGAATCTGGACCTGATGGCGAGGCGCCAGGAGGCAACCGTCTCCACTGCCTGGCGGTCAGGTGATCCCTACAGCCACAGTCATGCCCGCTGAGCGGTCGACAAGTGGCACCTGATCGCGCCGGCGAACCAGATGGGTCCCCGAAGTCCGGCAACGCGTTGCCGTGGTCGTCAGACTGGTGTGCCCCTATCGGTTGGAGGTGGGCGTGATCATGAGGTGTAGCGGATGTTGACGGTGTCGATTTGGCCGTTGAAGGGGAAGGGTGCCCGGTCAGAGTAGTCGAGGGATACCGGCCCACCGAGGCAGATGCCGATGTCGAGGCAGTCGTTGGCGGAGAAGATCAGTGGGGCGCTGATCGGTATCTTGTCGGAGCCGTAGTCCTCGCCGTTCACGCTCATGGAGATGCTCAGGGGGCTTCCTGGCCTGGGCTCTAGGACGGCGGTCTTGATCTGGATGGTCGCCCGGCCGGGACTGAGCCGCCTGGCGGATCTGATTTTGGTCCGCATGATGATGAACAGGTTGTACTCGTAGCAGAGGTAGCCGTCGTCGACATAGCACGTCAGCCGCCCGCCCGCACCGCCTAAGGCATATAGCACGCCGTTCGGGTTCTCGGGGATGTCGGCCTCTATCGTCACCAGGTTGGCGCGGTTACCCAGGGCTGGTGCGCAGAACTCCGGCATCCGCGTGATGTCGCCGGTGAAGTTCCACTCGCGGTAGGGGCTGGAGATCCGCAGCTCCGGGTGGAACGCGATTATCCAGAGGCCTCCGCCGACCGGGTAGACGCTGTTCCGGGCCGCCTCGATGGCGAACGTCTCCTTCATCTGCGCAAGCTTCTCCGGCATCTGGTCAGCGAGGTCGTGCGCCTGGGACCAGTCTTCGTCGAGGTGGTACAGCTCCCACTGGTCATGGTCGGGTGTCCACTCGGCCATGCCGGCCGGTCGTCCGACGGCCCACGGAACCCGCGGGCCGAACGCCGACGCCATCCAGCCGTCATGGTAGATGGAGCGGCTGCCCATGATCTCGAAGTACTGGGTCCGCAGCCGGCCAGGGGCATCCGGCTCGTCGAAGGTATAGGCGAAGCTGACCCCGTCGATCGGGTCCTGGGGGATGCCGTTGACGACGCGAGGTGGGGTGATGCCGAGCAGCTCATAGATCGTCGGCACGACGTCGTTGCAATGGTGGAACTGGCTGCGTGGCTTCGGGTCCGGTGTGATCTTCGCCGGCCAGCGAACCGCCATCGGGTTGCGCGTGCCGCCAAGATGGGAGGCCAGGAGCTTCATGCCCTTGTACGGCGTGCTACCCGCCCACGCCCAGGCCGCATGATATTGGTTCTCAACCTTCGGTGAACCGAGGACATCCAGCCCACCCATCTCATCCAGCGCCTTGATATGCATGTCGACCGTGGACGGAATCCCGTTCTCCGCGAGAAGCTCGCTGATTGTCCCGTTCTGACCCTCACCGGAGGAGCCGTTGTCGCCCCAGATGTAGAAGATCAACGTGTTGTCGCCGTAACCGAGCTTCTCGACCTCGTCGATCAGCCGGCCAGCCTGGACGTCGGCGTGCTCGGCGAAACCCGCGGCTACCTCCATCAGCCGCCGCTGGAACGGCCGTTCGGCCTCGGGGATGTCATCCCACGCCGCCAGGTCAGGGTGCCGCAGGGTCAGCTCGGCATCGGCCGGGATCCAACCCAGCTCCTTCGCGCGGACATGGACACGTCCGCGGTAGGCGTCCCAGCCGTCGTCGAACTTGCCCGCGTACTTGTCGGCCCACTCCTTCATCACATGGTGGGGTGCGTGCAGGCAGCCGGTGGCCCAGTACATGAAGAAGGGCTTGTCCGGCTCGAACGCCTTGTGCCTGTGCAGCCAGCCGATGGCGTCATCGGCAAGGTCCTCACTCAGGTGGTAACCCTGCTCCGCCGTCTTCGGCGGCAGCACGCTGGTGGTGTTGCGGACCAGGTTCGGCTCGTACTGCGACGCCTCCCCGGCCAGAAAGCCGTAGAAGTACTCGAACCCGCATGCCGGTTGGCCAATTGTGGAACGGCCCCGCCGAGGTGGTCTCGATCGCCGGCGTGTTGTGCCACTTGCCGAACGCAGCAGTCGAGTAGCCGTAGTTGGTCAGAACCTCAGCGCCCAGCGCACTGCTCTTCGGGATCTCCCCCGCATACCATCCCAGTCATTCGCCAGCTCCGCGACCTGCCCGTTGCCGATCCTGTGATGGTTGCGGCCCGTCAACAACGACGCGCGGGTCGGTGAGCATCGCCGTCGTGTGGAACCGGTTGTAGCCGATGCCCTCGTCGCGGATCCGGGTCAACGTGTCCGTTCGCACCTCGCCGCCGAACGTCGTCGGCAGGCCGGGACCGGCGTCGTCGATCAACACGATCAGGATGTTCGGCGCGTCCGCCGGCAAGTGCTCGGGCCTCGCGCGTTGGGCGTAGTTCGACTCCTGCATCGTCCGACCCGCGATACTCGCAGACGGAGTCGGCGGGAAGGGCAGCACGTCGTGTGGACTCATGGATCTCCCTCTTTGGTCCTCGACCACCATGACTTGCGGCAAGCGAGCCCGCACGCGCAAATCCGAGACTTCACCTAGGCAGCACAGTGTCACGCCGCCATGTGGCTGGGCGTCACCCCATACGGGTGAAAGTCGGACCCACCGACCCCGACGGTCGGTGATGCCTCAGCCTCCGCCTCGCCATCGCCGTCAATCGGCCCACCTCAGCCGCCGGCCGAAAGCACTGGTTGGCAGATAACCGATAGCCGACTCGCTTGTTCACCAAGTGACCAGTCCAGTGAGATCTGAGCAGCGCTGGCCGACAAGATCACTATCCTCGAGTCTCTCGAGAGAAAGTTGAGGCTTGGGAGCCATCCTCGGTCGGTGAGAACGTAGGCCCGAGTCTTCCATGTCCGGGTCGGGGGTTGACGCTCCGCGCCGACGCTCCCACCCAACGCGCACCCAATGGTCAAGTTGATCAAATCAACATGACCGACCAGCATGAGAAGTCCCGCCGCGATCAACTCCTCGCAACACCAGGGGTCCAGGATGGAGCCGTGAAGCCGCGGCCAGGCCGGACGATCAACCAGCTCCATTTCGAGGATCTCGAGCCCCATCGGTTCGAGGATCTCATCCGCCAGCTCGTCTACGGATTCCGCGACTGGGTGGCGCTTGAATCGCTCGGTCGCTCCGGCGCCGATGAAGGGATCGACATTCGCGGGATAGAGCGGGTGGGACCGACCTCCGGCTCGTCGCTTGCAGAAGCCGACGAGGATCTCGATCTGGACGTTGGCGAGTATCGCACGTGGTTTGTCCAGTGCAAGCGTGAGAAGGCGCTCGGGCCAGCGAAGGCCCGCGCCGTTGCGGCTGCGGCGCTCGTGGGCGCAAGCGAGCCGCCGTTTGGCTTCATCCTTGCGGCGCCGTGCGACCTGTCGAAAAAGACCAGGGACACCCTCGCGTCGGAACTGCGGGCCGCTGGCGTCAGCCAGATTCTCGCCTGGGGCCGAGGTGATCTCGAAGACCAGCTATTCCTGCCAGAGAATGACCACCTCCTGTTCGCTTACTTCGGGATCTCACTGCAGGTCCGGCGACGGAATCAGGTCACAGAACTCCGCTCCCGTCTTGCCAAGAAGCGTCAGGTGTACCGAGCGATCGGCAGTCTCGACCACCGGGGTTGGACTTCGGTACTCGTCCGTGATCCCACAGAGGCTGGCTATCCGTTCCGCGATCGAGTGGAGGACTTCGACGACGCCAACCCGCCTTGGCTGTGGACGGAGTTCAGAGGTCACTCAAACCCAGACACCGTCGCGCTAATCTTCCGTCGATACCACGCCTGGGTCACGCCGGACCGCATGCGGTTCGACGTGATCAAGACGTGTTCGCACGTTACGCCGGGCCGCAGCGAGTTCGACAAGGCGCGGCAGCGAGACGAGGAAGCCTGCGACCGACTACGGCGCTACTTCCACAACGAAGTACCCAAAGGCGAACGCGCCTGGCTCGAGATGGTCGGCTGGATCCCGCTCGACGACATCCTTCTCGTTGACGATCTCGGAGATGCCGCCTACGACCCGCCACATCTCCTTGTGACCCGAGACCACCGGCACGGCTTCTTCACGGACCTGCGCCGGTCCCTAGTACTGGATGGGCATCGCTCTGACGAGCACATCGATCCGGGCGCACTCAAGCGGGCCAAGCTCTATCCTGACCCGATTCCGGAGGTGGAGATTCCGGACCCGGAGTGGAATCGGTGGTGAGCCTCGACGTTCACAGGACGTCAACCCATCGCATACAGGTCACGAGGACGTGGCCGTAGTCGCCCGAGGTCGCCTCCGCGTGGAACTGGCTGATCTCCTTGCCGGGCACGTCGGCGTCCCGCAGCGCTCGCTGCACGATGCCGATGACGTTGAAGGCCCTTCCGTCCCGGCCGGTCAGCTGGACGTGGATCTCGGGGTGCCCGATGTCGATCAGCGTTCCACCTTTGGCTGCCGCCCCCGGGCCCGGAGCCGTGCGAGTTCCATATCCGCATTGGCCAGCAGCCTCATGGCCTTAGCAGCGGCTTCGCCGTACGCCGCGGGCCGCACAGCCGTCGCCTTGGTGGGCCAATGGACGACAACCTGCTGCGGCGTATCGGCGGGGTCGACCAGCTCGGATAGCCAGGTGGTCATTTTCGGCGAGGTCACCCTCGGCGAGGATCGTTCTGGGAAATGATTCTCGTACGCGCCGCCGTTCTCGCCCTCCTCGCGAATCGGCTACAGCGGCATCTCGAAGCACGTGACGAGGCGACCTGCGACGAGGCTGATCGCCGGCAGCTTCGACCGACCGCGCACGTTCGAGCCGACCGCGGGCTACGGACTCTGACCGTGTAGAGGGAAGGTCGATTTGCCAGTCCCTGGGAGGACACCATGAGCATCGTTGTCGCTTTCCACTCTCGAACGTGACCAAGCAGCAGTACGACTCCGTTCACGCTGCGCTCGAACAGTCCGGCGATTGGCCTGCAGTGGGGTGCCTGATCCACGTCGTCTTTGGCGACGAGCAGAACGTCCGCGTCAGCGAAATCTGGGAGTCGCAGGAGCAGCTTCAGGCGTTCGGCGAGAAGCTGCAACCGAAACTGGCAGCGGCAGGAATTCAGCCCGCGGGTGAGCCGGAGATCTTCGAGGTCCTCAACGTAGAAACGTTCTAGCCACTCGAGTCGACGCCCAAGGACTCGATGGCAACGAGCTGCCATTCGGGCGCGGCCACGAAGAGCCGCTCGATGTGTTCGTGGCGGCGCGGCCAGACCAGCGGGCCACTGATGTGGTTAGCGCGGCACGAGCTTGATCGTTGAGGCGCGTGACGCAGGGTTGACGACACCGCCGACGATGCGGTCCCCGTAGCGTCGGTACTTGCTGCGGTAAGCGGCGTCGATACGGTTGTTCAGGGCCGGATCGGTGTCGATGATGAAAGTGACGCCTCTGTCGACGCCTCCGGAGCGGATGTGGCCCTGCCGGCGGGTCTGAGTGCCGCGGAACCAGGCTCCGGCCCGGCCGTGCATTGATCGCACGTACAGGTCGTCACCGTCGCGGACGACCCACATCGTCACCGGATCGCGTAGGCTGCCGTCGCGCCGCTGTGAAGCGAGGTCCAGTTCGTCGGCCTGCCCGATGCGGGCGAGTTCGTCAGAAGTCCAGCCGGACATGGGAATCCTCCTTCACGTCGGACACAGGATCTTAGTGATCTGCGATGTCGGCCGCTTGGCGGGGAGCGTCGTCGCCGCCCCGCGGCTTTCACGGGCGGATCAGCACCTTGAGAGCCTTGCGGTGGTCCATCGCCCGCGCAGTCGCGTTCGGCCGGCGGCCCATTCCTCCCCAGTGTCGCCCGGTCGTAATCTGGTCGCACGGTGGGCCGGAACTCCCCGCGAAACTGGCCCTGGCTAGGGGTGTTGCTGGTGGGCGATACTGGATTTGAACCAGTGACGCTCTCTTCGTGGCGATTCCGGCAGCGTCGGCCCGCGCAACGCCGCCACGGCGGCTGTGTCGGCCGGAGCCAACGTCTAGGCCTGCAGCGCATACTCGGGCACGCGGGCCACTTCATGATCATCTTCGGGTACTTGCGGAGTACATAACAGGGCCATTTCGTGCCCAACAGTGCCCAACAGTGCCCACCAGTCGAACCGCCTAGTCAGCGCAAGATTTCAGCAGGGATCAACAGTCGTCAATAACCTTGACTTCGTTCTCGTAATGCGTAGGTCTGACAGCAACGCGTCACCCGAACTACCGGCTCTGCAGGACATAGCAACCGACGCAGCCAGCCTACGGAGAACCGTCGCGAACGCCCACGGCGCCGTCTGCCCGACCCTCGGACCAGAAGGTCAGTACAGCAGCGACCGCACTGTCTAACACGTTCGGCTTCATCCAGATGGGTCCGGACCAGCGTGAACAAGGCTGCAGGCGGCTACTGCGCGGAGTTCGGGACGAAGCAGCGGTGGGTTCGGTTCGAGTCGGGCTTAGTTAGGTCGGCTGACGCCTTCTGGGCGTGTGTTGCAGCGGGCGGGCCGTCTGCAGTTCGGTCACGCCCGGTCGTTCAGTAACTTCATGGCCGTCTCGACGCCGCGGGCGAGGAGCTGATCGGACAAGTCGCGGTCTGTGAGCGCCCGGGCGAGTTGCAGCGTGCCGAGCATCAATCCGAAGAGCGTGAGCGCGTCGGTTCGAGCCGCCTCGGCGTCTGTCGGGCCGAGACGCGACGCGATGTCGTCGATGACGCCCATCAGTTCATCGGTGAAGACCTGTTTGGTGTCGACAGGACGGCGGGCGATCTCGTCGAGCAGCGCAGCCGACGGGCAGCCGTCGGCGCACTGGTCGCGGTGCTGCGGGGACAGGTAAGAGCGGATGAACGCTTCGAGTCCCCCCCGATCCGAGGGCTGGGCGTCGAAGCTGTGGCGTTGGGCGCGCAGCTGGTCGGCGAGCACGTTCGCGACGAGATCTTCCTTAGACGCGAAGTGGGCGTAGAAGGCGCCGTTGGTCAGGCCGGCGTCGGACATCACAGCGGCCACGCCGGCGCCGTCGATGCCTTCTTGTTTGAAGCGCCGTCCGGCCACTTCGAGGATGCGTTGTCTGGTGGCCTGCTTCTGGTCCTTGCTGTAGCGCATGCGACCTCTCTCGCCGAAGTTTTCTCGATCGTGTCCTGGGAGCTGCTGCGCGGGTCCGACCCTAGCCAGCCAACGGGTGGGCCCTCCTCGCGCCTCACTATTGTATTATGACCATACTATAGTATTATGACCGTAATGCAACGCCCAGCGCAGTACCGCAAAGGAGAAAAGCGATGACGACGGTCCACGCACCCACCAGTGGGGCTTTGAACACGACGTGGCAGAACGCGCCGACGCACACCATCAACGCCGGCGGCGTGGAGTTCGCCTACCGTCAGCTCGGCCCGAGGGCCGGCGTGCCGGTGGTCTTCCTCACCCACCTGGCCGCGGTCCTGGACAACTGGGACCCCCGAGTCGTGGACGGTATCGCCGCCAAGCATCGTGTCATCACCTTCGACAACCGAGGTGTCGGTGCCTCCAGCGGGGCCACGCCGACGACCATCGAGGAGATGGCGAGGGACGCCGTGACCTTCATCCGCGCCCTCGGCTTCGATCAGGTCGACCTCTTCGGGTTCTCCATGGGCGGCATGATCGCCCAGGTGATTGCGCAGCAGCAGCCGCAGCTCGTGCGCAAGATGATCATCGCCGGAACCGGCCCCGCGGGGGGCGAAGGCATCGATGAGGTGACCCGCATCACCTACCTCGACACCGCGCGAGGACTGCTCACCCGCCAGGACCCCAAGCAGTTTCTCTTCTTCACCAGGACCCCGAACGGGCGCCGCGCCGGCAAGGAGTTCCTGGCACGGCTGGAGGAACGCACCAACGACCGCGACAAGGCCATCTCCGTGCGCTCGTTCCGTGCCCAGCTCAAGGCCATCCACCGATGGGGTCAGCAAAAGCCCGCCGACCTCGCGAGCATCCACCAGCCGGTGCTCGTGATGAACGGTGACAGCGACAAGATGGTGCCCACCAAGAACACCGTCGACCTCGACCGACGACTCCCCAACAGCCAACTCGTCGTCTATCCCGACGCCGGGCACGGCGGCGCGTTCCAGTTCCACGAGGACTTCGTCAAGCGGGCTCTCGAGTTCCTCTGAGAGGGCAACGGTCATGAAGGCATTCGTCGTCGAGCAGTACGGCAAGGACGGACTGCGCGCCGCCGACGTACCCGAGCCTGAGGTCGGCGACGGTGACGTGCTGGTCAAGGTGAGCGCCGCCAGCGTCAACCCGCTGGACAAGATGGTCCGCAACGGCGAGTTCAAGCAGCTCCTGAAGTACCGGACCCCGTTCGTGCTCGGCCACGACGTTGCCGGTGTGGTGACCAGGGTCGGCTCCGTCGTACGCGACTTCCAGGTAGGCGACGAGGTCTACGCACGCCCCCGCGACCTGCGGATCGGGACCTTCGCGGACTACATCGCGATCGACCAGCACGACCTCGCGCCCAAACCAGACTCGCTCACCCTGCACGAGGCAGCCGCGGTGCCGCTGGTGTCACTGGCTGCCTGGCAGGCCCTGGTCGACCGCGCCCACGTCAAACCTGGCCAGAAGGTCCTTGTCCACGCCGGCTCCGGCGGCCTGGGATCGACCGTGATCCAGCTCGCCAAGCACCTCGGCGCCACGGTGGCGACGACCGCGAGCGGAAAGAACGCGGAGCTGGTGCGCATGCTCGGCGCCGATGTCGTCGTGGACTACAAGAAGGAGAACTTCGCCGAAGTCCTCTCCGGCTACGACGTCGTGCTGGACTCGCTAGGTGGCCAAAACCTCGAGAAGTCCCTCACAGTCCTCAAGCCCGGCGGACAGGCGATCAGCGTCACCGGCCCGCCGGACCCCGGGTTCGCGAAGCAGCTCGGGGTGCCGAAGTTCATGGGCGTCGTGATGGGGCTGCTGAGCCGCAAGGTCCACAAGGAAGCCCGGAAGCTAGGTGTGAGCTACTCCTTCCTGTTCATGCAGGCCAACGGCGCCCAGCTGCGCGAGCTGGCCACCCTCTACGACGCCGGCCACCTCCGCCCGGTCATCGACAAGACCTTCCCATTTGACCAGACCCTCGAGGCGCTGGCGTACGCCGAGCGGGGCCGCGCCAACGGCAAGGTGGTCATCACGCTCGACTGACAACCGTGAACGCTGCCCGCCGCCTGTCGAACGTAGCTGAAGATCGTGCCGCCACTCCGACTAACCGGGGGCGAAGGCGTGAGGCTGATCGTCGACACGAACCGGCTCTACATGTTCGACGCGGACGGGAACGCCATTCGCTAACCGTCACCGCGCACGCCCCGCACATGTTGAACACCCAAGGGGCGGTCGAGGTCCGTCAGCCGCGGGCGAACGGATCAGTGAGTCCGACCCCGACGAACGTGGCTTGCTCGCATTCGGCCTCCCCGGACGACTCAGCGTGTACGTTGCAAGATGATCATGAGTGGTGAGGCCGCAGCCAGGCCGCACAAGCTCTAAAAACTAGAGCAGATGTTGCATCGTCTTGACAAGTCTCGCCGGGACGGCAAAGTATCTCCAACTAGGCTAAATGGCGTATTTGGGCTCGCTAGTGATGATCTTGACAGTGGCTCCCGGCCGCATTCCTAAACCTCGTGTCGCAGGTTCGAATCCTGCTGGGGGCGCTGTGTGATGTCTCGGACACCGTTAGCAGGTGTCTTGGGACATCGTTGCAGTTGTGGGGTGTTTTCGGCATCCCGGCTGGTGATGGTGGCACTTTGGGCCGGGATCGGGATGCCGTCGCGGGCGTGGCCGCCGGGGTCGCATTTGGGTGGTCCGGGGGGTTGGCCGCGGGGCTGGTAGTCCCGGGTCGGATCCAAGATCAATTCGCGAATCAGCTGGCCGGTGTGGCGGTGGATCGCCCGGATGCCTCGATCATCAGTCTGCCGCCACGGTCAACGTGAACGGCGCTCCTACGTCGCGTCGCTATGCGATCGAGCAAGCTCGACCGTTGACCCGGCCCGCACCGGCATCCAGACAGCGGCTATCAGGGTGAAGACACCACACCGGCAAGGCCCACTCGGCGCATCCCGTCCGCTTGTGATTCGACAGGCGATGTGCAACAGATATCTGCCACTTGATCCGCGACGCCTAGAACGCGGATCGCGGCATGAGAGTGCGTCCGGCAACGCGGGCCTGCCACCATGCGGACCTGAACGCTCGCGATAAGTTCCTCAGCAGCGGTTTCGAAATGCGCGGGCCACGTCCGACGTGGGGGTGACCATCAACCACTCCCAACATCCTCCGAAGGAGCCCCACCATGTCGTTGCAGGCTGACCCCGACACCATCGAGAAGAAGACCGGCCAGACCCCGCGCAAGGTCGTCGCAGGTTACTTCTTGTCTCTCGATGGAGTGGCTGAAACTCCCGACCGGTTTATCACCGCTTGGGACGACGAAACGGATGCCAGCGGCGCCAATCTCATTGCAACCCAGGACGCGGTCATTCTCGGCCGCCGCAGTTACGACGAATGGGCTCAGTTCTGGCCAGGCAGCGAGATCCAGCCTTTCGCCTCCTTCATCAACGCCGTTCCCAAGTACGTCGCAACGTCGACGCCGCTCGAACGCGAGTGGACCAACTCGCGTGTGATCGACGGCAGGCTTGTCGATTTCGTGCGGCATCTGAAGGGTCGGCCGGGCGGCGATATCGGCGTCCACGGCAGCATTTCGGTCACTCGGACGCTGCTTGCTGCCGACGTCGTCGACGAGCTCAGGCTCGTCATCGCGCCGACGATCGTCGGGAGCGGGCAACGACTGTTCGCCGGGTTGCCGCCCATACGGCTCGAGACGATCCGCAGCACTGCCTCACCTAGTGGCCACCTTCTCGTCGACTACCGCGTGGTCCGCTAGGCGCCCTTCGAGCACAGACGTACCCACCCAGCTGAGTCAGAAGTCGGTCTATGCGCACAGACCGATAGTTCAGTCCCGCAGCATTCACCGCTCGAAGATGGTCTCGGCGTCGTTGTGGCGCGGGAAGCTGTCGTACGGGGCGTTGACCACGAGACCGGATGCGGCGACAGCGTGGTAGAAGGATCGGTTCGTGAACGTCTGCGAGGGCACCTCGCAGAACCAATGGTCGAAGGTGGCGAACCCTTTCGCGAGTGCCGAGATGACAGGAACCTGCTCGGGCGTGTAGCAGGACATGATCTGGGCGTACTCGTCGTACTCCGGCAGGCGGCCCATCTCGCTGCGGAAGGTGTTCACGTAGTCACGGACGAAGCCGTCCATCGTCGGCCCACGCGCCGGGTCGTCGGGAGCGTTAAACGGCGGCTGCATCTTCTCGTAGGACAGGAACCGGTTGTCCTCTGGTATGACCGTCCCGAACAGCTGGGTGTTCGTGTGCGGGTGCTCCTCCCCGGCGTCAGGGTTGGGTGCGTCCATCGAGGTCGCCACGTGGATCGGCACCGCGCCACGCTCGGCGCCGGGCGCGTAGCTGGGATCGGGTTGGATAGATCCCGTCCGATTACACCCTCGAACACGGCCACCTCTCCCGGCTCGTACAGGTTCCCCAACAGGTTGTCGAATGACCGGTTCTCGAACATCACTGCAACGACGTGATCGAACCTGTGCCTAATCTCCCCAACTGCCATGATGAGCCTCCGTTTGGCCGGTCCCCACGCTGCGTTAGGAGGCGAGCGGTGCCATCACAGCCGGCCTTCAGCTGTGGCGGTCCAACCTCGTGCTCAGCCTGGCCGCCGGCACAACCGTGCACGTCGTCCTCGCTACAACCGTTGCTGGGGGCCTCGGCTAGATGTCAGCCGGGATAGAGCGGCCCGCCTTATCGCCCAGGGATGGCGATGAGCACGCGATCTCGGGTTCCTGCATCCACGCGGTCATGTGCTTCGGCAGTTTCGTCCAGGCGCAGGGGTGTCCCGATCGCAATGGATAGCGCGCCATCGCGCGCAGCGGCTGTTAGGCCAGCTGCCGCCTGTTGCTTCGACGAGGCTGGGAAATCGTCGCTCCCGAGCAAGCGGATCATTACGTTGTCGAAGAGCATCGGCCAGAACGGGAAGTCGGGCCGATCCCGTCGGGTGGCGTACGCGGCGATGATTCCGCTGTTCTTCAGAACTGCCGCGTCGAGGTCGACGTTGTCGGAGAAGCTGACCTCGATGACCCGATCAACCCCGTCGACCGCAAGCGCGCGAATAGCGCCGGCCGGGTCGGGGTGGTCGAGAGCCATAGCGTGCGTTATAGCCGGGCTCACGTGCTTCAGGTCGTCGGTTCTTCGCACGGTGCCGATGACTTTCGCTCCGCCCCACTGGGCAAGCTGCGCCGCAAGCCCTCCGACGCCGCCCAGCGCGCCATGCACAAGGACGGTCAGGCCTTCGACTGGGCCATCGGCAAACACTGCCCGGTGTGCCGTGATTCCTGGAATTCCCAAGCAGGCGCCAACCTCATCAGACACACCATCGGGCAGCTCAATAGCTTGCTGAGCCGGCACCACGGTCAGCTCCGCCGCCGTACCGAAAGGCCTGTAGGACTGCGCACCGAAAATCCATACCCGACGGCCGATCCTCGCGGGATCGACGCCCTCGCCGACGGAATCTATGACGCCGGCGCCGTCACTGTGCGGAATGACGCGGGGATACGGCATGGCCGATCCCAACCACCCACGGCGTTTCTTGGTGTCACCCGGATTCACGCCCGAATAGCTGACACTCACCCGAACCTCGTCCGGACCCGGCTCCGGATCCGGTTGCTCGCCAACATGCAAAACCTCACGTGCAGCCCCTTGCCGCTCGTACCAGGCCGCGAGCATCAAACCTCCACGTACTTACCGCGACAATGCCTCGATCCTGTCATGCGGCGTTGCTTGACGCCTGCGCATGTTGGATGGCGCCGCTCCGGGTGCCGCTGCGAATGAAGTCGACCGCTGCAGAAACGACGGCTGGGTCGCTGAGAATGCGGTTGTGACCAAGTCCGCTCGTGGTCAGCAACTGCGTATCTGGCCACCTACTCGCAAGGCTCCTAGACGCATCCCAACTGGTTTCGTTGTCCTCGCGGTCATGGACGATAAGCAGCGGCGGGGTGGTCAGCTCGGAGGCCATCGCGGCGAGGTCGAAGTAGGACATTCGCAGGCCGAGTCGGCGCTCGACACGTGTGACGAATTTGGCCCAGATGCGCGGACCGCCGCCGAGCATGCGAACAAATGGCTCTCCATACGATGTGATGTCGATCATCGGTGCAACGTAGACGGCGCGCTGGGGCACAATGCCATCCCGCATGGCAAGCGCAGCGACCATGCTGCCGAGTGAATGCGCAACGACACCGTACGCGGGACCGTGCGCGGTGACGACGGCACTCAGAGCGTCCCGGTGTTCCAACGCGTTGCTGCGTCCAGGACCGCTGGGTCCTGGGTCGGAGCTGCCGTGACTGTGAGCGTCGTACGCGACGACGCCAAAACCGGCGTCGAGCAACGACTTGACGAAGCCGCCGAGCTGGGCGCTGCTGCTGCCCCAACCGTGGACCAGGTAGACGATCTTCTCGTTGTGTCCCCAGCGGTGTCCGCGCACGGTCGCGCCACTGACCATGAGCTCAAACGGCGTGCCGTCGGCCGGGATATCACGCTTCGTCGGTCGCACTGGCGGGACGGAGAACCAGAGGCGGTCTACCCATCGAGCGCCGAGTCCTGGGGCAATCACCTCGAGAATGCCCATAGCCGTCCTGAGGGCACGAACGGTCGTACTTTTCATACGAGTTTCAGGCATCGATTGATCTCCTCCGGACTATGGCTCAATCAGGGTCGGGCGGCATCGAGCAGGGCGTCGAGGGCTCGTCGGGCGCGTTGTGTAGCGAGAGGATCGCCCAGCAGCCTGCTGTGTTGATGGAAGGCGAGCAGGATGCCGTGCATCTGAAACGCGAACTGCTCCGGGTCGGCGTCGTCGCGGAAATGCCTCTCCGTGATCCCGCCGCGGAATACCCGCGCGATCGTCTCACCCAGGTCGAGCTGGTTGCGAATGAGCTCGTCCCGCACCACACCGGGCTCGTCGTCGAATTCCACCGCAGCCGCGACAAACAAACAGCCGCCGGGCAGCGCGTTGGTATCCCATTCCAACCAGTTCTCGAAGAGTGCTCTTACCCGTGGCTCCCCCCTTGGAGCAGCGAGCGCCGGCCGGATCACCAGATTCACGAACTGCTCACGGGCGTACCGCACCGTCGCCAACTGCAGGCTTTCCTTTGAGCCGAAATGGGCAAACAAGCCGCTCTTCGACATGTGCGTCAAGTCGGCGAGGGACCCGATGGTCACGCCTCGAAGTCCCACCTCACTCGCCGTACGCGCCGCTTGGTCCAACACAGCGTGCCGGGTGAGCTGCCCCTTGCCCATGGGCCTATTAATAGCACGATCGTTCGTTCGATACAAGACCCCGCTACTGGAAGCTCGCGATGCCCTTTCCGATCACCGAAACGCCGATCACGAGAAGCAAGACAGCCATGATCGTCGCGTTGTTGTCAACCAGCCATTCCCGCAGCCTGTCCAGGGGCCCGGCCATCCGAGCTGAGGCGATGAGGTAGCCGACCACCGGAATGAGCACGGTGCAGCCGGCGATCAGGACAAATACGACGATGACCAGCACAGCATCGCCCACGCTCAGATTCCCGTCGCCGATGATCACTCCGGCCGAAATCCCCAGCAACAGGTTTTTCGGATTGACCGCCGAGAGCAAGAAGCCAAGCCCGAGCCCCTTGATCGCGGTCATGGAGTCGATGGCAGACATCCACTTCGGCATGGCGGCTTGTTCGCCCTCGGCGGGCCGTGCTCGCCACTGCTTTGCCGCCAAGAACAGCAGCAAAGCGCCCAAGATGATCTTGATTACTCCAGAGACCGGAGACGAGCCGGAAGAATCCTGCCGGGGAAGGACCGACGAGAGCAAAGTGAACAGCACCACTGCGACGAGGATGCCGGCCAGCCAGCCCACCAGGAAACCCACACTGGTGGCCTTCGCCTTTGGCGACAGCAACATCAAGATCGCCGCGATGATCGGTATGGGGCTGATCGCGATACCGACCGCCAACGGCAAGATCTCACCGATGACTGAGCCCATGTTCACTGACCTCTCTGTCCGAACTGTCGCCACCTCGCTGGCACCGACAGCCCGAAGGAAGACAGTACTAAGTCACAGGCCAGTCGCCATCTCTCCCCAGATGTCCTCCAGGTAGCGGTCGGCTTCCCGCAGCCCAGCAAGCCACTCCTCCGCCGAGGGATCCGAGCCGTTGGTCTTGGCTCGGTACACGTCCATCAGGGCCGCGCGTACGCCAGGCGCCATGGTGTTGGCGTTACCACAGACGTAGATCACCGCACCCGTCTCGATCAGATCCCACACGTGGTCCCCCTCGCGCTCGATCAGGTGCTGGACGAAGGTTCGCGGCTGTCCCGGCTCCCGCGAGAAGGCGATCTGCAGCCGGGTGGCCCCCGACTCCTCGAAGGCCTTCAGCTCGTCGGCGTAGAGCATGTCATTCTCGGCGTTTCGGCAGCCGTAGAAGAGGATCGACTCGCCGACGGGTACGCCCTTCTCCGCCAGTGCGGCCCGCTCTTGCAGGAAACCACGGAAGGGTGCCATCCCGGTGCCAGCCCCGACCATGATCATCGGGACATGCGGATTGGCAGGCGGTCGGAACGGGATGGTCGGCTTGCGAACAAAGGTGAATTGCGTGCTGTTCTCCATGCTGCTCGCTAGGTGATTGGAGGCAACGCCGTTGAAGTACCCGTCGCCGCTGCGCGCGGGACCCTGGAGCACACCGACCGTGAGGTCACACCTGCTCGTCACTGCTGGGGAAGACGAGATGGAGTAGTAGCGAGGCCGCATGGGTGGCAGCAGCTCCAAGTAGACGTTGAACGGCAAGTTGCAGCTGGGGAAATCGTCCAACAGTTCGAGCACCGACCGCCGACGGGCCGCCACCCGCTCGCGGTAGGCCTCCCGGCCTGCCTCGTCGAGCCCGGACATTGTCTGCAGCCGCGCCGCTTCTTCGGGGTCCGTCGCGTATCGGGCCAGCACAGCAAGATCACTGCGGCTGGCGACGTCCTGCAACTCGACGCAGGCGCCGAGGATACCGAGCAGCGGCGCGGGTTCTCCGAGCGGCAGGTGGGTGTACGTCCCGCTACCGGTTGGATCGATGGTGATGTACGTGCCGGCGTCGAGACCGAACCGAGCCATCACCCGTCTGATGAGGTCGACGTTGTTGCGGGGGAGCACGCCGAGATGATCACCGGTCTGGTACTCCATTCCTGTCGGCAACTCCAGCTCGATATGGCGGGCCGACCGCGAGTCGGTAGCTGACTGACCGTTCCGGAGCAGCTCCCGGTTGACCATCAGGGTGGATGGATGAGCCCGGTAGGACATCACTACAGGGTTCGTCGTCTGCTTGTTCTCCATGGTGAGGCGGAGTCGAGGCTCAGTGGTGGACGCCGTGGTCGACTCTGCAGCGAGTCCGAGGCTCTCGGTGAGCGACGACCACAGGCCCTGATACCACTCCGAGAACTGACCATCGAAGTCGGAGCGGGCGTCGCCCTCGCCGCGCGGATGTACCCGGCGGGCGCCGTGAGCCTCCAGCTGCGCATCGATGAGTGTCGGTACTGCCTGATAGGTCGAGGCCCAATCCATGTTGCCGCAGCCGAACACGGAAAAAGCCAGACCGGATCCGGCGTCGGAGGGTGTTGCCGGATCGGTGATCCAACGGCAGAATCGCTCAGCGTTGTCCGGTGGGTGGCCGTTGTAGGACGCGCACACCACTACCAGCGCACCCTCGTGCGGCAGTTCGCCGGTGTGATCATCCAAGGCGCCCAAGGTAACGGCGTAGCCGCGGTCTGATCCGTCCTGCGCGATTCGAGTGGCAATCCCCTCTGCGGTTCCCAGGTTGGACCCGAACAGCACCATGAGCGGGGTGTTATGTCCCTCCCCAGTCCGCTGTGAGCGCGCCTTATGCTCAGCGGCTTGCCCGTTGGTCGGCACGGTCGTGATCGCGATCGGTGCGGTTCCGGTGGTTCGGCCGGGGCGCTGCTTGATCTGAATGGACAAGCCGTCGGGCTTGATCGTCAGACCCTCTTTGATCTTCAGCTCGTAGTTCAGATAATCCACGAACTCGAAGCGTTGCAGCAGCATGCCGAGGACGAGCATCGCTTCCTGCATGGCGAACTGGCGCCCGATGCAAGCCCGCTGACCCGAACCGAACGGCTTGAACGCGTTAGGCGGAAGCTGCGACCGGGTTTCGGGCCGGAAGTGGTCAGGGTTGTACTCCTCGGCGTCGGCGCCCCAAACGCTCGGGTCGCGATGGAGCATGATCGTCAGTCCGGTAATCGAGGATCCCTTCGGCATCAGGTACGGCCCGACCATGGCGTCTTGGTACGGGTAGCGCGTGAACGCCGCCACGGTGGGCCACAGCCGTAGAGTTTCGCTGAGGATCTGATTGACGTAGGTCAGGCCCTGCACTTGTTGGTAGGTGGGCAGCAGCGAGGTGTCGGTGCCGAGGACCCGATCGACCTCCTCCTGCGCCCGGGCGACTACCTCAGGATGTTTGATCAAAAAGCTGATGGTGAAGGAGAGCAGTCCGCTGGTGGTTTCGTGACCAGCAATCAAGAAGGTCTGACACTGGGCCACAATGTTGTCGTCGCTCAGCTTCTCGCCGGTCCGCTTGTCTACCCCGGTCAGCATGGCGCTGAGCAAATCCTTGTGATCTTCGACGTTCCCGGCGCGCCGACGCTCGTTGATGATCTGTTGAACTTCGCCCTCCATGTAGCGGTAGTTCTCGGTCAGCTTCCGCGAAGCACCGCGCCGCAGCTTGGTCTGAATGGGCAGTGCCCGGGCGCGTTTTTGACTCTCTCCCAACACGCCGTACATGGCCTCGACGAAGGGATGCATGGTGTCGCGGTAGAAGGAGTTGAAGCGGTAGCCGAAGCCGCACAATGCAATTGTGTCGAGGGTGAGCCGGGTCATGTCAGCAGTGACATCGACCGGTTCGCCCGGATTCAACCGTTCCCACTTTTGCATCAACTGCGTCGCGATGTCGTTCATCATCGGCACGTAGTCCCGCATTGCCTGCTGGCTGAAGTTGGGCAGCAAGATGTTGTGTGCCTTCGACCAGTTCGGATCATCGGTGTCGGAGGTGAACAATCCGGCGCTCCGGCCGAAGCTTCGGACCGCCTTCTGACCGTCACCGACAAGCTTGTCGAATCGCTCGTCGTCGCACAGATCGTCGATCATCGCAAGGCCTGAGGCCGCGAACCGATCACCGGCCGGGGTGCGCAATCGGATCATCGGACCGTACTCGCGGACCAGCCCCATCAGCGTGACGATCGTGCGTTCGGGGGGCACGTCGAACATGTTGCCGACGACTGGCAGGCCCTTCGGGCCAGGAATGTCATCAACCGTCAGCGGCGTAATCGGTCGGTCTTCAACGCCCTGTGGTGTAGTCATGTGGATTGCCTTTCAGATTCGGCCGGTTCAGCGATCCGACCGGCTCGGATGAACACCACCAGGCCGGCGACCACGACCCAGGTGGGGAAGAGGAGTACGACCACCGGGTGCAGCGTCGTGCTCACCAGGAGGAAGAGCGCCAGCAGGTAACTGATCACCGCCAGCCAGGTGGGCATGATCCCGGCTCCGCGGAGCAGAGTCGTTGTGGTCAGCGCATACATGCCAGCACCGCGAATTGCGTAGATGAAGACCAATGCGTAACCGAGCGCGAGCATGCCTCGGACGACGTCCGCCGATGGCAAGGGCCCATTCGTCAAATCCTTCAGTAATGCCACGGCGCCGGCCGATGCCGTCCCCGCGAAGAGCAGGACGACGAAGAGGATGCCGGACACCAGCTGCAGTCCATAGGGAATGGCGGACGGTGTCGGTGTGCGGAACTTGATCAGCAGCCGCGTGGTGTGCGCATGCCAGAGGAAGGCAATCCCGGCGAACGGGATGAGAAACTGGCCCACGGTGACAAGGACCGTGCTGCTGCCGGCGTAGAAGGCAGTGATCTCCGCGTCCGAGGCTGACAGCCTGGGCGTTGTATAGATCAAGACCAATGCAAGCACGAACAGCACCGCGAAAAGGATGCCCGTCAGACCAGACAACCGCGCGAGTGCCCTCGTGGAGGATGGTGCGGCGCGCCGCCGGGTTCGGCGGCTCGGTGCAATTCCCGTTGGAGACGGTGCTGCTGGAGGTGGCGCCTGAGGTTGAGTGATCGGCGGCTCGGCCATGATCTTCAGCCGCCCCAGATGTCCTCGAGGAACCGGCCGTCGGCTCGCAATCCGGCGAGCCAGTTGTTGCCGTCCGTCGAGGTACCAGATTTCATTCTGAATACCTGAATGAGTGCGGTGCGTACGCCGGGCGCCATTGTGTTCGCATTGCCGCACACGTAGATATTGGCGCGCTGGTTTTCGATGAGGTCCCAGACCTCGTCGGCTCGTCCGATGATCGCATCCTGGACGTAGCGTCGCTCGGGATTGCCTTCGCGGGAGAACACGGCGTCCACCTTGACGACGCCGTCGGCCTCGTAGCCGCGTAGCTCATCTTCATAGAGGTAGTCGTCCGCGGCGGTGCGGCATCCGAAGAACAGCAGTGAAGTGGCGACGGGAGCTCCTCCTGCCCGTTGCGCGGCCCGCTCCTGGAGGAAGCCGCGGAACGGTGCCAGCCCGGTACCGGCACCGATCATGATCATCGGTAGCTGCGGATCATCCGGCGGCCGGAAGGCGATCGTCGGCTCGCGTACAAAGGCGAAGACCGTGCTGTTCGGGGCGTTCGATTCCAGGTAGTTCGAGCAGACTCCAGCGAACTCGCCGGCCCCGGAGCGCGCCGGCGCGCGCAACACTCCGGTGGTAATGCTGCACAGGTCGGGGCTGATCATGGGCGAGGAGGAGATTGAGTAGTAGCGGGGCCGCAGCGGTGGCAGACGGTCGAGGAATACCTCGAACGGCATTTCACACGCGGGGTAGTCCTCGAGCAGGTCAAGCAACGAACGGCCATGAGCCAGCACCTCGTTGCGGAACCTGGTTTGAGACTCATCGTCGGTGCCGACGAGGCCCTCGAGCGACGATCGTTGCTCAGGATCGCTGGTGTAGCGAGCCATCACCTCGATGTCGCCGCGAGTTGCCGGATCCTGCAGCTCAACGCAACTGCCGAGGACGCCGAGCAGCGGCGCCGGCTCGTCGGTGGGCAGATGGGTATGGCTTCCTCGGTTCGTGATGATCGTGAGGTAGGAACCGGCGTCCAGACCGAAGTGCAGCATGACACGCCGGATGAGATTGATGTTGTTGCGCGGCAGGACTCCGAGGTGATCGCCCGCCTTGTATTGCACGCCTGACGGCAGAGCGACCTCAAGGTGCCGAGTCGAGCGGTCGGCGCCGGCGCCCAGCAACTCGTGATTGTCAAGCACCACCGCAGCCTGGGCGTGATAGGACATGATGACCGGATTGGTGACCTGCCGATTCGTCACGGTGATCGCGAGTCTCGGCTGGCTTTCATCTGTCTCGTGTGGCGCATCGACACCGAGAGCGGTGCCGATGTCCTGCCACAAAGTGTCGTGCCAGTTGCGATATGCGGCATCGAAATCGCCGCGTGCATCACCGGCGCCCCGTGGGTGGATACGGGTGGCACCATGCTGTTCGAGTCCGGCATCGAGTTGTGTCGGTACCGCCTGGTACGTCGTCGCCCACTCGGTGTTGCCACACCCGAAGACGGTGTACGACAGGTCTTCAAACGTCGTTGACTCGGCCTGGTTGAGCCAGTGGTGGAACTTGACGGCATTGTCAGGCGGCAGTCCGTTATATGAGGAGCAGACGAGAATCGCCGCTTTCGCAGGCAGTTGCCGGACGTAGTCGTCCAAGGAACCCAGCGTCACGTCGTAGCCGCGTTCGGTGCCCTCTTGCGCGAGGCGATTGGCGATGCCCTCCGCGGTCCCGAGGTTCGACCCGAACAAAACCGCCAGCGGCGTATGGTGCGCATTGCCGACGCTTGGCCGGGGCAGGACCTGCGCCTCGGCCGGGACGGTGAGCGGCTGGGCCTGGTCGATCGGCCGATCAGCACGGCGCTTGACCTGGACGTAGAGGTCAGCGGGTTTGACGGTCAAAGTCACCTTGGTGTGCAGCCGATAGTTCGGGTCCTTGATCAACTCGAACCGCTGCAGCAGCATGCCCAATACCAGGACCGCCTCCTGCAGGGCGAACTGCCGCCCGATGCAGGCCCGCTGCCCAGTGCCGAACGGCTTGTACGCGTTCGGAGGGATTGCACTCATCCGCTCCGGCGTGGTGTGGTCGGGATTGAACTCTTCGGCGTCCTCGCCCCAGATGGATTTGTCACGGTGCAACATCGGGGACAGGACCATCATCCCCAAGTCTTCCGGGATCGCGTAGCGCCCGCCACCGATCACGGTGTCCTCCCTTGCGTGACGCCTGAATCCCGCCGCCGTCGGCCACAGTCGCAGCGCCTCATCGAGGACCTGGCGTACGTAAGTCAGCTCATGCAGCTGATCGAAGGTCGGCAGCAGAGTGCCGCCGAGTACCCGATCAACTTCCTCACGCGCTTGGTCGAGGTACTCCGGGTGCTCGAGCAGGAAATAGATGGCGAACGACAACAATCCACTTGTCGTCTCGTGGCCGGCGATCAAGAACGTGAGGCACTGGGCGCGGATGTTCTCGTCCGGCAGCGTCAGTCCCGTCTGTCTGTCGACTCCAGTGATCATGCGGCCGAGCAGGTCCGTGTTGTCCGCGGCATCACCCATGGCTCGGCGCTTGCGGATCACGTCATCCACCAAGCCAGCCATGAAGGCTTGGTCCTCTTCAAACTGACGCTGTGCGCTGATCTTGAGCCGGGTTTGGATTGGCAGCTGCCGGAGCCGCGCCTGCGACTCGTCGAGCACTCGTACCATCGCTTGCACGAATGGGTGCGGCGTCTCGCGATAGAACGAGTTGAAGCGGTATCCGAATCCGCACAATGCGATCGTGTCGAGCGTCAGCCGGGTCATGTCGGCCGGGACATCGATCTCTTCGCCGGGATTGAGCCGATCCCACTTGTCCATCAGCTGATCCGCGATGTCGATCATGGCCGGCATGTAGTCCCGCATCGCCTGCATGCTGAAAGGCGCCATCAAGATGCCGTGCGCACGGGCCCACATCGGGTCATCGGTGTGGGCCGTGAACAGGCCAGCATCAACTGGGCCCTCGGCCAAGATCGACAGGCCTGCGGTGATGACCTTGTCGAAGCGAGCGTCGTCGCAGATCTCCGAAACCAGGTCGACGCCGGAGACCACCGCCGAGATGCCAGCGGGCGAGGTCAGCTTCAAGATCGGCCCGTACTCACGAGCAAGGGACATCAGGCTTTCGATCGGCTGCGTCAGATCGATAGCCCGAACGTTGCCGATGAACGGCAGTCCCGGAGGACCAGGGAAATCTTCAGGTGCCAGCGGTTCGGTCATGGTGATCTCTCCTGAATCGTGCGAGCTCGAAACGAGTCAACACGCTCATGAAGGCAATCCAGGCTGCGAAGAGCACGATGCCTGTGTTGTAGAACTTCGCGTACGCGCTTGGCCAGTTCATCGAGGCCCGGTGACTGTTTGACCAACGGCAGGGGAAGGACGAGAAGCGCTGCAACCAGAAGCCCAGCGACGCCGCCGACCTGGGTGTGATCTTTAAGTTGATCCGACACCGCCCCCACGTCGGAACCCACGCGCCTAATGTTACGGGCTTGCTACGTCACTGGGAATGCTTCCTATGCCCCGTGACGCAGCCGATAATTTCCGCACGCGACCGTCATCACTTTTGCAAGTCTTTTTGATCATCTCCTATGTCGAAGGTCGCGTTCTCGGTGCCGAACGTAGTGCTGGGCACCCCTAGGTCGGCGGTGCGACCTGAGGGATGCCCAGGGTCTGGTTTGTCGGCACATCACTCGCTTGGCAGTTGATCGAGCTCAGTGTCGAGTGCTGTTGCTGTCACAACAGCTGCCTGTCGATTCTCGTTTCGATAGCGGCGGTCGTCTGCCGGTAGGCGAGCCAACCCATCGCCACGAACCAGCCGAGGATCTCTACGAACAGCACGCGCTGGGTCAATCCAGCAACACCATGCCCGGCGGCGACGGCGGCCTGGCTGAACGACAAGTTATAGACGATGAACAACACGAGCGTGATCGGTGATGCGAGCAGCAGCCCGTTGCCAAACCGGTGCCAGCCAGGAACGCCGCGGAGGTACAAGCCGGTGACGACGAAGCTGACTACTGGAGTAGCCAGCACCAGCATCGCGCCAGCGAGATGCCTTGCCGGGGTTTCGAGGGTAAAGAATCCAATGATGATCAGACCCACCGGTGCCAGCCCTAGCAAGATCGCGCTGACGATGCGTGCGACCGGTCGGCCGCCAGGAGGCAGGGTTCGGGCGACGCCGATAACACCGGCCAGCAGGAGCAAACCGCTGATCACGAACGCCGTGTTCATGTAGCGAGCCGTCTCACCTAGTCCAAGGCCACTGATCGGCTGACTGATCGCTGAGTATGGCGAGATCCAGGTCCCTGAGACGCTGTAGCCGGGGCTTAGCGCGCCCAGGATCAGCCACGCCAAAGTGAAGAGGACGGGGCCGGCGACAGCGCCGAGGGCGAGCCGTCGTGACCAGTTGCGGCTTGCGTTCAGGGTCGAGTTGGACGGGTGGGCAATGGTTCTGGTGGTAGTCATGAGTGAATAGTGCCACACAAACTAGTGTTAACACAACTAGATATTGAGTGACTAGTGTAAGTTTCTGCTGTGACTTCGAACATCAGGCGCTCTCCGCTGGCACTCGCCATCCTTGGACTGCTCGAGGACGGCCCGTTGCACCCCTACGGCATGCAGCAGTTGATCAAGCGGTGGGGGAAGGACGAGGTGATCAACGTCGGCCAGCGGGCAACGCTCTACAAAATGATCAATCGACTGTGCGAGGCCGGTCTGATCAAGCCGGCCGGCACCACCCGTGACCACTCCTATCCGGAGCGGACGAGCTATGAATTGACCGAGGTAGGGCGGCAAACTCGCCAGCAGTGGATGTCTGAAGTGCTATCGACGCCTCGCAACGAGTTTCCCGAGTTCCCGGCTGGGCTCTCGTTTCTTCCGCTCCTGACGCCAGAGTTCACGCGGGAGCTGCTGGTGACACGGCGAGACAAGTTGGTCCAGCGGCTCGCTGAACGAGACGCGTTGATTGCAAGTGTTGGCTTTTCCCTGCCGCGCGCCACAATGCTCGAAACGGAGTATCTGCATGCGGTCATGGAGGCTGAGATTCGTTGGCTGGACAGCGTGATTGCCGGGCTAAGCGACGGCTCAATTACGTGGACCGCACGAGAACTGCAGCAAGCGAGCGCCAGACTCGAGCACTGATGTCCTCATGGCCGACATATTCGTTAGCCCTCGGAATCCGCCGGCTACGACAGAGTGGATGATCGTGAGCGATGAGCTGGACGTCGGCGTACGGCGGATGCTGGCTGATGCCGATCAGCGCAGGCTGGCTGTCGAGTTACAACGCCGCCCAGTTGCGCACAGTCTTGAGCAGGCAGCCCAGCTGCTCGGCATCGAGCCCTCGGATATGGCCAAGACGATCGTGGTACGCCGCTCGACAGGTAACTACCTGTTCGCCGTCATCCCAGGCGGCACACAGATCTCGTGGCCCAAGCTGAGAATGCTCCTCGGCGTCAGCAAGATGAAGCTGCCCGATGCGGCCGAGGCTCTCGAGGCGACGGGCTACGAGCGCGGCACGATCACTCCGATCGGTAGCGATCCGAGCTGGCCGGTGATCATCGACCAGCGGCTGGTGGGGCGCCGCGCAGCACTCGGCGCCGGTGGGCATGGCTACAGCGCATTCGTCGAGATCGACGATCTTGTCCGCGCGTACGACGCCACAGTGGCCGACATCGTCAGCTAGTAGCACAGATGCGCGCTGAGCTGGTCGAAGCGCTCATACACTCGGCCTATGTGGCAGCCGGGAGCGCTGAGCCGAACCGTGCTGGCCCTCATCTGGTTGGTGCTCGGAATAGTCATGGTCGCTGTGTCGGTCTGGCTCGGCTGGACACGCTGGCCGGCCATCTTGAGCGGCCATCCGGTCATGTTGATCGCGGGCATCGCCTGTGGCCTTCTCGGATTCATTGCGATTGCGTGGGCGATTGGTTCGCTGACGGTCGGAGGCAGGCTAGATCGCGAAGGCGACCCTGAGCATCCGGCGCACCGAACCTCCAAGCAGGTCTTGCGGCGTGCGCACTGGCGGATCATTTTCGCCGTTCCTGCGCTGGTGCTTGCGTTCCTTCTGGTCGTCGTCCTTGCCTTCGCGCGTCCTTTTGTGGCGACCCCGACTGCCACTACGGCCTTCCAGTCGGGGAATGGTGTGCGTCTCGCTGATCGGCTCGGCTGGTACGAGCTGATCCCAGTCCGTCAGGACGCATCGGGTGATGAGATCAAGCCGACGGCTGCGCTGGTGTTCGTGCCCGGTGCTCGAATCGACTCCCGCGCGTATGCCAATGTCCTCCGCCCGGTGGCCGAGGCCGGCTATCTGGTAGCGGTACTGAAAGAGCCGTTCGGCTTTTCATTGCTGGATGCTGATCACGGCAAGAAGGTTCTTGACGTTCATCCAGAGATCACCGACTGGGCAGTCGGTGGCCACTCCCTCGGTGGCAGTACGGCCGCCTCACTTGCAGATAAAGACGAACGGGTCAAGGGCCTGGTCCTCCTCGCCTCCTACCCGGGGGAGCCGCTGGTGCGTGACGATCTGAAGGCGGTATCCATCTCTGGAACCGCAGACGGATTCACCACGCCGGCCGATATCGAGGTCTCCAAAGGGAATCTTCCGCCAGAGACCTCCTATGTCGTGATCACTGGAGCAGTACATAGCTCATTCGGGGACTACGGCGAGCAACCGGGCGACGGGATGGCGACGGTCGATCGAACCGCAGCGCTGACTGAGATCAACAAGGCGATCCTGGCGCTGCTTGCGTCACTGGCCCCTCCTCCGCCACCACCTCCGAAGAAGAAGTAGCCAGCAGACAGGGAACGGCGCACTCCGGACGTACTCTCCCTAGGATCTGGGTATGAGCGAGACGGGTCTGAAACTTGCCCAGGACAAGATGGCCGCTGCTGGGATCCCCCAAGAGGCCATCGATGTCTTCACCCACTACTACCAGCAACTCGAAGAAGGTGTGAGTGGGTTCATTCCTGAGGACAGCATCGAGCCTCTCCTCGATCCCAGCATGCTGAGCGATACCACGGTGAGTGATGAGGATGCTGCGGCGGCGCTGGAGAAGACCGTGATCATCAAGCTCAATGGCGGTCTTGGTACCTCGATGGGCATGGAGGAGGCAAAGTCCCTGCTGCCGGTACGCAAAGGCAAGAGCTTCCTGGACATCATTGTTGATCAAGTACGAGCTGCCCGGGCCGCGTATGAGATCCAGCTACCGCTGCTGTTCATGAACAGCTTCCGCACTCACCACGACACCCTGGCCGCGCTGGCGCCGTACGATGATCTTGCTGTAGCCGGACTCGATCTTGGTTTTCTGCAAAATCAGGAGCCCAAGCTCCAGGCTGACGATCTGACCCCGGTGACATGGCCGGCTGACCCGAGTTTGGAGTGGTGTCCGCCTGGGCATGGTGATCTCTACACCGCACTCACCACATCGGGGATGCTGGATCGTCTTTTGTCGTTGGGATACCGCTACGCCTCGGTGTCGAATTCTGACAATCTCGGTGCCGCGCCCGACGCCACCATCGCAGGCTGGTTCGCGGCCACGGGTGCGCCGTACGCAGCGGAAGTTTGCCGCCGTACCGCGGCCGATCGTAAGGGCGGACATCTGGCGATCCGCAAGTCCGACCGACGCTTGATCTTGCGCGACACGGCGCAGACACCTAAGGAAGAGATGGACTATTTCACCGATGAGTTCCGTCATCCGTTCTTCCATACCAACAATCTCTGGTTCGATCTCGAGGCACTTGCCCGCACCCTGCACGAACGGAAGTCAGTGCTTGGTCTGCCGTTGATCAAGAACGAGAAGACTGTCGACCCTGCCGACTCGTCCTCGCCAAAGGTCATCCAGATCGAGACGGCGATGGGTGCCGCCATCGAAGTTTTCGAGGGTGCGACCGCCATCGGAGTCGGTCGCGAACGATTCCTGCCGGTCAAGACCACCAGTGACTTGCTGGTGTTGCGCTCCGATGCCTATCAGCTGGAAGCCGACGGACGGCTGACCAAGGTCGCTGATCCAACCCCCATCGTCGATCTCGACAACGACTACTACAAGCTCATCGGGGACTTTGATCACCGATTCCCGGCCGGCGCGCCCTCACTGAACGAAGCCCGGTACCTCGAGGTCAAAGGAGATTGGACCTTCGATGCCGACGTTCGGGTGATCGGTGAGGTGAGCCTGGAGGATCGCGGCGCGCCGCAGATCATCGCGGCGGGTTCGGTTCTCAGCGATCGAGCGGAGCCAGCGATTGGGTCATAGCGTCGTTAGCCACAGGCGGGTCAGCACTACCGCCAAATGATGCTGAGTGTGGCAGAAGCGGCTGCCTGAGCCACGATCGACGCCGTCTGGGCATCCACGTCGATGAGCACGAGCGCACCGTCAGGACCGGGACCGGCCCGCTCGTCCGGGAGATCTGGGATCGTGACGACTCGCGCCCCAGCGGCGACGACGACCGCCTGCTCGGTCTGGGTACCGGCGGCGATCACGTCGACCACGTCGCCGGGTCGTAGCAAGGCTCCCAGTGCAGTGTCGGCGAGCCTCAGTGGCGCGATCACGTGACCGGGCGAGACGCTGGTACGCGCCGCGATCGTGGTCAGCGGCGTCATTATCTGGTTCTCGGCTACGGGCGCCGCCAGCGTCTTGCCAATCAGAGCGTGCGTGTCGG
This sequence comes from uncultured Actinomycetota bacterium, assembly GCA_963734005.1. Lineage (GTDB taxonomy): Bacteria > Actinomycetota > Actinomycetes > Propionibacteriales > Propionibacteriaceae > Microlunatus. The sequence continues at coordinate 39,451 of CAVTFS010000002.1, forward strand.
TAAGCGCGCCTTGAGGTACATCGGATGTGGCGACTCGGTCGAGCACGAGATCTGCAGCAGACACGACTGTCCCACCCGGCAGCTGAGACTTCGCTTTGACCACGGTGATCATGGACGGGCCTTCGGGCGCGGCGGCAGAGATTCCTGTCAGTACTGCGGCGACAGCGGCCAGCACGGCGAGCTTTCTTCGGTGCCAGGATGCGGCACGAGCGAGTGCATGGAGCGGCCGACGCCGAGTGGGCTCTATCAATCGCATGGGCACCGCGGCCGGTGTCCTGGTGACTCAGTGATCATGCCTTGGAGGCTAAGGACGCGCAGTCAAATCGTGCGCGTCGCCCACAAGGTTAGTCAGCGGCGGATTTTTGCCCTGTGGACGATGCTCCGCTGGCTACCGGCTGCTTGCCATTGGCTGAGCCGTTGGACGTCGCCGACGCGCCAGCGGACTCCTTGTCGGCCGACTTTGTCTCGACCTTCTTCACTGAGGAGCTTGAGTCGCCATCAGAATCGCTCTTCGACCCGTTGCGACTGTCTGTGCGGTAAAAACCAGAACCTTTGAAGACCACACCAACGGCGTTGAAGACCTTGCGCAGTTGGCCGCCGCACGTAGGGCAGGCTGTGAGGGCCGGGTCACTGAACTTCTGCACGGCTTCAAGGTCTTCGCCACACTCGGTGCAGCGGTACTGGTAGGTGGGCATCGGTGCCTTTCTCCGGAGGCGGCCCTGCCGCGAACGGCGTCGAGCTGCAACTAGCACTCAAGCATACCGACTGCTAACGGTTTGCGGTTGCCACTGACGGGCCGGGGGAGTTAGACAGCCTCGGCGCAGGCTATGACTATCGACTCGCTGGAACCTGCGGCTTTCCGTGCCGACTCGCTCGGCAGTCGATCATCCGCGCGACATGTCGGCCATGTCAGCGGCAAGGCTCACGCGGCCAGTGTCTCGTAGGGCCTCAGCCACAGGTATGGACATTAGAGTTTGACGGTGCGTCGCATTCCTCGCTGGCCGATCTTCACCGCGGTGGTGCTGGTCCTTGCACTCGGTGGCCTCACCAGCGTCGCGATCGCCAACGTCGGGAAGTCGTTTCCTGAGACCTCCGGACGGCTGATGGTGGCCGGACTCAAGGGTCAGGTCGAGGTCCTGCGCGACTCCTATGGGGTGCCGCATATCTACGCCGACAATCCTGAAGATCTGTTCGCGGCGCAGGGGTACGTGCATGCTCAGGACCGCTTTTACGAGATGGACTTTCGCCGTCACCTTGCCGCCGGGCGGCTGTCGGAACTCTTCGGAGCGTCCCAAGTCGAAACCGATGCCTACATCCGTACGCTCGGCTGGCGGCGGGTAGCGGAGCAGGAGCTGGCGCTGCTCGCACCGTCGACTCGCCGCTACCTCGACGCGTACGCGGCCGGCGTCAATGCCTATCTCGCAGGCCGAACCGCCGCCGACCTGTCGTTGGAGTATTCCCTGCTCAGGCTGCAAGGCCTGCACTACACCCCACCGGCGTGGACAGCAGTCGATTCTGTGGCCTGGCTCAAGGCCATGGCCTGGGACCTGGGGTCGAACTTTTCCCAGGAGGCTGAGCGGGCGATCATCACCGGCAAAGTCGGTGCCGGGCGTACCGCAAATCTCTACCCGAGATACCCGCTGGACGACGACTTCGCACCTATTGTCAGACGGGGAGATGTTGTGGGTAAGGCGTTTGACCCCACCGCCAGCCGGTCATCGGCACGACCGCTTCCCGATGAGCTGAGCGATGATCAGTTAGGCAAGGCCACAGATGCCCTGGAGGGCGTAGCGAAGATCAACCGGGCGATTCCGCGGCTCGGCTCAGGTTCTCTCGAAGCCGGGACGGGTTCCAACTCCTGGGCCGTCGCCGGTTCTCGGACCGAGAGCGGCAAGGCGATCTTGTCCAACGACCCGCACCTGGCCACCTCCATCCCGTCTCCGTTGGCTCAAGTCGGCTTGCACTGCCGCACGGTCTCCGAAGCCTGCCCGTTCGACGTTTCCGGATTCAGCATGGCTGCCATGCCTGGGGTGGTTATCGGCAAGAACACCAAGATCGCCTGGGGCCTCACCACCAGCTATCTCGACGTCCAGGACGTGTACTTGGAAGATGTGCGCGACGATACCGTCCGCGAAGGCGACACCTATGTGCCACTGCACGTGATCACCGAGGAAATCCATGTCCGTGGCGAGGACCAGCCGCGGACCGTTCGCATCCGTTCCTCCCGGCACGGGCCGCTCCTCTCCGACGTGGACCAGCGACTGCAGCAGGTTTCGGCCAGCAGATCCAGTCCGAGCCCGGCTCAGTACGCGGTCGCGCTGAGCTGGACGGCGCTGCAGCCGGGCCGCAGCATGGATGCGCTGCTGGCAATCGACCAGGCTCAGAACTTCGCGGAGTTTCGCGGCGCAGCGGCGTTGCTGAGCGCACCCTCACAGAACCTGATCTATGCCGACACCGACGGCAACATCGGTTATCAGCTGTCAGGTGCGGTCCCCCTTCGCCGTAAGGGGAGTGGGATGAAGCCATCACCGGGTTGGAACGAGAACTACAACTGGGATGGCAACATCCCCTTCGCCAAGCTGCCGTATGTCTACAACCCACCGAGCGGCTTTCTGGTTGCCGCCAATCAGCAGGTGATCGGACCTCAGTACCCCTATCCGCTGGGCTCAACGTTCTCCTACGGGTGGCGCAGCCAGGAGATCATCGACAGATTGCGCGATGCACCGCCCTTGAACCTGGACAGTGCCGAACAAATCTTCTATGACGACACCGTCCGGGTGGCGGAGGATCTGGTACCGATCTTGCTCAAGATCAAAGTTCCCGATCCGTGGGTGGTGGAGGGACAACGCACCCTGGTTGGCTGGGACTACTCGGCGACCAGGGATTCCGCGGCCGCGGCGTACTTCAACGTCGTCTGTCACAACATCTTCAAACTGACGTTCCGCGACGAGTTGCCCGACGAAGACCTCTGGCCGACCGGCGGCGACCGCTGGTACGCGGTGCTGACGATCTTGATAAAGCAGGTCAGGAATCCGTGGTGGGATGACGTCAGGACGCCCGACAAGATCGAGACCCGGGACGACATCTTGCTGGCTGCCATGACCAACGCCCGCAAGGAGATCACCTCATTGATGGCGCGAGACACCGATCAATGGCAGTGGGGCAAGTTGCATACGGTACGGCTGCAGAACCCGACGCTTGGAAAGAGCGGGATCAAGCCGATCGAAAACCTGTTCAATCGCGGTCGGTATCAGGTCGGTGGTGGGCCGGCGGTGGTCAATGCCATGGCGTTCGACGACCGTCAGGGTTACGCCGTGACGGCCGGCGCGTCGATGCGCATGCTTATCGATCTTGGTGATCTCGACGCATCGCGATGGGTGAGCCAAAGCGGCGTATCCGGCCATGCGTTCCATCGTCACTACGACGATCAGACCGAGCTGTGGGCCAATCAACAACTTTGGCCGTTCGTCTCGTCCCGGCCAGCTGTCGAGGCGCGTACCACCACACGCCAGGAGCTCTTGCCCAGCGGCTGAGCAGCTCTACAGCCCGGAAGCTTGCTCATGATCCAGACTGGTGCCGTGATTCGTCGCCGAGTGGTCGCCCACGGTCTCGTGCAAGGAGTGTTCTTCCGCGACACCTGTCGTCGGCAGGCCTCAGCGCATCGGGTGTCTGGATGGGTCACCAACCGTGAGGACGGCGCGGTAGAAGCTGTTTTCGAGGGTGAGCCTTTCGCAGTCCAGGCAATGATCGACTGGGCTCGCAGCGGCTCTGCTCAGGCGTACGTGACCAAGTTGGAGGTCATTGACGAAGAACCACGCGGCGAGCGAGGTTTCTCGGTCCGCTGATCATGAACGCGAGTTCAGAGATTGCAGAGGACCGACGGCTCGCAAGTGATCATGCGGGTCGGTGTGACGATCACATCGACGCGATGGTCCCAGGCGTGCACCGGAATCGTTTCCAATACCTCGTCGTCATTGAGCAGCACCCAAACCGGCGCGCTTTGCGAAGCGTGCCGCAGAGCCCGGTCGTACCACCCGCCGCCGCGACCGAGACGGTCGCCATGCAGGTTGGCAGCTAATCCGGGGGAAACGATCAGCTCTGCCTCGGGAAGTTGCTCGCTTGGTACCACCTCGCCAGTCGGCTCCAGGATCGAGTACGCCCCGACACGGAGCGCATCCGGCCCCTCGTACGCTGCCCATGCTGGCTTGTCAAGACGCCCGCCAATCGGGTGTGAGAGCACTGGCAACAACACGCGGACTCGATTGGCCGCGAACCAGGCGACCAGTTGCAGCGTGCCCGGCTCTGAGCCGCTGGAAAGATACGCTGCGACGGTATCTGGAATCCGGTCCTCCAGCGCAGACTCGATCAGCGACATACGCGAGCCGTCGTCATGCTCGCGCTGTTGCCTGCTACGTGAGTCGCGGCGGAACAGGATGGCTTTCCGGAGCGTTCGCTTAGCCCCAGCGATCGCGGCCGCGTCGATTGCCGCCATCGCCGCTACGTCGGCGGCCTCGGGCTGGGTTTGCACGGACCCAGCGTAGTCGCGCTGACGGCCCAAACGGCTGGCGGCGCGCCAGCGTGTCGGCGCCCATGATCATCTTCTGTGTCGTCCAGAAGCTGCCTCGCGCAAGGTCCGAGCCATCACAGGTGGGCAGCATTACTGTGTGGAGCATGCCGTTGTTCACCCGTAAGAAAGCCCACGAACCGCAACAGGGCGCACCCGGGCTCGACCCGCTGCCCGAGCCGCCCGAGCCGGATCGTGGCCAGCTCCGATCGATGCAGGCTCACCGCCAGTATCTGCTCAGCTGCGTGAACCCGCTCCGGCCCTTCCGCCAGCACATACTCGACGCGGTCGGCCTGAATATCTGCGAAGACATCGTCTCCACGATCGATCTCCCCCGATTCGACAATTCGGCCATGGACGGCTACGCAGTCCGTGCTCAGGATGTGGCGGAAGCCAGCCAGGAAACGCCGCTCAGCCTGCCGGTCGTCGGCGAAATAGCTGCCGGTGAAGCCGCCACGCACCGGCTGTCCCCGGGGACCGCGATGAAGATCATGACCGGAGCGCCGGTGCCTCTCGATGCGGACACCATCGTTCCGTACGAGAACACCGATCGTGGCGAGACGGACGTCAAGATCTTCATGGCCAGCGGACCGGGTCAGCACATCCGTCGAATTGGCGAGGACATCACGGCGGGCGCTCAGCTGTTCAGAGTCGGTGATCATCTGGGCCCACGCGACATCGGGGTACTGGCGGGCATCGGTCTCGGCAAAGTGCTTGTCCGGCCCCGACCGCGAGTTGTCGTGATCTCCACAGGATCCGAGCTCGTCGATCCCGGGCTCGAGCTAAGCAACAACCAGCAGATCTTCGATTCGAACTCCTACATGCTGGCCGCTGCTGCCAAAGCCACAGGTGTCCAGGTCTTCCGCGTCGGCCAAGTCAGTGATGATCGAAATGAGCTCAAGCGGCTGATTGCTGATCAACTGCTGCGAGCCGACCTGATCTTGACTACGGGCGGCGTCAGTCAAGGTGACTTCGACATTGTGAAGGCGGTGATGCCTGAGATGGGTCCGTGCGACTTCGCGCAGGTCGCCATGCAGCCAGGCAAGCCGCAGGGCTTTGGCTTGATCGGCTTCGACCGAGTGCCGATGATCATGCTCCCTGGCAACCCGGTGAGTGCCTTCGTTTCCTTCGAGGCGTTCGTGCGGCCCGTCATCCGCAAGCTGATGGGAGTGCGGCCCTATGTGCGGCGAGTGGTGAGATGCCAGGCGGCGCACGATATGACGTCCATTTCGGGCCGCACGCAGTTGGCTCGCGGCATCGTCAACTTCGATCCGCTGGGTGGTCGCCAGGTCGAACTTGCGGGTGGACACGGGTCCCACCTGCTTGCCGATCTTGCCCGATCGAACGCGTTGGTGATCTTGCCCGAAGAGGTCGAGTTCGTGGCTGCCGGGCAGGACGTCGACGTGTGGTTGCTGGACGAGTCGCCGGGATGACTCGGGGGTAGTCGTGAGTGAAGATCGTTTCCCGCATCTCAGCGCCACCGGCGACGCCCGAATGGTTGACGTTTCCGACAAGGCGGTGACTGCTCGTTCGGCGACCGCGGCGGGGCGAGTGCTGCTGAGCACTGACTGTGTGGCAGCCCTTCGAGAGGGCTCGGTGCCGAAAGGCGACGCGCTCGCAGTGGCCAGGATTGCGGGTATCCAAGCAGCGAAGAAGACTCCCGACCTCATCCCGCTGTGCCACCCATTGTTCATTAGTGGAGTCGATGTCACAGCGGAGGTGACCGACGAGGGGGTGGAGATCACTGCGACGGTCAAAACCACTGACCGAACTGGAGTGGAAATGGAGGCGCTGACGGCGGTTGCTGTGGCCGGGCTTGCGGTGATCGACATGATCAAGGCGATTGATCGCGCCGCTGTGATCAGCGACGTACGCGTGCTGTCCAAGGCGGGAGGGCGCCGCGGGGACTGGTCTCGTGAGGGCGATTCATGATCGATAGTGCGCTCGTGATCACTATCTCGACACGAGCGGCGGCCGGGGTCTACTCGGACCAGTCAGGCCCCATCATCGTGGCTGCGCTTGAAGATCTTGGTTTCGTGGTTGCGGGTCCGGTCGTGGTGCCCGATGGAGACGCAGTCGGTGCGGCGCTGCGCGATGCCGTGGCGGCCGGCCACGCCGTGGTGATCACTACCGGCGGGACTGGGCTGAATCCTCGTGACCACACCCCCGAGCAGACCAGGGGAGTGGTGGAGCGCGAGGTTCCGCACCTTGCGGCGGCGATCGCCCGCTATGGAGCCGATCATGGCGTGCCGACGGCGGTGCTGAGCCGGGGCGTCGCGGGCGTTGCGGATCGCACTTTGATCGTGAACCTGCCCGGGTCGAGTGGGGGCGTCCGGGACGGGATGGCTGTGCTGGAGCCAGTGCTGAAGCACGCGGTCAGCCAGTTGGCAGGTGGAGACCACTGAGATGACCGGCCTGGAGCAGCCGCCACAGGGATTGACCGGGCTGGGAGGCTCCGGTCGCCACCACTGGCCGGTCACGCTGCGGCATGGCCCCGTCATCCTCGCCCCACTGCGCCATCGGGACCGAGCGGCGTGGGAGCGAGTGCGTCGTGAGAACGCGAGTTGGCTGCGACCGTGGGAAGCAACTCTCCCTCCCGGCTCACAGATCGGCCCATCGACGTACGCCGGACTGGTCCGCTCGCTAAGCCGCCAGGCCCGAGAGGGACGGATGCTGCCGTGGCTGGTGTTGTACGACGATGCGTCGAACCGCTCGAAGCCGCGATTGGGAGGCCAGCTGACCGTGAGCGGGATCGTCGGTGGCTCGGCGTCCTGGGGCCAGATTGGCTACTGGATCGACCAGAGGCTGGCGGGACGCGGCATCATCCCAACTGCCGTGGCCCTAGCTGTCGATTACTGCTTTCAGGTCATGTCGCTGCATCGCATCGAGATCGCGATCAGACCTGAAAACACCAATAGCCTTCGCGTGGTAGCGAAGCTGGGCTTCCGGCCGGAGGGCCTCCGGCCGCGCTATTTGCACATCGATGGCGATTGGCGTGATCACTTGGTCTTCGCATTGAATGCCGAAGAGGTGCCGGAGGGGCTGATGCGGCGATGGGAGAACCTCCGGCAGCCCTGACCACATGCGTCACATTCGTTTCTTGCGACACACCGCTCAAGATCAGCTGAGGAGGTCAGTCGGCCCCGTACCGTCTGGGTGTGGGGACCACCGGCGTGATTTTCGCTGCCATCGCAATCGCGTGGCTGGCGTATCTGGTCCCGCATTTCGTACGCCGGCGCGACGACGATGAGCAGCTGGAGGACTCCGATCCGGCTGATCGCTTCTCGGACTCGATGCGCATCGTTCGTCATGGCACCGCTCCGCTCCTTGACCAAGACCTGGAAGAGATTGCATCCTTCGAGGTGTCGACGCCGCAGACCCGGCGGGCTGCGGTCAAAGATCTGCGTCGGCTGGAAGTGCTTGCCGCATTGAGGCGGCGCCGCGTACTGCTGGTGCTGATGGCGGCGCTGAGTGCAGTGATTGGCTTGTGCGCAGCGCACCTCATTCCGTGGTGGAGCACCGCCATCCCTGGAGGGCTGCTGCTGATCTTCATCGTGGTCGCGCGGATCAGCGTTCGCGTCATGCTGAGACGGCTCGATGGTCGCTATCGCGAAATCCGCCACGGCGACAACGAGTCGACCATCTTTCTCAGCAGACGGGACTTCGCCAGGAGCGGGATAGCGACGGTCCCCGCGGGTGGCACGGCCGACGTGGCGACGAAACCTGGGACTCTGTGGGATCCCATTCCGATCACCATGCCGACTTATGTTTCCAAGCCGCTGGCGCCGCGGACGGTTCGCACCATCGACTTGTCGGGCCCGGGAACGCCGTCTTCGGCACGGCATGAGTCGCCTGTCACAGCGGACGCTCCTCA
>CAVTFS010000003.1:0-148125 GCA_963734005.1 uncultured Actinomycetota bacterium
CGACGAGGCCAACGTATCGCCCCAGACCCGAGAGCGGGTCCAACGCGCCGTATTGGCGCTGAATTTCAAGCCGAACCAAGGGGCTGGCGCATTGCGCCGCGGCGATCGCAAAACGCTCACCCTTGGCCTCCTCCTTGACGCCGTTGACAACCCATTCTCAGCATTAATTAACCGAGCTGTCGAGACCATGGCCTATCGCCGTGACACGGCAGTTCTAGCGGCGAGCTCCGACAACGATCCCGACCGCGAACGGGCGATGGTCGATGCGTTCACTCGCCGCCGGGTCGATGGACTGATCTTGACCACTGTCACCGAAGATCAGGGCTACCTTCATGTGGAACGCGAGCAGGGCACCCCGCTGGTATTTGTCGACCGACCGCCGACCGGACTGCTAGCCGATGCCGTCATCACGAACAACCACGAAGCAACGATCGAAGCGACCCGGCATCTGATCAGTTACGGGCATCGACGGATCGCCCATCTCGGCAACGAATCTGCAGCATCGACAGCGCGGCAATACGGTTTCACCAGTGCAATGGCCGAAGCGGGACTGGCGTCCAGCTCGTTGCAGCTAAGCGGCTTGCGCTCTGAGCAGGAGGTCTATGCCGCCGTGCATGGCCTTGTGCAGCTCGACAGCCCGCCCACGGCATTGTTCACCTCGCACTACCTGGTAACCCTCGGCGCCATCCGTGCACTTCATGATCTCCAGCTGGAGCAGCGCATCGCCCTGATCAGTTTCGACGACATCGTCTTGGCTGATCTGGTGCGTCCTGCGATCACGGTCATGACACCAGATCCCGCCCGGCTCGGCACGATCGCGGCCGAGCGCATCTTCGCGCGGCTCGATGGCGACACCTCACCTCTCCAGACCGTTGTCGTAGCGGCCAAGCTCATCCCCCGCGGTTCTGGCGAGATCCCGCCACCTGATCACTAGGACGTCGCACTAGTGTCGACTGAACCGGGTACCTGAAAGGGGTGTCGGCCATGACGATCTCTGAGATGATCCCGCTCAGTACGCGCGAAGACTGGACGGTGGAACGCGCCGCAAGGGCCGTCTCGACGAGCTTCAAAGGAGTACGTCGGCTGGGCGTTGCGTTCTCCGGCGGCGTCGACTCGTCCCTGTTGCTTGCGCTTGCGACGCAGATCCTTGGCATCGACCGAGTTGTCGCCCTGCTCGGGGTATCCCCGAGTCTTGCTGCCGAGGAGCGGAGTGCTGCCCACCTGGTCGCGCGCCAGATCGGCGTACAGCTCGTCGAGGTGACGACGCACGAAGGTGATCGTCCGGAGTATCGGGCCAACGGGCCTGATCGGTGTTTCTACTGCAAGGAAGAACTCTTCAGCCGGATCGATGACGGGGTCGCCAAACAGTACGGGCTGGATGCCATTGCGTACGGAGAGAACGCCGACGATGCCCGGCGACCGGACCGACCAGGTGCGAGTGCCGCCGCCAACCACAACGTCCTCCGGCCGCTCGCCGACGCTGGCATGACCAAGCTGGCAGTGCGTTCGGTGGCCCGCGCTCTGGGTCTGCAGGTGGCCGACAAGCCTGCTGCGCCTTGCCTCGCGTCGCGGATTCCGCACCACCATGTGGTCACGCCGACCAAGCTCAGCCAGATCGACCGCGCCGAGTCCGCGTTGCGGCAGTTGGGATTCGCGGAGCTGAGAGTTCGACACCACGACGAGATTGCGCGGATCGAGCTGCCTCCGCCAGATCTGATTCGAGCGGTCAGCGATCCGCTTCGTACGAAGGTGCTGGACGCCGTACGAGGTGCCGGCTTCAGATTTGTCGCGGTGGATGTCGGCGGGATTCAGTCCGGCGCCTTCACCCTGCCGCTCGTCAGTCCTGATCATGAATGAATCCGCGAGTACCGGGGCATCGCTCGAGGCGTTCGCCAAGCTCGATCACGACCGGACCAAGCGACGGGGCTATCCGGAGGCGATCTATTGCGAAGGAAAGACGCCCGAACAGATCGGCATGATCGCTGCCGCTGTTCGTGATCAGCCACACGTGACCTTGTTCACTCGAGCTAGCAAGCAGCACGCTGCCGCCATCCTGGCGGAGCTTCCCGGCATCTTTCATGATCAAGAAGCAGGCCTGCTGGCCTGGCCGACCGATCCGCCGGCCGCCAGTGGCGGCCTCGTCGTCGTGCTCGCCGCCGGAACCTCAGATCTTCCTGTGGCCAAGGAGGCGCAGCTCACGGCCTGCTACCTGGGACGGTCAACCGAACTTGTTGTCGATGTCGGCGTCGCGGGCCTCCATCGGGTCCTGGGCCGGATCGACTTGCTGCGACGGGCACGGGTGGTGGTCGTAGCTGCCGGGATGGATGGCGCTCTTCCTAGTGTTGTGGCGGGCCTGATCGAAGCGCCGGTGGTGGCGTTGCCCACCTCAGTGGGATACGGCGCGGCCTTTGAAGGGTTGGCCGCTCTTCTGGCGATGCTCAACGCGTGCGCTCCCGGCGTGGCGGTGGTGAACATCGACAACGGTTATGGCGCTGGTCACCTGGCGGCCCAGATCGCGGCGCCATGAACAGCTCACGCCACGCCTGGATCGATGCCTCCGCCGGGGTCGCGGGCGACATGTTGTTGGGTGCGCTGATCGACGCCGGGGCGAATTTGGCGGCTGTGCAGGAGGCCGTCGACGCCGTGATCGCGGACTCGGTGAGGCTGGCATCGACACCGGTGACCCGAGCCGGACAGCATGCCAGCCGGATATCGGTAGAGGTGATCACCCACGACGTTCCGGTGCGGGCGTGGCGAGCGGTCAAGGACCTCATTGCCAAGGCGGATCTTGCGGCCCCGATCCGCGATCGGGCGCTGGCGACCTTCGGCCGACTTGCCGAGGCCGAGGTGAGAGTCCACAACCTGCCGCCAGAGGAAGTGCACTTCCATGAGGTCGGCGCACTCGACTCCATTGCCGACATCGTGGGAGTCGCAGCCGCCCTGCACTCCCTGGAGATCGACAGCATCAGCGCGAGTGCTGTGGCGGTCGGATCCGGACGAGTCCGAGGCGCCCACGGTGATATGGGTGTACCGGTGCCAGCCGTTGTAGAGCTAGCTGCAGGATGGAAGATTTTCGCCGGCGGCTCAGGCGAACTCACGACACCAACCGGCATGGCATTGTTATCTGCCCTGGCCGAGCGCTGCGAAGGCCTGCCGCTGCTCACCTTGCAGGCTTCCGGGGCTGGCGCCGGCACCCGAGATACGCCCGGTCGCCCGAACCTCACCCGCGTACTCATCGGTGAACGAGTCACGCACCCCGATGACCATCTGTCGGAGGCAGATGTGCTGATCGAGGCCAATGTCGACGATCTGGACCCTCGACTCTGGCCTGGGGTACTCACCAGCTTGATCAGAGCCGGAGCCGCCGACGCATGGCTGGTTCCGATCATCATGAAGAAAGGTCGACCCGCGCATACGGTCAGCGTTCTGGCGCGGCCCGATCAGGCAGCCGATCTTCGCTACCTGCTCTTGGCCCTGACGAGCACCATCGGTGTGCGGGAGACCAGAGTGCGCAAGACGGCCCTGCCACGGGGATGGGTCGATTTGATCATCGCCGGCAGCTGCATATCAATCAAGATCGCGCATCACCACGGCACGATCTGGCAAGTCACGCCCGAGTTCGATGATCTTGAGCGGGCCGCGGATGAGCAGGACCTCTCTCCTATCACCGTGCTCGAGCAGGCCATGGCAGCCGCACTAGCCGCAGGTCTGGTGTCCGGTGCGCCGATACCAAACGGACTGCGCACGAGCCGGCGCTAGCTCTCAGGCGGTGCGTTCCCCGTCACAGGGCAAAACGCACACGTCCGGGCGCCTCGAGGAAGACCACGCATATCGTGATCGTTTCTCTGAGCTCCAGTTGCGGCAACAGCCGTCGAGTAGGCTCGTCAGAGCCCAAATCGCGACCAGCTTGCGATAGAAACGCAACGCCCAAAGCCTGCGCCAGAGAGAGAAGTCGATGACCGAGCCAACGTCGTCCGCCACCGCCGCCGCACCGGCGCCGCTCACCCCGCCCGAGGGCACTCCGCTGACGCTGACCGCGCCGGCTGCGCCGCCACAAGTCGTGGCCACTCAGGCTCCCGCCATGGCTCCACAGGTAGACCCAGCTACGCTCCCGGAGCTCGACAGCAAGGTTGACGGCTTCTTGAGCGCTTTGATGAACGCTCAGACCCGCTCACCTGAGTTCGCCAAGCAGGCAGCCAACGTGCGGAGCATGGGTGACGCTGACATCCGTCGGTCTGCCGAGACCTCGAACCGTCTGCTGCAGACTCCGGTACGAGCACTCAAGGAGGGCGGCATAGCCGAAGGATCCAAGGTTGGCAACACTCTGCTTGAACTTCGCCGCACGGTCGAGGACTTGGACCCAAGCCGGGCGACCGGGGTGCGCAAGTTTCTCGGGGTGATCCCGTTCGGCGACAAGGTCACGGATTACTTCCGGCGCTACGAGTCCGCCCAGGGCCACTTGAACGGGATTCTGCACGCTCTACGCAACGGCCAGGACGAGCTGACCAAGGACAACGTCGCGCTCAACCTGGAGAAGCAGAACCTCTGGGGTGCCATGGGGCGCCTGAACGCCTACATCTACGTCGCCGAGCGGCTCGACGCACGGCTCGCCGCCACCATCGCACAGCTGGAGATCTCCGACCCCGAGCGGGCAAAGGCGCTGAGCCAGGACGTATTGTTCTACGTCCGTCAAAAGCACCAAGACCTGCTGACCCAGCTCGCGGTCTCAATCCAGAGCTATCTCGCCATCGACATCATCATCAAGAACAACATTGAATTGATCAAAGGTGTCGACCGGGCTTCGACCACAACAATCTCTGCTCTCCGTACGGCGGTGATCGTGGCACAGGCCCTTGGAAATCAGAGATTGGTTCTCGATCAGATCACCGCTCTCAACACCACGACCTCCGACCTGATCCAGCGCACTTCGGAGATGATGCGTGACAACTCCGCGCAAATCCAGCAGCAGGCAGCCTCTGCCACGATCGGGCTTCCTCAGCTGCAGGCGGCGTTCCAGAACATCTACGCCACGATGGATTCCATCGACAACTTCAAGCTTCAGGCGCTGGACACCATGGCAGCCACCATCGGCACCTTGGAGACGGAGGTCGCCAAGTCGCGTGAATACCTCGATCGGGTACGTCGGCAAGATGAGCAGCTCGCCTCAGGCGCGCTAGACCTCGAGGGTGGCGCCACCACCCCCGGCGGGCTGCGCTGATCCGAGTCCAGCCTCTCGATCATCGTTTGCGTCTCATGGGGTTCAAGGACTGGATCGCAGCCATCACCGGGCGGCGTCCGCAAGCAGCCCCAGAGCCGCCTCCGGCACCTGCGGCGCCGACCGAATCAGACATCATGCGCGCACTGGATCGCGTTGAGGAGATGGTCGACGGCGGCGTAGTGCCGGCGTCGGTTCAGTCCAGGGTTCGCCGGGTTGCTCAGACCGTACGCGAAACCATGCCCCGGCTCCGCAACCTCGGGCTCGGCAGCCCGGACGCGTACTCAGTCATGGCAACGGCTACCGACTACCTGCCGGAAGCGATCGGCGCTTACACCCGGCTGCCACGGCAGTGGGCCGATTCGCGCCCGATCGAGAACGGCAAGACCTCACTGATGCTGCTGATCGATCAGCTCGACCTGCTGAGCGCCACCATGGACAAGATCTTTGACGCGGTGGTCCGAGTCGACGCGGACGCGCTGATCGTGCATGGCCGCTTCCTGCAGGAAAAGTTCGGCCATGCCTCCACCGGAGGAGCGTTGAACATCGGCGATCAGGCTGCGCCGGAGGCACCGCGCAGCACCTTGGACCTGCCGTGACAGAGCCGTCGACCCGCACCCTTGCTGCAGCCTTGGACGAGCTCCGCAGCGTAGCCGCCGCAGCCGGCCTGGAGCCTGAAGCGGCAGTCCGCGAGGGCGAGGCGCTGGCTGCCGCGGTCGCCGAGTCGGCGGAGCAGGCCTATCGGGACTGGTGTGAGCAGACCGGCCATCCGGATCCTCAGTCCTTCTTCGATGCGGCACACCGCGGGCGACGTTGGCGCGCTGCGCCCACGCTGCTGCTCGGACAACTCGTCCTGGACAGATCGTCGAACGCCGCCAGCTACGCCGAGGCCTTGGCCGAGGTCTGTCGCGCAGCGCAGACGTTGGGGGTACCAAACCCAAGGACCGCTGGTAACGCCGCTGTCGCAGCAGCTGCTCAGCTAGGGGCGCTGACCGCACCCAGGCCACGTACGACGACCCGGCCTGAGGTGTTGGAGATGCTTCGTGCCCTCGATCAGACCTCGCTCGACCTGAGCGCATTGGATCTGCCAGGTGGCTTGACTCCACAATGCGCCCTGAGCTTGTCGAAGGACAGCCGAGCGCTTCGACAGGCTCAGCGCACAGAACTGAAGGCTCAGCGGACAATGTGGAGAGCTCCAAGCCCGCGGCTAAGCCAGAACCCGAACCCAAGACACTGGCGGAGCTGCTGGCCGAGCTCGACGCTCTGATCGGCCTCACCGAGGTCAAAGCCGAGATCCACCGGCAAGTGGCAGTTCTGCGGGTCGAAACCCTGCGAAGCAAAGCTGGGCTTGAAGTCACCGACGATCACGCGCCACTTGGTATTCGTCGGCAATCCAGGCACCGGCAAGACAACCGTAGCCCGGCTGGTCGGCGGGATCTATCGAGCGCTCGGGCTGCTGTCGAAGGGTCAGCTGGTCGAAGTCGACCGCTCGGAACTCGTCGCCGGCTATCTCGGCCAGACGGCAATCAAGACGGCCGAGGTCGTGGCCTCCGCGGCCGGCGGAGTCCTCTTCATCGACGAGGCTTACAGCCTCGCCGGTGATCAGTACGGCCAGGAGTCGGTTGACACGCTTGTCAAAGAGATGGAGGACCGTCGCGACGACCTGGTATTGATCGTTGCCGGTTATCCCGATCCAATGGCGATCTTCATTGCCCAGAACCCAGGTCTGGCGAGCCGTTTTCGTACCACGATCGAATTCGCCGATTACACCGAAGATGAACTGGTACGCATCCTGAAAGAGATGGCCAGAGCGGCGGACTACGACCTCGACGATGCATGCGTGGAACGCTTTACCGCGATCCTTGCTATGACCCCACGTGGTCCCATGTTCGGCAACGGGCGATTTGCGCGCAATATGTTGGAGGCGGCGATCGGCAGGCATGCTTGGCGTCTGCGCGACGTCGCCGAGCCCACCCTCGAACAGCTACGAAAGCTGGTCCCCGAGGACTTCGAGGAGGCGGCTGCGGAGGACGAGCCGTCACCTGCCATCCCAGAGCAGCAGGCCAGCTCACCGCCCTCAAGCCAGGGAGACATCGAGCAGCCAACCGAGGACCATACCGAGACCCAAGGAGCACAACAGTGAGCCAGGCCAGTCATCCGGGGGGCGCAACCGGAGTGGCGGCGCCACCCGTTGCTGCCCCAACGACAACTGCGCCGCCGATCGCGCATCCGGCTACCACGCCCGCGGCGCCCGCGCCAGCAACGCCGAGTGCCGCCACTCCGCTCGCTGCAGTCAAAACCATGGATACGCCGCAGCGACTCCGACTGCTCAGCCTGGGCGTCGTGGTTATCGGCGTTCTTGTCGCGTTGGTGGGCGTCCTGACCTTCACCTACCTCGCGGTCTCACTGAGCCGTGCCGAAGCCGACACTGCGCAACTCATCAGGGTTCAGAAAATCCAGTCCAACCTGCTGAGCGCGGACGCGATCGCCACCAACGCGTTTCTGGTTGGTGGCCTGGAACCGCCTGCACAACGTGCGGTGTACGACCAGGCGATGAGCAGCACCAGCTCGCTCATCGTCGAAGCGTCCCAGGCACAACCAGCTGACGCCGCAGCCTTGTCGGCTCTCAATCAGCAGGTCGTCAGCTATGCGGCCACGATCGAGCAGGCACGCGCGAACAACCGCCAAGGACTGCCGGTCGGTGCCCAGTACCTCCGCAACGCCAGCGCTGACCTGCGCAGCACGGCACTGCCGATTCTGGACAACCTGGTCAGCTCGAATGCGGCGCGAGCAGCGGACGACATGGACGCGCTGGCGGGATACATCTTCCCGATCATCGCCCTACTTGCTTTGGCCGGCGTGATCGTCGGTCAGGTTTGGCTGGCTCGCCGATTCAAGCGCAAGATCAACGTCGGGATGCTGGCAAGTGCAGCCGTACTTCTCGTCATCACGATCGCCAGCCTGATCGCTGCGCTACAGCTGAGCAGCACGCTTAACTCGATCACCAACGGCAGCTTCGCCGCTGTCAACACGGCCGCGGATGCCCGGATCGATGCCAACAACGCGAAGTCGAACGAAAGCTTGACGCTGATCGCACGAGGATCCGGGCAGGCATTCGAAGCCGCGTGGAAGTCCTCGGCTGAGTCCGTAGCTGCCAACCTCCAGCGCCTCACCGATCGGCCCGAGCTGGTGAACCAGTGGCAGGCATATACCAATGTTCACAGCGAGATTCGTGCCCTCGACGACGGGGGTAGATGGGACCGGGCAGTGTCCCAGGCCACCGGATCCGGCCGAGAGTCGTCCAACACCGTCTTCGGCACGTTCGACAACAATCTGGCTGGCCACCTCGACGAGGTGAGCCAGGAAACCTCCAGCTCGCTGGCGGGCATACAGCCAGTAACGGTTGTTTTCGCCATCCTCACCCTCCTGAGCGGGTTAGCGGTTGCGCTCCTGGGACGTTGGGGCATCGCCGCTCGGCTCAAGGAATACCGATGAGGCACCGCTGGCGTGCGCCGATGCTGGCCGTGGCGAGCGTCGTGTCGGCGAGCGTGCTTTCGGCATGCACGTTCAGCTACACCCCGACACCGCTGCCACCGGAGCCTCCGGCTCCGCAACCGACCACCAGCGCCCCGGCGCCGCAACCAACCCGGTGCGGCAATCCGCTCGCGTCCTACGACCCCAGCAACCCATTGCCGCCGCCCGATGCTCTTCCCAGCGGATCCACCATGGCCAAGATCAAAAAGCGTGGGCGGCTGGTGGCCGGCGTATCGGCTGATACCTACTTGCTTGGGTCGCGGAACCCCTTCACCGGCGAGATCGAGGGTTTCGACATCGACATGGTCAAGGCTGTTGCCAAGGCGATCTTCGGCAATGAGGACCGCTACCAGCTGAAGGTGATCACCGCGGCGCAACGGATCCCCGCGCTCGAGAAGGGTGATGTAGACATCGTCGCCCGCAACATGACGATCAACTGTGATCGCTGGAAGCAGATCGCCTTCTCGGGCGAGTACTACCGCTCGGGCCAGAAGATCTTGGTCCGCAAGGGGTCGAAGATCAACTCGATCACTGAGCTTGCGGGACAGAAGGTCTGTGCACCGATAGGCACCTCCAGCATGGACAACCTGATCAAAAAAGCGCCCAAGGCTATTCCGGTTGGCGCGGACACCCACACGGGCTGCCTGGTCCTCTTCCAGGAGGGTCAGGTTGCGGCTATCACAGGGGACGACACAGTCCTGGCGGGTCTCGCCGCGCAGGACCCGTACGCGGTGGTGCCGAATCAGCAGGCGTTCACCTCAGAGCCGTACGGACTGGGCTTCAACGAAAAGGATGTGGATTTCGTTCGCTTCGTCAATGCTCGGCTGGACCAGATGCGCGCCGATGGTGAATGGAAAACGCTCTACAACCGCTGGCTCAGGGACTCTCTCGGACCAGCACCCGATCCGCCCATACCGGTCTATGGCAGGACGTGATGAGTGTGGTCGCGACTGCTGGACAGGTGACAGCTCCGGTCGCACCGGGGCAGATGGGCTCAGCCGTTGAGGCCCAGGCGGCACAGGTCTATCTGGACCAGCTCGGCCAGTGGCTGGATGGGCGACGTCGCGAACTGGACGAACTGGACAAGGCTGCGTTGCACGCGGCCACCGGCTCGGCCGTGACCGGCGACATCCTGCTGTCGATGGCGTTGTGGAAGGCGGTATCAGATCGCTACGAGTTGCTGCAGGCCACCTGGAACTCCGGGCGAGTCGGAGCCACCGAACTGATGCGCATCTCAACCATGATCTGGGGGCGGCTCGATGCCGGCACCGCGTCAGGGCTCTCGGTCTCGCTGCCGGAGGCGTGCCGGCTGTCTGACGCTCTGCTGTCGCAGCTTCGCGTCAAGCTCGGCCTTGATCCGTCGGGCGCGGAGATCACCGAACGTGTGCGACAGCTCCGCGCCCAGATGGAGCGCATCCGGGAGCAAGTCGACCTGGAGCCCGCAGGCGCGCGACAGCAGCACGCCGCAGTCGAGCAATCACGGCTGGCGCGCAGGCTGAAGGAGCTCGCGGACAAGGCCAGCCGTGGCGGCGATGTGGTGGGACTACTCGGGCCCTTGGAAATCGATGCTGCCACCTTCGAGCGCGATCTGATCGTCGACGGAGCCAGGCGGCGCGACGCCGCTGCTCTCGTGACGCGAGCCCGAGAACAACGCGCCGACCTGGAGGCCCGTGCGGCGGCGCTGCACAGCATCGTCGAGGAGTGCGTAAGCCGCGTCGACCCTGCGCCCCGCTATGCAGTGCCCGAGACTGCCGCCCTCGGGCCAGTACCAAACACACGCGACGAGTTGGAGAACTACCTGCACCGCCTCGACCAGGTGTCTCGGGCGATGACCATTGCGCAGACGGCCTACGCGAAGGCGCTGCAAGATCACGACGAACTCGCAAGCCGGCTCGAGGCGTACCACGCCAAGGCAATGACAACCGGCCAGGCCGAGGTTCCGGATATCGCCCAGGCTTACCAGCTCGCCCGCAACGCACTGGAGCAGCGACCGAGCCGGATGGTCCTTGCCGAACAACTCGTCACCGTTTACCAGACCTACCTGCAAACCAGCCCTGCGCCGCATACGGTGCACCCAGCCACATCGTCGGAAAGCAAATGAAGAGGGCGGCGTTTGAATGACACGATGCACCCAGCCGGGCTGCCCCGGCACGATCGTCGACGGCTACTGCGATGTCTGCGGCAGCCCGGGGCCCGTCAGCGCTACCCCGGCTGCTGGTCCTGAGGGCAGCGCACAGGGGCCGACGACGCCCGACTCCTCCGGCACGCGCTGCACACAACCCGGCTGTACCGGCACGATCGTCGACGGCTACTGCGATGTTTGCGGGAGCCCTGGGGGGCCGGTCAACGAGCAGGCGGCCGATGATCAGACGCCAATGTCCGCAGGCAGCGCAGTGTCGGCGATTACAGCGGGCTCCAGCCGGCTGCAGTCGACGGCCCTCGGCTCGCAGCGAGCCTCCGGAGATGGTTCCAAGATCACCAAGCGGGTACGTTCGGGGTCCCAACGGCTCCGGTCGGCTCGACTCGGCGCTGGGCTCACTCGGGTTCCGCCGGCACCTGTGATCGATGCCGCTCAGGCGATCATGAAGAACCCGCAGGTTCCCGAAGAGAAACGGAACTGCCCGAACTGCGGGGCGCCGGTCGGTCGGTCGCGAGATGGACAGCCGGGACGGACCGAAGGGTTTTGCCCGAATGTGCGGCAACCCATTCTCGTTCACGCCGAAACTGAAGCCGGGCGATCTTGTGGCGAACCAGTACGAGGTGGCCGGCTGCCTGGCGCATGGCGGTCTCGGCTGGATCTACCTCGCAAAAGACCATAATGTGTCCGATCGCTGGGTGGTACTGAAGGGCCTGCTCAATACCGGCGACAAAGACGCGCTGGCCGTGGCCATCGTGGAGAAGCAGTTCCTCGCCCAGGTCGAGCACCCGTTGATCGTCGAGATCTACAACTTCGTCACCTACGAAGACGCTGGCTACATCGTGATGGAGTACGTCGGCGGGATCTCCCTCAAGCAGATCTTGAAAGACCGGATGCGGGCCAACAACGGAAGATTCGATCCGCTGCCCGTCGATCAGGCGCTGGCCTACATCTTGGAGATCCTGCCGGCCTTCAGCTACTTGCATGATCTTGGTCTGATCTATTGCGATTTCAAGCCAGACAACCTGATTCAGGTCGGCGATGCGGTGAAGCTCATCGATCTTGGTGGGGTGCGGCGCGCCGATGATCAAGAATCGGCAATTTACGGCACTATCGGCTACCAGGCACCCGAGGTAGCTCAGGTCGGACCAACCGTGGCATCCGACATCTACACGATCGGGCGCACCTGTGTGGTGCTGATGACGGAGTTCCGGGGGTACCAGACCAAGTACGTCGCCAGCCTGCCGCCCGTCGAAGAGACGCCGCTGTTCGCAACCTACGACTCTTTGTACCGGCTGCTCTCGAAGGCCTGTGCAGCCGACCCGGCGGACCGGTTCGCCTCAGTCGACGAGTTCCGGGTGCAACTGCTCGGCGTGCTTCGCGAGGTGGTCGCCCAGAAGACACCTGGCACGGCGCTCACCTCGGCTGCATCGGTGCTCTTCGAAGCGCCCGCCATCACCAGCGAAGCACTGGAGTGGAACGAGCTACCGGCGCTGCGCGTCGACACCAGCGACCCGCAGTACGCCTGGCTCAGCAACATCTCCGTCGACGACCCTGCTGGGCGCCTCGACCAGCTTCGGGAGGCGCCCGAAGCCACGGCTGAGGTTCGGCTGGCCCAGGCCCATGCCGCGCTGGAGCTGCGGCGTCGAGACCTCGTGGAGCAGATCGTCAACGACATGCTGGTCGAGGATCCCTGGGAATGGCGCGCCGTCTGGGTTGCCGGCCTTTCGGCACTGGACGCCGGCGATTTCGCGTCGGCACAGTCTTCCTTCAACGCCGTCTACGGTCAGGTGCCCGGCGAGTTGGCGCCGAAACTTGCGCTGGCCCTGGCCTGTGAGCATGGCGGCGAGGGATCCATCGCTGAAGGGCTTTACCGGACCTGCGCCAGCACCGACGCCAACTACGTGGCGGCCGCCGCATTCGGGATGGCGCGGATTCGCGCCGCTCGTGGCGACGTGCCTGGCGCCGTCCAGGCATTGGACCTGGTGCCCTCGACAAGCCGGAGCTACCCCGAAGCCCGGCGCCTGCGTGCGATGCAGCTCTACGAATCAGGCGATGGGCTGCCGGCGTTGGCCCAGGCGATGGACAGCATCAGCGGAGTTCGGCTGGATCCGCGTGAGCAGTCTGAGCTGACGGTCCAAATTCTGGAGCGGGCCCTCACGGAGGTCGACAAGACCGGGGCGAAGAGCGATATCAAGATCGGCCCCTTCGAGGCGAGCGACGAGACTCTGCGCGATGGGCTGGAGGCGACCTATCGACAGCTTGCAGGTATCGAGACCGACGCGCAACGCCGCCATTCGTTGGTCGACAAAGCCAACGCCGTGCGAAGGTGGACCCTACGATGACCGACCACCTGACGCAGTCCACTGCTCCTGCGCCTGCTGCGGTCCCCCAGGCCGATGGGGGTCTTCGCTGCCCGCACTGCGGCGCGGAGGTTGCAGCTCAGGAGGCATTTTGCGAAGCCTGCGGTGGTGCACTCAAGCCAACGGCTGTTGGTTCAGTCGAGCAGGCCGACGAACTGGCCGCTCCCATTGAAATCACGCGCTCCATCCAGACCGAAACCGACCAGGACACAGTTGTGGTTGCCCGGCCCTGCGCCAACTGTGGCGGTGTGATCGGGGCGGACGGTTATTGCGAGACCTGCGGCACCAAGGCTCCGACGGAGCGAGATCACTACACCGAGCAGCCAGCATCATGGGTTGCCGCGTGCTGCGACCGTGGCGTACGGCATCACCGTAACGAGGACGCGACGGCTGTCGCAGCGGAGCCGACACCCGGTTCCCGCGCGGTGCTCGTGGTGTGTGATGGAGTGTCCACATCCCTGGACTCCGATATCGCCAGCCTGGCGGCCGCTCGTACTGCCCGCGACGTCCTGGTGGCACACAAGCCCGCGGGTCTCGGCACCCCAGCCAGTCGAGTCGCGGCGGTCGCGGGCGCCGTTGTCAAGGCCGCCGCCGCAGCCAACGCCGCGGTGATCGACAACACAGCGCCAGGCAGTGACAACGCCGCGTCCTGTACTTTCGCCGCGGCTGTCGTCGAAGCTGACCTCGTGGTGTTCGGGAACGTCGGCGACAGCCGGATCTACTGGATTCCTGATCATGGTTCGAGCAGCGATCCCGCAGAGCTCAGCGTCGACGACTCGGTTGCCCAGGCACGAATCGCCATGGGAACTCCGCGGGACGAGGCCGAGAACGGCCCGCAAGCTCATGCCATTACCAAGTGGCTGGGACGCGACAGCCCCGACTTCACGCCGCGTACCGGATCCATCGTCGTCACGTCACCTGGCTGGGTTCTGGTGTGTTCAGACGGGTTGTGGAACTACGCATCGGAGGCCGCCGCGCTCCAGTCCCTCGTCGCCGAACTCAGCACTCCGGACTCAGATCCGCTCACGTTGGCGGTCGCCCTCGTGGACTGGGCCAACGGCCGGGGCGGCAAGGACAACGTCTCCGTAGCCCTCGCGCGTCTGTGACGCTTCGCGGGCTGTGCCTGTCCGACAGCCCGGGCCCCTTACCGACGCTCGGCACTCAGGGCATACTGAACCGACCAGCGAGGACGCGAAAGGATGTGCTGCGAGCGGCTGGCGTATTAAGCGCGAGCAGCTCGAAAGAAAGGAACGTTGATCATGGCCGAGTTCACCGCAGAGGTGTACCAGAACGAGTTCCTGCCAGAAGCCGGAACCGACGTCAACGCCATAGTCACCATGACCTGCAGCGGAGCAGGATCGGCCGGTCAGACGGGGTCCGGTGATGCTGGGGAGATCATCATCGTCGACACCTCAGGCTCCATGGGTCGGATGAAGCTTGAGGCGGCGAAGATGGCAGCTGCCGCGGCCGTCGATCAGATCCTTGACGGGACCTGGTTCGCAGTGGTCGCTGGGACCCATCAGGCCTACCTGGCATTCCCGCTCGTCCGGTCGGGCAGGGGCATGGTGCAGATGGATAGCAACGCGAGGCATACCGCACATCAGGCGATCAGTCAGTTCCGCTCAGACGGCGGAACGGCAATGGGGACCTGGCTTACGCTTGCTGGCCGGCTTTTCGACTCCGTGCCGATGCTGGCCCAGCGACACGCGATCTTGCTCACCGACGGCGAAAACCACAATGAGACGCCGGAGCAGCTGACGAACGCGATTCGCGGTGTAACGGGCAAGTTCCAATGCGATTGCCGGGGCGTCGGGGTCGACTGGCAGGTTGCCGAGGTACGCCGGATCGCCCAGGCCCTGCTGGGCAGCGTCGACATCATTCCCGAGCCGGATCAGATGAGTCAGGTCTTCGCCGAGCTCATGCAACAGTCGATGAGTCGTGGCGTGGCTGATGCGCAGTTGCGGGTTTGGGCGCCGCAAGGCGCGCAGGTGATCTTCGTCCGCCAGGTCTCGCCAACGGTGGAAGACCTGACCTCACGCCGTGTCGAAGTCAACCCGCTGACCGGCGGATATCCGACAGGGTCGTGGGGCGACGAGTCCCGCGACTATCACGTAAGCGTGAGGCTGGCCGCCAAGGCCATTGGGCAAGAGCAGCTCGCGGCTCGGGTGCAACTCGCCGTCAACGACCAGGTGGTCGCCCAGAGCTTGGTCAAGGCGAAGTGGTCCGACGACGAGGGCCTGACCACCCGGATCAATCCCGAGGTTGCTCATTACACCGGCCAAACCGAGCTTGCGGAGGCCATCCAGGAGGGCTTGGCCGCGAAGGCTGGCGGAGACGATGAGACCGCCACGAAGAAGCTGGGCCGGGCGGTACAGCTCGCCGCTGAAACCGGCAACGAGGAAGCGACCACTCGACTGCGCAAGGTGGTCGATATCGAAGATTCCGAAACGGGTACGGTGCGTCTGAAGCGCGCGGTGGAGAAGGTTGACGAGATGGCCTTGGACACCGCCTCTACGAAGACCACCAGGATCAGGGGATGAACGCTCCCCTCGACCGGAAGGCACGACTCGTGATCTCCACGTCCGAATCGACAGTGAGCTCGACCTCTGGCCCTCGCCGATGATCGCCATCTGTCCGGTAGGTCACTCATCCTTGGCGCAGGACTACTGCGATGTGTGCGGATTGCCTATCGACTCCAATGCAGCGCCGCAAGCGACCGCGTCACCGGCCAGCGTCGCCAGCAGCGAACCAGGTCGCCAAGCCTGTCCGAACTGCGGGGCCGATAACTCCGTCGACGCGCTGTTCTGTGAGAACTGCGGCTATGACTTCACTACAGGAACCATGCCGCGATCCCTTGTTACCTCGGTGTCGCCAGATGCAACCCGTGTGGATCATGTGCCACCGGCACCGACCATTCCTGCGCCGACCATTGGCAACGGCAGCACTGTCTCCCCCGGGATGTTCGACTGGGTCGCAGAGGTTTGGATTGACCCCGCGTGGTACGAGGCCCAGCAAAGCCCTGATCCGATGCCCTCCCCCGGCCTGCCGGTCGTCGTCCCGCTGCACTCGAAGTCGATCTTGATAGGTCGTACCTCCAGGAGTCGGAACATCCATCCTCAGATCGATTGTGAGTCCGATTCGAGCGTCAGCCGCCGCCAGACCCAGCTGACGACTGACGGCAGGCGCTGGTGGGTGGAGGATCTGGATTCGGCCAACGGGACGTTCGTGGCGCCAGCCACAGGCCCGATCCCGTCCGACCCGATTCCAGTCGGTGTCAAACATGAGCTCGCTGCTGATGATCGCATCTATGTCGGTGCTTGGACCCGTATCGTGATCCGGCAGGCGACCGATGACGAAAAGGCAAGTCTGGCTTAGTGGTCGCACGCCAAGCTAGTGCAACGCTCTGCGCGAACACTGCGAGGCTTCGGGCCCGAAGTGTGGCACCGTTGCTTCAGTGTCACCCGCGAGAAGCCAGCTCTCACCAGGAGGAACAGTGGAGGTCAAGGTCGGCATTCAGCATGTCAATCGGGAAATCGTGGTGGAGAGCGCCGAGTCGGCCAGCGACGTCGAGAAGGAACTGCTGAGCTCAATCGCAGTCGGTGGCGACGGAGTCTTCACGCTCACCGACGAGCGCGGCCGTAAAGTGCTGATCCCTGCGTCCAAGATCGCCTACGTGGACCTGGGCGAGGAAAACGCCCGCCACGTCGGTTTCGGAGCTGTGTGATTTTGGGCTGTTCGCTCGCGCAAATCGCGCGCGGTGATCCGCCGCCGTCGTCGTCGCTCGCGGAGGAAAGAACGCCTCCGCTCGTTCCTCCTCCGTGCGGCGGCGCGTGATTTGCCGACGCTCGCGAACTAGTTTGATCTGTTCGCTCGCGCATCGCGCTAGCTGCGATCCCCTGACGCTCGCAGACCGAAGTTTGGGCTTGTTCGCTCGCGCAGAAGTTGGTCTGCTCTGCTCGCTCGTCCAGACAGGGGCGCGCGATTTGCCGACGCTCGCGAACTTTCGTGCTAGCTCGTATCTCAGGCCTGAAGGCCTAGCTTGGCCATGCGGCGGGTGTGGTTCTCCACCAGTCGGGAGAACATCCGGCTCATAGCAGCGAGATCCATGCCGGGACGGTCGACGGTCCCCGTCAAGAGATGGGTCAGAGCGTCCCTGTCCGCAGCCACCCGCTGAGCCTGGCTTAGCGCCTCACCAACCAGCCGGCGTCCCCAGAGCGCTAACCGACCGGAGACCCGCGGATCGGCGGCGATGGCGGCGCGCACCTTTTCGATCACGAAGTCGGCGTGGCCCTCGTCGGCCAACACCTCGTGCACCAGCGCGCGCGTGTCCGCATCGACGAAGGCCGCAACCTCGCGGTAGAAGTCGGCGGCGAAGCCATTCCCGACATAGGCCAACACCAGACCCTCCAGCCAATCCTTCGGCTTGGTGTGCGCGTGGAATTCATTGAAGGGCTCATAGAACGGTTTCATCGCCACCATGACGTCTGTGTCGAACTCCGCCAGTCGCGCCCGTACGGTGTCGAAATGTTTGATCTGCAGCGCCGCCATTGACGCCATGTGCACCTTGTCGGGAAGAGTGGGCGCCTGGCGTGCGTCTTCTGCCAGCCGGTCGAAGGCTGCCAAGGCCCCGTACGCCAAGATGCCGAGCAAATCGACAGCACCTCGCCGATATTCGGGATCGGAAACCCACGGCTCAGCCGCAGCACGGGGTGCCAGGTCGGATGGCTGCGGCGCATCGCTCATGGCCGCAGGATAGTGCCGGATGTGAGCTGTGTTGTGCTACCAGCGCACGGGCAATGCACGGATGCCGTTGACCGGACCGTCCGCTCGAAATGTCGAGGTCGGCCTCCGACGCTGCCAGAGACAAGGTGGGGAACCGCTGCAGAAGGGCCGGCAGCGCCACTGACATCTCGAGCCGGGCGAGCTGCTGACCAAGGCATTGATGGATGCCGTGTCCAAACGCCAGGTGAGCCTGCGGCTGCCGGGTTACGTCTAGGACGCCCGCGTCGGCCATGAAGG
Source organism: uncultured Actinomycetota bacterium (assembly GCA_963734005.1). Lineage (GTDB taxonomy): Bacteria > Actinomycetota > Actinomycetes > Propionibacteriales > Propionibacteriaceae > Microlunatus. The sequence goes on from CAVTFS010000003.1 coordinate 18,269, forward strand.
CCGGATCACGGTTTGCCGATGGCAGCGACACCATTGCCACGTCGCCTGGCCGCATAGGCTGGCCGCCGATCGTCATGTCCTTCAAGATGATCCGCGGATTCCCCGTGTCCACGATGGTCAAGTAACGCAGGATCTCTTCAACTGCAGCTGCTGGTCACCTCGGGGTCGTCGCGGACCAGGGCAAACTGCTCCCGATGCCGCAGCAGCAGCAGCGTGCCCAATCCGATGGTGTTAGCAGTCGTCTCATGACCGGCAACCAGCAGGATGTTTCCGATCCCGACCAGCTCTTCATCGGTCAGATCGTTCGCGTAGTCACGAATCAGCATGCCAAGGATGTCCTCGCCAGGATGCCGGCGGTGCCGCTGCACAAGTGATTGCATGTACGCGTTCATCTCGCGGGTGTTTTCCGCCTGCTGCTCCGGCGTGACGGAGACGTCCAGCATGGTGTCGCTGCGCAATTGGAACTCGGCCTGGTCTTCGAACGGCACGCCGAGCAGCTCACAGATCACCAGCGACGGCAGCGGCAAAGCGAATGCCTTCATCAGGTCGGCCGGTGGCCCCTCGGCCTCCATCTTATCCAGGAACCTCGTCGCGATCTCCTCGATGTGTGGGCGCATGGCGGTCAGCCGGCGCATCGAGAACTGACCGGTCAGCATCCGGCGGATCCGAGTGTGATCGGGCGGATCGAGCGACAGCAGAAACCCGGGCTGGGCGGCAGCCGATTCTGAATGGCCGAGCGAGTTGCTCGTGTCCCGGCTGGACAGCAGCTCGCGGGCGTCGGAGTACTTGGTGATCAACCACATCGTGAGGAACCCGCCGGTCGGATGCGGCAGTTGCATCCCGAAGACCGGTTGCTCGGCGCGGATCCGCGCCAGCTCGGGCGCCGGGTTGAGCGGATCGTCCGGATCCCGATGTGAACGTGGCCAAGACAGCGGCTCAGACGAGGTCGGCATACGCACAGACAACACCCCGGCTCAAAGCAAGTCGACCTGGGCCCGAAACCGGTGCGCGTACGGTGCTGGCCGGGCAATCAAGGGTTTTAGGTACTTTGCCAGTAGACTGGGCGAGTTCGAGCGATGTTGGTCACCTTCTGACCACCGTGCGCGTACGACGCGCAGGCCGCGCGAACCATCAACTTTCAACAAGCATTGAGGCAAATTCTGAGTACAGTCACACATGAGGCCCGACCGCGGCCGATTGCTCCCATGACGCAGCTCCCACCGACAACCTTCGCCAATCTCGGCGTGATCGACCCGATCGTGCGGGCCCTCGATCAAGTCGGCATCACCACACCGTTCCCGATCCAGGCCATGGCGATTCCCATCGCCCTGGCGGGCGCCGACATGATCGGCCAGGCGCGTACGGGTACCGGCAAGACCTTGGCGTTTGGCGTCGCTCTGCTGCAGCGGATCGTGGTACCGGATGAGCGCGACTATGCCGAGCTCGCCAAGCCGGGTGCTCCGCAAGCACTTGTGGTGACGCCCACACGCGAGTTGGCAAGCCAGGTCGCGTCCGACCTTGCAGCCGCGTCGACTCGCAGACACGCCAGAGTGCTCACGGTTTACGGCGGCGTCGGCTACGATCACCAGCTCAGCACGCTGAGCCGGGGAGCTGATGTCGTGGTGGGCACTCCCGGACGTCTGCTCGATCTCCTTGACCGTGGCGCACTCGATCTTGGTCACATCAAGGTGCTGGTGCTGGACGAAGCCGACAAGATGTTGGATCTGGGATTCCTGCCCGATGTGGAGCGAATCTTGGCTGATACGCCTGAGCTGCGTCAGACGATGCTGTTCTCGGCCACCATGCCGGCGGAGATCGTCACCCTCGCCCGTCGCCACATGCGTCATCCGGTCAACATCCGAGCCGAGTCCGCTGGTGACACCACCACCGTTCCGGCCACGGCGCAGTTCGCCTACCAAGCTCATGAGCTGGACAAGCCTGAGGTCGTCGCCCGCATCCTGCAGGCCGAGAACTGCACTCGCGTGATGATCTTCTGCCGAACCAAAAGGTCGGCGCAGCGATTGTCCGATGATCTTGTCGACCGCGGTTTCGCTGCGACGTCGATCCACGGCGATCTGAACCAGTTCGCCAGGGAGAAGGCGCTGCGCCGCTTCCGGGAAGGACAGATCGACGTCCTGGTGGCCACCGACGTTGCCGCACGAGGAATCGACGTCGAAGGCGTCAGCCACGTGATCAACTATGAGTGCCCGGAGGACGAGCAGGTGTACGTGCACCGAATCGGCCGTACCGGGCGCGCCGGAGCGTCCGGAATCGCGATCACCTTCGTTGACTGGGCGGATCAGACCCGATGGAAGGTGATCAACAACATCCTGGGCCTGCCGTTCGAGCAACCGGAGGAGACCTACTCCACCTCACCGCACCTCTACCACGAGTTGGGGATCGATCCTGCAGCCAAGGGCAGGATCGCACGCAGCGGATCGCGGGCCGGGGATCGGCCGGATGGGTCGGGTGCCTCGAATGTCAGCCCGCAAGCGACCCCGTCTGGACCCAACCCGTACGCGGCGACGTCTACGCAATGGCGTCGCTGTGGAGCGGAAGAGGGCCGAGACGCGGTCCAGACGATCATGGGACTTCCGGCGACTGAACCGCCAGATCCGCCGCCCGGACGGCCCTCGAACTAGCGAGCCAACCCCAAGGGTTTACCGACCACCAGGAGATTGCTGTCGTAGCCGCCCCGGTCGCGGCGGAAATTACCAGTGCAGGTGATCAACACCAGCCGATGCGGGCCGGTTTGCTTGAACGCCTGGCTGTCCGTCGCAAGTGCCTTCCTCGGCACCTTTCTCACCGAAGTGACCCGATACTTGAGCCGATGTGAGTCCGCGCGCAGCGTGATCGTGTCGCCGACCTTGATCCTGCGCAGCCGAGCGAAGAATCCGATGCCTTCCGTGGCTGAATCGACATGTCCTGCGATCACTGTCGAGCCGAATGGCTCGCCCGCGCGTGCGCTGCCATCCCACCAGCCCACGTGCTGGACGTTCTCCGGCACTTTGAGTACCCCGTCGACCGTGGCTGCCGGCATGACCGCCGCAGTCGCGTGTCCAGGGAGCGTGAGTTGCTCCGGGATGAACTGGATCCGCTGACTCTCGGCAGGCCGGCCTTGGCGTGCCGGGGCGACCGACGACTGACCAGCTGGCGCATCCCCTCCGGAGGTCGAGTTGCCAGGTGCTGCCTGCGCGGCGCAACCGGATAGACAGGTCAGCAGGCAGACAACGCTCACGATGGAGCGACGCAGTCCCGGTCGGTGCCGCCGAGAGCGGCGCCGTGACCGGGGCTGTGACTGTATAGGCTCGTGTTGTCAACGCACCAAGTTCGACACCAGCGACGGACCGTCGCCAACGGCCTGGCCGCCGGTTCCAGTGTTCACCTCGGACGGCTTTCCAGAGCCGGTCGTGCCGGCGGTAATGACGTGCACGGCGACGTTCATGGTCTTCTTCTCCGGGTCACCTACAGCGTAGACGCGGTTGATCGCCCCGCCCTTGACCGTCAGGCTGACCGGACCGAAGAAGACTGGCTTTTTCTCACCGGTCGGCACGATCGACACCTTGTACGTGGCAACTGGCACCGTCAGCTGCAGTGACTCGCCGTTGGCAATATTGGCGAAAAGCACCTGATCGTTGACCCGGATGTCGGCAGGCGGCACGGCCGCAACGTGCGAAACCACGAGCAAAGCCTTGCCCTTGGGCACCTTCACCGCGTCGTACTTGTAGACCGTTACCAGAGGATCGCCCGATGAGGGGGCCGGCAAATGCGCGACGATATCGGCCTTGGAGCCTTCCTTGATCGAGAAGTTGTTCTCGAGGACCTTCGTACCGTTCTCGCTGAAGGTCACCATTCGGCTACCTGGCTTGACCTTGAATGGACCGGCCACGGCCGCAGTCTTGACGCCCTCGGCGACGGACTCTCCGTCAATCTCAACGTCGAGATTCTTGCCCGGCAGACCTTGCACAATGTAGATCTCGGTGTCACTGGCGGCATAGCTTGGACTGATGGTCAGCCCCGCCAGCGCCAAGACCCCTGTGGCTACCAGAGCCAGCTTTGACCGTCGTGCCCCGCGCCTAGATGTCACAGTTCCTACCCCGCCCTTTGCTTGTGGTTCTTCCCCAAAAAGAGATTCCCGACCCAAGGCGTAATATATTGCGTCAGAACGCTGGTCCGTCGGGCATCCAGGATAAGCGTAGGCCGATTGCCACGGGGGTGCGGCCTTGGGTAAGTTGACCGTGGTAAATCAGCCACGAGCGGCTGGACTACGTCGCGCGCTGGGCGCAGTTGCGGTAGCGGCACTGTGCGTCTCAGCTGTCACCTTCTATCGGGACGCTCCGGAGCTTCCGCGATCTGCTCCAGCAGGTACCAGTGGACCACCATCACTGACCGGCCCGGCACCAACCGCCCAGGTGCCTTCGGCCTCGCCGTCGACCACCACCTCACCAACGGCAACTCGCACCACCACATCCACCAAGGCGAAACTGCCGAAGGGCCCCGGCACGACCCAGCCCGGTATCTTGCTCATGGCCAGCCCGCTTCCTGACGGCAGTTTCGATGTCGCCGAGATCGTGCTGCTCAGCGCTCCAACCTCTTCACTTCGGGTCGGACCACCGCGGCTGGCGCTCGCCGGCAGTCGCTTCTCGCGGGCTAAGCCAGTTGCCTCTCAGGTGCAGGTCAGCGCTGGTGACCAGCCGGTCTTGGTGCCTGGTGGTCGGGTAAGGCAGCACCTCGACCTGGCTCTGAGCGCCCCCGCGAAACGTATCGAGTTGCGCTACCACCTGAGCGGGATCACCATACGCAGCGTCCCATCACGGGCCGGCCGTGCGCTCACCGCTATCAGTCCCCTGGTGGAAGGTGTCCCCAAGGGTTTCCCGGTTGCAATGCTGGTAAGCGGGAGCACCGTGCTCAACATCGAGTGCCCGATCCTGCGTTTGCGCGAGCAGGCTTGCTCGGCCGGCCGGCCGCCAAATCTCCGAGTCAGCCACCAGCTGCCATGGAGCGGCGCAGTGATCGTCGTCCAGTTCGACCTCCCGAGGCCGCAATAGTCGTGAACCAAGATCTTTTGGATCTTGCACTCGGGGCCAATCGAGTGCTGACCTACGCCGGATATGTCCTCCTCGCCGGGACCTTGACTTTCTGGAGCGTCGTGTGGCCGGACGGCCGCAGGAATCGCCGTCTTGTCGTCCTCGCAGTGGCCGGAACCGCAGTGATGATCGTCGGGACAGTAGCCGGACCTGCCCTTCAGCTGGTCTTCGGAGACAAGCTGCTCGGCGACATCGTCACCCCGCTAGGTGGGGCCGCCCAGCTGCTCAGGCTCGCCGCGCTCGTGGCCGTTGTCTTCTTCCTACCCGACATCATCAATGGTTCGGTGGTCGGCTGGCGTCGAGCCTTCGCACTCACACTCGTGGTGGTCATCGCCGGCACCATGGTGGCCCAGTCGAACGCCATCGGCGGCCACTGGGAGATGGCCAAGATCGCTGCTACGGGACTGCACGTGTTGGCAACGTGCGCCTGGCTGGGAGGGCTGGTCGCCTTGGCCGCTGTCTTGATTCCTGGAGACAAGATTCAGGAGCTGGACCAGCTCATCCCGCGATTCTCCAGGGTCGCGCAGTTGAGTGTGGTCACGCTCGTCGTGACCGGGACTGTTCACGCGCTCGCGGTCGCCGGCGGGGTCTCGGAGCTGGCCAGCTCACGGTACGGTCTGGTCCTGCTGATCAAGATCTCGATCTTCGGGTTGATGCTGCTGATGGGCAACTACGGTCGCAAATATGCAATCCGGGCGGCGTTCCGACAGCTGCATCAGCCACTGGATGCACCCGCGAGAAGCGGTGGCATCTCGGCACTGGCCGTGGCGATGGGAGCAGAGCTGAGCATCGCCTTCGTGATTTTGTCGACGACCGCGCTTCTGGTGATGGTGGCGCCACATCCATAGTCCGCGTACGCCAGCTCGACACGTGAATCGAGGCACTGCCCCCGAGATACCGACGAGGTCGCAGCCTACCGACATCTGGTGGCGGGGTAAGGTCGGCACATGCGCGGCTTTCGACGCCGCAAGCCGGCGCCGGCCACGGCAGCCGAGCAGCTTGGAGTGACGGGACGGATCCCGGCCGAGCAAACCGGTCGGCCAGCTGAACCGCGTGCGGCCATGCGCCGGATCGCCGCCGAGGCGGTAATTCTGCAGGACCAGGCCGAGGAGGTCATTCGCGCCGCACGGGCTCGCGAGGGCCTCGGTTTCTTGGCCCCCCGCGGCGGGCCGTTGGTACGCCGCTTCTTCAGCCTCCGAGAGTCGCTTCCCAGAGCATGCGACGACCCCGCCGACGAGGATCGGCGCCGCCGATTGGACGCGATCCTGCACCACCATGCCTTGGCGGTGTGGGTCGCCATGGACTTGCTTGCTTGTGAATGGCGGTCGGAGAGGATTGCTCGCCAGCTGGATGCGCTGGACGGGCTTGGCACTCCGGCCGTTCAGCTTGACCAGCTCTATGCCGAGCTGGCGGGCCGGTCCACCGATCACGCCGCGGAGGCGATCAGAGCCTCCGCAAGTTGAGACGATGCTCGCTATCGGCTTCCCAGGCGCCGCTGCAGCTCGTTGAAGACCGCCGGGTCGGTCGTATTGCACCCCAGCTCATGATCAAGCTTCCCCATGCCGTGGTAGTCACTGGCCCCGGTAGCGAGCAGCCCCAGATCGTCCGCCAGAGTACGCAGCCGCTGGCGAGTCTCGGAATCATGATCTTGATGGTCGACTTCGATGCCATCCAGCCCGTGATCACGGACCAGCTCCTCCAGCACGCTCGAGCGGCAGCACGTACTCGCGGCCCCGGCCCCACGGGTGGGCGATCACTGCCAGGCCGCCCGCCTCGTGCACCAGGTCGATGCCGTGATCCACCTCGATCGTGTAACGGTGAACATGCGCTGGACCACCATCGGCCAGGAAGCGGTCGAATGCCTCTTGACGATCACGAACATGACCTGCCTTGATCAGCGCGTCGGCGATATGTGGCCGACCAACCGAGGGACTGTCACCGACCTGCGCCATCACGTCCGACTCGCTGACCGGCACACCAAGCTCCGCCAACTTGGCCAGAACGCCGGCCAGTCGGCCCAGCCGGCCGTCGCGTACCCGGGCCATCTCAGCGGCCAGGCCGGGACTCGCCGGATCAGCTCCGTAGGCCAAGACGTGCACGCTGTCGCCACGACGTGAGCATGAGAGTTCCATCCCGCGTACGAGGAGGATCCCCAGCCGTTCCCCCTCCGCCGCTGCTTCATGCAGGCCATCGAAGGTGTCGTGATCAGTGAGTGCAACGACGTCCAGCCCGACTGCACGGGCTTTGCGCACCAGCTCAGCTGGCGTGTCCGTCCCGTCGGAGACCGATGAGTGGGTGTGCAGGTCGATCCGCATGCCCCAGAGGTTAGCGAGTCCGGCGAAGACCCTAGAGTCGCGAAAGCAGACGGCGTACCACCCGGAGACCAACCGACATCCGCGCGAGGTCGGTGCGGGTGCTCGTGATGGAGCGAAGTGTCTTCACGGACTCGGGAACGGCAGGGTTTGACTTCTCCCAGCCGAGGACCACGTCCCGGGCGCTCTTGGTTGCTGCTCCGTTCCAACTGAGGACCTCGGCGGTCAACTCGGCGTGCACCACATGCAGGTCGTCACGCAAGGCCGCCCGCGCCATCGTTTGCCACCGGTCGTCGCGCGGCAACTCGACGATCCGTGCGAGCAGCCGGTCGAGACCGAGCCGTTGACCAAGCGTGAAATGCAGCTCGGCCACTTTCAATACGTCAACCCCTGACTGTGACGCGGTTTGGTCGATGGTCAGTGCGGCGTACGCCGGGTGCAGTCCTGCGATTGACAGTGGCCAACTCATCTGGTACACCCGCCGTCTGGTAGCTCTTGAGCCGCTGCTCGAGTGCCTCCTTTTCGCGTCCAGTCAGGATGTCGGGCAGTGCCTGCTGAACCGCGTGCACTCCATCAGAGAACTGCCGAACGGCGGCTCCAATGTCGATGGGGTGGCGCCGATTATTGATCAACCAGCGAGTGGCCCGCTCGACCAGGGTGCGTACTTCCATACGCAGTGCCGTCTGCATCTGCGCATTGATCCGGTGATCAAGTGCAGCGATGGCCTTGTCAAGATCAGTAGCGCCAAAGATCACCCGAGCGGCGATCTGCGCTCGGATCACATCCGACGCTCCGGCGCCGGTCTCACTCGACAATCGGTGGAAGCACGTGATGCCCGATTCATTCACGAACTCGTTGACCTCAACCGTGGCGATGATCTCCCGGTAGAGCCGATGCTTCGGCATCTGGTCGGCATAGCGCTCGCGCATCGCAGTCGGGAAGTAGGTGATCAACCGGTCCAGCAGGTACGGATCATCCGGCAGATCCGATGCCAGGATCTCATCCTCGAGAACGATCTTGGTGTAGGCCAGCAGCGTCGCAAGCTCTGGTGAGGTCAACCCCTTGTGGTTACTGCGCCGGATCTCCATTGCCTCAGTGGACGGCAAGAACTCGATCTCCCGATCGAGCAGCCCCTGGCTCTCCAAGCGCTCCATCCAGTCTTCGTGAACGCCAGCCATCGACACCGAGTGGTATACGGTATTGGCCAGGGCGAGATTTTGATCGTAGTTGTCCTTGAGCACCAGCTCAGCGACCTCGTCAGTCATCGACGCCAACAGCTCGTCACGGGCTTCCAGTGATAGCCGACCGGCAGCCACCTCTCCGATCAACAGGATCTTGATGTTGACCTCGTGATCGGATGTGTCGACACCGGCAGAGTTGTCGATGAAGTCAGTGTTGATGCGGCCGCCCCTTTCGGCGTACTCGACCCGGCCGAGCTGGGTGAGGCCGAGGTTCCCACCCTCGGCCACGCACTTGGCGCGTAACTCACAACCGTCCACGCGCAGCCCGTCGTTGGTTTTGTCACCCACGTCGCCATTGGTCTCGGTGATTGCCTTCACATAGGTCCCGACACCGCCGTTCCAGAGCAGATCGACGGGAGCCCTCAGGCATGCCTTGATCAAATCCGCGGGTGTCAGCTCGTGGACCGACTTGTCGAGCCCGAGAACACTACGCATCTGCTCGGTGATCACGACCGCCTTCAGGGTGCGTGGAAACACTCCGCCGCCTTCGGATATCAAGCTGGTGTCGTAATCGGCCCAACTCGAGCGTGGCAGCGCGAAGAGCCGGGCGCGCTCCTCCCAGCTGCGCGCCGGATCGGGCCGCGGATCGATGAAAACATGCCGATGGTCGAATGCCGCCACAAGCTTGATGTGCTTGCTCAGCAGCATCCCATTGCCGAAGACGTCACCGCTCATGTCACCGATGCCGACGCAGGTGAAGTCCGAACTCTGGGGATCGACGCCCATCTCACGGAAATGCCGCCGCACCGACTCCCAGGCGCCGCGAGCGGTTATGCCCATGGCCTTGTGGTCATAGCCGGCCGAGCCGCCGGAGGCAAAGGCGTCGCCCAGCCAGAATCCTGTGTCGACCGAGATCTTGTTGGATACGTCGGAGAAGGTGGCGGTTCCTTTGTCCGCTGCTACAACCAGGTAGGGGTCATCAGCGTCGTATCGGACAACATCGGCGGGGGGTACGACAACGCCGCCGACGATGTTGTCAGTCACTTCAAGCAGACTGGAAACAAAGAGCCGGTAGCACGCCAGACCTTCGGCCAGCCAGGCTTCGCGCTCTCGTGGATCCGGCAGCCGTTTGCAGTAGAAGCCGCCCTTGGCGCCAACCGGGACGATCACGGTGTTCTTCACCATTTGGGCTTTGACCAAGCCCAACACCTCGGTGCGGAAGTCCTCGGCACGATCAGACCAACGCACCCCGCCACGCGCGACACGGCCGTAGCGCAGATGAACGCCTTCCGTCCGTGGCGAATAGACGAAGATCTCGAACTCCGGGCGAGGCTCAGGCAGATCGGGGATCTGGCGTGGCAGCAGCTTCAGGGAGATTGCCTGACGGTCAGGAACATAGAAGTTGGTTCGAATCACCGCCTGGATCACCATCAGGAAGGACCTCAAGATTCGATCATGGTCAAGGCTGGCAACATCGTTGAGTGCATTCTTGATCTTGTTGACGAGCTCGGTCGTCGCAGCTGTCCGAGCCTTGATGTCGAGACCAGTCTCGGGATCGAACCGAGTCCGGAAGAGCTGCAGGAGCTGCCGCGCAATGTCGACGTTGCTGGTCAGCGCCTGGGCGAAATAGCTCTGGCTGTAGGTGATGCCCACCTGGCGGAGGTAGCGGCCGATAGACCGCAGCACGCTGACATCGCGCCAGTTGAGATCGGCGCCCATCACCAGCGCATTGAAGCGGTCGGACTCACTGTCGCCGACAAAGGAGGCCGCAAAGGCGTCCATGAACCGCCGCCGAGCCTCAAGTGTCCAGCGGCTCCGGACGGCCTCAGCACCACCCGGCACCTGTATCCCGAAGTCGTAGATGAACCCACGTTCGCCGTCGCCCATGACAAGCTCGTACGGCCGCTCGTCGATCACGTCGATGCCGAGCAGGGAGAGGTGCGGCAGTATCTTCGACAGCGACAGCGAAGCCTCCCGGCGGAAGATCTTCAGCCGCAGCTCAGCCTCGTCATCGGGGCGGTCCGGGACATACATCGCCATCGACATGTCGTGGACATCCTCAAGCGCCAGTAGCGCGGTCAGATCTTTGACCGCCTGGCGTGGGGTGTAATCCTCCTTGTAGCCCTCAGGCAGCGCGCCAACCAGCGTGGCAAGCCGGTCTGCGTCCTCCAAACCAACCATCTGCTCCGCGAACTCGTCGTCCCAGGAGCGGGTGGCCAGGGTCAGCTCGCGCTCCAGGGAACGTACGTCGACCTCGCCCATGGCTTCGCCGACTGGCAGCCGGACCACGAACTGAAGCCTGGCGAGCACCGACTCACTGACGCGCGCCGAGTACTCGATCGAGGATCCCTCGAGACCACGCAGCAGGATGTCCTCCATCCGCTTGCGCACCGAGGTGGTGTAGCGGTCCCGCGGCAGAAAGACCAGGCAGGACAGAAAGCGCCCGTACGGGTCTCGCCGAACGAACATCCGGACCTGGCGGCGCTCCTTGAGGTGGGCAACCTTCTCCACGATAGAGGCCAACTCGGCGAGCGGGGTCTGAAACAGCTCGTCGCGTGGATAGCTTTCCAGCACGTCCATGATCGCCTTGCCGCCGTGGCTGTGTTCGCCATAGCCCGAGCGGGCAATCACGGCGGCCGCCTTCTGCCGGAGCACCGGTACGCGCGCAACGCTTTCTGAGTAGGCCGATGAGGAGAACAACCCGAGGAAACGCCGCTCACCGATCACCTGATGATCGGCGTCGAAGATGCGAAAGCCGATGTAGTCAAGGTAGGCCGGTCGGTGTACGCGGGACTTCTGGTTGTCCTTGGTGATGATCATCAACTCGGGTTCGGCATTGGGCAATGGAGCCGCGTGGAAGGTGCCTGGAGGATCCTGGTCTGCCCGCAAGATGCCGAGGCCGGTGACGGGACGCGCTTTGAAATGGAAACCGGATTGGTCTCTCAGCACGTCGTACTCACGGTAGCCGAGGAAGGTGAAGTGGTTGGCGTTCAGCCAGCTGAGCAGCTCGCATGCCCGGTCGGCCTGATCTTCATGACCTCCGATGAATGCGGTGTCCTTCAGCATCTCGATGGTCTCTTCGGACCTCGTGATCATCTTCTGCCAGTCCTCAACCGCCTCCTCAACGAGTCGCAAGACCTCCAGCAGACCCTGTTCCAGATTGGACACCAGCGACTCGCGTCCGTCGGGTCGTGGCGGCGGAAGGATCTCCAGATGCATCCATGACTCGGGCATGACGGTTGGATCACGGTCAGCCTCGCTGGCGGGCGCGATGCCACGCAGCGTTCCGTCGAGATCGCGCCGGACCAGGAACTGGGGATGGAAGACCTCGCGAATGCTCCATCCCTGACGCAACACTTCCATCGTGACCGAGTCGACGAGGAAGGGTCGGTCGTCGGTGACGATCTGTACGACAGTGGCACCACTGGCAGTCCAGCCCTCCTCGGCCTGGCTCGGCGTAAGGATGCTGATCACGGCCCGGGCGGCGGGCCGGTTCATCGCTGCCCGGTAATGGCTTTCGACGAGCCCGAGGAGGCTCCCGACGCTGCGCTCGTCGACATCGACTGCATCGACGTGTCGGAAGTAGTGCTTGAGAAACTGCTCCACATCGTCCGGGTCCTGACCCAGCTCGGCGGCTATCTTCGCTGCCCGGGCGGCTACCTGAGCGATTTTCTCTATCTTCTCCTGCTCCAGCTCGACCTCGAAAGTGGTCATTTCTACCATCCGATCATCGCCGCCCCACCCCGCTGTGTGGCTACCTCCGACATTAGCCCGACCGTCAGCCGAGGAGGTGTCCGCCTGCCGTGATCGTGCGCTTCTCTGGCGGGCACATGTCCAGGACTGTGCCGATCATCGTTTCGACTGCTGTGATGAGCAACGTACGGTCCGGCGGACTTAGAGCCATCTGTCTTGACGACTGTGACGAAAGACGTACGACCAAAGGCGGCCGGCCGCGGGTCGATGACATCATGAGCGCCATGAATATCTCGAGCCACCTCGAATTTGCTGCCCAGCCCGCTGGCGTCTACGCCATGATGACCGACCAGAAGTTTCTGGAGGAAGTCTGCGCGGCCAGCGGATCGCTCAGCTACCACGTCTCAGTGGAAGGCTCGACTACCAGGACTTCACGGACCATGCGGGCCCCGGATTCAGCGGCACGGTTCACCGGACCCCAGCTGACGGTCAACGACGAAATCGTCTGGGGCGACCCGTCGGCTGACGGCTCACGCAGCGCCACTGTGACGATGACCGTGCTCGGGCAGCCGGTCACCTTCAAGGGCAACCAGCAGCTAACGGCCGGAGGTCGGGGAAGCGTCGTCGATGTCGGCGGCGAGTTGAAGGTGGCGATCCCGCTGCTGGGAAGCAAGCTCGAGGAGTCCGCGGCGCCAGCCGTGATGGCGGGATATCGGACGCAGCAGGAGGTCGGCGATCGCTGGCTCGCGAGCTGACACGACACCGGCTGAGTCTGGCTCGGCCGCCAGGGGTGAGAGACAGCTGAGCGACAAGCCGCCGGTGCCGCTATATCAGGATTCAAGCGTCTTAGCCCTGGACGCCCGTAGCCGAGCCACCTCAGCCTTGTTGGCATCGCGAGCCAGCGATCGCCGGCCTCCTGCCGCTCGCTCGGTTAGGCCATGTGTGGGTACTTGTGGTCTGTCGGCGGAAGGAAGGTCTCTTTGATCGACCGAGGACTCGTCCAGCGGATCAGGTTCCACATCGAGCCCGCCTTGTCGTTGGTGCCTGAGGCCCGGGAGCCACCAAACGGCTGCTGGCCGACGACAGCGCCGGTCGGCTTGTCATTCAGATAGAAGTTTCCAGCCGCGTGCCGCAGCCGACGGCTGGCGAGTTCAAGAGCTGCGCGATCGTCGGCGATGATCGCGCCGGTCAGGCCGTACGGAGTGGCGTGATCAACTTCATCGAGGATGGTCGTGAAGTCTGCGTCGTCGAACACGTGGATGCCAAGAATTGGTCCGAAGTACTCAGTCCTGAAAATGTCGTTCTTGGGGTTGTCGGAGATGATCAGGGTTGGCCGGATGTACCAGCCTTCCCGATCATCGGTCACGCCGCCGGCAATGATCTTGGCATCCGCAGAATCGCGAGCTCGTTCAATCGCCTCGACGTGCTTGGTGAAAGCGCGTCTGTCGATCACCGCCGAGGTGAAGTTGGATAGATCGCGTACGTCGCCGACCTTCAAGGACTCAGTAGCGTCGATGAGTTCGTCGCCCATCTGATCCCAGACACTGCGAGCAATGTAGGCGCGCGATGCAGCGGAACACTTTTGACCCGAGTACTCAAACGCTCCTCTGACCAAGGCCGTACGCAGCACGTCCGGGTTCGCGCTCGAGTGGGCGACCACGAAGTCCTTGCCGCCGGTCTCCCCCACCAGCCGTGGATAGGTCCGATAGCGGCCGATGTTGGCACCGACTGTCTGCCATAGGTGCTGGAAGGTCTTGGTCGAGCCGGTGAAATGGATGCCGGCGAAATCAGGGTGGACAAGTGCGACATCAGAGACCTCGATCCCGTCACCCGGCAGCATGTTGATCACGCCAGGCGGCAGGCCTGCTGCCTGAAGAAGCTGCATAGTGAAGTGCGCGGAAAACTGCTGGGTCGGGCTGGGCTTCCAGATCACGACGTTCCCCAGCAACGCTGGAGCGGTCGGCAGATTGCCCGCAATGGAAGTGAAGTTGAACGGTGTGATGGCGTACACGAAACCCTCGAGCGGGCGGTAGTCAGCCCTGTTCCAGACTCCGTGCGATGAGATCGGTTGATCGTCAAAGATCCGACGGGCGAAAGCGACGTTGAACCGCCAGAAGTCGATCATCTCGCAGGCCGCGTCGATTTCGGCCTGCTGCACCGTCTTCCCCTGGCCAAGCATTGTGGCGGCATTCACAGTGTCCCGCCAAGGTCCAGCAAGTAGGTCAGCAGCTCGCAGGAACACCGCTGCCCGCTGCTCGAAGCCCAGCTCCGCCCATCCGGGGGCGGCCGCGAGCGCGGCATCGATGGCTTCTGTTGCGTCAGCCCGGGTCGCATTGGCCGCGTGACCGAGGAGGTGGGAGTGATCTGACGGCATCGTGACATCGAAGTAATCGCCCGAGGACGGCTTGCTCACCCCGCCAATGGTTGCGGTCAACTCAACAGGATCCTCGCCCGCCATCCGCTCGAGCGTTGACACGATCCCTGCCCGCTCCTTGGAACCGGGAGCGTATCCGAGCACTTTTTCATTGACCGGCACCGGCACATGTGCCATGGCATCCACAAAGCCACGCTACCTGTGCTTCGTTTGCTCGCTGCTGCTGGCGGTCTAGGGATCGCGCCTGGAATCCGCCCCGGTCGCCGGTTCGAAGGCCGACCTCACACGGCTTTGGCGCTCTCAGCCTCTTCCCGTCGTTTCTTTGCAGCCTCGACCGAAGCGCGCAGCGCGGCCACCAGGTCGACGACCTCGGCCTCCTTCGGCGCTTCAGGCTCCGCGGGCAGCGGCACGCCTTCAGCCTTGCTCTGCACCAAGGCTTCGAGCGCCTCCCGATAGGAGTCGGTAAAGTCCTCCGGATTGAAGTCGCCCGCCAGCGCGTCGATGAAGGACTGTGCCATCGTGACTTCCGCGTCCGACACCGTGACGTCCTCGGGCGGCGCAGCGAAGGAACCATCGCGAAGCTCGTCCGGCCACAGCATCGTGTGCATCAGCAAGACGCCATCCTTAGGACGGATCAGCGCCAACGCTTCGCGGGACCGAAGGGCGACCTTGACCACAGCACTTTGGCCACTCTTGATCAAGGCATCACGGAGCAGCACATACGGTTTGACGCCCGGGCCGTCGGCCTGGAGGAAGTAGGTCTTGTTGAAGTAGGTGGGATCGACATCTTCCTCAGCCACGAACTGCACGACCTCGACTGCCTTTGTGGTCGCCAGCGGGAGCGCGTCGAAGTCCTCCGCTTCCAAGATCACCATCCGGCCGTCGGGCATCTCATAGCCTTTGGCAATCTCGGTGTAGGGGATTTCCTTCCCATCTATCTCGCAGACGCGCTTGTACTTGATCCGGCCGCCATCTTCTGGGTGGACCTGGCGAAAACTGATGTCCTTCTCCTCGGTCGCCGAGAAGAGCTTCACAGGAATCGTGACCAGCCCGAAGGAGATTGCGCCCTTCCAGATTGAGCGAGGCATGTTCCTAGTCTGCCTGATGGGCTCGAGCGTCCTCTAACGCCAGGCCACCCCGCGTGTCACCGCGGGATTGCGAGGCTGCCAGTCAGAGTGCACATTGCGAGAGCAATCTACAAGTGTGGCTTGATTCAGAGCTGGAGCTGGTTGAGCTCGTCGGGTGCGAACCACAACAGGTCGTACTCATCGAGCACTGCTCCGACCTCAGGTGCGGCGAGTGCAGCTGTCAGGCTCTGCCCCGCTACCACTTCGCTTGCCAGCCTCGAAGCGTTTGCCGCGGCCAATTCGTCGCCGAAGAGCGCTTGCACCTGATCCCAGGTCAGATCTCGAACCTCAACCTCGCCCAGTGGCCCACCCAGATCGGTGACTTGTTTCGTCTCCACCTCGGCTGCCGCTACCAACCGTGGCAAGCCTGGCTTGAGCACCAGCGACAGCACACCGGCGTAGCTGAGAGCGGCGTACTCGGCCTCCTCGATGAGCGTGTCAGCCTCCATCGACGCAACCAGTCTCGGCGTGGCCGCGCACGCCTGATAGCGGTCGGCGGCAGTACCCGATCGCAGTGCAACCGCCTCGTCCCAGGTCATCGGAACGAAGACCATGTGAGACATCAATGCTCGGCAGCGGGTGAACTGTGCGGCGGCTCTTGAGCAGGCGGCTTCCTCGGCGACCGACTTCCGCGGCGGCGACTTCTTGGCAGCGCTCTTCTGAGGTGCCCGCTTGCGCGGCTTGTCTGCTTTTGCCGGGCTCGGCGAAATCGGAGGCGCGGCGGCACCAGTGCCCAGCTCCGCAGCGCGGGACACCAGATTGCGTACGGCGGCACGTTTCTGTCCGGTCGCTTTACGCGCCGCTTCGTGCCGTGCTGCAGCCTTCTTCGCTGCTGTGCGACGCGCAGCTGCGGTGGCTTTGCGAGTGGGCTGACGCACATTCGTCGCGCGGACAGTTGTGTCCAGGAGCTCCTCGAGGGCGTCGAGCAGGCATTGAGCAAGGACATCGAGGTCGCTGATGGCGTCCCGATCGGCGGTGAGACCGAAGAAGACCTCACCGTCGTATGAGGTAACTCCAATGGCAAGCAAGTGGCCTGCCGAGAGGGGAAGGACCGGATAGCTTGCAACTAGCTGGGCACCCGCCGCGAACAACGGCACCTGGGGGCCCGGCACGTTGGTGATCACCAGGTCGTGCTGCTTGCGCACCACCTCGGTGGATGTGCGTACGCCGAGCGCGTGCAGAGTGGTTGGTGCAAAGCCGGCGATGTCGGCGAGCGAGCGAGCGCCCACAGCCCGGCCTGAGTCCTTGTGTGCCTGGGTGTCGTAGGCCACCTGATGAAGACGCATCAGCGGGTTGGGCTCGCCGATCGGCAAGTGCTGCAGGTGTGGCGCGACCTGACTGCCGAGAGAAGTCGGCTCGCCGTCATCCTCGGTGACACTCATTGGCACCAGCGCCGTCAGCGAGCTTCCCGCGCTGATCGACTCGCCGCGAGTCAGCAACCAGGCGCGCAGCCCTCCGGAGATCATGGCCAGTACCACGTCGTTGATCGTGTGGTGATGCTCCTGGCGGACTGCCTTGAGATCGCTGAGAGGCGCGACAACTGTGGCGAATCGGCGCTGCTCGGACACCAAGCCAGCTAATGGCGAGTCCGCCGACGGACGCTGCCCGCGCAGCGCGTCAGCCGCCAATTCGCCCAGCGCGCCGCCGATACCTCCGACTACTTCGCCAACCGCAACCGCGACGCCAAGCGCACTGGTCAGTGCACCACGCAAGTTCTCGATGGCTATTGCCGGATCTTGCGCGCTCTCCAAGAGCGCCCCCGCGAGTAGCTCCAGTGACGACGGCTCAGGCACTGGATGCCAGGAGTCCTCATAAGCTCCCCCGACCGGAACTGCGTGCGACTGAGGGGTTGAGTCGAGCAGCACCTGGCCGATCTCCACCGTGTCGATTCCGTCGACAAGGCACAAGTGGGACTTGGCCACCAGCGCGAACCGGTCGTCTTCCAGACCCTCGACCAGATACATCTCCCACAGCGGTCGGGACCAATCGAGTCGTCGCGCCAGCACGCGACCGACGAACTCTCGGAGCTGGACCAGAGTGCCCGGCCGCGGCAACGCCGAGCGTCGTACATGGAAGGTCAGATCGAAGTTCTCATCATCGACCCAGACCGGCGGGGCCAGTCGCGCCGGAATCCCGCGCACCCGTTGCCGATAGCGCGGCACGAAGGCGATCCGCTCACGGATGAGCCCGATCAAGCGCTCGTACTCGAAGCCCTCAGAACCCGAGTCGAAAATATCGACTGTACCCACATGGCCCGGAGTGTGCGCCGTATCCAGGGCCAGCAAGGAAACCTCGAGCGGTGTGAGCCGCTGCGGCATGGGAGCCCTCCCTGCTCGTGCGAATCCCTGGAGCCATCACGGTACTACCGTGCAGAATTCGGACCGCTGACCAATCACAGCAACCGTTTTGGGCGGCTGGGAACCCGGCTGCGGCCAGCTTCGTACAGGATTGAGGGAATCGTGGCTCTCGTCATCAACGTGTTCGGCGAACTTGCTGGGGTCATATGTACGGAAAGGCTGTCAGAGAAGATGAGCGCAAGGGCTGCGAATAGTGCACTGATCTGCGGCACCATGACACTGGCCCTGCTCGTGGGGGGGTGCACCAGCAGCCCCGAACCGCAAGGATCCGCGAGCCCGCTGGCGCCGGTCAGCAGTCCTTCTGGGCCGTCCTCTCCTGCCACGGCGCCACCCTCGCCCCCCGCCAGCTCCCCGTCGCTCAACGCTGACTACACCCTGACCATCAACATCACGATCGCGCGTGGCAAGACTGTCCCGAGCGGGGAGAAGATCAACGTACGGGTGGGCCAGAAAGTGATCTTGAACGTGACCAGTGATACCGACGACGAGATCCATGCACATATTGGCGGGGAGGGCTACGAGCTACCGGTGCGGGCAGGCACTCCGGCCCGGGGATCGTTCACGCTCGAAAACCCTGGCAGCTTTGAAGTTGAGTCTCACCATCTCGAGAAGATCATCGTGATCTTGAACGCGCGCTAGCTCAGGCGCCACCACTTCATGCTTGTACCGCTGCATGGGATCGCGTCACGGCACGACCTTCCGCTGCCGTTCTCCTTCGTCGTGGTCGGTGCCGTCCTGGCGTTGACGATCTCCTTCGTCATCTTGATCTTCGCCTGGCGTCAACCGCGCTTCGAACGGGTCGGTGGGCACCCGATGCCGGGGCTGACCGCCGTCGTTGACCACCCGATCGTCCGGCTGGTCGCCCGGGTGGTGGTCCTGGCAACGTACGCGTGGGCCGGGTTGGCGATGATGGCGGGCCAGGACCTGCTCACCAATCCGATCTTCGGCTTCGTCTATGTGTGGATGTGGGTCGGCCTGGTTCCGATCTCGCTGCTGCTCGGTCAGTTCTGGCGGGCAACCAACCCGCTACGGAGCATCCACCGCGGGCTCTGCGCCCTGGCTCGTATCGACCCGGAGCAGGGCCTGGCAACCCTGCCGAGCTGGGTTGGGGTGTGGCCGGCTGCAGTCGGTCTGTTCGGATTCGGTTGGCTCGAGCTGGTGCAGCCTGACCGGACCACACTCGCTGTGTTGCGGTTGTGGGCGCTGGCCTGGCTGGTGATCTTGGTGCTGGGCGCAATCGTGTTCGGGCAGCGCTGGATCGGCGCCGCGGATCCCTTCGAGGCCTACGCCACTACGCTCGCCCAGATGTCGATCTGGCGGCGGGTTGGTGATGAGGTACGCCTTGTCAACCCGCTGGCTGGGCTGAACGCCTGGCATGCTCCGCCGGGAGCGACCGCCATCGTCGCTGCACTGCTTGGCAGTACCGCGTTCGACAGCTTCACCAATACCAGCTGGTGGATCAAAAGTGTGCAGAACTCCAATGCCCCCGCAGTCGTGTGGGGCACCGCAGGCTTAATGGGGATGATCATTATCGTCTTCGTCAGCTTCAGTCTCGGAGCTGCCTGGATGGGCCGCTACGGGGATCGGCCGGCCACGGACTATCCGCGGCTGATGGTGGGCTCTCTGCTGCCTATCGTGCTGGGCTACGTGGTGGCCCACTACGCGACCCTGCTCATCGTCGAAGGACAGCGGACGGCGATCAACTTCTCCGATCCACTTGGCCGCGGCTGGAATGTCTTCGGATCGGCCGAGATGGGAGTGAACTCCGCGATCTTCAACCATCCAACCGCGATCGCCCTCGTCCAGCTGTGTGCCATTGTCGGAGGACATGTGTTCGGCATCGTCTGTGCGCACGAGAAGGCGGTTGCGCTGTTGCCGCCGGATCGCGCCTTACGTGGTCAGCTGCCGTTGCTGCTGGTGATGGTCGGCTACACCTGCGCCGGACTGCTGCTGTTGTTCTCCCCCTGAGCCTGACTGTCGAAACCTACGTTCACATGGATTGCTGACGGTCTGCACAGGCAGCAACCTGCGCAGACCGTCAGCAACTAGGTCTACGTAGGTTTCGACAATCATTCGAGGCTGTGCTTCCGCGGAGGCGCCCGCGGAATGCTCGAATCCAGCCGCGCTTCGGTCGGGGAGCAGTGCACCCACGGCATCGAAGTCCACGGTGATCGCGGGGCTCTCTCTTGGGACTTCGGGCGAATGGGCGAGCTGCAGCTGTGCCTCGACCAGGACTACCAGAACGCCAGTTTCGTGACTCGATACGTGGCACCCGGTGACGGCGAGTTCGCGCGCTTCCAGCCCGCATCAGGTATCGCCATGGGATACGACGACCTCAAAGTCGTGGAGGCCTATCACCTTGTCCAGTCCATAGCGACCGGCGAGTCACATGGAGCAAGGTGGAGGACGCGCTGACAGCTGCTCAGATTATCGAGGCAATGGCTGAGTCGGCACGGAGCCGCCGCTGGGTCACTATCACAGCCTGAAATTTGTACTAACAAAATATCGTATGGCTCTACAGACCTGGAGTCGTTACCTCTATGCTTCGTCCATGACACAAGCGCCGCCCCCGGTGCGCGAGCTCGACATCACGCTGGAACGCAACTCCCCGGTCCCCCTCTACTACCAGCTGGCGCAATCCATCGAGCACGCCATCAACACCGGTGCTCTCGCCCCTGGTGATCGCCTTGAGAACGAGCTATCGCTCACCAGCCGACTAGGTCTTTCGCGACCCACTGCTCGTCAGGCTATTCAGGAGCTGGTCAAGAAGGGCTTGCTAGTACGCAAACGCGGTGTGGGCACTCAAGTCGTCCGGTCACGGTTCCGGCGTAACGAAGCGCTCAGCAGCCTCAACGAGGACATAGCCAAGGCCGGCAAGATTCCGAGTACGCGGCTGCTTGAATTCTCTATCGGCACTATCAATCAGGACATCCGGGATGCCATCGATGCCGCGGGCATTTCCGACACGGAATTCATCAAGATCAGAAGACTGCGGCTGGCCGATGACGTGCCGCTCGCGATCCTCACCAACTATCTGCCGGCTCGTTTCGAGATCACCGAGGCTGACATGCAGAGTAAGAGTCTGTACGCCTGCCTGCGGGCTCTCGGTGTCAACCTCAAGATCGCCCATCAGCAGATCTCTGCACGGCTGATGACCGAGGAGGAGGCGGAACTTCTGGATGAGGAGACACCGGCGGCATGCCTGAGCGTCGACCGCCTCGCGTACGACGACGTTGGTCAGTTCGTCGAATTTGGTCGCCACATCTACCACGCGGCGCACTACTCAATCCAATCTTCGGTCGTGGGCTAGCTTCGGCCTCCACGCGTCTTTGCGGGCGCATAACTGCGCTCCATCCGAGTGCCGAGCTCGAGGGCAGTGCACGACCAGCGGTCGCCCAGGGCCTCCAGGCGGAAGGCCATGGCAGCTGACCGCTTCCCGATAACCACGTGCGCCGATACCTCGGCCACCTCCGGATCGGGGTGCTGAACACGGACCGAGCGCAGTGCGGTCGGGACGGCGATCCGTCCATGCAGCGAGAGACTGCGGCGCTGATAGATGCTGATCGCCACCAGTACCTCTTCAGCCACCCAGCGGTTGAGTTGAGCGACTGGGCGCTGGCCCAGCAGCGTCTGAATCACCGCCAACGCAAGCGTGGTGCTCCACTCCCGAGCATCCGGTAGCCCGGGTCGCTGCCGCGCAGCCCAGCGTGCCTTGACCATGCTGACCCGGACGCCTCGATCATTGGGTACTGCGGCCTCCACATGATCGGGTTCGGGATCGGCGAAGTCCAGCGGTGGCTGGTTCGACTGCGGGACCGGTGGCCGGGACCAGCTCAAGCTGGGCGGCCGGCTTTCGATGAGCCACTGAACGGTGTACGCTACCGGTCAGTGCGACGGTCGTTGACATGTAAGCCTCCACGGTCGAGTGCTGACCAGACTGACCGACGCCGCCCGTGTCGCGTAACCTCCGAAGCGCAATCTGTGGATATCTAACCTCAGTGCTGTCTCCGAGGGTTCGCGGGCGAATAGCCGCCGGTTCGGGTAGCGGTGGATTGGCGTGGCTGGAGCCAACCTCTGAGAGTTGAGGGCGCGGACCCGGCGAAGGGGTTCGGCGTTGTTCAGTGATGTGGCTCTGCTGGAAACCTGCGGCCAAGTTGATCTTGGATCGCCGTCGGCGAGATGTTGGGGTAATTGGGCTCTTCGGAGTTTTAGGGGTGTGAGGGCGTCGCGGTGGGCCGGGGTCGTGTCGTTTGCGGTGAGGTAGGTCGAGGTCCTTCAGGATCGGAAGCGACCAAGCTAACCGTGACTGAAAGACCTCGACGATGGCTGAGCCTACGTCGTGCTGTGTGGAGCCTGGTGGCTACTGCGCGCGCGTCGACACGATGTTCAACATGCCCAGCGTGCATGTGTTGGACGCCGCCTGGCGAGACCGCAGCAGCAAGGTTGCGGCTGGGCTTCGGTTGACGGTGGAATCGCACCCGGCCGAGACCGGCTGCCCGAGCTGCGGGGTGATCGCGGTCGGGCACGGCCGGCGGCTGCGGCGGCTGCATGACATTCCGGCGTTCGGTGCTCCGGTGGAGCTGGTATGGCGGCAGCGCCGCTACCGCTGCGTCGAGCCGGCGTGCCCGCTGGGCGGGTTCAGCGAGGACCATCCGCTGGCACTAGCTCAGGCGAAGCTGACCAGCCGCGCGGCGTGGTGGGCGATCAGCTGCATCCAGCGCGACAACGCCTCGGTCGCATCGATCGCTCGCCGGCTCGGGGTCGACTGGCATACCGTCTGGGACGCGATTCGACCCTTGCTCGCCGAGTTGGCCGACGACCCAGCACGGAACTAGCCGGGGTGGAGGTCCTGGGGGTGGACGAGCACCTGTGGCACCACACCCCCAAGGCCGGGAAGGGGCCGAAGGAGTTGACTGGCATGGTGGATTTGACCAGGCACGATGGCCGACCGCAGGCTCGGCTCTTGGACCTAGTGCCGGGCCGGTCCGGCAAGGCCTACGCCGACTGGTTGTCCAGCCGCGGTTCGAAGTTCACCGCCGGGGTGAGGACGGCGACGCTGGATCCGTTCCGCGGCTACTCCAACGCGATCCGCGACGAGCTCCAGGACGCCACCGCCGTGTTGGACGCCTTTCATGTGGTCCGGCTCGGACTCAAGGCGATGGAAGAGACCCGCCACCGCGTCCAGCAAGAACAACTCGGCCACCCTGGCCGCAAACACGACCCGCTGTACCGGATCCGCAACGCGCTGCGTGCTGGAGCCGACAAGCTGACCGCCCGCCAAATCGAGCGAATCGACGCCGGGCTCCAAGCCGGTGACCCCCACTTCGAGGTCACCGTCGCGTGGCGCTGCTACCAGCAGCTGCGGTCGGCGTTCACCGCCACCAGCCTCGCCGAGGGCCGCGCCATCGCGACCAAGGTGCTCGAGTCGAATTCCGCCTGCCGACAGGCGGGCTATTGGTAGCCCATTATCAGCCGTCAACGTGATTCGGGCGCCGGCCGCGTTGGCGATGATGCGCTCGCGGCGTACGGATTTGGGAACCACCACGAAGCCATGCGAGCCAATCAGGGCCGTTGTCGCAGCGCAGCACGGCCGGATAGCCCGGTCGACGGCGAGGCAGTCGAGTCCGTCGATCAAGTGTCGTCCGGTGATGTTGCGCTCGACCAGGCCGCCGAGGCATTCACGGGTGTGTTCATCCACAATGGACACGATCTTGATCGGTCGGCCGTCGGTATGGCGTCGAACTGGAAGTCCACCACCCACCCACGTTCGGTGCGTCTGCGGTCGGCGGGTTCGGTGTCGTTGAGGCGCCCAGGCGCTAGCGTCGGCGCTGTTACGGCACGCGCACGCCCTCGTCGCGCCATAGCCGCTGGATCTTCTTGTGGCTGACGTTCCAACCCTCGGCGCGGGCGTCGTGATAGGCAGGACGAAACTCACGCCGGGGACTATCAGTCCGCGTCGCTCCCCTAGCTCGTACCAACACTCCAACAGCCGAGAGGTCCATGTCTCGGGCCGATACAGACGCCGGCCGTGGCTGAGGCCGCGGGGGGCCTTCACGCACATCCGGAATCCCGGGGTTAGCGATGTCGCCAACCTCGGAACGTCTGCTGCTGCGGCCATCGGTAGAAGCTCGCGTTCAGCTCGACCGCCTCGAATCCCTGCGTGTACCGGCAGAGCCGATCCCTGGGTGCCAGCGCGGGCTCGTACAAGACGGTGTTCCAGCGGTCATAGCTCCATCCCGACGTCCCGATCCGGATGTCACTCATTCCTCCCCCATCGCCGCCTTCTACCCACCAAGTCATGCTGGAAGTGGCTGACCCACATCCACCTGGTTATGCGTGGGCGCTCAATGGAATGGCCACGCCAGTCCCATATCGCGGTCGGGTCAGCCGCGTCTCACGGAGTTTCGATTGTCAGCTCGAAGTTGTTCCCGTCAATCTTGACCTGACCTGAAGCACACCGGTAGTCGTCGGTCCCTCCGATGATTGCAACCGTGTTCACCAGACTGGAAAATTTGAGGAGCCCTCGGGTGTGGAGTTGACCGCCATTCGAAAAAGGCGTGCCTGGGATGCCCGGCAAGATGTATCCAGCTTCGCATAGCCAGAAATCCGGCCTGCGAACACGGACACAGAAACCTGAGTGTTGGCCTCTGAGGCTTGGATCACCGTTGATTACGGTGATGTCGTCGCTGGAGGCGATCATGTTGCCCAGTTGGTTGTTCTGTGGGGTGACGGCCTTCTCCTCAACTGTCTTAACTTTCAAATTAATGATCGTCGTCGGCATATCTGTGTCCCTGGCTCAGGATCGTCCACGGAGTACCAGATGACGAACCGAGAGCTGTGCTCGCGATGGGCAAACGAAGGTTCGAACGTATGGCCGCCTCGGGTGGGGAGTCAACGGCACACGCCGGAGCCGGAGCATCGGCTTTGCACAGAGTCTCATAGACGATCACGCCGCAGATGATCTTGCTGAGCCATGAGCGGCAGTGTTTCTTTCGCACCAACAAATGTTCGGCACGACGCCGACCGCCTGCGTCCGCTTCGCCGTCCGGAGTCGGATCGAGATCTTGCATATGTTATTAGAACACTTTTACGATTGTCAGCGCAACGAGAACGCGGGCTCAGCTCGCCGACTCCGCTCACCGTCACCACACGCCAAGCTCTCGATCAGCTGCGCAGGCGTCGGCTGGCCGAGCGGCCCATAGCTGTACATTCCGACCACTCTGGCAGGCGGAGGGGTAAGAGCTGACATGAACGACATCAGCGCCCGGGCCGCTGTCCTCGCCGAGGAGGCTCCTGACGCCGCCGCCGTCGGACGTCGCGGTGAGCAGCTCCCAGGCATCGCGAATCCCTTGGAAGCTCCGCTGGAGATCCTTGTCCGCAGCCTCCTTGAGCCGCTCGTTCAGCTCGACCAGCTGCTCGGCGCCCTGTACCTCGATCACCGCTCGGCCCCCGCACGGCCATGATCGGCTGGGTCGGGCGCCACGCCAGGCACTAGCAGGTCCCAGCTGCTGTGGGTGGCCGCACCCCATCCCAGAATCCTGTTAGTCCGGAAGGCTGGTTGGTCCGTCAAGCTGACCTCGCGCTTGCCATTGCCACCCAGGCCGAGCGCCCACAACTGGCCCGAATTCACTGCGGCGAGCACGCTCAGTCCGACCCAGCTGCGGTCCAATTCCGCGAAGCACAACACCCCGCTCGGGATGCGAATGGATCACCATCGATGACCGCAAAGTTGATCACTCTACCGACGGGGCGGAAGCCGGAGCTGGTGAGGAACGGAAAGTGGTTGATCAGCAAGGGCAGCTCATCGGCGAAGTCAGCGAGGCACTCGTAATCGGCGCGCTTCTCCGGCGGGCGGCCATCATCAGATGCTTCATCGAAGGTCACGCAATAGCCGGTGATCTCGCACCTCGTAAGTAGAGACCCGTGTCAATGTTGAATGACCGTGACCGCCACCTGTTGAAGGGCTTGGAGCGCCAGCTTGAGAAGGAGGACCCTACGTCGGTGCACCAGTTCAAGGTCTCGAGCCACCAGGCAGGGCACGCCGCAATCAGCGCTCCGAGATAGCGATGGGCATGCTCATGCTTCTCGCCGCCCTCTATCTCGGGTCGGGCGCCACCGTGGCGGCGGTGATCTTCGGCTTCGCCGCCATAGTCGTCGCCGACATCCGCTACCACCGGTAGCATTGCCTGGCCGAGTCTGAAAACTGCTAACCAGCCAGAGACTGAAAGAAGATGAGGATCGAGCGAAATACTCGAGCAAGGCCGCCGAATACGGCACGCACGGCGTTCGCGGCAGCCTCAGGGTAGGCAACCAAATAGTAGAGTGCGAAGCCGACGACCAAGAAGACGATGAACCGCTTAACCCAGGTCATGTCGAACTGCTCATTCTTTCGGTCTTCCCGCAGATTATTCGAGCACCCTGCTGCGTGTACAGGCTGAGGCCTCGATGCACTCCGAACCCGGCCGGTCCGGCCGCCCGCTGCGCCTGCCATCAGACATGCTGCTGATCACTCAGCCGGACTACCAGGTCCGCCTAATCGTCGTCGGCAGGCGGGTTCCCACCCCTTTCACCCCGAGGAGGGTGAGGTAAGTGGGCCCATCGGAGCTGACGATGAGATTCCTAATTGCGTGCCTGCGCGTTGGCCGGCGATAGATGGCACAGGGACCACTCCAATACCGGCAGGTATGAATCAACCAGGCGAGAGGTGCGCGATGGTGGACGAGAGAGGCAAGCTCTTGGCAAGGTTCATCAGGCCGTCGCGGGTCAGGCCGGGCTCGACCGTCAAGCTGGCGCGCAATTTCGCGCCCGATCACCCGGGCGAATCATTGGCGGCCGCTGGGCTAACCGTGGAGCACGGACTTGGCGACCGTTGTCCGTGAGATCGAGCGTACGACCCGCAGCCGTGGGCACGGCAGCCCGCGCCGCAGTAAAAACCATGATCGGGGGTGGTCGGAGTTGTGGCGGTTTCCCAGCACGACGAACAGGTCCTGGACGCTATCTGCTACGACATCGCAGATCTGCGGTGTCGCGTGTCGGTCTTACGCTGCGGCGGCGCACTGGCGGCAAGGACGCGGGCTGGCACCTAAAACTGGCCGCGGGGAACGGCATCCGAGACGCGGTACGCGTGGCCACGCTACGCGAAGATCATCGAGCGGGAGGCGACCCGGCCACTGGGTGAGGAGCTGAAGTGGCTCGCAGCCGCGCTCGGCCAACCGGGTCCGGCGGGCAGCTCGGCGGCTGCAGCGGACCTCGCAGCTGCGTCCACCGCCGAGGATCAGGACGCGGCCATGCATGAGGCAGCACCGCCAAGAGGGCACGGTTCGCCGCGAAGTAGCGATACCCGCACTCGGCGGAGGTGAGCTTGGTCGCGGACCAGAGTCTTAAACGGAGTACCCGCATAATGCCGTTGAGAAGCTTGTCGACCGCGATCTTGGCATCCAGCAGGGCGTCGCGGATCCCGGAGGCATACGGCGCCGACGGGTCGATCACCACGATCTTGATCATCTTTTGGAACGCCTCGGATTGCTCGGCCAGCCACTCCCGCGCACATGCTCAGGCCTTCGTGATTGTGGAAGGGGCTCAATCGGCGTGAACTAAAAGCGGGTCATGGACTATGTATCGGCGCGCCTCAAAGAGACCGAGTGATGGCAGTTGATCTTTACCAGCTGCAAGAGATCCACCGGTTGCAGGGCGAGATCAACGCCGCTGTCTGGGAGGTCAAAAGCTTGCTCCAGCAGCATGATGAGCGCATCCACGTCTGCCGCTTGACCAGCCAACCTCGAGGTGATCTACGGCGGATTAGGCGACGATCCAGACAGCGCGCATCTGCTCCTGATGCGTGATCAGCTTGCGCCAGCTCCATCGACGCTGAGGTGATCGAGCCGGAGCAAGATCGCGAGCCGGAGGCTGAGGTCGTCGGGGAAGCCGAGCCTGGCAACGACACGCGGCCAAGCTAACGGACGTGACCATGATCGCCGACGAGGAAGCGCACAGATTGCACCAACTCGACGCGCTCCAGCCGTATGGTGCGGAAGTAGCGCCTCGGAGTCCGCGAGTCCGCGGGCCAAAGCGGCACGCCGAGCGGCGCGTCCTAGCCTTGATGATCTTGTTGGCCGCCGATCGGCTTCATGTCTCGGTCTTCTTCTCGATCTTGGTTGGCAGCACAGGGACCTCGCCGAGTCCACTCGCCGGTGTGGCCCGCGAGTCCGCGGGCCAACCCGACTTGGGCCAAACTAGTGCGCATCTTCGGCGTGGATCGCGGTGAGTGCATGGCGGATGTCTTCGGGTAGCGGGTCTTCTGCGGTCAGGATGTGGCTGCCGGTGTTGATCTTGACGGTGCGGTGGCGACGCAGGCTGCGGACGAACTTCTTGATCGTCCAGCCGGTCCGGGCCTCGATCCGGTGGGAGATCGCCAAGGCGGCGAACACGACGGCGAGGTGGGCGTCGATGGATTCGCGTTTGTGGTGGTAGACGGGCCGGGCTCGCAGGTCGTGTTTGGACATCCGGAAGGCGTGCTCGATGCGCCACAGCTGATGGTAGGCGCCGATCACCCAGGCCGGTTCGGCGTCGAGGTTGGTGATGTAGGGCTTCCAGCCGGCCAGCGCACGAGCCCTCGTTTCCAGGTCGCGGTTGACGGTGCGGGTGCCACCGGTGAGAGTGACGAAACGGTTCCGTTTGATCGGCGCCTGCCCGGCGACGGCCTTATCGGCCTTGGCCACCTGCTGGTCGATACCGTGCAGCGTCCGCCGGGCCCGGTCGGCCTTGTACTGGTAGAAGGTCGCGCGGCGCCGCTGATCAGCCTTGGGGCCCATGATCACGGGCTGGGTGAGCACCATGCCGTCGGCCGGTTCCGTATTGGGATGCTTCCGTCGCCACTGGCCGATCACGTACGGCACCTCGGGCAGCTTCCCGCCGATGACGAAGCTGCAGCCGGCGTCCTCGAGGTCGGCGAGATTGGCCTCACTCAGCATGCCGGCGTCGGCGATCACGGTCACCTCGGCGATCCCGTGCGCGGCCACGAACCGCTGCACCAGCGGGATCATCGTCTTCGTTTCGGCTCGGTTGCCTTCGAACGCATCGATCATCAACGGCATCCCCGTTGCGTCGGTGAGCAGCCCGACGGTGATCTGCGGGTCGAGGCGGCGTTCCTTGGAGAACCCCGGCTCGCGGAACCCATCCCCGGTATCGGTCTCGAACCACAGCGTCGTCACGTCGTACAGCACCAACGCCGACGGTCCTAGCGCAGCGGCGGCCGCGCACGCCCCGGACAGCCGGTCCCGCCAGTCCGGCCGGGCATACCTGGGCAGTCGACGCTTCACCGTCCGATACGACAGCGCCCGCACCCCCGCCTCGGCCAGAACCCGCGCGGCGTCCTGCTTACTGGTCGGTTCGATGATCCGGGCGGTCACCAACTGCTCGAACACCACATCCCCACGGCAGGCCTTGTCGAGCCCGAGCTGGCGATACACCGCGGCGATCGCGTCCAGCAGCCGACCCATCCGCGACGAGGTGATCTCCAACGACACCGGCTCCTGCTTGGCCGAAACGCCGAACGGCAGTTCGTCCTGGCCGTCGGCGGTCCGCTGCGCCGCGACCGCCTTCAACACCTCCACCTCGGCGTCGGTGTGGGCCGATCCAAAATGCTCGATGTCACGTGATCCACGCCGTGACTTCCACACCACTTGGACAGCGACCGCCCCCGACGAGGTCCGCACCGTCCGCACATACGCCACCGGCATACCCTCCACGACCCGCCGCTAGTGCACAACTTCCGAGCTCGGAAACCGCGAATCACCTAGCCGGAGCGATGATCATCTCTGCGAGCTCGTCAACGTGGCCCAAGTCGGGTCGGAGTCCGCGAGTCCGCGGGCCAAAGCGGCACGCCGAGCGGCGCGTCCTAGCCTTGATGATCTTGTTGGCCGCCGATCGGCTTCATGTCTCGGTCTTCTTCTCGATCTTGGTTGGCAGCACAGGGACCTCGCCGAGTCCACTCGCCGGTGTGGCCGGTGTGATGATCAGGACGGAAGTTGAGCTACCCGGCGATCGCGCGAGGCTGTGGCCCTGCAATAGCACGGTCTTGATCACTGACATCACGTGCCGCTCATGCATCCGGCGATCCAGCTCGCCGCCACCTGCGCAGCCTTCTCGGCCGCAGCGAGAGAAGCGGTGCTGACCCCCAACTCGGTCAGGGCTTGCCTAAGCCAACCCAAAAAGGCCCGATGGACCAAAATTTCAAAAAGCCACCCGGGGCATGCTACGGACGTGGATGGCGACTGCCGGGTCGGCATCGGGTTCGTTCTAAAAATGCCTCGCTTGTCTGTTTGCGTTAGTGGCTGGAAAGTCCCAAGTATCCGGTATTGCACTTACCTGCTCATTGCTTGATCCGCTGCATCATCGGCCGACATTGCGGCGGGCGGCCTGTATTGCTGCGCTAACCACTGCAACTCTGCCCGCCTTATAGCTACGACGCGCCTCCGAACCTTCCAACCATGTATGACCTTTTGAGTGTGCATATCCTTGAACCATGTTTTGCCGCGTCTGTCTTTGAACGACAGTACAGAGCAAAGCTTCACGCGCGGATCAACGACTGGCACCTCAATCACCTCAGCGCTTTCGGGGGGTAAGTCCTCCAAAGCAAACTCCTGACCAACCTCACCGTCACTTGCGATCCACGTGTAAACCCTCGGAAGTATTATCAGGCAAAGTGAGTGATTTGCTATATGAAGTTGGGCAAACACGTTTGCAGTGCGTTGGTCATCCTGGCTCGGCCTTAATTGCCAACTTCTCCATACAGATACTTGATGCACTTGGGCTACATTGGCGTCCCTATCTCGCCTGAGTAAATGCAAGCCCAGCAGTAGAGCGCCCGTTGTGCCGACCGCACCAACCCACTCGCCGAGGTTGCCTGCCTCCGGCGTAGCCATCCATATCCAGAACCGGTCCCAGAGCCACTCCAACTCCGGCGTAGCCATCCATGCCCAGAACCGGTCCCAGAGCCACTCCACCCTCGTAGATGGTAGGCGTTTGCCGACATTCATTGCCTTATTGCTGGGCTCGGCGTGTCTGGTGGGCTGACCTCGAAGCCAGGCCCTCACTGACGCACCAGTTCGACGGGGGATCGCTTGCCGGAAAAGACTGCCGTCCCCACTCGTCGACGACGTCATCGATGATGTTCGCCGGCTCGGCGCCTCGCTGGGCGGTGGTCACGGCCCTCGACGGGATTAGGTCACCCACCGGGCCAGCTGTGCTCGCGAGGGTGTCATGACCAATCTCCATTTCAACGCTCCCGCTTCGTCGCTGCCGTCCGCTTTTCCATGGGTTTGAATGCGGTGTGTGCCTTAGCCGTCATGCGTTGTATCGAGGGAGCGTGGGAGAGGGCACGCCACCGCAAGAAAGTAGGGGTTGACAACACTATCGATGACTTTTTGGTTGCGTATACTGTCACAGCTATTCTGGGCAATAGCGGTAATGCCGCGAAAGTAACGAAAGATGCCGACTTTGCGCTTTCAAGGCGGCGGCGCGGGTTCAAATTCCGTTTCTGGACAAAGATCAAAATGTCTGTGAGAGGCGAAATGCACATCCGGGCCAGGGGGTACACACGCGCCGCACATCCTTGACGTCTCCCATCCCTACTCTGATTGTCTTTTCCGTGGGCCGTCTCCGTGGTTGCTGGAACAATGCGTGCCCGCCGTGCCCAATGCAAGATGAAGCATCTCGGGGTGCTACCTGCTCGCAATCACGACGGAGACCATCGCGAGCAGCATGGCAATCACGACGAAGACAAGAAATGTTCGCTTGGCGTAGTGCCGTGTATCACCGAGCCTTGTCACCGCGACAGAGTTACC
Organism: uncultured Actinomycetota bacterium; assembly: GCA_963734005.1. GTDB lineage: Bacteria > Actinomycetota > Actinomycetes > Propionibacteriales > Propionibacteriaceae > Microlunatus. Next base: position 50,244 of record CAVTFS010000003.1, read on the forward strand.
AGTACCTGCTAGGGCACGTTTTGAACGATTGGCATGCGCGAGCGGCTGCTGGCCGACGGTGTGGTGCGCGACTTGCTGGACTGAGCTGACGCCCCTCAGTGATGACCTTCGGTGACAAAGTCGATCAGCTGCTCGACCACGGTAAGCAAGGGGCGTTCCAGGTCGTCCCAGGAGCGCACCTGGTCCAAGATCATCCTCCAAGCCGCGGCCAGGTCGGCCTGATTCCTGTGCGGCAGCCCCAGGGCGGCGCAGATCCCATGCTTCCATTCGACGGTCCGCGGCACCTCCGGCCAGCCGGCCAGTCCTAGCCTGGCCGGCTTCACGGCCTGCCAAATGTCCACGTACGGATGACCCAGCACCAGCACGTGACCGCGGCCAGCCCCGCTCCGGACCCGGTCCGCGACACGCGACTCCTTGCTCCCAGGAACTATGTGATCGACGAGGACCCCGAGCCGCCGCGCTTCTCCCGGGGCGAAGTCAGCCACGATGCCAGGGAGGTCGTCGATGCCGCCGAGATACTCAACGACCATCCCAACGTGGCGCAGGTCGTCGCCCCAGATCTTCTCCACCAGCTCGGCGTCGTGGCGCCCCTCGACATAGATCCTGCTGGCCAGCGCCGTCTTTGCCCGACCGGCCGGACCGATGACCGAACCCGAGACAGTCCGAGTGGCCACCGACCGCGCTCGCGGCGGAGCCTTGAGCACAACCGGGCTTCCCTCATACCAGAACCCCGCGCCGAGGGCGAAGGTCCGCTGCTTCCCGTGCCGGTCCTCCAAGACCACCAGACCGCGCTCCCAGCGCAGCACCGCCCCGCAGAATCCCGACGTGGCATCCTCCAGCACCAGCCCGACCTCAAGCACGAGGTCGGTGCTCCTCGGTCGGCCCGCGCGCTGCCAGCCCGACGCGAGTACATCGTGCGGGTACCGGCCCGTCGAGGTCACGCCGAAAGCGTAGGGGAACGACGCCCGTGCGCCGGGGATCTCCGTGCGCCGGCCCGAGGTGGTTTGCCCGCTCCATGGCCGCCTTGCCGATGTTCCCGCCCGGCTCGGCACCGTTCCCCTACAGGCCACTCGGTGGTATGGGCGATAAGCGGGCCATTAGGCACGGCGAAAGGCGGTGATCGGCGGTGTCTTCCGGGCACTTTCACAGTCTGATATGGCCCGTGGACGCTCGCCGAGCGCGACCTTTCAAATTGGCCATGCTGCTTGATGCGAACCGATTCAGGGTTGCAATCTGTCGGTTTCATCGGTGTCGTGGTCGAGTGTCTGACCGATGAATTCGAATGCAGCAGGCAGATTTTCTTCGAAGGTGGGCTGGATTTGGCTCGGAGGCAGGATGAACCCGCCTTCGGCCTGGCTGCTGGGGCGCAACTCGATGGTCAATGACCATATTGCGTACTCGCCGTATGTCCAGTCGGTGGTGTCGCCGGCAGTCGGGTACAGCGTTGAGGCTGGCTCGGGAGTGTAGCTCCTGCCATGGACGCTGTGGATGAGCCGTTGCATGTCCTCAGCAAGCTGCTGCAAATTGTGACGGTCGGTTGGATCGACGATTGGTTCCGGGGAGTATCCCCACGGATAGAGGATCAACTGAGAATAGCTGTGATAGGTAAGCACGCCTGAAAACAACTCGCGGGCTACCAGGTTACGAACCGCACGCACCTCCGGCTCAGAGAAGGCCCGCGGGCCCACGTAGGTCTCGTCTTGTGGCACGTGACTGGAGGTGCTGACGTTCAGGGTCCCCCACATGTAGCCATAGTTACGGTTGGGGTCCACGCCGAAGCTGCCATTGGCGTTTTGGCGGCGGTTCTTGCGCCATAGCCGGTTCTCGGTGCGACTGAACTCGTGTCCATCCGGGTTGATCATCGGTGCCACCCAGATCTCGCCTCGCTGGAGCCACCGCCGCACCGGGTCAGCGCCGGACGCATCCAGGAGATGCTCAGCCAGCAAATACGGCACCTCCACAGAAATCCACTCTCTGGCATGGTGACAACCCAGCAAGAACACCTTGCGATCGGTGCCGCGACGATCGCCAAGCCGCAACGCCCAGATCGGCCGGTTCTCGAGGCTGCGCCCGATCTCACGAAGTTCGGCAATATCAGGATGCCGTTCAGCTAGAACTCGCAGATCCTGCTCCAGCTGTCCGGCCGAGTGATAGCCAGCGGCGGCGTCGGCCGTCGCGAACGTCGACACGTAGGCCTCAGTCATGTGAAGCTGCTCCACCCCATAGCCCATCTGTTCTAACCGTTCAACCTGGGCCTCAGTAGCCTGCAGCACCACATGATCAGGTTGAACCTCCCAGACGTCCAGCCCAAGCTGGGCCGTCAGCAACTGCGCCAGCATCGCCTGCGGGTCCTCTGACGTCACTCTCGCGATGAGGGTCATGCTGCGCCCCCCTTCCCAGGCGACTGCCGCCTGCCGCGGGCGCGGGCCTCGAACTCGGCCTGCGTCACCAACCGTTCGACCCGTACCAATCGTCGACGCTCCAACTCCAGCAGCTGCGCCTCGCTCGCCGCCACCACCAGACTGTCGCCGTGGCGCTCCCACACGTCCAGGCCCAGCGACAGGCCCAGCAGAGCGTCGATATCGGCGGCCGAGTCAGCGGCTAACTTCGCCACCCAGCGCACCCCGGAGTCGGTCATTCGCGGTCCCAGCTGGAGTAGCTTGCAAATGTATCGCCAGACCAAACCGACCACAATGGGAACCGCCACACGCTCGGACGCCTGCTCGTTGTCCATTACAGGTCCCGTGCGGCGCCGATGACGTCGGCGAGGACGCCGGCCGAGTCAAAAGCGGAACTGATCGCGTCGAGGAGCCAGATGCTGTCCGCGACCACGCCCGCCGCCTTGGTGGCTCGGTTGAGCCGGGTGAACGCATCGACCGCTTGAGCGGCCCTTGTCGGATCGTCGGCTGCTGCGGCTAGCCCGCTTAACGCGAGTGCACGGACCTGGAGAGCGGCAATGTTCAGCTCCGCCAGTGCCAGCAGCGTCTCGGCGTTGGTGAGTGCATCGCTGAAGGCCTGCACGGCCTCCTCGACCCGTTGGAGCTGGTTTTAAGTTGCGAACGACAAGTCATCGCTGTGACCCGCTCGCCGGACGAAGATCAACAGCTCTGATCCACCGCTGACGGCCGTCCGCATCGCGTACGCGACCCCACCACTCCTGCCGTTCTTTCACCCACCAACGAGCTGGCCAGCTTTCGACCACGTGGCGTCTCAAGAGTGATGTGGCCCAGCTAACGGATGGCTTGACCTCGTGTCTTAACAGTCCGACGTCATGGTCTGTGACTATGAACGGATGACGAGATGTGCCGCGACTAGCAGCATCGTGAGCGCGGGGATGTCGCCGGTATCGACGCCGTGCGTACGCTTGATCGGTCTTGTGCACCTGCACGCCACAGATGATCATGCCCACGAAGAACGCCGCGAAGACGGCGAGGTTGGCGATCAGGAGGCCGTTTTCCTTGATCCAGCGACTCATCTCCAGCATCATCGCCCCCGGCGCCCGGGCCGCGCAGGGGCGAGCACCGCGGATAGGCCGTGGGCGTAGCGTGGAGGACGAGGGGGAGACCCCAGACCTCGTCTGAACGCCAGGCCTCTCTTTGCCGCTTCTGTCCTGACCTGTCCGGCCTACGAGTTCGTCAAGGTGCGCAGCCGGCGTGCGTTGGTCACCGCATGCCCGTATACGTCGTTGTTGAAGTAGACGAAGACGCCAAGGTGTTGTCGGTGCCACTCGCGGATGCGGTCGGCCCACCAGTACAGATCGGCGTCGCCGTACGAGCCAGCGTAGAGGTGATCATGGTCAGGGCCGTGGAGCCGCACGTACACCGTTGTCGAGGTGGCTCGCAGGACACAGGGCAGGCCGGCGCCACTCATCACCACATAGGTTGCGTGGTGGCGGCTCAACAGGTCGAAGACAGGATCGACGGCCCAGCTGTGGTGGCGGAGCTCGACGGCGACACGCATCCATTCCGGCAGGCCTTGCAGGAAGTAGTCGAGCCGGTCGTCATCACGTTCCTGGTCGGGCGGCAGCTGGACCAGCAACAGTCCGCGTCGCTCCCCCAGCTCGTGCCAACAGTCCACCAGCCGAGAGGTCCATGTCTCGGGCCGATACAGACGCCGGCCGTGGCTGAGGCCGCGGGGTGCCTTCACGCTCATCCGGAATCCTGGCGGTAGCCGATGTCGCCATCCTCGGAACGTCGGCTGCTGCGGCCATCGGTAGAAGCTCGCGTTCAGCTCGACTGTGTCAAACTCCTGTGTGTACCGGCGGAGCCGGTCTGTGGGTGCCAGCGAGGGCTCGTACAAGACGGTGTTCCAGTGGTCGTAGCTCCATCCCGACGTACCGATCCGGATGTCACTCATTCCTCCCCCCATCCCCGCCTTCTACCCACCGAGTCATGTTGGAGATGGCTTACCCACATCCACCTCGTCTTTCCCGATCGCCCTCTGATCGCGGCCAGCCGGCCTCCCGAAGACAAGGCTTTCACTGCCAGAGCACAGGCGACGAACCGACCGAGCCGGGTCCGCACCACACAACTCGGAATTATCGTGTCGACGACGGACAAGTGGAACGCGCATGCCGAGGACGCGAGCCAGGGCCAACAGATCCCGGCCGCGACGTCTGCTTAAGGATCGGATCTCCGACATACGAGCGACCGTCTGACGGCGTTTGTTACCTTCGGTCGATGGACGGGTCCGTGATTGATCGGGCAGATGGCCGCGCCGACGGCGAGAACTATCAAGAGCTACCAGCGAGTGCCAATATCTCGATCATCTTGAAATCGACGGCAAGAAGCGGGCGTCGGCCCACGCTGCACCAGCACGCGTACGCCGACACCTTCGTCATCCGGCGTGGTTGGGCAACGTTCACGGTCGGATCCGAGCAGCTGCAGGGCATGCCGGGAGGTCATCGTGGTCCCCGCTAATACCCGGCACAAGTTCTCGACCGGGCCAGACGGTCATGGGGGCGTACGCATTCACGCCAACCCCCGCTTTTATCACAGAGTGGCCGGAATAGGCGCCTTCTACCGGCTCGGCTCATAAATCTGAGGAGATCCCGATGGGCGATTCGAACCCAACTTCGTCCTCCGCCTCGGCCCCGGAGGGGATCCTGGCTCGCGGCGAGGGTGGTCATCCTCCTGGGGGCGCGGCTCCGGCAGCACCGGCGTCGACGACGCGCCTGTACGACCGTACGTACGCAGGGTTCGAGCTCGACGCCCGCCAGCAGGTGCGGCTCGAGACCTACGGCGAGGACCTCGGCCAGAACAGCTGGCTGACGGCGGACGAATGGCGCGAAATTATCGGCTGGACTTCGCTTGGTCCCGGCTCCCGCGCCCTCGACGTCGGGTGTGGCGCCGGCGGACCTGCGCTGCACCTTGCCGCCACCACGGGCGCGCAGGTCCTCGGCATCGACAGTAATGCCGACGCCGTCGCAAGCGCGAACGCCATGGCAGGCCGGGAGGGGTTGCGCTCGCTGGCGACCTTCCAGCAGGCTGATGCAGCGCTCGCGCTTCCGGTGCCGGACGCCTCGATCGACGCGATCGTTTGCATCGACGCGATCAACCATCTACCCCGTCGGCTGGACGTGCTTCGGGAGTGGCGCCGAGTCCTGAGGCCAGGGGGGCTCGCCGTGTTCACCGATCCAGTCGTCGTCAACGGCTTGATCACCAACGAGGAGATCGCGGCCCGAACCTCGATCGGGTTCTTCGTCCTCTCGCTCCGCCAGGAGGACGAGCGACTCCTGGACCTCGCTGGCTTCGAACTTATGCGCTGCGAGGACACGACGGACAACGTCGCCGAGGTCGCACGGCGCTGGCGGGATGAGCGTGCCGTACGCCGCGAGGAGCTCGTCGGGCACGAGGGCGAAGAGACCTTCGAGGGCATCCAGCGCTTTCTCACGATCACCTGCACGCTTGCAAACGAACGACGGCTCGCCCGCTACACATTCCTCGCGCGTAGGCGGTGACCGGCCGTTCACAGTGGGTGGCTGATCAACCGGAAGCCGTAGTGTAGTGCCTCTTTCAGGGTCACGGATCCATCGATGATGCGGCTGAGGTCTAAGCCGTAGGTCGGCCCATCGGTGACAGCGTAGGTCTCCATGCGCTGGTGAGCGCGTCCGATGAGGCGCCGCGCGCCAATTCGGTTGCCGCGTTCGGCATGAGTGATGGGAACGCACAGCTGAGCCAGCCCCTGCTACAGCTCGCGCTCTGCGGCCGGACCTGCTTTCCAGCGCGCGTACACCTCGTGCGCCGAGAACGGTCGACCTTCGGCCAGCATGAGACCGGCGGCCCCTGCAGCAAGGCGACCAGCTGGGTGATCGAGGCAATACCGAAAACCTCGATTCCTGCAACGAGTTTCGCCTCGCCGGCGTGACGCAGCGGAACGATCACCCGGGTGGAGCCGGCTTGCTGTGCCGCCAGGAATCCCGCGTACCGGCCGGAGGCGACCGTCCAGGCCCAGTTCGCCCAGCAGGACAGCTCAGCTAGGTCATCTTCGTGCACTTGGCATGAGCGACTGGGCGCTGGCTCCGACGAGAACGCGAGACTTGGACAAACCTCGCTACCCGCATGGCTTCCATCTCTGCGAGATCCTCCGGCACGGACTTAGCCCTGGTCCGCCTTAGCGCGCCGGTGGCTCCGCTGTCGATACCTCGGGCAGCATAGGTCCTGCAGCGCTCGGAAGTAGTACGTGGTACGCGGTGAAGGGATCCGGTTGTACGGGCCCGCCGCCGACCCGGGGTCGACCTGCCCAGCCAGCACCGGCCAGCACATTCGCGATACCGCGCCCCAGATGCACCCCGCAGACCAGCACCATCAAGATCACCACGGCGACGGCTAGCGGGATCTCCCACGTCCATGGATACGGGTCATGACGCCGTGACTGTTGTGACATTCGGCTCCCTCCAACACCAAAGGGTCGAATGAACCTGTCGGGCGGTCGCTGAGAAGCAACTTTTCGCCCCGATCCCTGCCAAACTCGCGCTCCGGCGAACCGAAAGCAGTCAAGGCGACGGTCCTTGCTGCCGCGCCGGTATGTCTTAGAAACGACGAATGACAACAACAACTCACGGCTATCCGTGCTCTTTGGCCGCACGTAGATCAACAGCTCTGATCCACACGTGATATCGGTCTGGACGCCGTACCCGGGCCCACCACTCCTGGTGCTCTTTCACCAGGTAGTCGAGATCGCCTGCAGCAGACCAGGTGGCTGACTCCACCTCGATCGGCGGGCTGACTTCTCTGCGATCGGCTTGGTCGCGTTGCCCGTATTGGTTGAAGGTGACGTCGAGGTCTGCCGCCTGCTGCCTGGCGTCGTCCTCAGCGAGATCGATGGCACGCCAACTCATCGACGTCCCAGATCCCCCACACACCCGAGCCGACGCGGCGATGGGGCATCGCGCCCACGGACGACCCAGACCACAAACAAGCCCGCCACACCCGGTTCAAGCGCTCCTTCGGTGGGCAGGTCAAGGAGCATGCCGGAATGTGGGACCTCCCCATCCATGCCGTGAAGTACTCGCTCTTCCGGGCAGCCAAAACTTTCAGCAATACAGACATATAGATCGGTCGCTCAAGCCACCATTAATGCGACCGTCCGTAGTCCTCATCCGAAAGGCAGTTGATCGTATGTGGTTCCGCAGGCACTGGTATTGGCCCTCGGGGTACATAGTTGTTGGCATCATCGTGGCGCTGCTCACCAACAACATCCACCTCTCCAGCCTCTCAGGTATTCTCTTATCGATATTGGCGGTACTCCTGTGGCCGTTCATACTTGGCGCAGCCCTCTGCCGCCTCCTGGGCTTTCACATCCCGGGCATCGATATCACCTGACCCGACCCCACCCCCGCGGGCGTCAATCTCTTCGGGGGCTCAGCCTGTCTTTGATGTCACACGCTGAACTAACGCAGGTTGCCCTGAGCTCGCGATGGGGGCAGATCCGCGAACAGCTGCGCCGCCACGTCGCTTCTGTCGGCCTGCTCCAAAATTGCTAACAGCGCCACGAGTCTTTTGACGCTCGGCCGCAGCGTCACGGCAGAACCGTTTCGATAGACGCCAAACCGGCCCATCAGTCGGATCGACACGGCTTCTGGGTGAAAGGACAGCTGGTTGGTGCGGGACGAGGTGATGATCTTGCCTCATCTCAGGTAAGTCTTTAGCTTCAGACGCAGATCCGCCGACCCCCGCAATAACGGCGCTACGGAGACCGTAACGGAGCGGACGCAAACTCGTCCATAGAGATGCGCGTGTCCTTCGTCCCAGACGAGGGGGCTCGGTTGCTGCCCTCCCTCGTAGTCGGAATTGTGTTGCGGGTCGCCGAACGCGTACCCGCGAACAACCCCAATGCAGATCACCATGCCGACGCACAAGATCGTCAGCGGCACCGCCACCCAGAACGGGCTTCGCGACTTGCATGATCGGAGCGCCACAGTGCCCATTGTCTGCGGTGCCCAGGCAAGGTTTGACTCAGCCGGGACTTAGCCCGAAGCCGACTCAGGTATCGGCATCTGCCCGGGGACCGAGTCTCAAAACGGGCGGTTTCAGGGGGCGACCCTCCGTGAAGGCATCGGCCGGGGTTGTTGCCCAGGCGTTGATTTGGCCGCGCAGGTCGGTGATGCGTAACTGGGCGGCCTCCCGCCGGCCATCTGTCATCCGGTACGACGGCTGGCGGGCGTGACCGTCCAGCCACGTGTCATAGGACTCGGCAGTCGATGCTGTGTATCCCCTCTCGAAACCGGCAAACCAGTCGCTGAGAGCGGCAGTGGCCGAGCGGAACCGGACCCAGCGGTGGTTCGCCCAGCCACTCCCGCTCGGGCCGAACCGATCCACCAGCTTCTGGGCGGCGAATCGGCCGCGGCCGCTCAGCCGATTCACCACGTCGGCCGGCATGGAGAGATTGAGTCCGCCTTCGTCGCCTGCCTCAAAGACCGTGACCACTCTGTCTCGGTAACCGGGCATGACCAGTTCGGCTTTCTCGACATGCGTGCGGGCAGTCTGCACCAGCGACTTCCCAAACTCGATCAACTGTGACAGCGGTTCCTGATTCCAACGCGCCGTGCGGCGCTGCAGCCCCTCCCAATTGAGCTTGGGCAGATCGCTGTTATCCCGTTCATCGGGACTCTGCTGGTGCTGCTCAGTGAAGGGGGCCAGATTGACAGCAAAGGTCGGCCGGGTGGGAAGCGGCGAGTCGAAGAACTGCACCGGCAGGTTGGCCGTCAAACCACCATCGGAAAACCAGTTCACGTCGAAGCTGGGGCGCTTCTTGACCCCCTCGACATGCTCCTGGAGAGTCCCGTCGGGATGGTCGCGGCGCCAATCGGTGACAGCGTTCACGTAGTCCTTGTTCGCCTGCAGGGTGTAGTCGATCGCGTACAACGGCACAGCCGAAATCAGCAACGGAAAGCTGAGGCTCATCCGCGTGGCGACGATAATCGGTAAATTCTCCGGCCTCGGGAAGGGCAACTTGGGCAGGGCATGCTGCAGCAGAACCTCACGCTCTCGCCGCTCGACCGGCCCGCTTGGTAGCGGTGGCGGGTTGTCCTTCATCTGCGTGACGACGTCACTACCGAAGAGCTTGGTGAATTTGTCAGGGTCGAAGAAATAGATGGCGTTGTTCCACGGCATGACCGAAGGTTCGGCGCGGCTCAGGTTCGTGGTCATGACCTGGAACTCGACGCCATGCTCCTTCAGATCGCCGATCGTGAGCGGATCTTTTATGGGCTTGCTGGCTAGCTCCTGTAGCCGGCGATAGAGCCACGGGGTTAAGGCCAGGTCGTCCTCGGACTCGCCCCTGCCAGAGGAAATCCCGAAGCCGATCCCAGGTAGCTGCTTGATGTCGTCAAATACCGCGGTCAGCACGGCGATGATCCAGCCCAGCACAACGATGAGGATGCCTAGCAAGATCGTGATGATCGACAGCAGTACCCCGAAAGCGCCAAGGTTCATGATCAACCCGATGATCCCGAGCGCCGCCAGTACGAGGCCGGGCAGCAGGCTTAGCAGCGCCCGGCGCAAAGCCCAGCGACCCGCCCGAATCACCAGCTTGGCTGCGAGCTTGATCACCGCCCAGGGTTCGCGTGGCTTCGGGAGCTGCGCCCACCCATCCATGCCGGCTGTGGCCAGCTCGAAGAGGCGCCTGGCCTCCGGCTGGGGCCGGAAGAGGTGAAACAGCAACGACTTCCCATCCGCTTGCTTCTCGGTAAGGAGATCTGGGAATTGCGATAGTCCGAGATAGCCGGGCGGTAGCGTCGCAGAATCCTGTGGCACGGCCTGAGCAACCCCGCTGGCAAGCGAGGCACGCCCGACTTCCGCCGCAGCGGCCACCGCAGCCGCGATGGCCCCCGCGGAGGCGCCACCGACCGAGCGCAGTCGGTACGTATGAGCTAGTTCACAAACCGCCAGCGGGTAGATCACTCCGCTGCTGATCCCGCCCTTCATGACGATGTCGCACTCGAGATCCGGCTTGGCAGGGAACGACTCCGCGGTAAAGCGTGGCAGCACTCCGGTGGCCTCCGGGTGGTCAGGCTGGGACATGGGCTTCCTCTCAAGCCAATCGAATGAGCTCACGGATGAAGGTTCCATTGCACCAGATCTCTCGTCGACCGAGGGCGGCGGGAACCCGCTAGCTGCCGAAGCACATTAGCTGGGTCAACCGCGATTGCTGGCCAACCGCTCGCACTGGTGATCCCGACACTCCTTGCAGACGCAGCCGGCCACGTACGTGGCGTTGGTGCTGTGCTCGAGGGCGTCCCCGGCGGGTTGCTGTTAGCGCAGCATCAAGCGTAGAGGCCCACCCGTCGTCAGTTTTGGTATGGCCCCAGACCTGATTGGGCGTCAGGCTCAGGTCGCGCAGCACCGTCCGGAATGGCCAGCCGTGGTAGATGGCTTCTATCAGTTGCTTGCGCACCTCGACGGTAACTGCGCTTGCGCTCGCCGCCGGAACCGTGCCCTTGGGGCGGCATTCTGGGCCTCACGGCAAGCGTCGCAGTCGCAACCTTCCAGCCAGCGGGTCAGGGTGCTGTGGACCTCGTCGTCGACCCAGCGGATCGGAAAGTCGCAGACCGCGCGCAACTGCTGCAGCGTCCACGGCGGCGCTGAGATCAGCCCGAGAGAGCGTCACCCAGACGTAATCTTGATCGCTTGGCCGCCTCCGCCATCGGCCGTCAATCCTCGTGGGTGCTGGCTGGACTGAACGCGAAACCACCTGGGGCTCGATCAGCCACTAAGCGGGTTGTCTTCGTCCGGCCCGCGACCTGCCAGACGGTCTACCTCGACCCACATCACTTCAGCTGACGATCAGTCGTCCTCCCAGCATCCGGTCTGCACACCCCATCGGAACACATAGTTCCACAACACCTCGTCCCGAAGGGGGTGGGCCACTTCCCAGCCCAGCTCGTCGAGTTTGGCGCAGTCCTTGGCAATGCCCGCTGCATCGATCTCTTCTTTAAGATGTGGGCGGTACTTCTCCCAGTCGATCGTTGCTTCTGCTATCGCATCTCCGTTGGACCAGGTGCCTGAGCTGGTGCTGTTGCCGCTGTAGTGGCCTCGAAAGACGATCGTTCCACCGCAAGGCGGACCGTCGTCAGACAGCACCCCGCCGGGCCCCTCCTCTTTTCCACCGAGGAAGTCGATTAACTCGACATAGCCACTGTCGTCGGTTCGGTCGCTGAAGAGGAACCGGTTGGCCCAGGCGCTGTCGGGGCCGTCGGTCAGGCGGTACTCCATGCGGACGGTGCGACCGGCATAACCCAGGTACCGCTTGGAGGTCCACGATGCCCGCAGCAGCGGGGCTGCACCCTCGACATGCATACCGCACATGTAGGGCTCGTTGGTGAAGTTCATCCAATCGGTGACACCCTTGTACTTGAACAGCGTGCGACGCAGCAGCACCAGCGAGCCGGCATTCGACTCGTCCACATCCCATACGCTCGGAATTCCGGCTGAGGAGTCGTTCACTTTCAGCTTGACCGGAATCTCATCGCCAGCCACAGCGTTGGAGGTCGGCACCTCTACCGAGACACGGTCGGTGTCCTTACCGGCTGCGGCTTCCTCGGCGTTGAAGGTGCCTGCAGCGCTGAAGTAGCCGTTGTACACGCGCCAGGTGTCCCCGGCGTCAACCGTGCAACCGGTGGGCGCCTTGATGGTGACAGTGCGGATGGCGGCAGACAGCCCGACCACAGCTTCGTGCGGGCCCGCCTGGTAGCGCGTCGGGTTGGTGATGGACCAGCTCCAGGCGTCGCCTTCGTCGCAAGGTGCGCCGGTGAGCGCCTGTGCTGGGGTTTCTGCGAGAGCGAGGCCCCCGAGCGTCAGGGCCAAGCTGGCGGCCCCGGCCGGGTTGGGCGGCCGACGCGCTCAGCTATGACGACACCACCGTCTCGGCGCTCGCTGGGCATCTTGGAGTGGACTGGTACACCTGCTGGGATGCGATCGAGGTCGAAGCCACGGCGAGCACCAGCGACTCGGCCAGACTGCAGGGCGTGAAGACCCTGGGTGTCGACGAGCACATCTGGCGGCCGTCGCGGATCGGGGTCGACAGGGCCGTCACGATCATGGTCGATCTGTCGCGTGACCAGGCGGGATGTCTGCATGCCCGACTCCTCGACGAGGTCGTCGGCCGCTCCGGCACCGTCTACAAAGCCTGGCTGAAAGCCGAACCCGACGAGTTCGTCGACGGAGTGGAGACATGCCGCCTTGGACCCGTTTCGCGGGTATGCGAACGCGATCCGCGACGGCCTTCCAGACGCCGTCGACGTCTAGGACGTCTTCCACGTGGTGAGGCTCGGCACCCAGGTCGTCGACGAGGTCCGCCGCCGCGTCCAACAAGACACCTGGCCGACCAATCGCTTGATCATGTGATCCTTTCTGGACACTAGGTTTGCTGCAGCAACTCGACGGCTAGGCCCTGGCGGAGTGTCGAACAGGCCGAACTGGCCATGCTCAAGCCAGAAGGGCGACAGTGCGCATCTAGAAACCCCCGAGATCAACCGTCCGATTTAACCGAGACGGCGAAGTGATTAGGAATCGCAGCGTAGCCCAAAACGCGAGCCGAGAATCGGCTGTAAGTTGAATTGGTGTCTAGCGATCCCTCGCCATGCGAATTCGCTGATGCTCTCGGCACTCTTTACACACACAGCCCCCACGTAGACCGCATTGGTGCCGTCTCGGAGGTCGTGCCGGCGGGTAGCCGTCAGGGCGGCCTCGAGCTTCTCGGACCATTCTTTGTCGGTCTTGGTCAATCCCCAGATTTGGTTTGAGGTCAGGCCAAGATCACGGAGCGCTCTTCTGAAGGATTGGCCGGCGTAAATCGCAATTAGAAGCCGCTGACGCACCTCCGTGGGCAGACGCTCTTGCGCGTTGCGTCGACCGCGTGCCCTGGCGGCATCGCTTGCATTTGGCGGCACCGAGCGCAGCTACAGCCCGAATTCCACTGCGCCATGGTGCCGTGGGCGGCGCTGGGTGACATCGCGGACACTCCGCAGTTGCTCGATTTCATTACCTGTAAAGGAACTGGGCGAGACGACACATTCGTCCCAGGAGCCGATATGGTCATGTACTGTACCGACTGCCACGGATCTGGCGTCGAAGCAAAATGATTCCCAGGCCGAGAACCCAACGCTGATGGCCCAAAAGGGCTCGCTCGCCTCGGGGTCTAGTTCCACACTCAAGGTCTCGGCACTGGAGGTTCGCCATGAATAAATCCGAAGGCAGTTCGACGGCGGTGTCGCAGGTGACTACGACCCTCGAGCGCATGACAGATTTGACACCGCCTTCGGACGAAGCCAACTACGTTCTGTCGTACAAGGGGTCTGCGCAAGGCCATCGGTATCATCGGCATCGCTCTGCCGATCGGCCTGTTGATTGGGAAGCCTCTCGTTGACGGCGGAGGCATGTTGGGCTCGATCAGCGCTTACTACTACTCAGGGATGCGCAACTACTTCGTCGGGACCATGTGCGCGTTGGCTGTGTTCTTTTTCTCCTACAAGTACGCACCTCGTGACAACTTCCTGAGCACTCTAACTAGCATATTTGCCCTCGGCGTCGCATTCTTCCCGACGTCGCCAAGAGGGCCGGACACAACCTGGACCGAATGGCTGCATTTTGCTTGTGCAGTCCTATTCTTCTTAACCCTCGCCTATTTCGCATACTTCATTTTTACATTGCCGCCTCTCCCCAAAGAGAAACAAGAACCTCGCAAACGGCTGAGGAACAAGATCTACAGGATCTGTGGCGTCACGATCGTGGTTAGCCTGGTCTTGTCTCCGATACTCGATCGTGTTCTGAGCAGCGCCGTGCGCGCCCAGATTCATCCGTTGTTCTGGCTGGAGTCGATCGCTGTATGGGCGTTCTCGTTTTCCTGGCTGGTCAAAGGCGGGTTCTTGTCCTTCCTCCAGGACCCAGCGCCGCCGAACCATACGAAACAAAGAGTAATGTAACCTCGCAATTGTCTGAGACGGCTGTCAAACAGGGCTCAAACCGAACATATGCTTGAGCGCGATGGGGGATACGCAGAAACCCAATAAGACCATATTCTGGGCTGTTGTGTGGATTTAGCCTAGCGTGTCGCACAATGGATGGATGATGAGCTCGACCGCACATAAGCAGGAAATAAGCAGGAACAAACCAGAATCAGCAAGGTGCCGGTAATTGAGGGTCCGTCCTATGCGGCGCCGTCCAGAACCATGAATCCGGTCATATCCGATGCTCGTATCACGGACCGACGGTGTGTCCATTGCCGTCAAGTGTTCTTCCGGATCTATGTCGAGGACGGCGAGCAACCACTCAGGGCCGTAGTCGGGGTTCGGGCCAAAAGTAACCTAAACAGGAACCCATCTCGGTGATTCAGGCTCGCCTGGCCGAACTTAAGAATAAAGGAGGTGAAAGTGAGTAATGATGAGCTAACTGAGCTATTGGTGTGGGCGTATAAGCAGGGCTTCCTAGATGCTGCTCAAGTATTGACCGAGTCCGTAAAAACACTCGATGATGCCAAAATACGCGCTCAGCTCTTAGCGGGTTTAGAGGCATTGTCGAAGCCAGCGGCCCCAGATAAGCCCGAGGCGGAGGGCAGCGAATGATCCAACACCTACCGGCTGTCCTGATAATCGTGGTCCAGCTTGCCGTTTGGGCCTTCTACGCAATGTTTGTCGCGGCCGGCGTTGTCTTGGCAACCTTACTGACGATTTGGAAGATAGATTTGGAAGAGAAATCAAATGACTAAAGCTGACAAGATCGAAATATTGGCTCTATTAATACTCATGCCGATCATCGGGCTGATGCTGATAGATGCGTTGGGCAGGCTGTAATATCATGCGCCTTGCTCCACCACTTGCGCGCCGTGCCGTAAGCGGAGGCTTGGCTACAGGTGCCATGGTCGTTCGATGTACCGCGAATGCGCCTAGTTGTCAGCAGCAAACAAGCCCGGCGAAGCCATTGCCGGGCTTGTTTATTTGGAGATCCGCCCTCAGTTGCCCGCCGACCTGAACTGGCTCACAACGTCCTGCGGAATCCTCCCCCGCTTCGACAGCTCGAGCCCGTTAGCCTCAGCCCAGCGCCGGACCGCACGGTTGTCGATGCCGGAGCTGGTCTTGCGGCCGCTGGAGCGCCTCCCGCTCACCTTGCGCGCTTTGCTGACGTAGCCGTCGAGAGCGCCACGGAGCTTCTTGGCGTTGTCGTCACTGAGATCAATGGCGTAAGCGGCTCCATCGAGTCCAAACTCAACGGTCTCGTCGGCCTTTGTCCCGTCGAGATCGTCCTCGAGAATAACGATTACCTTGCTGGACATGGTTACCTTCCCCGATTTGTGCTGGATAAAGGTCATAATACACACGAAATAGGATGTGTCTACTGCGGAGCAACGTTCGTTATGTTGCCGCCACCGAATCTATATCGTTTGCGGAATGCTAAGTGGGCATTTTTGGTCGAAGCCCCTTTCACGCCAGCCTAGCAATGCGTATAGTGATCCGTCAGCTAGTCGGCTAGGGGGTTCAGTGCTACACCGCGTGGAGAACATCTCAGTTGAATTCTGATATGAGTTGTTCTCCATGAGAAAGGGCCATGCGCGGCTTCGCGTTGGAAGCCAGTACGTCAACTTCGCGTATGCGACGCCGAAGGAGTTCCGTGAGCTCCTTGCGCAACAGGAAAGCTATCCGCTCCCGCTCGGGAAGATCGGTGAACGGACGTACTGGCATTTTCAAAGCCGCTTCTACTGGGAGAACGACGGGCTGATGCCTGACGAGGTTCGGGCCCGCATCTCACACAGCAAGAGCGTCAGAGAGGTCGCATCGAACGCGCCCAACGAAGACGGCGCTCGGCTGACAATGGCGGCAACTGCGATGGGAACGACGGTGGCGGCAAGTGACCAGGGCGAAGACGGCGGCGGCAGGCATAAGGGCAAGAACAAACCCGGGAAAGGGTGAACCTCGGACCGCAGCAGGCCTTATGCATCCCGTTCGCTTCCGACCTATCGGCAGTTCCCGGCAATCAATGGGATCGCTCCTTGCCGATTCGGCGTCAACGGCTCCAGAATCCGCTATCTCACCCGGACTCACGCCGCCGGGCCCGATCGGCCCACGCCTTCACGACCCCACTGGGGCCGGCCAAGCCCCGCCACGTGCACCGGTCGGCCATTCGAGAGCTCAGACCCTTGCTATGCAGCCGCGGACTTCGATGCACCTTCTATCTCAATACGATGCAGTCCCTCATGGGCTAATACGATGCAGTCCCTCATGGGCTAATCGCGCTCGTTAGCGTCCGCCATGAGCGGCAGATCGTCTCGTTTGGTTAGCCAGGCCACTAGCCCTCGCGGCAATTCAGGACAGTACAGGAGCGCGACACCACCCAGTACCGCCGCGATCCCGAGCAGCAGGAACAGGACCCCCACCAGTGTCCATCCGGCCAGCAAGGCCGCGAGACCACCCAGCAAGGCCGCGACTCCGAACAGCAGGAAAGGGACCCCCATCAATGTCCATCGCGCCAGCAAGGCGGCGACACCGCCCAGCAGGAACGCGACCCCGAAAAGCAAGAGCGTGACACCCACCAGCGTCACTCCGACCAGCAATGCCGCAACACCGCCCAGCGACGCCGCGACAGCGCCCACCAGGAACGGGACCCCAAGCAGCGTCCATCTGTCCAGCAAGAACGCGACCCCGAGCAGTAGCGCCGTAACCGGACCCAGCAGAAGGGCGACCCCGACCAGTGTCCATCCGTACAGCAAGGCCGCGACACCACCCAACACGGCCGCGACTCCGAACAGCAGGAATGCAATCCCCACCAGTGTCCATCTGTCCAACAGGACCGTGATCCCGAGCAGAAGCGACCCGACCCCGAGCGCCAGGAACGCGACCCACAGCAAACCCTCGACCATGCTCAGCTTCCATGCATCCGGCGAGTTCGCTACCCCGAGCAGCATGAACGCCGAACCCACAAGCCAACAGGCCGTCCCCAAGACGACATGGTCGAGCTCCGCGCGACTTCGAAGGGTCGACCACATCAGCATGCGATCTGGATCGCGGGCGGGCACACCCCCAGAATCCTGTACAGCCACACCCACAGTTTGGAGCAAACCGACACGCCCATAGGCACCTTCCGCTCGGCGCGTCAACAATCCGACGTGAGGCTGCGTCAGGACCGCGACGACATCCGAGTCGCTCACCGTGGTCACCGACGCGTACGCCGCCACGGATGAGCGACGCGCAATCAAGGTGAACCTACGGCCAGGTTTGCAGAGCTACGTGATCAAGGCGCTCGGGCCCTTACTGACTCAGGGTCGGACAGCGTTGTCATGATCCGCGGTCGGTCCTGACTGTCATGGCGGCTGCGGAACGTCGTACATGACGTTTCCAGTCACCATATGAGAAACATCAAACCGGACGCCGAAAGCGGCCAGAGCCGGCAGAGCCGCGCAGATCGCCTAGGCGTGTGGGGTAAGGCAAACCGGCTGACCTGGCCGAGGTGAAGGACTGGGTAGCAGGAATTCGCGCGGCGGCATGTCATGTCTCAGGTTGGACTGGACACTGTTGATGTCTCAGTTCATTGTGGACAGTTCACTTTCGGAGGCGCTTGGGGTCGCGGTCTGGGTCGGCCGCCGCGTGGTTGGCCGTTGCCGCAGTAGAGGGTATCGGCGGTGATTGTGACAGTGCGGATCAGCTGACCGGCGGCATCCAAGATGGTGATCACTGAACCGTTGATGATCACCCGCACGGTCTGCCGCAGCGCTGTCCGCCGACTTGGATCTTTTTGTAGGCCACATTGACCTTGCCTTTGCCATCAACCACCACGGAACGAGATGCCAGCGGCGGCGGTCGGCGGCGAACCACAGGCTTGGGTTCGGGGTCGGGCGGTGTTGGCGGAGTCGCGACCGGATCCTCCGCGACCGCCTGCGCGGGTATTCGCAGCAGATCGGCGCTGTCCCTGGCCAGGGCCTGATGGCCGCGTCCTGGCTGGTCTCCCCGGTCGCGGCTGAAACCGTCGGTGTGGGTCACTTTGCCGCCGGCTGGTCGGGTAGTTTCCGTCCGCGTTGCGATGCACCGCCAGCGACTGCCCGTCCTCCGGGCGATATGCGAGGGTGACCCAAGGCGATCGCTCCAGTCCGGCGCAGCGCCCTACCCTCAGAGCAGCGCTCGCGGTGCTGCCTGCCACCAGCCAGAGCTGTGGCGATGCTTGAGGCATCGTCAATGGCGCACACCATCGTGGTGGTTGTGCGCGCCGCACGAGTTCACAGCGACGCTGCCCCGCGTGGCCGCGCAGGTGCGGCGACTGTTCTCATCTTGCGCACCGAGCTCATGGACCTACGTTCTCTGGATCTTGAAGCGGCCTGCTGGGCTCGATACAGCGTGGGTTTTCCCGGTGCCTGGTGGGCCAAGCAGCGCTGCCGCGGATTCTTCGAACCAACAGATCGGCGTATCTGCAACCCAGCCAAACCAAGATCAGTTAAGAGGAGACGATCATGCCAGGCAAGTAGAAGCCGGGCCCCAGCGTCAAGGACCCCAAAGTTTGTGAGGAGATTCGCGAAACAGGCGGATCAAAGGACAAGGCGCTCGGATCGCCAATGCTGCGGCGGCACGCGGCCGGTCCTCGGTGGGAAAGAAGGGCGGCAAGTCCGGCTAGAGGATGGCACTGCCCGCGGTCGCGACAGCGACCGGAGACTAAAGTCGTCATCCAGACGTACGAGACACCAGAGATCGTTGCAGGCGCGGACCAACACTACGATGCGCTCGCTGAACCGGGCCGTTCTCGTGATCGTCTCGCCGATCACTGGCCTGCCGACCGACCGGTTCGGCTTCGGACAGGCCCACACAGTCGCCGCTGCGATCCTCACCACGGCGCCCCTGATTCTGGCGCTCTCGCCATTCCGCCGGGCTCGTGTCACTTGATCCCGAGCAGGCAGGCATCTGCCCAAGCCATTTGACAGAGACGCATGTCCTGGTTCGGGCTGAGACAGCGAGAACCCGGGACCGCTCAGCGGCACCGGTAAGCGACGGAGACAGAGAACGGCTAACTGCTTCAGGGACCTGTGGCTACTGCGGCGGTATTGGTAACCTGCAAGCTAGCGCAGCCGAAGATTGCCGAAACGTCTTGCCCGCTCAAGATTTCCCAGATAGCAACGATTAGCCGTTGCCTCGTAGATTCTGGCAGGTCTGCGGCGAGGGCATTCAGCTCGCGGGAGACATCGTCGCGAAAGCGTACGGCGAGCTCCGTTCCAGATCCGGTCAGCGAGACGTGGCAGGTCCGTCGGTCGGTCTCGTCGCGTACCCGGGCAACGAGCGCCCGATCCTCGGCCCGGTCGATCAGCCCGGACAAGCTGGACTTCTCGAGGTTGAGCACCTCGCCCAGCTCCGCCATCCCTACCGGCCCGTGGGCAAGCACACCGAGCAGTTGGGCGTGCTGCGGCGTCAGACCGTAGCGGCGGCTAACGTCACCAAAGATTCGCTGCACGACGAAGCAGAGCCGGATGAGCGCAGTAGCCAAGTCGGCCGAGTTGCTAGCTTCGCCTCGCATGATCAGTGAGCGTAGCTTGACACAGTTCGCGGTGCCAACTAATTTGTTCGTGGTACGGACCGTACGTGCCACGAACTAAGGAGTCGTGAACAAACTTGGCCACAGTCGCAATCATCGGCGGAGGGTACGGTGGCGCAGCAGCCGCCAAAGCACTTGACGAAATCGCCGACGTAGTCCTCATCGATCCCAAGGACGCATTCGTCCACAACATCGCCGCGCTACGCGGGCTCATCGATCCCGAATGGGCCGATCGCGTCTTCTACCCTTATGGGCGCCTGCTCACCCGCGGCCGGGTTGTCCAGGACCGAGCGATACGCGTAGACCCCGGTGCTGTCACCATCGCCTCTGGTGAGCGGATCCCGGCTGACTACATCGTCCTGGCATCGGGTTCGTCGTACCCCTTCCCGGCGAAGATGGACGTGAACGACTCGGCCGCCGCGAAGGCCAAGATCGCAATCACGAGGTCCGAGCTCGAAAAGGCTGATCGGGTGCTGTTGCTGGGCGCTGGGCCGGTCGGGTTGGAACTGACCGGTGAAATCAAGGCGGTCTGGCCCAAGAAAGCAGTCACCATCATCGACCCCATCGACGACGTGCTCTCCGGGCAGTACACCGATGAGCTACGCCAAGAGCTCCGGCGCCAGCTCGGAGAGCTCGGCGTCAACCTTCTGCTAGGTACCAAGCTTGTCGAGGAACCGCAAAGCCAACCTGGGGTGACCAGCACTGTTACGGCAGTCACGACATCTGGGCAGCCGATCACTGCAGATATCTGGTTCCGCTGCTATGGCATCGTGCCGAATTCGGACTATCTGAGCAAGGAGCTGGCCTCAGCTCGCCTGGCCAACGGCCACCTCGAGGTGACTCCGGAGCTGCGCCTTGCCGGGCAAGAGACTGTGTTCGCCATCGGCGACATCACTGCGATCCCTGAGTCCAAGCGGGGTGGTGCAGCGGGCCGGCACGCGCAAATCGCTGCCGGCAACATTCGGGCACTCATCGAGGGTCGCGACGAACTGACCGCGTACGAGCCAGCGCCCCCGCTCATCCTGCTGCCGCTTGGTCCGACGGGCGGAGTGTCGCAGCTCCCCGGCCGCGGCTTCGTCGGCGCCGAGGAGACCGCTCAGATCAAGGGCCGCGACATGTTCGTCGGCAACTACGCCGAACTTTTCAACGTCACTGCGGAGTGATCTGTCGTAGACGTGTCCGGCGGCATTCCGTACGGTCCAGCCGGTGATGGTGTGGCCGGTGTCGTCGCCGTTCCTGATCACCACGTATTCGGCGTTAAGGCTCTTGTTGCTGCCGGTGTCGCTTCCCGGGGAGTCACCTTGTAGATGGCTTGTGGGCCGCGTCGTCGACCCTGCGATCGGTAAGTCGCAGACCTCGCACAACTGCTGAAGCGTCCACGGAGGTCGGGGAATCAGCCCAAGTGAGAGCCACCGCCGGATACAGGCGGCGCCACATTACAGGCGGCGGCCGATTGGCGCACTGAGGTGATCTCGCCCGGTCGGCTCACCACTCGAAGGCTAGTGGGCCGTCACAGCCCTTCACGCTCTTCTCGAAGCGCCGCGGCTTCTCATCCCTGTAAGGCAGCTAAAACCCCGTCGGTCAATTTGATGTTCCTCGGGGCAAGTGAGTGACGAGGTGACCGACGGGGGCGAGAGCGACGCTACTACATAGCCAAGCGAAGTAACCCTTGAACATCAGAAGTTCACGAGAACGTAAGGGATTGCTGATCTTGAGCCGTCCAATAGCCACCTGATCCGGTTGCGGATCACGACGCGGCAAAGTGACAACCACAAGATCGGGGCGATCACTAGCGGCGACTCGCTCCTGATCTCTACTGGTGGTTCTCGTCGGCGTTCCCGTGGACTAAAAGTGCATCACCGCCCCGCTCTCGGGTCCTCCGGGCGAACGCCCCTGCGCATCAAATTCAGCGGTGATCGTCTCCTGCGATGTTCTTCCACGTTGTGATGCGCTGCCACGCAACCCGCGAGATCGTGCAGGTCAACTTCAAAACCACCACCGCGGATGACCGGACTTGGGCCATCCTCGGCAATCATTGGCCCAGCCGCAGCGGTGGCCAGTTCGAGTCCGAGGGCTACCGCGCCATTGCCGGGGAGACACTCAGCTACGTCCACCAGCGGGTCCTCGAGGTGCACGGACCCCAGACACCGGTGCTTGCGATGGGGGACTGCAACGACGAATCCTTCGACACGTATCGGATGGCCCGCCCTAGAGGCCGGTACAAGCTGTGCCATGCCGGTCCGGACGCCGCTCATGGTGCTCGCCTGCCCGTCGCTGGGTGAGTGGTGGCGCCGGCCGGCAGGGGGCTGCCGGGGCTGCGGCCGAGGATCTGGTCGAGGTCGGCGCCGTCGATGGTCTCCCGTTCCAGCAGCAGCTCGGTGAGGCGGTCGAGCTCGACATGGTGGTCGGTGAGCACGCTGGTCGCGCGGTTCTCGGCCTCGCGAAGCAGCCTGGCCACCTCCTGGTCGATCACCCGCTGGGTCGCCTCGGCGTACGGTCGGTCCCGGATCTCCTCACCGCCGAGGTACACCGGGTTGCCCGTGCCGAAGCCGACCGGGCCGAGTTTCGCGCTCATGCCAAACTCGCGCACCATCCGAGTTGCCAGCGCGGTCGCGCCGGCCAGGTCGTTGCTGGCACCAGTGGAGGTCTCGCCGAGGACGATCAGCTCCGCGGCGCGCCCGCCCATCCGGATGGCCAGCGAGTCCTTGAGATAGCCCTCGGAATGCAGGTGGCGCTCGTCGACCGGGAGCTGCTCGGTGGCCCCGAGAGCCTGGCCGGCCGGCAGAATGGTCACTTTCGCGACCTGGTCGCCGTGCTCCGACAGAGCAGCCACCAGCGCATGGCCGCTCTCGTGCACAGCCACCGCATACTTCTCGTCCGGCAGCAGCACGTTGGAACTATCGCGGTGCCCCAACAGGACGCGGTCCCGCGCCTCGACGAAGTCCACCGCCTCGATCACCTGACGGCCGGCTCGAACCGCGAAGATCGCCGCCTCATTGATCAGGTTGGCAAGGTCGGCCCCGGAGAACCCCGGTGTCGCGCGCGCCACCACGTCGAGGTCCACATCCGGACCCAGCAGCTTGCCCTGGCTGTGGACCGCCAGGATCTCCCGGCGGTCCCGCTGGGCGGGCAGTGGGATGACCACCTGCCGGTCGAAGCGGCCCGGCCGCAGCAACGCCGGATCCAGGACCTCGGGACGGTTGGTGGCGGCGATCAGTACGACCCCGGTGGCCGGGTCAAACCCGTCCAGCTCGGCTAGCATCTGGTTCAGGGTCTGGTCACGCTCGTCGTTGGAGATGAGCTGCCCACCGCGCCGTTGGCCGATCGCGTCGATCTCGTCGATGAACACGATCGACGGCGCCCGCCTGCGGGCGTCCGCAAACAGGTCACGGACCCGCGCGGCGCCGACGCCGACGAACATCTCGACGAAGCTGGAGCCGGTCACCGAGATGAACGGCACACCTGCCTCCCCGGCAACAGCCCGGGCCAGCAGCGTCTTGCCGGTCCCCGGCGGCCCGACCATCAACACTCCCCGCGGACCGACCGCGCCCGCCCGCTGGTAGCGCTCCGGGTGCTTGAGAAAGTCGACCACCTCGGTGACCTCACGCTTGGCGCCCTCGTAGCCGGCCACATCGGCGAAGGTCGTATTGGGCCGTTCGGCGTCGAACAGCTTGCCCCGGGAACGACCGATTCCACCTATGCCGGCCAGCTGGCGTCGGGCGGCCCGACCGGTCCACCAGAACAAGCCGACGATGAAGGCCAACGGGAGCAGGTTCAGCAGCACCGACGAGATCGAGGTCTGGGCGGGCTGGGCGGTGACCTGCACGTTGTGCTGTTCCAGTAGGTCGGTGAATTGCGGGTCCTGCAGTCCCACTGGGTAGCTGGAGCTGAAGCTCGTGCCGTTGCTGAGCTTTCCGGAGATGCTGCCGTCCGGGCCGATCGCGACGGACGAGACCTGCCCGGCGGCGATGTCGCTCTTGAGCTGCGAGTAGCCGATCTCCTGGACCTTCGGGCCCGCAGGCAGCAGGAACAGCGCCACCGTCAGCAGCAGTCCGGCGACCAGCAGCCAGTTCCGCCACCGGGGCGGGGGCGGTGGAGCCGGCGCGGCCGACCGGTCTGGTGGTGGGCCGGACGTGGCCGGCCCGGTGCGGTGTACGGTGCTCCCTCGGCCCACGCGCATCGCGATCATCGGGGTTCTCCGTGCCTAGTGAGTTTGCGATCGCCCACGTGTGGCGACCTTTCTTTTGCAACGGTTCCGGACGGGGGCTCGGATGTCATCGTTGCCAGCGGCCATCAGGGATGCCTGCTGGCTGGAATCCTCGGGCTGCCGCTCAGCCCGAGGTGCGCCACCAGCAGCAAACGAGGCTCTTCGGATCTGAGCATGGCGACGGGGCCACCGAGGTGGGCGTGTTGATCCGTGGGTGAGAGCGTCGGGGCCTTCAGGATCGGAAGCGACCAAGCATCCTGATCAAGGGAAGACCCCGACGATGGACCACCCTACGTGTGGTTCGAGTGCGCGCTGGTGCACCCGGGCCGATGCGATCTTCGATGTTCCCGACATGCACGTCTTGGAGGTGGAGGTCGACGACGTGCGACGCCTGGTGCTCACCGTCGAGTCGGGTCAGCTGGAGGCGGCCTGCCCGACCTGCGGGGTGCTCGCGGTCAGCCACGGCCGCCGGGTCCGGATGCTGCATGACGTGCCCTGTTTCGGCCGGGTCACGCTGCTGCGATGGCTGGTGCGGATCTGGCGCTGCCGAGAACCGCAGTGCGCGACTCAGACGTTCAGCGAGGCGCATGGTCTGGCGCCGCCTCGGATGGCGTTGACGGTACGGGCGGTGGGTTGGGCGGCCGACGCGCTCAGCTATGACGACACCACCGTCTCGGCGCTCGCTCGGCATCTTGGCGTGGACTGGCACACCTGCTGGGATGCGATCGAGGTCGAAGCCACGGGCGCACCAGCGACTCGGCCAGACTGCAGGGCGTGAAGACCCTGGGCGTCGACGAGCACATCTGGCGGCCGTCGCGGATCGGGGTCGACCGGGCCGTCACCATCATGGTCGATCTGTCGCGTGACCAGGCGGGATGTCTGCATGCCCGACTCCTCGACGCGGTCGTCGGCCGCTCCGGCACCGTCTACAAAGCCTGGCTGAAAGCCCAACCCGACGAGTTCGTCGACGGCGTGGAGACTGCCGCCTTGGACCCGTTTCGCGGGTATGCGAACGCGATCCGCGACGGCCTTCCCGACGCCGTCGCCGTCTTGGACGCCTTCCACGTGGTCAGGCTCGGCACCCAGGTCGTCGACGAGGTCCGCCGCCGCGTCCAACAAGACACCCTGGGCCGGCGTGGCCACAAAGACGACCCGCTCTACAAGATTCGCGGGCTGCTCCGCCACGGCGTCGAACACCTCACCGAGCGCCAGCAGGCCAAGCTCAGCCGCTGCCTCGACACCGGCGACCCACAAGATGAGGTGAACCTGACCTGGCAGTGCTACCAGCAGCTCCGCTCCATCTACCACGCTGCCCCGGCGAAAGCCCGCGAGATCGCGCGGAAGGTGCTCGACAGCTTCCACACCTGCCCCATCCCCGAGGTCGCCCGGCTCGGCCGCACCCTCCGCGCCTGGCGGGCACAGGTGCTGGCCTACTTCGACACCTCAGGCGTCTCCAACGGCGGCACCGAAGCCATCAACCTGATCATCGAGAAGGTCCGTCGACTCGCCCACGGCTTCAGAGATTTTGATCATTATCGACTGAGGATCATGCTCGCCGCCGACGGACGCCGGCCATACAGAACTCGACCAACCCATGCCTAACTCCGAAGACCCGCAAACGAAGAGCATCAACCTGAGTTGTCGCCTCGAGGGATGCACCGCTCTATCTAGGTGTCAGCTGGAATGACCAGCATCTAGCGATCCCCTTTGTCACTGAAGCGCGAGCGTCACGACGGTGAGGTCCTAGTTGCCGAGCCCTTGATCGACCACCTGCTGCCATTCGTCAGCCAAACGCAAGGGCGGCGAAGCGGTCGTCTCCGGCTGCCGGGAAATCGTCCTTGGCGATCCGCCGCAGCTTGGCCGCTGCCGAGCCGACGACCGGCCTGCCGGCCACGGCCTCCGTTGCCTTCTCAGTGTCGAGCTCCAAGCGGCGAGCAAGGGCTACCGATCAGCTGCTTCCGCCGCGAACGCCACCCATGTGTTGGTCGCAAGCTTTCAATCGCGAGCCAATCCCGACGGAGCGCCGACCCAGATGGTGCGATTGCCAAGCGCGTCGAAGAGGACCGGCTACCGGGAATCGCGGAACTCCGGCAGGCAGCAGGCAGGGACGGCCGCTGGCGGGGATGCCCCTTGCCGGCCCGCGGTGCGAACCTGTCCATGGCCGAGCTCAAGCACA
This sequence comes from uncultured Actinomycetota bacterium, assembly GCA_963734005.1. GTDB lineage: Bacteria > Actinomycetota > Actinomycetes > Propionibacteriales > Propionibacteriaceae > Microlunatus. The sequence goes on from CAVTFS010000003.1 coordinate 76,627, forward strand.
TGTAAGGAACCTCAAATGAGCCACCCGACCCTGGCCGAAGCCACACCGACGGCAACGCAAAACAGGCGCAAGGGGCGCCGGCTTCGCCGAGCCCTGAGCTGGTTTGGACTTATTGTCGTGGTGCTGGTGGCTGCACTGGGTGTCAACCAGTTGGCGGCATCGCACGCGACCAAAGAAGCCCGGAAAACGAACGCGGATGCCACGATCGTGCAGACCTCCCATGGGGCCATGCAGGTCCTTGTGGAAGGCGATCCCTCCAAGCAGGCAGTAGTCCTGGTGCACGGCGTCCTTGGTTCCTTGGAGTGGTGGCAGAAGATCATGCCGGAGCTGAGCCAGAAGTACTACGTGATGGCGGTAGATCTCATCGGAGACGGTGGATCTGAGATGCCAAGCGGCGGTGGGCCGTACAGCATCGGAGATGAGGCGGACTCTGTGTCTCAGGTCATGCGGCAGGAAGGTATGTCGGACGCCGTACTCGTGGGGCATTCCATGGGCGGCGCGGTCGTCACATCACTTGCGGAGCAATTTCCCTACCTCGCGAAAAGCGTGGTCCTGATCGACACGTCATCCTCGATTGCGCACGCTAGCCTGGGCAGCGGAGCGAAGCTTGCTACCACCCCATTGGTCGGACCAGTGATTAAGCAACTTGCCGGCATAAAGCCCTGGGATGTTGACGCATCCGCCTTTGCGCCAAGTTCCAACCCAGCACGGGGTTTCACGAACCCCGACCAGCCATGGATCGACTTTACCGAAACGACGTGGTCATCCTTTTATGAAACCCAGCAGATGTATCCCAAGTTCACGACGCAGGAATCGTTGGACAAACGATTGCAGGCTGTCGGGAAGCCGCTCTTGGTGCTCTTTGGCTCTGAGGATCAAATAGCCATTGACATGGCGGCGGATCTCACTGATTACCGAGCTCTGCCTATTTCTTCGGTACATGTCATCGAGGGAGCGGGGCATTCCCCAATGGTCGAGAAACCCACCGAAACCTTGCGATACCTGACAGGCTTTATTTCTTCACCCTGACGCAAGAAGGTCGACGCTCGGAGTTGGGCTACATGATCGAGGAGAATTACGACACTAGTCACCTCCCAGATGCATGATCGGTTACGTCCTGTTCGGCGTCGCCATGATCAGGACTGCGACACTGCCCGCCTTGATTGGTCCCCCAACAAGCGCTGCATGACGAGTCACCCTTCGGCTATGGCTTCTCGGACCGTCTGCAAGGCGTCGGCGATGCGCCAGCATGCCACCTTGTGTGAGTTCGCCCTCCTTGGACAGCTCACGCAGATATTCCTCTATCTCGTTCACGTGCTCGTTGGAGTCCTCAACACCGTCCTCGGCGAGGTGCTCAGCTAGCTCATCGACCAGCTCGCTGAGTTCCTCGGCCTCATCCTCCTCCTCGATCTGGCCACTGCTCGAGGCCGCGCTGACCGCGGCCGCAGGTCGGAGACGGCCTGCTCAGGCCTCACGGCAGTGGGCGAGGCTCTGGCTTGCGGCATCTTCGCGGTGGCGCGTGTCGGCTCAGGGCCGGGCGCTGTCGGCGTCGGAGCCAAGCTGCGCGGTTGCGCGGTTCGCTGGAAGATCAGCGGCTGCGGACGCGACCGCGATGAGAACAAGCGCACCAACAGCGACCGCGGCAACACCGCCAAGGACCCATCTGGTTCGACCGGGTGGCCGCCGATAAGCCCCCACACGCGTCGTGATCTCGGCCGGGTCAACAACCAGCAGAAGCAATGTGGCCTGACCCAACACCGCAGTGGTCGAGGCCGATATTCCTGACCTCGCGTCCAACGTCCCGAGTTCAAGATGCCTGAGGCGGTCAAGGACCGCCAAGGCCGACAGCTGTGAACGATCAGCAGATGCTGGGCCACGACATCGCCTGGTTGCAAACTGGACACGCCAAAAGGCTGTCCCAGGATGCATCCACCAGGTCAGTGAGCTTAGGTAGGACACGGACGTCTGCCCGAACAGGACGCCGGCAGCGTCACTCGAACGATAGACCCAGGAGCTCGCGGTGTGGAACTGCCGCCTCGCGAGGCGACGGCACCTGCAGCAGGAGGGCGCCCTGTTGCATGATCAGCCGGGGCCTATCCAGGTGCTGCCCGCCTAGGCCGTCTAGGTCGCTGCGGCGTGGGCCGAGGTTGTAGAACTGGCCGGGCCCGTAGACGCAGTCGATCGAGCGCAGCCCGGGGCGCTGGCGAGCCAGCTCCGCCCCCATCGGGACGCCGATCTCCGCCCCGATGGGGTCGTCGGCCGGCAGCGGCTCTAGTCGGGTGTGCAGGTCGCCGGCCACCACAAGTCGGCCACCGGGGGCGTCCGGGGCGGCGAGAACCCGGCCGGCCATCGCCGCGTCCCGCTCGCTCCACGACCGCCGACCCATCCCCACCTCGCTCTCCCCCGGTCGCGGGCGCACAAGCGTCCTACCGTCCATCAAGGTGATCAGCAGGCCGGCGGCGGCCCACCGGCGCAGCGCTGCCAGGTGCCCCGCGGTGAGCCGGCCGTCGCCGCTCCAGACCCCCACCGGGGGGTCTCCCCAAGCAAGGTCGGCCAATATGCCGTGGGTGATCCAGCGGTCCAGCCACGGCCTCAGGTCCTCATGCCATTCCAGCGCGATGCCGCCCAGCCCGAACCAACCGATCAGCTCCTCCACAAGCACCGGCGTCTGCTCTATGCCGTGCCTCTCGCCCAGCAGCACCAGGCCGGTCCGCCGCAGAGACTGCCGGACGGCGGCATCGGCGTCCAGGTCCACCTGCAGCCCCAGCGGCGTGGCATCGGAGGCCTGCACCGCCGCCGTCAGCGCCTCGATCGTGTCGAACCCCGGCACTCAGTCAGCATCCCACCTACCCGATATCGGCGGCGGCACCTCCACGCCTTACCTGCGATGGTGTGTTCCGGGATGTGGGTCAGGTCGTTACGGTAAAGGAGGTGGGAATCCCGTGACTGTGATTTCGGTCCTTGCTGGGCCACAGACCAGCACATCGGCAACCCCCGCTCGCTGATCTCGATCGATCATCTATTGTCCCGCTGCTTCGTTCAGACGCATTAACATCAATCGCCTACCGGATGCCGACCGATGACGGGCGGCGAAAGCGGCGGAACGTGCCGCTCAGCGCGGCGCGCCGCAGGGTGTGTTCTTGGCGTCGACAAGGACGTCGGCGGGCCTGCGGTTCGCGTCGAGTGGCCAGATCTCCGATTGTGATCAACCCGGACATTCTCGATCCAGACAGTAAGCCTCATCGGCCAGTAATTGATCTTGCGTACCGAGCTGGGTTGACTTTGCTTGTTGATCTTGAAGCAGCCTGCCTGGCTCGGTGCCATCATGATCAACGGCCGGCGGATGCCGAGATCCAGATGGATCCGGTGCGGGTGTGCGGCGCGTGAGTCGGCAGCTGTAGAGGCGGTCCCGGACGCGGAATCCGCGCGAACTGCTTGATCACGCGCTTAGTGATGGCGGGTGAGAGCAGCGCCTCTCCATCGGTAACGACACGCATCGCGTCAAGAGCTGTTCGGGAGGATCGTCTTTTGATTACGAAGCCGCTGGCACCTGAGGGGAGCGCCTCGTAGACGTACTCATCGAGATCGAACATCGTCAAGATCAAGATCCGCGCGGCGTTCTGGCGCAAGATCCGCAGCCGATCTTTGCGCTTCGGAAGCCAGCCAGCCGCGAAGGCCCCCTCAGCTGAGACCGGCCGAACAGCCGACTCCGGCCCGCGAAATTGTTTGCGCCGCGACGGCCGGAGGGTCGGCTGGCGAAGTCATCCCAGACGTCATAGATCGCCCCGAGTTTAGGAGCCGAACCGACCGCCCGAGGCTTCCGCCCCGTCGACGGCACCGCGGTCGGTGAACAGGGTCAGCTGCCCGGATAGGTTGCCGGTCCGCATGGGTGCTCTTCGCTGGGTGGGCTGCTGTTCTGACTCTGGAGGGGCGGCTGTCGACGGGCCGGAACCAGTTCGGAATTACGATGCCCGCGTGAGGCCAGAGCTGGCGGCGGCGCACGCCGCGGTGGATGAAGCGGTCAAGATCCTGCGGGACGGGCGTGCCCGGCCGCAGAAGCGGATCGGCAAGGCGGCCAAGGACTTCCTCACCGAGGTCGACCTGGCCAGCGAGTCGGCGATGCAGCGCTCTCTCGCCGAGTCGACTCCGAAGATCGGCTTCTACGGCGAGGAGGGTGGCGGGGCGGCTCTTGAGTCGGGCCGAGTGTGGGTCGCGGATCCGCTCGACGGGACGATCAACTACGCGACCGGGTCGCCGCTGTGCGGGGTGATGCTCGGCCTGCTGGAGGACGGCGTGCCGACGCTGGGTGTAATCGATTTGCCGTTCCTCGGCGTACGGGTGGACTCGGGCGCGGTGGCCGACGTCGACGCGTTGGAGGAGGGAATCATCGGGATGGGCGACGCCTTCCACCGCGGTGGCGCGCGCATGGAGGCCTACCTCGAGCTGACCGTGACCATGCACCGCCGCGCGCTGCGCTTCCGATGTGTTGGCGCTGCGTCGGTGCTGTGGGCGTGGCTTGTAGCCGGCCAGATCCAGGGCATGCTGTTGGCCCACAACAACTCCTACGACGTCGTCGCGGGGCATGCGATCGCCCGCACGGCGGGAGCGATCTGCACCGACTACGCCGGCGCCCCGCTGACTCTGGAGTCGAAGGGAGCGATGGCGGCTGTCCCTGGCATCCAGCCCGAGCTCGTCCGCCTCGCCGCCGATCTTGCGGCCGCAGCGCGAGACAGCTGAAAAAACACACCGCCGGGCCAGGAGATCCACGACCCAAGGGCCGGGCTGGCCTCTGGCCAGATCACCACGTTCGCGTCCGGAAAAACTCACGCCGCTTAGTGATCGTCGTACAGCTTGCGCCTCTTCTGATGACGAGTCGGCACTTGTGATCAGAAACGACCCGAAGCAATGCCGAGTGTGTCAAGGCGCACGGGCGGCCAGTCTCTCACCGATCCCGAGGCGTCTGTTGTTGATCTTGAGGCTCGTCGGCCGGGACTCGCAACGTCGAGAGCAACCTGGCGAGAACCCGACCTCCACTAAGTTCTTGGTCTGATGGATGGATTGGGGTTCGTGGAGTCAGCCAGAAAGCACATCCTTGTGGGCGCACGAACTCGCGCCAGGCCGGGCCATCCGCTAGCCGCCACCGACGTGGCAACCGATGCCGACTGTTGGGGGTCACTGTGGGGCGGTCTCGTGATCACCGCGTCAGGCAAGATTGAAGCCAGCTGCGACCAATCGAGGGCGAGACCTGCCACGTGGTCGAAGCTGGCCAGACCCTCCCCTTTGGCTCAGCGAATAGATGCGATCGTGTCGAGCATCTCCTCGAGATGCGCGACGCGCAACGGCGGGTTCAGCAATTCAGCGATGCGATCAAGGCTGTGGGCCTTGTCTTCAGCGGCGTTCGTTGAAAGGTAGGCGGTGACTGCTAACTCCCAGAAGTGGCTGAACTGCGCGATCACCATCGTAAATGAGCTGTAGCCACTGACCCGCGCGGGCCCGCCGGTTTCCACGTACGAGAGGTACAGCTCGGCGATCCGGCGCTGATCACCGAATGCGAAGTCGATCATGACCATTGGTAGCTCCTGCGCGGGGTCCGCCAGTCCGCAGTTCTCCCAATCGATCACGCAGACCCCGCCGGTCGGTGTCGGCAGTATGTTGTCGGCCCACAAGTCGCGATGACAGCTCTGCAGGTTCGTAGGCGGCACGATCATCGCTTCCAGGCGCAGCAGCTCGGTGATCTCCGCGTCGAGAGCTTCGGCAAACGGGGCGGCTGCTGCCTTCGCGTTGTCCAGCAGCTGGGTCCACCGTTGCGCCCCGACCGGATCGGTGTACCAGCCGATGAGCGGGCGCGCGGGCGCGTAGTGCACCTGATGAATGGCCGCCAATGTCGCTCCGACCACCGCCGGGTCGAGGTCCGGATCCATGGCCAACAGATCGACCCACTCGTAAGCGCGAACCTGATATCCAGCAACATCAACTAGGACTTGACCGGCCACCGTGCGGATAGGTCGTGGCATCGGCACCGCGCCGGAAGCGAGCATGGCCTCCTGATAGGCGACATCCGCGGCCGCATCGTCCGGCGTCTGACGGATGACAAGCTCCTTGATCGCAAACCAACCCGTATCGGTATCAAGCCGCCACACGCGACCCTGCTCCCCGCGAGCCACCATGATCATCTTTCTGACGGGGGCACCGAGACCGTACGCACGGGCGACAGTCGTCGCATGATCGGACAACACCAGGCACAACATGCCACACCATGCGCTGCGTTGTGGCGCCTACGCCGTCGAGCTCCGATCACTTTCCGCGCTAGCCCGACAGATCATGGGAGCCGCTTCGCGGGCGCAACCTGTCCTGCGGCTGAGGGGCTCGCCGGTACTCGGATCGACGCGCGAGCTGCGTCCGAGATTCTCTTCATCATGGTGCCGCCTAGTCGACTGTGAATCCGGTATGCCCGGCGAGGGAGAGAAGCTGCTTGACCTGATCGACGGTGATCAGCCTGTCGCCGGATGCTCCGGCCTTCTTCTAGAACTTGACGACCTCGTCACGGACAGCCGTGTCGAACTTGCCCGATCGGCCAAGGTTCTTGCCGCCAACAAGAGAAACCGCATTCAACGCTCGCTGTAGCCAGTAGACGGAATCGCAGAAAGAGCCCCGGACCAACTCGGAAGTCCTGATCACCTTGGTCTTCGGCCGAGGGAGATCGCGCTTCGGGGTCTCATGGTTCCAATAGCCGAAAGGCGGATTCTGGCGGTCAGCGCAACAGAAGGGGTCCGATCTGCTCGATCGGTTTTAGGCAGCGCGCGGCCTCGGTGTCTTTCCCTCGGCGATCTTGGCTCGTTGGAGGTGTGCATGACGACTCGAACGACCGCTTGGGCTGGGATAGACATCGGCGACCCACCATTGGATGTGTGCCGTCGACGCTGCGGCCGGCCACTGGTGTCGGGTGAAGGTGACCAACGTCGGAGCTGACATCGTGGCCGCGCTGGCGAAGGTGACCGATCTGGCTGACCAGGTGGTGTGGCGGTCGACATCGTTGGCGCGCCGTCGGCGCTGATCTTGGCCTTGCTGGCTCAAGCGGGAAGCCCGGTGTTCTTTCAGCGGCCGTTGCATCAGGCAACTCTGCACTGGCGGCAGCACCGGACTGCACGTACCAGGCCACCTACCAGTTCGGATCACTGGCTGGCGGTGGCCAGCGATCGTCGCTGCTGGCAGGCTCATTGCATGAACGATCGCCACCGCATCCTGGTCCGTCGCCCGTCGCCTCGGCTCGCGGCCGGCGAGCTGACCCATCTGCAGCGTTCGACGGTCGACCCGTACTTGGCTCTGGCTCAGTGGCAGGGTTATGTCGCCGCGTTCGCCGACCACGGCTGGGCCGTGACCGAGATCGCGCCGACGGACGAGCATCCGGACGGGGTGTTCGTCGAGGACACGGTGGTGATCTTCGACGATCTCGCGGTGATCACCTCGCCTGGCGTGGCGTCGCGGCGCGGCGAGGTCGACTCGACCGCGGTCGGTCTCGACGGGATCGGCCGGCTGGCCGTGGCCCGTATCGCACTGCCGGGAACGCTCGATGGCGGTGACGTGCTCAAGATCGGCCGGACCGGCTATGTCGGGCAGGGTTCGCGTACCAACCCAGAGGGCGTGGCCCAACTCGCCACGTTGATCGAGCCGCGCGGGTGGCGGGTCGTCCCGGTGCCCGTCACCAAGGTCTTGCACCTGAAGTCCGGGGTGACCGCCCTGCCGGACGGCACGGTGATCGGCTACAAGCCGCTCGTCGACGATCCGCACATCTTCCCGACGTTCCTGCCAGTGCCGGAGGAGCACGGCGCCGCCGCCGTCGACCTCGGCGACGGCGTGGTGATCATGTCGGCCGACGCCCCGCGCACCGCCGACCTGCTGCGCGGTCGCGGCCTGCATGTGGTGACGGTGCCGATCACCGAGTTCGAGAAGCTCGAAGGTTGCGTCACCTGCCTGTCCGTCCGGATTCGCCGCGTGGCGGGCGATTCAGTCGTCGGCGTGCCTGCGGCAGGTTGAGGACCGGGACGGGTGAGTGCCAGATCTGCTTGCTGGCCCGGCAACCGAGGAAGACCTGGGCAAGCGCGCTCATACTCGGCGAACCGAGGGTCAGCAGCTGGCTGAGACGGAAAGAACCTCAACAAGGTGTCGATGATCATCAGCAGCAACATGGGATCCGTCGCGATCCGCACATCGTTCTTGGCAATCACCTTCAGCCAGTGCCAGATGCGGGTACCGCGCAGACGTGTCTCGATCTCTGCCGGCTCGAGGTTCTGCTCCTGCGCTTCCTCGACTCCACTCGGTCAGTTATCGCGATAGCTGACCTCTATCACCCTGGCACTCAATACAGTGCCCGGCGATGGTGTGTCGGCGAACTCCTCCCTGTCGAACTCCGCCTGACCGCCCGCGATCTCGAACGTGTCTTGCTGCGGCCCCGACTCGTCGCCAGTCACTCGGTAGCTCACCTCGCGCGACATCATGGACTTGAGCTGCTCGAAGTACTCCGGATCTCGCTGCCGATGCCGCGAGGGCAAGAAGCGCAACTCCATCAAGTCGTCGAAGCTCATCGGATTGCTCGCGAAGGTCGCATAGATAATGGCTCCGGCAAGGAGTAGGAGGAGGAGGATCAAGATCAATTCAGCTCCTGTGTCCCGACGTACTTGGGCTTGATCCGGTGGGTGACGCTGCAACCGGCGTAGCCGAAGCACTCCTTCTCAAGGATCTTGATCCCGATCTCAAGGTCGGACTTTCGTGGGGTGAACCCGGCTGCCGTCGGCTCCTCAGTTGGCTCTTCGTTTGGTTCGTCATTCGGCGCGGTCTCAGTCATCGTGGTCGTGGCCGCCGGTGTTCCGATGGCGTCCGTGCTGCCCAAGGCGAGAACCGCGGCACCAACGCCCTTACGACGGCGATGATCATGGCAATCCAGCCGAATTGCTTTGGCCTCGGCGTCCGATGGACGGGCGGCCCACAACGGCTGAGGCTGCGGTTCTGGGCCTGGCCGCGTGGGCGGCCAAGGCGGCATCGTCGGCTTTGACATGAACGAGTCCTTCGGAAGTGGAGCGTCGGTCACGATGGCGTAAAACAGCACTCCTCGTGCAAACGGCCGCGCATCGTAGCCGGATCGTTACTTGAAAGGCTGGCCTTGGGCCGTGGGATGATCGACCGCTGTGGAATGGCGGATACAATTCGGCGATCAGCTTGCTGGCCCCGCCTGGCTAGCGGCTTCGCTCCTTGGTCGGCCCAGAAGGCTGCGCCGACCACCGCTCCAGGATCAGCCGAAGGTGAAGCAATACGCCTCGACGCCCGCGTCCTGGAACTCGACCTCGAAGAGGCGGTCGGCAATAGATCCGGGTTGGCGGATCAGTTGATAGGTGCGTTGGTCGCTCACCGTACCGTTGCCGTCCGGGTCCACGTCGCTCCCGTAAGCGTCCTTCGCGAGCTGGCCGTCGAGGAAAACCCGGAACGGAATCGACGCTCCCTGGGATGACGGACCCATCACGAGGTTGAGATCGCGCGCATGGAATCGGAAGGCGATTCGTCCGCCACGCTCGTTCAAAACCGCGGCATGCCCGGCCACCGCCCAGCTCCCCGAGAGTCCCCACCCATTGAGGCGCAGCCGTCCTGGCAGCGTGTAGACGCGAGGCTCGTCGAAGCTCGCGACACCTTCCTGGGCGAAGCCGGTGCTCTGGCGGTAGCCGACATACGTCTCCGGCGACTGCAACGTCCGCCAGTCAGCGGCCACTTCCAGACCGTGTGGTTCGACCATCACCAGATCCTGATCGACCCCGGCCGCGCCGCCGCCGATGAGCAACCGCTGGATGACCATCTCGGTCATCGGGTACTCGCCCTCGCCGAAGTGATGGAATCGGATTCGGCCCTCCTCGTCGGCGATGTACAGCGCCGGCCAGAAGTGGTTCGCGAAAGCGCGCCAAACGCCGTATCCGCTGTCGACCGCGATCGGGTACTCCACACCGAGGCGGCGCGACTGCGAGATGACGTTGTCGATGTTTCCCTCGAAGCCGAACTCGGGCGTGTGGACGCCGATCACGGTCAGTCCGTCGTCCCGGTACTTGGCTGCCCAGGCTCGCAGGTACGGGAGCGTGCGCAGCCAATTGACGCAGGTGTACGTCCAGAAGTCGACGAGTACGACCCGTCCGCGAAGATCGTCGGGCGTCAACGGATCGGAGTTGAGCCATCCCGTCGCGCCCTCGAACGACGGCAGGCGACCTTCGACCGGCAACGCAACCTCCTCGCCTGCGATGCGATGGACGATCGAGCGGATCAGACCCCGTCTGCCGGGCGGGACGGACGACGTCGCGGCGTCCGATCCGGGGTCGGCTGACCCTGCGATGTCAGACATTTGGGCTCTCCTTCGGGGTGGACGCTCACGTGCTTGATGACTGCGCCTTCACCTGCGTCCTCCGCTCCGCGATAGCCAGCACGGGCATGGTCAGCGTGGCCGGCACGATGAAGCTCACGGCGGACGAGACCTAGCGGAGTGGCCTGAATGCGGCTCGCACCTCGGCGGAGAAGACCTCCGGCTCCTCCCACGCCGCGAAGTGGCCGCCCCTGTCGACCTCGTTGAAGTAGGTGAGGCTGGGGTAGACCCTCTCGACCCAGCTGCGCGGGGCCCGGAAGACCTCGCCGGGGAACGTGGTGAAGCCGACCGGGATCGAGACCTCCGCAGGAGCCTGCCCGGCCGCGAGAGCTTGGGCTCGTCCGCTCTCCCAGTACGCCCGCGCCGCAGAGGCACCAGTGCCCGTCAGCCAGTACAGCGTGACGTTGTCGACGATCCGGTCCCGGGTGAGATTGCCTGCCGCCTGCCCGTCTAGAAAGGCGCGCGAGATCTTCTCGTAGCTGTCGGTGTCATGGTCGAGCATCCACGCCGCCAACGCGACCGGTGAATCCAGCAGGGCGTAGCCGATCGTCTGCGGCCGCGTGGCCTGCTCCAGGTAGTAGCCGAAGCCGCTCATCCTGAACGTGGCGAGCGCGTCGAGCGCCGCGCGTTCCTTTTCGGATTCCGCCGGCAGCTGGTCCGCGATGGCCAGCCCCGCGACGAACAGGTTGGTGTGGATGCCGACCAGCCCCACGGGTGCCTGGCGGCCCATCGCGTCGGTGACGACGGCGCCCACGTCGCCACCCTGGGCGACGTAACGTGTGTAGCCGAGGCGGTGCATCAGCTCCGCCCAGGCCTGCCCGACGCGGCCTGGGTCCCAGCCGACCTCGGTCGGCTCGCCCGAGAAGCCGTAGCCGGGCAGAGACGGCAGGACGAGGTCGAATGCGTCGGCGGCGCTTCCGCCCTGCGCGGCCGGGTCGGTGAGCGGACCGACGACCTCGAGCAGCTCGATGACCGAGCCGGGCCAGCCGTGCGTCATGATCAACGGCAACGCGTCCGCGTGCGGCGACCTCACGTGGATGAAATGGATGGTCACCGCGTCGATCTCGGTCTTGAACTGCGGCAGTGCGTTCAGTCTCGCCTCGCACCGACGCCAGTCGTAATCGGTCACCCAGTAGCGGGCGAGCTCCTGAGTAGTCGCCAACTGCACGCCTTGCGATCGATCTCCGACGAGCTCCTTGCTGGGCCAGCGTGTCGCCAGGATGCGGCGGCGGAGGTCGGCCAGTTCCTCTTCCGGAATGTCGACCTCGAATGGATGGATCTCGGTGGTTGTTTCCCCAGTCCTACTCATGACGACCTCCGTTGCCGGTGGAGCGGTGTTCGATTGACCTTCTCAGGAGCTGATATACCTCGCCGAGGGTAATCCCACGTATCGCACCCAACGAGGGGCCGAATCGAGACCGACACCAGCCGCCCAAGCCGAGTCTCGCCGAATCAGAGGGCGGCTTTACGTGCGTGTCGGACCTCTCCAAGTCTGAAGCACAATAAACGGCTCCACAACCTGATGCACGATGCGAGTGTTGCAAATTCTCCCGAAGCAGCTCCGTTTTGCAGTGTCATTACCGCTTGGTCAGTTGAGAGAATCGAATGGCCGAACCGCTCCCTACAATCGCCTAAGATAATCGCCAAGTTTGGCCGTATACCGCTCGCCATTTGGGGCAGCATCGATGTCTCGCTGACGACGCTCGGCCTATCACCGTCCTTCGGGGGAGTACAGTCGCCTGCGATGTCACGCTTCGCGCGACCGCCAGTTGGTGAGGCGTAGTTCGTCCGCGAGGGCCTGGACTGCGGACTCGCCCCAGCGGCGTGCCCACGTGTTGAACCAGTCCTCGTTGTCCAGGTAGAACACCCAGTCGCCGGTTACCGCAAGCCTCATGAGCAGGAACGGGATGGGCGCCCTGAACGGGTGAAAGTTCGGGTTGCGAACCGCGGACCCCTCGTTCCGTTCGTGAAACTGGCCCAGTACCACGCCGTCGTCCGCATAGGCCGGTTGGTTGAGGTCTTGCATGTGGACGTCGTTTAAGTCATCGTTTGCGCGATCCGCTGAAACGTCGGTGAATACGACGAGGATCGCTTTGTAGATCGCGTCGTCGGCCCCACTAGGTTGACTGCGCAGGAGCAGTGCCTCGTAGTCGTTCACGAGCTGGACAAGGTCTGCCACGGTCTTGTTGGCGATGTGCTCCGGGGCGAGCCACATCGCCTTACGTTCTAGGGAGCCTGGCACGAAGGGACACACCGGCCCACTACGCCCGAGATCCTGATGCGGCTGGGTGATGAAGGTGTTGATCCAATCCGTAACGATACGGAGCGAGTCGAGATCGCTGTCCGCCAGCTTGCTCGTCCTGCTGGAGTCCTCTAGATCCTCAAGAAGGAACAAGTTGGTGGTCTGTGCTGGCATGAAACCTTCTCCTCTGTCTCGGTGCCTGTCCGACGCTCGTTGGTTGGGTAACCCTGCGGTGCAGGTCGGCTTGATGTTGGTGTTCACAGCTTCTCGGTCAGCGTGAACCGTCGAACCAGGGAGAATCCCTGGTTTCCCGACAGCGGCCCGGGTTCAGGGGCGTAGCCTCGGCCGCCGGAGGCGCTGCCCGCCACCGTGGTGGCCATCGAGGCGGAATGGTGGGAGGCGCTGTACGGCGGTCTGGTGATCAGCTCATCGGCAAGGTTGAAGCCGGCGAGCGAGTGCACCGCTGACGCCTCGAGTGATCACAAGCAGGCAGTCCGACACGCAGTATGCCGAAGGCTGAGTAGTGCCACCAGTCGGCAGACTGTTCCTGGTAATCAAGCAATCAAAGATAGGCGGCCGTAGTGAGCGAGCCGGTGGGGATAGGAAAGCCGCTCCCTCGCGCGCTCGTGATCATGTTGCTCGCAGCGGCCACGAGTGTCGCAACTATCGGTCTTCGACAGCTGGGATGGCTGATTGGACCCGTTTTCCTGGCCCTGGTGATCGTCATTCTCGTCAATCCGCTGCACCGGACTTTGCGCCGTCGCGGCGCGCCCAAGATCGTGGCACTGCTGCTGCTTCTGCTGGCCATTTACGGGATTCTCATTGGGTTGATCGCCATTTTGGGATACTCAGTGGCCCGGCTGGCCACCATCGTGCCGGCCTACGCTGCTAACGCAGCTCTCCTCCTGAACGAACTTGCTGCCCGCCTCGCTGCGATCGGTATCGGCCAAGAACAGATTCGCGAGATGTTGTTCGGGCTCGACCTGAGTCAGGTCGGCCGGTGGTTGACCTCGAGGTTGCGGTCCATCATCGGCTTCGGGGCGAACGTGATCTTTCTCCTCAGCCTGTTGCTCTTCCTCGGCATTGAGTCGACGGGGATAACCCAGCGGATGTCCACCATCGTGGCGACGCACCCAAGAACCGCCGAAGCCCTTTTCGACTTCGCGATCAAGACACGCCGATTTCTTGCAGTCACCGGCGTTTTCGCCGTTGTCGTGGGGCTCGCCGACACGATCCTGCTGCTGTGGTTAGGGATCCCGCTTGCGCTGCTCTGGGGACTGCTGGCCGCCTTGTGTAACTTCATTCCTTATGTCGGATTCATCATCGGTGTCATCCCGCCCGCGCTGCTGGCTTTGCTCGGCGGCGGCTGGCGCTTGATGATCGTCGTCATCGTCGCCTATATCGTGCTGAACTCGCTGTTCACGTCGCTGCTGCCGCCGTACTTCGTTGGGGACGCGGTTGGGCTGTCGATCACCGTCACCCTCATTTCGGTGGTGTTCTGGGCTTGGGTGCTCGGTCCTCTGGGCGCGGTCCTGGCCATCCCGCTCACCTTGCTCATGAAGTCGGTGTTCGTCGACGCCGACCCTCGAGCCGTCTGGGCTGCCACATTGATCGGCTCTTCCCGATCCGAGGCTCGGCGATCATTTCGTCGTACCCGCAGTACCAAGGACCAGATCCCGTGACCACCCATGATGGGGCCACCGACCAACCAGCATCGACCATCGGTGATGTCGTCGAGGAGCTGCAACAGCGGATTGACGCGCTACCAGCCGATCAGGTGCACCGCCGCAGCTTCATCAAGACTTATCAGCGGACCACGCAGGCCGTCGGCGATGCGGTCGATGCGGCCTTCTTCGAGGATCCCGACTGGGTCGTGCGCTGGGATATCGCCTTCGCAGAGCTCTTCATCGTGGCACATGACGCAGATCAGATGGACGGTCATGTACCGCGACCTTGGCGGCTGGCGTTCCACGCCGATCCAGAGCTGCCAAGCATCGTCCACTTGCTCTTGGGAATGAATGCGCACATCAACTATGACCTGCCACCAGCGACCCTTTCAGTGATCACTGATCATGATTTCGAAGACCCCGTGCTGATCGGCCGGCGTCGTCGTGATCATGAGCGCATCGACCAGATCTTGGCTGCGCGCGTCACGGCGGAGGATCACGCGATCGGCGGCACCCGGAGCCTGCTCGATCGGATTCTCACGCCGGCAAATCGGCTGAGCTCGCGGCGTTTCCTTCGCGAGGCTCGTCATAAGGTCTGGCTGAATGTTGCCGAGCTGCAGCGGGCTCGCCTGGAGGGAACCAGCACCTACAACGATCGGCTGGCTGAGCTGGAGGTCCTCGCCGCTGCCAAGATCGCCGACTTGTTGCGGCCTGGCCAGGTGCTACTTCGGCTGGCGATGACCGGGTTCGGGGTCACGCTGCCGCCGCCCTAGCCGCGGAGCACCTTCAGCCGGCGAGCGCAACCCAGGTTTGTCCAGGCTTGAGGGCAATCGGTTTGCCGGCCTCGTCGGTGAAATGGAGGGGCGCAGACACTTTCGTCCGTTTCCAGCGGCCATCGACCTTCTTACCGTCCCGGTAGATCGTTACGGCACCCTTGCCCACCGTGTCGGACTGTACGGAGGGCGCACCGCGGACATCGCGATTGCCGTCTGGATGGTTGCGCACCTTCATGATCACGACATTGTCGGCCTTCGTGATCGCACCGCTGTCACCGTCGGCATATCGGGACCCATTCCATCGCACGGTGTATCGGCCTGACGTGTATCCAAAGTCAAACGTGTCGTGCCCCACACGCACCTTGACCGCCTTGGCGGCTGGACCTCGCGGCGCCTCATCGCTGAACGTCCAGCCTATGGAGGCTGCCTTGGGCAGCTTCGTCGACTTCGCGATCCGGGAGAGGTTCACGAAGACGTTGTGCGGCGCCACTCGCCGGTCGTCGCGGGTGGAGCGTGCGACCGGCACGATCGAGGCGTTGTTGATCTTGTGCTGAACCGAGGAGTTGGCGCCGGAATAGATCAACCCTGGTCTGCCGAACAGGGGCAGCAACTGGACGTCGGTGCTGCGGGCACTACGGATCGGTCCCAGACGCTTCGGAAATCTCGAGTGATAGACCGCGATGAGGCGCGTCTGGGCACCCTCGACCTCTTGAACAAAGGTGATGTCAGCCTGGCTCAGGCCCACCTGCGGTCTGGCAGCTGCGATGTTCTCCACTTTGGCTGCGATCACTTCATGGCCGCTGAGCTCGCCGCCCGTCAGTGGGTCGGTAGGTTTCTGGTGCGGCGTGATGTTCCCGGTCGGTGAGGGCGTCGGCATTGGAGACTCCGCTGGGACGGAGCTTGTCGTGCGTGGCTCAGACTCCCGCCCACTGATCACAGCCGCGAGGCCGATGCCGCCGGCAACCACGACGGCGGCCGTGACCGCGCTGATGAGCGCGATGCGGGATCGGCTCATGAACGAGTGGGCATTGCAGGTGACCTCAGCGATCTTGCAGAGTGGTCCAGCCGCTTTCGCTGGAGACTAAACGGCGCCTGGCCGCCCGTGACACATCTTGAACTTCTTGCCGGAGCCGCACGGACATGGCGCGTTGCGGCCCACGTTGGCGTATGGATTGTCAGCTTTCCTCGCCGACGTGCCGGTCGTCCTGACAGTGCCGTCCTCGGCCGGCGCCGAGTAGCTGAGCGGAGTACGCGAGCCAGATTCGCCGGCGATTCCCTTGGCCTTCACCCTCGGCAGGGCTGGGACTGGTTTCTCCGCCAAGGCGTCAACCCCAGACTCTTCATCATCGATTGTGTGCACCTCGACGCCCGGCCCGTCGGGATCCGGCCCAGACTCCACAAGGTGACGGCCGGCGCGGTCGTGACCGTTGGGGCTGCCGCCGGTTCGGCCGGCACCGATCTGTATCGGCTCGCCATCGGAGTCGGTGACCACGGCAATCGTGGGGGTCTCCTGCACCTCGACATCGAGGTGAAAGACATAGCCGACGACCTCCTCCATGAAGGCTTCCATCATGGCGTTGAACATTGCGCCGCCCTCGCGCTGATATTCCACCAGCGGATCGCGCTGGGCCATGGCCCGCAAGCCAATGCCCTCACGCAGGTAGTCCATCTCGTAGAGATGCTCGCGCCACTTGCGATCCAGGACAGTCAGCAGGACGCGGCGCTCGAGCTCACGCATGACCTCCTCGCCAAGGCTCTCTTCGCGCTTGTCGTACGCAGCTTGGGCGTCAATCTTGAAGTCATCGATCAGCATCTGCCGGTCGAGGTCGTCGCGCTCCTCGTACTCGGCGCGTACCAGGGACACCGGATAGAGCGTGCTCATGTTGCTCCAGAGCTGTTCCAGATCCCAGTCCTCAGCAAACCCTTCAGTCGCTCCGATGACGTATTGCTCGACGACGGTGTCGACTGTGCCACGCAGCCGCGATTCGACGTCGGCGCCCTCTAAAACCTTGCGACGATCGCCGTAGACCGCGTGCCGCTGCCGGTTCATCACGTCGTCGTACTTGAGGATGTTCTTGCGGATCTCGAAGTTCTGCGCCTCAACTTGGCTCTGCGCGCTCGCAATCGAGGCAGTCACCCGCTTGTTCTCGATTGGCACGTCGTCTGGCATCTTGAGGGCTTGCAGGACCCACTCCACGATGTCGGACTTGAACAGCCGCATCAGGTCGTCACCCAGCGATAAGTAGAACCGGCTCTCCCCCGGGTCGCCCTGGCGCCCCGAGCGGCCACGCAGCTGGTTGTCGATGCGGCGAGACTCGTGCCGTTCCGATCCGACGACGTACAGTCCGCCAAACTCGACTACCTCGTCGTGTCCAGCCTTGGTTTCCTCCTCGAAGGCCTCCAGGAGTTTCGGGTAGAGCTTCTCGTATTCCTCAGAGTTCTCGAGCGCGTCGATTCCAGAATCGTGCAGCTTCTTGTCAGCGAGAAACTCAGCGTTTCCACCCAGGATGATGTCCGTGCCGCGGCCGGCCATGTTGGTGGCCACCGTGACCGCGCCTTTGGCGCCCGCCAACGCGATGATCGCTGCTTCACGCTCGTGCTGTTTGGCGTTCAGGACCTCGTGCTTGACGCCAGCGCGCTTCAAGAGACCGGACAAGATTTCGGATTTGGCGACCGATGCGGTGCCAATGAGGACCGGCTGGCCCATCTCATGCCGCTCCGCCACATCCTCCACGATGGCCTCGAACTTGGCCTCTTCGGTGCGGTAGATCAGGTCGCGCTGATCACCGCGGATCATCGGCATGTTCGTGGGGATCGGCACAACGCCAAGCCCGTAGATCTTCTGAAACTCGCTGGCCTCAGTGAGTGCCGTGCCCGTCATCCCGGCGAGCTTCTCGTACATCCGGAAGTAGTTCTGCAGGGTGATCGTGGCGAGCGTCTGGTATTCGTCGCGGATCTGGACGCGCTCCTTGGCCTCGATGGCTTGGTGCAGACCTTCGTTGTAACGCCGACCGATCAGGGTGCGCCCCGTGTGCTCGTCGACAATCAGGACTTCGCCTTCGATCACCACGTAATCGCGGTCCAGCTTGAACAGTTCCTTTGCCTTGATGGCGTTGTTCAGATACGAGATCAGCGGCGTGTTCGCCGACTCGTACAGATTGTGGATGCCGAGCCAATCCTCGACGGCATCGATCCCGGCCTCATTGATCGCGACGGTCCGCTTCTTCTCGTCGACCTCGTACTGCTCGTCACGGTGTAGCCGGTTCACCAGCTTGGCGAACTCGGGATACCACTTGTGTGTGTCCTCGGCCGGGCCGGAGATGATCAAAGGGGTACGCGCTTCGTCGATCAAGATCGAATCAACCTCGTCGACTATTGCGTAGTGGGGCTCGCGCTGTACGCAGTCGGCGAGGCTGAGCGCCATGTTGTCGCGGAGATAGTCGAAGCCGAACTCGTTGTTGGTGCCATAGGTGATGTCGGCCTGGTAGGCCCTGCGGCGCTCAGCCGGATCCATCTGCGTCAGGATCGCTCCGACCTCCATGCCGAGGAAGTGGTGGATACGGCCCATCCACTCCGAGTCACGTTTGGCCAGATAGTCGTTGACCGTGACCACGTGAACACCGCGCCCGGTCAGTGCGTTGAGATACGACGGCATGGTCGCAACCAACGTCTTGCCCTCGCCGGTCTTCATCTCGGCGATGTTGCCCAGGTGAAGCGCGGCGCCGCCCATCACCTGGACATCGAAGTGCCGCTTGTCGAGGACCCGGTGGCTTGCCTCGCGTACGGTCGCGAAGGCCTCCGGCAGCAGTGACTCGAGCGTCTCGCCTTTCTCGAAGCGCGCCCGGAAGTCGCCGGTCTGACCACGCAGCTCCTCGTCGCTCATTGCGACAAAGTCGTCCTCGATCGCGTTCACCTGCTTGGCGGTGTTTGCGAGTTGCTTGAGAAGTTTGCCTTCGCCTAAGCGCAGCAACCTATCCATCAAAGCCACGGAAACTGGCTCCCTTTACGTCGTTAGTCACTTACCTGCACGGTCTGCGGCGCCGAGATGTTCCCTCGTGCGGCTCGGCTTACGCCAGACTTCATCCATCGTAAAAGCGCCGCAGCGCGTCCCCCATCGTAGGCCAGGCGCGTTTTTGAGATTAGCTGCTCGCTGCGCCAGTGACCTCAGGCTGCGCCGAGAGCTGGTGCGAGGTTACCTCGCGGCAGGATTTCCACAGCCTGCAGACTCAGCCATTCGGCCATGATCTTGAGCTCAGATGCCAGCTCGGTCGCCACGTCCCACGAGTCGCAGCCAGGCTCGATCCAGGCGGCATTGACCCGCAGCACGCCACGCGCCCGATCCGCTTTGAGATCAACCCGTGCGGCGAACTTCTCGTCTAGCAGAAACGGGTAGACGTAATACCCGTGTACTCGCTTCGGCCCCGGCACGTAGATCTCGATCCGATAAGCGAAGTCGAACAAGCGTTCCAGTCGGGCTCGCTCGAAGATCATCGAGTCGAAGGGACTCAGCAGCGCACGGGCGGCGACTCGACGCGGCATCCGCGCCTGATGCCACAGGTACCACGGCCGACTGCCAGCGCCTTGGACCACCACTGGAATCAGTTCGCCGCTCTCGACCAGTGTCCCGATAGCCTGCCGCGTCATGGGCAGGCGAGTACGGAAGTAGTCACGTAGGCAGGACTCGCTTGCAATGCCGAGGGCTCGCGCCGCATGCCGTATCAGACCCGTGACTGACTCCTGCGGTGTCGGAGTCGGCGCAGCGAGCACAGAGTGTGGAATGACCCGCTCGGGAAGGTCATAGACCCTCTCGAACTGCGAATTGCGGTGTGCCGAGGTCACCTCGCCGACATAGAACAACCACTCCAGAGCCGTCTTGACACGGGACCAGTTCCAGCCCCAGTTGCTGCGGTCGCGTTCCTCGACGATCTCCAGATCTCTGGCGCTGATCGGCCCGCGCGCGGCGACCTCGTCGCGGACGAACCGGACCAGATCGGGGTTCTGCTTCGCTACTCGCTCCACTCCGGCCCAGACGTCACGAAATCCCGGCTCCATACGAAACCGGAGCAATGGCTGCAGGGAGACGTCGATCAGGCTGGCCGCATGGCCCCAATACTCGAAAAGCCGACGGGGAGATTGATAGGCGGCCCGTTCCAGGAGGCCCTGATCGTACGGTCCAAGCCGCGAGAACAGCGGCATGAAGTGTGCCCGCGTGACGACGTTGATCGAGTCGATCTGGAACTGCCCCAGCCGGCTCGTCACCGCCTGAACATCGCGCGTCGTGAGCGGCCGCTCACGCTTGGGCACACCAAAGCCCTGCGCAGCGAGCGCGATCCGCCTCGCCTCCGCCTTGCGGAGCTGTCTCCCGTCGCACCACGCAGAGGCTAGCCGCACCCACTGACAGACCCTGCGAAACGCGACTCCTGCTGACCCGAGGGCCTTTGCCTCAGCCGTAATCGCTGACATCGGGAGGCGGACGGGCCCGCGTAGCAAACCTAAGATGCTTGAAACCCGATCAGGCAGAGAACTACGCCGAATGCAAAGCCGAGGCGCACGTTTGCTAGCGGCCGCCCGTACGCCTCCCCAGTGTCAGCGGCGAGGCCGCAAGAGTGTGGCTGGCGTGGAATCAGGAGACCAGGGCGTAGGCCATATCCAGGCGGATCACGCCATAGTCGTAGGCGCGGCGGCGGTACACGACACTGGGCGCCATGTACTCGGAGTCGATGTACAGGTAGAAGTCATGTCCGACGAGCTCCATCTCTAGCAGCGCTTGATCCAGGCTCATTGGCACCGCCGGATGGAATTTCTCGCGTACCACCATGGGTCCGTCGCCATGGACCTCAATCCCAGCGATCCGTCGCACTGACGACCCATTGGTCTCAAGTACGCCGCCCTCGATCAGCGGTAGTTCAGCCGCTGCCTCATGTAACGAGCGCGGTGAGTGCTGGCCACGATGCACTCGCTTGCGGTCGGCTGCCTTGCGCAGTTGCGCCATCAGCTTGTCCAACGCTAGATCGAAGGCTGCAGCCTTGTCCTCGGCCGCTGCCTCCGCCCGCACCACCGGGCCCTTGGTGCGAAGCGTGATCTCGACACGGCTCGCCTGGTTCTGTTGTCGCCTGTTCCGCTCTGCCGATACCTCTACCTCGACGCGAATCGCCCGGTCGTTGAGCTTCTCAAGTCGGGTGATCTTCTCATCCACGTAGGAGCGGAACTGATCCGACACATTGCAATGTCGGGACTTGACGACAACATCCATGTCTACCTCCATCGAGGAGTGGGTAGTTCGAACCGCGCGATCAGGCGAACATGACCCCGGCGTTCGCTCGCGACAGCGGGCCGCGCTGCGAGGGCGGCCCAGAAATGACGAAGGCACTGAACGCACCTTGATTCCGGCCTGACCTGAAATCCCCGTGGTGCGCAAGCGCCATAGACATGACGCTAATCCTTGTCATGGGGTATTTCTACCGCTTCCTCGGGATCCTCACTGACTTCTCAGTCCGTGAACATTGGCTGCCGCGAGCGTCGGAAATCGCGCGCCGCTGTGCTGAGGAGGAGCGAGCAGACACGCTTCATCGTCTGCGAGCGACGACGAAGTAGGCGGGTTCGGAGCGCGATGCGTAAGCGGCTAGGGCAACTCCGCGAAGTCGCCGATCTGAGGCGATTTCGGGGGCCGTAGGCGTACGGTTGCCGCCACCGTTGCTGCGCCCAGGACCCTGATCCTGGCCGCTCGAAGCACCCGCGCAGCCTCGGTAAGGCTGCTGCCGGTTGTCACCAGATCGTCGACGAGCACCGCTGCTCCGGTTGTGATCGGTTTCCGCAGCCGGTAGGCACCGAAGAGGTTCTCCTGCCGGGCTGCTGCGTGCAAGCCGGCCTGATCGGCGACCCGCCGTCTTTGCGTCAGTGCTGACCGAACCGTCATCGGGTACCGCACGCAGAGCCGACGCGCCGCGAGCCGGGCGATCGAGGCCGTAGCATCGAACCCCCTCCGACGGACAGCTCGCGCTGCCGAGGGGATCGGCACCAAGACGATTCGGCCGGCGCCGACCTCGTGGGTTCGCTCGTCAATAACGCATGCACCGACAATGCCAGCCGCGCGGCGAGGAAACGGGTCAGCGTCAACGCCTGCCGCTCCTTGTGCGCGTTGATCACACTGCGCAGGATCGGGTCGTACGCCGAGGACGTTACTGTGAGCGGGAATCCGTCAGGGCACGGAACTGGAGTTGTGAAGAAGGGTCGTCGGTTGGCGAGCTGTTGCCGACAGCTGGGGCAGATGCCCCACCAGGGCTGCCCGCAGCCATGACACCTGGCGCCGAGGAGCAGGTCACCGGCTGCCGCCACCCAATGCTCAACGCCCATCGGCTGAGTTTGTCGCGTCGCGACCTCAGTATCGGCTGGCGCCACGCAATCTGTGGACAGCCATCACGGCTAGCCGGGATAGGCGATGGTTCGGACGTGGTCCACGAAAGGCAGCCACTGACTGCCGTTGTCCCTCCAGGTCTGGCCGTCGCTGCCGATAATGATTGCGGTTTGCGTCCGGGGAAGCACCGTGAGCTCGTCGGCATCCCAGTTCTCAAGTCCGCCCTCCGCCGTGATTCGCGACGCATCCTCCGCCACCTGGAAGGGCGCAAATGTGCTGTCGGCGCCCGCGGCTCCCAACACCATCAGCTCAGTGGCATCGAGCCATGCGACATCGGCGATCCTCTCGATCTGCGGCATGTTGGCCTGCCTGGTGTTCAGTGGCTCGCCAGCCATCAACTATGATCTTGTCTCGGAACGGATGATTCTGGCCACCCCGAGCTCGTGACCCCGTCGCGGTGCGACGAACCAAAGCCATTCGAGTGCCGTCGGGTGAGATCTTGAACGCCGTCACGTTGTTACCCTCAAGAACTGGTGAGTTGATCGCGTACCGTCAGTGGCTGCTGCGGATCTGTATCGGCGGTGAACATCCACATCCGCTGCCGGCCACCCTGTGCGTCCGATCTCCCAGATCTCGCCGTACCTGGTGAACTGTGGTCTGAGCAGATCGCTGGCGCCGGTGAGCAGAGTGCGTGGTTGCCCGCTTGTTGTTAAAGGCGCGCTTCGTAGCGCCGTCGCACGATCAGTTGTAACAGCGAGATCTGTGCTCGTCATCGACACGGCCAATGCGTCGACGGTAGTATTCGGCCCAGCGGACCGGCAAGCGAGCTGATGGTCCGCGAATCGGCGGTCGTGCTCACCACCTTGACGCCGGGGCCGCGTGTCGGGAACCGCATACAACTGATCCCCCGACACGAATGGGATCGGGTCGATGTCGCGGGATATAGCGTCAATAGAGATCGTGGGGCTGTTCGGGTCGCTTCCGGGCACTCGGTACGGCTGCTGGTTCACCTTGATCACAACACCCTTGACCCCGCCAACCTGCCTCAAGCGTGTAGACGATCTGCGAAGCCAGCAAGCTGCGCTGCGGATCCGGTAGAGCCAGCACCGAGTCGCTGAGCTGTACCTCGGCGATGCCGTCAGTGATCGTGACCGAGTCGACGCTCAGGCTGGTATTCGGAGGGATCGCACTGGAGACGGCAGGCTTCAGCCACTTCGATGGTCCATTGAGCAGCGCCTTCATCAGCGCCGAGGCGACGTTTGCAGGGTTGCTTAGCGCGGGCAGGTAGATCGGGTCCGGAACCAGCGAGCTGCCGTTTCCGACGAAGTAGAGATCGTAGGGCTGATAGAAGTGGTCGAATGAGAACTCAGCAACGAACAGTCCCGGCTGCAATTTGTTGATCCGCCACTCGCCGTCCTCCTGCACCATGTCGAAGTCAATGCTCAACTTCTGGTCGCGTGCCGTGTAGGTGCGGTCCCGCGCCAGAGAGCCTACGAGCTGACCATGATAGCCTGACCGTGGTCTGACCCTGTCGCGGTCAGTGAACCTCGATAGATCGACACTTCCTCCTCGGTGCTCCACTTCTCAGCAGCCATCCGGGTCAGAAACTGCTTGGCCACGGAGTAGTTCGGCTGGTAGTTGGAGGTCGCCCGAAGGTAGCCCTCGACGATCTGCCGCGGCTCATCACCGACGGCAGGAGGGGCCACTTCGACGTTCACGCAGTTCTGGCAGGGGGGCTGCTGAGCCCTCCACCTTCTCGATCGGTCCCGAGGTCGGGACGCTTACGCAGCCGGCCGCAGCCAGAAAGCTGGCTATCACGATGAAGATGCCCGCGAGATGACGTTGGGCCCGCTTCACGATGGACTCACTGTCGTTTGCACAGCGGTTGGTTCCGCAGCGGTTGTTTCCACAGATGGTGAGAGCGCGGATGGCAGCGACGCCGGCGGCGTCGGAGCCAAAGGCGGTGGCGCTTCGAGGCCGTCAAGCCTGGTGCCGCCGGGGCCGACGAGGTCACGTGGCACCAGCGGAAGCGGTGAAGTCTCCAGGATCGCCCCGGCTTTGCGCGGCAGGGTGAGCCGGAACTGGGCGCCCATGGCCGGCCGGCCCCATGCCGTCAGCCAGCCACCGTGGAGGTTCGCGTCTTCCATGGCGATCGCCAGGCCGAGGCCAGACCCGCCGACGGTACGCGCGCGCGCCGCGTCCCCGCGCCAGAAACGGTGGAAGACCTGCCTGGCCTGACTGGCTTCGAACCCCACGCCATGATCGCGAATCGCGACTGCCACCGCGGCCTCGTCACTCTCGATCAAAATATCGATCGGATGGCCCTCGCTGTGCTCGATCGCGTTGATCAAGAGGTTGCGCAAGATTCGCTCAATCCGGCGGGCGTCGACCTCGGCCTTCGCATCGCCGCTCGCGTGAACCGTGATCTCAGTCTGGTTCGTCTCGGCGAGCCGTGCATTGGCATCGACCACTTGTTGCACCAGATCGCGCAGGTCTACTTCTTCAAGGTTGAGCACGGCCGCCCCTGCGTCGAAGCGGGAAATCTCGAGCAGATCGCTGAGCAGGGACTCGAAGCGATCAAGTTCGTTCTGCAGCAGCTCGGCGGAGCGTGCGGCAACCGGGTCGAATTCGTCACGCGCCTCGTACAACACCTCCGACGCCATCCGCACGGTGGTCAACGGCGTACGAAGCTCGTGCGAGACGTCGGAGACGAATCGCTGCTGGACCGCAGACAGCTCTTCGAGCGTATTGATCTGTTTCTCCAGCTCGGAGGCCATGTAGTTCATCGACGTTGCCAGGCGTGCCAGGTCGTCTTGGCCCTCGTACCTTCATGCGATCATGCAGGTTGCCCGACGCAAGGCTTTCGGCTGCCCGGCGGGCGGCACGTACCGGAGTGACGACCTGACGGCTCACCAGCGCTGCGATGAAGGTCAGCAAGATCACCAAGATCGCGCCTGTCGTCACCACCGCATAGCGAAGGACGGCGAGAGTGGCGACCTCCTGAGTGAGCGGGAACATCAGATAGATCTGATAGCGACCGGTGAGTGGCAGGGTCAGAGTCGCGCCTGCGGCGAGGCCCGCCACCGAGGGCCGCATGTCGCGGTAGTCAATTTGAGTTGGGGTCATCAACAGGTCGTTGCTCTGTTCGACCTGCTTGCGCAGGGCATCCGGAATGCTGGAGATTGCGGCGTTCCCAGCGGTGATCGTCTGGCCGCGCGAGATGATGATCACTTCGAATTGCTCGCCGGGCCGATTGGCGAATCCGGTGGCCAAATCGAGAAGCAGTTTGTCGACGTTGACCTCGCCGGTGAGATCAGCAGCATTGAGTTGCTGCTGAGCAGTGTTGACTGCCTGCCGGGCCTCGTTCTCGGCTGTCTCCTTCTTGCCGTCGATCACCCCGATTGTGGCCTGCTGCATCAGCAAGAAACCGCCGAGAACCAGCACCAGCACCGACGCGACGAATACGGTCAGTACCACGCGAAGCGGCAAAGACCGCCACCACCACGTGACGGGGAATCGCCACCAGCGGGATTTGAGAGTTCTCAGCATCAAGACCATGAGCCGACGTTCGCGTCAGAGACCGCCATCGAGCGGAACCGGCTAACGGGCCTGGTTGGTTTCGCCGGCCTTGTAGCCGATTCCCCGTACAGTTACCACGATCTCAGGGTGCTCAGGATCCTTCTCGATCTTGGAGCGTAGCCGCTGCACGTGTACGTTCACCAGCCGCGTGTCGGCGGCATGGCGGTAGCCCCACACCTGCTCGAGCAGTACCTCGCGACTGAAGACCTGCCAGGGCCGCCGAGCCAAGGCCAGTAGGAGGTCGAACTCCAAAGGTGTGAGCTGGATCTGTACCCCATCTCGCTTCACTGAGTGCCCGTCCACGCTGATCGAGAGATCGCCGATCCGCAGGGTCTCAACGTCGATCTCCTCGGAGGCCGGCATCCGGCGAAGCCGAGTTTTGATTCTGGCGACGAGCTCCTTGGCCTTGAAAGGCTTGGCGACGTAGTCGTCGGCGCCAGCTTCCAGCCCCTCGACCACATCAATGGTGTCGGTCTTGGCTGTCAGCATCACAATGGGCACCCCAGATTCAGCACGTATGTCGCGACAGACGTCCACACCGTCCCGCCCCGGCAGCATCAGGTCGAGCAGCACCAGGTCCGGCTTGGCCTCCTTGAATGCCGAGAACGCCTTGTCCCCATGCGCGCACCAAATCGGCTCGAAACCCTCATTCCGAAGCACGATCGACAGCATCTCAGCGAGCGCCGCGTCGTCGTCAACCACCAGCACCCGGCTGCGCGCCCCTGCACTCTTGGTTGTTTCAGACACCCGTATCCCTTCCGTCAGTGCGATATGAACACCGACGTCTCGGTGAGCACACCCGCGATGACCTTCTCACTAGGCGACTCCTGCGACGTAATCCTATGCACCCTGAAAACAAGCTTCACAGCGTTGGGATGATGTCGCCACAGGCGATGTTGTCTATCGTCTGTCGTCTGTCGTCTATCGTCTGCTCGCGCGGCGCCCCGGGAAGCTGGTGCATACCGACGCTCGCAGAAGTCCGCTCTGCCCATGGCAGATTAACTCTCAGTTGAGCTCTGGATTCTCCATCCAGGTCGAGAAGTACGCGACCTCGCCTTTCTGGCGCCGCAGCACACTACGCCACAGCTCGAGAGGCTGGCCGCCAAACACGTCGGCATAGTCCGCTGGCACCACGTGCCACATGCCTTCGGAGATCTCCGCCTGCAGCTGGCCCGCAGCCCAACCTGCGTAGCCGGCGAAGATCCGCAGGTCGCGGTATGCGCCGGAGACGATCTCGATCGGGGTGTCGAGATGCAACAGACCGACGCTGTCGAACAGGGGTCGCCAGCCTGGAGGCTCCTCACCGTTCGCCGCCACACTGGCAAGGCATATCGCGCCATTCGGTGACACCGGGCCGCCGTGAAAGAGCAACCGAGGCTCCGACACCGTGCTCACCCAGTCCGGCAGTACCGCATCCAGAGGCGTCTGAGAGATCTCGTTCAGGATCACCCCAAGGGCACCGTCCTCGTCGGCGTCCAAGATCAGTACCACGGTCTGGTTGAAGACGCCGTCGGCAAGCATGATGCTCGCCACCAGCAGATCTCCGGCGTTCGGGTGGCGCCCGACTTGCCTGTTCACGATGCGGCGAGCCTTCGGTAGGCGCTGCGGGACCCGCGCAGCAGGATCAACCGAAGCAACACCACACCCGCTGCGATACCGACCCAATCCGCCAGCATGTCGAGCGGATCGCCCGTGCGGTGGCGGTACCAGACATGCTGGATCGCCTCGCTGACGACGGCGTGCGTAGCAAAGAGACCAACCACCACTGCCGTCGTTGCGGCAGCAGGCCACTGCCACCCAGGCGGCCGGCGCAGCGCTGCCGCGAGCAAGATCAACATCACCGGCAGGGCAAACCCTGCGGCGTGCTCGAGTTTGTCGGCGAACGGGAACCAGGGCGGCTGCGGCGGGCCAACAACACGGTAAAGCCCCCACAGGTGCAGGAACACCGCGATCACAGCTGCCACGGCGGCCAGATGCCAGCCGCGAAGCGACGAGATCTGCGAGCGGTGCGGCAAAGCTGAGTACGACATCTGCTATAGGGCGACTTCGGTGTCGGTCGGTAATTCGGTTGGCCCCCCGGCTGCTCGGCGTACTGCCGTCGCCACTGCGTGGTGCACGTCAGCGTGGAACACGCTCGGCACGATGTAGGCGGCGTTCAGCTCATCGTCGGTGACGACGCCGGCGAGTGCGCGGGCAGCAGCCAGCAGCATAGTCGACGTGACGTGGGCACAGCGGGCATCGAGCAGGCCACGGAAGACTCCGGGGAACGCCAGCACATTGTTGATCTGGTTCGGGAAGTCCGAACGACCTGTGGCGACAACCGCCGCGTATCGCGACGCCTCGGCGGGATCCACCTCGGGCACAGGGTTGGCCAGAGCGAACACGATCGACCGATCTGCCATCGACGCCACGTCGGAACCAGACAGCACCCCAGGCACCGAGAGGCCGATGAAGACGTCGGCGCCGACCACGGCCTCCCGGATAGAACCGGTGAACCCGAGCTGGTTGGTGTTCTCGGCCAGCCACTCCAACTCACCAACCAGATCGCCGCGACCGCGGTGTACCACCCCCACGATGTCGCCTACAACAACATCTCGCGCACCAGCGGCAAGCAGCAGCTTGATGACCGCTGTACCTGCAGCACCCGCGCCTGACATCACAATCCGTACGTCAGAAATCTTCTTGTCTACGACCCGCAAGGCGTTGTAAAGCGCACCCAGCACCACGATCGCGGTGCCGTGTTGATCATCATGGAAGACCGGGATGTCCAGTAGCTGACGCAGCCGGCGCTCCACCTCGAAACAGCGTGGTGCCGAAATATCCTCCAGATTGATCCCGGCGAAGCCGGGCGCGATAGCGTGCACCACTTTGACGATCTCGTCGACGTCTTGGGTATCCAGGCACAGCGGCCAGGCATCGATGTCGCCGAAGCGTTTGAACAGCGCCGCCTTTCCCTCCATCACCGGTAGTGCCGCCTCCGGCCCGAGATTGCCCAGCCCAAGGACCGCGGACCCGTCGGTGACCACCGCAATGCTGTTCCGCTTGATGGTCAGCCGCCTGGCGTCCTCGGGGTTCTTGGCAATCGCCAAAGACACTCGAGCCACGCCCGGGGTATAGATCATCGATAGATCGTCACGATTGCGGATTGGGTGCTTGGCGTTCATCTCGATCTTGCCGCCGAGATGCATCAGGAAAGTGCGATCGCTGATTTTGCCGATCATGACGCCAGGCACGCTGCGCATCGCTTCGACAAGCTGCTCGGCATGCTCGGTGTCGCGTGCTGCGCACGTCACGTCGATCCGCAGCCGCTCATGCCCAGACGCTGTCACGTCAAGGGCAGTCACCGCCCCGCCAGCTTGCTCAACAGCCGTCGTCAACTGGCTGACCGAAGCTCCCCCCGCCGGAACCTCCAACCGCACGGTGATCGAGTACGAGACGGACGGAACGGCTGTCACGGAGCCGATCATCTCACGGCTGAGGCGGCCTTCGACGACTCGGCAAGCGGGGCTGGGGGCGGCGGCCGCACTGGCAACGTTGGCGGCCCACTGACCGATATCGCCTTTGCTGACCGCAACTGCCAGCAGGTCCGGAAAGAGATCCGGAGTACAGGCAAAGGCTGGTACGCCAAGCGCAGCCAAGGCTGCGGCATGCTCGTGGTCGTACGCCGGCGCACCTGAATCCGACAATGCAAGCAAGACCACCACCGTGACTCCGGCACGCAGCAAATCGGCCACCCGGCGCAGCATCTCCTCGGCGATGCCGCCTTCGTACAGGTCCGAGATCAGCACCAGGATCGACTCGGTTGGGCGGGTGATCAGCTGCTGGCAGTACGCCAGCGCCCGGTTGATGTCGGTGCCTCCGCCGAGTTGGCAACCGAAGAGGACATCGACGGGATCGGAGAGCTTGTCGGTGAGGTCGGCGATCTCAGTGTCAAAGGCAACCACCGAGGTCTTCACCGATCGGACAGATGCCAGGGTCGCTCCGAAGACAGCGGCATAGACCACCGATTCCGCCATGGATCCGGACTGGTCGATTGCGACGACCACCTCCTTCACGATGGCGTTCGCGCCCCGGCCGTAGCCCACGAGTCGCTCAGGGACGATGGTGCGCTGCTCGGGGAGGTAGTGATCGAGGTTGCGGCGAATGGTGGAGTTCCAGTCAATGTCTCGGGGTCGTGGGCGACGGGTCCGGCTGGCACGGCTGACCGCGCCAGTGACGGCTGCCCGGGTCTTGTTGGCGATGCGCCGCTCGATCTCGGCGACAACCTGACCCACGACCACGCGAGCCGTGCGCTTGGTCGAGTCAGGCATCACATTGCTGAGACTGACCAGGGAGCTGACCAGATGAACATCGGGCTGGATGGAATCGAGCAGCTCGGGCTCCAGCAGCATCGAGGTGAGATGCAACCGCTCGATGGCATCTCGCTGCATCACCTGGACCACACTGGTCGGGAAGTAGGTCCGGATGTCGCCGAGCCAGCGCGCTACCCGCGGAGCGGACGAGCCGAGCCCGCCGGAGCGCCGCGGCGAAGCAATGCCATCCTCCTCGGCCGCGTCATAGAGCGCGGCGAGAGCGGCATCCATCTTCTGCTCCTCCCGGCTCAGCGAAGTATCCAGCTCCTCCGCGGACGCCTCTCCGAGCAGCAGCCGCCAGCGCAAGAGTCTGGTCTGCCGCTCAGTTCTTCCGGCGGCTTCAGTCATGACGCCTGCCAAGAATGAGATCGACGGTCGCAAGTGCGGCGGCCGCCAGCTCTAGATCAACCTCTTCCGGACGCCGTCGATCGATGATTCTCGGCGCCAACTGCAATCCGTTCCGCGATCGTTTGACGTTCGGCGGCGGCGAAGGTGCCGAATGTCCGTCGTAGCAGCGGCAACATGTCGACGAACTGAGCGTCGTCCAGCCGGCACACCCAATCGTCCAAGAGGCCGCGCAACTCCGCATCATGAATCAGCAGCAGCGCACCGTCGGCGAAGAAGCCATCGACCCATGCCGCCTTGTCCGCAGCGGGAACCCCAGCAGACAGGGCACGCTGCAGCCGTACCGGAGCGTCGCTGAGCCGCTCCGCATCCAATAGCAGTCGCACGATACGACCCAACAAGAGGCCATGCACATCAGTTCGGTCGATCATGGTGGCGAGCGTTTCCAGCCAACTGGCGCGCAGGTCGGGTTGCCTGGCGGGTGCCGAATCTTCGGTGTCGTTGACCGGCTCGCTGAGAAGCCCGATGGCGGTATTGACGTTATCGATCCGGCGCCGCATGGTGGCGGCGTTGGTCCCGTCCAGACTCGCAACCGCTTGACGAAGCCCGGCGCAGATCCGGACCACCATGACCTCACTTACCTTGCGCAGCGCCCGGGTGTCGGTCTGTCGTACGTCGCCGTAGCGCTGGGCGCGCGCCAGCGCCGGCAGTGCGTCCATCAGGTGCACAACGTCGGCGTCCAGCGCCGTTTTGTCGGCAAGCGTCGCGAGCAGCCGGTTCAGCGCCCGGGGTAGATCGGCAAGCAGGCAGCGTTCGACGGCTTGGGTCAGCTCAACCAGAGAACCTTCGTCGATGATCTTTTTCACTCGCGCCGTTGCTGCCGACTCCACCGTCGTGCCCCACACAGATGCCTCGACGATTGCCACCGAGTACTCAGGCTCCCATCGAGACTCCCACGTCTCGCGGAACGTGCCCTGACTCTGCACCGCACTTTCAGCCGGCACGATCCACCTCAGCCCAAGCAGCTGCAACCGATGGAACAGCTGGGACCGGGCCTGATCGATCGGCCTTCGCAAGTCAAGATCATGGAACCGGAGTTGAGCCTCCCGCCGGACCCGCAGGGTGCGACAGGTGCGGGCCAGGTCGGCCTCCAGCGGGACGGTCGGCACGGCCCGGTTGACCGAACCAAGCATCTGGCCGACCACGAGGTGGTCCATGACGTAGCGGACCGCTAGCTCGTCACCGTCACACAGCACTGCCCGAGTCGCCTCGGTGACCTCCGCCAGACCAGCCAACGGTCTGCCACGCAAGCTGGCCAAGGTTTCCGCGAGTCGGACAGCCTCGATGACGTGGGCGCTGGACACCGGAAGGTCGCGGACCCGCAGGGCCTGCGCAACTTTGGCAAGCCAGCGCACAATCGGCCGATCTGGAGTGATCCAGAGGTGGTGGTACCAACCAGGCGAGGCGACACCGGCCCCGTAGCCGGTTGCCGAGGCAAGCCGTTGATGGGTCCAAGGCACCCAGGTCAAGGTGATCTTGCGTCGAGGTGCGCCGCGCAGCGTACGGACGTCGGCGGCAGCCGGCGGCAGCGGCCAACGCAGCACAGGGGCGTGCCAGGCGCCACATACCACGGCCACGCGTTCCCGCCCTCGCTTCAGAGTTTCCCGGATCTTCTGGCGCATGTACGCCTCACGCCGGGCCTCCCGCTCCGCGTCGCGGCCCTGATCCATGATCATCCGCAGCTCCGCCATCGCATCGGTGATCAAGGGGAATGGCGAGGAGGCGTCCAACCGTGACTCGACAAGGTCATCCCACCACCGCTCAGGATCGTCGTAGCCGGCCGCTCCGGCCAGCGCAGCAAGCGGATCCAGCTGCTCGACTGGGGGCCCGGAGAGTGTCTCAGACGGCGCATCGTCCGATTCTCCAAGATCATCATCTTGTGCCAGCCGGTGCGGCCAGCGGGCAAGCATGGCGGCGGCGGGAAGGTCGCAGAAGCCAACGTCGACGCCACGCTGCAGCGCGTAGATCATGGCCTGCCACTCAGGGGAGAAGACGGCGTATGGCCAGAACGCCGCAGTCTGGGGATGATCGGGCGCGTAACCGAGCAGGGCGAGTGGCGGCATCATTCCATCGGCCAGAACCCAGCGGAGCAAGGGATCCGCATCCGCAGGACCCTCGATGAGCACAGCGTCCGGCTGGTAGTCCGTTAACGCCGCAACCAGTGAGCGGGCCGAACCCGGCCCGTGATGGCGGATGCCGAACACCTCCACGGGATGCCGGTCGCCGGCAGCATCCTCGGTTACGCGATCGACGACATGATCATCAACCGCGGGAGGGGACAGCGTAGAAGTCACGAGACTTCGCGGCAGGCCGTGTAGAACTCCGACCAGCCCTCCCGATCGCGCGCGACCACTTCAAGGTATTCGCTCCACGCCACCAGATCGGCGACTGGGTCTTTGACCACCGCTCCGACGATCCCGGCAGCGACGTCGGCCGGTCTGAGCTGACCATCGCCGAAGTGGGCCGACAACGCAATCCCACTCGTGATCACGGAGATCGCCTCTGCCGTTGAGAGCGAACCAGACGGCGACTTGAGCTTGGTGCGTCCGTCTGCGGTGACACCCGATCGCAGTTCCCGGAACACCGTGACCACTCGACGGATCTCATCGACCGCAGCGGGAACCTCGGGCAGCTCCAGCGAGGAGGAAAGGTCCGCTACTCGGGTCGTGACGATGTTCACCTCGTCATCCTCGCTGTCGGGCAGCGGCATGACGACGGTGTTGAAGCGTCGGCGAAGCGCCGAGGACAGCTCGTTGATCCCCTTGTCGCGGTCGTTGGCGGTCGCGATCACATTGAATCCCCGAAGAGCCTGGGTTTCTCTGCCCAGTTCCGGGATCGGCAGGGTCTTCTCGGACAAGATCATGATCAGGGCGTCCTGCACTTCGGCAGGGATCCGGGTCAGCTCCTCGATCCGGGCGATCGAGCCACGCTCCATCGCCACCATCACCGGCGAGGGAACCACAGCCTGTGGGCTCGGCCCTTCGGCGAGCAGCCGGGCATAGTTCCAGCCATACCTGATGGCCTCCTCCGCTGTGCCGGAGGTGCCCTGGACCATCAAGGTCGAGTCGTCGGATATCGCGGCGGCCAGGTGCTCCGACACCCAAGACTTGGCCGTACCCGGCACGCCGAGCAACAGCAGCGCGCGATCGGTTGCCAGGGTTGCCACCGCCACCTCGATCAAGCGCCGGGAACCGACGTACTTCGGTGAGATCACAGTGTCATCGGCTAGGGCGCCACCCATTAGGTAGGTCACCACGGCCCAGGGTGACAGCCGCCAATGCGGTGGCCGCGGTCTGTCGTCCGCGGCCCGCAACGCGGCCAGCTCCGCCTGATAGGCCCGCTCCGCATGCGGCCGGAGCGGCTCGCCAGCCGCCTCGAACGGATGGCTCACTGCATCTCCTTGTCGTTGCTGCTCGCGATCGTGGGACATCACCACGGCGGTATCTCCAGACGTTCGACCATGATCGGCTCATCGGAGAAAGCGCTCCGCATCTCGAGACGGAGCCAGACCGTACGCTCCAAGGCGAGAAGTGCCTCACGCACCCACCGCAGCCCGGCTGGCGTCAACAACTCCTGACGCTCCAGGATCTGCGGGACTGCTGACCGGAGCAACTCGTAATGCTGCAGTGGCAGTCGGGCTCCGACCCCGGTGGCGTAACGCGCGCCACGTTGTCGGAGCTGGCCGCTGCCGATGATCTGAACAACCGTCCGGGTGAGCTGGTCCGACCACGGCCTGGCAGCGTCCATGATCAGGTCCGGATCAGCGCGTACGGCATCCTCGGTCACCTCAAGCGCTACGGCGTTCCGCTCCGGAGAAGCGTCCTGCCGGCGTGACCGCAGACTCTTGGCAAGCCGCGCCCACTGCGGGTTCTGCTCGACGAACCAAACGCCGCGGTCGCCGACTGCGTTGACGAGCGCCGTACGGTCGAGGTCAGGGTTCCGAGCCGCCAGCATCGCCAAAGGAGTCCAGTAGGCCGCGGACACCCGCTGGCCATGGCGGACAGCGGCGACCAACCACAGGTTGAGCAGATCGATCTGCGGTGGAGACAACAGGCCTGCAAAGATCTCGTGCGCCGCAGGGCTTGCTACCGGCACCCGGCTCGGCGGCGCGACCGCGCCCGGTGGACAGTATGTGGAGAGTGACCGCCAGCTCGCGCGACAGCGCGATGCCGGGCAGCGAGCGTCAAGATGGTGTGTGCGGGATCGACGATCTGATCATGCTCAGCGCCCCAGCTCGCCGGCAGGCTTTCCGGCACGGGCCGCCGGTCAGTGCCGATCAGCCCGGTCGTCACGACGTCTTCCCAGACGGCCATGGCTCAGGCCGCCCGCGCCACGACAGCGGTGCTGAATGGCTCAGTGGCGTCCGTCCCGAGTACGCTCAGCGGCCGGAAACCGCGGTGCGTCCACTCTCCAAAGACCTCGATCGGCTCGCCACCGGAACGAGCGAGCAAGGGCCAGGGCTCCTCGGGGAGATCGATCATCTCGCAGCACTCCCCCGCGGGCGCCCGCATCCGCCAGCGTCCGGCGCCTGGTACGGGCACTGCATTGATCACCGCCGGCATTCGAGCCGCCCACGGATCGGACGCGACAAGTCGGGCGAATCGAGCGCGTACGTCGGCGAATGATTCAGCCGGCGGCATCGTCCGGCCAGCCGTCGCGCTCGTCTGCTCGCCCACCAATGCACGGAACTGTCCTGAACCTGGATAGAAGTGCAACCGAGCGTGCAGCAGCGTAGCCGGCCAGCACGGTGTCATCGAGTGGGCCGCCCGGCGGCGCGAAGCTCATGATCACCGCCCAGCGACCCGATGCCGCGCCGTAGAGCCAGACCCGCCGGGTATCCAGGCGGTACTCGGCGGTATCGACCATGCCGACCGCGAACCAGTGATCGACGACGCCGGGCAGCGCGAGAACCTCGGACTTGCTGACCGAGTAGCCAATCCGGGCGCGAACCGTGGCGGCAAGATCAGCAGGCAGCTCGTCGAGCCGACGATGCGCCTGAACGAGCAGGTGCAGAGCGCCCAGCTGTTCGAGTACTCGGCTCGGGCCAGCCGGCGCTGGCGAACTCAGCTGGAATGGCCCGCAACATCCCGGCGATTCCCGGGGCCTGCGCATCGACCATGCGCGCAGCCATGGTGTCGAAGTGGGCATAGCCCGCTCTTTCGAGACCCGCAATGCCGCCACGTATCTGATCGCAGAGCCACTGGTCGAGCTCGTCGAGCCCGGCGGCTACCCGCTCAGCACGCGCTGCCGCCCGCTTGGCCGCCGCTGCAGGATCGGCCAGCTCACCAGGCTGACGCGAAGCACTGGCCGGCTCCGGCTGCGCCTTCCGTGAAGCTCGCTCGCCCAACCAATCTGCAGCGAAAGGCGGCGGCTGGCTGGCGGGCACCAGGCCATCGCTCCATTGCAGAAGCAGGGCGAGCGCATGCTTGCACGGGACTCTTACGACTCGGGCAGCTGCAGGTGTATGCCGGAGGTGAGCCGAGATCGACAACTGTCTGGTAGAGCTGACCCCGTCTCGCCGGCAGCAGGATCCCCACAGGCCCGTGGAATCGATACCAAGGTCGAGCCACGTGCGCGTTCCGGCAAGCGCTGTGGCTGCCGCGATCGAGGCGCGGTCAGGGGCAAGGGAGAGCACCCGTTCCCGCGGCCAGATGTCCATGCCGAACACAGTAGTTGTCGTCAATGACAGGGCTTCTGCTCGCACTCAGCTCATGTTGTGGTGCAGGTAGGCAGGCTGCCGGAATCCCATCACGGCCTCGATCATGCGAGCCGCGGCCACCGAGGCAGCGACGTCGTGCATCCGCAGGATCCTGGCGCCGTTGAGTACGCAGATTGTCGCGGTGGCAATTGAGGGAGGCATTCGGTCTGACATTGGCAAGCCTGTGGCCTCACCGATGAAGTCCTTGTTGGAGACGGCCGCCAGCATGGGCAGTCCGAGATCGGCAACCTCAGCCAGTCGCCGCGTCAGTTCGAGGGTGTGCAGGGTGTTCTTGTTGAGGTCGTGGCCCGGGTCGATCACGATTCGGCTTTCCGGAACTCCGTGATCAACGGCCAGCTGCACGCGCTCGGCGAGGAAAGCCTTGATCTCAGTCACGACGTCGCTGTACTGCGGCCGATGGTGATGCTGCCGCGGCAGCGCCAAGCTATGCGTGATCACGACGGTTGCGTCTTGGGCGGCCACCACATCCGCCAGCTCTGGGTCATGCAGACCTGTGGTGTCGTTGATCACTGCGGCTCCCGCGGCGATGCCGCGGGCGGCGACCTCGGCACGGAACGTATCAACGGAGACGACGATGTCACTGGCCGCTGCGACCCGCTCGACAACGGGCACCACACGGTCGATTTCCTCGGCTACCGTGACCTCCGGTGTGTCAGGTGAGAATGGCACGCCGCCGATATCGACCCAATCCGCGCCGTCCTGGGCGGCAGCCAGCGCGGCTGCCACTGCCTCGATCCAACGGGTAGCGTGCGGCCATGATCAAAGAAGGAATCTGGCGTACGATTCACGATTCCCATCACGACGATCTCATGATCAAAGTCAAAAGTGCGTCGGCCGATCGTACGGACCGGATCCCGCAGCGGCGGCAGGTAAGTCACGGGGCAAGTCTCAACCCACTCACGAGCCACGACAATCCGGTCCGAGTTGACTGGACCAGCTCATCGGCCGGCCGCCCGATCTGGTCCTCAGCGAGGAGACAGATGCGCGGCTGCCGGTCGTAGCCGGAGGTTTGAGCGTTGCACTCGCCCACCTCTTCAAGGAGGTGGACCCAGAGCCCAGGAATCCACAGACCCGACTCTGGGAACAGGTGTTTGCCATCTTCGAGGCTGCTGCTTGAGCAGTCAGATTGGTGGAGGTGGCGGGAATCGAACCCGCGTCCTCGAGTGACGAACCAGGTCTTCTCCGGGCGCAGTTGGCTAGGCGTTTTCTCGGCTCCTGCACTCGCGCCAACACGTTGCAGACAAGCCCAGTCTCAGTTCATGTCCCTGCTAAGCCCTGAGACGATTCTCAGCAGGTAGAGCCTCCTCGATGAGGCCAGGGTCCGGGACGGAGGCACTCCCGGTCTGACCCTTCGATCACTGTTTAGGCAGCGAGAGCGAAGTCAGTGCGTTCAACTTTGGCACTTATTGGTTTCCAAGGGACATTTACGAGTTGACCTTGGATTCTCGGCCCGCTTCTCCTGGGACTATCGACCCAAGTCGAAACCGATCACCCCCTATTGAGTTGTGCTTCGGCGATCTCCCATACGGCCGGCTCGATCGCGACCGCACAAATTCTACCTGTCGGTGTAAGGCTGCGGCAGCTCAATTGATTCCCTCCCGGAGACGCAGAGACGCCGGACCCGTTGGGGTCCGGCGTCATGCGTTGCGCGCTACTTCTCCGAGAGCACCTCAAGCTTGATCACATTCTTGACTGGGTTCTTCCAATCGTCGCCCTGCAGGGCCTTGGCACCGCCGACGATCGTCAGAATGAACCAGCCAAGACCCATGAACGGTAGCAACCAGCCGAAGAGGTCGAGGTTGGTTATGCCGCCCAGAATGGCGATCAGCACGAACGCGATCGACGAGATCAGCTGGAAGTTGAACGACTTTGCCGCCTCTTTACGCGCATACGTTCCGGGTGTCGACAGCGCGTAAACCAGACCGGGGCCGAAAAGCCAGAGGAAGAACACCGAGAAGTGCGCCACTGCCGCAGCCCCGCGACCGGCCTGTTGACGGGTCTCGGGCCGTACCAGCGGTTGGTAGGCGGGATGTACGCCGAGCGCTCGAGAGGGGGTCGGGATTTGGACCAGGCCGTAAAAGGCTTCGTTGAGCTCTTTGCGCGTGACGGCGGTGAGGACCTGGCCGATCCGGTCGTCGAACTCGGATTCGCTGATCCTGCCCTCGGCGTACGCCTCCTTGAGCCAGGTTTCGGCGCGGTCACGCTGTTCCGGGGTGACCTGCATTTTGAGACTGGGGTGCTCATAGATCGCGTTCATGTGGACCAGCATCGTTTGCGGCTCGTCGTACACCATCAGGCACTCCCCCGGGCCTACCCCGAGTGCGGCCACGAGCCGTGCGCCGTCTGCAGTCGGCGGCGTTACCAGCTGCCGCTACCGCCTCCGCCACCGCCACCGCCGGAGAAGCCGCCTCCGCCGAAGGAGCTGCCACCGCCAAAGCCCGTGCCGCCGGCGCCTGAGGAGGAAGCGACCGGCATAGCAGCGGATGTCAGGCTGCTCGTCAGGAACGAGGTGTTGAACGCCGCCATCTGATAGTTGCCGATGTACCAATACGGAGTCTCGTTCGGCAGCCGGCCCATCGCCACGAGGTCGCCACAGATCTTCGCCCAGCGATCGGCCAGCTCGAAGATGATCGCCCATGGGAGGTACTTGGAGAAGATGTCCTCGCCCTCCTCGAACTTGAGTTGATCGGCTTCGGCGGTGGCGATGTAGGTCCTGAAGCCCTCGATCTGATCGCACACCGCTCGGCCTTCGGCGGTGCGCTGACCTCGCTTGAGCTTCCTGCGGATCACGGCCAAGGTGATGACGATCGGCAACAGCGGCAGCAAGAGCAACAGCAGCCAGAATCCCACTGCAAAGGCCGCGAAGATTCCGATGACGATTACACCAAAGCCGAGGCTGCTCGTCGCTGCAGCGGAGGGCACCTTGCGGAACCAGCCGCGTGAGGCGACCTGATTGCGAACCGAATCTCGCATCTGTTCGTGTGCGCTCGACAGACTCCCGGGCGCGGAGAGGTCCTTCACTGCCCCTGGCGGCTCTCCATCAAACAGGTTCGTCAAGAGCACCATCTCGTGTGGCGCCGTCGCCCTGTTCGGATCGACCAGGGTGACCTGGAAGTCGTCCTTGTCGTAGCTCTGGACCGTAAGGGCGCCGCGGACGGCGAGGTCGATGATGGTGGCTGCTGTCTCGCGGGCATCGACCTGGCCGTCGATCAGTAGACCAGCCTCCGCCACCGGAATCGGCGGTGGGGAGAAAGCCACCGGGATGGTGATATCGGGGTCGTTGGGCACAATACGCACCTCCTGGCCGGGGTACGGAACCGTTCCCGGTGCCAGGTCCGCGTAGCGCTGGTCGCGGCCATTCTTGCGCCACCACAGCATGCCGACGATCGGCGAGCCCACGGTGATGAGGAGCGTTACGGCAGCCAGCGCGATCGCACCGACTCTTTCGGCAGGTGAGAGTTTGGAGCCGTTTGGCTCCATGTGGGGCTTGTTGTCAGCCACCAGACCCGGCGTGATCTTGACGCCGATGCTGACGCTCTGCCCGGGTGGGACATTCATCTGGGCGAAGGTGGCCTCGCCACCCTTGGTGAACTTCTTGGTCTCGCAGGGGGTGGTGCTTCCCGGCGGTCCGGCGAAACAGGTGACGTCTTGAGCGCCACCAGGGACCGTGGTGGTGATCTTCAATTCTTTGATCAGCGGATTGCCGAAGCCTGGGCCGTCCCAGAAGAACTCGTCATAACCGCTGAAGGATCGCATGGCCCCGGTGACGTCATAGGAGATGACATAGGTCGCGGTAGGGGCGGAGATCGTCTGGTTCGGATCGCCGATCCGCACGTTGAGCTCCTCCTCGCGACCTCCCTGGGACTCGGTGGTCTTGGAGCTGAACTCGGTTGCCACATAGTCGTCCGGGCTCGTGACGTTGATGTTGGTAATCCCGTAGACAAAGTCCTGGTCGCTGTCGGGATCAGGTTCACGGATGACGAGGTCGCGTTGGATGCCATGCCGGCCAGAGTTGCTGCCGAAGCGCCAGACGATGGTTTCTTTTACCTTCAGAACACCGCTCGGCTGCATGTCGTAGTTGATGGTGAAGGAATCGATCTGGTCGTCGGCCGCGTACGCCTGGGTTGGGGCGACAAGACTCCAGGTCAGAGCCGTCATGACCATCAAAAAGAAGGCGACCACGGCCCGGGTCAATCGGCCAGAAGCCCGCCTAGCGCGCTCGGTAGCGGATGCGCGGAATTGCACCATTGCTTCATTGTCCTCGATTGCGCGAAGCCAGAGCTCGATCGGCCTCGCGCCTTGACTCCCGAGCGGCAATGGTCTGGCGCTTGTCGTATTCACGCTTACCGGTAGCCAGCGCAATCTCGACCTTGGCGTATCCGTCTGAGAAGTAGAGCGACAACGGCACCAAGGTGGTGCCAGAGCTGGCCAGCTCGCGCTCGATCTTGGTGATCTCGCGACGGTTCAACAAGAGCTTGCGGGCACGACGCGCGTCGTGGTTGGTCCAAGTTCCGTGGCTGTACTCGGGGATGTGGGCTCCTCGCAGCCAAACCTCGCCGTCGTCGACGGTGGCGTAGGCGTCGGTCAGATTGGCGCGTCCCTCGCGCAGCGACTTCACCTCAGTGCCGCTGAGAACGATCCCGCCCTCGTAGGTGTCGTGGATGTGATAGTCGTACCGGGCCTTGCGGTTCTGGGCGATCAGCCTGCGACCCTTCTCCTTCGCCATAGTCCTATCTTCCGCCCCTTCGATTGCCTGCGCTCCGCTCCGGCGGCGGATCGTCTCCACCGGCCAGCTCCAACCGCAGATTGCCGAGGAGCGACCTGGTGGTTCAGAACCACGTCATCGGGTTCCGGAGCCGACCGTTCAACCAGACCATCAAGTGAAGGTGGCAGCCGGTGGAGAATCCGGTGCTGCCAACGTAGCCAATGACCTGACCTTTCTGGACACGTTGACCCACGCGAACTATGTAGCGGCTCGCGTGGTTGTAGCCAGTGGTCACGTACCGGCCGCCAAGGTAGCCATGGTCGATCATCAGCCGGTTGCCATAGCCGGCGTTGTAGTACCGCTCGGCCACCCGCCCTGCCCGGGGAGCCCGGATCGGAGTGCCGCAAGCGGCACCGAAATCCGTGCCATCGTGCAGCTTCCAGTACCGCAGCACCGGGTGGAAGCGCATGCCGAAGGGTGAGGTTATGTGAGCCGCCACCGGGTAGGAGAAGCCGTGGCCGGCTCTTGACATGGTGGAGCGTCGAGGGCTGGGCCGGTTGCTGTGCTTCGCGGTAGATCGCGATCGCTGCGCGGACTTGCGTTCGGCCGTCCGCTTCCGCTCTGCGGCCGCTCGTTCCGCGGCCCGCTTGCGCTCTGCTGCTGCCTTGGCTATCCGCGCGGCAATGCGCCGCTCCACCGACGTGCGTTCCTTGATCAACTCTGCATAGCGGGCCTTGTCTTGTGCCACGTCGGTTGCGGCGGCATCTTTAGCTGCTTTGTGCTGCCGCAGCAGCCGGGCAACTGTGGCCTCCTGCGCTGCGGCGCGGGCGTCCAGCCTTTTCTTGATCTTGAGATTGGCTGCAGCTTCGCGCCGAGCTGCGGCGACCTTTGCCTCCAGTTCGGCCTGCCGCGCGCGAGCAGCGTTCAGCTGGCGCTGCAACACAGTCAACCGATCGATCTCCGCCTGAGCGGCGTCGAACAGAGTCGTCGACCACTGGAGGCGCGTCTGCAAGTCCTCACTCGAGTCGGGATCGACGAGCAGCGCGATCGGCAGCAGGTTCGTCTGCTGCTGATACTGATCACGGACCACCTGCCCGGCTTTCGCTTGCTGGGCGTCCAGGCGCGCCTGTCCAACGGCGACGGCAGCGACTGCTGCGGCCAGGTCCGCCCGAACCTGCTGCAACCGGGTCGCCAGGTGGGCGTCCTTCGTCTGGGCCACTCTGAGTTCCTGGCGGGTCTTTGTCAGCCTGGCAGTGGCCGCATCAAGCTTGTTCTGCGCTTTGTCGACCGCAACGACCGCTGCACTAAGCGTCTTGGTGGACTCATTGAGCTCGCTCTTGCTCTTGGCGATCTGTTGCTTGACCCGCGCCCGTTGCGTGGTGAGCTCGTCGGCGGAGGCGTGCGACGCGAGCAAAGCGAGCACCAATACGGACGCGACTGCGACAACGACTGCCGACCGCAGCATGCGGGTACGCGCGGCGTACACCGCGGGCAGATATGCAGTTATGCCCTTGGACGCAGGCGGTATGGCAAGGAGTCCTCGACTCCTTGCCAGCCTGGCGAAGCGACCACCAGCCTTAGGTGCTTCGCTGTCGTCCGGAACGTCCTGACGGACGTAGGGAAGATCCGGAGCCACAGCTTTCCCCAATCCAATATTTGGTTGTAACGGCCAAGCACAGAGTTCGGAACAGTGAACCCGCTCCGCGTGTAGTCACCGCTCGGCGACCGCATACGGCCTCGGCAGCATAGGCAGGTTGGGACACCGGCTGGCACGACCGAAACGCCCGAGTCGGCATTTCGTCATCGATCACATATGAAGTCTCACGTGATACTTAAGTTATTCGGGTAACTTTGTGATGTTTCTGTGACGAATGTGACGAGCAGTTGTGTCTGGGTGAGCAGTCAAGAACTCCGCACCGGTCGGAATTTTTGCGGTAGCGAGCTGAGGTCAGACCCGGAGATACCGCCTGGTCGTTATCACGGTTGGGATAACGGCAAGCACAACGCCAACCACTGCTACCCCCAGCATGGCCAGAGCAGTCTGCTTCCAGCCGATCCAGGCTATGAACCGGATCGAGTTGCTGGCCCCGCGGATGATCCAGAAGTAGACGCCAGCCGCCATGGTGATGCAGGCAAGAGCCACACCGATCAGTGCTGAAATCACCGCACCCAGCAAGAACGGCACGGTGATGTAGAAGTTGCTCGCACCGACCAGGCGCATGATGCCGATCTCCCGGCGCCGGGCGAAGGTCGCCAGGCGAATCGTGTTGCCAATCTGTAGGGCCGAGGCGAGCAGCAACAGCGCCGACGCGCCGGCGGTCGACCACTGCAGCACGTTGAGGGCTCGGAAGAACGGATCAAGCAACTGGTGCAGATCCTGCACCTTCTGGACGCCCTTGAGCCCGACCACCGAGCTCACCACACCCTGGTACTCCTCGGGATTCTTCAGCTTGACGCGGAACGACTCCTGCATCTGGTCCACAGTCAGCGAGTCCTGGATGGGGCTGCCCTCGTACGCTCTCTGGAACTCCGAGTAGGCCTCTTGCTTGGTTTCGAAGTAGATTCCGCCGGGCGCAACTTCGGGATTGGCCTCCAGCGTTCGACGGATCTCGTCCGTTTGGACCTGGGTGGCATCTTGACCGGGGTCACACTGGTCGCCGCGTGTGTCTTTGGCGCACAGGAAGATCGAAATCTCGATCTTGTCGTACCACCGGCCCTTCATGAGGTCGACCTGCTGGCTCGCGAGCAGTCCGGCGCCAAACAACGACAGCGACACCCACATCGTCATGATGACCGCCAGGGTCATGGTGAGGTTCTGTCGAAGCCCGGCGCGGGTCTCGGACAAGATATGGCGGAAACGCATCAAATATCCCCGTTAACTCGGCTGGCGGCGGTCGCGACGTCTCGCGGATCGCTCCGACCGCGGTTAGGCACGTTGTCCGGCTGCACAGAACTCACTGGTAGCCGTACACGCCTCTGCTCTGGTCTCGAACGACTTCGCCGTCGTCCAGCTCGATCACCCGCTTACGCATCTGGTCGACGATGGTTGAGTCGTGGGTCGCCATGAGGACCGTTGTGTCCGCTCGGTTGATCCGATCGAGAAGCTTCATGATCCCCACGCTGGTCGCGGGATCCAGGTTTCCCGTAGGCTCATCAGCGATCAGGATCATTGGCCGGTTGACGAACGCGCGC
Source organism: uncultured Actinomycetota bacterium (assembly GCA_963734005.1). Taxonomy (GTDB): domain Bacteria; phylum Actinomycetota; class Actinomycetes; order Propionibacteriales; family Propionibacteriaceae; genus Microlunatus. The sequence continues at coordinate 121,011 of CAVTFS010000003.1, forward strand.
GCGATTGCGACGCGCTGTTGCTCACCGCCGGACAGTTCCTCGGGCAGCCGATCGCCCTTGCCGCCGAGCCCAACGAGCTCCAGCACTTCGGGTACCACGCGACTGATCGTCGAGGCAGGCTTACCGATCACCTGGAGGGCGAACGCGACATTCTCGGTCACGTTCTTGTTCGGCAGCAACCGAAAATCCTGGAAGACGGTGCCGATCTGGCGGCGCATTCCCGGGATCTTCCAGCTGTGCAGCTTGCTGAGCTCCCGCCCAGCGACGAATACCTTCCCCTTGCTAGGCCGCTGCTCGCGCAAAATCAGTCTCAGGAACGTCGACTTACCGGAGCCCGATGCTCCAACCAAGAAGACGAACTCCCCCTTTTCGATGTCGACATTGATGTTCTCAAGCGCTGCCCGACGTTGGCTGTCGTAGGTCTTGGATACATTCTCAAAACGAATCACGGTGCTTTGCTTCCCCCGAGATAGACAGCTCCGACGCCCTACGGACGCCAGACGGCCAGGGATGAGTCTAAGTCAAGGTTTGGTAACGGGACACGATCGCCAACGCGAGCCCGTCATTTGGATTCACGCCCCTGCCTACGTTGCGGCCGCTTGGCGCGTTCTGCGCCAGCGGATGCCGGACTCGATGAAGCCGTCGATGTCGCCGTCGAATACCGCATCAGGCGAGGACACCTCGTACTCGGTGCGCAAGTCCTTCACCATCTGGTAGGGGTGCAGCACGTAGGACCGCATCTGCGAGCCCCAGCTGTTGCCGCCGTCGCCCCTGAGCGCATTCAGCTGCGCCTCGCGATCCTGCCTCGCCCGTTCCAGCAGCCGTGACTGCAACACACGGAGCGCAGCCGCCTTGTTCTGCAGCTGGGACTTCTCGTTCTGGCAAGAAACCACGATGCCGGTCGGAAGATGAGTGATGCGTACCGCGGAGTCGGTGGTGTTGACGCTTTGGCCGCCCGGCCCTGAGGAGCGGAACACGTCAATGCGCAGTTCGCTCTCGGGGATGTCGATGTGATCGGCCGCCTTGGTCACCGGCAACACCTCGACGCCTGCGAATGAGGTCTGGCGGCGTGCCTGGTTGTCGAATGGCGAGATTCGTACCAGCCGATGTGTGCCTTGCTCGGAGGACAAAGTTCCATACGCGAAGGGCGCCTTCACCTGGAACGTAGCGGACTTGATGCCCGCCTCCTCCGCATAGGAGGTGTCGTAGACCTCGGTTTGGAAGCGATGCCGTTCTGCCCAACGCAAATACATCCGCAGCAGCATGGCGGCGAAGTCGGCTGCGTCGACGCCGCCGGCTTCAGAGCGGATCGTGACGAGCGCCTCGCGCTCGTCGTATTCACCCGACAGGAGGGTGCGTACTTCGAGGACCTCGACCGCCTTCTGCAACGAGGTGAGCAGGTCTGCTGCCTCGGCAAGGCTGGCTTGATCTTGCTCCTCCTGCCCGAGCTCCACCAAAACGCCAAGATCGTCAAGCCGGGCTCGCAGCCCAACCACCCGATCGACCTCAGCCTGCAAGGCCGACAACCGCGATGTCACGCGTTGGGCATTGTCTGGGTTGTCCCACAGGTCGGGAGCGGCCACGTGCTGCTCCAACTCCGCGATCTCAGCACGTTTGCGATCGGGATCGACGACAGCCTCAATCGAGCTCAAAGCCTTGTCAAGGTCAGCGAGTGCGACTGAGAAGTCGGGTCCGGCCACAATGATTCACTCTACTTGGGCCCGTCTCGAGCGATCTCCTAGCAAGCGTTCTGGCCTCAGTATGAGTCATCCGTTCGTTGCAGCTCCTCGATGCGAACGAATCGCTCCTCACTGGTCACTCGGCGTGGCGGCCAGTCGCTGACCCAGATGACGACAAACGCGGCCAGCGAACAAGCCAAAGCCACGACTGGACCCAGCACAAATAGCCAGACCACCACACATCCGACAAGGTCCAGCAGGAGCACCGCCAGTGCGCCACGCTTATTGAGATGGCCGTGTCGGCCACGCCAGGCGGCGTACACGATCCAGGGCACCATGGCCGACAGAATCGCCGCCCAGGCAAAGATCGACATGCCATGGGCAAACGCGCCGGACGCGAGCCGAATCATCGCGACCAGACCGACCAGGCCCGTCAAGGCGCCGAGGGCCATGGCGAGGTTCTTGTGCAGCATGCCTACTCCATGGGCCGGGAGAGAGAATTGGTCTAGCCAGCACCGACACACTAGTCCTGTCGGCTGTGGATATCCCCGCAGCGCGACCGGCATGTCACCATGCCGGTCGACCTCACGTGCGTAGGCCCTCCGTGGGCGCGCCAAACAGCGTGGCGGCGTTGTCGTTCAACTGAGCAAATCCGTCGACGATTTTGTGCGGCCACTCGCCACCGACCCTCAGATGGTTCTCGCCGCAGCCGCCAGGTGTGCCACACCTGACCGGTGAATTCCTCGCTCGTCGCGGCTCCTGGCTGGTGCCGCCGCAAGAAGAACCGCAGGCGCGTCTGCGCCTGGATGGTGTGCTCGTCTGGACTCGTGACGTTGATCAGTTGCAGAACATCGTAAGACTCGTCGAAGAACACAGACCTGGCGTCGAGGAACTCAATCAACCCGTCCGCCCCGCGTCACCGGAAGCCGTCGGCAAACCCGGTCTCGAAGTCGTCGGTGAGCACGTTTTCGAGCATCTGCTTCCCAGATACGTGCCCCTGCAACAGGTCGAAGTACTGCTCGATCGTGTCGATCACAATCGGCTCGAGAGTCGCGGATTCACTCACCTCAATAACCTTTCGGCGGAAGTAAGTATTCGGTAGAAGCGCCGCGCGGTGCCAGCGAGGACGTCAGCACGTTGCTCGGCGGACAGATCGTGTAGGCAGGCGAGCACCAGTTCGTAGAGCGAATTGAAATCTCCGGCCAAGCGCTCGACGGGAAAGTTGCTCCCGACCATGCAGCGCTGCGGGCCAAAGAGCTCCAGGAGCTCGCTCACAACACCGCGCACGGCCCGTTCGTCGCGCGGACTGCCGAGCCAGCTGAAATGCCGACAGCTTGACGCAGGCGTGCGGGAGTTCAGCCAAGGCCGCTACACCGGTCCGCCAGGTCCGTAGACCCGCGTCGCGAGCTGGGTCGGGCAGACCAAGGTGCTCAAGCACCACCGGCACTGTGGGAGTTTCGGCGGCGATGGCGGCGGCCTGCGGGAGTTGAGCGGGCCAGACCAACAGATCGAATGAGAGTCCGAACTCCGCCAGCGCCCGATAGCCCTCCTGCCAGGCCGGATCGCTGAGTAGGTCTTCACGCGGGATGTCTGCCCTGGTCGAGGCGGGATCGAACCAGGCGTCTTGTCGAACGCCCCGGGTCAACGGGTAGCGGCAGTGACGCGAGAGCACATCGCGCACGTCCGCAGCCCGCAAGTCGGCGTAGACGACGCAAGCCAGCGGCCCGGGCGAGCTTGACCCGCTCGCCTCCTCGGCAAGCAATCTCACCCACTCGGTCTCCGCCACTGGGTCAAGCCGATGGTCGACCTCGGCTTGTATGTGGACCCAACCCTCGACGGCTGCCTCAGCGGCGTCGGCGCGATAGTCGGCCGGGAAGTAGTCCTAACGCAGATCATCGAAGGCCGGGTCGTCCATCCACGGGTACCGGAATCTGTCGAGGTCCCAATGGTGGACGTGGGTGTCGATCAATGCCGTCACATCTCCGATCCTGCTCTCAGCACGGGCCCCGCGGTTCGCCCGGAATGGCATCTGGTCACTGACGGCAGCAAGGCCCGCGCCTCGGCTCACAAGATAGCAGGGGTGTCTACGGCGGAGTGGTCGGTTCCTCGTCGGTCCCCTTGTGGTCACCCCTCACTTCGTGCCTGACCGCCTGCAAGGGAGCTAGTCGGTCACCGCGATGAACCGCTTGAGCTTGCCTGTCGAGGCGTGTCGCGGGATCTGCTCAACAACGCCTACGTTGATCTCGGGATTCGAGAGCCCGTACCGCCGCAGTGAGGAGACCAGCGCCGCAACCACCGCAGACGAATCGGGCGATCCGACCACGAGCACGTCCGCCCCACCCGCGGTTTGACGCACCTGGTACTCCGAGATCAGCGGATCGGTGCCCAGCACGTACCGGAAGGCGCTCGCGGGGACCATACGCTCGCCGTAGCGAAAGTCATCGTCACGCCGTCCGGCGATGTCTGCGACGCGCAACATCGAGCTGCCGCACGCACAGCGTCCGGGGAGCAGCGTGACCTCGTCGCCGAGGTCATAGCGAATGAACGGGAACATGTGGCCGGCGAGCCCGGTCGCGAGCGTGCGCTCGGCCGGCTCATCAGGGCTGACAGGGCGCCCGGCCGAATCGACCCGCTCGAGGATGACCTCGTCCTCGCAGATGTGAAGGCCATCGCCATGGCCGCAGCCGACCGCCTGGACGCCGATCTCGGTCGAGCCCCAGAGGTTGTGAATGGGCGCGCCCCAGGCAGTCTCGATCGCGTCGCGATCCTCCTCGCCAAGCGGCTCGGAGTTGGTGCTCACCCGAATCGGCCGAATATCGAGCTCACCCGCGAGCGTGGCACGCGCAAGGCGGCCGATCACCGAGGCGTAGCCGACGAGCTGGGTCGGCCGCGCGTCCGCCACCGCTCGCAGTACCTGGTCGAACGGCGCCGCCGCCCGGATCACGACGGTCGCCATCGACGGCCCGGTCGCGATGTCGAACAACGGCGTACTCGCGTGCGGCGGCTCGCCGGCCTCCAGCACGACCAGTCGCGCCGAGCGGGGATCTGATTCGGAAGCGCGGTCGGCACGCGCCTGCCACCGCCAGGCGAGACAAGCGAGCGTGACGAACAGCTCCCAGTCCCATACGTAAACGCCGCGCACGCCGCTTGAGCCGCCCGAGCTGAACACCTGGTGTCCCGCGGGCGTATAGGAGAACCAGTGCTCCCGGGCCAACACGCGCTCAGCGCCGGCGCGGTCAATATCCGGCGAGGTGACGATCGCATCCCATTGGTCCTGGGCATCCTGCTTGACCATCGGCGGCAGCCGTGCCAGGTCTTCGACAGTCGCCGTGGCGGGGTCGATGTCGGCCATTCGGGCCGCGTGAAACGGCGAGCGCTCGCGCGCAAACACAAGCAGCGACCGGAGTCGTTCGGTCTGGTATTGCTCGATCCGCTCGCGTGGCCACTCCAGCCGCGCCACATGGTCTTCGAGCGACGCGCGCACCGCATTCACGTGGGCTGCGCGCAGACGCTCGTAGGCCGCCTTCTCATCCTCGTGGGGCACGCGCACAGTGTGACCCCTTGCCACCTCAGCGGTAAAGCAGTCGTCTTTCGATGAACGCACCAGGACAATTGCTCGCCGGCGCGATCAGGGCGGCGATGCCGGTCATAGCCCGATCACCAGCGATGGATACGGCTCAAGCCAGGTCCCTCACCGAGGCCCTCGAAGCGCGTGATGCGCACCGTCGTGTAGAACTCGACCATGACCGCTCGACGCGTGCCGCGATGGTCCGAGGTGAGACCTCTGCTCCAGCCGCGGCGTACGGCGCTCAACTCGACCGATCGGCGGCTGGCTGGCGCGGCGTCCATCGCCGACCTGCGCGTGCTGGCCCGTCGCAGAGCTCCGCGCGCCGTCTTCGACTACACCGATGGCGCCGCCGGTGACGAGCTCGCTCTTCGTCGGTCTCGACAGGTTTATGAGAGACTCGAGTTCAGCCCGCACGTGCTTCAGGACGTGTCTTCCGTGGACACCTCGACCGTCATCCTCGGTCGGCCCGCGGCTGCCCCATTCGGGTTCGGACCGACCGGCTTCACCCGGATGATGCACACTGACGGCGAGCCAGCCGTCGCGCGCGTCGCCGAACGGGCCGGCATCCCGTACGCGTTGTCGACGATGGGCACGACATCGATCGAGGGCCTAGCTGCAGCTGCCCCGGACGGGCGGCGGTGGTTCCAGCTCTACCTGTGGCGCGACCGCGAGGCGAGCCGCGACTTCGTGGCCCGGGCCCAAGCCGCCGGCTACGAGGCACTCGTGCTCACCGTCGACACCCCGGTCCCCGGGCCACGGCTGCGCGACGTCCGCAACGGCCTGACCATCCCGCCGTCCCTGTCGCTGAAGACCTTCGCGGAGGGCGCGTTGCACCCCGCGTGGTGGTTCGACCTCCTCACCACCGAGCCGCTCGAGTTCGCCTCGCTCAAGCGCTCCGAGGGCACCGTCGCCGAGCTCGTCGCCCGCCTGTTCGACCCGGCCGCGACGATCGCCGACCTCGCCTGGCTCCGCTCCATCTGGGACGGGCCGCTCGTCGTCAAGGGCATCCTCAACGCGGCCGATGCCCGGGCCGTCGTCGACGCCGGAGCAGATGCCGTCGTCGTGTCGAACCACGGGGGGCGACAGCTCGACCGGGCCGCCACCCCGTTGGAGGCGCTGCCCTCCGTGGTCGACGCGGTGGGCGACCGGGCCGAGGTGTACGTCGACGGAGGCGTCATGTCGGGCAGCGACGTAGTCGCCGCTGTGGCGCTGGGGGCGAGGGCTGCCCTGGTGGGACGCGCTTACCTGTACGGGCTGATGGCCGGCGGCGAACGTGGGGTGGAGCGGGCGGCCGACATCCTGGTCCAGGAGGTCGCGTCGACGCTCGCGCTCCTTGGCGTGACGCGGGTGTCCGATCTTCGCGCGGACCACGTGCGGATGCGCCTGCCTCCGCAGTAGTTTCGAACATGGACGTCATCGAGTACACGCCCACCCGCGACCAGTACGCCTACACCTTCGGCGGAGTCGCCTCCGCCATGCGGGTAAGGCCCGGCACCGCGCTCCGGCTCTGGTCGGAGGACGCGTTCAATGGGGTTCTGCGCAGCGTCGATGACCTATCGAGCGCCAAGGTCGACCTGCGTTTCGTCAACCCGCAGACCGGCCCGTTCTACGTCGAGGGCGCGGAACCCGGCGACACGCTCGTGCTCCACCTCGTCGCGCTGGAACCGGCACGGGACTGGGGCGCCTCGGCGGCCATCCCCTTCTTCGGCGGCATGACGAGCACCGACCGCGTCGTCACCCTGCAGGAGCCGCTTCCCGACACGACATGGATTTACGAGCTCGACCGTGACCGCGGCACAGTCGGATTCGCGGCACGGCACAGCGACCACCGGATCGAGCTCCCGATCGAGCCGATGCTCGGCACCGTTGGCGTCGCCCCTGCCGGGGGAGAGGTGCGTTCGTCCCTCGTGCCCGACCGGTTCGGCGGCAACATGGACACTCCGCAGATGCGGGCCGGCTCGACCGTCTTCCTCGGCGTCAACGTCGAGGGGGCGATGTTCTCGATCGGCGACGGGCACTACCGGCAGGGCGAGGGCGAGGCCTGCGGCACGGCCGTGGAGGGCGCGATGACCACCACCCTCATCGTCGAGCTCATCAAGGGCGGCGCGCCCGGCTGGCCACGGATCGAGGACGACACCCACTGGATGACGGTGGGCTCGAGCCGCCCGATGGAGGACTCGTGGCGGATCGCCAACGCCGAGCTCGTGCACTGGGTCGGCCAGCTCCAGGGCCTGCACACGATGGACGCCTACCAGCTCTGCTCGCAGATCGCCGAGGTGCCGGTCGCCAACGTCGTCGACGCCAACTACAGCGTCGTCGTCAAGGCGGCGAAGGCGCTCCTCCCCGCGGCGGACGCCTTCGGCGGGATGCACGCCGACCTCCGCGCGAGAGCCCGCTCACTCGGAACGACCTGAGGTCGCCCGGCGACACGCGGCCACACCCTGTCATCCACTCAACGAAAGGCCAGCACCATGGATCTTCAGCTCACCGGCAAACGAGTTCTGGTGACGGGAGGGACGCGTGGCATCGGGCGCGCCATCGTCGGCGCCTTTCTCGACGAAGGGGCCGTCGTCGGCTTCTGCGCGCGAGACTCCGGCCAAGTGGTGGCGACGAACGACGACCTGCGCAGCCGCGGCGACGTCACGGGGTCGGTCGTCGACGTGGGCGACGGCGACGCCCTCGCGGCGTGGGTCGAGAGGTCGGCCGAGGCCTTCGGCGGCCTCGACATCGTCGTGGCCAGCGTCAGCGCTCTCGCGATCCCCGACACCGAGGAGAACTGGCAGGCCAGTATCAACGTCGACCTCATGCACACCGTCCGCCTCGTCCGAGCCGCGCTGCCACATCTCGAGCGCAGCGACGCCGCCTCGATCATCGCGATCTCGAGTGTCTCGGGACGCGAGTCCGATTTCGCCTCGGGTCCCTACGGCACCGCGAAGACCGCGATCGTCGGCTACATCCACGGTCTGGCGATCCAGCTGGCAGACAAGAACATTCGCGCCAACACCGTCTCGCCCGGGAACACGTACTTCGAGGGCGGCGTCTGGCACAGCATCGAGTCCGGCAACCCGGCCCTCTTCGAGATCGCGGTGAACCTGAACCCGACCGGCCACATGGGCACTCCGGAGGAGATCGCTGCACCGGTGGTCTTCCTCGCCAGTCCCGCCGCCAGCCGGGTGAGCGGCACCAACCTCGTCGTCGACGGCGCGCTGACACGAGGCGTGCAGCTCTGACCTTGTGTCACCATGACGCGCTACCGTCGCGCTCGGATCGCGAACCGCCGTACTGAGGGCGAGAGAGCAGACACGTCCTTCCGTCTGCGAGCGAGGACGAAGTAGGCGGATTCCAAAGCGCGATCCGCGCCGGAGCGAAGCGGAGGCAATCAAACACTGCCAGCGACAGGCGAGGCGCCGCCGTTTGACCACGAGTCCGAATGATTCGTCTGGCAGCGGCTGCGCGCCCGCGTCTCACCCGACGCAGTTCTCATTCCCAAACCGTCTCGGAGTTCGTAGCCGATCAGACCAAGGCCGGTCGCGGCAGCGTGACCGTACGGCGGCTTGTGACGACATTAGGGACCATCTTTGCCGAAACGAGCTGATCGCTGCCAACCCAGCCCGGGGGCGTAGAGAAGCCGAGGCCGGACGCCTCGATTGCGATCACCAGTAATGTGTACGGGCACCTAGTCAGCGCGGTTGGATCAGAGGCAGTGAACGGTGCCGCTAACCTGATCGCACACATAGTGCACACACCTGAGGGCGTGAACGCTTGATGAACGGCCGCGGCGGAGGACCAAAGCCCTCGGACTAGGGCGGATGGCAACTCGGGAGCATAGCTCAGTTGGTAGAGCACTTGCCTTACAAGCAAGGGGTCAGCAGTTCGAGTCTGCTTGCTCCCACCCTCAAAGTCCCTAGTGAGAGGTCAGTTTCGGAACACATGAGGACCAATGGTCCCCCGATCGGCTCGGTTTGACCACCATTTACGACCACCTTTTGTCACCCAAGCGCCTCCGACAGGGCGAGCGCGTCGCGTGACACATCCGGGGAGACGTGGCCGTAGATGTCTCCGGTGATGCCAATGCTCGCGTGTCCCAGCACCTCAGAGACGACCTTGAGCGGCAACCGTTGACCAACATCACCGCGGCCGCATAGTGGCGCAGCGTGTGCAAACCGATGCCGGGCAGGCCCACTTGCCTAGCGGCCGCCTGGAGGGCCCGCAGGGCGTTACGCGTCTCGCATGGCGTACCGAGCTCGGTTGTAAACACGTCCTGACTCGGCTCAGGTTAGTGTGCACCTCGTCAGTTGATCCCTGACTCGGCTCACGATTCGGGGCCCGTTCCTGGCCATTCCACCTGGCGAATCGTCCCCCCATGGGCGCCGAGCGGCCCGGCCACCGGATCCTCCCGGCTCCTTCCTGGCCATCCAGCAGGTGGGCTGGTCATCTCGGCAGGGGAACCGTCTGCGTGCCAACCGGGTGGGTGTTCCTTCGCGTCCGCCGTCCGCCGTGTGTCGTCCGCCGTGCGCCTACCGCTCCCGGACGGCGTAGGTCAGGTGGGTCACCCTCGGGGAGGGCTCCGCGCGGACCGGCTCCAGGGCCACGCGGCCCGCGTCCACGCCCTCGAACAGGCGGATTCCGGAGCCGAACAGCACGGGCGACAGCGCGATCGAGAACTCGTCGATCAGGCCGGCGTTCAGGTACTCCAGGATCGTCGCGCCGCCGCCCGCGATGCGGACGTCGCGGTCGCCGGCGGCCTCGCGGGCCTGGTCGAGCGCGGGCTCGATGCCGTCGTTGACGAAGTGGAAGGTGGTCCCGCCCGGCCGCTCCCAGGGGTCACGCTTGGTGTGCGTCACGACGAAGACCGGCGTGTGGAACGGCGCCTCCTCCGGCCACGCCTGCTCGCCGGCGTCGAACATGCGCTTGCCCATGACGCTCGCGCCGGTGCGCTCGAACGTCTCCCGCGCGATGTCGTTGTCGCGCCCCTCCTCGCCGCCCTCGCCGAGCTTCAGGTTCTCCCGGAAGAACCGCTGCGGGAAGATCCACTGCTGCAGTTCCATCCACTGCTGCCCCATCAAGTCCTCGAGGGACTCGGGCGCGATGAACCCGTCCAGCGACATCGACACGCTGAAGAACACCTTCCCGGCCATCAGCCCTCAACTCCCTTCCGAACGATCTCGGTGACGTAGGCAGCCAGGTTGCTCAGGGTCTGCTGGCCGCCCTCGATCGCGTGGTACTTCTCGACCGCCTCGTCGCGCAGTTCCTTGGTGGGGAACACCGTGCGCATCTCGATCCGGGTCGCCGCACCGTCGGGCTCGAACGTCAGGACCGACTCGAAGGCGTTCGGGTCGCCGCGGGACTCACCGTGCAGCAGCGCGATCCGCTCCGGCGGGGCGATCTCGGTCCAGGAGATCCACTCGGTGTAGTCCGTCCCGTCCGGTCCGTGCATCACGAAGTCCCACTCCCCGCCGACGCGGAACTCGAACGACTGCGTGGTCGTGGTGAACCCCTCCGGTCCCCACCACCGCGACAGGTGCCGCACCTCGGTGAACGCCTCGAACACCAGCTCCCGTGGGGCGTCGATGACCCGGGAGATGACGATCTCGCGGTCGGCCGTCGCGGACTGCGCCGGCGCTCCTCGTCCCGTCGCGCTCATCAGCTACTCCTCCTGCCTTGCCTGCTTCAGGTCCTGCACGTACGCGTCCAGCCGGTCGAAGCTCTCGTTCCAGAACCGCTCGAACCCGCCGGTCCACTCGTGGACCGGCCGCAGCCCGCGGGCGTCAAGGCCGTACAGGCGCTGCTTGCCTGCCTTGCGGTCCCGCACCAGCCCGACCTCCCGGAGCACCCGCAGGTGTTTGGACGCCCCCGGCTGGGTCATCCCCAGCTCCCGGGCCAACTCGGTCACCGGCCGCTCACCCGCCCGCAGCAGCACCAGGATCTCCCGGCGCTGCGGCTCGGCGATCGCGTTGAAGACGTCCGACGTCGTCGCTGCCCGTGCCATGGCCGCCATCATATGCCCATATCGGCATGCGTCAAGTCGAGATGAATCAGGCGGGTCTTGTCAGATGACGATCGTGACCCTTGTCATTTTGTCACCCAAGCGCCTCCGACAGACGGGCGAGCGCGTCGCGTGACACATCCGGGGAGACGTGGCCGTAGATGTCTCCGGTGATGCCAATGCTCGCGTGTCCCAGCACCTCAGAGACGACTTTGAGCGGCACACCGTTGACCAACATCACCGCGGCCGCAGAGTGGCGCAGCGTGTGCAAACCGATGCCGGGCAGGCCCACTTGCCTAGCGGCCGCCTGGAGGGCCCGCAGGGCGTTACGCGGCTCGCATGGCGTACCGAGCTCGGTTGTAAACACGTAGCCCGTCTGCTGCCACGCTGAGCCTGCCCTAAGCCGCTCATCAGCCTGGGAGGTGTGTACCTCGCGAAGCACCCGCTCAGCCGTGGAGGAGAGCGGGACTGACCGCCGGGACTTCGCCGTCTTGGGCTCGGTGACGACCAGGGCGCCATCGACCCGGGCGAGGGTGCCGCGTACCCGCAGCACACCAGCGTCCAGATCGACATCGGACCAGCGCAGCGCGAGAGCCTCCCCACGCCTCAGCCCAGTGTTGACCAGGAGCGCGAACAGGGGCGCGTATCGGCTTGTCTGGGCAGCCCCCAGAACCCGCCGGACGTCCTCTGGCGTGAGGTGAGCAGCCTCCTGCGGCGCCACCTTGGGCCGAGTGACAGCGGTCGCGACGTTGCGGGCGAGTGCCTCGTCGCGTATGGCCGTGTCGAGGATCGCCTTGAGCGCGTTGAATGCCGAGCGGATGGTGGAGTCGGACAACCCCCGGCCTTGTAATTCGACCTTCCACGCTTCGACGTGGGATGGCTTGAGCCGGTCGAAGGGCTGAGCGCCGAGCTTCGCCGCGATGATGTGCTTCCGGGCCAGCGTGGCATACAGGCTCTTGGTGCTCGGCTTCCTGTCCGACGCCGAGAGCGTCGAGCTGATCCAGATCTCGGTGAACGCTCCCAGCGTGATCTTTTTGTCCCGAGCCGGCAGGTGAGCGCGCAGCCGGCGCCGCACTTCCTCGGCCTTGTCCCGGGCCTCCCGTGCCGTCTTGCCGTAGACGGTCGTGCGCTGCGACATCCCGCGCTCATCGCGATATCGCACATGCACCTGCCAGCGCCCGTCAGCCCGCTTGACCGGCGTGCTGCCCTCGTGGTTGCCGCGGCGCTTTGCTGTGCTCACAGGAGGCCTGCCTCTCGTGCCGGCTTGACCCAACGCTGCGCCGTCCGAGGGCTCACATCACGGGCGTCCTCAATCGCGCGATAGGCATCACCCGAGACGAGGGCGTCACTCCTCGCTCCCTGGCCCTCTGGCTGAGCCTGCGCGATCTCGGCAACGCTCCGGGGTGCCTCGGGGGTCATCCGGTTTCGACGCCTGTTCGCGGCATGCACCGCTGTGCGCCGATCATTTGGATGCCCCCTGACGCTCAGCTCGATGTGTGCTGCCTGCATGTCGGCAACCGGCTTCGCGGCGATCTTTATGGCGTGGTCCCGAGTCACGCCCGACCGCCCAGCGAGTCGACGTACTCGGCTAGCGCCGACACCGGCACCAATCGCCGGCGGCCCTGCTTCACAGTCCGTAGCCGACCCGAGCGAATCAGCTCATAGAGGACGGACCTACTCAGCCGCAGCGCCTCCGCCGCCTCGTCCACGTCATACAGCAAGGCCGGCACTGCAGGCCTGCTCTCAGAGACAGCCATGATTGCTCTTCCCTTCCCGGTGCCATCACCGGCTTGCGTTCGGTCCGTGGTTGGGAGGCCCGGCCCTACCCGACCTGGGAGTGTGTGGTCTGCGTCGCCCAAAAGATCGGCTGGACATCTGGTGCGGGCGGCGGAGTCTAAGATCATTTGGATCGGCTGCGCTTGTCACTGGACAGCCCCCAAACTCCTGTAGGTGCATCATCGGCCTGGCCCTTCCGGGGTCGCATTTCTTCCTGGCAGGTTGCAGAACTCCCTCGACCGGCTAGCACCTGGGACGTCTGACTTGCGTTGCTCCAGTGCCGGGTTCGCCCGAGCCGTTCCGCTTGTTGCGGGCGTGTGAGCGTGGCTGAGGTTCGGCTTTCCTCGTGGTCGATCGCCCGCTCGGCCTCGATCAGCCGCGGTAGTGGTGCTCGCCTCCCAGACCAGGCCCGAACACCTACCCCCAAGCCGCGCCGCAACCCGAGCACCCGGGCCGCGCGTTACAGTGCCGGGCATCTGCTCATCCGACCGCAACAAGCCGACCTCCCTCGCCGTGCGCGACAACCTGTGGATAAGCCGCGCGGATGGATCATTGCCGCCCCATGTCCATAAGGACGTGGGTGCTGCTTGGCGGTCAGCTGACCCGAGGGCCGATAGGAAACTGCGTGAATCCGTCGGTACGTGTCTGGTGATGCTTAGACCGCTACAACGCAGGCCATATTGGGGGACTCTTGGGGAAGCGATGAAAGAGTCCTGATCATTCTTGGCAGGAATTTGGCAGCAGACAGAGCACCAACAGCGACCAGGCCCCATCTACCGACGGACCAACCAGAGACGAAGTATGTCGCGAGCCGAGTAGCGCTATCGAATCCGGCCGGTGCCGATCGGTGACTGCGGATCTTCGAGCTGGACATAGCCCTTCTCGGCGAGGACAGCGTCGGTGGTGACCGGCATCCGATGATCGCCACCAGCAGAAGCAATACGCTCTGGCCCGAGTTGCATTCACCGCGCGCAGCTCGGGACGTTATTCGTGATCTTGTTGCCTACAGTCATCACCGGCGGCGGCAAGTTCGTCGCGATTTTCTGGCTGGAGTGTCCGGCAGGATGTGCCCGAGTTTCTTGGAACTTCGCTGGCAGCCCGTTGATCATCGGGCTGTGTAGACGTCTTGAGTGTTGCAGTCCGTGCCGGCGGTTTCGCGTGTCCGCTTGGCACCGTCGGGCGCGATTGAATGAGCCGGTGGATCCACGTCCGAAGATCCCGAAGCCGTTTCCCGTTGTGACTCAGCCCGACGCCCGTGGGAGGGTCGGCTAACGACGAGAGGGCAGTTCCAAGCCGTCCGGGATTTGTCTGAGACTGATCGGTCTCAAGCTGTTGATATTCGTCGATCGGGCCGACGCGCCACAGGAACCGACGTTTATGTCACCCTGTGCCAAGCGCTCGGCCGCTCCATCCGGCCAACGCCGTCGACCGTCACCGACGGACGCGGTAGCGCAGGTGTGTGGCCTCTGGCGTGTCGATCACCCGAACGATCTCCAGCTCCACGCGCGACGGCAACACCTCAAACTGCCGACGGCCACCCCCGAACAGCACCGGGATCTGATGAATTACCAGCTCGTCCAACACACCGGCCTCGAGCGCCCGTTGCGCCGTGTACGCGCCATGCACCAACACGTACCGATCCCCGGCCGCAGCCTTGGCCTGTGCCATCGCGCTGGCGATCCCATCGGTCACATACCTCACCAACGGATAGTCCGCCACCGAGGGACCGGGCGGCCGATGACTGACCACGAAAATCGAGACACCGTCACGATCACCGCCCCAGTGATCGATCTGCTCCGCAGTACGCCGACCCGCCAGCACCGCGCCGTAGGTGTTCATCTCGTCGAACAACTCCCCGGCCGGCCCGGACGGCCGGCCGTACTCCCCATCCGGAGTGGTGATCCACTCGTGCAGCCGGTCGAAGCCGTCGCCGCCGGGGTTCCCCGGTGCGTCGTTCGGACCCGCGATGTACCCGTCGAGTGACATCGACATGTAGAGCACTGATACAGACACTTCGGACCTCCTGTGGCCTGGATCCAAACTGGTTTCACCTTGTTGCGGACCCGGCATGGCGACATTTCTCATCGGCCAGCCGGGCCCACATTTCAAGCCAGCGGCATCAGCAGATACGGACGACGCGGTCACGCACCCACGCCCCAGTTGATCCATTTGTCACCCTCACCGGAGGGGTGTGACCAACTTCCCCGCACCCGAGCTGTCAGACGGACGCATGCAGGAACGACCGTTTGTGGGTCGGTTTTACGGATCTGGCATCGGGTAGCAGGCGCATCGCCTGAAAGGCCATCGGCTGGCCCGGGACTAGCAGTGGCCCTCGCGCGCCGCCACGCTAGTGTGGCCGCGACCAACGTCCGCGGGCGGCGGCACCGCGCATCCCGCCACCCAGTACCCACGAGGAGATCGATCCGCCGTGACCGACATCCAGCGCAACAAGCAGACCGTGGTTGAGTTCTACGAGCTCGCATTCAACGCCAAGCAGCCCGAGCAGGCCGTCGAGAAGTACCTCGGCCGGCAGTACATCCAACACAATCCGCAGGCTCCCGACGGTGCCGATGCGTTCATCGGCTTCGTCACCGGGTTTGCCGGGCAGTTCCCCGAACTGAGCATCGAGATCAAACGTGTGGTCGGCGAGGGCGACATCGTCGTTACCCATGGGTTGATCAAGACCTCGGCCGAGGACCCCGGCACAGTGGCCGCCGACTTCTTCCGGCTTGAGAACGGCAAGATCGTCGAACACTGGGACGTTCTCCAGCCGTTCCCGGAGACGAGCGCCAACGACCACCCGATGTTCTGATGACCAGCGATGCTCCGTGCTCGGGCTCTCCGACGGGCGAGCGGTACGCCGCATACCTTGAGGAGGCGCGATACCGGGCCTTTCCATGGTGGGTACCCAAAAGGGCCGAGCCGACGAGTCGGTAGCCCAGATCCACTCGGCGCGATCATGAGGACCGAAGCCGGTCGGCCTGCGGATCACCGGTGTACGGCAGCTCATCCGTTTCCAGGTGTGCTGCAGAAAGCGGCCCGGTGATCGGTCCGCTTCTGGGCGGGCGCGTGGCCCCGGGTCATTGGTTGCCCCGGGCTGGAGACCGTATCGCTCTTTGTGCCCAAGCGAGACCGGGTTGCTGCGCTGATGTCATGGCGTCAAGGCGGGTGGGTTATAGGCCGCACCGACTAGCGGTACGCATGTGGACGGTGAGTGGTGTCGTTCCGTGGGCGTCTGGGGTTAGAAACGTGTCTATCCAGATCGTCCCTCACCGGGTGACCGGTCGTGTCGTGGCGGCACGGTCTGGCTAAGAAATCAGCATCCTGCCAGCCTGCAAGAGACTGGTGATCACTGCTGAAACCGGTTGCGCAGTCCCCGGACCTAAATTCTTTGGGACTTTAGTAGCTACTGGGGTTGATCACGAGAAGCACAGAATTTAAAGATATGGGGATGGGCGGAACTTTCGGGAGTTAATCATGCCAACATTTGGCGGTCGCGTTTCCCCAGGCGAGCGGTTGCGCAGGCTATCGCCGCACGAGTGCAAGGCCTGGCTCTGCAGTCATCATGAGGGCCGGTTGGGATACCAGTCGGGCCGCGGACATCGCTCGGTTGTGGTCTTGTACGCGATCGCCGAGGATCAGATCTTGATGCGGCTGCCCGACTACAACGACATCGTGCACTATGCCCCTGGCTGTGAGGTCCGCCTCGATGTCGAGGGGGGCACTCCCGCCGCACACCGCGAGACCGTCATCGTGACTGGCACTGCCGAGTTGGCGGAGGGCGCTCAGCGACCCCTGATCGACAAGGCAGCATTCGACGAGGATTGGCCTTCTGACGTACGGACCTCAGTCATCTGCCTGCCTGTCAGTGCCGTCGAAGGCTTTGAGCTCAGAGATCCCTGATCTGACCAGGCTTGGCTCGCTACCTCCCTCTGCGAAAGTGGTCATGGACGACACGAATCTCGCGCGATTGCTTGTCATCCGTGACCATTTTCGAGGAGGCGATCATCGAGTCACCGACCCACGGGTAGCTGATATTGGCGACAGTATTGTTGTCGGCCTCTAGAGTCCAAGATCATGGGCTTCAGCTGGCTTGACCGCTGCCGACCTGCCATCGCAGGCTGGGCGCATCTTCATCGTCGCTGGTGCTAACAGCGGCATCGGGTTGCCCACCGCGCGGGCACTCGCGGAGGCCGGCGCTCATGTGGTGCTTGCCGTACGCGACACGGATCAACGAGCCCCGCTCCTCCTACGACATGCTCGACTCCGCCTACGAGGCCGAGAGGTAGGCGGCGGCTCCGCGTGTGAGTCGCGGATCCACCGATTCCCGGGCACCCAGCCATGCCCTTTCGCTAATTGGGCTTTACCGACCTGGCGGCCTGCGGTGCCGTTTGGGTCTTCTGGACATGGCCGGTAGCGGTCGAAGCACTAGAGCGGCGAGCGAGTGGACTGGACGATGGCTGCCGCAACGTCGCGCAGCTTCCGATTGCTGCGCTGGGATAGCGTGGACAACGCTTTGAACACGGTGTAGTCACTGTAGCCATGGCGTTCCATGAGGATCCCTTTGGCTTGCTCGATGACGGACCGGTTCTGCATGGCGGTCCGCATCTGCTCGGCCAGCTCAGCGGTGCTGGTGTACAGCGCAGCGTTCGCTACGGTCACTCCGGCGTAGCTGGCGAAGGCCTGCGCCTGCGCCACGGTGTCCGGGCGGATGGCCTCAGTAGTGGACGCGTACAGGTTGAGGGCGCCAACGACCCGCTGCGGGACAGGCAACCCGATCGACAAGCCATGGGTGACGCCTTCGCGCCGGGCTGCCGAGACGAACTCCGGATATCCGGTGTTGTCGTCGCTGGTGTCGATGACGATGGTTTCCCCGCTGACGGCCGCATCCAGGCACGGCCCATTTGCGGTCTCGTACTGGCGTTCGTCGAGATGCACGGCTAGCTGGCCGGTGAACACAACCGTCTTCGGCTGGCCGCCATCCACCAGGGTCACCGACACCTCATCGATTTCGGGAATGGTCTTCCGGGCCAGATCCGCGATGCGCTGGAGCGTTTGGTTCAGGTCTTGAGCGCCCAGCATGATCCTGCTCAGCTCAGCAAAGGCGGTGCGCGGGTCGAAGAGTTCAGCGTCCATGTCGGAGGACCAATAGCGATCAGGCATGCGTCCCAGCCCCGACGGGGCTGACCGGCGTGCAGTGAGATCCCGCCCCTCGGGGCCGAATCACTGTGCGGGCAGTTGTGTTTCACCCAGGGCCAGCACGATCAACTAGTTCGCTCCCTCATGCGGGGGAACCACAGCACCACCAGCCTACGGCGACAAGGGATGTTGGTCCACGCCTTGCTTCCGGTCGTAGCCCCCGGAATCGTGAAACACCCTTCCGATCAGTCGAGCGAATGTCGTGTCTCACGTCGAGCCCGAGTATCGGTCGGGAACACCCTGGGGGAGAACGTGTCGCCGGCAACGCCCTGTCTCGCCCAGTGACCGTTCCGGCTCGATCGCTCAGCCTTCCCGTTGCGGAACTGCTCTCTTGACGCTGTACTGCCAGATCTGGCTCTGTCAACCTTGCGTGGCCCCATGCGGGCAGAGGTAGCTGGATCCGGGTGGATCTGGCCCCGGAGATGTTCGGAGCGCTGGTTCACGATGGGGGTCTAGTCTGGTCTTCTGGCGTGCCGGGAAGCCTGGTCGGCGTCTTGTTGTCGACCGTTGAGGGGTTCTGGTGAAGGTTCTGGTCATGACTTTGGGCACGCGCGGAGACGTCCAGCCGTTTGTGGCGTTGGCTCGTGCGCTGGATGCGGCGGGTCACGAGGCGGTCGTGTGTGGTCCGCACCGCTTCGAAGACTTTGTCGTCGGCCACGGCATCCGGTTCGCTGGCGTCGACGATGGGCCGATGCGCCAGCTGGATTCTCCGGCCGAGGCGGGCAACGTGATCCAGGGTGGGGTTCGGGCGCGGCTGCGCCAGGTGCGGTCGATGCCTGGGATGTTCAACCAGGTCCTGACCGATTGCTGGCGGGTCGCCTCGGCGGGTGCGGGTGCAGGCGCGCAGGCAATCGTCCACAACGGACAGATCCTCGCTGGACAGCATTTGGGGGAGGCGCTGGGCGTGCCGGCGGTCTTGGGGTTGCCGATCCCGATGTATGTCCCGACCGCAGCTTTCCCGTGGGCCGGGCAGGCGCTGCCGACGTGGTGGCCGGCGCGGCTGAACCGTGCCAGCTATGGTGGCATGAAGATGCTGCCGGTGATGTTCGGCCGGGTGATCGATCAGTGGCGCAGCGGCACTCTCCGGCTGAAGCCTCGCCCGGGCCGTCATGATCCGACGCGAAACCCGGACGGCACTGCGGCGGTCGTGCTCCACGCGTATAGTCCGGCGGTTCTGCCGCGGCCGGACGACTGGCCGTCGGCCGCGTTGGTGACCGGCTACTGGTTCCTCGACGACAACTCCACGCTGCCCGCCGACGTCCAGCAGTTCCTGGCCGACGGCCCAGCCCCGGTGTTCGCGGGGTTCGGGTCCATGACGGGCCTGGATCCGGTCCAGACCGCGACCGCGGTGGTCGACGCCGCGGCGATCGCCGAGGCGCGACTGATTTTGGCCACCGGCTGGGGCGGGCTCGACACGGAAGCCGCTAAAGCGGCAGCCGGGAGGACCGGCGTCGATCTGTGCGTGGTCGACAACGTGGATTATCGGGGCCTGTTCCCGCGGGTGTCCACCGTGGTCCATCACGGCGGGGCCGGCACCACCGGCACCGCGTTCGCCGCCGGCCGACCGCAGGTGGTGTGCCCGTTTGTCGCTGATCAGCCGTTCTGGGCCCGGATCGCCCAGGAGCACGGGGTGGCGCCCGACCCGCTGCCGCAGCGATCGCTGACGTCGGAGGCGTTGGCCGAACGCCTGGTGGTGGCCCAAGGCGCGGAAGCCCGGGCCGCCGCAACGGGTCTTGGCGACCGGATTGCCGCCGAAGACGGCCTCGCCGTCGCAGTGGCGGCGATTGAACAGGCAACAACGCTGACCGGCTCAGCCGGCAGCACGTGACGGGTTGTGAGCCAAGTATGAAAGCGCGCTCGGCGGTAGTCGGCAGCGGAGTCACTGCGGCTGCTGCGGTGCTGGGCAACGTCTTCGTCGGCAAGGAAGCGCTGAGCTGGTTCCGGGGATTGCGGGCGCCGCGGTTCCAGTTGCCGATGCCCGGGTTCGTGTCGGTCGCCGCGGCCTACTACGTGATCATGGCCGTCGTCTTGGCCCGAGGCATCGACCGGCGCGACGCCGGCGCGATCGCCTGGGCGGTCGCGGTTTTGGCCGGGAACGAGGCGTGGAACGGTTTGCTGTTCGGTCGGCGAAGTCCCCGTGCGGCCTTCGTCGGCGTGCTGGCGTTCTTGGTGCCGCTGGGCGGGTTGCAGCGATCGGTCTGGCCGGACAAGCACTCCCGCTGGATCCTGTTGCCCTATACGACCTATGTGATCGCGTATGACGTTCCCTGGGCCTACCGACTGTGGCGGCTCAACGCTTCCCGGGGCAGCTGATCTTGGACCGGTTGGCCAAGATCGACTGCACGGTCAACGGCTGGCCCGTTGGGCGCGGGCATGCGCCAACCGGTAGGAGACGGTGCCGGTCTCGATGATGTTGCCGGCGAACCTCAACCGGTCGACGATGGCGGCGCAGAGCCGGGGATCGGTGAAGGTCTTGGTCCAGCCGCTGAAGCTCTCGTTACTGGCGATCGCCACCGAATTGGTCTCCTCTCTTTCGGGCGGTGATCGCCAACCTGCGCTCGGTCAGGCTGATCACCGGGTGGTCCTCGGCGAGCAGGTCGGTCTCCGGTGCTGCGGCAGCGACCTCGCCGGTGGCTTGCCGCGCCTCGACGGCCACCACGTCGGGGTTGCACGAGCCCACCGTCAACGCGGCCATCAGCCCGGCCTGCACGGCGGCCGGCGGTAGGTGTCGGTGCAGCAGCAGGACCTCGATCAGGGCTCGGGTGCCGCCGCCGTCGCCAACCGTCTTGCGGGCGGCGGCCCAGAACGCGTCGTGCGCCGGGGTGAACGACCCGGCCGCGCGGGCCTGCGCCAGCGCCGTCGAGCCGGGCAGCGCACCCGGCTTGCGGGTCAGCACCTCCAGGTAGTGGTCCAGCACCAGCGTCTGTTGGCCGCGGCGGGTGGCCCGCTCGTGCCGGGCAACCTCCGCGCGGCCGTCGAACACGATCAGTTCACCGGCCCGCAGCAGGGCACGCACCCTGCGTCCGACCAGCCTCGCCGGCACCGAATACAGGCACTGCCGGACGGTGATCTGGGCATACCGGTTGACCCGGGGTCAGCCACAGACCGGTTTCGCACCCGCCAGCGCCTGCCGCACCGTCCGCCGGTGCACCTCATACTTCTCCGACAACGCCCTGATCGACAGGCCGCCGCGGTCCGCATCCCGCTGGATCGCCTCGAACAACTCCACCCGTGACCCCACTCCACCACCGCCCCGACTCGAGGAATACCGATGCGGCGACTGTCGAGGGTGGGGCCAGATAACTCCGTCACAAACCCCGGGCGTGTCGGACAGATGGGGCCAAATAGCGCCGTCACAACCGACTCAAGTGGCCACTTAACTCTGGCAGGTCCACAGATCGCCTGCCAACTCATCACCCTCCGCCACTTGGCCTGGTTTACACCACCTCAAGGTTGAAATCCTGTGATGATCCAGATCGCTGACAGCTCCGTCGGACGTACATCCTCGAACTCCAAAGCTTCCAAGTCCAGCACAGACCCGTGAATCCCCTGTGTGAGGGCAGGCTGCGGCAGCGTCGGGGGTGTTCCGGCGCTGGTTGTCAGAAGCCTTTTAGGCGGCGGGGTTGAGGGTCACGGTGTGCCCGAGGTGTTCGAGCTGGGCGATGAGCCGACGGGTGTGGGCTTCGTTGCTTCGTCGGCTGTGCCAGTCGGCTCCGAGGTCGTGGTAGGGCTCGTCGCGTTTGAGCATCCAGTAGGCCGAGACCAACATCGAGTGCGCGACGGCTACCTGTGCCCGGCCCATGCCACGCCGCCTGGTCAGTCGGGCGTGCTGGGCGGCCAGGTAGTTCTTGCCGTGCATCCGGCCGACGGAGCCTGCGGCCTCGACCAGCATCGCGGTCAGCCATTTGTTGCCGTGCCGCTTCCCGGCCGGGGTCTGTCTGCCGGCTGACTCGTGCATCGCCGGCGCCAGCCCGGCCCAGGCAGCCAAATGCGCGGGGGTTGGGAACCTTGACATGTCGGCGCCGGTCTCGGCGACGATGACCTGCGCAACCGTCTCCCCAACCCCGGGAATCGTCTGCAACAACTCGAGCTGACGCGCCCACGGCCGGCACGCCTCGGCGATGACAGCATCCAGCTCGGCCAGAGCCAGCTCAACCAGCTCCAGGCGCCGCAGCATCGACCTGGCCAGCTGGGCATGATGAGCGTCGAAGGTTCCAGTCAAAGCTTGGGCCAGGTCCGGGATCTTGCGCCGCATCTTGCCTTTCGCCAAATTGGCGAGCTGAACCGGGTCGTTCTCGCCGTCGATCATCGCGGTCAGCATCGCCCGCGCCGACACCGTCTTCAAGCTCGAGGCGACCGAGGACAGTTTGATGCTGGCGTCCTCCAACATCAGCTCCAGCCGGACGGTTTCTCGGGTCCGATCCCCCATCAGCTGCATCCGGTAGCGGGTCAACATCCGCAGCCGGCGGATCTCCGGTGGCGGCACGAACGACGGCGCCAACAGACCGTGCTCCAACAGTTGCGCGATCCACTCCGCGTCACGGACGTCGCTTTTGCGGCCGGGCACCGCCTTCATGTGCGCGGCGTTGAGCAGCCACACCACCATGACCTCTTCCAGGCAGTAGAAGGGCGGCTTCCAATACGTCGAGGTCGACTCCATCGCCGCAATGCTCACCCCGGCCTCGATCAGCCAGTCCCGCATCACCCGCAGCGAGCCGAACATCGTCCTGAACGTGCGCGTCTCACTGCGCCGCCCACCACGCGGACCCGGCGTGCGGACGCACACCGTCACCGACTCCTTGCCGACATCCAGACCGGCGACCCGGTCGAACATGACCTCCATGACGTCCCCTTTCCGACCGTGAGACGACCCTCGCCTCACAGCGTCGGTCCGGAGGGACCTCTACCAGGACACAGACCCGCGTGCTCGTAGCAACAATCCAGCGGCAACCGAGACCCCCGCGCCATACACCTGAACGGGCTCGCCCGCACCAGTGTGTGTCGACGTCGCCGGCCGACCCCCCATTCTCATCAGCCAGCGCAGCGACTCGAAGAGCGCAACCCATTACACCTGATGCACCGCCGGACGTAGCTCGGGTCGGCGTGACCGCCCCGGCGGCATGTACCCCCTTCGGGGGATGTGACGATGAGCCTGCACAAGCTCACAGCGGGATCAGGTTATGACTACCTGACCCGGCAGGTCGCGGCCTTGGACGCAACCGAAAAAGGGCACACCGGGCTAGCGTCCTACTACACCGAACGCGGCGAGACGCCAGGGGTGTGGATCGGCTCCGGCATGGACGGGATCGACGGCCTGACCGCCGGCGACCCGGTGACCGCCGAGCAGATGCGAGCGTTGTTCGGCTGCGGTCTGCACCCGTTGGCCGAGCTGCGCCAGCAGCAGCTGGAAGGGCCGGACCTCTCCCCTCGGCGACTTTCAGGATGCGGCCCGTCTTGGGGCTCCGTTCAAGATCGTCGATGGTGTCGTCAGCCCGTTCCGGCTCGAGGTGGCCAAACGCATCGGGGCGATCAATACGGCGGCCGGCCTACCGGCGGGCGCTGCCGCTGCCCGCTTCAGACCGGGCGCGGATGCGGACCGAGGTGGCCCGGCGAGTTCTTCCTCGCCGAGCATTGCCGCGAACCCATTGACGCGCGGGAGCTGGCGGGACAGATCGCGAAAGACTCGCGGCCACGGACACAAACAGTTGCCGGTTACGACCTGACCTTCTCTCCGGTGAAGTCAGTGTCGACCTTGTGGGCGGTCGCCGACCCAGCGGTGGCAGCCGTCATTGAACGAGCCCACCAGGACGCCGTGCAGGACGCGCTGGCGTTCATCGAAACGCACGCGCTGTTCACCCGGACCGGGCCACAAGGCATCCGGCAGGTCAACGTCCGCGGTCTCGTCGCGACCGCGTTCACCCACCGGGACAGCCGGGCCGGCGACCCGGACCTGCACACCCACGTCGCGGTGGCAAACAAGGTGCAGACCCTCGACGGACGCTGGCTGTCCATCGACGGGCGGGTGCTGTTCAAAGCCAACGTGGCAGCCTCGGAGACCTACAACACCGCCCTCGAACAGCACCTCCGTGAGACCTTGGGGGTGCGGTTTGCGGAACGACCCGGCGTCGACCCGGCGAAGCGGCCGATCCGAGAGATCGTCGGTGTCGACCCTCGACTGAACCAGCGCTGGTCGACCCGCCGCGCCCACATCAACACCCGCCGCGGCGAGCTCGCCATCCAATTCCAGCAAGATCATGGCCGGCCACCCACCCCGGTCGAAGCACTGCATCTGGCACAGCAGGCGACCTTGGAAACCCGCGACGCCAAACACGAACCCCGATCCCTGACCGAACAACGCGCCACCTGGCTGAACGAAGCGGCAGCAGTACTCGGCGGACGCGGCGCCGTCACAGCGATGGTGCAGACAGCGCTCACCCCGACCGCCGAGACCGCCACGATCGCCGACTCCCACTGGGTCGCACAAACGGCCGATCACATCCTGACCGTGATGGAGGAAAGCCGCTCCACCTGGCAGATGTGGCATGTCCGGGCCGAAGCACAACGACAGCTCCGCACCATCGACCTGCCCGCTGACCATGCCGCGGCGCTGGTGGATCTACTGGTCGATGAGGTGCTCGATCGTCGGTGTGTTGCCCTGGCCGCGCCGGCTGACAACATCGAGGAACCGGAGGCGTTGCGGCGGGTCGACGGGTCGTCGGTCTACACCGTGGCCGGGGCGGATCTCTACACGTCGCAGCGGATCCTCGACGCGGAACGGCGCCTCGTTGCCGCCGCGGGACGCCGCGACGGGTCAGCCGTCGACGAGTCAACGGTGGATCTGGCTCTGCTGGAGATGGCGGCGAACAGAACCGCCCTGGATCCCGGGCAGGCATTGCTGGTCCGGCAGATGTGCACCTCGGGGGCCCGACTACAGCTGGCGATCGCCCCGGCTGGTGCCGGCAAAACAACAGCTATGCGCGCACTAGTCCTGGCCTGGACCCAAGACGGCGGCCAGGTGCTCGGCCTCGCCCCGTCCGCGGCCGCAGCCGCTGTCCTTGGCGAGCAGACCGGCATCCGCACCGACACACTCGCCAAGCTCACCTGGTCTTTGCGGCGTGGCGAGCTGCCCGGCTGGGCGGCAGCGGTCGGCCCGTCAACATTGGTGATCATCGATGAAGCCGGCATGGCCGACACCCTCACCCTCGACGCGGCCGTGCAGTTCGCCATCGATCGGGGTGCGAGTGTCCGGCTGGTTGGTGATGATCAACAACTTGCCGCGATCGGCGCCGGCGGCGTCCTCCGCGACATCACCCATATCCACGGCGCGCTGCATCTCGACGAGCTGCACCGCTTCAGCAACCCCGCCGAGGCCGCAGCATCACTCGCACTTCGCGAAGGCAAGCCGACAGCGCTTGACTTCTATCTTGATCACGGCCGTGTTCATGTCGGCGACATCGCCAAAACCACCGAAGATGCCTTCACCGCATGGGTCCAAGACCGATCAGCCGGACTTGACGCCATCATGCTCGCCCCCACCCGCGAGCTGGTCGCCGAACTCAACCGGCGCGCCCGAGACCACCGCCTCAACGGGAATGTGCCGCATGCGGTGGTGCGGCTGGCCGACGGCAATCAAGCCAGTGTCGGAGACGTGATCATCACCCGGGCCAACGACCGCCGACTCAGACTCGCTGCGACCGACTGGGTCAAGAACGGCGACCGGTGGACCATCACCCGCATCGGCCGGCGCGGTGACCTCACGGTCCGCCACAACCGCAGTGAGTTGACTGTCCGACTGCCTATTGACTATGTGCGCGCCTCGACCGGTCTCGGCTATGCCAGCACCATCCATTCGGCCCAAGGCGTATCTGCTGACACCATGCACGGCCTATTGACCGGGCAGGAATCCCGCCAGCAGCTGTACACGATGCTCACCCGCGGCCGGCACGCCAACCACCTCTACCTCCAAGTCGTCGGCGACGGCGACCCGCACACTCTCATCCGACCCGAGGCCGTCGCACCGCGCACGCCGACCGAGACGCTGCAGCAGATCCTCGCCCGGGATGAAGCGCCTGTCTCCGCCAGCACCGTGCTGCGCGAGCTCAACAACCCAGCGGCCCGGCTCTTCCAGGCGGTCCAGCGCTACACCGACGGCCTCCACGTCGCAGCCGAACAGCTCCTCGGACCCCAAACCGTCGCAGAGCTCGACCAAGCCGACCACTACATCCCCGGACTCATCACCGAACCCGCCTGGCCAACCCTGCGAGCCCACCTGCTCGCTCTCGCCGCCGAGACCGGACAGCACCCACTCCGCCACATGCTGACAGCCGCCAGCGGACGCGACCTCGAAACCGCAGGCGACATGGCCGCCGTCCTCTACTGGCGCCTCCCAGAGCTCACGCCTATCGACCCAGGTCCGCTGCCCTGGCTCCCCGGCATTCCATCAACGCTGCATGACAATCCCGTCTGGGGCGACTACCTGGCAAAGCGATCCCAACTGGTCGCCGACCTCGCCGGCCAGGTCCAAGACCACGCCAGCCAAGAGGACGCCGAGCCGGTCTGGGCTGCACCGGGAAGCCACCCGAGCACCGCCCTCATCGGCGAAATCGCAGTGTGGCGCGCCGCCAACGGCATCAATCCCCAAGACCCGCGACCAACCGGAGGAGGAGGCCAACTCGAAACGCTCCCGGCCCTGTGGAAACAACGCCTCGACCGGCATATCGCCCGTTCCACCGATCCGTCAAGCAACGCAAGAGGCGAGGGGCGACAGGCGGCACGAACCGCACCCAGTCGCCGGCACGACGAGAGCAAGCGCCCGTACAAAACACCCAGTCGACGTCCGAACGGGCCAGCCGCACCCGGCCGATAACTACCGTCGAGCTCTCCGCCCCTGCGCGCTGCCCAGGTGGT
>CAVTFS010000004.1:0-38494 GCA_963734005.1 uncultured Actinomycetota bacterium
TGGCACCGGCACGCTGAGTACCACCCACTCCCACTCGGCCGAGTCCACTATGAACAGCCTGGCGTCCCGCGTCGCACAAGGTGGCGTTTTGACCGTTGATGAGGCGTACCGCCAGATTGCCCACAACATCCACCTCTTGACTTATGTGAAGCTGGTGGACGAAACGTGGAAGGGCGGCACCCGCCGCCGCTATGTGTCTGAGATCCGACAAGTCACTCGCGCAGTCGAGCACGGACGTCCGGTGACCCATCTCACGTACCACGCGACGGGCACCGGCAACCAAGCCGCAGGGTTCTTCCCGGACGCCGATTTCGAGGCTGAGTTGCTCCCATTCCGCCGCGATCTTCCCCATTCGAAACGGCGCCGCCCGACAGTGGAGCGCCATCCGTGAGCGGCGTCCTGGCGATTACAGCGGGCTTGTTGATCATCGGCGAGCTGCTCGGAATCGTGGGCGGGAGTTGCAGCAGCAGACTCCTCGAACGGCGAGTCGACGTAGTGAGTCGGCCAGCGAACTGTGGGCCCGGGTCACTCGACGTCCCGCGGGTCGACGCGGGCGGCGGCGTGACGTGATCTTGCTGCTCAGCGTGATCATCGGTTGCGTCCTGGCGGTGCTGACCGGATGGCTGATCTTGATCGTCGTGGTACCGACGCTCGCGATCGGATTGCCCTATCTGCTCATCCTTCCCAAAGCGCGCGATGTCGAACTGCTCGAGGCACTGGATCGCTGGGTGCGCTCGCTGGCCGCGACGCTGGCCACCGGCAAGTCGATCACTGATGCGATCCGGATCTCGCGACGGACTGCTCCACCGCTGCTCGCGGATGAGATCAGCCTCCTGGTGAGCAGATTGAACAACCGTTGGGAAACGCGCGATGCCCTGATGCGGTTCGCCGACGCGCTCGACTCGCCTGACGCCGACGCGGTTGTTGCCGCACTCATCTTGGCGTCGAGTCGCGGCGCGAACGGAGCGTCGGTCACGTTGAAGGCTCTCGCCGACTCGATTCAGGCGCAACTGAAGGGCCGGCGCGCCATCGAGGTCGAGCGATCCAAACCGTACGTCGTGGTCCGCCAGGTGACTGTGATCTCGCTGTCAACCCTGGTCCTCGTGTTCATCCTTTCGCCGGATTTCTTTGCGCCGTACCGAACGCCGCTCGGTCAGGCTCTGCTATCGCTGCTGTTGATCGCCTACCTCGGCTCGCTGATCTTGATGCGGCGCAAGGCGCACCAGCCCGAAAGACCGCGTATCCTTCTCGGACAGCACCGATGACTGTCACCCTGGTGTTGCTCTCCGGCATCTTGTTAGCCGCGGGTATGAGTTCCCTCGTGGTGGCCTTCACTCCTTCCACGCCACGGTTGGACGCTGCCCTGGAGCGGATCGGCGCCGACGGCACGAACCACATGCCCGCACCCGACATCGGTCCCGTGCGCAGCCGGTCGGAGCGCTTGGGCGGATTCGTGTATCGGGCAGTACCTGTTCCGTTGACCAACCGACAGCGTCGAGCATTGCGGCTGCAGGACAAACCGATCGCGGAGTTCTATGCCGACAAGGCCGTGATGGCGATCATCGGTGCAGTGCTGCCAGGGTTAGCTGGTGGCGTTTTGACCTACCTGACCGGTCACCTCAGCCCGATCCCTGCGATTGCCGCGCTAGTTGGTGGCGTGACCGGCTTCTTCGTGCCTGACCTGTTGCTCCGTCGCGCTACCACGAGCGTCTGGGCCGCAGCCGCCGAAGCCCTGCTGGTCTACATCGATCTCGTGACCTTGGAGCGGCTGACCAACGCCTCGGCCACCCAGGCACTACACAATGCTGCTGCCCTGAGTGATGTGCCGCTCTTCGTCCACATCCGGACAGCACTCGAACGGTCCCGGCTCGAACAGCAGTCCCCGTACGCCGAGCTTCGCAGACTGTCCGATCAGCTCAAGCTTCCGGAGCTCGCAGACGTCGCTGACGTGATGCAACTGGATGAGACCGGCGCCGCTTTATCCGGCACACTTCGCGCCCGCGTTCGCGAGCTGCGCGACGCCCATTTGACCCGCGAGCAGATCAAGGCGAGTGCCGCTGCCGAAGGCATGACGATCTACATGACGTTGCCAGCATTGATCTTCGGCCTCATCTTCTTGGTTGCCGCGATGCTCAGGATCCTGGTCGCGTGATGTCTGCCCTGCAACTGACAACACTTCCGGCGAATGGACAACACTGGCCCGTTCCCATCGGCGCGCAGGCTCGGAACAGTAGGTCCGGAGTCAACTCGGGAGGGACTGGCATGGCTGAGCGAGTAGTTTGCTGATGACTCGCCTATTTCGTGGTCTGGGTTCACTCGCGGTCCTTCTCATCGGTACTGGCGGTGTTCCCGTTGCTCTGGCTTTTCTCGGCGGTAATCCGCTGGCGATGGAGCTGAGCTGGAGCGCTTTACGGCGGGCGCTGCTGACACCAGCCGACGGCATGATCCTGGTTGGACTGATCACTGTCATCGGCTGGCTGGCCTGGCTGGTCTTCACCCTGTCGGTGATCAGCGAGCTGGTTACGATCGCCTCCCAGCAACGCGTTCGGATCCGCGTCCCCGGCCTCGAGGCACCGCAGCGGTTTGCAGCCGGACTGTTGATCTCCGTGATCATGATGATCTCGGTGCCGTATGCCGTGCAGGCCGATCCGCACTCAGACCGCCAGCTTGCAGCCGCAGCTGCAGCGCCTGAGCCAACCACATTGATCATCCAGCCGGCCGAGACTGCTTCGTACGCCCCGGCCCTGGCTGCGCCCCGGACGGAGCTGGTCAACGACAAACGCCACCAGCATCTGGTGCAGCCAGGTGACGATCTTTGGAGTCTGGCCGAGCGGTACTACGGAGAGGGCCGGGACTGGCGCAAGATTGCAGCCGCGAATCCCACGGTGCTGACCGGCGGACCGGACCGGCTGCAGGTCGGCTGGCGACTCAGAATTCCTGATCTTGATGAAGGCACGGGTCGTGACGGTCAGCGCCTTGTTACCGTAGGTCGCGGTGACACGCTCTCCTCGATTGCCGAGCGTGAGCTTGGGGCAGCAGCCCGCTGGACTGAGATCTTCCACGCCAACAGAGCGCAGCTCAACGACCCCGACGAGCTCGCCGTTGGATTGCGCCTGGTGTTGCCCCAGTCGACGAAGAAGACCGCAACCAAGGCCAGGGCAGCCAATCGTGATCAGCGCCACCGATCCGACGCGGCGCCTCCGGATCCGCAGAGTCCTGCGCCGCCAACCGAGCTATCGGCCCCACCGAGTCAACCGACCAGCAGTCAACCGACGGCCGACACCAATAGGGCTCCAATAGTTGACATTTCAGCGGTAGCACTGGCAGGCATTGGCGGCCTATTGGCGGCCGGCGTGATCGGCGGCCTGGCATGGCGGCGACGGCTTCAGCTCCAAGCCAGGGGACGCGGCCGACGAATCGTGCATCCACCACTGCCGGTCCGCGCCGTCGAGGTCGCTCTGGGGCAGCGCCAACGGCCAATGAGTTTGCGTACCCTCGACCGCGCCATCCGCGCGATCGCAGCGCATTGCAAAGACTCCAACCTTGCACCGCCACTACTACAGCTGGCCTTCATTGGTGAGAACGAGATCGAGCTCCGCATGCAAGAGGCCTGCTCAGACGCTCCGGTCGGCTTCACAGTGCGTGGACTCTCCTGGTTCCTTGCCCAGGATGACGTCGACTACCTCAAGTCCGTGCCCGGATTGAGCGAGGCTGCGCGTCCGTGGCCGGCCCTGGTAACGCTCGGCCGCGATGAACTGGGACGGCTGGTGGTTGGGGATCTGGAGTCGTTTGGGCTGTTGGAGCTTCAACCGGACTCCGGATTCCGGGCAACCGATCTACTGGCTGCATTGGCCGTCGAGCTTTCCTTCTCCCCGTGGGCGGATGAGATGATCTTGACTCTGGTGGGCGGTGGTGACCGGCTGCCAGAGGCGCTTGGTAAGCACAATGTCCTGCGCACTGATGACTGTGACGCCCTGCTCGACCGCCTTGAGCAGCGCGCTGCCGTCCAACGTCAGCATCATCGCTATCCAGTCCTGAGCCAGCACCGCGTCGACCTTGATCTCGCCGATCCGTGGGCCCCCGAAATCGTCCTGGTGGACCGGCCATTGACCGCTGAGCAGAGCGCCCGGCTGCGCGCGCTCATCAACGCTGAGCCCAAGGTGACGTTGGCCGCTGTCGTCGTCGGCACGGATTCAGGTGCCGCGTGGTCGCTGCGTGGCGACCGTTCCTCCGTTGAGCGGAGAGTCGTTGTGGAGCCGGCCGGCTTCTCATTGTCGCCACAGTGGTTGGAGCCTCCGGAGTTGACCGCAGTGGTTGATCTCATCGAGACCACCGGTAGCGACGACACAACTCCCGCTCCCTGGTGGAGCGATGTTGGGATACAGGCGAATCCGCCGCCCGGCAACGTGACCTACCTGGACAGCCGATCGACGACGTGGGGGATACCAAACACAGCAGAAAGGGCCTTGACCATGGAGGCAGCGATGGGCCCGGACCGGACGGTCCACCATCCCACCCTCCAGCTGCTCGGCCCCATCGAGCTACTCGGTGCGACCGGTACTGTTCCAACACGCGCCGCCAAGCAGTGCCTGGAGTATTGCGGCTGGCTGCTGGAAAACCCAGGAAGGACCCCCCAGGCCATGGTTGCGGCGCTGGCCGTCGCAGAGGGCACTCGCCGTTCCAACATGAGCAGGCTGCGCAGCTGGCTCGGCACCAGCCCCGATGGGGAGGCGTACCTGCCGGACGCCTACACCGGGCGGATCGCACTGCATCCTGCGGTCAGCTCCGACTGGCAGCGGCTTCAGATCCTCACGTCGAACGGGGTCAACCGAGCCAGCGACGACAGCCTGCAGGCCGCGCTCGAGCTAGTACGCGGTGCTCCACTCGCTGATACCGCGCCAGGACAGTGGCACTGGGCCGAGGAGTTACGGACCGACATGATCTCCTGCGTACGCGACATCGGAGTAGAGCTGGCTGACCGGGCGCTGCCCGCTGGTGATCTAGAACGGGCTCGTTGGGCCGCCGCGCGTGCGCTACTTGCTGCGCCTGGCGATGAGCTTTTGCTCGCAGCGCGGATTCGCACCGAGCACAAAGCCGGCAACGCGGCTGAGACCGAGCGGCTCACCCTTCAGCTGGCGGCACAGGCGCGGACTCTCGGCGTCGATCTTGATCCAGAAACGGTCTCACTGCTGCAACGCGTGATGGAAGGGCAGGTGCGGGCCCGGCTGGCGTGAGGCTTCGGAGCTGCCAGCACTGGGTGGTAACCTCGCGCCCGCAATGCAGATCCAGCCACCATCAGGCTTCTCCGCCAGCCTCGAGCTGGACGGACTACCGGTGCTGGTCTGCGGAGGTGGACCCGCCGCGCTGTCTGCCGTCCGCCGATTGCTGGACTCGGGCGCAGTGGTGACGGTGGTCGCACCGGAGATCGGGGCGACGGTCGCCGACCTCGCGACGCGCGGATTGTTGATCATGCGTCGCCGCCCACCGGCGCCTGATGACTTCACCGGGGCCGTACTTGTCGTGCCGGCCAGCGGTGTGGCCGAGCGTGATCAGTTGATCGCTACGGCAGCTCGTGATCATGGTGTGCCGGCTGTATCCCCTTCTCCAGCGCCGATCAAACGGGCCACAGGTGTCGGATCGGTGATCTTGGTCGGTGGCGGACCCGGAGACCTTGGTCTGTTGACGGTTGCCGGACTGGAGGCAATCAAGGAGGCGGACGTGATCGTCTGCGATCGGCTGGCCCCGCTGTCGGCGTTGCAGCACGCGAGACCAGAGGCTGAGATCGTCGAGGTTGCCAAGATCCCGCGGGGCACTTCCACCTCACAGGATCGGATCAACGAGATCCTTGTGGAGTACGCGTCGGCCGGCAAGACGGTCGTCCGGCTCAAGGGTGGTGACCCCTTCGTTTTCGGTCGCGGCGGTGAGGAGTGGCAGGCCTGCGCGGCCGCAGGTATCCCGGTCACGGTGATTCCGGGCGTCACTTCGGCGGTTGCGGGCCCGGCAATGGCCGGTGTGCCGCTGACCCACCGCGAGCTCACCCAGGGCTTCACCGTGATATCTGGCCACGCGCCACCCGGTGA
The DNA here is from genome assembly GCA_963734005.1 of uncultured Actinomycetota bacterium. GTDB lineage: Bacteria > Actinomycetota > Actinomycetes > Propionibacteriales > Propionibacteriaceae > Microlunatus. Next base: position 6,081 of record CAVTFS010000004.1, read on the forward strand.
TCCGTCCTCAACCCTGAATTGGCAGGCGCTGGCGACGGCGAACACCACCTTGGTGATCATGATGGGCGTTGCCACGTTGCCGGACATCACCGCCGAGTTGATCAAGCATGGGCTCGCGGACGACACGCCTGCTCTGACAGTCGCAGACGCGGCAATGCCAAGCCAGCAAGCCGTACGCGGCACTTTGGCCGACATCGCAACGCTCACCCATGCGGCAGGCATCAAGCCACCGGCGATCACGGTGATAGGCGCCGTCGCGGGTTTTGCGCCTACTGCTTGATCAGCTTTTGAACCTTATCGAGTTCGTCGGCCTCTGGCGCGGTTGGCATCTCCCCACCCGACGAGCCAGCGGCGGCATGAACGTCCTGACGGACATGTTCACCGGAGTCAACTTTGACATGGCCTTGAAGCTATCCCCAGACAATTGATCGATTCCAGCGAACGCAGCGGCCTAGTCCGAGCGTGGAGCTCTATCGGGATCAAGCCTGGTGAGCCGCCACATCTGCTGGCTCCGTGAGACCAAGGCCCGACTCAGCGGCGCCATGTCAATGTGGAAGATCACTTCTGGCGCCGCGTTGAGAGCATGGACCAGGAGCGCTCGGGCCACCAACGAGGTCACGACCAGGACGCTTCGCCCCTCGGGCCACGGATGATCGTCAAGCACCCGACCGACTCGATTGATCAATTGCGCGAGGCTTTCGCCACCGTGCGGTGCTGCCTGCGGATCGTGCAGCCAGGCCTCAAGTCCGGAGGCGTCGTCGATGGCGACGTCGACCAGCGCCCTGCCCGCCCATACTCCGAAGTCGCAGTCACGCAGCTCTTGGATCGGTTCGGCGTCTCCGCCCAGACGAACCGCAGTCGCCTTGCATGCCTCTTCCGGCCCACACACCCACGACGCGATACGACCGCTCAGCCGCCGGATCTCGGCGGTGAGCAGTTCGCCCGGGTCACCGAAGATCAACGCATGGGTTGCTGGCGTTGCGGCGTGGGCAATAATGAGCAGCCGCTGAGCCATCATTCGTTGGCTGATCGCTTGCCATTGCTCGAAAGCATCTGCCAAGCGACGGTCAGGCCGACCAATCGCGAGACGAACAGCGCGACATAGCCCAGGCCAGCGACCTGCTCGATCATCACCACCGCGCGTGATTGCGGTGTGACTGGGAGGACGTCCGAAAGACCGGTGCTCGACAGGTTCGTAAAGCTCAGGAACAGCAGCTCCATCCAGGTGCGTGGTTGCTCGGGGTTCACCGCCGCGATGAAACAGCCTGGCTGAAAAATCTGCAGGAGCTCGAACACATAAGCGAACCCCCAGGCGACCAGAGTGAACGTGGCACCGACGGCGTACAGCTCGTCAGTAGTCACGGTGCGATCCGCCAGCATGTAGACCATGAGGCTGCCCGCCGCCCAGAAGTAGAAGAGTGCGTGTAACGCCGACGAGGCCGCGTCCATGGCGGGGATGGGATAAATCTGATCGGCGATGGACAGCCCCGACGCTGTGACGGCCAGGATCACTGCGATCCAGGTTGGGCCAGGCGACTCACGGGTCGCCCAGATCGCCAATGCCAGCACGAGCGCCCCGAACACCTCAAAGAGGAGGGCTCCGGCACCGCCCTGCTCCATGAAGGGGTAAACCAGCACGAGGAGCAACTGGACGACGAGCAATATCGCGGAAGGGTGGCTCGCAATCCTTCCCGCCACCCCTCCAGTGGGCACGACTCTCACCGGCACACCTCGCAGGCGCGGCCGGAGCTCGCCTCGCTCCTCATGCGCGCACCATACCGATCGACGTGGCCGCGCAGGACACTTGTCAGCGCCTTGACCAGCTATTGCGCGCCTGCACCGGTTCTGTGCAACGCAAGCGACGAAGGAGTCGGAATGTGCGAACAGGTCTTCAGAGCGCTAATCCAATACTGCCGCTGACAAGTCCGCTGCGTGACGATACAGTGCAGGGGTTCGCGGAGGACCTGGAAGTTCGGTGAGAATCCGGCACGGTCGCGCCACTGTGTGAGCTGGACGAACTGCACAGCCATGCTCGAGTCAGACCCACCCTCCGACGAGCTCCGTCAACGCGGGTCGCAGGAACCCGAGGAGGAACCGATGTCAGAGGCCACGCACCCCAAACCCGTCGCAGTCGCGGCTCCGCCTTTTTCGCTTAGCCAGGTACTGCCCTGGCTGATCTTCGCGGGAATGCTCCTGCTGGCCGCCATGTACTTCATCTCCGCTGAGCAGGGCGCTGCTTCCCTGTTCTCCGGCACCGGAATCCATGAGTGGGTCCACGACGGGCGCCACCTCCTCGGTTTCCCCTGCCACTGAGCCCCGGCATGATTTCCGCACGCGACTTCCTGGTGAGAGGCCTGCTCGCAGGCCTCTTCGCGGGGCTCGTTGCCTTCGGCGTGGCGTACGTCGTCGGTGAGCCCTCCGTTAATGCCGCCATTGCGATCGAGGAGTCGGCCGGATCGGGTCATGATCAGGTCGAGGACCCGGCCGCGAGCGATGAGTCCCAAGGCACCGAAGTGCCGCGCTCACTCCAGTCCACCGTGGGCTTGTTGACCGCGACGGCGGTCGCTGGTGTCACCCTTGGCGGCCTTGTCGCAGTGATCAGCGCGCTGGCCCTGGGTCGCTTCGGCCGGCTCGGCGTACGCGGTGTCAGCCTGTCCGTTGCAGCGATCGGCTTCGTCAGCGTCAGTCTGGTGCCCTTCGTGGCCTATCCGCCGAATCCGCCTGCGGTCGGTGACCCCGACACGATCGGCACCCGCTCGGCTCTCTTCTTCATCATGCTGGCCATTTCGATCATCGCCGCCGTCACGGCGGTGCTGGTCGGGCGCAAGCTGGCAGGTCGGTGGGGCGTCTGGTACGCCACCCTGAGCGCTATCGCCGGCTACCTGCTGGTGACCGTTACCGCTGTGGCGCTGCTGCCGAGCTACTCAGAGGTGCCGGCTGATTTCCCAGCTACGGTTCTGTATGAGTTCCGTGCTGCCAGTTTGATCACCCAGCTCACGCTCTGGGCAACTCTCGGGGTGGTCCTTGGCGAGCTGCTGCACCGGCTGCAACGTCGCACCGCTGCTCGCGTCGCCGAACCTGACTACGCGGAGCAGTCTCTCTGACGTGATCAATCCACCCTCAGCCGGCGTGTACGCCGAGGCCCGCCGCCGTCTGGACGCATTGGCCAAGCCGCTGGGTGCGCTCGGCCGGCTAGAGGATCTGGCCGCCTGGGTGGCAGCCTGCCAGGGGACGTGCCCCCCACGTCCCCTGGACCGGGTGCGCGCGGTGATCCTGGCCGGTGATCATGGCGTCTCCGCAAACGGTGTTTCTGCTTATCCGCGGGAGGTCACCGCGGTCATGGTGCGGGCCTTCGTGGCGGGCGTGGCAGGCGCCAACTGCCTTGCTCGTCAGCATGGCGTCGCATTGCGGGTACTCGAGCTGGGCGTCGATGATGATCTTGACGACGTCCCGGCCGAGGTCTCGGCGTACCACATCGGTTCCTCCAGGCCTATCGACCAGGCCGATGCACTGACGGCTGACGACTGCCGGGAGGCGCTGCGCGCCGGCGAGGCGATCGCCGAGGTAGAGATCGCGGCCGGCGCCGACCTGTTGATCATCGGCGACATGGGCATCGGCAACACCACGCCGGCAGCCGCCCTCGTGGGAGCGACTCTCGGACTGCGGGCCGAAGAGGTCGTGGGGCGCGGCACCGGAGTGGACGACGATCGGCTGCGACACAAGACTCAGGTGATCGCCGCGGCGCTGGATCGAGTCGGCCAGCGCGCCGTGGATCCGTTCGAGCGGCTTGCGGCGTTGGGATCGGCCGACATTGCCGCGGGTGTCGGCTTTCTCCGTACAGCAGCGCGGAGCCGGGTACCGGTGCTGCTCGATGGGATCGTCTCGGTCGCTGAGGCAGCCGTGGCCGAGGATCTGGAGTCGGGGCTCGTGGCCTGGTGCGTGGCCGGCCACCGCTCCACCGAGCCGGCGCAGCACCTGGCCCTTGACAAGCTAGGGCTGGAACCAATTCTTGATCTTGGTCTGCGACTCGGCGAAGGCACCGGAGCGCTCATCGCGCTTCCGGTCGTACGGTCGGCCGTCCTCGCACTACGCGAGTTGGCTGTCCTTGCTGATCTCAGCCCTGTCAGCTGAGGCGATCATGCTCGACGCGCTGCGGCTCTCAGTCGGGACACTGAGCATCGTGCCGTCCGGCGCTGTTGATGAGGTCGACCGCCGTACCGCTGCCCGAGCCATGATCATCGCCCCGCTGGCGGTACTCCCGTTGGCTATCACCGTCGCGCTGGTGGGCTGGCTCGGCCGAATCGCTGGCCTGCCTCCTTTGGCCGTCGGTCTGGTCGTGGTCGGCGGCCTGGCTCTCGGCAGCCGCGCGCTGCATCTGGACGGTCTGGCTGACACCGTCGACGGTCTCGGTTCCGGCTGGACCGCGGAGCGTTCCCTGATGGTGATGCGGCGCGGCGATGTCGGGCCGATGGGTGTGGTCGCGCTGATTGTTGTGATCGGCCTGCAGGCCGTGGCTGTCGGCGAGCTGGTCGGAGGTCTGGCTGGTGCCCTGCTGGTCGGTGTCGTGGTGTGCTGTTCTCGGGCGGCGCTTTGTCTGACCTGCCTACGTGGCGTGCCGGCGGCACGAGACGACGGCCTTGGAGTCGCCGTAGCCGGCTCGGTGCCGCGCGTGGCCGCTGCGGGCTGCTGGTTCGTAGTGCTGCTGATCATGATCGGGGCCGCGTGGCTGTCCGGTCACCGTCCGGCCAGCGGAGCGCTGGCTACGGTGACCGCGGCTCTGCTGGTTGCGAGCCTGGTCTATCGCTGTGTACGCCGGCTGGGCGGCGTCACTGGCGACGTAATGGGCGCTGCGATCGAAGTCGCCTTCACCGCCATGATCGTTGTGATGATCATATGAAGTCACAGCCGCAAGGCTCGCCCGGCGACGATCATGATCACCTCGTCGCTGGCTGCGGCCATCTCCTGGTTGACCTCGCCCAAGAGCTCGGTAAATACCCGACCCGATCGATATTGCGACACCAGCCCCCAGCCGACCTCGTTCGTCACCGCAATCGCCATACCGCGACGAGCCTGCCAGGCCGTAACCAGATCGCCCACCTGATCATGAAAGTCGGTTTGCCAGTTGGGCAGCGGCTCATCCCAGGTACCGAGTCGGTCGATCAACGCGGTCAGCCAAGTGCCCAGGCAATCGATCAAGATCGGTCCAGACACATTTCGCAGCACCCCGACTACGTCGGTCGTCTCAACCGTGCTCCAATGGGCTGGCCGCCGCACTCGATGATCGGCGATCCGTGCTGCCCACTCGGCATCCGCGGCAGGATCAGGCACTGGCCCAGACGCGACGTAAGTGACCTCGGCACTCTCGGCGAGCAGCGTCTCGGCGAAACGCGACTTGCCGGAGCGTACGCCCCCGGTGATCAGGATGCGCCGATCAGGGGTGGTGACGTCAGGATCGATCAGTGGGCTCATCGCTGATGACTCTATCGAGACATTGGCCATCGGCGGTGGGTCTGGCGATGGGATACCTCGCCGACCGGGCCTTCGGTGACCCACGCCGTGGCCATCCGGTCGCTGGCTATGGCGCGGCTGCCTCCTGGCTGGAGGACCGCTGCTATGCCGATCGGCAGGGTGCTGGCATCGTGCACGCCGGTGCCCTGGTCGGAGCCGCAATCGGATTGGGCGCGGCGCTCGAGCGGCTGATCTCGAATCGCCCGTTGGCCACGGTCATGACGACCGCAGCAGCCACCTGGGCCGTCCTCGGCGGCCGCTCGCTGAGCAGGGAGGCAGCGACGGTTGCCGGGCAGCTTGCCGACGGGAACCTGATCGCCGCCAGGGAACAGGTACGTCATCTGGTGGGCCGAGACACTGCCGAACTGTCAATGGAAGAGGTGGCCAGAGCCACCATTGAGTCGGTTGCCGAGAACGCTTCGGACGCAATCGTCGCTCCACTGCTGTGGGGGGCAGTCGCTGGACTGCCTGGTTTGCTCGGGTATCGGGCCGCCAACACCTTGGACGCAATGATTGGGCACCGCTCGTCGCGCTATCTCCGCTTCGGCTGGGCAGCCGCCCGGCTCGACGACCTGGCCAACTGGATGCCGGCGCGACTGGCCGCGCTGGCAGCGGCGGCGTGGGCGCCGTTGGTCGGTGGTGCCGCCGGAAACGCGATCGATGTCGTACGCCGCGACGCCGGCCAGCATCCCAGCCCGAACGCTGGCGTTCTCGAGGCGGCGTTCGCCGGGGCTCTCGACGTCCGGCTGGGCGGGCGCAACACATACCAAGGTGCGGGGGAGGATCGCGGCATCCTGGGCGACGGTCGGCCGGTTGCCGTCACCGACATCGCTCGGGCCAGCCGCCTCGCGGCGGCGGTATCGATGACCGCGTTAGCTGTAGCTGTCCTGATTCGTGGGTTCCGACCATGACGATCGTGATCTTGGGCGGTACCACAGAGGCGAGACAGCTCGCGGCGGTCCTCGTCGCGGACGGCGTCGACGTCATTTCCTCGCTGGCCGGACGGGTCAACGCTCCAAGCTTCCCGCCGGGACGCGTCCGGGTTGGCGGCTTCGGCGGTATCGATCGTCTCGCCGACTACTTGCGCCAGGAGCAGGTTTCCGCGGTGGTGGATGCCACCCATCCATTCGCCACGACGATCAGCCACAACGCGCACCAGGCGGCGCACCTCAGCGGTACACCGCTGGTCCGACTGGAGCGTCCTGGCTGGCGTGATCACCCAAGAGCCAGTTCGTGGACTTGGGTTCCAGACGCCGCTGCCGCGCGAGCCGCCGCCGAGGCTGCCTCGAGGCCCTTCCTCACCACAGGACGGCAATCGCTGCCAGATTTCCTTTCCTGGGCCCACCGGAAAGTGCTGGTCCGGCTGGTCGATCCTCCGACCGACCCACTGCCCCAGCGCTGGGTCCTGATCATGTCCCGCGGACCCTACAGCTACACCGGTGAGCGCGAGATCCTTTCTGAGCATGCCATTGATGTACTCATCACCAAGGACTCGGGTGGTGCCCACACCGAGGCCAAGCTAGACGCTGCGGGCGATCTCGGCATCCCGGTCGTGATCATTGCCCGGCCCGAACGGGAAGAAGTGCCTCGTCTGAAGACGGTGGCCGAGGCCGTCGCCTGGTGTCGCTCCGCCAAGGCGTTTTGCGACGGTCCGCGTCGCGCGGATCGCGGTGATGACCCGCTGCCGTCGTCCTCGCTCGGAGACTGAAGGCGTGTCTCCTCGCTCTTCCTCCGATCAGCGGCGCGCGATCTTGTGTATTTTGCGACGCTCCGCGTCGCGCGGATCGCGCTGGTGACCCGCTGCCGTCGTCCTCGCTTGGAGACTGAAGGCGTGTCTCCTCGCTCTTCCTCCGATCAGCGGCGCGCGATCTTGTGTATTTTGCGACGCTCCGCGTCGCGCGGATCGCGCTGGTGACCCGCTGCCGTCGTCCTCGCTTGGAGACTGAAGAGCGTGTCTCCTCGCTCTTCCTCCGATCAGCGGCGCGCGATCCGAGAATTTGCGATTCGTGGGACGATCGATCTCATGAGGTTCATTTTGAGGCTGGTGGTGAACGCCGCTGCGCTGGCAATCGCGACGTGGATCTTGAGCGGCATCACTCTGACCGGCTCGAGCACCGTGAGGAAGATCATCACCCTGTTGATCGTGGCGTTGATCTTCGGCGTGCTGAATGCAATCGTCAAACCGCTCTTCGCTCTCTTCACCGCACCGCTCATACTGCTGACCCTGGGTCTGTTCCTGATCGTGATCAATGCCTGCATGTTGCTGCTCACTTCATGGCTTGCCGGCTTGTTTGATCTTGGCTGGGACGTCGACGGATTCTGGACGGCGGTGCTCGGAGCCATCATCATCTCGATCGTGAGCTTTCTCCTGAACGTCTTCCTGCCCGACCCAGCCAGAAGTGACTGAGGGCACGCATTCTCGCCCCGTACGCGTCGTCTTCGTCTGCTTGGGAAACATCTGCCGCTCTCCCATAGCCGAACGGGTGGCGGAGCGCGCCGCTGCTGACGCAGGCGTCACAGGTGTCGAGTTCTCCAGCGCCGGCACGATCTCTGAGGAATACGACGACCCGATGGACCGTCGTGCCGCTGCGGTACTCAAGAAGCACGGATACAGATACGCGGACCATCGGGCCCGCAGGATCACCGCAGCCCAGATCGAGTCAGCCGACCTGGTGGTCGCAATGGAGAACGTCCACCTGCAAAGGGTTCTGGAACTTGCTCCTGATCCAAGCAAAGTGCGCCTGCTCACTGATTTCGATCCGGCGGCTGTGCCAGGGTCAGGTGTCCCAGACCCCTGGTTTGGGTCCGACGCAGGCTTCTATGACACTCTCACCGCGATCGAAGCTGCCATGCCCGGGCTGCTCGATCACATCGGCAAGTTATTGCGCGGGCGATCCTAAGCCGCGCTCCAGTAAGTATTGAACCGCCGGATCCTCTTTCTCGCCCTCTCACCGGGTTTTCATCGGTCAGCTGTAATCCTCGCGGGAAGGGAACTCGGAGGAACTGAGAGATGGAACCACGACACACGTGGCCGCTGGTGCTTGCTGCCACGCTCATTTGTGCGGGCTGCACGAACAGTGCGAACGCACCTTCTACCACAAATCCGGCCAGCCAGTCGGCGCTTGAAAGCCAATCGACCAGTACTTCGTCGGCTAGGTCCGAGCTGCCTACCGGGGCGGATCCCGTCAACCTCGATCCGGCCAATTTCAGCGCCGACATCACCAACCCCTATTGGCCGATGAAGCCCGGTACCCGATGGACCTACCGCAGCGTCGAGGTGGGCAACCCTCAACAGGACGTCGTCATCGTGGTCACCACGGCCACCAAGAAGCTGGCCAACGGCATCACGGCCCGGGTGGTTCGTGATACGGCACGAAGCAGGGGCCAGATCATCGAGGACACACTCGACTGGTACGCGCAAGACGCGGAGGGCAACGTCTGGTACATGGGCGAGCAGACCGCCGAATTCGAGAAGGGCAAGATCGTCAGCCGAGCTGGCTCCTGGGAGGCCGGCGCCGACGGAGCGCAGCCAGGCATCTTGCTGCCCGCGCAGCCGCGAGTCGGCGAGAAGTACCGCCAGGAGTACAAGAAGGGCGAGGCCGAAGACAACGGCGAGGTACTCGCCACGGACCATCACGTCGAGGTGCAGGCGGGAAGCTATGAAGACGCGATGGTCACTATGGACACCAGCACAATCGAGCCTGACGTAGTGGAGTACAAGTTCTACGGCCATGGCATCGGGCCGTTGCTCGCCCTCGACATATCCGGCGGTGCCGGCCGTGAGGAGCTGGTGAAGGTCGACAAGGCTGCTCCACAGGATGGCACCGGGCCGATCGGCAAGCCCAATCCGTGATCTACGCCACAATGACGTGCTGTCCGCGCCGACGACTGCAGGAGCTTGCGGGTGCACCAACGTGAACAGCGTCTGCCCCCAACGCAAGCGACGAAGGAGTCGGACTCGTGAACAGCTTGTCAGAGTGCCAATTCAACAACCGCGACTTGCAACTATGGTTCGCCGTTGATGATCGTGAAATCCTTGTGCTATGCGAGTCCTGATCGTTGAGGACGAGCCCAAGCTCGCGAGCCTGCTGCGGAAAGGTTTGACCGCACAGGGGCTGGCCGCAGACGTCGCAGCCCATGGCGACGAGGCAATGTACATGGCGACGGCCACTGCTTACGATGCGATCACCCTGGACGTGATGCTGCCGGACACCGACGGATTCACACTCTGCCGAGAATTTCGCCGGCAGGGAGTCACCACGCCAGTGCTCATGATCACCGCGCTCGACACGATCCACGATCGGGTCACCGGGCTCGACAGCGGCGCCGACGACTACCTTGCCAAGCCCTTCTCCTTTGCTGAACTGCTCGCCCGGCTGCGCGCGCTGGCGCGCCGACCTCGTGAGGTTCGGATGCCGGTCCTGGCGGTCGGCGAACTTCGGCTGGATCCGGCGGCGCGTACGGTGCACCGCGGGGACACCCCGATCGACTTGACGCGTAAGGAGTTCGCACTGCTGGAGGCACTGATGCGACGGCCGGGCGAGGCGGTATCCCGCTTCGACTTGCTGGAATGCGCGTGGGACGACAGCTACGACAACCGGTCAAACGTGGTCGACGTTTACATCGGATACCTTCGGCAGAAGGTTGACCGGCCCTTCGGCACTGACGACATCGAGACCGTACGTGGCTTCGGCTACCGGCTTGCGAACCGAGGAGGAGCACGGATGAGCGGTCTGCCCATCCGCTGGAAGCTCACGCTTGCGTTCGCGTTGGCATTGACAGCGGTGCTCAGCGCCGCGGGCGTTTTTCTGTACGCCCAGCTCAGCACCGACGTGGATGTCGCTATCGAACGCGACCTCCGCCAACGCGCTGATCAGCTCAGCGGGCTACTGATCCGGTCGCCCGCTTCCGCGTTGACCACGACACACTCTGAGGGTCTCGAGCCGGACGAGACGGTCGCCCAGATCCTCACCGCGGACGGCCGGGTGGTGGCGGCCAGCTCGTACGCCGACGTCATGCTGCTGACACCCGAGCAGCTGCAAATCGCAGCCAATAGGGAGCTGTTCGTCGACCGGCCAGGCGATGCGAAGCTCGACGAATCGCTCAGGGTTTTCGCCAAGCCGGTCCACGCTCTGGGCCAAATCTATGTCGTCGCAGTCACCGACTCCCTGGACGAGCGTGGCGAGACGCTGGCCTCGACTTTAGGTGTGGAGATAGTGGGCCTCGGTGCTGCTCTGGTTGCCTCGTGTGGAGTCGGCTATTGGGTTGCCGGGCTCGCCCTGCGTCCGGTCGAGGCGTTGCGGCAGCGGGCGGCGGCGATCAGCGGAGATGATCTTGCCGATAACCAACGGGCGCCGCTGCCGGTGTCACCGGTCGCTGACGAGGTGGGACGCCTCGGCCGGACTCTGAACGACATGCTCGATCGAATCGGGCGGGCCCAAGCCGCACAGCGGCGCGCGTTGGAGCAGCAACGAAGGTTCTTGGCCGATGCCAGCCACCAGCTGCGGACGCCGCTGGCGATCATCAAGGCCGAGGTTGAGCTCGCCCAGTCCGAGAGCACAAAAGGTGATGATCTTCGCGCGACGATGGCGTCGATTGCCGAGGAGACCGACCGGCTCAGCGGACTGACCGAAGAGCTGTTGCTGCTGGCAGCGGCGGACGAACAACGGCTGAGCCTCAACCGGGCGTCGGTGAAGGTTCGTGATCTGTTGACCGAAGTCGCCGAGCGCGGCCGGGGTCGAGCTCAGCTGGATGGAAGGACGATCACGGTTCGCTCAGACGACAGCATGATCACAGCGGATCGGCAGCGCCTGGAGTATGCCTTGGGCAACCTCATGGACAATGCCCTGACGCATGGCGCGGGGAGTGTGGAACTGATCGGTCAGCACAACGGTGAAGCTGTTGAGATACAGGTCCGTGATCATGGCGCCGGCTTCGCCGACAGCTATCTGGCCCATCCCTTCGAGCGCTTTGCGCCAACGGCCACCACCGGGCGGAACACTGGTCTTGGGCTGGCCATTGTGCAAGCGATCACGGAAGCCCATGGCGGCGCCGTCAACCTGGCTAACGACGCTGGGGCTTCGGTGACTCTCTCTTTGCCGATCGACCCAACTCGACCGGTCGCCGCACCTGCAACCCGCCCGAGCGCGCCAGCAACGGCCACTGATCAAGAACAGCAGTGGTCTTCGCGTTGAAGCCTCGACCGTCGGTGTATCTGATCAAGATCGTCACCGAACCGCTGCGCAGGTAGTCCAGCGCGAACCGTTGGAAGGCTTGATTGCGGTTGCGTGACACTCTCAGTCCCGCGGCGGTCGCCATGTCATGGGAGTGGCCGCCAAGATCGGCAATGAACTGGCAACCGCGACTCAGATTGCGACTCAAGGAATCCGTTTCCACTAGCGTTGTCGCATCGTCGGATGTGACGCACCCGGGGGCGGCAGCCGTGAAGGCTCGGAGGTGCTCAGGGAATGGGCGGTTGTAGGTGATGTCCCTCCAGCCGCTCGCGTACCCCAGGAGCGCGACGGCAGTGACAGCGCCGATGGCGATCCGGGCGGGTCTGGCTCGGGCCATTGCGGTCAAGCGCCCGATCGCTGCACCTCCGGTGAGGGCGATGGAAGCCGCCGTGAAGCCCGCGAAGTGCGGGAACCAGGTCGGCGTGGTGAGCAGGAAGGCCCCCTGCACGAGCATGAGAAGCACCGCAAGCCGGGTCTCGCCGTAACTCCAGGCGAGGACGGCACAGGAGAGCAGCGCAACCACCGCAACGACGGTTATCGGCATGTGCGGACGGCCGATGATGCCGAGCCCAACCATGTCATCGAGCCGCCCGAGGGGCGTGACGTCATCCCCGCCCCGCCGGGCGAGCTGGTCGCGCACGATCTGGTTCCACATCGCCGTTGGCGCCGCGGCGAAGAACGGTAAACAGATCACGGTCGCGGTGGCGGCGCTTCCGATCATGACTCGCAATACCGCACCGTACCGGCGTAGCAGCAGCAACCAGCCAAGAACGATTAGGACGGTGATGACTCCCCAGATCTTGATCGTGACCGTCAACCCCAGCAGCGCGCCGGCCGCAAAGGCCTTAGCGCGAGGCAACGAGCTGTCGTAGACGAGGGGTTGCAGCAGGAGCATGGCTATAAGGAGCGCCGTTGTGGCCGGATTCTCCAGGAGTGTCGACTTTTCGGCGTAGACGGCTGGGTGGAACACGGCGTACCCGAGGCCACCGAACGTGGCCGCGATCAGGCCAACTGGCCTGAGGATTTTCCAGATCAGTACAGCGTTCACTGCTCCCAGCACCATCCACGCCACACGTGCGGCCGCGAAACCGTACGAGTCACTTGTTAGTTGCGCGACGAGGGCGAACGGTGCCAATAGGAGCAGCATTCCTGGTGGATGGAGGAGCAGGAAGTCCTGATAGGGAAGCCGGCCGTGGATCAACCCAGTGGCCGCGGCGTAGTACACCCCGTCGTCGTAGTTGCCGATGCCAAAGAGCCCGCCGCCGCGCAGCACAGGAACCAGCCGGAACACAAAGGCGACCGCAGCCACAGCGATCGCCCATAGCCAGATCCGGCTGAAGAGTCGGTCTTGAGTTGGGGCCCGGGGGATGCCCACAGAACCAGCATTCCCTATTGGCTGCTGTGAGGAAACTGAGTAACGCCGCAGTCCCGGTATTACTCTGCCCGAATGGTGATTGAGGCGGTCCGCCCGCCATCGTTCGGGACAGATGATCTAAAAGCGCCCGGTCAGAGCGAGAGCCGCTGGGGCATCCGGAAACGCTCGGTGCTAAGCGCCGTTGTCGTCGTCACCCTCTCCCTCTTGGTCGGTGGAGCGTTCCTACTGATTGTTCTCCAGTCGTCCCTGATCTCCGCCGCGAGGAGCAATCTCGCCGTCCGTGCCAGCGATGTCGCCAAGCTCCTTGTGGAAGAGGGGGTGCAGGAAACTCAGTCGACACTTGCCGAAGATCGCCGCAGTGGTGAGCAGGTGCAGATCCTCGACGCGAAAGATCGGGTAGTTGCTTGGAGCAGTCGTCGGCTACGCACCGTGCCAATTTCAGAGTTGCGGCCGGCGCCCGGCCGGACGGCGAGAGAAAAATTGCCTCCCGTGCCGGCGCTCGGTGACGATGAAGTACTCGTCACCGCCCGAGGCGTTGAAGTGCGCGACCAGGAATATGTCGTGCTCGTTGCGGCGCCTCTTGAGGTGCAAACGGACACGCTGCGTACGGTCGGGTTGCTGTTGCTGGGAGCGATGCCGCTGCTCGTCGCGCTTGTTGCCACGGCGGTCTGGATGCTGGTGGGCCAATCTCTTCAGACCGTCGAGCGGATCCGCCGTCAGGTGGCGGAGATCGATGGGCGCCGGCTGCACGAGCGGGTGGAGGTACCGCCGACGGGCGACGAAATCGCGGCGCTTGCTGCCACCATGAACCAGATGCTCGACAGACTTGAGTACTCCGACAACTCGCACCGAGCGTTCTTCTCCGATGCCAGCCATGAGCTTCGCAGCCCGTTGTCGACGCTGGTGACGACCGCTGAGGTGGCGAGTCTGGATGCCACCGGGAAGACCTGGCTGGATATGCAGCAGACCGTGCTCAGCGAGTCGAACCGGATGCAGTCGCTGGTGGAGGACTTGCTGACGCTGGCGAAGGTCGACGCCGACCAGCTCCAGCTCGATGTCGAGGACGTGGATCTGGACGAGGTTCTGGACGCCGAGATCCGGCGACTGCGAGCGGTGTCCGACCATCAGATAACTGCGGAGCTCCGGCCTGCACGGGTACGCGGGGACGAGCGGCGGCTCACGCAGGTATTCCGGAACCTCCTCGATAACGCTGCCCGGCACGCCGAGTCGACGATCATGATCCGGATGGCGCAGCTGCCCGGCGAGGTGGTGGTGTCGGTTGACAATGACGGAGAGATCGTCAGCCCTCAAGATCGCGATCGGGTATTCGAGCGGTTCGCGCGACTCGATGCCAGTCGCTCAACCGATGGAGGCGGTAGCGGGCTCGGCCTGGCGATCAGTCGGGAGATCATGGGCGCGCACGGCGGAGCGGTGGAGGCCACCGAGTGGAACGGCTGGTGCCGCTTCCAGGTCGTGCTGCCGACGGCCGGCTAACCTTCGCTGAAAGTCCGCACCGGTCGGAAAGCTGTGGCACCAGAGGCGGTAGGCGTGTCGAAAGTCCGCACTGGTCGGAAAGTTAGCCCAGGGCGCAGGGCATCTCAATGCGCGCTGACGTTGTTGGCATCCAGCCGGTAGCCCATGCCGCGTACCGTGCTCAGCGTCTGCAGCCCGTACGGTGCGTCGATTTTCTTGCGTAGGTAGCCGATGTAGACCTCGACGACGTTCTCGCTGCCCTCGTACGCGGGATCCCAGACGTTGTCCAAGATGTCGAACTTGCCCACGACGCTGCCTGCCTTCCGCATTAAGTAGCTGAGCAGGCTGAACTCGCGCGCGGTGAGCCTGATCGGCTCGCCGTTGCGGGTGACCGTCCGTCGGGCCGGGTCCAGGATGAGGGATCCGACGATGAGCTTGTTGGGTCGCTCCGGCGCGCCGCGGCGAATCAACGCTCTGAGTCGGGCAACCAGCACCATGAAGCTGAACGGCTTGGTGAGATAGTCGTCGGCACCAAGATCAAGGGCGTCTGTCTGGTCGTATTCGCCGTCCTTCGCAGTAAGCATGATCACCGGAGTCCAGATCTCCCGCTCCCGGATTTGCTCGAGGACTCGGTAGCCATTCAGACCCGGCAGCATGATGTCGAGGATCGCCACGTCATAGCTGAACTCAGTCGCTGCCCAGAGACCGCTGACTCCGTCGTGGACGACATCAACGACAAAGCCTTCGCCGATGAGCCCACGGCGCAAGGACTCCGCAAGACCTTTCTCGTCCTCCACGACCAGCACCCTCACGGGCCCTCTCCCTCATCACAATTTCCTGACGCCCGCAGCCGAGTATGCCTGGCTGGCTGTGATCAGGTGCCCATCTCTCTCAGGTTGAGCACAGCACGCATCGACCAGAGTGGAACTCGGACGGCCGATCGGCGAGCAACTGAAGGAGAAGCAGCGCGATGCTGGAACCGACCGCCCTGAGCCTGCGGCAGCTTGATATCCGGCCCGGTCACTGGGGGCAGTGGCTGACGGCCAGTGTCGCGGGGCTTGTCGGTTTCGTCGTCCTCGCGCTGCTCTTGACGCTGGGCGTCGGCATTGATCAGTTCGATCAGAGGGCGCTGGCCGCCGTGATCAGCGTCCGAGAACCCGAACTCACGGTCTTCGCGGCCGCTGTGACGCGGCTTGGATCTGCCTCGGTCGTGGTGTGGCTGAGCATTGCCGCAGCCCTCGTGCTGTGGATCCGATCGCGCCGAATTCTCATGCCCATTGCGCTTCTTGCTGCCCTGGCAGCGACCGCCAGTCTGGTAACGATCATCAAGATCACGCTCGATCGGCCGCGGCCGCCAACCGATCTTGTACTGGGCCAGCAATTTACGGGCTACGCGTTTCCGTCAGGTCACACCAGCGACGGCTCAGTGCTCGTCGTCCTCACGGCGGCAATGCTCGCTCTGACATTCGCCAATCGGCTTGCTCGCCGGATTGTTGTGATCGGCGCATGCGTGCTCGCGCTGCTGATTGGCTGGAGCCGCGCCTACCTCGGTGATCATTGGCCGACGGATGTGCTGGCCGGTTGGCTGCTGGCCGCGACCATGGTGTCGGCAACGATGGCCCTGGTAAATCTGGCGTTGGTACCGTATCCGGGGGGTGAGATGCCTGATGTGCTCGACCCGGAGGCCACGCCGATGATTCTGCAACCGACTGGCACTTCAAGGAGTAGCCGGCCCGCCCCATGATCACTTCCGGGCAACGGGACGTGGTGATCATCGGCGCGAGTCTCGCCGGCTTGTTCGCTGCTGCCGCTGTGGCTGCGGCTGGTGCGCGGGCGATGATCATCGAGCGCGATGTGTTGCCCGACGTCCCTATGCCGCGGAAAGGTGTGCCGCAGGGCCGGCAGCCCCATCTCTTGCTCCATCGCGGCCTCTTGGCTGCCGAAGAGCTGATGCCGGGTATCCGACAGGAGCTGCTGGACCACGGCGCCGTGCCGTTCGACACCGGCACCATCGCCTGGCTGGACGAGTACGGCTGGTCGCCCACCTGGATTCCGGCGTATGAGACCGTCTCAGCGACCCGGCCACTGCTTGAGCACCTGGTACGAGAGCGGGTGCGCCGCCTCGCCGGCGTAACGCTCCACGACGGTGTACGAGTCACAGACCTGCACCGCGACGCTCATTGCTGGCAAGTGGTTCGTGACCACACTACTGTCCAGGCCGACCTGGTGATTGACGCCTCCGGACGGGGATCTCGGCTGCCGCATTGGTTGCGTGAGCTTGGGATTCAGGTGAGCGAGCCGCTGACTGTGGATGCTCGCCTGGGGTACGCCTGCCGGACCTATCGCGCCATCGGTGAGCCGCCGATCGAGACCGCTGTGGTTATCGCCGCCACTCCGCAAACCGGCCGAGGTGCGCTGGCGATCCCGGTGGAAAATGGCAACTGGCTCGTGATTGCCGTCGGCTACGGTGATCGGCGGCCGTCGCGGAGTGCCGCGGAATTCGACGAGTTCCTATCGACGCTGCCCGATCCCGCCATCGCCGACCTGACCCAGCATCTCGAGCCGGTCGGTGATATCGCCATTCACCGGCAGACCGGCAACCGGCGCAACCGCTACGGACGGTCCCGGACCTGGCCGGCAGGGCTGCTGGCGGTTGGCGATGCGTACTGTGCCTTCAATCCGGTCTATGGTCAGGGCATCACTGTCGCTGCATGCCAAGCCCTGCTGATCCGGGACGCTCTGAAGCACGACCGGACGCCAACCGGACGCGGACCGCTGGCGACCAGGCGGTTGCAGCGCCGGATCGGTGCCGCAGCCGACCTGCCATGGTCGGTTGCGACGACCGAGGATCTGCGACATCCGAGCAGCTCCGGTTCCCAAACACGGGTGCAGCGGCTGGTGGGCCTGTGGACCGACCAACTGGCGCGGCTTGTCGCGCACGGCGACCGCGCTGCCTATCTGGCCTTCGCTCGCGTGTACCACCTGATGGCGGCACCCGCGATGCTGTTCAATCCCCGCGTCATTTTTTCGGCTTGCCGCGCGGCCATACGTGGAATGCCAGAGCAGAATCCGCGGCCGAGGGCACTGAACGCCCTAGCCGTAAACCGCACGGCCCAAGGCGCTCCAGGAACGTGACACGTCTGGCACGCTGGGTGCATGCACATCCTGGTGGTCGACGATGATCAGGCCGTTCGCGACTCCTTGCAGCGCTCCCTGGAATACAACGGTTACGAGGTGAGTGGTGCCGAGGACGGAGTTCAGGCGCTTGCGCGGCTGGCCGCCATCCGCCCAGATGCGGTGATCATGGATGTGATGATGCCGCGGCTGGATGGCCTGGAAACGACGCGGATGCTGCGCGCAGCCGGTAACGATGTGCCGATCCTGGTGCTCACCGCCCGCGACGCGGTCGGTGACCGGGTGGACGGCCTCGACGCGGGTGGCGACGATTACATGGCCAAGCCCTTCTCGCTGGATGAACTGCTCGCGCGGCTGCGTGCCCTGGTCCGGCGTGCCGGCACGGTGGCCGACTCGACCGATCCGTCGGCACAGAACCTCTCGTTCAGCGACCTTGTGTTGAACACCCAGACCCGGGAGGTGTTACGCGGGACCCGACCGATCAACCTGACCCGCACTGAATTCGCGCTGCTCGAGGCCTTTATGCGCCATCCGCGACGGGTGCTGGAGCGTAGCTGGCTGCTGAATGAGGTCTGGGGCTTCGACTTCCCGACCACGGCGAATTCGCTGGAGGTCTACATCGGCTACTTACGCCGCAAGACCGAAGCTGCCGACGAGTCCCGACTGATCCACACCGTACGAGGGGTCGGTTACGTGCTTCGCGAGACACCACCATGATCAGCCCGCGGCGCGGGGCGGAGGGTCTGCGGTGGTTCGCCGGCTGAGGGCTTGGCTACGAGCGCTTCCGCTGCAGCGTCGCGTCGCGTACCTGACCACGGTCGCGGTGGCCTTGGCCGTCGCGGTGACGAGCGTGGCTGGCTATCTGACACTGCGGATTTCGCTGTACCGGGCATTGGACGCCGAGATGGTCGAGACGGCGACCTCGCTGGCGGTGGTGCCGGTTGCCCAGGACATTCGGACACTTGGCGGTCTTACTGAGCGCGCGTTGCGGGCTGGAAATGTCAGCGTGGCGGCGATCCGCACCGACGGCGCGATCTTCAACGTGCCCGACGAGCGGGATCATCTCGTGCTAGGCGCCACGGAGCTGGCCGTTGCGCGGTTGCAGAGCGGCTACTCGGCGAGATCTGGTGTGACAACGGGAGGGGAGGAGTACCGCATCGTCGCCGTGCCGATCACTGATCTCGGGAACTACGCCCTGGTTCTGGGGCGGCCGCTGCAACCGACGGATGACATCCTCAGCTCCCTGTGGCTGGTCTTGATCATCTTTGGCGTTGGCGGTGTGATCATCGCCGCGGTTGTTGGCGCATACGTGGCCCGCTCCAGCCTGCGTCCGGTACGGGAACTGTCCGCAGCGGTCGAATATGTCAGCGTCACCAAGGAGCTGACGCCGATCACGATCAAGGCTTCCGGCGACATCGCAGTGCTCGCGGAGTCGTTCAACCAGATGCTTCGATCGCTGGCCTCGTCTCGGGATCGCCAGGCGCGGCTGATCGCCGATGCCGGGCACGAGCTTCGTACCCCGCTCACCAGTCTGCGGACCAATATCGAGCTGCTCGCCGCCGATGCCGAGAGCGGCATGTTGCGGCAGCAGGATCGAATCGCCATCCTGGCCGATGTCAAGGCCCAGCTGGTGGAGTTCACCGACCTGATTGGTGATCTTGTGCAGCTCGCCCGTGACGAAACCGCCTCGACGCCAGAGGCCTTGGACTTCCGCAATGTCGTCAACTCGGCGCTCGACCGCGTACGGCGGCGGGCGCACGGGTTGGTATTCGACGTTGAGCTCAATCCGTTTTACGTCGTCGGCGACTCCGACACGCTGGAGCGCGCGATCACCAACCTGTTGGACAACGCCGTGAAGTGGAGCCCGCCGGGCGGCACCATTCGAGTGCAGCTCGAGGGTGACAGGCTTCGCGTGGCCGACCAGGGTCCCGGTATCACCGAGGCCGACATGCCGTTCATTTTCGACCGCTTCTACCGTGGCGATACCGCGCGGCAAACCCCCGGCACCGGACTGGGCCTTTCGATCGTTGCCCAAACGGTCACTCAGCATGGAGGCTGGATCCGTGCAGGTCGCTCAGCCCAAGGAGGGGCGGAGTTCACCATCCAGCTGCCCGGTGCGACCAGCATCGAGGAGCTGACACAGCCGGCGCAGCCCAGCGGGTCGGGCCACTCGGCCCCCAATTCCCCGCCCGGAGCTTCACCTAGTACTGCGCCGATCGGTTCACCCCTTGCCGAAAGTGGTCGCAAACGACAGAGCTGAATCCGCCTCGCTCAGAGCTGTCGCTTTTGACCACTTGCGGCGAGGGACGACCGCCGGCAGTCGGCGCAGAGGCCCAGCAGGGCAGCATGATGCGGCTCGACCAGGAAGCCAACCTCACGATCGACCCGGATGATCAATGAATCCAACGCATCCACCGGGAAATCGATCACTGCCTGGCAGTTGGTGCATTGGAGATGGGCATGCGGAGTGGATGCTGTCTGGTCGGAAGGCGCCGGCACAGCAAGGTGGTAAACCGTTGCCGAGCCGCCGACATGGGTATGGGTGACGAGCCCGAGCTCACCGAGTGTCGCCAGTGCGCGATAGACCGTGGCCCGGTGAACACCTGGCGCCGATGCCTCGGCCCGAGCGACGATCTCATCGGCGGCGAGGTGCTCGTCGGTGCCGTCGAGGACCTCGATGACGGCTTGGCGAGCCCTGGTCACGCGCTCGTGCTGGTCCCGCAGCAAGCCCAGCGCAGCCTGGACGCGCGGCGGGGGCGCCGATTCGCCTGAAGTCACTCTGCCGGTCCGCACGTTCTCGATTCTCCCCCAATCCGGCTTGCTGAGGGGCTGACCTAGTTGCGATAATGTCGCATCTGGGAGGCCGCACGTCTGCGAGGCCACAAAGTGGCAGGAGGTCAGTGTTGACAGCACCAGATATCGCTGCCGTCCAGAACGTGCCAGCCCGGCTTCGCGGCAAGCTCAGCCGGCAAGAGTGGCGCTCGATCACCGGCATGGCCAGCTGCATCCTGCTGCTCCATGTAGTCGGCTGGGGCGTGCTCATTGGGATCGTGGCGCCGCAGCACTATCAGGTCAGTACGACCCATGTGTTGGGCGTCGGGCTCGGACTCACGGCCTACACCCTCGGCATGCGGCATGCATTCGACGCCGATCACATTGCCGCCATAGACAACACCACCCGCAAGCTGATGGCCGAGGGCAAGCGCCCGGTGTCAGTCGGCTTCTGGTTCTCGCTGGGACACTCGACCATCGTCTTTGCGCTGGTCGCCTTGCTGGCGCTGGGCGTACGCACCTTGGCCGGACAGGTCGAGGACGAGTCTTCGCTGTTGCAGCAGACCACCGGCGTCCTAGGCACTGCCGTGTCCGGCACGTTCCTCTACATCATCGGGATCATCAACCTCGTCATCTTGATCGGCATCGTCAAGGTGTTCCGGAGAATGCGTCAGGGCGCCTACGACGAGAAGGCCCTAGAGGAGCAGTTGAACAGCCGCGGCTTCATGAACAAGATCCTGGCTGGCGCGACGAAGACAGTGACCAAGCCGTGGCAGCTGTACCCGATCGGCGTACTGTTCGGACTCGGCTTCGACACCGCTACCGAAGTGGGATTGCTGGTGCTTGCCGGCGGTGCGGCCGCGTTCGCTCTGCCGTGGTACGCGATCCTCACATTGCCGATCTTGTTCGCAGCCGGCATGAGCCTGCTGGACACCATCGACGGCTGCTTCATGAACTTCGCTTACGGCTGGGCCTTCGCCAGGCCGGTCCGCAAGGTCTACTACAACATCACCGTCACGGGGCTCTCGGTGGCTGTGGCCTTGATCATCGGCACCATCGAGCTGATCTCTATCCTGACCGAAAAGACCGGCATCACGTCGGGCCCGCTGGCCGCCATTGCGAACCTCAACCTGGACCTCGTCGGTTACACCATCGTCGCGCTGTTCGTGATCACCTGGGTAGTTGCGGTGATCATCTGGAAGTACGGCCGCATCGAAGAGAAGTGGAGTGCCAGCTTGCAGGCTTGATCAAGGCTTTCGCCGGCTGGGTCGGCGTACCGGATCTCGCCTTGGATGTCGGAAACTGTCGACAGTTACCGATTCGACCAGCAGAAATCTATCCATCGACGTATCAGGATGCCCCTGTCTACTCTCGAATTCGGAGGGGGCATTACATTGCTGGAAGTCTCACTTCTCGGAGAGCAGTACGTCGCAGGTTCGTCCGCGCCTGATACTCGACCGAGCATCAGGCGCGGACGAACCTGCGACGGGAGCTGCATCATCTCCGCGCGCTGCTCGGTGACGATGCTGCTCTCGTTGTTGAGCCGGCCACATTGACGTGGCGAGAGTGGCCGACGTGCCGCGTCGACGTCTGCGTATTCCATCGCGAGCGGCAGTTTGCACTGGAGGCGCTGGCAAGCGGCGACCAGCACGCGATGCTCGACCATGGTGCAGCCGCAGTCGCCGAGTATCACGGGGATCTGCTGCCGGGGATGTTCGACGACTGGGTGCTAGCGGAACGGGCGGAGCTGCGGCGCCAGTGCGTGGAGCTCTGCGATCATCTGGTGGCTGGCTGGCGTGACCCCGGCGACCCCAGGAAAGCCCTCGAGTACGGTAGGCTGCGAGTGCGCCTCGAGCCCCTCGAGGGGGTCGGATACCGAACGCTCATGGAGCTGCAGGCCGACGCGGGTGACCGGGCGGGCGCGCCATCAGCACGTTCCACAAGTGCGCCGAGATCCTTGATCACGAGCTGCAAGTCAAGCCGTCCCAAGCCACAGAGACATTCGCGGAGCGACTGCTCAGCTCTGACGGCCCTGAGATTCCACCTGTGCGCGTGGACCGGCACGCCCGGGCGCGGCTCGCTCAGCGTGCCCGGCTGGTGGGGCGTGATCGAGAGTTCGACCACTCCTCGAGTTCTGGAATAGCGTTGGCGAGGACAGGCCTCGGTTGCTCGTCGTCACGGGCGATGCCGGCGTAGGCAAGAGCCGGCTGATCTCTGAGTGGCGCACAAGGCGCGTACGGACGGCGCTGTCGTAGCAACGACGCGATGTTTCGGGATGGCAGGGGTGTGTTACAGAGCGCATTCGACGCGTTGGCCCCGAAGGGCATGCAGTGGTACTGGAAGGCCGACTTCTTCACAGAGATCACCGACGAGGCGATGGCCCTGCACAGGCGGTATGGCGACGTCATCCCCACGCCAGACTCCGCCATGCACCTGTACCCGATCAGCGGCGCCGTGACCCGTGTTGCGGAGGATGCGACTGCGTTCGCCTACCGCGGTGGAGGCTGGGCCGGTGTAATTGTCGGGGTCGATCCGGACCCAACGAATCTGCCTCGGATCACCGAGTGGTCCCGCCGGTATTGGGAAGAGCTGCACTCCAGCTCGGCGGGAGGCGCCTACGTCAACTTCATGATGGATGAGAGGGTGAAGGGCGGATTCGGGCGTCGTATCGCGGCAACTACGACCGGCTGACTCGGGTGAAGAAGCGCTACGACTCGAACAACCTCTTTCACATCAACCTGAACATCCCACCTGCGTGCTAGCTCCGGGCCGCCAGCCCCGTTCGCATCCTTCGTCGGTCACGCACCCGTTGCAGAAACCTACGTGAACACAGGTTGCGAACGGTCTGCATACGTTGCTACCTGTGCAGACCGTCAGCAAGCTACGTGAACGTAGGTTTCAGCTTTCGGAGGGCACTCCTGGTTTACTGCTAGCCGGACTTGCGGGCGGTGAACAGCAGGTATTCCCAGTCCAGCTCGGTCGATTCCGTGCCCACATCGAAACGGCGTCCAAGATCAGCCAGGTCGCGGTCCAGCGCCTGAGCCCGGTCGGGATCGTCGGCAAGGCCTCGATAGGCCGTAATCGTAGGTCCATAGTTGATCTTGAAGTAGTCGCGAAATGCCTCCGGAGTGGCGAAGTGTGTAACTCGCAGAGCCCGGGTCTCGGTATGCACCTGCTCGACGCGATCGCCGAACAGTTCTCGTACGTGATCTTCAGATCCCCACAGTGGCGGGGGTTGCGCGCCAGCAGGCGGCGGCGGAGCGTACGGCTTCATCGCGGCGAACATCTGACCGATGAAACCGCTCGGAGTCCAGGCGATCAGGCCGATGGTGCCGCCAGGACGGCAGACCCGTATCAGCTCGTCAGCCGCAGTTTGATGATGCGGGGCGAACATAACGCCCAGGCATGACAAGACGGCGTCAAATTCCCCATCGCCGTACGGCAGGGCCTCGGCGTCCGCGGTCTCCCATGTCAACTCGATGCCGACCTCGGCGGCCCACTTCTGGCCGACCTCCAGCAGTTCGGGCGTGAGATCGGAGGCGATCACCTGCGCGCCGGTGCGGGCTGCCGGAATCGCCGCGTTGCCGCTGCCGGCCGCCAGATCCAGCACAAGATCACCCGACTTGATCCCGGCCGCTTGAACCAGAATCGGGCCCAGCTCGGAGACGATATCGGTCACCACAGCGGGGTAGTTACCGGCGGCCCACATCGCCCGATGTTTGGTCTTCAATGTGCGGTCTGCTTCGCCGAGATCGGCCGGCTCGATATGTGTTGGCTGCGTCATTCGCGCTTCCTCCCTGGTGAAAGAGTTGATCTTGTATCTTGAGGCTAAGGACCGCAACGAGGTTGTACTAGTACCAAATCTGTATTAGGGACGCAGTCGAGCCTACGGTGAAGACATGGGTTCCTCATATCACCAGTTCTGTCCTGTCGCAAAGGTAATGGAGCTGCTCGATGAGCGGTGGACCATGCTCGTCATCAGGGAGCTCCTTGCCGGCAGCCGGCATTTCAACGACCTGCGGAGCGCGCTGGATCGGTCGAGTCGGTGACGAAGACCTCGATCCCAAGCTGCTGCTGTGGGACCTGCGTCGCCACGTCGACTCTGCGCTGGTTCCCCCGGGCCGTACGGTGGTCAACTTTCGTTTCATCGACGTTCCGGCCAAGATCCGCGATTGGTGGATCGTGATCACCGCGGAGGCGGTGGACGTGTGCGACTTCGATCCCGGATATGAGGTGGGTGTTTCCGTTACCGGAAGCCTGCGCCGGATGGTGATGATCTGGCGCGGTGATCTTGAATGGCCGCAGGCCGTCCGCTCGGGAGTGATCGAGCTGCGGGGCCCCGAGCGGTTGCGCCGAGCAGTGCCGAAGTGGTTCCCGCCGTCACGTTTTGCGGCCGTACCTCGGTCGGCGGTGGATCTGACCGCTCTAGCTGGCTAAGCCTTCACCTCGGCGACGGTGATCAGATTTCCTTCGGTGTCTGCAATCTCGGCGACGCGTATCCGCTCCTCAGGTCTATCGCGTGGGGGGCTGCTGATCCGCCCACCCACCTCGGTTGCTCGCTGCAGTGCCACGTCAAGATCATCTACTTCGAAGCCAAGTCCAGTGCGGGTTTCGTCGCCGCTGCCTCCTGGATGGAGCGCAATGTTGGTGCCAGCCACGATGAACTCACTCCAGTGCGGTGAGCTGATCACGACAGTGACGGCGAATGCCCCGGTGTAGAACCGCATGGCGCGGGTCATGTCGGCGACC
This sequence comes from uncultured Actinomycetota bacterium, assembly GCA_963734005.1. GTDB lineage: Bacteria > Actinomycetota > Actinomycetes > Propionibacteriales > Propionibacteriaceae > Microlunatus. The sequence goes on from CAVTFS010000004.1 coordinate 31,326, forward strand.
ATGAGCATGACGTAGGTCTTCTCAACCGGAGTGGCCGTCATGCCTTGGACACTACATTGCCGCAGTCACCCGGGCCGGTCGTGCCGCGATCTGTGACGAGCTGATCGCGGTGGTCAGCGGCGGGCGCTGAAATCGTCGCCCCGACGCAGGTCCGCGCGAGCTGGCGTCGTGGTGGTACCCGCCCGGGTGACGGCCGCGTGTGCGAACACAATCGGTGTCGTATCGATGTCGTCGACCTTGGGGAAGTCGAGTGTAGGCCGGTTCTGCACCTGGACGTGCAGGTGCGGCTCGCTGGTGTTGCCGCTGTTGCCGACCGAGCCAAGCTGTTGTCCGGCGCGGACCGTCTCCCCGACACGCACCCGGATGCTTCCCGGCCGGAAATGCGCCATCATCACGTATCGTCCGCTACCGATGTCGATCACCACGAGGTTGCCAGCGGGATGCTCGATGTCCGACTGTCCGATCGCTTGGTCGGGCTGGTCGTCGACCACCTGCGACACTCGCCCCGCAGCCGGGGCGAGCAGCGGTGCCCCATACGCGTAGTAGCTGGTGAGTTGGTTCGGGTCGCCGCGGTGGGTGCGACCGTCGACCTCCATGAGGATGTCAAGGGCGTCCTGTTCGAAGCCGGTGACAGCGTGCCCGTTGACCAGCTCGCCGTGCCCGCCGTGCACGACGTGCGACCGGCCGGAAAGGGGTACGTCGAGCGGCACTGCGTCGCCGGGTGTCACGAAGATGCGCACCAAAGACACAGCGATGACGAGGGAGAGGCTGAGTCGCAGCACATTGGACGCGACCTGCACGATTCTGCGCGGAGCGAGGGCCAGGAGAGCCAGGACACCAAGCGCCGCCCAGTACAAGCCGCTGAACACCGTCGCTGCACCACCGCGGTAGCCGAGGGCGTCGAAGGCACCGGTAAGCGGGACCACCGCCAGCAGCGCGCAGAGCAGCCAGATGTTGAGCACTTGGAGCAGATGGAAACGTAGGTCGCTGCAGAAGGGGTGACGCACGAGCCTGGTCTCGAGCCGTTTGCGAACGGCGTCAAGCGCAAAGCGCACCACGCCGATGATCGGGAGCACCAGGACAAGCATGGCGATGACGACGAAGGACGCCCCCGAGCCGTGCGCGAAGGTGACCGCCACAAGCACTGCCACGGCCAGGACGAGGTCACGCCTCGTCAGCACAAGACGGCGAGTGGGCTCGGTCGGGGCGTCGCTCATCACGATCGCGCAGATCATTGGTGTCGCTGCCAACACTGCCAATCCAGCTAGCGCGGCGGGAAGCTGATTGTTCACCAGGCCGCGGAAGATCAACGGCCCAAAGAGCAGCAGGAGTGCGACGTACGACGCCACGGCAATGACACCGGCGACGCGGGTCCGCCTGCTCGGGCTGATCGTTCGGACCTGCCCAGCCGGCCAGGCCAGCAGCAAGCCGGCGACCAGCAGACCGAAAGGAATCCCCAGTGCGCCAAGTGCGAAGCTCGCCACAAGCGCAACCAGGGCGGCCACGAGGCTCAGGACGAGTCGTCGCGCACGGTTCCGCTCGGGGCGGTCTGCCGGTGCGGCGTCGTGGGTCGGATGATGCCGAATCCTCCAGCGTCGGACACCACTCCGAGTGAGTTCCGGAGTCGGCGGCATGTGCCGGACACTACCTAGTGTGCTGAATGCTCGCTGGCGCCGCGTTGACGGAAGAGGGGGAGGACAGTCTCGTCCACGATCTCGACGATCGCAGCATCTGGGATAGGTGGCCCATGGAACAGGAACTGCTCGCGCAGCATCGCCTGTGCAACGTCGAGGCGTCGCGGGGTGATGGCGTCGGCGTTGATCTCCCCGCGCTCGACCGCCCGGCGGGTGATCTCGTGCATGATTCGATGCCCCGTACCCCGGGAGCGGTTGCGTAGCTCCAGCGTGCGTGACGGGTCAGCAAGGGTATCGCCGAGCAGGCCGCGCAATGCCTCGCCGCCGGGTCCGGCCAGGAGATCGGCGGCGGTCCGCATGAAGGCGATGGCATCGCCGCGCAGGCTGCCGGTATCGGGCAGGTCGGTCGGGTCAGGCGCAAGATGATGGACGGCGTCGAGGGCCAGCTCCATGCGGCTCGGCCAGCGCCGATACACCGACGCCTTGCTGGCGCCGGCCCGCGCCGCCACCCGCTCCATGGTCAGCTTCGCGTACCCGACCTCGGCGAGTTCGTCGAGGGTCGCCTCGAAGATCGCGCTACTGAGTACGTCGCCGCGACGCCGGGGCCGCGTACGGTGGTCGGTCATCGGCGTTGTCCATCCATGTCGGCGGCGGTGACTCGGCCTGTGCTGCCGTTGACAGTAACCAGCTGACCGTCGGTGAGAGTGGCGGTGCCGATACCGGTGCCCATGACCGCCGGGATGCCGTACTCGCGGGCCACGATTGCGGCGTGCGAGCCCGGCCCGCCGGAGTCGACGACCACAGCCGCGGCGCGCTGGAAAAGAGTCGTCCAGGCCGGATTGGTGTAGGGGCAGACCAGTACGTCGCCGGGAGCCAGTCGGCTGAACTCGGTGGGCCCGTGGATCACGGTGACCGGGCCGCTCGCAGCACCGTTGCTAGCAGGCGTACCCGTAATGAGCGCATCTCCGCTGTCGCGCTGCGGAAAGACAGCCATGGGGTCGATCAAGCGAACTCCGGCCAGCTCCTGGCGGCGGGCCGAACGGGTGCGTACGGCGGCGCGCAGCTTGCCCGCGTCGGCGATTGTCGAGGGATCATCGATTGCCTCCAGCTCCTCCAGCCGCAGATGGAAAACCTCCTCTGGTTCCTCGATTACGCCGACATCGCGCAGCCGGCGGCCCATCTCCAGCAGCGACCTACGCAAGATCGGCAGCGGCATGAGGAAGTAGAAGTGGCTGTCCTCGCGGAACGCCATCCCGGCGCGTGCCCCGGCAATCCATCGCTCGATGCGGTCGCGTCGCCGACGACTTCCTCGCAGTAGCGGGTGCTTGAGCAGTTCCGATATGGCACGGTCAGCGTCCTTCGGAGGGCGTGGCGGTTCCGCCGCTAGCACGCTGATCAAGCCGAGTACGGTCTCAGGCGCCTCGCCCTGGGTGGGCGGAGTGACGAGGACCGGGGTGACGGTCTCGCGGTGGCCGTATTCAGCGAGGTACGCGTTGAACTCCGCCTCGAACTCTGGGAAGCCGCTGAGCGCCTTCGGATCGAGTTTGCAGATCGCTTTGCGCAGCTGCGAATTCTCGCGAGCTCGAGCGGCGAGCGCCTCGAGGGCTCGGTTGCCGTCGGTGGTCCGGGTGGGGGCGCCGACGAGCAGGTCCCCCAGCAGCGCAGATCGGCGCAGCAGGCGCAGCAGGAGGAGCAGCCGGAGCAACGCGAGCCCGGTGCGGGGCAGATAGTCGATCCGCAGATCGCCGATCGGCTTGACGAGGGCGAGCGCCTTCCGCGGCATCGCCTTGAGCTGTGGCCAGGGCATCGCCGTCAGGTCTTGGGCTGCGAGATCGCGAACTCCATCGAGGAATTCGGCGAAGCGAGGGTCGTCGGTCCAACGGGCAGGGTCGTATCGCCGTGCCAAGGTCACAATGCGCCACGGCGCTCGCAGCACGCCGAGCGTTGGCCGCGGCGCGACCGGAACGAGCCGGTCGACCACTCCGTACTCATCCTCCGGGAGGAATCCCTGGAACGCGTCTCGGATCCCAAATCTCCCGGTAACTCCGGCCATCAGGCCGGCGGGCCCATGCGGCACCCAGGTGCTCATGTCGATTGGGTACGGGCGTACGGGGACGTAGTCGAGGAGTACTGAGCCCAGCATCCGCTGCAGAGCGTTCAGCTCGATCGGTGGCGGCGGAAGCGCGGTCATCGGGCGCGCCTGCAGCAGCCACACCTGGTCTTCCGCGTACGCCCACTCAATGTCCTGCGGACGCCCGAAGTGCTCGGCCACGGTGAGGCCGAGGCGCGCCAATTCTGCAAGCACCCGGTCGGGCAGTCGCTGGGAACGGTCAGGGTCGCCGGTGAGGAATTCGCGGACTCGACCTTGATCATCGAGAACGTAATGATCCGGCGTCACGAGGCCGGAGACCACCGCCTCACCAAGCCCAATCGACGCCTCAATCATGATCGTCTCTCGGTCGCCGTTGACGGGATCGGCTGTGAACATCACGCCAGCCACCTCGGCGTCGACCATGCGTTGCACGACGACCGCGATCCGGATTTCCGCGGAGTCGATGCCTAGCCGGGTGCGGTAGGAGATCGCACGTTCGGTCCACAGTGATCCCCAGCACTTGTGCACCGCATCGATCAACTCCGGCTCATCCGTGACGTTGAGGTAGCTGTCCTGCTGACCGGCGAAGGCCGCCCCTGGCAGGTCCTCAGCGGTCGCGCTCGAGCGCACCGCCACGGGACCGGCTCCTAGGTTGGCGTAGGCATCGGCGATCTCGGCGCGCAGGTTGGAGGGCATCGAGATGGCCTCGATGTCTGGGCGGATCGACGCGCTGTCGTCGGTTGCGAGCCGGTCGGCGATCCGCAAGTCGAGCTGCTGGATCGCCGCGGCGTACCCGACGGTCGTGATGACGAAGCCTTCAGGCACCGGTAGCCCGGCTCGTATCAGTTCGCCTAGATTGGCGCCTTTCCCGCCGGCTGAGGGCACGTCATCGCGGCCGAAGTCTCCTAGCGATGCGACGAATTTCATACCCTCTCCTCGACATAGGCGGTGGTGCGCAGCGGGCGAGCCGGCAGGAGGACAGCGAGCACGAACGCCAGTGCGAGTAGTGGTGACATCAGGCCAAAGACGATCGGCATCACCTGGCTCAGTGCGACGGCGGCCGGGACCTGGTCGGCGAGCCTCGTGGTGATCAGCGCTCCAGCCACAGCGACTCCAGCCGAGGCACCGATCTGGCGGAGGAAGGCAACTGAGGACGTCGCGGTGCCGAGGTCGCCATAGGCGACTGAGTTCTGCGCGACCAGCACCATGACCTGCATGATCAGTCCGATGCCGAGCCCGATCAGTGCCATGATCGCGGTGATCACACCCGAGCCGCCACCTGCACCCCAGGTCGCCAGCAGCGCCAAGCCTGCGGCGGCGACCCCGGCGCCCACCACTGGGTAGGCCTTGTAGCGCCCGGTGCGCGTGATGAGCCGGCCGGAGAGCACCGTTGTGAACAGGACTCCGGCCATCAGGGCGGTCACCACCAGACCCGCACCACTGGCCGAAAGCCCGAAGGCGACCTGCAAGTACGCCGGCAGGTAGGTCAGTGTGCCGAACAGTGCGAAGCCGACCAGGAAGCTGATCGCCACCGCGATCGCGAAGCCGCGATCGCGAAACAACCGCAATGGCAGGATCGGGTCTGGGGCGAAGCGGCTGCTGATGAGCCACGCCGTGGCGGCAACGACAGTCAGGACTAGCCAGGTGGGATGCCGCGTCTGGCCAAACAGCACCATTCCAACGACTGCCGCGGCCAGCGTGAGCGCCCCGGCATAGTCGATCGGTGACTGCCCGGTCGGTCGGGGCAGCCGTAGCGTGACAGCAAGGACGACAAACGCCACACCCCCGAGTGGCAGATAGAGCGCGAAGATCCATCGCCAGCTAAGCTCTTCGACGATAAGCCCGCCTAGTACCGGGCCGCCGACCGCGGCGACTACATACGCCGCGCCGATGTAGCCGAGGTAGCGACCGCGCTCCCGCGGGCTGACGATTTCCCCGATAACTGCCTGCGGGCCAACCATGAGCCCGCCACCACCGAGCCCCTGCACCGCCCGGAACATCGTCAGCAGCGCCATCGATGTTGCCATCGCGCACAGCGTCGCGCCGAAAACGAAGACCGCAACCGCGACAAGCATGGTCCGCTTCCGACCAAAGCGGTCGCCCAACTTGCCGTACAACGGCATGACCGCTGTGGCTGCAGTCAGATAGGAGATCACCACAGCAGGCATTTGATCGAGCCGCCCAAGATCTTGCGCAACGGCCGGCAGGGCAGGCGCCATGATCGTCTGATCCACCGCCCCGAGCAGCATCGCCAACAACAGTCCCGGCAAGACCCGCCCGACCGACGATGGTCGCTGCATGCCGCTCGCTCCCTAGAGACGCTCCGTTCTCTAAAGCGTAAGGTGCGAGCTGAAGATACGCAACGTTCTCTATATCTGGAGTTGAGGTCGATTTACCCACGACCTTCCGGGCGGTCACCCTGGAGCTGCGGCCTGCTCGGCCAGTTCACTCTTGAGTTGAGGATCGCTGGTTCGTCTGGAGTGAGATCTCCAGGGAATCTCGCTGCTCAACCCTTGCTGGGTCGCCAGATATCTGCCGCGATTTCACGCATCTGCTCGCTGAAGATGCCGGTTGGGTTGGCCTCGCGCAGCAACCGCCGAAGATCGGCTTCGAACGCGTCACGGCGTCCCTCGAACAAATGCGGAGTCGAGCTGGAGAGCGAGAAGATGCTAGCCACAATTTGATCACTGCTGCGCTCCACGATGTCCCCTGGAACCTCGATCCGCGCGGGCCGCTGAAACCGGCGGCCCGGTAGACCTCCTCCTCGCGGTTGGCTTTCTCCGGCGACAGAAAGCCCTTGGTCTCGAGTCACCGGCCCGAGGTAACTCTCGACCAGCGCGCTGGTTGCCGCTCGCGGCGGCCTCGGATGCGGCATAGCGGCATCGGTATCGACTCCCTGGTGGGTGGTGGCGTGAACATGCACACAAGCTCCGCCGACCTCGAGCATTCCGAGCGCCGCGCGGGCCACCCGGAGCTGATCCATCCAATGGAAGGACTGGGCGAAAGTGATCACTCGGTATTGGCCTAGGCCTGCCGGCAACGTCTCGGCACGCATGAACAGCCACTCGACGTTGCCAACCCCGAATTGACGCCAACCGCTGTGCTTCCGCCAGCATGTCCCGATCAGCATCGAGGCCGGTTGCCCGCTGGAACCAAGGCGCGAGGAGCAGCATAAGGGAACCCGGACCGCAGCCAACATCCAGCAGGCGACGAGTGCCGTCAAGCCTCAATTGCTGGGCAAGGGCCTCAGCGAGCGCAGTCGGGTAGCCAACGCGACCTATCGCGTAATACCGAGCACTACCCGCGTAGAGCGATGGATGCCACTGCAGGCCGGGCTCGACCACCCGATCAGTATCGCGCCCCCAGGTTTGTTGAGTTCACCACTGAGACTGCCAGTGCGGCGGCTTTGTCTCGGCCCGGGTGATCAGCGAATTTCTCCAGGC
>CAVTFS010000005.1:0-39947 GCA_963734005.1 uncultured Actinomycetota bacterium
CTCAAGGCTTGATCGCCACGACAATGTCGCGGCGGATCGAGGAGTCGACCCGATGTGCGAAGTCGCGGTACGGGCCGAAGTCCAGCGGTTCCAAGCCTGCGTCGGCAACGAGCTCGAGCAGCCGCTCCCGCCGCAGGCCGATGACGTTCCACGACAGCCCGAAAGCACCGCCAGTCTTCAGCTGCCGGGCCCAGACTGGAAGTGCCTCGCTGATCAAGCCAGTCGCGGAACGGTCCGGCTTCCCGCTGGCCCCCCGTACGTCGGTCTGGCTCCCATGCACAACGCCGTACGGGGCGTCCGCCAGCACAGCGTCAAACTTGCGCTTTCCGTACAGCGCCGCCGACTGCCGGGTGTCGCCGGAGAAGACCGTCAGAGCAACGGGCCGATCCCGGCCGACCGGGATCACCTCGGCGTTCAGACGCCTACCTATGATCTTGCCCTCACGTCGCACTGGGCTGAGCTCCAGCGAGTGCTTCAGTCGCTTGCGACGCCAATAGGTCCGCAGGTACGCCGCGTACGCTTCAACGGCCTTGAGATTGGCTTCGACGCCGGCGGCATTGCAGCCCAGCATCATCGCCGTGCTCAGCGTGGTACCGCGACCGCAGAGCGGGTCCAAGATCGTAACCACTCCGCTCGCCGGCCGTCGCATCGAGGCCAGCGTGACATTGATCAACAGTCGGGTGAACTGCTCGTTTGTCTTGCCCGGATACTTCGGGATGGTGACCAGATCGTCGTCGAACAGGTCTGGAGTACCGACCTCAACCGGCAGCAGCCGATCGTGCTCTCGTCGGAAGGCGGCATAGAAAGCAGAGAGCCGCCCCAGGGCCCAGAGGACCTGCTCGTCAAGACTGTCCGTTGCCACTGCCAGGTACTCGATCCTGGCCAGCGTGACGGGTTCGATCACCGGATGCTCATCAGCGCCAAGCAGCACCTTGAGCTCAGCTGCTACCAGGCGGTTGGCCTCGGACGCGTAGACCCGATTGGCCGACGGTGCAAGCAAGATCAGGTGGTCAGCCATTCCACAATATGATCATGGGCTCTGCAACGACATGTCTCGGCGAACAAACAGCGACAGCTAGTGCTGATCTCCGCGGTGAGCTTGCGCCTTGGCCCGCTCGAAGCTCGCTCGAACCTCCTGCTCGGCTTCCTCCACGCCGGTCCAGGTTGCGCCCTCGACAGACTTGCCGGGCTCGAGGTCCTTGTAGACCTCGAAGAAATGCTCGATCTCGAGGAGCACCCACTGGCGCACGTCCGAGAGATCGCGTATGTGGTCCCGCCGGGGATCAGACGCTGGGACGCAGAGCACCTTGTCGTCGCCACCCGCTTCGTCCGTCATCCGGAACATCGCGACTGCCCGGCAGCTGATCAGGCAGCCTGGAAATGTTGGCTCGGAGATCATCACCAGCGCATCCAGAGGATCGCCGTCCTGACCGAGAGTCTCCTCAATGAAGCCGTAATCGGCCGGATACTGGGTCGAGGTGAACAACGTACGGTCCAGCCGAATGCGGCCGGTGTCATGATCGACTTCGTACTTGTTCTTGTGACCCTTGGGGATCTCAACGGTGACATCGAAGGTCAGCCCGCTGAGCGGCTTCAGACCTCGCTCGGCTTCAGGTGCGGTCATGTGTGACCTCCTTGGGATTGAGACTGACTTCTGCGAGAGTGCATATCAGTGACTCTCTCCGTGGCTTGAGCCTAGCGTGAAGGAGGTGGGCGGAGCCTGTGGGTCCCAAGCGGATTGCCATGGTGGTTCTCGGCGTCATCGCCGCGATCGTTGTCGTGATCGGCGTGATCGCAGCAGCCGTTCTTGTGCTGCCGCGAGAGAACCGGTACGCCATTGGGGCACAGTCAGGCGAGCGCGCGGCGACCGCTCCGGCCAGCACTCCGAGCATGCTCAGTACGCCAGCGGCTTCCAGTACCAACCCGGCACCGGCCACGCCGACGCCCGCAAAGCCCGACCTGCCGGACCCAGTCCTGGCGGCGGCCTCGCCACGCGTCGTTCCCAATAAGGCCGCAGTGGCCGCCAAAATCCGAGCGGTCAGGGTCAAAGGCATCGGAAGCGCTTATTCCGGCTCGGTGGTCGAGGTCGGTTCCGGAAACGTGCTCTACGCCCATAACGCCACTCGTGGTTACATCCCGGCTTCCACCATGAAGCTACTGACCTCGACAGCCGCGCTGTCGATCTTGGGGCCTGACCATACCTTCAAAACCTCGGTCGTCAGCCCCAAGCGAGGGCAGATCATTCTGGTCGGCGGCGGTGATCCGTATCTTGCCAGTAAGGCTCGTTCGGACTATCCCAAGCGGGCGACGATCACCGGACTGGCCCGTGCCACCGCGAGCGAACTCAAGCACCACAAGATCAAGAAAGTCAGTCTCGGCTACGACGCCTCGCTGTTCAGGGGGCCGGCTTGGAATCCGCGCTGGCCAGGGTTCTACGGCGACCAGGTTTCACGCACCTCAGCACTTTGGGTTGATGAGGGCCGGGTGGGTGGCGGAGGCCTGCGTTACCGAGACCCAGCAGAGGAAGCCGCAACGACCTTCGCGGCAGCCTTGTCGAAGCAAGGAGTGAGAGTCTCCAGCACGCGGCCGGCACGGGCGCCGAAATCGGCGCCGGTCGTGGCGAGGGTCTCCTCAATGTCGCTGGAGCGGATCGTCGAGCACCTGCTGATGGTCAGCGATAACGATGCAGCAGAGGTGATCTTCCGACAAGCGGCCATCGGCGCAGGGCGGCCCGGGTCGATTGCCGAGGCGACCAAGGTTGTACGGGCCGAGCTCACCAAGCTCGGAATCTGGGATCCCGGCATGACGATCAGCGACGGCAGCGGCCTGGCACGCCAAACCAAGGTGCCAGCCGACTCCATGGTCAAGATGCTTCGCGTGGCCGCCGGGCAGAAGCATCCTGAGCTGCGTGCCGTGATCACCGGATTGCCCGTGGCCGGAGTGGAAGGCAGCTTGAAGCGCCAGTATTACGACAACCAGAGCCTGGCTGGACGAGGGGTTGTACGCGGCAAGACCGGCACGCTGAACAAGGTCCGGGCTCGCGCCGGCGTGTTACGCACTACGGACGGCTCGCTACTGGTGTACGCGTTCTTGATCAACAATCCGAAGAACGAGTTCAACGCCATGGTGTGGCTGGACCGCGTGACTGCCGCAATCAGCACCTGCGGGTGTCGTTAGGCCCATCACTGGGGCGTGAGCGTCGTGAATCGCGCGCCGCCGTGCTGAGGAGGAGCGAGCAGACACGTTTTTCGTCTGCGAGTGACGACGAAGTAGGCGGATTCCACGCGCGATGCGCGAACGCCCCGAAATAGCAGCCTGCCCCGCGGAGCTCGCACATAGACTCGCCGGCATGACAAGCTCGATGGTCGACTGGACCGTGGCGCTGAACACGGCTACCAAGCTGGTCAGGCCGGGCCCGGAGATCTCCCGCCAAGGTGCAGCGGCCGTTGTCGCCGAACTGCGTAGCTTCGCCGCGCGCGCGGAGACCTACGTCCGCGAGGTCACTGGAATGGAAGCTGCCAGCGGTACCGCCCCAGTGCTTGTTGTCGATCGGCCGCGGTGGATTCAGGCCAACCTGGACGGCTTCCGGCAGATCCTGCTACCGCTCAATGCCAAGGTGATCGAGCGGATGAAGGAGTCAAGTCCCACCATGGCCAGCCTGGGCCCGCGCATCACAGGCGTGGAAGTGGGTGCCCTTCTCAGCTACTTGTCGTCGAAGGTCCTCGGTCAGTTCGACCCATTCTTCCCTGGAGCCGACGCCAACGCGCCAGGCGGTCGCCTGCTGCTGGTTGCACCGAACATCGTCTCCATCGAACGTGAGCTCGATGTCGATCCCGCCGACTTCCGGCTCTGGGTCTGCCTGCATGAGGAGACTCACCGCGTACAGTTCGCTGCGGTGCCGTGGTTGCGCGGCTACCTCAACGACCAGGTCGCCCAGATCGTCGACTCCGCGGAGCTCGACCCGACGATCGTGGCCCAGATGCTCCGTGAGGCGCTCAGGCGGGTCATCGACGCGGTGACTCACAACCAAGAGGTGTCGATCATCGACCTGGTCCAGACGCCGGCGCAGCGGGAAACGGTCGATCGCGTTACCGCCGTGATGTCGCTACTCGAGGGCCACGCCGATGTCGTCATGGACGGCGTAGGCCCAGAAGTGATTCCCACTGTGGAGACGATCCGGACCAAGTTCACGGTACGCCGCCAGGGCCAGGGCTTCGATAAGATCATCCGCAAGCTGCTCGGGCTGGACGCCAAGATGCGGCAATATCGGGATGGCGCCACGTTCTGTCGCGCAGTCATGGCCGAAGTGGGCATGTCGGGCCTGAACAAGGTCTGGACTTCCCCGGAGACGCTGCCAACCGCGACCGAGATCTCCAACCCAAGGCTTTGGCTGGCGCGGATGCACCCCGAGTTGACGACCGGTTGAGCCGCAGTACTCGGTGGCTTATCGCGAGCTCGGCCCAGCCAGCCTTGCGGTCGTCCAAGCGGTCGACACAGCGCTGACAAGTGAGGACAAGCATCTCCTCGTTGCGTGCTCAGGCGGTGCCGACTCACTCGCACTCGCCTTTGCTGCTCGCTATGTGGCGATTCGCCACTATCTGGAGTACGCGGCGGTTGTGATCGATCACGGACTGCAGGACGGATCAGCCGATCTAGCCGTGCTCGTCACGCAGCAGCTTGAGCGGCTTGGCTACGACGACGTCACCCTTAGCACTGTTGAGGTGGACCGATCGGCCGCCAGCGGGCCGGAAGCCGCGGCTCGACAGGCTCGCTACGCAGCGCTGGACGCCGAGGCCCGGGCGCGTTCCGCCACGGTTTTGGTCGGCCACAGCCTCGACGATCAGGCCGAGACCGTGCTGCTCGGCCTGGCCCGCGGATCGGGCGGCCGGTCGCTGGCCGGGATGCCGCCCCGAGCGGGACACCTGCTGCGACCATTCCTGCAGCTCCGCCGCGAAACGACACAGCAGGCGTGTTCAGAGCTGGGACTTGACCCATGGCAGGATCCACACAACACAAACCGTCGGTTTACCCGGGTTCGAGTTCGCGAGACGCTGCTGCCCGCGCTTGAGGCGGAGCTAGGCCCAGGCGTTGCGGAAGCATTGGCACGGACCGCGGAGCTGCTCCGCGACGACACCGAGCTACTGGATCGGCTGGCCGCGGAGGCGTACCGCACTGCGGAAGGGCTCGGCGGTACAGACACTTTGGACTGCGCCGCTTTGGAATCCCAGCCGCCCGCATTGCGTCGCCGAATTCTCCGACTCTGGTTGTTGGCGCACGGCATCGGCGATCTCACTCTGCGGCATATCAATGCCGTGGAGTCCCTGGTGATCGGCTGGCATGGCCAGAAATCCATCCAGGTTCCTGGGGCAACTGTGACGCGTCACGCAGGCCGGCTTCGAGTGGGCTGATGCGCCCTGAGCAACGTGGCTGCCGGGTCCACGGCCCCGCCCTTCCTGTGGCAGGCTGAGCCCCGTGGACGACAGCCAGCTCGACGGTGATTTGACGCGCGTCGTCGTTACCGAGGAAGAACTAGCCACTCGGATCGCCGAGCTTGCCGTCGAGATTGATCGGGACTACGCCGGGAAAGAACTGCTCCTCGTCGGCGTACTCAATGGAGCGGTCATGGTGATGGCCGACCTCTCTCGCGCCCTCACTATTCACTGCCGGATGGACTGGATGGCGGTGTCCTCCTATGGCTCGGGCACCCAGTCCTCGGGCGTGGTACGGATTCTCAAGGATCTGAGTACTGACGTCACCGGACTAGACGTGCTGCTGGTCGAGGACATCATCGATACCGGCCTTACGCTGTCGTACCTGGTCAGCAACTTGCAGTCTCGTGGAGCGGCCAGCTTGAAGGTCCTGACGGTCTTTCGGAAGCCCGAGGCGACGCGGAATCCAGTTGAGATTGCCTATGTCGGATTCGACATTCCTAATGAGTTTGTGGTCGGCTACGGCCTGGATTACGACGGGCTTTACCGCAACCTGACTTCGGTCGGCGCGCTCTCACCCCACGTATACAGCTGAGCGATGCGCCCCTGAGCCCGACGAAGGGCACGATGCAGGCGCTTCGACAGGCTCAGCGCGTATGAGGACGTGGTCGATACGCGCCGGCCTCCTTGGACGCAAACGATAGCCTTGGCAGGAGGATCTCCCGGATCCCTGTACCTCACTAGGCAGGTTATGAACGTACGACGGATATTCCGCTCGCCACTGGCGTGGATCGTCATTGCCGTCATCGCGATCGGGCTGCTGATCGACTTCAGCCAGCGCGTAACCAGCGGCTACAAGGAAGCGCCGACCTCTCAGGTGGTCTCGATCATCAACGGCAATGAGCCGCTGAGCGAGGTCATCTTGATCGATAAGGAACAAGAAATCCGCGTCACGTTGAAGGACGCGAACCACACCGGCTACAAGGCCACCTGGGTTGGCAACCAGGCGGACCAGATCATCCCACGCCTCAACCAGCGAGTCGCGGACAAGACCTTGGATCAATGGAAAGGTGAAAACGCGACGCCGGGCTTCTTCAGCTCACTGCTCGGCACACTGATTCCCTTCATCATCATCGGAGTGCTGTTCTTCTTCCTGCTGAATTCGGTCCAGGGCGGCGGCAGCCGCGTGATGCAGTTCGGCAAGTCGAAGGCCAAGATCGCCAACAAGGACACGCCGAAGACCACCTTCCGAGATGTCGCTGGATGCGACGAGGCCATCGAGGAGCTCGAGGAGATCAAGGAGTTCCTTGCCGAGCCCGCCAAGTTCCAGGCCGTCGGCGCCAAGATCCCCAAGGGCGTGCTGCTGTACGGCCAGCCAGGCACCGGCAAGACACTGCTGGCCCGTGCGGTGGCCGGGGAGGCCGGGGTGCCGTTCTACTCCATCTCCGGCTCTGACTTCGTCGAGATGTTCGTCGGGGTCGGCGCTTCCCGCGTCCGCGATCTGTTTGAGCAGGCCAAGGAGAACGCTCCGGCGATCGTCTTCATCGACGAGATCGATGCCGTCGGCCGGCACCGAGGCGCCGGCATGGGCGGCGGCCACGACGAGCGCGAGCAAACCCTGAACCAGCTGCTGGTCGAGATGGACGGCTTCGACGTACGCGGCGGGGTGATCCTGATCGCCGCGACCAACCGGCCGGACGTCCTCGACCCCGCACTGCTGCGGCCAGGCCGGTTCGACCGCCAGATCGCTGTCGACACGCCCGACCTGAAGGGCCGCTTCGACATCTTGAAGGTGCACTCAGAGGGCAAGCCGATGGCTCCGGATGTCGATCTGGAGGGCGTGGCGCGCCGTACGCCTGGTTTCACCGGCGCCGATCTGGCCAATGTGCTGAACGAGGCCGCGCTGCTCACCGCGCGGCAGAACGCGCGGATGATCACCGATGAATTTCTCGACGAGGCGATCGACCGGGTTGTCGCCGGGCCTCAGAAGCGCAGCCGGCTGATGAGTGACAAGGACAAGCTGGTGACCGCCTATCACGAGGGCGGCCACGCGCTGGTTGCTGCGGCGCTGCCTGGCACCGACCCGGTACAGAAGGTCACCATCCTGCCGCGCGGCCGGGCACTCGGCTACACCATGGTGCTTCCGGAGCAGGACAAGTACGCCAATACCCGCTCCGAGCTGCTCGACCAGCTGGCGTACATGATGGGCGGCCGGGCGGCTGAGGAGCTGGTCTTCCATGACCCGACCACAGGAGCCAGCAACGACATCGAGAAGGCGACAGCCGTGGCGCGCGCCATGGTCACTCAATACGGGATGACCGAGCGGCTGGGAGCGATCAAGCTGGGCTCCGGAGACGCGGAACCCTTCTTGGGCCGCGACATTGGCCACGGCCGCGACTACTCCGAGGAGGTCGCCGCGATCGTGGACGAGGAGGTCGCCAAGCTGATCAGCAACGCCCACCAGGAGGCGTTCGACATCCTCAACGAGAACCGGGATGTCCTCGATGATCTGGTGCGCGCGTTGTTCGAGAAGGAGACCTTGGATCGGGCGGAAGTGGCTGCGGTCTTCCAGCCGCTGCGGCTCTGGCCGAAGCGTCCCGCGTGGACCGGTTCGGATGAGCGCATTCCCTCGACCATCCCACCGGTAACCCCACCGCCGCCGTCGATCAATGGCCAGACCGGGAACGGCCAGGCTGGCAGCGGTCAGGCACCGGACTCAGGCCATCAGATTCCAGCTGGTGGGGCGTCGCAGCCTCCGGGACATTCGCCAGTTCCGTCGCAGTGGCCGGCCGCTGGTGATGCCGATCCGCAGCCGCAAAGAGGCCCAGACTTTCGGTGACCGAACTCGACGAGGCCGCCGACATCAGCCGTGACGGCGGCGACGGCATGAGGGGCGTTGACCCGATCCACTTCCCGCAGCGAGTCGGAGAATTCGATCATGACCGGATCGTCGCTGCCGTACGCGAGATCCTGATCGGAATCGGCGAGGATCCGGATCGGGAGGGCCTACGCGACACCCCGGAACGGGTCGCACGGGCGTACGCGGAGATGTTCAGCGGACTGAGGCAGGATCCGGAGAAGGTCCTGGCCACCGTCTTCGACCTCGGCCACGACGAGTTGGTTTTGGTCAAGGACATTGAAGTCTGGAGCTGCTGTGAGCACCATCTGGTGCCCTTCACCGGGGTCGCCCATGTCGGCTACATTCCAAGCCGAGAGGGCAAGATCACCGGGCTCAGCAAGATCGCTCGGCTGGTGGACCTCTACGCCAAGCGGCCTCAAGTCCAGGAGCGACTGACCACTCAGATCGCCGACGCGATCAATAGCATCCTGGAACCGCGTGGGGTAATTGTGGTGATCGAGTGCGAGCATCTCTGCATGACGATGCGCGGCGTCCGCAAGCCGGGTTCGAAGACGATCACCAGCGCCGTACGCGGGCAGCTGCGCGACGCTGCCACCCGCGCCGAGGCGATGGGCCTGATCACCAGCTGAATCTGAGCTACCCGCCGCTGATCACTTCACCGATTTCTTCTTGGCCTTCCAGGTATTGCAGCGGCCGAAATCGGCCGAGTCCAAACCGCGGTTGAGCCAGCGAATTTGAGCCGCGCTAGTGCCATGGTCCGGCTTTCGACCGGTCGGCGGGTCCTCGTCCCCTGTGTAGGTGTGCCAAATCCTGAGCTGGTAACGGTCGTTGCTGCTGAGTCCGAGTGATCGAGCGGCCGCGGCGAGGAAGATGCCCTCAAAGCACTGTGCCTGAAGCTCCAGGCGGCGGCTCAGGAGATACCGTTCGCTGCGGCTCTTGGTCCGATAAGCGCGCAGCCCATACTCACTGAGCATGCCGCTTGCGGACTGCAGGTGGTGACCGAACTCGTGGGCGACAAGCCCGACGTAGCCGAGTCGTACATAGGTGTACGCCTCGGGCCCGTCGTCACCGGTCACCGGCCAATAGATGGTCCGGGTGGTTGAGCAGTAGTAGGCCGGAGCTCCTCTTTGATTGAACCGTCCGCAGGGTGTCTTGATCGTCTTGCGATACGCCTTGACCTTCGGCGTGGTCAGTTCGATGCCATGTGCGGCCAGCGGCTTGGCAAAGGCCTTGACCAGGCAGCGGACCAACTTTTCGCCGTACGAGGACAGGTTTGGCATCCTTCAGCGGCGGCTTCGGCGACCGCACCGTGACTTTGCAGGAGATCTGGGTGTCGCCGAGGTCGACGGCGTAGATGCTGTTCCTTGCGAGGGATTTGTTGCGCCGGGCGGGCGTGCGGCCGGTACTGGATCCGGCCGTACTCGCAGGCTCGGAGGGCGAACTTGCGGTTGTCGGACTCGCGGTCGCGTCTCCGGGCGCTGTAGGCCGGTGCGCTCGCGGCGGCTGCAGCCCGGGTATCTCACCGTTCGATGTGACGTGGCACCCGGCAAGCGCCATGAGACCGATCGTCAACATAAGAACCAACAGGGCCCTGACGCCGATAGCCACCCGATGCCACGGGCGGCGCGGGCGGCGTGGCGAGCTCGGTCTGTGCGGTGAGCGAGCCGACCGGTAGGGCGGAAGCGGCACGGGGGAGAGCATAGGGTGATCCGGGTGAGTCCGCTGCCCGCCGTCCCTGGGCTGCCGCAGCCGGGTCGCACTTTGGTCATGGGTGTGGTGAACGTCACGCCAGACTCCTTTTCCGACGGCGGTGAGTGGCTGGACCCTGCTGCAGCTATCGGCCACGGCTTTGACTTACTGGCCGAAGGTGCGGACATCATCGATGTTGGCGGTGAGTCAACGAGGCCTGGAGCGATTCGGCCAGAGGTGTCCGAAGAGCTGCGGCGGGTACTGCCCGTGGTCCGCGAACTCGCGGCCGCCGGTGCTCGCGTCAGCATCGACACAATGCGTCCCGCGGTCGCGGCACCCGCGATCGCCGCTGGCGCGAGTCTGGTGAACGATGTCTCCGGTGGCAAGGCAGATTCGGGGATGCTGAGGCTGGTCGCGGACTCAGGTGTCCCCTTCGTCTGCATGCATTGGCGGGGACATTCCGAGGACATGCAGAGCAGGGCGTCGTACGCCGATGTGGTGGCCCAGGTGATCGCTGAGCTGGGTGCTCAGCTCGATGAAGCCGCAAATGCCGGCGTATCCATGGACAAGTTGATCATTGATCCAGGGTTCGGCTTTGCCAAGACGGCTGAACATAACTGGCAACTGCTGCAACGCGTCGAGGAGTTTGACGTTCTCGGGCGACCGATGCTCGTCGGCGTCTCGCGCAAGACATTTCTGGGCCGGCTGCTCGCCGATGGCGATGGGAGCCCGCGGCCTCCGAAGGAGCGCGACGACGCTACGACCGCGCTCACCACCGTCCTCGCAATGCGAGGGGTCTGGGGGGTCAGGGTGCACTCGGTTCGTGCAAGCCGGGACGCTATTGCCGTCGCGCAGCGACTGCTATCACACTGAACCGTATGTCGCGAGCGTCGGGTAAGCCGCTCGCGCGCGAGCGAACACAGACAATTGCTAGGTCGGATAGGGTCGCATGCGTCAGGAGGTGGTATGGCGGCAAACGCAGTCGTAGACGCCGAGCGCCGATCCGCCGAGGGTGGCGGCGATCGGATCAGCCTAACTGGGATAACAGCTTTTGGCCGCCATGGCGTATTCGACTTTGAGCGCGACCAAGGTCAGCGATTCGTCGTCGACGTCAACTGCGCTTTGGATCTTGCGCCAGCAGCGAGCGCTGATGATCTTACGCAAACTATCGACTATGGTGCTCTGGCGCAGGCGGTCGCTGCAGATGTCGAACGGGACCCGCTAAATCTGATAGAAGCCCTTGCCGACAGAATTGCCCTGACGTGCCTGCGCTATGAGGCCGTCCAGAGCGTCGAGGTCACCGTGCACAAGCCGCAAGCGCCCATGCCGGTCGATGTTGCCGATGTAGCGGTCACACTGACGAGGAGTAGACGATATGAGTAGCCCCAACCCGCATGCGATCGACGCAGACACATTGAGCGGCATGAAGCCGTTGCGCAAGGTCGT
Source organism: uncultured Actinomycetota bacterium (assembly GCA_963734005.1). GTDB lineage: Bacteria > Actinomycetota > Actinomycetes > Propionibacteriales > Propionibacteriaceae > Microlunatus. The sequence continues at coordinate 11,425 of CAVTFS010000005.1, forward strand.
TTACTCCATCGGCTCGAACCTCGGGGATCGGCTCGGCAACGTGCAGGGTGCCGTCGACGCTTTGAGTGATACCCCAGACGTCATCGTGGTGGATGTTTCCTCGGTGTATGAGACTGAGCCCGTTGGGATACCTGCCGGTAGTCCGCAGTTCCTCAACATTGTGGTGATCGCCGAAACCACACTCGAGCCCCAAACCTTGGTGGAGCGAGCCTTCGCGATCGAGGACGCGTTCGGACGGACGCGTGACAGCGGACGATGGGGGCCGCGTACCCTGGACGTCGATCTGATCATGGTTGGGAATGCCATCGTTGACCAGGAAGATCTCAGGCTGCCGCATCCGCTCGCTCACGAACGCGCGTTCGTGCTGGTGCCCTGGTACGAGGTCGATCCGACCGGAGAGATTGCCGGCAAAGGAGCGATTGGTGACCTGCTCACCCAAGCGGACGCATCAGGTGTGGTCCGACGAGATGATCTTGTGATCGACCGGGACTGAGGGATCATCGAGCTTGGCTCAGCAACCCTCTGGCGGCTCAGTCAAACTGACACCGTTTCGCGCGCTCGTCGTCGCCGCCCTGTTGGGCGGCCTGGCGGGCTGGCTTCTGGTGGTGACCGCCAATGCCTTTGACCTGATCCCGCCCGAGGTGCCGTGGACTGCGCCGATCGGTTTGATCTTGGTCGCTGCGCTGGTTGGTGCTCTGGCATACGTCACACATCAGCGAATCCAGGTGCGCCATGAACGCATCGAACCCCAGCGAGCCGTCGCCTTCCTCGTGCTTGGCAAGGCGTCTGCGCTGGCAGGCGCCCTGGTGGCGGGTGGCTACTTCGGATTCGCGTTGATGTTCCTCACCCGGCTGGATGCTTCAGCTCCGCGGGACCGTGTGATCCGATCTGCCGTCGCGGTCGTCGCGGGCATAGTGCTGTGTGTCATGGGCCTGCTGCTGGAGCGGGCGTGCAAGGTCCCCACCGAGCCCGACGACGACGCGGCGGCCGGCGAGGGCGACGACTTGGAGGCAGACACTCGCGACTGAGCACCGAAATCCACGGTGCCCAGCCGACCGAGGCATATGGTGACCAGCGTGTCTTCGCCAGCCACTGCCAGCCGCGGGCTCCAGGCCTCGCCGCTCCAGCGCATTTCAGAAATCGTCTTGATCGCGGGCACGGTAGGGGCGGTCGTTGCCGCCTCCGGGACTCTCTGGGTTGCCCGTCTGGGGGTCGCCATTGCCATCGCGGCCGCGCTGGTGGCCTGCGCCTTCGCTTGGCGTGAGCTCAACACGGCGAGACGCACTCAGGCACAGGCCATGCTCAAGGCGACACGGGAGCACGGTGAGGCGCTGAGCGAGGAGCGGAGCCGGAACGCAGCGGTCGTCGAGACCCTGAGCGGGCGAATCTCCGACTCCCGCAAGGTGATCGAGAAGCAGCGGGTGATCATCGCTAGGGAGCGACAGCAGATCTGCAGCTTGAATGACGATCGGGCCTATATGAAGGGGGAGGTCGAGTACCGCGAGAAGGTCATCTCCTCCCTTCGCGAGACCGTGCGCGAGCGTGAAGCGGAGCTCATCGCCCTCCGTGACGAACCGGACGCGCAAGTCCATCAGATGCCGCGCCGGGTGCTGGCCGAGCATGAATTCATCTGGCAGCAGCTGACAGACGACGATGAGATCATCGCTGGGTTGGGCCCGAGAGTGGTCGATATCAAGATCATCGACATGGTGCTGCCCAATTACGAGGCAGACCGCCAGCCTGCCTGATCGAGAGGCAGCGTCGTCTCCATCAAGATCAGCTACACCGGTACGGAGCGAGCGGACACGCTTTTCGTCGGCGAGCAACGACGAAGTAGGCGGCTACCAAGCGCGATCCGAAGCGAGCGAAGCGAGCAATTGAACACTACGGATCGCGCGCCGCTGTGCTGAGGAGGAGCGAGCGGACACGCTGTTCGTCCGCGAGCAACGACGAAGTAGGCGGCTACCAAGCGCGATCCGAAGCGAGCGAAGCGAGCAATTGAACACTACGGATCGCGCGCCGCTGTGCTGAGGAGGAGCGAGCGGACACGCTTTTCGTCCGCGAGCAACGACGAAGTAGGCGGCTACCAAGCGCGATCCGCAGCGAGCGAAGCGAGCAATTGAACCCGGCGCCGCTACTTGTCGATATCGCCTACGACGTAGCCGATCGATGCCAGGGTTGCCTCCAGGGCGTCGGTGGGTACCCCCACCAGCAGCCGCTCCAGGCTGGAGATGTTGTTGAACGACGGCGTCCGCAGCTTGAGTCGCCACGGAGTCTTTTCCCCGCGGGAGACCAGAAAGACGCCCGCGATGCCAAGCGGTGCCTCGATCGCCAGGTATCCCTCACCCTCGGGCACCCGAATGATCTTGCCCAGCTTCACCGATACCGGCCCAGGTAGCTCCGCCAGGCGGTCAATGCAGGCGATGATCAACGATGCGCTGATCACCAACTCCTCAGCGAGAACCCCCAGCCGCGATTGCGCATCACCCGAGCGGCGTACCGGAGGAGTGATCAGGCCAGCGAGCTCGCGGTAGGCCAGATATGGCTGGAGAACCCGCAAGTCAAGATCAACTCTGCTTGCCCGTGCCGCCGGGCCGCTTACTCCGAACTGCTGGATTGTCTCGTAGTCCAATAGGCCGACTCCGCCCGTCAAGGCAGCGAACGCGGAAGAGTCGATCATGGTCAGTACCGCCTCAGCTACCCGTGCCGCCTGCGTCGCGACCTCTCGTTCAGCTTGTAGCCAGGAGTCGTCCGCATCGACGGCCAGCCCGCCGATTCGGGTGGCCATCGGGTGGATGCGGTTGCCGGTCAGTCGGAGGGTCTGGATACGCAACTCCTCACGCAACAGCCGGAGTCCGGGATCGCCCGGGAGCCGATGCGGTACGTAACCGAGGAACCCGCAATGACTGAGGATGCGGGTGTGCTCGGCCAGCAGGGTACGCAGCCAGATGGCACGCTCTGGGACACCAAGACCCATCATCTGTTCACAGACGAGGGCGACTGCGAGTTCACCGAAGAAGGGCGCTTGCCAGTCGTGTCGGTCGGCCAGCATCAGGATCTGCCGATAGTCACGCACCTCGAAGAGCTTCTCGGCACCACGATGCATCGCCCCGACCACGACCTTGGCCGTGGTGATCATGTCGTCCTCGGTCCAGAGCCGCAGCTCGATCAATCCCGCCTGGCTGGGGTGCTCGGGACCCAGGTCGAGCAGGATCGTTCCGGTCGGCATCTTGGCCGGTTGAGTAGAGGGCAGCACGCCAGGCCCAAGAGATCCGACCAAGACACGAAGTGGCCGGTGTGCCATCAGCCCAGCCCTTTGGCGTACGTTTTCGCGACTGTGGTGGCAAATGCACGCGTCAGTGTCCGCGCTCTGAGGTGTGCCTTTTGCGCTCGTGATGGGAAACGTAACGACCGGGAGGCGAACATGCAGTTTGAACTTGATGCGCGAGCATCACGCGAGCGGAGCGAGCAATTCAACACTGCAGCAGCCACCAATGGGATCCCCACACGTACTGCGAGCTGAGCGCGCGATGCCGGCTGCGCCGATCAAGATCAACCAGCGGATCGGGATGGGACTCGGACAGCAGCAGATTCGCTACCACCTCGCTCTGCAGGCCGCAGAATGCGGTGGTGGCTCCCGCCTCCTCACCTGCGGCACGGACAGCGTCGATGGCGACGTGGGCGGTGAGGTTGAGACTGGCCCCGGGAACCGGCTCCAGGGCCCGGCCGTCACGGTAGGCGGCCAGCGAACCGGTGGCGGGCCGATGCGCTGCCATATGCCCGTAGTCGATCATGAGGGCACAGCCTCCGCGTGTGATGATCATCTTGACCAGCTCGACCCACGCCCGGTCCCTGGTGAGACCGATCTCGGCACGGTCACCGTCCGGCCACCACTGGTCGGCCCAGGCAAGCTGTTCACTCGACAGTCGCGGCCCAGCCTGCTCCGTGCCGCCATCGTTGATGATCACTTCTCGCCAGCCGTCCGCATACCGCGTGGCAACCGGACATGGCAAGTCGTCCAGCCACTCACTGCAAATGATCATGACGGGCTCGGGCTGGTCCAATGCCGCGCCCGCCTCGCCGCTGGTCCAGCATCCGTACCGCACGTCCCAGAGGTCCTGAGCCCAGCCCACCTGCGAAGCCAATCCTTTGGGCCGTTTTCGAAGATCAATTCCCAGTAGCTGCAGATCAGGTCGGATCGCTGAGAGTTCCTGCAGCACACGGCCACTGCCGGCGCCGACGTCGACCACGCTACTGATCTCATCGCGGCTGTCGATTAGCGCAGCCAGCATCGTGGCGATCATCGGACCACTCGTCGCCGCGGTGCGAAAATGTGCGTCAGGTTTGTGAATGCGCCAGAATCCGTCCGCGCCGTACGACGATTCGACCCATGCGTCGAACCATGAGCGCGATCCCCGCGCAGGCGGATCAGGGGGCCCCGCTCCCCCCACTGACGAATGCGGGAGCATGGCCCTATGGTGCCTGATGCCGCGTCCGTGACGTCCAGCGCCGCCCAGGCAAGCTCATTACCGTCCTTCCCCGCACTGCCGCCACTGCCCTCTTTGCCGCGGCGACTCTCCGCAGAACCGCCGGGGTGGGTACGCGAGGTCGACATTGTGGTAGTCGGATCGGGTATCGCAGGTCTGACGGCTGCTCTGGAGTGCCGGGATCTGGGCACGATCATGGTCGTCACCAAGGATGAGGTCGCCGCTGGCTCGACGCATTGGGCGCAGGGTGGGATCGCCTGGGTGCAGGCCGAGGGAGACACCGCCCAGCAGCACATCGACGACACCCTGGTCGCGGGCGCCGGCCTTTGTATCGAAGAGGCGGTACGCGTCTTGGTCACTGAAGGCCCCGACGAGGTGGCGAAGCTCATCAACCGAGGCGCAGAGTTTGATCGCGACCGAGCCGGTCAGCTGGAACTGACTCGTGAGGGCGGCCACCACCGGAACCGGATCGCGCATGCCGGAGGTGACGCCACCGGCGCGGAGATCGAACGGGCGCTCATCTCCACGGTCACCGCCGATCGCGGTATCGAGATCGTCGAGCAAGCGTTGGTCCTCGATCTGATTCCAGCCGACGTCGGTCCGAATGAGAGGCCGGCAGTCGCCGGAGTGACGCTGCACGTTCTCGGGGAGGGCACTCGCGGGGGCGTCGGTGCGGTGCACGCGCGCGCAGTCGTCCTTGCCACGGGTGGCATTGGTCAGATCTACGCTGTGACGACGAATCCTCCGGTCTCCACCGGAGATGGCGTCGCGGCTGCGCTTCGCGCTGGGGCTCGGTTGCGGGATATCGAGTTCATCCAATTCCATCCCACGGTGCTCTATCTTGGTCCGGGCGCCCGCGGCCAGTTGCCGCTCGTCAGCGAGGCCGTACGCGGGGAAGGCGGCCAGCTGGTCAACTCCCGGGGCGAACGTTTCATGGTCGGGAAGCATCCACTTGCCGAGCTAGCGCCTCGAGATGTTGTCGCCAAACAGATCATGAAGGAGATGGCGGCAGACGGTGCTGATCATGTATATGTTGACGGCCGGATGCTCGGGGAGGAGGTCTGGCGCGTGCGGTTCCCCACCATCTGGCACAGCTGCCGCCGAGCTGGGATCAATCCGGCGACAGATCTGATCCCAGTGGCGCCGGCGTGCCACTACTTCTGTGGCGGTGTGGAGACCGACATCGATGGTGCAACAAACCTGGTCGGCCTCTACGCGTGCGGAGAGGCGGCATCCTCCGGGGTGCACGGCGCCAATCGGCTGGCCTCGAACTCCCTCCTGGAAGGGCTAGTTTTCGCCCGTCGGATCGCCGTACGGCTGCGCGACAGACCGCCGCCCCGCCGACTGCCTGCACAAGATCGCCGGGAACCAGGTCTGATTTATCGATCCGTCGTCCCGGCATTGCAGCAGGCCATGAGCCGCCACGCCGGAGGTCTGCGGGATGCCGCGGGACTTGATCGATGCGCCAGCGAGCTGGCGGAGCTGGCGCGGCAGACGGGCGCGGAGCCGGGTCTGGAGTCATGGGAGGCGACGAACATGATGACAGTTGCGGCAGCCATTGTGGCTTCCGCGCGCCTCCGCGAGGAATCCCGAGGGGCTCATTGGCGCGATGACTTCGAAGAGCGTCGGGAAATCTGGCGCGGTCACCTTCTCGTCGAACACGATGATCAGCAAGGGCTGCGGCATCACTTTGTGCCGGCCCTCAACGTGCGCCCGGATGGGCACTCGGACCGTCGATGAGTCACACCACGCTGGTCGAGATCGAAGACCTGGTGACGGCTGCGGGTCTCGACCTCGATGCCCTTTCCTTGATCGTCTCCGAGGCACTCGACGAGGATCTGGGTGGCCGCGGTGTGCTGCCGGCCGGCACCGCGCGCCGGTCTCGACGTCACGTCCTATGCCACGATTCCAGCCACTCGTGCCGCGCACGGCGAGTTCGTGGTACGCCAGTCCGGAACCGTCGCTGGCCTGCCCGTAGCCGCGTACGTCGTCGCGTCGGTCTGCGCACCGGCTGGCGACTTCAACCTCGTCCTGCACGCAACCGACGGCGACCGCGTCTCGCGCGGGGACGTGCTGATCTCGATCACCGGCAATGCGCGGGCGTTGCTGACCGCTGAACGGGTTGCCCTGAATTTGATCACCATGATGTCGGGCGTGGCGACGGCCACTCGCGCTTGGGTCGACGCCCTCGCCGGAACGAATACCAAGGTTCGGGACTCACGCAAGACTCTTCCGGGCCTGAGAATGCTGCAGAAGTACGCAGTCCGTGTTGCCGGAGGCATCAATCACCGGATGTCATTGGCTGATGCCGCCTTGATCAAGGACAACCACGTGATCGCGGCGGGGGGAGTGGTAGAGGCTTATCGCGCGGTTCGGCGGTCTTTTCCTGACGTTCCGGTCGAAGTGGAAGTGACCTCGGCTGAGCAGGCGCGCCAAGTCGTCGCAGCGGGTGCTAGCGAGATCTTGCTGGACAATATGAGCGCCGACGCTATGGCCGCAATCGTCGCCGAGCTGGCTGATCTGGCAACTTTTGAGGCTAGCGGCGGTCTGACATTACTGAACGCAACCAAAGTTGCGCAGACCGGTGTCAATTTTGTTGCGGTAGGAGCGATCACCCATTCTGCGCCCGCCTTAGATATTGCTCTCGATTTCGCTTCTGGAATCTAAAGAATGCGAGTAATCTCGCACCTGTCAGGTAGTCTCACTTTCTTACTGGAGGAACTTATGGCGCAGCGCGTGCAGATCATTCTCGAAGATGATTACGACGGGGGAAGTGCCGACGAGACGGTCAGTTTCGCACTGGACGGTGCTGAGTATGAAATCGACCTGTCGTCGAAGAATGCCACTGGGCTCCGTGAAGCGTTGGCGCCATGGGTGGCACACGCCCGCAAGATCGGTGGCCGGCGCAGGCGGGCCACCAAAGCCACTGGTTCGGCGAGCACCAGCGATATCCGGGCCTGGGCACTAGCACACGGCCACGATGTCAGCAGTCGTGGCCGCGTCTCGGCAGAGGTACGGGAGGCGTACGAGAAGGCTCATGCTTGATCTGAGCGACGAGTCGCCTGCCCCGACGGCTCTCCTCATGTCTCGTCGGTAGGCCCCACTGGCATCGAGCGCTATCGTCATTGCGCCCTGGGCGAACACGTTTCGCCCAGGGCGCTCGCTGTTCGGTGCAAGGGTTTCCGGCCTGATCGCCACCATCCGACGACATCCAGGCGACGTCACAAAACGTGAGCGGCAAAGGGGAATATCTGGCGGTCGGATGAGGGTTGTAACCCGACACCGCACTCTTGTCGATTGAGCCCAGCATGAGGAGCCGGAGCAACCGACAGCCTGGTCTGCGACGAATGAGCAGCAAGGCAATTGAGGGAGTAGCCGACTAGAGTGAGAGACGTCGGTGACGGTCCGAGCCAGCAGGGCGAGAGCCGCACCGAGAACGAGGGAGCAACCATCATGTTCGAGCGGTTTACTGACCGGGCCCGGCGCGTCGTGGTGTTGGCGCAAGAAGAGGCTCGCATGCTGAACCACAACTACATCGGCACTGAACACATCCTGCTGGGACTCATCCATGAGGGCGAGGGCGTGGCGGCCAAAGCTTTGGAGTCCCTTGGTATTTCCTTAGAAGCTGTCAGGCAAAAAGTTGAAGAGATCATCGGCCATGGACAGCAATCCCCAAGTGGACACATACCATTCACGCCACGAGCAAAAAAAGTACTTGAACTTAGCCTGCGCGAAGCCCTCCAGATCAATCATTCCTACATCGGCACCGAGCACATCCTGCTTGGTCTGATTCGGGAAGGTGAAGGCGTTGCGGCGCAGGTTTTGGTGAAGCTTGGCGCGGACCTCAACCGGGTTAGAAATCAGGTCTTGCAATTGCTCAGCGGCTTCCAAGGTAAGGAAGCGGCTACTTCGGGCGCTCCAGAGCAGGGCAGCACCCCGTCATCATCGATGGTGCTCGACCAGTTCGGCCGTAATCTCACTCAGGCGGCCCGGGAGAACAAGCTTGATCCGGTTATCGGCCGAGAGACCGAGATCGAGCGCGTAATGACCGTGCTCTCGCGGCGCACCAAAAACAACCCGGTACTAATTGGCGAGCCGGGCGTTGGCAAGACAGCGGTGGTTGAAGGCCTTTCACAGGCCATCGTCCGTGGCGATGTTCCTGAGACACTCCGAGATAAGCAGATTTACACCCTCGATCTTGGCGCGCTAGTTGCTGGCAGCCGTTATCGCGGTGATTTCGAGGAGCGCCTGAAGAAGGTGCTGAAGGAGATCAAGACCCGCGGCGACGTTGTGCTGTTCATCGATGAGATTCACACTCTCGTCGGTGCCGGTGCAGCCGAGGGTGCGATCGACGCAGCTAGCATCCTCAAGCCGATGCTGGCGCGCGGTGAGCTACAGACCATTGGCGCTACCACGCTCGACGAATACCGCAAGTACGTGGAGAAGGACGCTGCGCTGGAGCGGCGCTTCCAGCCCATCCAGGTGGCAGAACCGTCGATTGCGCACACCATTGACATCCTGCGCGGGCTTCGGGACCGCTACGAGGCGCACCATCGGGTCACTATCACCGATGAGGCCCTGGTCGCAGCGGCTCAGATGGCCGACCGGTACATCTCCGACCGTTTCCTGCCCGACAAGGCGATCGACCTGATCGACGAAGCCGGGCGCGCGGCTGCGGATCCGGAGGATGACTGCTCCACCTGACCTCCGGGAGTTCGACGAGAAGGTGGCCGGGGTACGGCTGGAAAAGGAAGCCGCGATCGACGCGCAGGATTTCGAGCGCGCAGCGGGACTCCGCGATGACGAGAAGAAGCTGCTGACCGCGCGTACCGAGCGCGAGGCGCAGTGGAAGTCTGGTGATCTTGACGTCGTCGCCGAGGTGGATGAGGAGATCATCGCCGAGGTGCTGTCCACGGCAACCGGCATTCCAGTGTTCAAGCTGACCGAGGAAGAGTCGTCGCGGCTGCTGCGGATGGAAGATGAGATCGGGAAGCGCTACATCGGCCAGCACGACGCGGTCAGGGCGCTCTCTCGTTCGATCCGCCGTACCCGGGCGGGCCTCAAGGATCCGAAGCGGCCCAGTGGCTCATTCATCTTCGCCGGCCCGTCTGGTGTCGGTAAGACCGAGCTGACCAAGGCGCTGACTGAGTTCCTGTTCGGTGACGAGGACGCGCTGATCCAGCTGGATATGAGCGAGTACTCCGAGAAGCACACCGCCTCGCGGCTCTTCGGCTCACCGCCGGGCTACGTCGGCTACGAGGAAGGCGGCCAGCTGACCGAGAAGGTCCGCCGTAAGCCGTTCAGCGTGGTGCTCTTCGATGAGGTCGAGAAGGCACACCCGGACATCTTCAACTCTTTACTGCAGATCCTTGACGAGGGTCGGCTGACCGACGCCCAGGGCCGCGTGGTGGATTTCAAGAACACCGTGATCGTGATGACCACTAACCTGGGCACCCGGGACATCGCCAAGAGTGTCTCCCTGGGCTTCAGCGGGTCGAGCGGTACGGATGGCGGCTACGACAAGATGAAGGCCAAGGTCACCGACGAGCTCAAACAGCACTTCCGTCCGGAGTTTCTCAACCGGGTGGACGAGATCGTTGTCTTCCGCCAGCTCAGTCAGGAGGACATCGAGCGGATCGTCGATCTGATGGTTGCCCAGATCGAGATCCGGCTCAAGGACAAGGACATGGGCATCGAGCTCACGCCCGCGGCGAAGACGTTGATCGCCCAGCGTGGCTTCGACCCGGTGCTGGGAGCTCGGCCGCTGCGTCGGGCGATTCAGCGCGACGTCGAGGACTTGCTCGCGGAGAAGATCTTGTTCTCCGAGCTGAAGTCGGGCGAGATTGTCGTGGTCGACGTTGCCGATCCGGGCTCAGAGCACCCGTTCACCTTCACCGGTACACCGCGTTCGGCAGCCCCGGACGTACCGCCCGTGGAGTTCGGCGGCATCGTCGAAGGCTTCAACGAAGGTTCTGAAGCCGCCAACGAGTAGTTCCTCATCCGCCGGACCGGCCGCATCCCGTATGGGGTGCGGCCGGTTCGCGTTGTGCCCCCCGTCGCCGCAACCCACGTGCACGTAGGTTGCCAGCGCTCCGCTCAGGTTGCTACCTATGCAGACCGTCAGGAACCAGTGCAGAGCTGCCTCCGTATTCATGAGCGGGAGTACGTCTGGCAGAGTGGCTCGGTGCCCCTGACGAACCGGATTCCAGCGGTCTGGCTTGTGATCTCAGGAATCGTCTCGGTCCAGGTCGGGGCGGCAATCGCCAAGAACCTGTTCGATCTGGTGCCGCCAACAGCAATGGTCTGGCTCCGACTCGTCACTTCCGCGGTGATCTTGCTGTTGATGGCGCGCCCACGGTTGACGGGGCATTCAGGCCGTGACTGGCTCATCGTCCTTGGCTTCGGGGTCAGCCTGCTGGTCATGAACTGGTCGATCTATCAGTCCTTCGCGCGGATCCCGCTGGGCATCGCGGTGACCATCGAGTTCCTCGGTCCGCTGACTGTTGCCGTCATCGGTTCACGCCGTCTCCTGGATCTGATCTGGGTGGTCCTCGCTGGGGCAGGAGTCGCCCTGCTGGGTGTGTCGAGGGCAAGCCTGACTGTTGCCGGAGTTGGATTCGCTCTCCTTGCGGCAATCGCCTGGGCCTGCTACATCCTGCTGAGCGCGCAGACCGGCCGGCGCTGGCCGGGTATCAGCGGGCTGGCTATTGCCAGCATGGTCGGAGCCATCGCATTGGCACCCCCAGCAATCGTGGAGGCGGGCAGCAAGCTGCTCGATCCGACGGTGCTGATTCTCGGGCTGGCGATTGGACTGCTGAGCTCCGTCATTCCGTACAGCTTCGAGCTGATCGCGCTACGCCGCATACCGCCGCGCGTCTTCAGCATTTTGATGAGCCTGGAGCCGGCCGCGGCCGCAATCGCCGCAATGATCTTGCTGGGGGAGTTCCTCAGCCTGGTGCAGTGGCTGGCCATGGCGTGCGTGATGATCGCAAGCATCGGCGCAACGCGTACGTCGGGGGCTTTGGATCAGCCGGCTCCGGACTGAGCCGACGATGTCAGTGCCTTAGTGACGTCCCTAATGGCCAAACTCGTCGGAATCGGTGACAACGGATTCGCCGCGGTCGAGTTGACTGATCGCGTTCATCTCCTGCTCGCTCAGCTCGAAGTCGAAGACGTCGATGTTCTCGGCGATCCGGCCGGGATTCGACGACCTCGGGATGACCACCAGACTGAGCTGGATATGCCAGCGGAGCACGATCTGTGTCGGAGACTTGCCGTGGACCTTCGCTATCGCGGTGATCACAGGGTCACTCCTCAGCTCATCGCTTGACGCGCCAAGTGGGCTGTAGGACTCGGTGACGATGCCATGCGCTGCGTGGTACTCGCGGCTCTCGGCTCTGGTTGAGTATGGGCTCAGCTGGATCTGGTTGACATCGGGGGTGATGCCGGTCTCATCGAGCACTCGCTGCAGATGCGCCGGTTTGAAGTTGGACGTGCCAATGGCGCGGAGTCCGGTATCCCTGAACAACGCGTCGAGGCCACGCAGTGCGTCAACATAGCGATCTTGGTCCGGGTTCGGCCAGTGGACGAGCAGTAGATCGACATAGTCCACGCCCAACCGCTTCAGGCTCGCCTCGTAGGCCTCACGAACGCCATCCACGCTATGCCACCGGCGATTGAACTTCGTGGTGATGAAGACCTCGGACCGATCGATGCCGGAGTCTCGGAGAGCTTGTCCGACAGCATCTTCGTTGCGATAGTTCTCCGCAGTGTCGATCAGCCGGTAGCCGACCTCGAGTGCGGTCCGGACCTGAGTCGCTGACTCAGCTCCTTGTAGCGGCGACGTGCCGAGTCCGAGCGCGGGGATTTCGGCGCCGCTGCGGAGCGGCAGGGTCGGGGCGAGTCCGGACATCAACGTGCCTTTCTTGATCAAGAGTCATCAGAACCTAGTTTGGCAACGACCATCGGTTGCCGGTGGTGACAACCAGCCCGTCTTGTACGAGCGAGGCCAGCGCGCGGTCGCGCTGTCCAGAATCTTGCCATGCCTGGGCGAGCTCACGGTCTGGGATCGGCTCGTCGCTTGATCGCAGCATGGCAAGCAGCGCCCCCCGGCACTGCCGGTCGGTCCCGGCATAGGACTGACCGCGTCGCGGCTCCCCAGTCCACGCCGGATAACCCGCCCGACGCCACGCACATAATGTCGCGACGGGACAGGCATCGCAGATGGGATTGCGCGCGCGGCACACCAGGGCGCCAAGCTCCATCGAGGCGATGGCCCAGTGCGCCGCACGTCGCGGGTTACGCGGAGCGAGCTCCTCGGCCAACGCCCGTTCCCGCATGGTCGATGCCGCGCTCGGATAGGCGACACCCCAGGCGAGCCTGCTCAGCAGGCGGCGGACATTCGTGTCCAGGACGATCTCACGCCGACCGTACGCGAAGCTTCCGATTGCCGCCGCGGTGTACGAGCCGACTCCCGGCAGCCTGAGCAGGGACTCGTGATCTTCGGGCACCTTGCCATCGAAGTCGTTCATGATCACCTGGGCGGCCTGGTGCAGCCGCAGCGCTCGCCGTGGGTACCCCAGCCGGCCCCAGGCTCGGACGGCGTCACCAAGAGGCGCGACGGCCAACGACACCGGCGTCGGCCACCGCTCCAGCCACGCCTGCCACGGGCCGCGTACCCGCTCCACGGGGGTTTGTTGCAGCATGAACTCGCTGACCATGATCGCCCACGGGGTCGCGTCCGGGCGTCGCCACGGCAGATCCCGAGCGTGCTGGCCATACCAGGTCAGGATCCGCCTCACCACGGTCCGTGCAGTGTCGATCGGCAGCTGCCGGTCCTCGGGCCCAGCGGACACGCACGCCACCGTACCGTGAGCAATTGCTCGCTGCGGATCGCCCTTTGGGATCCGCCGACTTCGTCGGCGCTCGGGGACAGAAGGCGTGTCTCCTCGCTTTCCTCAGCACGGCGGCGCGCGATCCGGGTCCAAGCTTGCCGGACGTCCGGCTGTAGGCGGCGTGCCTTCGGCCGGGGCCATGACATTCTCCCTAGGCTCGGCTGCATGAGCGGCCTGCTGCACCCGGTCGGCCCGGAGCCAGCACAGACGTACTGGGCTCGGCGGGCACTGGTGTTCGGAGCCATGATGGTGCTCGCGGTCGCTGTGACGTTGATCATTAGCGGCACGAGTAGCGGCTTGGCAGTTCGATCGAATCCGTCGCCTCCCCCGGCCGGGTACTCGGTGCCAATCTCGGCATCACCAAGCTCGACGCAGGCAGCAGTCAGTGCGCCCTTGGCGGTCGGCCCCTCCGCTTCAGCGACCTCGACGACTCCAGCGCCGGAGGCCACCAAGCGCGAAGCCTCGACGAAGAAGACCGATGGCCGCGGCCCGGTGGACTGCTCAGCGGAGGAACTCCGGCCAACCCTCACTGGCAAGCAGCGCCTGGCACCCAAAAAGCGCAACACATTCCAGCTGTCGTTGATCAACGGCTCGGATCGGACCTGCATGGCTCGGGTGACGAAGACGAACTTCGAATTGAAGATCTATTCCGGCAGCGACCGAATCTGGAGCACCGCGGACTGCCCTTCCGTCATCAAGCCGATCAGCCGCAAGCTCGGTTCGGAACATGCCGTTGCCTGGACGCTGACCTGGGATGGCAAGCGCTCCAAGCCGGACTGCAGGTCAGCCCGCGAGGCGCCGCGTCCAGGCAGGTACTGTCGCAACGGCACAACTCGAGGGTGCGGAACCCGTCAAGTTGCGGATGATCTTGCGCGCTTAGTTTGGAGCTGCTCGCGCATCGCGCGCGGGGATCCGACGTCGTCGTCGCTCTCGCGAACAAGAAGCGCGTTCGCTCATCGCTCCTCCGCTCGTCGGGCGCGCGATTCCCGACGCTCGCAGCCCTAGTTTGGGCTGCTCGCGCATGCGCGCGGGGATTCGACGTCGTCGTCGCTCTTGACATTGCTCGTCTCGTGGGCGCGCGCGAGCGATAGTTCTGCTTGGATCGCGCGCGGATCGTCGTCGTGCTCTTGCGGAACAGGAAGCGCGTTCGCCATCGCTCCTCCGATCGTCGGGCGCGAACCCGAGCTCGCAGCCTGGTGGCCAGCTAGGCCATTCGTTCCGTGTAGGCCGACTCAGCGAGCCGAACCAGGCCGTCGCGAATCACTCGGGCACGACTCTCGCCGACTCCCTCGACTGCCTGCAGGTCGGTGGTGCTGGCGCCGAAGAGCGCCTGGAGGGTGCCGAAGTGCTCGATAAGCCGGTCTCCGAGGTAGGTCGGCAGGCGATTGATCTGCGCCATCTGCCGGAAGCCGCGGCTCGTGACATGACTTTCCAGGTGCATATTGTGCGGGAAGCCGGCTGCACGTGCGACATGAAGCGGATCCAGCAGTTCGTCGGTGTTGAGATGCTGCAGACCTGCGAGACCGACCGCCGATGAGTCGCTCGAAGCGTAGTCCCGCTCCAGCAGGCAGCGCAGCTCATCGATCCCCGCGCGTAGCTCGTGCAGCTGGAGGGTCAGCAGGCGGCCGTCGCTGCCCAGCTCGACGACGTAGGTGTCCAGTTCCTCCTCCAACCGCCGCACCATCTCCAGCCGCTGAGCGACGAGGGCGAAGTCGCGCACCGTTACCTGATCTTGAACCTCCAGTGAGGACAGCCGGGTGGTGACCTCCCAAAGCCGACCTCGGTAACGTTCCAAGGTCTGCAAGTGCCTGGTGTGCTCTGGTCAAGATCTGGTCGGAGTGCTCGACGAGATGGCGACGGTGATCCAGGTAGAGGGCAATGGTCGACATTGATGCCGAGATCGACACGACAGGCAGCCCGGACTGGCGGGACACCCGGTCAGCCGTGCGATGCCGGGTGCCGGTTTCAACGGTGTCGATGCTGGCGTCGGGCATCAGCTGGACGCCGGCGCGAATGATGCGGTCATTCTCCCAATCGAAGATGATCGCCCCGTCCATCTTTGCGAGCTCACGTAGCGCGGTGGGCGTGTAGACCACATCGAGCGCGAAGCCACCAGTGCACATCTGAGAGATGATCCTGCTTCGGCCGAGCACGACAAGGGCCCCGGTACGCCCTCGCAGGATTCGCTCGAAGCCGTCGCGGAGCGGCGTCCCGGGTGCCATCATCGCGAGGTAGTCCAGCAGCCGGCGGTGCTGATCGAGGTCCGACGCCACAGTGGCTCCCCCTCCGTCAGCCTCAAAGATTGAAACGGGGGCGGGCCCTGTCGCGCCGTTGCGACCAGACCCACTCCCTCGGCCGACCGTATCAACTGCTCCGCTCATACGACGCGCGTGTCACATCAGCGTCACGTCAGCGACCTAGTCGCGCCGCGACCAGCGCCAGAGCCGCAAGCGCCTGCGCGACTGTCGTCACTGAGTGCACGAGCATGCCTGAATGAGCCGTCATGATCTGTCCTCGTGAGTCCACTCGCTCAGCTGGGACGACGGCCTCGGCGGAACCGAGCCTTGCTGCCTCGTTGAGCCTGCGATCGGTTCCCGGCACCCGGCGCAGTTCCCCGGCTAGCCCGACCTCGCCCAGTGCGACGATGCGGTGTGGCGCCGGCCTGTTGCATGCCGCTGAGGCGATCGCGATGGCAGCCGCCAGGTCGGCTGCCGGATCGCTCACCTTCGCTCCGCCGACCGTCGAAACGTAGACGTCGCGGTCGTTGAGCCGTAGACCGCAGCGTTGCTCTAGCACCGCAAGAACCATGGCGATACGGCCGGATTCGACACCGTTCATGACCCGCCGCGGCTGCGCCGAGGATTTCGCGACCAGCGCCTGAATTTCAGCAAGTAGCGGCCGGCGACCCTCGATCGTGACCGCGACAGCCGTGCCAGGCACTGGCTCGCAGTGCTGTGAGGTGAAGAGGCCAGAGGGATCGGGCACCTCCAAGATTCCGGAGTCGACCATCTCGAAGCAGCCGACCTCATCGGCCGGCCCAAAGCGGTTCTTGGTCGCGCGTACCATCCGAAAACCTGAGTGGCGATCTCCTTCGAATGCGAGCACAACATCGACTAGATGTTCCAGCAGTCGGGGACCAGCAATAGCCCCATCCTTGGTCACGTGCCCGACGATGATCACTGCCATCCCGCGTCGCTTCGCCACCCGCACCAGTGCACTTGTCACTTCGCGGACCTGGGTCACACCACCAGGTGATCCATCGGCCTCGGCGGTGCCGATCGTCTGCACAGAGTCGAGCACCATAAGGGACGGCCGCACCTCCTCGATGTGGCCAAGGACGGTGCCGAGGTCGGTTTCGGCCGCCAGGTAGAGCTGATCGGCCACCGCGTTGGTACGGCCAGCGCGCAGCCGCACCTGGGCGGCCGACTCCTCTCCCGTCACGTACAGGGTGGTATGCCCATTTCGCGCCCAGCGGGCTGCGACCTCGAGCAGCAGGGTGGACTTGCCGACGCCGGGCTCTCCAGCGAGCAGCACCACCACTCCTGGCACCAGACCATCGCCGAGCACGCGGTCAAGCTCGGCGACGCCTGTGCAAGCGCGACTCGCCAGCGTGGCACTGACCATGCCGATCGGAACCGCCTTGCTGACCGGCACTGAAGCGGAGACCTGGCTCAACTTCGGGGCGGCGGCCTCGACAACACTGCCCCACGTCTGACACTCGCCACAGCGGCCGACCCAGCGACTCGACCTCCAGCCGCATTCGGTACACGTGTGGCTGGGCCTGGTGTTCGTCTTGGGCATGCACGAGAAGCTAGAGCGAAGGTCTGACAGTCATGCGGGCTGGGCACATGATGACAGCTCCGAGCACAAGGCTGGCTCGGCTACTCTGACGGCAGCACCGTTCGTCCCTGGGAGCGTCATGACCATCGAGCCTGCGCGCGATGTCCGCCGGAAGACGGCGGACGAAGCAGCCTGGTTCGTTGCCGGAGGGTTGCTGATCGTCGCTGGCCTGATAACAGCTCTCTCAGTCCTGCGGCAGTGGTCGCTTTGTGAAACCCCGGCCTCTCAGAACTGTCTGACGTTGAAACAGACGATGAACATGCTGCCAATCCAGGCCGACACGATTGCGCTGCGGGTGCCGTGGGCTGCGCCATTGGCCGCGTTGGCTCTCACGCTCGCTACTGGCGCGTGGATCGCGTTCCTACTTCTGAACCCGTTGGCTCGCGGCCTGAAGATCTTCGGTGCCGTGGTTGCCTTTCCGTTGGTGGTCATGTGCATCGGTGGGTGGGCCGGAGTCTGGTCGGTCGAGAGCTGGGTCGCTCACGGCGGTTTCTGGATTGTCGTCGGGACCATCTCAGAGTTCCTAGCCATCGGCTTCCTGGTCTACGCGACCATGAGCCGGAATGCGGTGAACCTCGTCACCACTCAGCGGCTGGTGGTGCTGCTCTTCGGGGTGACCGCGTTCGGCACCATGCATCAGTCCGCGGAGTTCATCCTGCTCGGCCTCTTCAACCAGTCGGCCACGGGTGTGCCGCAGTATTTGGGGGTGGGCACGGCGCTGACGCTGGTCCTCACCGGAGCGGGTGTCATCGTGATGACGCTACGTGCGCGCAAGAATCCTCATTCCGGCGCGGCTTCCATCGCCGGCTAGTCCAGCTGATGAGCCGTCGCTCCCGTTAGCGTCGCGGCTACTTCCAGCACGCGCGTGTTGGCCGCCGGCTCGCCGACGGTGATACGGACACCATCCCATTCATTGCCTGAGGCGTAAGGCCGTACCGCCACCCCGGCGCGGGCAAAAGCCGCTGCGTAGGCCTGCGTCAATGGACCGCCTGGTAGCCAGACGAAGTTGCCCTGAGCATCCGGCACGTCAAAGCCGAGGTCCCGCAAGCCGCCGGCCAATGCGTCGCGCGCTTTGACGAGATCGGCCACGCGGTCGAGCAACAGCGGCTCGGCATCCAGGGAGGCGATCACCGCAGCCTGGGCCGTGATCGAGACCCCGAAGGGGAGTGACACGGCGCGAACAGCAGCGGCAACGCCAGCATCGGCCACGCAGTAACCGACACGAAACCCGGCGAGCCCGTACGCCTTGGAGAAGGTTCGCAGCACCACGACATTGGGGCGTTCGGTCATGGCCTCCAGGCTTCGAAGACGTTCCGGATCCGTGACGAACTCCACGTACGCCTCGTCGAGCACGATCATGATGTGATCGGGCAGCGAATCGATGAAGTCGATCACTGGTTGATGTTGGAGTGCCGGGCCGGTCGGGTTGTTCGGCGTGCAGAGCATGATCGCCTGCGTGGCGGGGGTGACCGCCCGCCGCATCGCCTCAAGATCATGAACGGCGCCCCGATCGAGTGTGACCGGCACCCCAGTCGCGCCTGTCAGCCGTATCGCGATCGGATATGCCTCGAAGCTGCGCCACGCGTAAACCACCTCATCGCCAGCCTCACACGCCGCCTGAAGCAAGTGATAGAGAACCGCCACCGAGCCTGTGCCGAAGGCGAGCTGCTCGCCGGGCACACTCAGCCGGGTACCGAGCGCGTTGGTCATCTCAGTGTTGGCGAAGTCGGGGTAGCGGTTCATCCGCGCCGCTGCCGCCATCGTGGCCTCGATGACACCCGGAAGTGGCGGGTAGGGGTTCTCATTGCTCGATAGCTTGAACGGGGGTGCCTCGCCCACCACGCGAGCAGGCTTGCCAGCGGTGTAGACCGGCAATCCCCGGATGGCTGACCGCAGCCGGATCAAATCCGGACCTCGCCGCGAGGGGTGCTGAAGATCGCAGCAGCCAGGCCGGTTCGGTCCCGCGGTCGACACCAGCCGATGTCGACGTCGGCCAAGATCTCCTTGCTCCGGCCACCCAACCACTCGTCGACGCGCGCTGGATCGCCCGCTATTTCGATCTTGAGGAGCTCGACCTCGCGGCCGCCCACCGAGGGATGGATCGTGTCGCGCGACCACTTGACGAAGAAGGGAAGCTGCGGATCCACCTGAAGGTCCTTGACTCCGAGCTGGCGCCATGTCAGCACTGTCCCGTCCGGCAGGTGACGATGGCCCTCGATCGCTGGGCGACCCATCCGCTGTTCGAGTGACGAAAGATCATCAACTGCGATCACCCAACCTAGCCAACCACCACCCTGGGCCGATCGCGCGCGGACGGCTTGACCAAATGGCGCCTTGTCCGCCGAAGGATGATCCAACACGTCGACCACCTCGAGATAATGCCCATCAGTCAGCGGCAAGATCCAGTTGCGGGTGCCGAACCGCGGATGGAATCCGCCGTCGCGAAAGGTCACACCCAGCTGCGCTCCGAGCCGCCGTGCCGTAGCCTCCAGGCCTTCCGGCCCGGCAGCGAACGACAGGTGATCCAAATGCATGCCCACATTGTTGCCGGGGGGCTTTTGCGCAAAGTAGGCGGCCTCTTCCCGGACTCTTGATGCCTAGACCTTGGGATCTGCGGGGTGACGCATCGCCTGGCCGCGCCGGGACTCGAAATCCTGACACATCTCGACGAGAACTTCGTACGCACCCGGGCCCATCAGCGCGACCAGCTCGGCGCGATTCTCCTCATACACCGGGCGTACGCCGTGATGCGCCTCAGTATTGGACGAGCAGTACCAGTCGAGGTCTGCGCCACCAGGACCCCAACCCTCGCGGCCGTATTCGCCAATGGTGATCTCGGTATAAGTCGTGTCGTCGGTGCGGGTCACCGTACGGAACTGGCGGCGGATCGGCAGCTGCCAGCAGACGTCGGGCTTGGTTTCCAGGAATTCCCGGCCCTGGCTCAGCGCAAGCAGGTGCAGCGCGCAGCCTTGACCGGCTGGGAAGCCTGGACGATTGAGAAAGATGCAGGCACCGTCGATCACTCTCGTTTTACGGCCGGGCAGTTCACCTTCGGCAAGATGATCAGGATGTTCTTCCTCCGCCCAGCCGCCGACGCGTGCGTCTTTCTTGTACTGCCACTGCCGGGCCTTGAGCTGCCGGACCGCCTTGCCGACACGCTTTTCGTCCGCGGCGTCGGCAAAATGCGCACCCAGAGTGCAGCAGCCGTCATTCGGCCGGCCGGCATAAATACCTCGGCAACCTTGGCCAAAAATGCAGGCCCACCGTGAGGTGAGCCAGGTGAGATCACACCGAAACACCTGGCTCTTGTCGGCTGGATCTCCGAACTCCACGAATGCGCGGGGGAAACCGATCAGCACTTCTGGCACGCGCGCCAGTGTATGCGCGACGGCCCTACAAGACGGGTTCTATGCTGGGCGCGTGCCCGCAGATCACTCGTCAGCGTCGAGGGCGCGGGAAGCGGAGCTGGTGCAGAACGCCGAGGGCCGGCTGATCAAGATCCCACCCGCCCGGATTGGACTCTCCACCTCCTCGGTCTATCCGGAGAGCACCTCGAGTGCGTTCGAACTTGCCCGCCGGCTGGGCTACGACGGCGTGGAGATCATGATCGGCATCGATCCAGTCGCTGCCGACATCGATGCGGTGGAGAAGCTGCGGGACTACCACGGGGTGCCAGTGCTGGCGATCCATTCGCCGTGCTTGCTGATCACCCAGCGCGTCTGGGGAACCGATCCGTGGTCGAAGCTCGAGCGATCAGCCGAGGCAGCGCGCAGGCTCGACGCGGACGTCGTCGTCGTGCATCCCCCATTCCGCTGGCAGCGCGACTACGCCAGAGGGTTCGTTGAGGGCGTCCGGCGGCTGGCGGACAGCACCGGCATTCTCTTCTCAGTCGAGAACATGTATCCCTGGCGCACACCAGGCGGCGAGCTGAAGGCGTACGTGCCGGGATGGGATCCGACTGAACTCGACTACGACGATCTGACGCTGGACCTCTCTCACGCCTCGACCGCCAACCAGCAGTCGATGGATCTGGTTCGTACCTGGGGGACGCGACTCCGGCATGTCCATCTCACTGACGGCACAGGGTCCGTCAAGGACGAACACCTGGTGCCCGGACGCGGCGACCAGCAGGCAGGGCGCGTGTTGCAGTACCTGGCCGAGCGGAACTTCTCCGGGCACATAGTGCTCGAAGTCAATTCGCGCAAAAGCGGCACTCGGGCGCAGCGCGAGGCAGACCTGGCTGAGTCGCTGGCTTTCGCACGGCTGCACCTCGCAGCGCCGGTTCAGCCTTCGTACGCCGTAGACGCAGCTGGGGTCGCCAGCGCGCTCTAGCAGGGCACCACGGCACGATCGCGCCGCACCCTCACGGGTCATCGGGGGAGTTGCCTGTCACACAGAAGATCATTCCGGCTGGATCACGGAAGACAATCCAGCCTCGGCCGGGCCCGAGCCACTCGCCGCCCAGCGCAACCAGCCGCTTCACCTCGGCCTCGACATCGTCGGTGCCAAGGTCGATATGCGCCCGTACCGCGGTCGCCGGGTCTTCCGAACCGAGCCGCTGGAAAAGGAGCTGGGCGCTGGAGCCTGGCGGCGGGTACAGCTTGCCCGCGAACTCGTCGTGGTCGCCTTGGCGCCAACGCCAGCTCGTCGCCGCTCGCCAGAATGCCACCTCCTGGTCATACACGGCCGGCGGCGAATCGATGCAGATCTGCACCAGCCGGCTGCGGTGCGCGTCAAGGACCAGTGCCGGTGGCCGTACGTGTTCCTCCCGGTCCACCAGGCAGAACGGCAGTCCACCAGGCGATCTCATCGGGCACCAACCTTCGAGTTGGCCGGTGACAACCGCTCCCATCTCAACCAGCCGGTCAGCGGTGTCGCGATCGGCCACCTCGAGATCAAAGTGGATCCGCGGGCCATGGTTCCCAACCTGCTGGTGGATGTACGAGTCGCCTTCGGGTGGGGCAAAGCTGCGAAACTCCGGGTGGCCCTGCCACGGCTCGGCGAGCGGCCAGCCCAGCGCCGCAGACCAGAAGCTCCCCGACTCCGCGGCGACATTGGGAGCTACGTCGGTGAAAACGTGCAGCCATTGGGTTTGCTCAGTCACGGAGCCTCCGAACATCGACACTGAACTCATGAGTGATGGCACGATGACATCAGAGAGCAACCGTCCATCCGTCCTCGGGCCCGGCAGGGAGCGCCAAAGTGCGATCTATCGGGCCGGGGCCGCTGGGCCGAAACCTTCGGCTCCCACCGATGCGTCGAGCCTCGAGCTACGCGCGAAGAAGACCATGTCGCCGACCGCGTGGGCTTATGTCTCCGGCGGCGCGGGCGAGGGCCGGACGATGCAGCACAACCGCGCGGCCTTTGGGCAGTGGCGGATCGTGCCGCGCATGTTGCGTGTCTAAACACCACCCCTGGCGGACTCGGCCAAAACCTGCGATCGCCCGAACCGCGCGCCGCGGTCGAGACATTCCTCGAGATCTACTTCAGCGGATCTCCCGGTGCCGGCTTCCGGAAGATCAGCCTGATGCTGGTCAGGAAGCACCATCGAGGCGATAGCGCAGATGCGTGACCTTGGGGCCATCGATCACTCGGACCTTTGTGAGCTGCCATCCGTGATCGAAGCTGTCGAACAGGCGAACGCCATCTCCCACCAGCAGCGGGACAACGTGCAGCTGCAACTCGTCGACGAGCCCGGCCGCCAAGGCTTGCCGCGCGATATCGCTACCGCCCCCGATGGTTGCGTAGCGGTCGCCAGCTGCCTTCTTTGCCGCATCGATGGCAGCTGCGACACCTTGGGTGATGAAGACAAACTCCACCCCACCGCTCGGCAACGGCGGCGGGTGATGGGTGATCACGAAGTGTGGTACCGCGTACGGCGTGTCATCCCAGCCGCCAGACTCCTCACCTGTGCCGTACGCGCCCCGTCCAAGGACTATGGCGCCCGTCGTCGCGATCAGCTCGTCGATCACCGGTCGACTCACCTCGGACGGACTGAAGTACCAGTCGTACAGACCTACATCAGCGCCGCCGGGGCCGCCGACGAACCCGTCAAGCGAGACCGCCATGTCCAAAAGGACTTTGGCCATGATCACACCTCTCTCTGGCCATCGAAGGCCGTGAATTGGCCCGACCTGATCATTAGACCTTCGACGAGCCGGAAAGTCATCGGCTCCACAATGCGCCCTGAGCCTGTCGAAGGGCGCCATCGACCCGTCAGCTCAGGCTGGACAAGAACTCGACCAACAGCTTCGCGACCGGTTGGGGCTGCTGTGCCCGCCAGCCCGCACCGGCCCGCGGAACTACACGCAGATTACCCAGCGGCAGCGATCTTGCTAGGGCTGCGCTGGGCCCTCGGTTGGCGACATCCTGCTCGCCGACGATGACCAAGGCAGGCACTGGCACCCGGTCGGCAAGAGATCGGAAGTCCGCCGGCCGGACCTGGTCGAAGAGGTCGAGGACCTCCGTTGGCCGGGCACCGAGTTGCTGGACAACCGTGGCAGGAAGCAGGCTGAGGACGCCGTAGTAGAGGGAGCGGAGCACGATCCTCTCGAGCCGGGCGTTGGTACTCAGCATGATTGCGGCAACCTGCTCGCCATGGGTGGCGGCGATCTGCAGTGCGACCATGCTTCCCCAACCATGCCCGAGGAGCACCACGCGATCGGTGGCGGCGGCTGAGATAGCGTCGAGCACGGTGAGGGCCGGGTCCTCCAAGATCACTGTCGTGGCCGTGCTCACACTGATATCAGGAGTGAGCACTGGTCCCACATCGGTTAGCGCTGCTCTCAGAGCCGTCGTCTGGGTATTGGTGTCGTGCAAGCCGGGCAACAACACGACCGTGTGGTCGATGCTCATGGGCCAAGGTTAGAGTCGTGGCAGTTCGCAGAAGGTGCACGTGTAGTTCCAGGCATTTGCGAAGGGAGGAAGCGAATGCTGCGTAGCGCCCTGCTTCGAATCTCCGGCAGCGAGAAGATCAAGAACTTGGTGACCACGGCGCCAGTTACCTCCGGGGTGGTCGATCGCTTCATTGCAGGCGAGACCTCCGCCGAAGTGGTAACGGTGACGCGCCGCCTGATCGGTGCCGGCCTGTTGGTCAGCATTGACTATCTCGGGGAGGACACCACCGATCGGGCGCATGCCGACTCGGTGGTGGTCGCTTATCTTGATCTACTCACCAAGCTTCGGGAATCTGGCCTCAGTGGTTCTGCTGAGGTCTCGATCAAGCTGACCGCACTGGGCCAGCATCTCCGAGACGGTCCACAGCTCGCGCTGGAGAATGCGGAGTTGATCTGCAACGCGGCGCGTAAGGCCAACACTGCGGCGACCCTCGATATGGAGGATCACACGACCACGGACTCGACGTTGGAGATCGTGCGGACGCTGCGTAAGGAGTACCCCGACACTGGCGCGGTGCTGCAGGCGTACCTCTACCGAACCGAAGACGACTGCAAGGATCTTGCTGTGACCGGATCGAGGGTGCGGCTTTGCAAAGGGGCGTACGCAGAGCCCGAGAGCGTGGCATTCCAAGATCGTCAAGAGATCGACAAGTCTTACGTGCGCTGTATGAAGATCTTGCTGGCGGGCGATGGCTTTCCGATGCTGGCCACTCATGATCCCACCTTGATCGACATCGGTCTCAAGCTGGCCAGTGATCATGGGCGTGGTCCGGGAGACTTTGAGTTTCAGATGCTCTACGGCATCCGGCCGACGGAGCAGGAACGACTCGCCAAACTCGGTCATGCGGTACGCGTGTATGTCCCTTATGGGACGGACTGGTACGGCTACCTGGTGCGGCGCCTGGCCGAGCGCCCATCCAACCTGCGGTTCTTCGCGCGCAGCCTGATCACCAAGAATTGAGTGCACTCAGAGCCAGTCGACGTGGGGAGCGATCAAGGCGTATCCGACGAAGGCGGCGACGTCGAGCAGGGTGTGGGCCACCACGAGCGGACCGACTCGTTTCCAGCGAAGGTAGATCAGGCCGAAAATCACTCCCATGATCAGGTTGCCGATGAAGCCGCCGATGCCCTGGTAGAGGTGGTACGAGCCACGGATGACCGCGCTGAGAGCAATGATCGCAACGGCATTCCAGGCGAGCTGGCGCAGTCGAGTGAAGAGATAGCCGACTACGACAACCTCTTCCAGCAGGGCGTTCTGAGCAGCTGACAAGATCAACACTGGCAGGGTCCACCAGTTGTCAGCCAGGCCCGACGCCTGTACCTCGGTGTTGATGCCGAGTGCCCGAGCAAGGACGTACAGACCAAGGCCAGGTACGCCGATGACGAGAGCGATGAGTACGCCGAAGCCGAGGTCGAATCGTGGCCGAGTCAAGTCCAAGCCGATGGTCCGGCCGGCCGGCGGATCAGTAAGGCTCAGCAGATATAGCGCTAGCAGGACAGGCATCAGGCCGAAGGCGATGCCGACCAGCTGGTACGTCAGGTCGAGCCAGGGACGGTCCGGGGTGACCGAAGCGTTCAGAGTGGATGTTTGCTGGGCCAACGGCACATTGCGGGTCAGCCGCTCGATGATGCGGAGCACCGCATAGACCGCCGACTGGCCAAGCGAAAGACCGAGCACGATCACGACCTCGAGGCCCAGGCGCCTCCGATCCACTGCAGTCTCAGGCGCGTCCAGCTGTGTCACGACGCCCATCCTGCCTGCTGTACAACTACTTGTGCCCGCACCCGACGTGAGTGAGCCTCGCTTGGTCTGCGACGGCTCCGGAGACTGGCTGGAGTCTGATGACGGGAATCTGGCGATGTGACGCCCAGCGGCGGTACTGGGTGAAGCCGGGAAAGATCTCCTCGCCGCGCTGATAGCTCAGTTCTCGTTCTGAGCCACTGAGCTCGCGGGCGACTACCTCACGGCTGATGCCGTTCCGGGCGATCGTCGCGTTGGGGTTCGCGCGCAGGTTGTAGTACCAGGACGGGTTGCGCGGACGGCCGAAGTTGGAAGCGATCAGGATTGTGTCCTCTCCGTCGGGCAGGCCGAGTACGGGCAGCGTGCGGCGCATTCCTGTCCTGGCGCCCGTGGTTGTCAGCATCGTGATCTCGACGCCGGCCAGCCACGACGTCGCGGTGGTGGTGCCGCGAGTTAGGCGATAGACGAGCTGATCTAGAGGCTGCTGAATCACGCTGAAGATCTTCGCCATCGGGCGGGTGGCCGCGGTTCCTCGCGCAAACCGGTGCATCGGGTGAGCCTGCCGGTAACTCTTCATTGTCCGAAATTAACAAACGCAACTCAAAGTTGCAACGAAAAGTTGCGTTAATGTAAGTGACGTGGCGATGGACAAACTCGAGAATTCGACCCAGGGGATCGAGCAGCTGGCGCTTCGCCGACGGCCCGGCGGGCGCAGTGCCCGAGTGAGAGCGGCCGCGATCGCGGCAACGCTGGCTGAATTGGCCGAGTCCGGCTACTCGGCCCTCAGCCTCGAGAGCGTCGCCCGGCGGGCAGGCGTTCACAAGACCACGCTTTACCGGCGCTGGGGCACTCGTGAGGATTTGGTGCTCGAGGCGATGCTCCAGCGCGCAGGTGAGCACATCCTTGTTCCCAACACCGGCTCGCTGCGGAAGGATCTCTTTGAGCTGGCACAGACCGCCGCTGTAAACGCGGCCAGCCCGGAAGTCGCGGCGATGGCTCGCGCAGTGGTAGCGCAGATGCCACACGACAGCAGGCTTGCCGCGGCGAACCGTCGCTTCTGGGACGAGCGTCTTGCCCTGGACGGCATCATCGTCGAGCAGGCGATCGAGCGCGGCGAGGTCGCGCCCGGTACCCAGCCCCGCCAGGTCATCGAGTCCGTGCTCGGCCCGATTCACCTGCGGCTGTTGCTCACCGGCGAGCCCATTAGCCGCGACGTCCTCCAGGCGATCGTCGATGTCGTGGTCGATGGCATTGCGCAGCGCCGCGGTCAAAGACGGCGCACGTCGCCTCGATGACAGCCGGCCAGGTCTGGGAATGGAAAGGGTGGTCAGATGCAAGGACTTAGGCTTGGCGTCATGCGTGTTGGGGTCTTCGGCGCCACCGGTCAGGTGGGCGGTGTGATGCGGAGGCTGCTTGAGCAGCGCACGTTCCCGATCAACGAGGTACGGTTCTTCGCTTCAGGTCGCTCAGCCGGCAGACACCTGCCCTGGGGTGACGATCAGATCATCGTCGAGGACGCCGCGACGGCCGACTTCACAGACCTCGACCTCGCCCTCTTCTCCATGGGCAAGACAGCCTCGCTGGCCACTGCGCCCAAGGTGGCTGCTGCCGGTGCGATCGTGATCGACAACTCGTCTGCCTGGCGGATGGACCCGGACGTTCCGCTGGTGGTTTCAGAAGTCAACCCAGACGACGCGATGCGCCCGCCCAAAGGCATCATCGCGAACCCCAACTGCACCACGATGGCTGCCATGCCGATACTGGCTCCGCTCCATCGCGCCGCCGGCCTGGTGCGCCTGCAAGTTGCGACCTACCAAGCGGTATCAGGATCAGGTGGCGCAGGCGTCGAGGAGCTCGACAGCCAGGCAAGGGCCGTGGTCGATCAGGCGATCGAGCTCACCTTCGACGGCAACGCCGTCGACTTCCCGGCCCCGAACAAGTACGTCAAGGCCATTGCGTACAACGTCCTTCCGCTGGCCGGCTCGCTCGTCGACGACGGTACGGGCGAGACCGACGAGGAGCAGAAGTTGCGAAATGAGTCGCGGAAGATCCTGCACATTCCCGATCTTCGCGTCTCCGCCACCTGCGTACGCGTGCCGGTTTTCACCGGGCATTCGCTCGCTGTCCACGCAGAGTTCGCAAAAGATCTCAGTCCGGACGAGGCGACGAAGCTGCTGGCTCGCGCTCCGGGCGTTCGGTTGATCGAGGTACCAACGCCGCTCGATGCCGCGGGTCAGGATCCGAGTCTCGTCGGGCGGATTCGGGCTGACCAAGCAGCGCCGGCCGGCAAGGGTTTGATCATGTTCATTTCGAACGACAACCTGCGTAAGGGCGCAGCGCTGAACGCCGTGCAGATTGCTGAGCTGGTGAGCACGCAGCTCGTGGTCGGCGGGCGGGCTGGAACCCTGTGACTGAAGCGATTTCGACCTCGAGTGGGCATCCGCTGGCGATCCTGGGCGCGGGTGTCATGGGCGAGACTGTGCTGTCGGGTCTGCTTGGGCCGGTTGGCTCGCCGATCAGATCGTGGCTACCGACCGCAGGCTGGAGCGGCAGCAAGAGCTCTCCGCCCGGTACGGGATCAAGATGCTCGAGAACATCGAGGCCGTGGCCGAAGCAGAGACGGTGATCTTGGTCGTCAAGCCGCAGGACATGAGCGACCTGCTCA
>CAVTFS010000006.1:0-184277 GCA_963734005.1 uncultured Actinomycetota bacterium
TGGCGGGGGCGCTGGGTTCCTCGGACGGAGCCTGAGCCGACTCTGAGGGCCCAGCGGTGGGTTCACCGCTCGGTGGCGGTGTTGCCCCCTGCGTGGGTTCACCTGTCGGGTTTGGTGTCGGCTCTGGCGGTTGTATCTGCTCGGCCGCGTACACCGCCCGGAACCGCAACACAGCGGTCTGACCGACGAGGCGGACCAGCTCATCCTGCTGCACGTTCGGCACAGTGACGATGATCTGGTTGTCGCCGGAGGTGGTTACTTCGGACTCGCCGACACCCAGGCTGTCTACACGGCTTTGGATGATGGTCTTGGCGAGCTGCAGACTATTGGGATCCACCGTCCCGCTACCGGTGGTGTTCCTGGCGGTCAAGGTGATGGTGGTACCGCCCCGGAGGTCGAGACCGAGCTTCGGAGTCCAGGTCCCGCTGACCGCCATCAAGGTGATGAGTCCAGCCACCAGCACGGCCAACACGATCAGGGTACGGCCAGGATGACCAGTCGTTGTTGCCACTCGCGCGTGTTTCCTAGCTGTTGGGAAGGCTCACTCAGCGGTCGGAGGCTTCGACTCGCGGGGCGTCGATGACGTGTCCGGCTCGGCGGCGGGCTCGCTATTCGTCGCCTTCGGCTCCTTCGGCTCCTCTATCGGCCGCTCATCCTGCAGCTCGATCGGCCGCTCGGCAGCAGCGTCCTCATCGTCGAGCTCGTCCTGCTCGTCAGGGCTGTCCTCGTCGTCGTCGGTCACGATCTTTGAGATCGCCTGCTTGAGCACCGTGAGCTCGGCGCCCGGCGAGATCTCCAGCACGACCTGTCGCGGCCCCACGGATACGACTGTGCCGAAAACACCGCTGCCGAGCATCACCCTGCTGCCCGGGCTGAGCGCGCTCATCGTTTGTTGCATGGCTTGCTGGCGCTTGCGCTGGGGCCGCAAGATTAAGAAGTAGAACGCCGCCACCAGCAAGGCGATGAAGATCAGGGTCGAATATTGCTGCATTGCTCCGGCATCCGATTGTGAGTGTGCTTGGCAGCTTGCCCAGCACCGATGAATTGTTCCTGCTGCTCAGTCTTGGGACGTTCGCCAAAAAAGGGCGCC
This sequence comes from uncultured Actinomycetota bacterium, assembly GCA_963734005.1. GTDB lineage: Bacteria > Actinomycetota > Actinomycetes > Propionibacteriales > Propionibacteriaceae > Microlunatus. Next base: position 1,091 of record CAVTFS010000006.1, read on the forward strand.
CGCCGTACTCTACCTAGTCTGCGACCAAAACCGGCATTGTACGGTCTGTGAAATGGCTATGCCGCCGCTCAACGCCCCTTGCGCGCTGCTCTCGCATCGCCGAAGAGGTCGGGGGCTGCCTCGGCACCTGGGATCGGACTCGGAGGAACCAGGCCAAGGTGACGCCAGGCGGCCGGCGTCGCAACTCGGCCGCGCTGGGTGCGCATCAGAAAGCCCTGCCGGACCAGGAACGGCTCCGCGACCTCTGCAACGGTTTCGCGTTCCTCGCCAACCGAAATGGCCAGCGTTGACAATCCGACCGGACCACCACCGAAGCGACGGCACATTGCGTCAAGTACAGACCGGTCCAGGCGATCGAGACCAAGCTCGTCCACCTCGTAAAGCTCAAGCGCGTCCTGAGCGACCGCCAGCGTGATGCGGCCGTCTGCTCGGACCTGGGCGTAGTCACGCACCCGACGAAGCAGCCGGTTGGCGATGCGCGGAGTGCCGCGGGAACGGCGAGCGATCTCGGTGGCGCCAGTCGTCTCCAGGTGGACTCCAATCAGCTCTGCTGAACGATGCAGAATGTGGTCTATTGCGTCGGCACTGTAGAAGTCGAGCTGGGCGGTGAAGCCGAAGCGGTCACGCAACGGACCAGGAAGCAGACCAGCCCGAGTTGTGGCCCCTACCAGCGTGAAGCGGGGGATTTCCAAGGGAATCGCGGTTGCTCCCGGGCCCTTGCCGACGACCACATCCACGCGAAAGTCCTCCATCGCGAGATAAAGCATCTCCTCAGCTGGGCGGGACATCCGGTGGATCTCATCGAGGAAGAAGACCTCTCCCTGGACGAGTCCGGACAGGATCGCCGCGAGATCTCCGGCGTGCTGGATGGCCGGCCCGCTCGAGATCCGGAGCGGCGCATTCATCTCGCTCGCGATGATCATTGCCAGGGTCGTCTTGCCGAGGCCAGGGGGCCCGGACAGCAGGACGTGGTCGGGCACTCCCCCGCGGTGCCGGGCCGCCTCAAGCACCAAACCGAGCTGGTCGCTGACCCGTGGCTGCCCCTCGAACTCCGCCAGCGTGCCGGGCCGGAGCATTGATTCGGCAGCGCGCTCGTCTGGATCGGCGTAAGGACGTACCAGCGCAGCGAGGTCCTCGTCGCGTACATGGCTCACCGGAGTCCGGTCACTTTCGAGCCAGACTCTGCAGCGCGGCGCGCATCAAGACTGCGACGTTGACCTGTGGGTCTTCACGCGCCAAGTCCTCGACTTCATCGCAAGCGGTCTCGGCATCGCGTGCCGACCATCCCAAGCCCTGCAGTCCCTGCGCCACCTGCGCGCGCCAGGCCGCGGCTGGCCTGACCGCGGTCACCGGCACCTCGGCATGGCCGACCGCGTTGATCTTGTCCTTGAGCTCGATGACCATGCGTTGCGCCCCCTTGCGACCGATGCCGGGCACCTTGCACAACTGGACCAGGTTTTCGGTGGCAATCGCGGTGCGGAGCTCATCGGGACTCAGCACTGCCAGCGCGGCCTGAGCCAGCTTGGGCCCGACTCCGGTCGCAGTTAGCAAGAGCTCAAAGAACTCCCGCTCATCGGCGGAGGCGAAACCGTACAGGGTGAGCGAGTCCTCTCTGACGACGAGTGAGGTCGCCAGCGTGGCACTCTGTCCGACCCGAAGCCCAGCGACGGTGTTGGGGCTGCAGACCGCCTGAATGCCGAAGCCGCCAACCTCGATAACGGCCGACGTAGGTCCGACCTGGGCGACCAAGCCAGTCAGCTGCGCGATCATGCCTCTCCCCCGCATGGTGATTGAGATCTGCCGAAGGCCCTCCGTTGTCGCTTCGCCTTTTCGGCGGCAGCCTCCACTGCCGCGTTCAGCCGAGCGGTAGTGCCACCTCGCCACACGTGACAGATCGCAAGTGCAAGAGCATCCGCCGCGTCCGGCGGCTTGGGCGTGTCGTCGAGCTTGAGAATCTTTGTCACCATGGCTCCGACTTGTTCCTTGGGGGCACGCCCGGAGCCAGTAATCGAGGCCTTGACCTCACTTGGGGTGTGCAGACTCACCGGAATTCCATGCCGGGCGGAGACGACCATCGCTACTCCAGCAACCTGAGCGGTGCCCATCACCGTCTGCACATTGTGTTGCGCAAATACCCGTTCAATGGCGACCGCGGTTGGCCGATAGCGGGTAACCCAGTCCTCGATAACCTCCTCGATAGTCAAGAGGCGACGTGCCACGTCGAGCTCAGGTGGCGTACGGATCACATCGACGGCGACCAAGAGCGGCTGTCGGCCGGGAACCCCGTCGACCACTCCAAGCCCGCACCTGGTCAGGCCCGGGTCGATTCCCAGCACCCGCATGCGTTCCCCCAGGTGTCGCGTGACCGGATCGCCCACGCGATCCCCCTTAACCCTGAATAAACGAACAGATGTTCGGCAGCTTATGTGGTGCCCCTGACGATGGCGACCGCGACACGCTGTCCGTTCGCAACTAGTGTTGCAGGCCCATCTTCCTGAGCGCGCGCCGCTCACTCATGCAGTGCCGCCCAGATGTGAGGCACTAGCTGATGTTGGCCAGCACCTCGTCCGAGGCATCGAAGTTCGCGTACACGTTTTGGACATCGTCGGAGTCCTCCAGTGCGTCGATGATCCTCATCAGCTTCTCGGCCGTCGGCGCGTCGACCTCCTGGGTGTACTCCGGCACGAAGGAGACCTCGGCCGACTCGTAGTCCAGCCCTGCCTGCTGCACTGCGGTGCGTACCGGCACTGTGTTGCTGGGTTCGGTGATGATCTCGAAGCTCTCACCCAGGTCGTTGATCTCTTCAGGGTCGGCATCCAAGGTGGCCTCCAGAAGATCATCTTCGGTGATCTCACGACCGTCTTGCTGCTTGGCGACGATGACGACTCCCTTGCGAGCAAACATCCGCGCGGTCGAGCCAGCATCGGCCATGGTCCCGCCGTTCCGCGTTACCGCAACACGAACATCAGAGGCCGAACGGTTCCGATTATCAGTGAGGCACTCGATGAGCAAGGCAATGCCAGCCGGACCATACGCCTCATACATCAGGGTCTCGTAGGCGGCGCCACCAGCTTCGGCCCCCGAGCCGCGCTTGACCGCCCGGTCAATGTTGTCATTGGGAACCGAGCTCTTCTTCGCCTTCTGGATTGCGTCGTACAGCGTCGGGTTGCCGGCTGGGTCACCACCCCCGACGCGAGCCGCCACCTCAATGTTCTTGATCAGCTTGGCGAACAGCTTGCCGCGTCGGGCATCGACCACAGCCTTCTTGTGCTTGGTAGTTGCCCACTTGGAATGACCGGACATATGCAAAATCCTAGCCCGCCCGTGACTCTGGGGCGTTTCTGATCAAAAGCATCCAGAAGGCTCCAGCTCGAAGGCGCGATCCGCGCGGAGCGAGCGAAAGCGAGCGGAGCAATCAAACAGAGCCATCCATGTCGACCGCGGCGACGAATGGCGGAGTAGCAGCCTCATACACAGGGGATTCCGATGCGCACTGTCACCCGATTCATTGTCATGCTCGCCGCCGCTCTCACCACGGTCGTCGCCTCACAGGTCACTGCCTCTGCCGCCACGGCGATCGAATACGGGCTGATCGCTGCTTTGTGAGCTGCTGCTCGGCACACCGTCGCAGGGAGCCATGGGGGCCACCGAATGATCACTGGGGTGACCCCCGCCATCAGCGGCGCCAGATCTGAACCTCGGGCGGCATGCCACCTTTGACTGGTGGGTCGCTCTGCTGCCAAATGCGCCGCCAGCTCGATGCCGGCGGCTCTGCTACGTCCGCAGAGCCCTGCTGGGCCTTCCACCAGGTGGCAGCGTCTTCGGCAAGCAGCTTCTTGACTGCGTCAAAGATCCTGGACGCGAGCTCGCTCGGCATCTCGCTGGGCCGTGGAATGATCGGCGGCCCATACCGGACACTCACCCGCGGACGCCCGGGAACCGGCCAGTTGCTTCCCCGTGGCATCGCCGCGTACGTGCCGAGGATGCCAACCGGCATGACCGGCACCTGAGAGCTGACTGCCACCTCCGCTACGTCCATCCGGAACTGGCCGACGAACCCGTCGCGGGAACGCGTGCCTTCGGGAAAGACCACGACTGTCCAGCCTTTGGCCAGCAAGGTGGCTGGGGTGACCGAGAGCGCATCCCCGGTCCGCTGGATAGGGAATGTATTGAAGGCGATCGCCGAGCCGCTCGCCCGCAACCAGCTATTGAAGAAGTAGTCCGCCTCGATCCCCACGGCGGTGTGGCGACGGCGCTTCGTCGGCAACGTCGACACCAGCACGGCCGTGTCCAAGTGCGACGCATGGTTTGCCATGATCAACGCCGGCCCGTCCAGCTGGCGCAGCTCGTCGAGCCCGTAGACCTCGACCGATAGTTCCTTCCGCACCATAGGTTTGACGGCAACCACCTGGACACATTCGCGCACGGCGCGCACGGGTGCCAGGCGTGCCCACCTCATCCGCCTCACCGGCCGACTGTCTTTCATCTGACGTCAACCAGCACCCTCGGCGGGGCGTGCAGATAGCTGATCGATGGCGTGCGGCCGACTGTCGATGCCACGATCTCGAGGGCGTCGGCAAGCGTGGAAGCTGCGCGAAAACCCATCCGTGCGGCGCTCTCTCGGTCCGCCCCGACCCAGACGATGTCACTGCAGTGTCGGTGCGCGGCGGCGATCTGGTACCAGAGATACATCGGATGCACTCCGTGGAATGCCTGACTCGTGCGGTACAGATGGACGTACCAGGAATCGTTGGCGAACTTCTCCTCATAGTCCGCCGAGATCTGTTCGGGGTCCGTGGTGACGGTCAGTACATCGGCGAAGAAGTCCACGTACGACGGATGGTGCAGCGGAGAGAACTCCGCGTAAAGCGGGTGGTACAAGATCAAGGCTCCACCCGGCCGGACGAAGGGAGTGCCGGTATGGGAGCCGAACGCGGCAGCGAGTCCGCTCCACGCGGCAAGAATCGGGTTGGTCACCGAGTCGACGCTGTACGGCGTATGCGCACTGACGCCAATCACCCCCACATCTGCCGGCGCCGACACCTCGACGAGCTGCTGGGCTGTTATCTGCCCCCGGCTCACCTCTTCGACCGCGGCCGGTGCGCCGGCGGTCACCAGGGTGGCATGGTAGTCACCCTCGGCGCGGTTCATCAGCCGACGCCGAGCACGCTGCGGACTCCATTCCAGACCCCGACGCACGCCGAACCAGGTCGCCCTGTCCTTGAGACTCCATTCCCACTCACGGTGGCCCAAGAACTCCAACGGGGAGGCGAAAACGTCGTTGTCGAGCACGACATCGATCTGGAAGACCCGCACCGCCGACGACACCAGGTCTGCGATCTCAGCGGAGGCGTCACTGCTCTGAGCTCGAAGACCTGACAGCTGGCCGATGGTAGCGGTCGAGCCCAGTCCAGCAGCGATCGCTGCCGCGCCGCCGGCGGACGGTGCGACGACAAGATGCACGAAGATCAACAGGTCGGAATGGGCGGCCCGCGCATTCACTGCGATCTCGCCTGCCTCCGTGCTCCCAATCTTGGCCAGGTTCTCGGCATCTTCAGCATCGTGATTGGTCAGCAGGCCATCGGCATAGAACGAGCGGAAGACCCGCTCGCCGACGATGTGCTGCAGTTCCTCGGCAGTCATCCGGCGGTTCAGACCGTTTGCACTGACCAGGGCAACGTCGTCGACGCCAGCCGCTGCAGCCCGGGTCAACACGGCCTCGATCACCTTTCCGCGGATGTCAGGCCGCCGCATCGTCGGCGTCGGAGTCCCGATGTCATCGAAGGCGATCGTCAGCCGCATTGCCGGTTCCAGCAATGCCGAGAGTGGCTCTGACTGGATCGGTGTGTCGAGTGCCGCGTTAATCGCTTCGACGAGGCCGGGCACCGGGTTCAGTGACTCGGCAGGGTAGATCACCCGGGTTCCCAGCGGAAACCTCTCAAGGCGGAAACGATCACCGTCCGGCACAAGCAGCGGCGGAGTGCGTTCGTCGACCTCGAGGACGAAACCGGGTCGGCCCATCTACCAATCTCCTTACCTCGGCAGCGCCCAGCGCGGCATGATCGGCTTGATCTTCCACTCCACAACCGACCACTGGTTGCGATGAGCGGCCCGCATCAGCGGGATGTCGGGGCTGACCGCCACCGCATTGCCTACGGTTTCCAGCATCGGCAGATCAGAGTGGGAGTCGGCATACGCGAAACTACGGTCGAGGTCGAGCTCATGCAGCGCCGCGTAGTGCTTGAGCCACGCCGCTCGGGACTCCCCTACCAGCGGCGGCGCGGTGAGAAAGCCGGTGCAGCGGCCCTCCTCGTCAATTCCCAGCTCGGCAGCGACGATGACGTCGAACAGTGGCTGGATCGGCCGGGTCAGCGACCGCACGACTCCGGTGATGAGAATCGTTTTATGGCCAGCGGCGCGATGTTCCCGAATCCTGCGTACGGCTTCGGGGGAGAGCCTGCTCAGGATGTGAGGAGCCATCGAGGTGTCGACGAAGCGCTCCAGGGCGGCCAAATCAGCGCCCCGGTAGCGGCGGTAGACCGCGCGCAGAAAAGTGCCGCGGTCTCGCTGCTCGGCGCGCAGGTACGACGGAAGGCGCCGCATGACCTGGCCCACCTCGGCAAGTTGGCCCGTGAGTGAGAGCTCTGGCAATCTGGCCCACAGGTACTGCTCGATCACGTTGGTGGACATGATCGTGCCGTCCAGGTCGAAGATCGCCAACGCCGCGGAGCCTGCAGTGTCCTTGTCCAGATCCTTCATCGTGGTCGGCCGATTGCCGCGCTTGCTGCGGGCTGCGTCCATCCGGCGTACCGGCGCAGTGATGGATGGACAGTGCACTTCCTGGATATAGGTCTTCCAGTCGAAGACCGAAGTATCAAAAGCGAAGGCAGCTTGATCATCAGGATGCAGCGCCAGGGTCAGAGCAAGAGTGTTGTCATCCACGAAGTGGAGCTCCGACTGGGCGTACTCCTTGTAGAGGGTGTGATAGCGCCGCAGGAAATCCAGGCGTATCCGGGTGCGATCCAGGTCCTTGGCGATCTTGCGCGTCCGGTCCGAACGCGGCGCCCGGGTTACGACTCGCTCGGCCAGCTTGTGGGCGCGCTCTGAGGTGGAGAGCAGCCGCTCGATTGACGAGGCACCGGGGAACGTCCACTGCGGTAACCGGGCGGCCCCGCGTGGACCGCCTTCGAAGGGGTGGGCCTGAAAGTAAGCGCGGATGTGGCTATAGGTGTCCTTGAAGGTCAAAGGATTCCGGGCGCCGGAGTTCACGTGGTAGTACTCCGGGTGCCCGATCTCGGGTTGGGTGGCGCACACCGCGAGGATGGCGTTCACCACATGATCACAGGGCACGATGTCCACGACCGCCTCCGGTGTCGCCGGAAACTCCGGGAGCTCGCCGCGCCCGTACGCCAAGATCAACGGCTCCGCCATCTTGAAGCCTTCGATCCAACCTGGATACGGATGCAACCAGGAGGACTCGACGATCGCCGGCCGAACGATCGAGACATGCACCTCCCGGCCAACATCGGCTACCACGCGCTCGCCGAGTGCCTTGGTGAAGGTGTAGACGTCGGTCCAGCCGAGCGAGCGGGCCCGCTCGGTACCGGCCTTGACCAGTTCTGCCTGAACCCACTCGATGCGGCGACGCTCGGTGGCGGCGGCGGTGGTCAGGAACCCGGCCTGCCGGTGCTCGCGCTCAGCCTCCTTGCGGAGCTTCGCAAGCTGGGCAGAGGTGCGCGACTCCTCCTCGATGAGATCCCGCATGGCAATGCCAGCGGCCGCCTCGGCGTCGTAGTCGATGTCATGAACGTGCGGCGCCTCGGGAATCGCACCGCGCCGGCGCCCGGCCGTGTAGGCGGTGGAGATGTGCACGTAGTGCGGGATCCGGCGCAGCTCCCCAGCGTCGCCGGTGACCGCCTCCAGCATGCGATCCAGCAACGCCTTGGTGCCGATCACGTTAGTAGTGAAGGCCTGGTCGATCGGCGGATCAAAGGAGACGTCTCCGGCGCAGTGCACCACGATGTCAAGATCGGTCGGCAGTTGCGGGACATTGGGCAGGTCGCCCTCGATGACCTCAACTCTGGCGTCGAGGAGCTCCGCTGCACCCCCGGCAGCCTCACGAAGATCATTGAAGATCGGCTTCTTGACCACGGCGATCATCCGATCCCGTGCACTGGCCGAGCCCTTGCGGCGGACCAGTATCGCGGGCCTGGTGTCGGGGAGTTCAGTCAAGCATCTTCCACAGCAACTGCTCACCGATGAATCCGGTCACGCCGGTCATCAGGATCTTTTTCCCGGCCAGCAGGTCCCGCAGCCGACCATCGAGCCGCTGAACACGGCGGCTGGTGTCGGCGGTCGCGGCAGTCATGTGTGGTTGCTCCCTGTGGTGCTGTCCAGCTGCGCGGCCACCAGGGCCTCCTCAATGGTGAAGCGGCCGACGTAGAGCGCGGTGCCAATGATGGCACCCTCTACCCCGATCCCCACCATGTCCCTGAGGGTCAGGATGTCTTCAATGGTGGAGATGCCCCCACTGGCGATCACCGGCTTGTCGGTCTCATCGCACACCCGGCGCAGTAGGTCGATGTTGGGGCCGCCAAGCGTGCCGTCGGCGGATACGTCGGTGACAACGAACCGGGCACAACCTGCACTGTCCAACCGATGCAGCGTCTCCAGGAGATCGCCGCCCTCCCGGGTCCAGCCCCGGGCGGCGAGCTTGCTGCCTCTGACATCCAGTCCTATGGCTATCCGGTCCCCGTAGCGGTCGATGATCTCCTCGCACCACTCAGGTCGTTCCAGTGCGGCGGTTCCGATGTTCACTCGGGCACACCCGGTTGCCAGTGCCCACTCCAGCGACTCGTCATCCCGAATGCCCCCGGAGAGCTCGACATTCAGTCGCAAGTGCGAGGTGAGCTCAGCGATGATCTCGGCGTTGTTGCCCCGCCCGAAGGCCGCGTCCAGATCGACCAGGTGGATCCACTCCGCGCCCGCGTCCTGCCAGCGTTGAGCTGCGGCCCGCGGATCGCCGAACCGCTTCTCCGACCCGGCGCGGCCCTGGACCAACTGCACCGCGTGTCCCCCGGCGAGGTCGACCGCCGGTAACAACACGAGCCGGTCGGCCCGCGCCGCAGCAGGTAAAGGACTTGCCGAATGCACCAGACGACCCTATCGCCAGCTCGTTGTCTCCGTCACACCGGACGCTTGGACTTCGGCAGCTTCGCCACGATGAGGTCGTACGATGCGTCGATCAGGTCCTGAATCTCATCGGGTGGGATGGCCCCGTCGAGAATGAAGGTATTCCAGCCGTGCTTGCCGATGTAGGCCATCTTGCTGGCGGCGCCCTGATAGCGGTCGAGGAACAGGTCTGCGGTCTCGCGGTCACCGCACTTCAAGCCGATCGTCGTCTGGTTCTCGACAGGTCCGAGAAAGGCAAAGATCTTGTCGCCAACCTTGACGACCACATCACCTTCCCAGGGCTCGTCCTGCCACGCGCCTGGCTTGGCAAGGCAGTAGTCGAGCCAGCGCGTTCTGCTCACCATTCGCTCAGCCCTTTCTCACCAGCTGCGAGCGTCAGGAAATCGCGCTCGCAGCATTCATTTCACAGCGTCGCTACCCAGTTGGAGATCAAGCGAGCTCCGGCATCACCTGACTTTTCGGGGTGGAACTGGGTAGACCAGAGCGAACCTTCCTCTACCGCCGCCACGAACCTGTCGCCGCCATGTTCGGCCCAGGTGATGCGCCGCTGCGGAGCCGCGGGCAGCGCGCGTACTCCGTAGCTGTGCACGAAGTAGAAGCGATCCGATTCGATACCCGCGAATAGCTCGCTGCTGGTAGCTGCCTGGATCGTGTTCCATCCCATGTGCGGCAGCCGTGCGGCGTGGAGCTCTTCCACCAGCCCGGGCCAGATGCCACATCCTTCGGTTCGCACGCCGTGCTCGATCCCCGCCTCGAACAGCACCTGGTGGCCGACGCAGATAGCAAGCGTGGGCCGCCCGCCGGTACGACGGGCGGCGATGATTTCTGGGCCGCGAACGGCGACCAAACCTGACATGCATGCCGCAAACGCACCCACGCCGGGCACAACCAGGCCATCGGCGTCGTGGGCAAGCCGCGCATCGGTGCTCACGGCGACGTCAGCGCCTGCCCGGGCGACTGCTCGCTCGGCCGAACGGATGTTGCCCGATCCGTAGTCGAGGACGACAACCGTTTTCCGCACTGCGAGCGTCGGTCGCGCGAGCAGTGCCGAAGTCTTCGTCACAGAGTTCCTTTGGTGCTTGGTATGTGGTCCATCCGCGGATCGAAGGCAATCGCGTCGCGGAGGGCGCGCGCCAGCGCCTTGAACTGACATTCGACGATGTGATGCGGGTCGCGACCAGAGATCACTGTCAGATGCAGGCAGATCTGAGAGTGGAAGGCAAGCGTCTCCATGACATGCCGGGTCAGTGAGCCGGGATACGGGATGCTCGCTGCCAGACCTGTGACGCCCTGGGACCCGCCGATCAGCACATACTCCTGCCCATCCGGCTCTCCTGTGTGAACACAGTAGGGTCGCCCAGACACGTCGACGACCGCCTGTGCGAGCGCCTCGTCCAGTGGCACCAAGGCGTCCCCGAAGCGCCGGATGCCGCGCTTGTCGCCGAGTGCGGACCGGATTGCCTGGCCCAGCACGATTGCTGTGTCCTCGACGGTGTGGTGCGCATCGATGTGCCAGTCGCCGGCGCACTCCACCTCTAGGTCGATCAGCGAGTGGGTAGCGAAAGCCGTCAGCATGTGGTCGAAGAATCCGACCCCGGTCGAGATCTGGGCCCGGCCTCTGCCGTCGAGATCGAGGCTGATCCTGACCTTCGACTCCGAGGTCTCCCGTTCGAGGTTTGCCGTACGGGCCTTGCTCATGGAGTCTCCTTGTCGATTTCGATTCCAAGCACGGCGGCCAGTGCATTCTTGAAGGCTTGCATCTCACTTGGGGTGCCCGCTGATACCCGCAGCCAGCCGTCAGGTCCGGTTTCCCGAATCAGCACCCCGCGGTCGAGCAATGCCTGCCACACCGCGTGGCGGTCGGTGAACCGCCCGAAGAGTACGAAGTTGGCGTCTGATTCCGCAACCTGGAGCCCTTGGGCAGCCAGCCAATCCCCCACGTCATCGCGGGCCTGCCGGAGTTGATCAACCTTCGCCAGCATCTCCGGAGCGTGCGCCAACGCCACTCTGGCCGCGGCCTGGGTGAGCGCCGAAAGGTGATAGGGCAGCCGTACGATGCGGAGCGCTTCGATGAATGCAGGAGCCGCCGCCAGGTAGCCCAGTCGACCGGCCGCGAAGGCGAAAGCCTTGGACATTGTCCGGCTGACCGCAAGCCGCGGGTAGTGCGGAAGCAGCTCGAGCGCGCTGGGAGTGCCAGTCCGCGCGAACTCGTAGTAGGCCTCATCGATGACGACCACACCCGGTGCGACATCACTGATGGCTCGTATGGTCGGCAGACCGACGGCGGTACCCGTCGGGTTGTTCGGACTGGTGATCAGCACCACATCCGGCCGGGTCTCCAGCACCGCCGCGACGGCACCGTCCGGGTCGATGCTGAAGTCATCGCGACGGGGTGCTGTGCACCACTCGCTATGGGTGTCGCGGGCGTACTCGGGATACATCGAGTACGTCGGCGCGAACGAGAGCACCCGCCGACCCGGCCCAGCGAAGGCCAGCAGCACGTGCAACATCACCTCATTGCTGCCATTCGCCGCCCAGATCTGTTCCGCGCTCAATCCGTAGCCGAGGTAACGAGCGAGATCTCCCCGCAACGCCAGCGCGTCACGCTCCGGGTAGCGGTTCAGGGAGCGACCAGCCTCGGCAACCGCCGCTGCGATCTCCCTGATCACCCGCTCGCTCGGCGGATACGGATTCTCGTTGACGTTCAAGCAGACATCGACATCGAGCTGAGGCGCTCCGTACGGTGTCTCGCCAACCAGCTCGGGTCGGAGAGGAAGCTCGTCGAGCGCGGGACTCGCGGTGGCCGCCGACATCACTGGCGCGCGTGTGGACGGGAAAAACCTGCGGGCGATTGCGGCGCCGTGAGCCGGTAGGTCCTCGGCGTCGGCGAACACTTCCACCTTGCGGGCGACTTCGGCGAAGGCGGCTTGGCTGTAGCTGACGATGTGCATCATCTTCAGGAAGCTCCGAACGTTCAGCCCCGAGGAGTGGCAGGCGCATCCGCCCGTCGGCAGGACGTGGGTGCTACCTGCGCAGTAGTCACCCAGTGAAACCGGGGACCAGGGCCCGACGAAGATCGCTCCCGCGTTGGTGATCTGGGATGCCACCTCATCCGGGTCAGCGGTCTGGATCTCGAGGTGCTCGGCCGCGTAGCCGTTGGCCACCTCAATGCCTTGCGCGATGTCGTCCACCATCACGATCGCGGACTGGCGACCCGCCAGCGATTGAACGATGCGCTCCACGTGCTTGGTCGACGGCACCTGTGCCGACAGCTCGGCCTGGGTGCCCTCAGCCAGCTCGTCGGAGTGGGTGATCAATACGGCGGCCGCGAGCGGATCATGTTCGGCCTGAGAGATCAGATCGGCCGCCACATGGACTGGATCCGCCGTGGCATCGGCAAGCACCGCGATCTCGGTCGGTCCTGCTTCCGCGTCTATGCTGACGCGGCCCTTGAGCAGCCGCTTGGCCGCGACAACGTAGATGTTGCCTGGCCCAGTGATCAAGTCGACCTGGCGGCAGAGGTCGGGCACACCATAGGCGAACATCGCGATAGCTTGTGCGCCACCGACCGCGTACACCTCGTCGACACCGAGGATGTGGCAGAGCGCCAGGATGTTCGGATGCGGCAGGCCGCCGAACTCGATCTGGGGAGGCGAGGCGAGCGCGATGGAGGGTACGCCGGCAACTTTCGCCGGGACGACATTCATGATCACACTTGAAGCCAACGGCGCCAATCCGCCAGGGACGTACAACCCGACACGGTCGATGGGAATCATGCGTCGGCGTACCACTGCGCCGGGTGCCACGCTGACCTCGCCCCCACTGTCACCGAGCTCGGTCTCACTTACACGGCGTCGCCGCTCAATCGAGGTTGCGAAGGCCTTCCTCAAGTCCGGCTGGAGTCGTGCAGCAGCGCTCTCCAACGCTGTGGCCGGCACTCGGAAGGTGGCAGGAAGCACTCGATCGAAACGCATGGAGTAGTCAGTCAGTGCAGCTACTCCGCGACGCGAGACGTCCTCGCAGATCGGCCGAACGATCTCGGTCGCGGCTGCCACATCGAAATCGGCTCTGGGCACAATGGCGGAGTAATCCAGCCGCTCGCCGGCCGCCCGGCGGCCACGAAGATTGATCACCCGAAGCACGGACAGATTCTACGGCCCAGGCGCCGTGCGCCGACTCAGATAATCAACAGCCTGTCGGTGTGCCGGATTACTATCTCATCCGTCGGAGAGCGCCGCCAACCGCTGAGGAGGTCCATGGAGGAGCCGCTGCCAGACCGCGGCGACATCCTCAGGGCCGCGATTGGCATTGGCCTCTATGCCGGGGCTTTTGGTGCCTCCTTCGGAGCGATCTCGGTGGGTTCCGGACTGACTCTGGCCCAGACCATGGTGCTCAGCCTGGTGATGTTCACCGGGGCATCGCAGTTCGCTTTCGTCGGGGTGGCAGCCGGGGGCGGCACGCCCTTTGCAGCAGTCGCGGCAAGCCTGCTGCTGGCAGTACGCAACGCGTTCTACGGCGTGCCTCTTTCGGAGATTCTGCATCCAACCGGCCTAGCCAGGCTCTGGACCGCGCACTTCGTGATCGACGAGACAACCGGCATGGCGGTGAGTCAAGCCACTCCTCGCGCCGCGCGTTATGCCTTCTGGGCCACAGGGCTGATCCTGTTCTTCTTGTGGCAGCTGGGCACTCTGTTCGGTGCACTCATTGGCCGCGCGATCAATCCCAGCGATGTTGGGCTGGATGCCGCCGCACCTGCCGTTTTCCTGGCGTTGCTCTGGCCTTCGCTGCGGCGCCGGGAGGCGCGTTGGGTGGCGCTGGGCGGCGCAGCTGTGGCCCTCGCCCTGGTACCTCTGACGCCGCCCGGTATCCCGGTTGTCGCTGCCGCCAGCGTGGCGCTCGTTGCCGGCTTACGCCCGACTCGCGAAGGCGCTGACATCGAAGATCGGCGCCCGACGTGACTCCACTGTGGCTGGCACTGGTCATCGCGGCTGTCGGCTCGTACCTGCTGAAGCTCGCGGGCATGTCGCTCCCCGAGTCGATCTTGAACCATCCCAAGGTGCAACGGGTGGCACAGTTCCTCCCGATAGCGATGCTGTCCGCGTTGGTTGCCGTGGAGCTCTTCGACGGTGGCGGCCGCTACGTGGTGGATTGGCGCACTCTGGCTGGCGTGGCCGCTGCGATCGTCGCTCTGCTGCTGCGGCGCGGTTTCCTCGTCGTCTTCCTGGTCGCGATTGCTGTGACCGCCCTGCTACGACTGGTGACCTGAACGTCGCCGACGCAGGAGGGGACGCGGCTCATCCTCATCGCGGCCAAGGGAGGAGCCCAGTAGCACCGGGATGATGGCGAAAAACGGCCACGTCAGCAGTGACGCGCGGGCTCGCAAGGTGAGCGGAATCGGCACCAGCTCTCCGGGCTGAGCTGCCGCCAGGCGAGCCGGAGAAATCACCCGGTCCAAGCCGGTAACCGACCAACCAGCACGTCAGCGCCGAGGCCGTGGCGCACACCAACACCACAAGCACCACAGTCCAGCCGAGATCGCGAAGCCAGCGCCAAGCCGCGAGGCCAATCAGCAGTCCGGCCACCAGGCCGATTGCGCAGAACCATGCATCGCCGGAGATGAACTGGCTCAGGCCACGCTCGGAGGTGGTGGCCGAGCCGCCGCTGCTCAGCTCGTACGCGGGAGGCTTCACCACCAACCACCAGACCACCCCGGCGACAGCACCCAGACCGAGCGAGGCAGCGGCGAAGCCAATAAGGCGACCGGCGAGCCGCCTGGTGCGCCGGGTCGGGGTGGGAGCCGATTCGTTCAGGACGCCAGACACGAGGGACCCAGCAATGCCTTGAGATCGGCCATCAGCGGCGGCGATGGGGTGACCCTCAGCCGCTCGTCGAGTTTCATCACGGTCGTCCTGTCTGCGGACCGGAGGCGTAGCCGTACCTCGGTCAGGCCGGGATGGGCCGCCAGCACCTCACGGAGCTGTTGCACGACCTGCGGCGTGCACCGCGCCGCTGACAGCGAGATCACCACCGGTTCGCTTCGTACGTCGGTGATATCAGGAAGGCTGAGCTCGGACGCGTTCAGTGACACAGTGTCGTCCTCAACCTTGACCCGGCCCTTGATCTTGACCACGGTGTCGGTGGCCAGCACGGTAGACACCATCTCGTACGCCTTCGGGAAGAGCAAGACCTCGATCGACGCCTCCAGATCCTCAACAGTGATCACTGCCCAGATGTCTCCACGGCGGGTGGTCTTACGGGTGATGTTGGTGATCATGCCGGCGATCGTCACCATGGTGTCTCGGGGACCGTCCTCCGCGAGCAGCTCGCCGATGCCGATGTCGCGCTCTGCGGCAAGAATGTGCTCCAGTCCCTGCAGCGGATGATCACTGACATAGAGACCGAGCATCTCGCGCTCGAACGCCAGCTTGGTTCGCTTGTCCCAGTCGGGCAGGTCGGGAACGCTCCCGGTCAGCACGGGATCCGTGTCCGCCAGCTCGCCGAACAGATCATCTTGACCGTTCGCCTCGTTGCGCTTGAGGTCGAGCACCCCGTCCACTGCCGCCTCGTAGACGGTCATCAAGGCCCGCCGTGAGTGCCCCATCGACTCAAATGCACCCGCCTTGATCAGCGACTCGATCACCCGCTTGTTGCAGACGACCAAGGGCACCTGGTCCAGGAAGCCGTGGAAGTTCACGGCCTTGCCGTGGACCTCGCGAGCGGCGACGATCCCGTCCACGACGTTGTGACCCACATTGCGTACCGCGGTAAGGCCGAAGCGGATGTCAGTGCCGACCGGGGTGAAGTTGGCTGCGGATTCGTTGACGTCCGGCGGTAGTACTTGGATCCCCATGCGACGGCACTCGTTGAGGTAAACCGCCATCTTGTCTTTGTCGTCGGCCACCGATGTGAGCAGCGCTGCCATGAACTCGGCGGGAAAGTTGGCCTTCAGGTATGCGGTCCAGTACGAGACCATGCCGTACGCCGCAGTGTGCGCTTTGTTGAAGGCGTAATCGGAGAACGGGACCAGGGTGTCCCAAAGGGCGGTGATTGCGGCGTTGGAGTAGCCGTTCGCCTGCATGCCCGCGGAGAACGGCAGGAACTCCGCGTCGAGGATCTCTTTCTTCTTTTTGCCCATTGCTCGGCGCATGTTGTCTGCCTGGCTCAGGGTGAAGCCTGCCACCTTCTGGGCGATCGCCATGACCTGCTCTTGGTAGACGATCAGGCCATGAGTGGTGTCCAGGATCTCGGCCAACGGCTCCGCCAGCTCAGGATGGATCGGCGTGATTTCCTGCCGCCCGTTCTTGCGCAGCGCGTAGTTCGTGTGACTATCGGCTCCCATCGGGCCCGGCCGGTAGAGCGCCAGCACCGCGGAGATGTCCTCGAAGTTGTCCGGACGCATCAGCCGCAGCAGAGTGCGCATCGGCCCGCCGTCGAGTTGAAAGACGCCGAGCGTCTCGCCCCGCCCGAGCAGTGCGTAGGCCGCCGCGTCGTCCAGCGGCAGGTCCTCCAGCACTAGCGTGAACCCGCGGTTGAGTGCGATGTTGGCCACCGCATCGTCGAGCACGGTGAGGTTGCGCAGGCCGAGAAAGTCCATCTTCATCAGGCCGAGCGACTCGCAGGTCGGATAGTCGAACTGGGTGATGATCGCGCCGTCCTGCTCTCGGCGCATGATCGGAATGATGTCGATCAGCGGTGCGCTGGACATGATCACTCCGGCGGCATGCACACCCCATTGCCGCTTGAGGCCTTCCAGATCCTTGGCGGTGTCAACGACCGTCTTGACGTCGGGGTCGGTCTCGTAGAGCGCCCGGAACTCCCCGCCCTCTCCGTAGCGTGAATGTTCGCGGTCGAAGAGCTTGGCAAGCGGCACGTCCTTGCCCATCACCGGCGGGGGCATTGCCTTGGTGATCCGCTCCCCTACGCCGAAGGGGTAGCCCAAGACACGGGAGGCATCCTTGACCGCCTGCTTGGCCTTGATCGTCCCGTACGTGACGATCTGGCTGACCCGGCCCTCGCCGTACTTTTCGGTGACGTAGCGGATCACCTCACCGCGGCGCCGCTCGTCGAAGTCGATGTCGAAGTCTGGCATCGAAACGCGGTCCGGGTTGAGGAAGCGCTCGAAGATCAGTCCGTGGACGAGCGGGTCAAGATCGGTGATCCGCATCGCGTACGCGGCGATTGAGCCGGCGCCAGAGCCACGGCCCGGGCCCACCCGGATGCCGTGCTCCTTCGCCCAGTTGACGAAGTCGGCAACCACCAGGAAGTAGCCGGCGAAGCCCATTGAGGTGATCACGTCGATCTCGAAGTCGGCCTGGGTCCGCACCGCGTCGGGAACTCCACCGGGATAGCGGCGCTGCAGGCCGGCCTCGACCTCATGCCTGAACCATGAGTCCTCGGTCTCCGACTCCGGGCATGGGTAGCGCGGCATGTAGGTGCCGTTGCCCTCGGTAAAGGAGACATCGCACCGCTCGGCAATTGCCAGCGTGTTGTCGCACGCCTCGGGAAGTTCTGCGAACAGCGCGCGCATCTCGGCAGGTGACTTGAGATAGTAGCTGTCGCCTTCGAACTTGAAGCGGTTCCCCTCAGCCATCGTGGAGCCGGTCTGCACACAGAGCAACACCTCATGCGCCCCGGCCTCGGCTTGGTCGGTGTAATGCAGATCGTTGGTGCCGACCAGCGGGAGCTTGAGCTCTCGTGCGATCCGGAGCAGGTCGTCGCGTACCCGGCGCTCGATCGTGATGCCGTGGTCCATCAGCTCCACGTAGTAGTTGCCGGTGCCGAACAGGTCACGGAACTCGGCTGCGCTGGCGATCGCGTCGTCATAGCGGCCTAGCCGCAGGTAGGTCTGCACCTCTCCACCCGGGCAGCCGGTGGTTCCGATCAGGCCGCTGGCGTAGCTGCTGAGCAGCTCGCGGTCCACCCGCGGCTTGTAGAAGTAGCCCTCGAGCGAGGCGAGGGAGCTCAAGCGGAACAGGTTGTGCATGCCGGCGGTGTTCTCTGCCCACAGCGTCATATGGGTGAAAGCACCGCCTCCGGAGACGTCGTCGCCACCGCCGTCGCCCCAGCGCACCCGTCTGCGCTCAGAGCGGTGCGTCTTGGGGGTGACATACGCTTCCATGCCGATGATCGGCTTGACCCCGGTTGGTCTCGAAGCCTTGTAGAACTCGTAGGCGCCGAAAGTGTTGCCGTGATCGGTTATCGCAATGGCCGGCATGCTCATTTGCTCGCAGCTGGAGAACAGGTCGGCTACTCTGGCGGCTCCATCGAGCATCGAGTAGTCCGAGTGCACGTGCAAGTGGACGAAGGAGCCGTCCCTAGGCTGCGTGCTTCCCGGCATACCTGCACCAACCTCCAAATCGCACCATGCTGCACGCGCGCCTGTGCCGGACGCGAGCGGGGAAGCCAGCAAGCGCCTACAGTAGTCGCCCGATCTCCCCTTACCAGTTTGCGACGCGCATCTGACAGTGCGGCGGAAGACGGCTCAATCGGTGGAGAACGCCTTGAGCGGGACTTCCACCACCGCCGGCTTGCCGCCGAAGCGCTGATTTAGGTCCGTCCCAGCGTCGTCGTTAGTTCCCGCACAGTGCCAGCACCTTCTCAACAGTCCGGATATTGCGGACAGTCGAGCTCACGCCAATGATGGCGCTGAACCTCTCTGCCAGCTTGCTCTCTCCGATGCCCTGCGTGTAGTTCACGTAGACCTGCTGACCGGCAATGGTGAATGGTTCGTCGTCGGTGGCCACCGCGGCCACCTTCTGCTTCGCGTCCGGTCCCGGCGCCTTCGTCAGGAACGCGACTGTCACCTGGCTCGGGTTGCCGCCTGGATAGGGGTTCTCGGCCAAGATCTTTTTCAGTTGAGCTGGCGTCCGCACAGTGACATCGATCGGGCGGCCGAAGTTGTCCTTGATCGCATTGACAATCTCACGCTCTACAGTCGCAGCTTTCTTGGACGAGCTAATGATCAAGTTGCCACTGTTGATGTAGGTCGCGACGTCGGTATACCCGAGATCTTCGGCCATGGTTCGCAGTTCAGGCATGGAGATCTTGTTGTTGGGCCCGAGGTTGACACCGCGGAGGAAGGCGACGTAGGTAGCCACGTCGCCATCATTCCAGCCGTCTTGTGGGATTGCTTGCCCATCGCGGTTCCGGATCCCTGCCAACGTGGCGGACTCGGCGACGGCGATTATCACCGCCTCTCAGACATCAACAACTGCTGACGGTCCGACTGCCACAACGACGACGGAGGGCAACGCTTCGCCGCTGCCTTCCAGACTCCTCGGGCGAAGGTTCCATCGCCAAGGTTGTGGGTGCCGGCGTTGGTGACCAGGTAGTGGGCGCGGTTCGGTGATCGCCAGATCCAGACGCCCGGTTCGGGTTGTCGGACTCGCCATCGGCTGTGGGTTTTGATGCGATGTTCGAGTCGGCTCAGCGGTCCGAGACCGTGGATCCCGGTTTGGCCGGGCGGGCCCCCGCGGGCAAGTGGTCTAGTACGACTCGGTGTGGTCAAGGTCCAGCCGCCGTGCCGCGGCTGCGTAGGGGAAGCAGCTGGCCGGCATACGCAGGAACATGGCCTCGCGGATTCGTCGGGGAATCTCATAGCCGTCCACTGGAGGAGTGTCTTGCGGATCGATCACCGGTTGCACCTTCACCTCGCAGGCGTTGTCGCCAAGGAATCGGCGGACCTGGCCCAAGGTGATGGGCCCGACGCCTTCCAGACGTGCCGCTCCACCGATGATGCCTGGCTTACCGTCGGTGAAGGCGAAGAGCGCCTCCTGGCTGAGATGGATATGCAGCATCACCTGCGGGCGTAGCTTGCGCACATCGATTGCTGGCGGCCGGATGATCAACCCGCGCTCAGCCGACGCAAGCACCGGCGACTCCGGCGCATTGTTCACACGCCCCGCGCGCCGTGCGGCGGAGGTGTCGTCAGCTGCAGCTTCCGCAAGATCATCGGTGGGCGGTGCGGTGGACTGGTCGAACGGAACATATAGCTCATTCTGGATTTGCTCGTCGGGCTGTTGAGGTTCAGGGACGGGATGCTGCTGGTTGCGGAACTCCCACAGCATCTGCAACGCCAGCGCCGGTTGGGCCAAGACACCGATGGCTTTGGAACGCCGCACGTCAGCTGAATCCAGATCGCCTTGCAGCCGCAGAATCTCAGCGATCCGGTTCACCGTAGCCAGAAACCAGATGACATCACCAGAGTTGGCCTTGGCGATCAGCAGCTTCAACCCCGACTGGTTGGTGCGCCCGGCGCGGACGAAGCGTTCCGCCTCCCAGATTTTGGCTTGCTCCTCGGCGGCTTTCGGGTCAGCTTCGATGATCTTGGCCGCCAGCAGAGTTTCGAACCGACCCCACGGCAATGAGGTGATCGCCCCAGCGACCGCAGCATCCACATGCATCGCCGCGGACCGGCTGAGC
Organism: uncultured Actinomycetota bacterium; assembly: GCA_963734005.1. GTDB lineage: Bacteria > Actinomycetota > Actinomycetes > Propionibacteriales > Propionibacteriaceae > Microlunatus. The sequence goes on from CAVTFS010000006.1 coordinate 21,704, forward strand.
TGCCGGGTGGCTTGGGCGACCATCCGCGCCTTCCACGACGACACCCCGCCAGCCACGATCAGCAGCCACAGCTCCGGCAGCCGATGCCGCAGATCCAACGCATCAGCCATCAAGGCGCGCGCCGACCCGACGCTGGTCTCCATCCGGGCACCCAATTCGGCAGCCGCGAACTCCAACACCTCAGCAGTGCCCTCCCCGCCCAGCCGCCGCCCCCGCTCCGCACCGGGCAGCGTCTTCTCGGCAGGTGCTTGGCTGTCCGGATGATTCAGATCCGCCCAGTGCGCCGCAAGCTGTACCAGCTTGCATTCTTGCTCCAGCAGCAGGCGGTGCGCCTGACCCACCAGCGACAATGTGCCCGCCGGGGCTGGTCCACCACCTTGGCTATCGAACATACGTTCATATTAGAAGAACGCAGTGACATTGATACTGAAAACAGCCCCCACTGGTCGTGCCTCACGATCTGACTGACGCCCTGCAGGGTTGTCTTCGAAGTGTTCCGTCCGGCCGGCGGAGGCGGCGCCGGCTGGGATGGGGGTGACCTAATAAGAGCTTGGCGAAAGTCTCATCAATGTCCTGTCCGCCCTGAGTCAGCCGACGCCTTGCCTAACCGTTCTACGCAGAAAGGCTGGCTCCATCATGACAGCAGCAGTTCAGGTGGTCGGCGGTGTCGACCCGCACGCCGACACCGTCTCCGTCGCGGTGCTGACCGCGGTTGGCAAGGTCATCGGTGATGCCGAGTTCGCCACCGATGCCGACGGGTATGCCCGCGCGGTCGAATTTCTCACCTCTCATGGGTTGGTCGAGCGGGTGGGGGTGGAAGGCGCGGCCAGCTACGGCGCTGGCATCAGCCGCGCCCTCACCGCGGCCGGGATAAGTGTTGTGGAAGTGGAGTGGCCGCCGCGCAGCTGCTGATCACCGCCGGGCTCAACCCCGACCGGCTCACCGGCGAGGCCTCCTTCGCCGCACTGTGCGGGGTCGCCCCAGTGCCGGCCTCCTCCGGTAAGTCCCGCCACCATCGGCTGTCTCGCGGCGGGGACCGGCAAGCCAACCACGCCGTGCACCGGATCGCGCTGAACCGAATGTCCCACCACCAGCCCACCATCGCTTACGTGCACCGGCAGACCGACCGCGGACGGTCCAAGAAAGAGATCCTGCGGCTGCTGAAACGCGCGATCTGCCGCGAGATCTACCGGCTACTCACCCGGCCCTGCCCGGTGCCGCAATGGAAGGACCTGCGACCAGCGCGGGAAGCCAAAGAGATCACCCTGACCACAGTCGCCCAGCACTTCGGCGTCTGGCCCGCCACCATCTCCACCCTTGAGCGCGGACTGCACCGCGACGACGAACTCACCACCAGCTACCGGGCCTGGCTAGCGGCCGCATAACCACCAGGTTCCGCCGCCGGCGCCAAATCAGCCGGCGCGCACAATCATCAACGGCGGAACCCCTTTACAAGGCATAAGAGCAACATTTCTTGCCGAGCTCGTGAGTTCGAGTTGAGTGCCTCGTCACCGCAGATGCAGTGCGCGGCGGCGACGCCGCAATGAAGCGGACATGCGCGCGTTCGCCGAGGCGGCGGCCATGGTTCAGGCCGACCCGGCAGTCATTCCTGTGACTTCTGGATGCGTTATGGCCGACCTCGCGGTGCGATTGCCTGCACAAGAGCTCGCATGGCCGAGTCCGAGCTGCGCGTCGATGTCGGCCCGAGCGCTGCGAGACTGGCGATCACAGCCGCAATCTCCTCGAAGGTGAGCGCCACCGGATCCGGCGCCGCGTTCCGAGGCAGCCGGCTCCCGCCGTGAGGACCAGGTACCGACTCGATCGGCACGCCCGACTCCCGCAATCTGGCCAGGTCTCGTTCCACGGTGCGCAGACCAACTCCGAGCTGGCGCGCGAGCACGGCACTAGGCACCGGCACTCGGACTGCACCGAGAAGCTCGACGAGCCGCTGCTGCCTCTCCACCCGCCGAAGGGTGAGGTGGCTGTCACGCGACTGCGCGGCTGGGTGCGCGACGGCCGCAGTGTTTGAGGACATGCGGCGAAATTACTCGGAATCCCGCCGCCGGCCGGGCGGTGTTGAATCGTAACGTCGATCGCATGGAACCCATCTCCACGGCCACCGAGTCGATCGAGGACTTCTTCGCCCGCTACACCGGCTACCTGACTGCCGGCGACATCGAGGGCCTCGCGGCGATATACAACTATCCGTCGCTCGCGGTGACAGCGATGGGCTGCCGCGCAATCACCGAACCTCAGCAGTCCCGTGACTTCTTCAGTCAAGGCCAGCACTTCTATCGCAGCCGAGGTATCCACGGCGTACGCGCTCGCGACATCGTGACTGACATCGAGGTGCCCGGCATCTGGGTTGGCCGCCTCGTGCTGGAAAATCTCGACGATAACGGAACGCCGTCAGGCCTCGAACACAACGCCTACCAGCTGATCACCGCCGCGGACGGAACGCGCCGCATCGCGGTGTCCACCCCACTCGATGCGTACAACCCCACTGAACCGGGTTATTAGACCTGCCTGCCGGATGATCTTGACGAACACGCGGCGCGGGTATCGCTTCAATGCCGAGCGGATCGACTGAGGATGGGTGCCTCCCAGGGAAACGTCAAACCATCATCTGGCGAGCAGTCGGCGGAATCGGTCGTGGCAGCTTGGTGGAGCCGGACAGATACTCGTCAACCCCAGCGGCACATGCACGCCCTTCGGCGATCGCCCAGACAATCAGCGACTGACCGCGGCCGGCATCGCCGCAAACGAAGACACCGTCCACATCAGTGGTGTAGTCCTTGTCCCGCGCCACATTGCCGCGCTCATCAAGGGCGACTCCCAGCTGAGACACGATGGTGTCCCTCTCCGGGCCAACGAAACCCATCGCCAGCAGGACGAGCTCGGCCGGGATCTCTTTTTCGGTCCCCTCGATGGGGACGATCCTGCCGCCCTCGAACCTCACCTCCGACATACGAAGCGAGGCCACGTTGCCGTTGTAATCGCCGATGAACTCCGACGTCGAGACCGAGTAGACCCGCTCCCCCGCTTCCTCATGGGCCGAGGACACCCGATAGATCATCGGGTACGTCGGCCAGGGCTGGTGCTCTGGTCGTTCGTCCGGCGGAGTCGGCATGATCTCCAGTTGCACGATCAACTTCGCCTGCTGCCGTATAGCCGTACCGAGGCAGTCGGCGCCTGTGTCGCCGCCTCCGATGATCACAACGTGCTTGTCCTTGGCCGTGATCTGATCATCTACATGGCGACCCAGCGCCACTCGGTTGGCCTGCGGCAAATACTCCATCGCCTGATGAATGCCACCGAGTTCGCGCCCGGGCACCGGCAGCTCACGACCGATCGTGGAGCCGACGGCCAACACGATCGCGTCGTAGCGCTGCCTGAGCTCATCCCCGGTGATCTTGACCCCGACGTCAACACCACAACGGAAGTTGGTGCCCTCGTCATGCATCTGCCGGATGCGACGATCCAGCACAGCTTTCTCCATCTTGAACTCGGGAATGCCATAGCGCAGCAACCCGCCCGGCGCGTCAGCGCGCTCGTAGACGACGACTGTGTGCCCCGCACGAGTGAGCTGCTGAGCGGCTGCCAGTCCGGACGGCCCTGAACCAACCACCGCGACCCTCTTGCCGGTAAGCCATTCCGGCGGCTGGGGTGTGACCCCGCGCTCATCCCAGCCCCTGTCGATGATCGCGACCTCGACATTCTTGATCGTCACCGGATCGCGGTTGATGCCCACCACACAAGCGGTCTCGCATGGTGCCGGGCACAACCGTCCCGTGAATTCCGGGAAGTTGTTGGTGGCGTGCAGGCGCTCCAGCGCCTCGTCCCAATCGCTGCGCCACACCAGGTCGTTCCACTCCGGAATGAGGTTACCCAGCGGGCAGCCCGTGTGGCAGAACGGGATGCCGCAGTCCATACAGCGGCCCGCCTGCTCGGAGATGATCGGCAGCACGGCCCGCCCCGGCGTCCCCGGATAGACCTCTTTCCAGTCATGGATCCGCTCTGCGACCGGGCGGCGCGTCGCAACGCGTCTCGGCGTTGTCATGAAACCCCGCGGATCAGCCATTCTTGACTCCCCTCAGCTGGAGAGGAGCGTTGGTGCTCCACCGTCTGGGCCGATTGGCGAAACCTAAGATGCTTGAATCCTGGTGGGCACCGACCGCACCCGGCGGCAAAGCCCGACCATGGCGTTTCGCCAATCGGCCCAGACGGTGGAGCACCAACGCGACGAGCTCAGCCATGAGCAGCTTCCATCATCTTGCTGGTGATCATCGCGTCATCGAGGCCCTCCGATTCACCCTGCTGGCGCGCCTCGATGACGCGCGCGAAGTCGCGCGGCAGCACCTTGGTGAATCGCCTGGAGGCCGCGTGCCAGTCAGCAAGAAGCGACTCGGCGACATCGGAGCCAGTCTCTTCGCGATGCCGCGTGATCAGTGACCTGAGCAGCTCGAGATCGGCATCCGATGGTACGAGCGCGTCGACCATCTCGGTGTTCAGCAGCGTGGGGTCGAGATCAAGGAAGTAGCCGATGCCACCCGACATACCGGCCGCGACATTCCGGCCCGTCTTGCCAATCACCACAGCGATGCCGCCGGTCATGTACTCGCAGCCGTGATCGCCGAGCCCTTCCACCACGGCGGTTACTCCGGAGTTGCGGACGCAGAACCGCTCGCCAACCTGGCCGCGAATGAACAGCTCCCCCGAGGTCGCGCCGTAAGCGATCACGTTGCCGGCGATGATGTTGTCTGCCGCGACGAATCGAGCCGTGCGAGCCGGCCGAACCACAATGCGGCCACCGGAGAGCCCCTTGGCCAGATAGTCGTTGCTGTCGCCTTCCAGCCGCAGCGTGATGCCGGCGGGCAGGAATGCGCCGAAGCTCTGTCCGGCAGAGCCTTCGAAGGTGATGTCGATCGTGCCGTCCGGGAGACCTTCGCCTCGGGTGGCCTTGGTCACCTCATGTCCCAAGATCGTTCCGACCGTACGATCGACATTGCGGATCGGGATCGAGGCGCGAATGGCCTCACCGGTCTCCAGCGCCGGCCGGCAGATCTTGATCAACTCCTGATCCAGCGCCTCAGCTATCCCGTGATCTTGAACTGTTACGTTGTGCAGCACCGTTCCCTCGGGAAGCTCCGGTTTGTGCAAGATCGGCCGGAGATCCAGACCATGCGCCTTCCAGTGCGCTTCAGCCTTTGTCGTGTCGAGTACCTCGACGTGACCGATCGCCTCATCGAGGGACCGAAAACCCAACGCTGCAAGGTGTTCCCGGACTTCCTCTGCGATGAACTCGAAGAAGTTGATCACGAACTCCGGCTTGCCCGAGAACTTCGAACGTAGCTCGGTGTTCTGCGTCGCGACACCCACCGGGCAGGTGTCAAGATGGCAGACCCGCATCATGATGCAGCCGCTGACCACCAACGGCGCAGTCGCGAAACCGAACTCCTCGGCCCCGAGCAGTGCACCGATGATCACGTCGCGACCGGTCTTCAGCTGGCCGTCGACCTGCACCACGATGCGGTCGCGGAGCCCATTCAGCAACAGCGTCTGCTGGGTCTCCGCGAGACCGAGCTCCCACGGGCCGCCGGCATGCTTCAACGAGGTCAGCGGGGCGGCACCGGTACCGCCGTCATGACCGGAGATCAGTACCACATCGGCCTTGGCCTTGGACACTCCGGCAGCGACCGTACCGACACCAACCTCGGCGACCAGCTTCACATGTACCCGCGCTGACGGGTTGGAGCACTTCAGGTCGTGGATCAGCTGCTTGAGATCCTCGATCGAGTAGATGTCGTGGTGCGGGGGCGGTGAGATCAGTCCTACGCCAGGTGTGGAGTGCCGAGTCCTCGCTATCCACGGATAAACCTTCTGGCCCGGCAGCTGGCCGCCCTCCCCCGGCTTGGCACCTTGCGCCATCTTGATTTGCAGGTCGCTGGCATTCGTCAGGTAGTCGGAGGTGACCCCGAAGCGACCCGAGGCGACCTGCTTGACCGCGCTGCGCCGCTCAGGATCGTAGAGGCGATCCTTGTCCTCCCCACCCTCACCGGTGTTGGACCTGCCGCCGATTCGGTTCATGGCGATCGCCAGCGTCTCGTGCGCCTCCTTGCTGATGGAGCCGTACGACATCGCACCGGTCGAGAAGCGCTTGACGATCTCGCTGACCGGCTCGACCTCCTCGATGGGAATCGGCGCCCGGTCGGAGGCAAACCTCAGCAGCCCGCGCAGGGTCATCAGCCGCTCGGACTGGGCATCGATGTGATGGGTGTACTGCTTGAAGATGTCGTAGCGGCCCGACCGGGTCGAGTGCTGTAGCCGGAAGACCGTCTCCGGGTCGAACAGGTGCGGCTCGCCCTCGCGGCGCCACTGGTACTCACCACCGACGGCCAGCAACCTGTGCGCCAACGGGATTCCGTCAGCCGGGTACGCGGTCAGATGCCGCCTGCGCACCTCTTCCGCGATCTGCTCCAGGGTCACCCCGCCGAGCTTGCTCGTCGTGCCGGTGAAGTAGCGGTCGACCACTTCCCGGGATAGGCCGAGCGCCTCGAAGATCTGGGCCCCGGTGTAGGAGGCAACCGTGGAGACACCCATCTTGCTCATGACCTTGAGCACGCCCTTGCCGAGCGCCTTGATGACGTTGCTGACCGCCTTCTCCGGCTCGACGCTGGTGTAGACCTGGTGCCGCGCCAAATCCTCAACCGACTCGATGGCCAGATACGGATTCACCGCTGCGGCGCCATAACCGATCAGCAGTGCGACGTGGTGCACCTCGCGAACGTCGCCGGCCTCCACAACCAGCCCGACCTGGGTCCGGGTCTTCTCCCGGACCAGATGATGATGTACGGCCGCGGTGAGCAGCAGCGATGGAATCGGTGCCAGCTCGGCATTGGAGTTCCGGTCGGACAGCACAATGATTCGGGCACCGTCGGCGATTGCCGCCGAGATCTCGGCGCAGAGCTCATCCAGCCTGGCCCTCAGCGCCGCCGCCCCGCCGTCCACCTCGTACAGGCCGCGGGCCACGTAGGTCTGGTATCCAGGCAGGTCGCCTTCCCGGTTGATCTTGACGATCTTGCTGAGGGCGTCGTCGTCCAGTACCGGGAAGGGCAGCACCAACCGGCGGCACGATGCCGGGCCCGGGTCGAGCAGGTTACATTCCGAGCCGATCGTGTTGTACAGCGATGTCACCAACTCCTCGCGGATTGCGTCCAGCGGAGGGTTGGTCACTTGCGCGAAGAGCTGGGCGAAGTAGTCGAACAGCAGTCGCGGCTTATCACTGAGCGCGGCCAGTGGTGTGTCGGTGCCCATGGAGCCGAGCGGTTCCACCCCGCTGGAGGCCATCGGCGCCAAGATCAGCCGCAACTCCTCCTCGGTGTAGCCGAACACCTGCTGGCGGCGGCGTGACCGAGGCATGGGTGTGCACGACATGCTCCCTGTCAGGCAGGTCGGACAGCAGCATCCGACCCGCCGAGCAGCCACTCACCATACGGCGCGGCTGCGGCGAGCTGGGTCTTGATCTCCTCGTCGGAGATGATCCGGTGCTGACCAAGATCGACGAGGAACATCCGGCCTGGCTGCAGCCGGCCCTTCTGCACGATCTTGTCCTGCGGAATGTCGAGCACTCCGGCCTCTGACGCCAGCACCACCAAGCCGTCCTCGGTCACCCAGAAGCGTCCGGGACGCAAGCCATTGCGATCCAGCACCGCGCCGACCACCGTGCCGTCGGTAAAGACCACTGCAGCCGGGCCGTCCCACGGTTCCATCAGGCAGGAGTGGAAGGCGTAGAAGTCCCGCCGGGCCTGATCCATTTGCGGGTTGTTCTCCCAGGCCTCCGGAATCATCATCAGCATCGCGTGTGGAAGTGAGCGCCCACCAAGGTGCAGCAGCTCCACCACCTCGTCGAACGAGGCCGAGTCCGACGCATCGGGCGTGCAGATGGGGAACAACCGCTCCAGATCGCCGGGAATGACATCGCTGACCAGCAAGGCCTCGCGGGCACGCATCCAGTTGCGGTTACCCATCACGGTGTTGATCTCACCGTTGTGGGCGATCATCCGGTACGGATGCGCCAGCTCCCAGGCCGGGAACGTGTTCGTGGAGAAGCGGGAGTGGACCACCACCAGTGCGCTCGCCATCCGCTCATCCAGCAGCTCCGGGAAGACCTGAGGCAACTGGGCGGTGGTCAACATGCCCTTGTAGACGATGGTCCGACACGACAGGGATGCGAAGTAGATGCCGGTCTCATGCTCGGCTCTGCGACGCAGGCAGTAGGCCAGCCGGTCCAGCGCGATGCCCATCAGTGGGACGCCCTTGGCAGTGACGAACAGCTGCTCGAAGTAGGGCATGTTCGACCTGGTGAGGTCGCTGAGCGAGGCGTCCTGGGTGGGTACTCGTCGCCAGCCGAGGACGGTCAGGTTCTCTTCAGATGCGATCTGCTCAATGCTGGCCTTCGCCTTCGCCGCCAGCTCGGAGTCGGTGGGGAGAAATGCGTTGCCCACGGCGTACGCGCCCTGCCGAGGGAGTTCGAAATCCACCTCGCTGCGGAAGAAAGCCGTCGGGAATCTGCAGCAACATGCCGGCGCCGTCGCCGGTCTTCGGGTCCGACCCAACCGCGCCGCGATGGTCCAGGTTGCGCAACGCCTCCAGACCTTGGGCGATGACGTCGCGGCTGGGGATTCCCGTCAGGGTCGCGACAAAGGCGACGCCGCACGAATCATGTTCGAACGCCGGATCGTAAAGGCCCTCCGCCTTGCGGACCCTCGAAAGGGCATGAGCAGTTGCCATAGAACAAACTCCCTCGTCGAAGCCGATGAGCAGAGTCGGGGGCTCTCTGCCACGGGTCACGGCTGAGCGACACGGCTTCGGGGCAAAAGTGTGCGCTACAGAGCTTGCGGGACAACATTGGCCCAAAGTTGATGGCAAGGGTAACGCACCGAGACGGTGTCACGGAACGCAAAAACCGCAGCGCAAATCAGGGCGCGACGGTCGGATCCTTGTCCGAGGCTTGGCTCGTTGCCTTCGTGTCGGGCGCATCGTCCGGATCGGTCTCCGTGTCAACCGCATCGTCGCTGGAACTCATCTCGGCTGTGCTGTCTTCGGCAACAGATTCAGCGCTCAGCCCGATGCCCTCGACGATCTCTTCACGACCCGGCCTGTTACGGATCAGCCAGATGAACCAGACGAGGGCGACGACAAAGCCGATCAGTGCGGTGTAGTTGTTGAGCCGAAATCCGCCGATTTCGTTGACGGTGTCGATCCGCAGTGCCTCGATCCAGAACCGACCGGCGCAGTACAGCATGACGTAGAGCGCGAAGACCTTGCCGTGGCCAAGCCGGAATCGTCGGTCCAGCCAGACCAGCAGAACGGCCGCGGCGAGATTCCACAGCATCTCGTACAGGAAGGTCGGGTGAAATGTGGCGAACTGGGCGTAACCAGCCGGGCGGTACTGGGGTGCGATTTCCAGTCCCCATGGCAAGCGTTGTCGGACGGCCGAACAGCTCCTGGTTGAACCAGTTGCCTAATCTCCCGATGGCCTGGGCGACCAGGATGGCAGGTGCTACCGCATCCAGCACCGCCGGGAAGACCATCTTGCGACGCCGTGCCACCAGGTAGGCACCGAGAACGCCGAACGCGACGGCACCCCAGATCCCAAGGCCTCCCTGCCAGATCTTCAGCGCGTCCAGCGGCTGCCGCCCCGGGCCGAAGTAGAGCTGGTAATCGGTGATCACGTGGTAGAGGCGGGCGCCGACAATGCCGAAGGGCACAGCGACCACGACGATCAGCTCCATGTTGTCGGCCGTGCCGCCTCGGGCTTGCCAGCGCCGAGTCGCGATGATCAAGGCGACGATGATCCCGGCAATGATGCAGAGCGCGTACGCGCGGAGCGGGAACGCGCCGATGTACCAGATGTTCGTGCTGGGGCTGGGGATGGACAGGACGGCGTGCGCCCAGCCGGCCGTCACCACACTGTCCCCATCACGCCCAGTCTTCCTTCTCTTCCTTCGCTCAGCTTGTGACCGGCAACCTACGCTAACTCAGGTTTCGCTACGCCCTCGCTACTTCTTGGCTGGCGCTCGTGATCATTGCCTTGAGCGCCTCCGGAGTCAGGTTCGCAATGTCAACGGCCTTGCCGTTGATCAGCATGGTCGGGGTCTGTGCGACGCCGTTCTTGTCGGCGGCCGCGTTGATCGAGGACACCCAATCGGCATGCGCCTTCCTCTTCACGCAGGTCTTGAACGCCTCCGAGGGCGATCCGCCGACCTTGGTTGCCAGGTCGATCAACTGCGGATCACTCCATTGCAGCGTGTGGTTGGCGAACAGTCCCAGATAGTAACGCCTGACCGAAGCCTGCTTCGGCCGCACAGGCCATCGCGTTGGCCGCGGTCACCGAACCCTCGTCGATGAAGGACATCGGGTAGAGCTCGACCCGCGCCGCGCCGCTCTCTTGAGCCTGCGTGATGGCCGGTCCGAACTGCTCCTCGAACTCCGCGCAATGCGGGCAGTGGAAGTCCTCGTACAAGGTGATCGTGTCGGCGCGTCGGCCGAGCCAAGAGAGGATCGGCTGTCCGTTGGTGATGGTGACCGGACTGGCCGACGCGGAGGTGGATGGGCGCCGCGGATGGCGAGCGGCTGGTACGCCAGGCCTGGAACACGATGCCGCCTGCGACGACGACCACGACGAAGGCCGCGACGACCGAGATCAAGATGCGCTGATCGCGCTTGCGGGCCGCGGCCTGCTCCGCAGCCAGCCGGGCGCGCTCGCGCGCATTCAGATTCTTCGGACTGCTCATCGGGCTGATTCATCGCGCCTGCTCGCGCGACCGGTCGTTGGCGATTGACCGCCGCAATCCAGCGCAAATCGGCTGCGCGGTCGCCACACCAGCCACACCGCCAGCAGCAGTAGGCCAACGTCGCGAACGCATCTCGGTGCCGTACGCCGTTTGTCCCGGGGCCACCTCACCTCCTCCGCCGAAACATCCGCAATCAATGCTGAGGCCGCGCACCGCAGCGGATGCGACAGCGGCGATGAAGACGAGGAGCAGTACCGCCTCGCCGCTGCGACGACTACGGGTGGCGATGCCGGCAAGCAGCAGCACTCCAAGAGCGATCTCAGCGAACGGAAGTCCCCATCCGACGATGGTCGCCAGGGGGCGGGAGCAGCCGATAGGCGCGCACCGCTGCAACCGAGGACTGCGGATCGATGACCTTGAGCGCTCCGCCAGCGATCAGAAACACCACGCCGAGTACGAGCCGGGCGGCAGTCGATACCCAGAGGGCAAGGCCGGCGAGCCGCGGTTCGGTGACAAGCGGGAGCGCTCAACGCGACCGCTCCACCAGCAGCGCAAAGTCATGCTTGAGCGCCGCGACCGGAGTGCCCGGCGTCCAGATCACGACTCCAGAGTTACGGCTGAATCCGATCACCTGCGCCGAGTGCCCCACCTCATAACCGCCGCTCGGCAGCTTCTTCTTGCCCTCGATATCCACCCCGACCTCGCTGGCGGCGCGCTTGATCGTCGACATGGGTCCGGTTAGGCCCACGAAGCTGGGATTGAACCGATCGAGATAGCGCCGGATCTGCTTCTCCTGGTCGCGAGCGGGATCTGTGGTGACGAAGACCAGCTGGATCTGATCTCGATCGGCCGGTGCCAGCCGCTGCAGGGCAAGCGAGACGTCGGAGAGCACGGCGATACAGACGTCTGGGCAGTGGGTGTAGCCGAAGAACAGCAGTGTGACCGGTTTGGACGGTGTGGTCGAGAGGTTGTACGGCCGGCCCGACGTGTCGGTCAGAGATACCTCAGGCATGGAATATGGCTCAGGCAGTGAGGATCCGCCCAGGTATCCGGCCGGATCGGCGTCCCGGTGGCCGGTCGGACCACTCGGCGCCGCCGTGCATCCGGAGATCAACAGCAACACACCGATCGCCAGCAGCGAGCAGGCTGCGATGCCGGATCGTAGGGTGCTGCTCACGTCCCGACTAACCCTGGGGCTCGCTGCGAAGTTCCCGATTCTGCGGCCGGCGAACGCTGGTCGGCCTGCGGGCTGCGGCCGACGCGTACGCCACCGGCAAGATCGGCGACGAGGGCGCGCAGCCCGGTCAAATCCTCCGGGCGCCCAGCGTCTTCGGCATCGAGCAGAGTCTTGACCAGCGCGGATCCCACGATCACCAAATCGGCGAAACCGGTAACCTCATGAGCCTGCTCGCCATTGGAGACGCCGAGGCCGACGCCGACCATGGCGGATGAATCCACCTCACGTATTCGCCGCACAAGCTCCGGTGCGGCGGTTGAGGTTTGTGCCCGAGTGCCTGTGACACCCATCAACGAAGTGGCATAGACCCAACCGCGGCAAGCCGCCACGGTCGAGGAAAGCCGCTCGTCGGTGGAGGACGGCGAGACCAGGAAGATCCGGTCCAGACCGTAAGCGTCAGAAACACTCACCCACTCCCCCGCCTCGTCCGGGGTGAGGTCAGGGGTGATCGCACCTGCACCACCGGCAGAGGCAAGATCGCGGGCGAAGCGGTCGGCACCGTAGCGCTCGATGAGGTTCCAGTAGGTCATCACCACCGCAGGGACGCCGCGACTCGCCACGGCTTCCACGGCGGCAAAGGCATCGCGGGTTCGTACGCCCCGCTCCAGAGCCTTGGTTCCGGCGCGCTGGATCGTCACCCCGTCCATCATGGGATCGCTGTACGGCATGCCGACCTCGACGAGGTCGACGCCCTCAGACTCACCCTCTCCGGTGAGCGCCCTGAGGGCCTGCAGTGAGATGTCCACCGTTGGGTAGCCCACATGAAGAAAGCCTGCCAACGCTCCGCGCCCCTGGGCTCGGATCTGGCGCAGCAACTGCCCGGTGTGGCCGGGGTCGACGCTCACCGTTTCGGCCCGGCGCCGGGGGAGGCACCCGCGGATTCCGAGGACGTCCCGGTGGTGTCCAGACCGAACCAGGCGATCGCGGTATCCACATCCTTGTCACCACGGCCAGAGAGGTTGACCAAGATCAACGGCGGCTCGCCTGACTCGGTGGGTGCCAGACGCGGCCCGAGCTTGAGCGCCCCAGCCAGGGCGTGCGCCGACTCGATCGCCGGAACGATTCCCTCGGTGCGAGAAAGCAACTGGAAGGCATCCATTGCCTCGGCGTCGCTGATCGGCTCATAGTGCGCACGACCGGTCTCGGCGAGCCAGGCGTGTTCGGGTCCGACCCCCGGATAGTCCAGCCCAGCCGAGATCGAATGCGATGCCTTGGTCTGACCGTCCTCGTCCTGGAGCACAAAGGTCCGCATCCCATGCAGCACCCCGATCTCTCCCGCCGAGATGGTCGCGGCGTGCCGTCCGGTTTCGACGCCCTCACCGCCGGCCTCGAAGCCCCAGAGCGCAACATCGGTATCGGGAATGAAGTCGGCGAAGATGCCAAGCGCATTGGAACCACCACCGACGCAGGCGGCAACTGCATCCGGCAGCCGGCCATAACGATCAAGGATCTGAGCTCGCGCTTCAGTGCTGATCACCCGCTGGAACTCACGAACCAGCATCGGGAACGGATGCGGACCAGCGACCGAGCCAATCAGGTAGTGGGTGTGGTCGACGGAGGCGACCCAGTCGCGCATCGCGTCGTTCATGGCGTCCTTCAGGGTCTGCGTCCCGGACTCCACCGCGATCACTTCAGCGCCCAGCAGCCGCATGCGCGCGACGTTGAGTGCTTGTCGCTCGGTGTCGATCTTCCCCATGTATACGGTGCAGTCGAGTCCGAACAGCGCTGCTGCGGTGGCGGTCGCGACCCCATGCTGACCCGCGCCGGTCTCCGCAATCACCCGTGTCTTGCCCATTCGCCGCGTCAGCAGCGCCTGGCCGAGCACATTGTTGATCTTGTGCGAACCGGTGTGGTTCAGATCCTCTCGCTTCAGCACGATGACCGGGGTCTGTCCACTTGGGGTTGCAGCCGCGTGCTCGCTGAATCGTTTGGCCTCAGATATCGGGCTGGGCCGCCCGGTGTAGTCGGCCAGCAGTTCGCTCAACTCAGCCTTGAAACCAGGGTCAGCCATAGCGGCGTGAAATTCCCGCTCCAGCTGCAGCAGCGCCGCGTACAGCGCTTCTGGTACGAATCTTCCGCCGAACCGGTCGAAATGGCCGGTTGCATCGGGCAGCGGGCCACCAGCTACACGAGGCAGCTCCGACGTCACGGTGGACTGCCTGGACACCACTCGGATTCCTTACTGTCAGGTGCGCGCGTGGGGTGACCGGACACGGCCTAAGACTTATGCACCGCCGGGTGCGCTCCCGCGGCCACCAGGTCGGCCACTCCGCTGCGCGGATCCCGTCCTGTCACCAAGGCCTCACCGACGAGCACGACGTCCGCTCCGGCCCGCGCCAAGTCGATCACATCGTGCGGTCCGCGTACCCCGGACTCCGCTATCCGGACAATGCCGTTGGGGATCAGCGGCGCCAGCAGTGCGAAGGTCGAGGGTTCCACCTTGAGCGTCTGCAGATTGCGGGCGTTGACGCCGATGATCGTCGCGCCGGCATCGACTGCGCGGCGTACCTCCTCGGCCGTATGCGCCTCGACCAACGGAGTCAGGCCAATGGAGCGAGCGCGCTCGACAAGGGAGATCAGCTCGGGATCGGTGAGCGCCGCAACGATCAGCAGCACCATGTCGGCTCCCGCGGCTCGCGCCTCGAAGAGTTGATACGCGGTGACGACGAAATCCTTGCGAAGAACGGGGATGGTCACCGCACAACGCACCCGGACAAGATCATCCAACGACCCAGCGAAGTGCCGCTGCTCAGTCAACACCGAGATGGCAGCCGCGCCGCCGGCCTCGTACTCCACCGCAAGCGCAGCCGGATCGGCGATCTCAGCCAGCGATCCTTTGCTGGGACTGGACCTCTTGACCTCGGCGATGACCGCGACCCCTGGACCGCGGAACTTCGGCATCGGATCGATGGCAGGGTCGATGTGCTGACATCTTTCCTTCAGGCGGTCCAGCGGAACCCGGACCTGTTGAACTGCCAGATCTTGGCGGACTCCGGCAATGATGTCGTCTAAGGCACCCATGATCGCAACCGATCAGTACGCGCCGTAGCCCATGCGCTGCAGGACTACCGTCACGATCAAGGCCACAGCAGCCAGGGCGACCGACACCCAGAACAGCGGCCAGTTCTGGATCACCACAGCGATCGCGCCGACGATGAATGCCAGCAGAGCGATGGACGATCCGGTCCATGCCGCGAGGGTCCGGCCGTGGTGCACATGCTTGCCGCGCCGGTTCACCACATATGTCACGTCAGAGTGCTGCTGTGTGCCTGCCATGGTTCCCTCGTTTCTGCTGATCGGGATCTGCATCCTGAGCACGTACCGTCCAGGACTCCCGTCACGCTTCGCGCTCCTGCCGGCCGGTGTCCTCCATTGTGTCGCCTGCGGCGCGATCCTGCACATCGGGGTGTGGCACCTTGGCCGTGTCGTGATCAGCTTTGTTTCCAGTTGCTTGCGCCTCACGATTGCCGACGCTCGCATCTGTCGTCGGATCGATCCCCGCATCCATCGCCTTCCACAGCTCGGCTGGATCGTCGGAGTCGGAGACCTCCGCGCTTGGCCACTCCGGCTTGGAAACGATCGGATGCGGAGGGCCAGGCGGCCGCCGTGATCATGGTCAAAACGGCGCCGCCGGCGACCAGCAACCCGGCAAGCGAGAAGACCCACGGCCAAACCGTCCCGCTCAGTTGGAATGCATCGGCCAGGCTCACTTCACGCACCTGGCTGCGGACGGCCTCGGCACTGGGCTGCAGTCTGAGTCCGCCCACGATGGCGATTGCGGCACCGACCAGCAGCAACAGCGCGCCGACCACGCGGCGTCCGCGGGTCCGGAGTACCAGCAGCAACAACGTGCCGGCAAGCGCGACGATCGCAAGTGCCTGGCTCAATCCCGCGGTCGCCTGAGTTCCGCTGAACTTCACGACGACACCTTGGCTGGCGGCGCGCCACCACGGTTGCGCGCCGCCGACCAGCGCCAGCGCGCCACCGATGATCAGGCAGCCGAAGGCCAGCGTCCTACTCTTCATCCGGCGTCGGCTCCGGCTGGCGCGCTCGAGGCTGCTGGCTTGACCGCAGTGAAGCTCTCAGCCACAGAGATAGCCCGAACCACCGCTGCGGCCTTGTTCTGAGTCTCCTGATCCTCGGTAGCCGGGTGCGAGTCGGCAACGATTCCGCCTCCGGCCTGGACATACGCAACGCCGTCGCGCAGCAGCGCGGTTCGGATCGCGATCGCAGCGTCGGCGTCACCGGCAAAGTCGAGATACCCGACCACTCCGCCGTAGAGGCCGCGGCGGGAGACCTCGAGCTCGTCGATGATCTCCATTGCACGCACTTTCGGTGCGCCAGAGAGGGTTCCAGCCGGAAAGGCTGCCAGGACCACGTCGAGTGCGGTGCAGTCTTCGGCAATCGTGCCGGTGACTGTCGACTCGAGATGCATGATGTGGCTGTAGCGGCGGACCTCCATGAACTCCACCACCTCGACGGTGCCTGGCTCGCAGACTCGGCCGAGATCGTTGCGGCCGAGATCAACCAGCATCACGTGCTCAGCGCGTTCCTTGGGATCTGCGAGGAGTTCGGCTTCCAAGGCGGCGTCGTCGGCAGGGGTGGCCCCGCGCGGTTTCGAGCCGGCGATCGGATGAGTGACTGCTGTCGTCCCCTTGACGGTAACCAGTGCCTCTGGAGAGGACCCGATGATGTCGAAGCCGTCGAGCCTGAGCAGGTACATGTACGGGCTCGGGTTCGTCAGCCGAAGCACTCGGTAGATGTCGAGCGCGTCGGCGCTGGTGTCAACTTCGAACCGCTGGCTGACGACGATCTGGAACGCCTCACCCGCCTTGATCTCCTCGACCGCGGCGCTGACGGCCCGCTGGTACTCCTCGGGCGTGCGCTGGCGCCGGATCGGGAGAGTGGCCTGGTCGAAGCTGGCCGACACCACGCCGGCGGGGGTGGGCTGGACCAGCAACTCGGTCATGGATTCGACCCGAGCGGCGGCGTCCGCGTACGCCTCATCAACGCGCTCGTCGGTGTTGTCGAAGTTGATCGCGTTGGCCACCAGCCACACCTCGCCGTTGTAGTGATCCAGCACGGCGAGATCGGAGGCCAGTAGGAAGGCGAGTTCAGGAATGCGCAGGTCATCAACGCAGGAGTCAGGCAGGCGCTCCACCCGGCGTACCGCGTCGTAGCTGAGATAACCGACCAGACCCGAGGTGAAGGGCGGCAGGTCCTCTCCATGCGGGGTATGCAGCAGGCGCAGCGTCTCGCGTACGGCGGCCAGTGGGTCTCCACCGGTGGGAAGACCGACGGGGGCATGTCCTAGCCAGACAGCTTGGCCGTGCTGCTCGGTCAACGTGGCAGCCGTCCGGACTCCAACGAAGGAGTAGCGGGACCACACGCCCTGCTCAGCCGACTCAAGCAGGTAGCTGCCGGCTCGATTCCCGGCCAGCTTGCGATAGAGCCCGATAGCCGTCTCGGCGTCGGCGAGCAGCCGGCGGTACACGGGGATGACCCGACGCTCCACAGCTAGCTTGCGGAACTCCTCCAGCGACGGTGAAAGCTCGCTCACCGCCCCGGTTCCTCGATTTGATCGACGACGACAGCCGGCAGCCGGCGCCCGTCGAAGCAGGTGCGGTCGCCGGTATGGCAGGCGGCGCCTTCTTGATGAACCTTCACCAGCACGGTGTCGCCGTCGCAGTCGAGCCGCACCTCGCGGACCCACTGCCGATGGCCACTGGTCTCACCCTTCACCCAATACTCGCCTCGACTGCGCGAGAAGAAGGTGGAGCGACCTGTGGTCAATGTCTTGTGCAGGGCCACGTCGTCCATCCAGCCCACCATCAAGACCTCTCCGGTGCGCTCTTCTTGGATGACCGCCGTGACCAGTCCGGCGGGGTCGCGCTTGAGCAACGCGGCCACGTCCGGGTCGAGCATGCTGCCGGCGACGGCCGGCGCTGGGTCGGTCACGCGCCCATTGTTCCAATACGGCCGATGACTGATCGGCAACTTTCCGACCAGTGGTGAGTTTGCGGGTCGTTCCCCCTCATGCTGGCGCGAGCGCGACGTGCGGAGGTCTTAGCCGGTGGCGCTACGATGGTCGCTCGTGACGTTTGCCAGGTCCGAACGCACTGAGCTGTGCGACTTGCTCGACAAGGTCGGCCCGCACGCGCCCACTCTGTGCGAGGGCTGGGATACGCATGACCTCGCCGCTCACCTCTGGGTCCGCGAAACTGATCCCATTGGTGCTAGCGGCATCGTTGCAAAACCGCTGTCCAGCTTGTACGAGCGCCGGATAGCCGAGATCAAGCAGCGGTGGGAATTCTCCGAACTGGTCGACCGCGTCCGCAGAGGTCCGGCGCGATTCTCGATCTTCGCGATTCCGGGCGTCGACGAGGGGGCGAACACCACCGAATTCTTCATCCACCACGAAGACGTACGCCGGGCCGGGGATTCCCCGCAGACTTCGCGGCACCTCGGCGACGACGTCGAGGAGTGGATGTGGCGCCGACTCAAGCTGCTGGGTCGGGCGTGGTTCCGCAGGGTTCAGGTCGGGGTCGTCCTGGAACGCCTCGGCTCCGACGCCGCAGACGGCGCGCCGGAGACTATCCGAGCCGTGAGCGGCGCCTCGACCGTCACCCTGGTCGGCACCCCCAGCGAATTGATGTTGTACGCCCATGGGCGGACGAGCGTCGCCGAGATCAAGCTGGTCGGCGAGCCGGATGCGATCGAGATCTTGAACTCCTCTGACTTACGGACGTGAGGCCTGTCTTGACTGGGCAGACGAGACTGTGGAAGTGAAGCAGACCACCCCGGTGCCGGCGAGGCATCGGGGCAGGCGCCCGGGCTTGCTATTTGCTTGTGGCGCGCTGCTTCTGGTCACCGCCTGCACCAATGCGACCAACGAGCCAAGCCCTGAGACGCGCACGGCCGGGCCGACTCCCGCAACCTCTTTGCCGTCGTCGAGTCCAAGTCCCAGCAGTCCAAATCCGAGGAGTCCATCTGCCAGCACCGTCCAGTCGCGGGGCGATCCTCGCGCGCAGGAGGTCGTCTCCGATCTCGCGGCGCCTTGGGGTCTTGTCCCGCTCAAAGATGGCAGCTTCCTGATCAGTGAACGCGACACCAGGCGGATCGTCCATGTAGACAACGGTTCGACGTCACGAGTCCGAACCATCGAGGAAGCTGATCCGGCTGGTGAGGGCGGCCTATTGGGCCTGGCCATGACCGACGACGAGAAGACTGTTTTCGCGTACTACACCGCCGCCGACGACAACCGGATCATCTCGATGAGCTGGAACGGCCGCGACCTCGGCTCACCGAAGGTCATCCTCCGCGGCATTCCGAAAGGCTTCATCCACAACGGCGGCCGGCTTGTCATCGGACCAGACGGTTATCTGTACGTCGGCACCGGCGAGAGCGGAAGCGGGCGGCTGTCGCAGGACAAGGACTCGCTCGGCGGGAAGATCCTCAGACTCCGACTCGACGGCAGGCCCGCGCCCGGCAACCCGTTCGACAATGAGGTCTTCAGCTATGGCCATCGCAACGTCCAGGGGCTGGCCTTCGACGATGACGGCCGATTGTGGGCCAGCGAGTTCGGCCAGCAAGCCTGGGACGAGCTGAACTTGATCAAAGAGGGTGCCAACTACGGGTGGCCCGAGGTGGAGGGCTCCGGCAGCGTACGCGGCATGACCAACCCGAAGGTCGTCTGGCGTACCCGCGATGCCTCGCCTTCCGGGTTGGCGTACTGGCAGGGCGACCTGTGGATGGCGGGATTGCGCGGGGAACGGCTCTGGCAGATTCCGCTTGATGGCACAAAGACCGGCGATCCGATCCCGCACTTCCGTGGAGATTACGGCCGGTTGCGGACTGTGCAGGTCGCCATCGACGGAAACAGCCTGCTGATGACGAACTCCAACACCGACGGCAGAGGTGATCCGGCATCCGACGACGACCGCCTATTCCGAATCACCCGATCGGGATGAACTCCAGATGAGATCCGCAGCGGCACGTACCTTCGGCTTGATCATCGGCGGACTCGCCGTCCTCGTCGGTGCAACATGGATTGGTCAGGGTGCCGGCCTCATCAAGGGAAGCTTCATGACGGGCAGCCGGACCTGGCTCGCCATCGGATTGCTCTGCTCTGGTTGTCGGACTGCTCCTGATCTTCCTGGCGCTGCGACGACGCTCTGGTGGGGACGCAAGCACCGATCGCTAGCCGCGTGCAACCTCAGCCGCTCCAACCCTCACTGATGTCGCCGGAACCACCAGTTGCTTTCGTATAGTCGGGCACCTGCTGCACAGCCCAGCGATTGCCGTCGGGATCGCGGAAGAAGACGAACGACCCCCAGGGGAGGACGTCGACCTCACTCACATCGACGCCCCGGCCGGCCAGCTCCGCTCTGGCTTCCTGAATGTCGCTCACCACGACCTGCAGGTTGTCCAACGCTCCGGGCGAAAGCTGCGTAATCCCTTTGCCGATGGCGATCGAGCACGCGGAGCCGGGTGGAGTGAGCTGCACAAAGCGGATGTCGTCACTCACCGTGTGATCATGGTCCAGGACGAAACCAGCCTGGTCGACGTAGAAGGCTTTGGCGCGGTCGACATCGCTGACCGGCACACCGACGAGTTCGAGCTTGAGATCCATGCCTCGACGGTATCGGCAGGCTCTGACAGAACGTCTCGGGCTATATCTCGGCAAGGTCGACCAGTTCCAGCTCGAGGCAGCGCACTCGATGGACTGGTATTGCGCGGGTTGTCCTATCTGGGGAGCTGCTATGGAAGCCTGGCTGCATGAGGGCCGGTCGTGTTGCCAAGGTCTTGTCCTGGACGGTGGTTGTCCCCGTCCTTGCGGCAGTCCTGCTTGCGTTCACCTGGGGTCGCGATATCGGTGTTCTCGTCCAGGTCCTGGTGGCACTCGCGCTCGCGGGCGCGGTCTTGGCCGCGGTGAATCACGCGGAGGTCGTTGCCCATCGCGTCGGTGAGCCGTATGGGTCCCTGGTGCTAGCGGTCGCCGTGACGGTCATCGAAGTAGGGCTGATCGTGACGCTGATGGCTCGGAGGCGGTCCCGGAACCGAAGAGTTGGCCCGTGACACGGTGTTCGCTGCGGTGATGATCACCTGCAACGGCATTGTCGGCATCGCCTTGCTCATCGGCGCAGTGCGTTTCAACCTCACGATGTTCAACGCAGAGGGGACCGGCGCGGCGTTGGCCACGGTAACCACATTGGCCACTTTGAGCCTGGTGCTACCGACCTTCACAACCAGTCGCCCCGGCCCGGAGTTCAGTCCGGCCCAGCTCACTTTCGCCGCGATCGCCTCATTGGCTCTGTATGGAGTATTCGTCATCACACAGGCGGGTCGGCACCGAGACTTCTTCCTCCCGCTGACCTCCGCCGGGGAGGTCGTCGAGGCCGAGGATACACGCCGATCCACCCAGCGGACGAAGGGCGCTGGCCAGCCTCGGCCTACTCCTGCTCGCACTCGTCGCCGTCGTCGGCCTGGCCAAGGTCGAGACGCCCGCAATCAAAGCCGGCGTCGCGGCGGTCGGGTTTCCTCCATCGTTCGTTGGCGTGGTGATCGCGCTGCTGGTGTTGCTACCGGAGACACTGGCTGCAGCGCGGGCCGCACGTCGGGACCGAATCCAGACCAGTCTCAATCTCGCCTTCGGCTCAGCCATGGCCAGCATCGGACTGACCATCCCGGCCATCGCCATCGCTTCGATCTGGCTGGAGGGCCCGCTGCTGCTCGGGCTCGATGCCACCCAGATGGTGCTTGCTGGCGGTGACCGTCGTCGTCGGCGATTCTCACGGTGGTTCCGGGACGGGCAACGCGACTGCAGGGTGCCGTTCACCTGGTCCTGCTGGCGGCTTTCCTCTTCCTGGCAGTCAATCCTTAGCGCTGCCGAAAGTCCGCATCGGTCGGAAATTTGACTGGATGAATGCCGGCGCAGGACGCAAAAACCCGCAATGGTCGGAAGTTGAGCCAGCTGTCAGCCGATCTTCTCCAAGATCAGCTCACGGACCCGGGAGGCGTCAGCCTGGCCGCGCATCTGCTTCATCACCGATCCGATCAGCGCACCGGCGGCTTGAACCTTGCCGCTCTTGATCTTGTCGACGATGTCAGGGTTTGCGTTGATCGCCTCATTGACGGCCGCAGCCAGCGCAGCCTCGTCAGAGACGATCGCCAACTCCCGGGCAGCCACCACCTCGGCCGGTGAGCCTTCGCCGGCGATCACGCCTTCAAACACCTGCCGCGCCAGCTTGTCGTTGATGGTTCCCTTCTCGACCAATGCCTGGATTTCGGCCACCTGCTGCGGACTGATCCCGACATCTTCAAGATCAACTCCAGCCTCGTTGGCACGTCGCGCGACCTCGGTGAGCCACCATTTACGGGCCGACTGCGGGGTCGCACCGGCCGCAACCGTTGCCTCGATCGCGTTGACAGCGCCGGCGCTGACGACATCACGCATCTCAAGTTCGGAGAACCCCCACTCCGCGCTCACCCGCTGGAGCCTGGCCGCCGGGGGCTCAGGCAAGGTCGAGCGCAGCTCTTCCACCCATTCGCGACTCGGCGCCACCGGCACCAGATCCGGCTCGGGAAAGTACCGGTAGTCTTCCGCGGTTTCCTTGCTCCGACCTGGTGTCGTGATACCGGAGTCCTCGTGCCAATGCCGCGTCTCCTGGGTGACCCTGCCACCGGCAGCCAGAACCGCAGCCTGCCGAGTGATCTCGTATCGCACCGCCCGCTCGACGCTGCGCAGTGAGTTCACATTCTTGGTCTCGGTACGGGTGCCGAAGGCTGACGTGTCGACCGGCCGCAGCGAAACGTTGGCGTCGCAGCGAAGCGAACCCTGCTCCATCCGGACATCAGAGACACCAAGTGCACGCAGCAGATCGCGCAGCATCGTGACGTACGCCCGCGCAACCTCTGGCGCCTTAGCGCCGGTGCCCTCGACCGGCTTCGTCACGATCTCGATCAGCGGTACGCCGGATCTGTTGTAGTCCAGCAGCGAATAGTCGGCGCCATGGATGCGGCCGGTCGCGCCGCCTACGTGCAGCGATTTGCCAGTGTCTTCCTCCATGTGGGCACGCTCGATATCGATCCGGAAGGTCTGTCCGTCAAGGACCACCTCGGTCCAGCCGTCGTACGCGATGGGTTCGTCGTACTGGGAGATCTGGTAGTTCTTCGGCATGTCCGGATAGAAGTAATTCTTCCGGGAAAAGCGGCACCACTCGGCAATCGTGCAGTTCAACGCCAGCCCGATCCGGATGGCCGACTCGACCGCCTTGGCATTCACGACCGGCAGCGAGCCTGGTAGACCCAGACAGACCGGGCAGACCTGAGTGTTCGGCTCAGCGCCGAACGCCGTCGAACAGCCGCAGAACATCTTCGAGATCGTGTTGAGTTCGACGTGTACCTCGAGGCCCAGCACTGGGTCGTACGCGGCTAGCGCTTCCTCGTATGGCAGTACCGTCATCGCGCGACTCCCGGCTCCGGAAGGCGATCGAGCAGCGGTCCGCCCCACGCCGACTCCAGGGCCGCTTCCAAGGCTGCACCAACGCGATACAGCCGGTCGTCGGCGAGCGGCGGCGCCATCACCTGCAGGCCTACCGGCAACCCGTCCTCGGGCGCCAGGCCGACCGGGAAGGACGCACTGGCATTGCCGGCAAGATTGGACGGAATCGTGCACAAGTCGTTCATGTACATGGCCAGCGGGTCGTCCACTTTCTCCCCGATCTTGAACGCAGTGATCGGCGTTGACGGGGAGACGAGCACGTCCACCTGTGAATACGCGTTGTCGAAATCCCGCGAGATCAAGGTCCGGACCTTCTGCGCCTGGCCGTAGTAGGCCTCGTAATAGCCGCTGGACAACGCATAGGTGCCGATAATGATCCGCCGCTTGACCTCAGCGCCGAAGCCGGCCTCCCGGGTCGCCGCCATCACCTGCTCGGCGCTCGCGATGCCGTCGTCGCCGACCCGCAGCCCGAATCGCATCGCGTCGAACTTTGCCAGGTTGGACGAGCACTCCGCAGGCAAGATCAAGTAGTACGCCGGGAGGGCGTAGACGAAGTGCGGGCAGGAGACCTCGATGATCTCTGCCCCGAGCGATGCCAGCAGTTCCACAGCCTCCCTGAAGCGCTGCTCAACTCCGGGCGCATAGCCTTCGCCGCGGAATTCGCGGACCACCCCGACTTTCATTCCAGTAATGTCCGCCGACCGCGCCGCACCCACCACGTCAGGCACGGGTTGGTCGATCGAGGTGGAATCGCACGGGTCGTGGCCGGCGATCACCTGATGCAGCAGGGCCGCGTCGAGCACCGTACGAGCGCAGGGGCCAGGCTGATCCAGGCTCGAGGCAAGAGCCACCAGGCCATAGCGCGAACTACCTCCATAAGTCGGCTTGACGCCGACTGTGCCGGTGACCGCCGCCGGCTGCCGGATCGAGCCACCCGTATCGGTACCGATCGCCAAAGGGGCCTCGAAGGCGGCCACCGCGGCGGCCGATCCACCGCCGGATCCGCCTGGAATCCGGTCGAAGTCCCACGGATTGCGCGTCGGCCCGTACGCAGAGTTCTCTGTCGAGGAGCCCATCGCGAATTCGTCGAGGTTCGTCTTCCCCAAGATCACGATGTCATGATCGAGAAGCCGGCGGGTCACCGTCGCGTCGTACGGCGGCAGCCACCCCTCCAAGATCCTGGATCCGCACGTGGTCGGCGCGCCAGTGTAGGTGAGGATGTCTTTGAGCGCGAGCGGCACTCCGGCAAGTGGCCCGACCGACTCCCCCGCTGCGATCTTGGCATCGACCCGCGCGGCGGATGCAAGAGCACGCTCGCTATCCACATAGAGGAAAGCGTGTAACTCACCGTCGATCTCGGCGATTCGATCAAGGTGTGCTCGAGTCACCTCTACCGAACTCAGCTCGCCTGATTTGATCTTGACCCCAAGATCAACAGCAGTCTGCCGGATGATCTCGGGCGCCGCAGCCTGTTGCAGGCTCACGCCTCCTCCCCCAAGATCCTCGGGACTCGGAATCGCATCTGCTCAGCGGCCGGTGCGCCGGCCAGCACCTGTTCTCGCGGCAGACATGGTCGTAGCTCGTCCTCACGGAAGACGTTCGTCAGCGGGAGCGCGTGCGAGGTGGGCGGGATGTCTTGCGCAGCCACTTCGGATACCCGGGCCACCGATTCCAAGATCACATCCAGCTGGGGTGCCAACACCTCCAGCTCGGCCTGGCTGAGCTCTATCCGCGCCAATCGGGCCAAGCTCGCCACGTCCTCAGCGGTGAGTGCCACCTCTCGATCTCCTCTGTCCTTGGGGTCCGGCCAATCCTAGGCCACGTGTCTCTCGGGCCCCCGGCTTTGGACGCTGCAGATCCTCCGCCGGGATACCGGTGACGCCGAGCCTGCCCACCGTCGAGGCTTCTTGCCGGCCATCGTTCAGGAAGATCAGTCATGGAGGACGACACCGAAGCTGGGAACTCAAACCAAACGCGAGCGCGACCGTGCCGCAGGACTCGCTGAGTGAGCTGGCTGCTCCTAGCGGTGGTAATTCGGCGGAGCTGATCGAGAGCTACGCCGGTTCATTCCAGGCGATGGCAGATGCGATCGAGCAGGCCGAGAAGTTCGTTCATGTCGAGTTCTTCATCCTGGTCCACGACGAGGCCACCGCGCCCGTGTTCGATGCACTTGAGCGCGCTTCTCGGCGAGGAGTTCAGGTACGCGTACTGTCCGACCACGTCGCCCAGTTCATGTACCCGAATCGGCGCAGGACGATCCGTAGGTTGGCCGAGATGGGCGCCGGATACCGGCCCATGCTGCCGCTGCAACCGCTGCGTGGACGTTGGCGGCGACCAGACCTTCGCAATCACCGGAAGCTGCTCGTGGTGGACAACGTCTGATGCGGCTGACATCCTCCCTGCAGTGATATCGCGATCGGCCTACGCGGTCCGAACAAGGTCTTGGGAGGCCAGGGCAGTCGCACCAAGCTCAACTGATTTGATCTTCACAGCAAGATCAACAGTGAGCTGTCACATTGACAGGCTGGAGCGTAGGTCGTCAGGATGGCCACGACGGGCCGATCTTGCTGCCGCTGTCGCGAACCTCGACTCTTAGGGGCCTCAATGACGACACTGACCGCGTGGGCTTTTCCCGGGGCCGACGACGCCGAAGAAGCCATCAAACGGCTGGAGGCACTGCAATCCCAGACTGTGATCACCATCGACGATGCGGCCGTGGTCAGCTGGGAAGTCGACAAGAAGAAGCCGAAGACACGTCAGCTGCACAACACCAGCGGCGAAGGCGCGCTCAGCGGCGCCTTCTGGGGCATGTTCCTCGGGTTGATCTTCCTCGTACCGCTCCTCGGCGCCGCAGTCGGCGCTGCGCTGGGTGCCTGGAGCACATCGATCATTGACATGGGAATCAGCGACGAATTCATCGACGAGGTGAAACAGAAAGTCACACCTGGGACGTCAGCATTGTTCTTGCTCACCGACGACACCGTCGTCGGTGAGGTCGAGAAGCGCTCTCAAAGACATGAATGCTCATCTCATCGCCAGCAATCTGTCCGCAGAGCAGGAAGCGAAGCTGCGCGAGGCCTTCGCGGAAGAGTGAAGCAACGCCCTCATTCAGTCAGCGAGCGAATCACAAAGCCCGTCTTGAGCTTCGGTGTGAAGAACGTGGACTTGGGCGGCATCAACAGGCCTTCTCGAGCTGTCCGCTCAATCTCGGCGACACTGACGGGCCGAATCAGTACCGCTGCCGAGGCGCGCCCGCCCTCCACTTCCCACAACGTTTCCTCGAGGCCGTGCTGGTAGGTGACCTTCATCGGGACATCGGCGAGCGCCGTCTCTAACCAGCCCCCATCGAGCGCGCGTACGCCGTCGAAGCGTCCCGGTTTGGCCTCCAGCCGCCAGGACCCATCACGGGTGAACAGCACCAGGAACCCCGCGGTCGCCATTGCGGCAAGGGTCTCAGGGCTCGGCCGGTCGGTCGGGATCAGCTCAAACGACCGGGCCAGCGCAGCTGCCAGATCCGTCAGGTCGATGTCGGTGTAGAGCCGGTGAATCGCCTCAACACTGAGCTGTTCCTCGATCAGCTCGTTGATGAAGGCAAGCGTCAGCTCCGCTGGTGTATCAGTGCGGCCTGTCGCCTCCCGGACTTCATCACGGTAATTGCGGGAGACTCCATAGCGGTGATGGCCATCGGCGATCAACACATCGTCGGCGGCCAACTTGTCTTGAATGGCGACTATCCGCTTTGGATCGGTGACACGTTCTACAACATGCTCAACGCCCGCATCCGTCACAGCGCCCAAGGGCTCACCCGGCTCGGCTAGCAAGTCGGTCAAGCCAGTTGCCAGCGAAAGCCCCCAAACCGGGGACAGGTTGGCCACGGTAGCCCGGGTCAGGTCGAGGCGATCGGTGGACGCCTGAGATGTGGTCCGCTCGTGCGGGAGAACCCCACCAGCCTCGAGATCAACAACCTCCAGCCCGCCGAGCACCCCTGTGATGTCACGCCGAGCGCCAGCCGAGTCCGTGAAACGTATGCGGTAGATGGTGAACGAGGATTGCGAGTCAGGAAGAAGGACTCCCTCCTCGAGCCAGGCACGCATTGTCCTGGCTGCAACGTCGTACCGGTCCTCCCCACCCCGCGGTACGTCGATGCGCACCACGTTGTGGATCGACTTCGCCTCGTAGGCATCGACGTCGGCGTCGGATAGCACGTCGTACGGCGGGGCGATTACAGAGGCCAGATCTTCGGTGGCGTAGCGGATCGCGGCGAACGGTTCGAAGCGCGGCACGGCATAAAGGGTTCCACGGATCGCGCGCCGCCGTGCTGAGGAGGAGCGAGCAAATCAACGCTGCTTGGACGTACGGCAGCTGTGTGATTGACCTGAAACACGGCAGTAATCGAGGTAGGGAAAGATGTTCACGTGTTCCTGCTGCGGGTCACTCTGCCGGATCGACCAGGTTCGCTGGGCTCCGTCGCGACGGCGATGGGAAGCGTCGGCGCTGATATCAATGCCGTCGAAATCGTTGAGAAAAAGTCGAACGCCAGCGTTGTGGACGATTTCATCGTCGATCTGCCGCACAACCAGCTACCCGAGACCATCGTGACCGCTTGCCAGAGCCTGGCTGGCGTACGTGTGGAGTGGATTGCGCGCTATCCCGAGGGTGGCGGCCTGCAATCGGACCTGGAGGCGCTGGAGCGGATGACGGCCGATCCGCCGCATGCTGCTGAAACACTCGTCTCGCTTTGCCCTGTCGTCTTTCGCTCTCATTGGGCGACCTTGATCGATGTTTCCGATGGGCCGCCTCGCCCGTCCGTCTCGACCACCTTGGCGCCGGACTTGACTCCTGAGATCGCGGCGAAGTTCACGCCATTCGACACCACCCACCGGACCGATCTCGAAGCGGACTGGAGTCCCGGCTGGGGGGATACCACCGCGGTCGTGACCCCGTTGACCCGGGACCGGGTGATCGTGATCGGTCGCTTGGGTGGACCAGCCTTTCTCGATTCCGAGATCGCGCGCTTGCATCACTTGGCCGCGCTCGTGAAGTAGGCGGCTCCGTCCCCCTCGGGTACGGTCGGCAAGTGGGTGCATTCGGGTGGGCCGAGCTCATCGCCTTGCTCACCTCGATCGGCTTTGGAACAGTGTCCGCGATCATTCCGATCGTCAATGCCGAGGCGTACGTCATCGCCTCGCAGATGTCTGCCGTGGCTGGGCCCATTCCTATTGCGATCGGTCTCGCCATCGGCCAGACAGTGGGAAAACTGCTGCTCTTCTTCGGCGTGCGGCAGGGGAAGGAACTCTCGTTCGTCAAGCATCGGCGTGAGGTCCTCAAACAGCGCCCGGTTGGGCCGACGCGGGCACGCATTCGCGCGGCTGGCGCCAAACTGCTCGATCTGGTCGGCCAGGAACGCTGGGGACTGCCGATCGTCTTTATTGCCGCCGTCATCGGCTTTCCTCCGTTATACGCGGTGGCTCTCCTGGCCGGCGCTACCACGATGAGTCCCGTCTGGTTCGGTCTCACCGTGCTCGTCGGCCGGCTCTGCCGCTTCCTACTGGTTGCCACCGGGTTTTACGGGCTGCACGACTGGCTCTTCTAAGCCTCTCGCGATCCTCGCGAGCGGAGCGAGCAATCGGACCCGTCAGGATCGCGCGCCGCTGACCTGGACGAACGAGCGAGCAGACACGCTTTTCGTCTGCGAGCGAGAGAGGAAGGCAGCGGCTTCCAAGCGCGATCCTCGCGAGCGGAGCGAGCAATCGGACACCGAGAAGCTCCTAGTAAATTGGTCCGGTGCGTTTGAAGATATTCAGCAACCTCAATCTGCACGGAGCAACCCCACCGCGCGTGCAGCCGACACTCGGTGAATGGGGTCCGCTGAAGGTACCGACCACCAAGCAGAAGAAGCGGATGCGGATCTGGGTCTCGCTCGCGCTACTCGGTTCGCTGATCGCGATCTTTCTTCTCGGCTGGTACGTCTACTACGTCATGACCGGCAGCTGGGGCTTCGGCATTGGCGACGAGAAGCAGTTCTTCGGGACATTTCTGCTCTAGGCCGCTACTCCCCGATGGTCGCGACCTTGCCCGCCGCCTCGGGACCCTGCTCCAGCAGCACATCGAAGGCTTCTGCCCCATTGAGTACGGGCACCTTCAGCTCCACGGCCTTCTCATACTTCGATCCTGGGGAATCCCCGACAACGACGAAGCTGGTCTTCTTTGACACGGAGCCAGCGACCTTGCCGCCGCGCGAGGTGATGGCTTCCGCCGCTGAGTCCCGGGTGTACCCCTCCAGGGAGCCGGTGACCACGACTGACAGACCGGTGAGCGTCTGCACCCGGGTGACCTTCGGCTCGTTCCGCATCACACAACCAGCGGCTTTCCACTTGGCGACGATCTCGCGGTGCCAGGGTTCGGCGAACCAGTCGATGATTGCGGTGACGAGCGTCGGTCCAATTCCCTCCACCTTGGCAAGCTGCTCTGGGGTTGCATTGGCGAGCGCGTCGATGTCGCCGAATGCGGCTGCCACGTCCGGTGCCACGCCCTTGCCGATGTGGCGGATGGACAACGCGACCAAGAACTTGTCCAGCGGCCGGGTTTTCGCCGCCTCTAGGTTGGCCAGCAGCTTGGCGCCATTCGCCGACAAAGCCCCCGACTTGGTCGTAAAGAAGTCGGTCTTCTTGAGCTTCTCCTCGGTGAGGCTGAACAGGTCGCCCTCATCACTCAGCAGGCCGGCGTCCAGCAGCGCCTGCGCCGACTGGTAGCCCAGCACCTCGATATCGAGAGCCTCACGGCTCGCGACATGGAACAGCCGCTCCCGCAGCTGCGCCGGACAGGACCGGGTGTTGGGACAACGCAGGTCGGCGTCCCCTTCCTTCTCCGGTCGTAGCTCGGTGCCGCATGCCGGGCAGTGCGTCGGCATCGCGAACGCCCGCTCCGTGCCGTCGCGCAGATCAACGACAGGGCCGACGATCTCTGGAATCACGTCGCCGGCCTTGCGCAGCACGACTGTGTCGCCGATCAGCACTCCCTTGCGCACCACCTCGCTGGCGTTGTGCAGCGTCGCCATCTCCACGGTCGATCCTGCAACCTTGACGGGTTCCATCACCGCGTACGGGGTCACCCGGCCGGTACGCCCGACGTTGACCCTGATGTCGAGGAGCTTGGTGGTGACCTCTTCGGGAGGGTATTTGTACGCGATCGCCCAGCGCGGCGCGCGCGACGTCGAGCCGAGCTGGTCCTGCACCGCCCGCTCATCCAGCTTCACGACCACACCGTCGATCTCGTGCTCGACCGAATGCCGGCGCTCGCCGAAGTACTCGACATAGGACCAGACCTCACTGAGGTTCCGCGCCAGCTTGCGGTGCGGGCTGACCGGCAGTCCCCAACGATCCATGGCGGCGTACGCGTCGGACAGCCGATCGGCGGTGAAGCCCTCGAGAACGCCGATGCCGTGGCTGATGAAGCCGAGATTCCGCGAGGCAGTGATCCTGGGGTCCTTTTGCCGCAGTGAACCGGCTGCTGCGTTGCGGGGATTGGCGAAGGGTGCTTTGCCGTCCAACACGAGGGACTCGTTGAGTGCAGTGAAGTCCGCAACTGCGAAGAAGACCTCGCCGCGTACCTCGAGTGTCTCGGGAATGTGGTTTCCGGAGAGCCGATGCGGGATGACCTTGATCGTTTTGACGTTGGCTGTGACGTCTTCGCCGACTCGCCCGTCGCCTCGAGTCGCCGCACGCACCAGCCTGCCGCCCTGGTAGACCAGATCGATCGCCAGGCCGTCGACCTTCAGCTCACAGAGGTATCCGGACTGCTCGAGCCGCTTCTCGCCGAGTTCGCGAATCGCCCGCTGGGCCCAGTGGTCCAGCTCCGCGCGTGTGAAGGCGTTGTCCAGGCTCATCAATCGTTGGAGGTGCTCCACCGGGGTGAACGTGGTCGATGGCGGTGGGCCGACTTGCTGGGTCGGCGAGTCCGGCGTACGGAGTGCAGGGAAGGCATCCTCAAGTTCGTTGAGCTGCCGCATTGTGGCGTCGAACTCACCGTCGGAGATGGTCGGCGCATCGAGCATGTAGTAGCGCCACCGCGCTTCATTGACCCGCTCGCTGAGATCGGCGTGTCGCTGACTCGCTTTCGCCAAAGACTCTGAAAGCTCGATTTCTCCGTCGCCCGCAGGCTCAATCTCTTCCTCGTCTGTTGGCAAGGAGAAGGTTTCTTTCGCCACCCACGCACATTAACGCCTGCCGCAGACAGCCGTGCCGGGGTCGGTTTCAGGGCCGGTTACACCGGCGACAGAAATAACGAAGCAATAACGCGCCGCTCGCACGCGGTCCAGCCCAAGCTGTTAGCGTCTGGCGCGTCCGTCCCTCCACCGTCCCTTTCGAGGAGTGTTGATGTCCGTTGCGCAGCATCCCGTGACCGCCTTCGCCTTCCGCCCGCGCCTCTCGGCCGTGGTAGCGGCCGGCGCTCTCGGACTCGGCCTGCTGATTGCGCCGACTGGGACCGCAACCGCCGATCCATCCACAACCTCAACCAGCACCCGGCAAGCCCCTGACTCGCTGTTTCCCGAGCAGGGCAGCAGCCGATACGACGTCAAGCACTATGCGATCGGCCTGACTTTCAAGACCTCAGGAGAGATCAAGGCGAAAACCACCCTCGTCGCCAAGGCAAAGAAGCGTCTGACGTCGTTCTCGCTGGACCTGGAAGGTCTCATCGTCGACTCGGTAAAGGTCAACGGACAGAATGCTGACTTCTCGAGGCGCGACAACAAGCTGATCATCAAGCCCTCCGAGGTCTTGGATGGCCGCTTCACGGTGACCGTCCGCTACCACGGCAAGCCGGTTACACACATCGACCCAGATGGGGCTCAGGACGGCTGGATCCCGACCAGCGACGGTGCCACGGTGCTCAGCGAGCCGGTTGGCGCTATGACATGGTTCCCGAACAACAACACGCCGCGCGACAAGGCGATGTTCGACATGAAGATCACCGTTCCGTCCAAGCTGGAGGTAGCCGGCAGCGGCGATCTGAAGAGCGTGCGGAAGCATGATGGCCAGGAGACCTGGCGATGGGTGCAGCCCTACCAGCAGGCGACGTACCTTGCCATGATCTCTATCGGCAACTACGACGTCTACAAGTCGACCATGACCACAACGACAGGACGCAAGCTTCCGATCTTGAGCTTCATCGAGCCCAAGCTGGGCACCCAGGCGGCCGCCCGCGCGCTTGTTCCAAAGGCGATCCGCTACTTGGAGCGGAGGTTCGGACCCTACCCGTTCAATAGTGCGGGGATCGTCGTCAAGGACACCGACGTCGGGTACGCCCTGGAAACGCAGAACCGGCCTGTCTTCGACAATGACGAAGGCGAGACACGTCGACGATTTGACCAACGTCCACGAGTGGGCCCACCAGTGGTATGGCAACTCGGTCACGCTGAGCAAATGGGTCGACATCTGGCTGAACGAAGGCTTCGCAACGTACGCCGAGTGGCTTTGGACCGCCTCCCATGGCGGCCCGAGCACCGCCGAGCAGTTCCAGAAGGAGTACGACAGCCACCCGGACAACGACGAACTGTGGACACCGGCGCCGGCAAAGTTTGACGATCCAGCTGAGCTGTTCGGTTCCCAGGGGTATCTGCGGGGCGCCATGACCCTGGAGGCTTTGCGGCAAAAGGTCGGGTCGCATGACTTCTTCGTCATCCTGCGTCGCTGGGCACAGGACAACGAATACGGAAATGTCTCCACACGTAAGTTCATCGCCCTATCCGAGCGCGTATCGGGACAGGACCTGGATGTCTTCTTCAAGGCCTGGCTCTTTACGGAGGGGAAACCTGCGCTCAGCTAGTCCGCAAGCTGCTCGGTGACGATCTGTGCCGCGGAGCGCAGCGGTTCGGAGCGCGCGGATGGCGTCATCGCGGGACGCTGAGGCCAGCCCGCAGGCAGGCGTGATCACGATCCGAGCCGCGGTCGGTGGCTCCAGGCCAAGATCACGCACTGGCTGGAGTACCCGGCGGGCTACTTGATCTGGGCCGAGTTGATTGAGAGGGGGCTTACGGTCAGTAGGCAGTGCACCCATTCCGATCCACGGTCCGGCTTCGAGGGTTGCCGCCACGGCTTCCCAATCCGCACTCGACAGCTGGTCAATGTCAACGAGCACTCCGGACACGCCGGCCAAGCGAAGCAGTTCGATCGGCGGATCCGCAGCGCAGCAGTGCACCGCTGTAGGAGTCGGCGCGAGCCGCTCACGGGTGTAGATGATGGCGCCGCTGACCTCGCTCGGCTCGATGGCGCGATGCCGCGACAAGCCGCTCGCATTGGCAATCGCGCCCGCGAGCACCGCTGGCAGCATCGGCTCGTCGAGCTGAATCAGCGGCTCGACATCGGGCAGCCGCCTGACCAGCTCGGCAACGAGCTGGGCGGTTCCCTCGGCAAGCGACTGGCTGACATCGCGCCGCGCTCCGGTGTCGCCAAGCACACGATCACCGCGTGGCCGCTCCATCATGGCCGCCAGCGTCCAGGGGCCCGCGACCGACAGCTTGACGGTGCCCTCGTATCCCTGAGCATGCTCTTCCAGCAGATCAAGATCACTACGCAGCGTGCTGATTGCCATGCGATGATCACGGCCAGACGCATCTGTGAGCCGCCATCCGGCGGGTTGAAGATCAACAGCCAGCCCGGCCAGGAAGGCAGTCGAGCGTCCGATCAGTTCCGCGTACGGTCCGCGTGCCGGCAGCTCTGGCAGGTACGGAAGATCAGGACATTCTGCGAACGTGATCTTGATCGCATCCATCATGTCGGTACCCGGCCACGAGCCGATGCCCGTGGTCCGGATCGGCGGCAGCTCGGCACCCGCCGAAGAGGTGATCACGCCTGGGTGGCCGAGATGGTCGCACTCCCGACGACACGCGAGCCTTCGTAGAGAACGACGGCCTGGCCTGGTGCGACACCAGCGGTGGCAGCGTCCAGCACGACATCCAAGCTTTCGTCACCGACCCAGACGGTGGCCGCCACGGGGTGTCCGTGGGCCCTGACCTGTATCTCGCCGGACCACTCCGTCATTGGTGGCTGTGCGGTCCAGGTGGGGCGGATGGCGCTGATGGTGCGTACTGCGAGCGCATCTCGCGGACCCACGGTGATGGTGTTCGTCGTTGGGGTGATCGCCAGCACGAAGCGTGGCCGGCCGTCAGGCGCGGGCGTGCCGAGCCGCAGGCCCCGCCGCTGCCCGACGGTGAACCGGTGTGAACCCGCGTGCTCGCCGACCTTCGCACCTGTCATGTCCACGATCTCGCCCGGCCTGCGGCCGAGCCGCTGCTCCAGAAATCCGGCTGTGTCCCCGTTCGCAATGAAGCAGATGTCATGGCTGTCAGGCTTCTCGGCGACTGACAGGCCGCGGTCCCGCGCCTCCGCGCGTACGTCCGGCTTCAGTGTGGCGCCGAGCGGAAAACAAGACCGGCGAAGTTGATCTTGGTTGAGCACGCCCAGCACGTATGACTGATCTTTGCCGGCGTCAACGGCCCGATGCAGCTCTACATCATCACCGTTGCGAATCAGCTGGGCGTAGTGACCAGTGCATACGGCATCGAATCCGAGCGCAACGCTGCGATCCAGCACGGCTGAGAACTTGATCTTCTCATTGCAGCGCAGGCATGGGTTCGGGGTGCGCCCAGCGGCATACTCTGCGACGAAGTCGTTCACCACCTCAGCCGCGAAGCGATCGGATAGATCCCAGACGTAAAAGGGGATTCCAAGGACGTCGGTTGCCCGTCGAGCATCGTGTGCATCCTCCTTGGAGCAGCAGCCGCGC
This sequence comes from uncultured Actinomycetota bacterium, assembly GCA_963734005.1. Lineage (GTDB taxonomy): Bacteria > Actinomycetota > Actinomycetes > Propionibacteriales > Propionibacteriaceae > Microlunatus. The sequence continues at coordinate 57,024 of CAVTFS010000006.1, forward strand.
GCGCCCGAGCGGTAGGTTTGTGGGTTCTTGGACAGGGCCAGATGCACTCCGGTGACGTCGTGTCCGGCCTCTACGGCTCGTGCTGCGGCAACAGCCGAGTCGACGCCGCCCGACATGGCGGCCAGTACTTTCATTGGTGTCCCTCTTACGACCGAGCGCTGCTGGGCAAGCCGCAAGTCTGTCACGGGTGGGGACTGCGTCCAACCCGGATCGCGCGAGCAATTAAGCAGAGAGCGCGATCCGCAGCGAGCGGAGCGAGCAATCAAACAGCGCCTCAGGCGTACGCGGCCGCCGCCTTCGCTCGCCGGACGGCATCTGGCAGTGCTGCGGCGAGCGCCCGTACGTCCGCCAGGGTCGAGCTGTGGCCAAGTGAGAACCTAAGCGCTGATCGCGCATCCGGCTCGCTGCAACCCATCGCAATCAGCACATGGCTCGGCTGGGAGACGCCTGCCGAGCACGCTGCTCCTGTTGAACAATCGATCCCCGCCGCGTCGAGCAGCATAAGGATGGCGTCGGCAGAACAGCCTGGGAAACCAATGTTCGCGATGCCGGGGAGGCGATCACCTTCAGCGGTTGGCCCGTACGGGACTGCCCACGCAACGGCGGCCAACACCGAGTTGACGAGGTCGGTACGTAGCTCACGAATCCGGCGCTCCTCTTCCACGCGCTTCTTAGTGGCAACCTCGAGCGCCGAGGCGAAGCCTGCCGTGGCGGCCACGTCGAGCGTGCCGGAACGCACGTCACGCTCCTGACCGCCGCCGTGCAAGATTGGGGCCAACCGAAGCTCGCGACGCGCCAACAAGGCACCGATCCCGTACGGTCCGCCCAGCTTGTGCGCGGTGAAGCTCAGCATGTCGAGTCCGCTTGCCGCGAAGTCGACTTCGACATGACCGACGGCCTGGACCGCATCACTGTGCGAGATCGCGCCGTGCTGGGCCGCAGCCGCGGCGATCTGGCGTACTGGCTGCAAGGTGCCGACTTCGTTGTTCCCCCACATCACCGAAACCAGCGCGGTTCGAGAATCGACCGCCTCGGTGAGAGCAGATAGATCAATTCGACCAGCAGAATCGACCGGAACGTAACTGACCTCAGCCGACGCCGAGTGTCCAAGCCATGCCACCGAATCCAGGACGGCATGGTGTTCCAGCGCTGATGTGATCACCCGACGACGACCGACTTCGGCACCCGACCAGAAGGCTCCTTTGATGGCCAGATTGTCCGCCTCGGTTCCGCCGCTGGTGAAGATCAGCTCTGCCGGACTTGCCCCGATCTGCGCCGCGATCGCCTCGCGCGACTCCTCGACCACCCGTCTCGCCGACCGCCCGGAAGCATGCAGCGACGAGGCGTTGCCGACCCTTGTCAGTTCGCGGGTCATTGCCTCGACAGCTTCTGGGACCATTGGCGTGGTGGCCGCGTGGTCAAAATAAATCCGGCTCATCAGCAATCAGTGTGCCTCAGGCGGACACAGGGGCAGATCTTGACGGTTGTACCGCGAGACTCGTGCTCCCGCACTCACCCTTTGCGCTTCTTGATCTCTTCGACGACCCCGTCGAGCACCTTGTGCAGGTCGCCCACGACCCCGAGATCGGCAAGGGCAAAGATCGGCGCCTCGGCATCCTTGTTCACCGCGACGATAGCCTTGGACGTTTGCATCCCTGCTCTGTGCTGGATGGCGCCCGAGATGCCGGCAGCAATGTAGAGCTGCGGCGAAACAGTCTTGCCGGTTTGGCCGATCTGGTACGCGTACGGATACCAGCCGGCGTCGACGGCGGCACGTGAGGCACCCACCGCACCACCGAGCAGGTCGGCCAACTCCTCGATTTCAGCAAAGTCGCCACCGGTGCCGCGCCCGCCGGAGACGACGACTCCCGCCTCGGTCAGCTCCGGTCGGCCGCTGGCCTGCTTCGGTTCGCTGCTCACGATGCGTGCGGTCTTCGCTGTTTCGGAGATGGTCACCGTGACCTGCTCGGTGGCCGGTTCGTTCGGCGCGGCTTCGGGAGTCACGGCGTTTGGCTTGACCGTGACCACCGGGACGCCACGGGTCACGGTGGCGGTAACTGTCCAGTTCCCGGCGAAGACTGACTGCGTGGTCGTGCCGTCGGAGGCGATGTCGGTCGCGTCGGTGATCAGACCTGACTCGAGCTTGACCGCAAGCCGTGCTGCGATCTCTTTTCCCTCCGGTGTGGAGGTGATCAGAATCGCGGCCAGGTCCCTATCGGCAGCGATCTGTGCGAGGGCTTCGGCCTTCGGCGCGACGAGATAGTCGGTAAGCGCCGGGTCGGCGACAAACAGCACCTGCGTCGCGCCATACTCAGCGAGCGTTTTCGCGACCGTTTCGTCGGTCTCGCCGAAGACCACCGCAACCGGCTCCCCCAGCCTGCGAGCCAAGGTGAGAAGCTCCAGCGCCGGCCTCGACACGTGTGAGTCGACCTGCTCGGCGACGATCAGGACCTCAGACATCAACAGCCTCGCTCTCTCAGATGTATTTGCCAGCAGTCAGGAACTCGACCAGAGCCGCCGATCCGGTGCCATCCTCATCGACGACGGTGCGACCCGGCTCCTTTGGCGGGCGTGGAGTGGTCTGCACCACCTTGCTCCATGCGGCGTCGAGGCCGACCGCTGCGGCGTCGATACCAAGATCGGCCAGCGTCCAGGACTCCACCGGCTTCTTCTTGGCCGCGAGAATCCCCTTCATCGAGGGGTAACGCGCCTCGCCCGACTGGTCGGTGACGCTAACGATGGCCGGCAAGCGGGCCTCGATCGTGAGGCTTGCCACGTCGGTATCTCGGCGGATCGTGAGGTGATCTTCGGCAACAGACAAGGTGGCTCCGAGGGTCGCAGCCGGCCATCCCAGCCGCTCGGCGATCATGGCCGGAATCACTCCCATGGTGCCGTCGGTGGAGGCCATGCCGCAGATCACCAGATCAGGTGCAGATTTCTTGATCGCTTCCGCCAGCAGGGCGCTGGTTGCCAGCGCATCGGAGCCGTGAACGGCGTCGTCGATGATGTGGATTCCTCCGGACGAACCCATCTGGAGGGAGCGTTTGATGGCGTCTGCCGCGTCCTCAGGTCCGAGCGTCATGGCGACAACCTCGACGTCGTCCCCCTCGTCGGCAATCTGCAGGGCCTGCTCCACGGCGTACTCGTCGAGCTCCGACAGCAATCCGTCGCTCGAAGACCGATCGACAGTCCCGTCGGCGGCAAAGGACCGCTCCCCAGTCGCGTCTGGAACATGCTTGACCAGCACAACAATCTTCATCTCGGCTCAGCTCTCCTGGTACGCGTGTTGCGCTAAATTACTCATGAGTAACAAAAGGTACTCCAGGTCTCACTTTACGAAGCAGGTGAGGTGGCAAGCGAGAAGGCCGCAAACCGCTCGATCCTGATGATCTCTCGGTAGCGTTCCTCGCCGACGATCGCGCGTAACGCCTCGGTCTGACTCGCCTGCGCGGCGAGTGCCGCATACTTCTGGTCCAACAGCTCGCCGGACAGGGCCACATCGATGCTGAGCGGCCCAGTCCAGGCAACCGGCGGATCACCCACGATCGCCCCCAACTCGATCCACTGCGCCAAGTGATCGTCCAGCCACTCTTGAGTGTTCGCGACCACGTGTAGGGCGCCAACGCCGGTGCGGCGTACGGCTGCAAGGGTCCAGTGGTGCACGGCGATGTGGTCGGGGTGCCCGGTCTGCCCGTCAGGTGAAAAGGTGAGGACCGTGTCCGGATCTATCTCGCGAATGATCTCTGCGATCTGTGCGGCTGCTTTGGTGAGGTCCACGTCAGCGCAGCCACCATCCGGATAGCCCAGCCAGCGATGTTCTGTTACGCCCAGGATTCGCAGACACGCCGCAAGCTCGCCCTCGCGGATAGCTGGAAGGTGCGCTGGCGGCCACCTGGTCGGATCAGTGACGCCGAGTTCGCCACGGGTGGCTGTTACGCAGACCACTCGGGAATCTGCGGCGGCGGCCATCGCCATGATCCCGCCGCAGAGGTAGGCCTCATCGTCAGGATGCGCCCAGATCGACAGGATCGTCCCGAGTTCTCGGATGTCCCTCATCACCACGAGTAGCAGTCTGCTGCCTACTCTCCGAATCTGCGAGAATCCGCGGTATGCCCACAGGAACCAACGACGACCCATGGCAGCTCAGCACCGCCCCCGGAACTTCGACCTACACCATGTGGGCTGAGGAGAGCGCGGACCCACCCACGCTGTTCTGCCAAGTCGGATCGACTCAGTTGAGGTACCAGCTCAGATGTATCGACGATCTGCACGCGTGGCTCGTCGAGCAGGGTGACTGGGTCGACCTCGGCGCCGCGGATGAGCAAAAGCCCACGAAGGATGGGACCGTCGAGGCGTGGGGACGCTCGGAAGACAATCCCGTCGGCGGCTGGTACGGCCTGCGGAAGGGCTATCGCGGCCGCTTCGGCATGTACCTGCCGCCGTTGCTGGAGGTTCTCGGCAAGGCTGAGCTCACCCACGAGCCGCGGAACAACAAGGTTCGCGCCATTGTCTGAGCTGCCCCGGGATGCAGCGCCGGAGGGCCGGGGGCTGATTCTGTCTGAGGCCCTTTGGTCACCTGCTGCCCCTGCCCGCGCTGCGCTCCGCTGACCTATGTAGGTCGAGGCCAATTTTCTCGTACGGTGCCCGAATGGTTGACATCCAGGTCCCATCCATGTTGCGGTTACTGACGAAACCGGTTGCCCTCTCCCTCTTGAAGCCCGGATCGTCGGCATCTGTCGGCTAACTGGGGCAGAATGAGGCGCATCTCCCGCTCCTGCGCGGGGTAAGTCGCTTTCACTGTGACCGGTTCCGCAAGCAGCCGATGCAAAGGCGCATAGATATGTCCACTGCCCTGCCAGTGCCGGAGGACACCTCGGTTCTTGGTGCGCACATCCGCGACGGCGGTACCTCATTTGGGCTCTGGGCACCTCGTGCCCACCGAGTCGAGCTAGCTCTGGTTGACGAAGACCGCAATCAGACAAACCACGACATGACGCGGGCTGACGACGGAGTTTGGACCGTCTTCGTCCACGGCATCGGCGCAGAGCAACGGTACGGTTTCCGCGTCCACGGACGGTGGGACCCGGCCGCCGGCGCCCGCTTCAATCCCGCCAAGCTGCTCCTTGACCCGTACGCAAGAGCGATCACCGGAGGCGTCGATTACTCCGGGCCGATTCTGGATCACACAGCCGAGTCAAATTACGTCCCCGACACCACCGATTCCTTCGCCGCCGTGCCGCTCAGTGTCGTGGTGCCTGACTCGCCCCCGGCCCGGCTCATCGACCGGCGCCGGCCGATGCCGGAGACGGTGATCTACGAACTGCACGTCAAGGGCTACACAAGGCTGCATCCGTTGGTTCCCGAGCATCTGAGGGGCACCTACGCGGGGTTGGCGTATCCGGCAGTGATCCAGCACTTCATAGACCTGGGCGTTACTGCGGTCGAACTGCTGCCGGTGCACCACTTCGTCTCCGAACCCTTCCTCGTGGGACGTGGCCTCTCGAACTACTGGGGATACAACAGCCTTGGCTACTTCGCACCGCATTCGGCGTACGGCTCGGTCGGCACTCTCGGCCAGCAAGTACGGGAGTTCAAGGAGATGGTCTCCGCTCTCCACGACGCGGGGCTCGAGGTCATCCTCGATGTGGTGTACAACCACACTGGCGAAGGCGGCCACGAGGGGCCCACGCTGGCTTTCCGGGGCATAGACCACCTCGGGTACTACCGGCTGACCGACGACAAGCGCAACGATTACGATGTCACCGGTTGCGGCAACTCAGTCGACACCTCTGAACCCGGTGTCCTCCGCATGGTGCTCGACTCACTCCATTACTGGGTCACCGAGATGGGAGTCGACGGCTTCCGCTTCGACCTGGTGACCACCTTGATCCGTGATGAGCGGCATCATGTTGATCAAGATCATCCGTTCAAGCAGGCGATCCGTGATGATCCGGTGCTGAGCCAAGTCAAGATGATTGCCGAACCCTGGGACATGGGCCCGTACGGCTACCAGGTGGGCGCTTTCGGACCCGGTTGGAGCGAATGGAATGATCACTTCCGCAACCATGTCCGCGACTTCTGGCGGGGTAATACCAATGGAGTGGGGGAGCTGGCGCAGAGGTTGCTTGGCTCCCCCGACGTCTTCCATCGTGACGGTCGCACAGCCGCGGCAAGCGTGAACTTCGTCACCGCACACGACGGATTCACCCTGCGTGACCTCGTGACGTACAACGTCAAACACAACGGTGCCAACGGTGAGTCCAACCGCGACGGATCTGATGACAATCGTTCATGGAACTGCGGCGTCGAGGGCGAGACCGACGATCCAGGGGTGAACGCGCTGCGGCACCGTCAGGTGCAGAACCTGATGGCGACCTTGATCTTGTCCAACGGGGTTCCGATGATCACCGCGGGCGACGAGCTGGGCCGCACCCAGCAGGGCAACAACAACGCTTACTGTCAGGATTCGCCCATCTCCTGGGTGCACTGGGACACCCAGGAGACCTGGGGCGACCAGACAGATCTCACTCGCAAACTTCTCCAGCTACGTGCCGAGCGTCCGGTCTTCCGGAGGGACGGATTCCGACAGGGGGAATTTCTGCTCGATCTCAATGGCGAGCCGCGCGGGCGAAAGAACGTCGCCTGGTTCGGCGGTCGGAATGCCGAGATGAGCGAGCAGGAATGGCGGGACGACACCCGGCGGACGCTCGGCATGTACGTCGCGTACGACGACCCGGACCGAGCCTGTGACGAGGCATACCTGATCTGGTTCCACGCAGGTTCGGACCCGATCCAGGTAGAGCTGCCTGACGGATCCTGGGCAGACGCCTACACCGTGGTCGCGCACAGCGGGCTGGAAGGCGAGCTGCCGTCGGACAAGATCAAAGCCGGCTCTACGCTGCAGCTGCCGGGCCATACGGTCGTGGTGCTCCAGGTCGATTAGTTTGGCCTCAGACAGGCAGCAGCGCCAACAGTTGCGAGCGTCGGAAATCGCGCACCGCCGTGCTGAGGAGGAGCGAGCGGAGGCATTCTTTCCTCTGCGAGCGACGACAAAGTAGGCGGATTCCCCGCGCGATTGCGCGAGCAACTCAAGATATTAGGGCACATAGCTGGCGGACGGCGGGGTAGGGATGCTTGCTGGCAGGGTAGCCAGACCCATTTCCGCCTCGTTCGCCAGCAGCGGGTGACCCGACTTGGGCCAAACTAGTGCGCATCTTCGGCGTGGATCGCGGTGAGTGCATGGCGGATGTCTTCGGGTAGCGGGTCTTCTGCGGTCAGGATGTGGCTGCCGGTGTTGATCTTGACGGTGCGGTGGCGACGCAGGCTGCGGACGAACTTCTTGATCGTCCAGCCGGTCCGGGCCTCGATCCGGTGGGAGATCGCCAAGGCGGCGAACACGACGGCGAGGTGGGCGTCGATGGATTCGCGTTTGTGGTGGTAGACGGGCCGGGCTCGCAGGTCGTGTTTGGACATCCGGAAGGCGTGCTCGATGCGCCACAGCTGATGGTAGGCGCCGATCACCCAGGCCGGTTCGGCGTCGAGGTTGGTGATGTAGGGCTTCCAGCCGGCCAGCGCACGAGCCCTCGTTTCCAGGTCGCGGTTGACGGTGCGGGTGCCACCGGTGAGAGTGACGAAACGGTTCCGTTTGATCGGCGCCTGCCCGGCGACGGCCTTATCGGCCTTGGCCACCTGCTGGTCGATACCGTGCAGCGTCCGCCGGGCCCGGTCGGCCTTGTACTGGTAGAAGGTCGCGCGGCGCCGCTGATCAGCCTTGGGGCCCATGATCACGGGCTGGGTGAGCACCATGCCGTCGGCCGGTTCCGTATTGGGATGCTTCCGTCGCCACTGGCCGATCACGTACGGCACCTCGGGCAGCTTCCCGCCGATGACGAAGCTGCAGCCGGCGTCCTCGAGGTCGGCGAGATTGGCCTCACTCAGCATGCCGGCGTCGGCGATCACGGTCACCTCGGCGATCCCGTGCGCGCCACGAACCGCTGCACCAGCGGGATCATCGTCTTCGTTTCGGCTCGGTTGCCTTCGAACGCATCGATCATCAACGGCATCCCCGTTGCGTCGGTGAGCAGCCCGACGGTGATCTGCGGGTCGAGGCGGCGTTCCTTGGAGAACCCCGGCTCGCGGAACCCATCCCCGGTATCGGTCTCGAACCACAGCGTCGTCACGTCGTACAGCACCAACGCCGACGGTCCTAGCGCAGCGGCGGCCGCGCACGCCCCGGACAGCCGGTCCCGCCAGTCCGGCCGGGCATACCTGGGCAGTCGACGCTTCACCGTCCGATACGACAGCGCCCGCACCCCCGCCTCGGCCAGAACCCGCGCGGCGTCCTGCTTACTGGTCGGTTCGATGATCCGGGCGGTCACCAACTGCTCGAACACCACATCCCCACGGCAGGCATTGTCGAGCCCGAGCTGGCGATACACCGCGGCGATCGCGTCCAGCAGCCGACCCATCCGCGACGAGGTGATCTCCAACGACACCGGCTCCTGCTTGGCCGAAACGCCGAACGGCAGTTCGTCCTGGCCGTCGGCGATCCGCTGCGCCGCGACCGCCTTCAACACCTCCACCTCGGCGTCGGTGTGGGCCGATCCAAAATGCTCGATGTCACGTGATCCACGCCGTGACTTCCACACCACTTGGACAGCGACCGCCCCCGACGAGGTCCGCACCGTCCGCACATACGCCACCGGCATACCCTCCACGACCCGCCGCTAGTGCACAACTTCCGAGCTCGGAAACCGCGAATCACCTAGCCGGAGCGATGATCATCTCTGCGAGCTCGTCAACGTGGCCCAAGTCGGGACTCAAGATATTAGGGCACATAGCTGGCGGACGGCGGGGTAGGGATGCTTGCTGGCAGGGTAGCCAGACCCATTTCCGCCTCGTTCGCCAGCAGCGGGTGATACGGCACAACGCGCACGGTGTAACCGATCGCGCCGGCACGCTTGGCCTCCACCCATCCCTCGTACCGCCGTAACCCACCGTCGACATTGACCCCGGTCGGGAACGGATTGACTCGAGGCTCGTAAAGCCGGTCGTCACCGCTTACGCGCCCGGTGACCAGCTGCACCTGAATGTCGTCCGGAGTGAGCTCACCGAGCCGGACCAGCGCGCTGACATGGATCTTGGTGCCAACCTCGACCTGCTCGCCGCCGAGCGACTCTACGTGTTCGACGGCCACACCAGACCACGCCTCACGGATTCTGCGCTTCCAACTCGCCAGTGCCGGTGCTCCACCCTTCGAGGCGTCCAGAGCGAGGCTTGAGGCTGAAGCAGATGTGTAGAGGTTCGTCACGTAGTCGCGAACCATCCGCGACGCCACGACCTTGGGAGCCAGGCCGGCGATGGTGGCCCTGATCATCTGAATCCAGCGCTCCGGCAGGCCGTGGTGGTCAAGATCATAGAAACGCGGGACGATCTCGTTCTCGATGATGTCGTAGAGCGCCTTTGCCTCGAGATCGTCACGACGATCAGCACCATCGGCGCCCTCGGCAGAGGGGATCTCCCAGCCGTAGGCCGGATCGAACCACTCGTCCCACCATCCATCGAGGATCGACAGATTGGCTGCGCCGTTCAGGGCCGCCTTCATCCCTGATGTGCCGCAGGCCTCGTACGGGCGCAGCGGATTGTTCATCCACACGTCGCAGCCCGGGTAGAGCCGCTTCGCCATCGCCATGTCATAGTCGGGCAGGAACACGATGTGCTCGCGCACCGCAGGATCATCGGCGAACTGCACCATCTGCTGGATAAGGGCCTTGCCGCCCTCGTCGGCTGGGTGGGCTTTGCCCGCGATGACGATCTGAATCGGTCGCTTCTCGTCGGTCAGCAACGCCTTCAGCCGAGCCGGGTCGCGCAACATCAAGGTCAGCCGCTTATACGACGGCACTCGCCGGGCAAAGCCGAACGTCACCACATCGGGGTTGAGCGTCTTGGCGACCCAATCCCCCGGCATGCCACGATTGGCGCTGCTTTCCGCCAGCCGCGAACGCGTCATGATGATCAGGTCCTCGCGCATTCTCCGCTTGAGCGCCCAGATCGTCTTGCTGTCGACCCCTTCCAGCGCATGCCAGTCATAGCCGTCACTCTCTGACGGGCTACCGGACGGCGCCTCGAGCAGATCGAGCAGATCGCGATGCACCCAGGTGAGATGGTGCACTCCGTTGGTGATGGCGCCGATCGGCACCTCGCTGGTGTCGAATGCTCGCCACAACCCCTGGAACATCTCGCGCGACACCGAGCCATGGAGAGCGGACACCCCGTTGGCCCGCTGCGCCAGCCGGAAACCCATCACGGCCATGTTGAACTTGCTCGGGTCGCCGCCCTCGTAATCCTCGGCGCCGAGGGCAAGGACCCGGTCCAACGGCAGATCCTCGAAACCCGCGAACTGGTGAACGATCAGCTCACGGGGGAATCGGTCGATGCCGGCCGGAACCGGAGTATGCGTTGTGAAGATGGTGCCCGCGCGGTTGCGCTCCAAAGCAGTGTCGAAGTCATCGCCTTGCCGCATGTATTCGCGAATCCGCTCCAACCCGAGGAACCCGGCGTGACCCTCGTTGGTGTGGAACACCGCCGGCGGTGAGGCGCCGGTGATCTGGCAGTACGCGCGGATGGCGCGTACGCCGCCCATGCCGAGCAGCACCTCTTGTTCGAGCCGATGATCGGTGCCGCCGCCGTACAGCCGGTCGGTCACCTCTCGCTCGTAGCCGGCGTTCTGCTCGACGTCGGAGTCCAACATCAGAAGCGGTACCCGACCCACCTGCGCTACCCAGACTTGGGCGAAGAGGGTACGTCCGGCGAGTGGAACCTCGATTCGGACCGGCCCGCTGTCATCGTGCAGCAAGGTCAACGGCAACGAGTTCGGATCCAGCAGCGGGTAGCGCTCCTGCTGCCAGCCCGCAGCATTCAGCGACTGCCGAAAGTAGCCCTGCCGATAGAGCAGGCCGACTCCGATGATCGGGACACCAAGATCGCTTGCGGCCTTGAGGTGGTCACCGGCGAGAATGCCCAGGCCACCTGAGTACTGCGGGAGCACTTCGGTGATGCCGAATTCAGGTGAAAAGTAGCCAATGCTCACCGGTGCTGCTGGGTTCTCGGCGGCGTACCCCTGGTACCACAAATCGCCACTCAGGTAGTCGGCGAGATCGGACTGGATGAGGCGAAGGTTCTTCAGGAAACGCTTGTCGGTGGCCAGCGCCTGGAGACGCTCAACGGATACGTCGGCCAGCAGCCTGATCGGGTCACGTCGTCCCACAGCTGCGGGTCGACTGATCGGAACAAATCTTGCGTCTCCGGATGCCAGCACCAGCGAAGGTTGCGGGCCAGATCCCCCAGAGGCTTCAGAACTTCAGGCAGAACCGGACGCACAATGAAGCGACGGATAGCGCGCACTCGCTTAACTTACCGGCGAACTTTGACGGATATCGGCTTTGTGCTGCATCGGTTCGATGAGCTACGCCGTCCCAGCGCAATCTGCCCGACCAATTAGGGTCGTGGAAGGACCGCGAGTAGGAGGTCACCACCCCCTGCCGTGTGGGCAGTTAGGCCGATAGGTTGGCATTCGTGACGGCAACCAACTCAGGCTTCCCTGTACCTGAGCGCGACGACGCGGCTCAGCCAGCCTCCGCAGAATCCTCCCCACAAGCCTCCACGGCGACGCCGGAGACGACAGATGCCGCCAGACCCAGCGTACACGGCCTGTACTGGGAGCGCCGATGGATCGCATTCCGGTGCACAAAGTGTCACCGGTCATCGAGGGCGGCGCCTACCCGGCGAAGGCAGTCGTCGGAGAGGCCATTCCCATTCGGGCGACGGTGTTCCGGGAGGGTCACGACGCTGTCAACGCGTCGGTCGTGCTCACTGACCCCGACGGCAAGGAGCGGCTCGAGCCAATGCGCCCGACTACCCCTCTGGGTTTGGACTGGTGGACGACGTCGGTGGTGCTCGACACCGAGGGGCTGTGGATGTTCCGCGTCGAGGGCTGGAGCGATCCATGGGCAACCTGGGTGCACAACGCCGAGATCAAGATCCCAGCCGGCATCGATGTTGCGCTCGTCTGCACTGAAGGCAAGGCGCTCCTCACCAGGTCCGCCGACATTGCTGAGGCAGCCGAGGACATGCCGAGTGCCGCGCTGCTTCGCACTGCCGCCGAGAGCCTCGACTCAGGACAGCAGGTAGAGGACCGGCTGGAGGTCGTGCTGGCAGACGACGTACGCGCAGCGATGGGCCGCTATGGCCCACGGGAGCTGGTATCGCCCACCCAGGATTACCCGATCTTCGTCGATCGCCGTGCGGCCCTGTTCTCCTCCTGGTACGAGTTCTTTCCCCGCTCCCAAGGTGCGAAGTGGGACGAAGAAAACCAGAGGTGGATTTCCGGCACGTTCGACAGTTCCCACGAGCGGCTTGAGGCTGCGGCAGCGATGGGCTTCGATGTGGTCTACCTCCCGCCCATCCACCCCATCGGCAAGACGTATCGCAAGGGACCGAACAACACGCTGACGCCTGGCCCAAGCGACCCAGGCTCGCCCTGGGCGATCGGCGCCGAAGAAGGCGGACACGACAGCATCCATCCCGACCTCGGCGACTTTGACGCCTTCGACAGGTTCGTCGCCAAAGCCAAGTCGCTCGGGCTCGAGGTTGCACTGGACTTCGCGCTCCAGGCCTCGCCTGATCATCCGTGGGTCACCGAGCACCCGGAGTGGTTCTCCAAGCGCGCCGACGGCACGATCGCGTACGCGGAGAATCCGCCGAAGAAGTACCAGGACATCTATCCCATCAACTTCGACAACGACCGCGATGGGATCTATCTGGAGTGCCTGCGCATCATCAAACTCTGGATGAGCCACGGAGTCCGGATCTTCCGGGTCGATAATCCGCATACCAAGCCGATCAACTTCTGGGCATGGCTGCTGAGTGAGGTCCGCAAGACCGATCCGGATGTGCTGTTCCTGTCGGAGGCATTCACCAAGCCGGCGATGATGCAAGCCCTCGGCAAGGTGGGCTACCACCAGGGGTACACCTACTTCACATGGCGGAATGAGAAGTGGGAGATCGAGGAATACATGAAGGAGCTGACAGCCGAGACGGACAGCTTCTTCCGGCCGAGTTTCTGGCCGAACACCCCTGACATCTTGCCCCACTTCTTGCAATGGGGCGGCAAGCCGGCATTCACCATCCGGGCAGTGCTCGGTTCTACGCTGTCGCCATTGTGGGGCATCTATTCAGGCTTCGAGTTGTTCGAGAACGCCGCGCTCGCACAGGGTCGCGAGGAGTATCTGGACTCGGAGAAGTTCCAGTACCGGCCGCGAGACTGGAAAGCTGCTGAGGAGAGCGGCGAAACCCTCAGCATGCTGCTCGGCAGGCTTAACTACATCCGCAAGGAGCACCCGGCACTTCAGCAGCTTCGCGGGCTGCATTTCCACCATGCCCCGCACGCCAACGCGCTGGTGTACTCCAAGAGGAGCGGTGACGACGTGGTGATCGTCGTCGTCAGCCTCGATCCACACAACATCGTTGAAACCGAGATCTACCTGGATATGGCCGCGCTGGGGCTCACAGCGCGCGACGTCTACCTTGTCCACGACGAGCTCACCGGGCAAACCTGGCGCTGGGGACAGCATGCCTTCGTCAGGCTCACGTACGACGATCCGGCGCACATTCTCACACTGATCCGCTACGGCTCACCGAGCGCGGCCCCAGGGCCGGCTACCACGCAGGGTTAGGACGCCGTGAGCGCGACGGGCGATCCTCAGGTCGCCGAACAGGTCCTGAGGTACATCTCCAATGCGCGGTGGTTTGCCGGCAAGGGCCGGCGCGCCCGGCTGCGGTCGCTGACGCCTTTGCCTTGGCTGACCGATGTTTCGGAATTCTTCAGGCCGGCCGGCCCTCCGGCAGTACGGTTCGAAATCGCCGAGGTGAACTATCCCCCTGAGGAAGATCCCGAGCCGTCATCAACGGTGTCTGATCAATCTCGGGAAGAGGACCTGGGGTCCCGGGATTTCGCGCCAGCCGGCACCCCTGAGATGGCCCATGAGATTGCCCCTATGCCCACTGAGTATTACCAGCTGGCGGTCTCGTACCGGCCCGCGCCCCGTGCGGAGTTGCACCATGCGGAGCTTGGTCGTTTCACCGATCCTGACCTAGGTCCGGTCATCGGCTACGACGCCTCCCAGGACCCAGAGGCGTCTGGAGCGATTCTGACCGCATTGTTGGGCAGTCGCCAGCTGCGCAGTCCGGACAGCGAGATTCGATTCAACATCACGTCAGCGTCCGGCCTGAGCTCTGATCTTGAGCCCCGCCTGTTCACCGGGCAGCAGAGCAACACCTCGGTCATGCTGGGGGACACAGCGATCATCAAGCTCTTCCGGCGTCTAGAACTCGGCCACAATCTCGATATCGAGGTGCACGGTGCGCTCAACGCGGCCGACATCTCCGATGTCGCCGGGCTGTTCGGGTGGGTGGAAGGTAACTGGGTGTCCGGTGGGCGGCAGCTGGATGCCGATCTCGCCATGGTCATTGAACAGCTGACAGGTGCCGTTGACGGCTGGGAGCTGGCGCTCGATTGCCTGAAGGCAGAGAACGGTTCTCCCCAGGCGAGGGCAGGCTCCAGCTTCGCGCCAGAGGCTGAGGCGCTCGGGAAGGCGCTTTCTGAGATCCACCATGCCCTGCGCTCTGCCTTTCCGACGAAGAAGGTGCTAGGCGCGCGCACGGCAATGATCATGATGGACCGGCTACGCGATGCGGCCGGGATCGCGCCGGCGCTGACGCCACACATTCCCGGGCTGCTGCGCTGCTTCGATCACCTGAGTGCCGAGACTCTGGATACACAGCGCGTGCACGGAGACTTCCATCTCGGGCAGACGCTGCATACGCCCGCTGGCTGGAAGATCATCGACTTCGAGGGCGAGCCGGCCAAGACCATGGCAGAAAGACGTGCCCTCGACAGTGTCTGGCGAGACATCGCCGGCATGCTGCGCTCGTTCGACTATGCGGCGGCGAGCGTGCCAGGACCACACAGCGCAGCCTGGGCGGCAGAGTGCCGGGCCGCGTTCCTGCGCGGCTACGCCGGCGGTGAGTTGGATGCCGCAGATGCCGGCATGCTGCGCGCGTACGAGGCGGACAAGGCGATCTACGAGGTCGTCTATGAGACGCGGAATCGGCCCGACTGGGTCGACATTCCGCTCCGCGCGGTGGCCGTGTTGGCTGCCGACGATAGCGACTCAGGAGGGTCGGACCCGCCTCCGACCTTCGCGGACAGCAACCAGGTGCCCCCAGGCGAGCTAGTGAGCCCACCCCAAGAACACGGCGAGCGTGCGAGCCAGACCAGAGAACAGGAGTAAGCACTCATGTCATACGATCCGAGCGGCGGTCTGACTGGCTGGGACCTCACCGGTTTCCACGAAGGGCATGACACCGAGTGCTGGCGTCGCCTGGGCGCTCACGAGATGACCGTCGAGGACTCCGAGCGTGGCTCGATCTTCGGCACCCGATTCTCGGTGTGGGCGCCGAACGCCCAGACCGTGCGGCTCGTCGGTGACTTCAACAACTGGAACGGCGAGGGGTCCTATATGCAGCTCGTGCCGGGCTCCGGGGTCTGGGCATTGTTCGTCGAGGGGGCCAGCACAGGCAGCCTCTACAAGTTCGAGGTGCTTGGTACCGACGGAGTCTGGCGGCTCAAGGCCGATCCGATGGCGCGGTTCGCTGAGGCTGCTCCGCACACTGCCTCAATCGTGTTCGAGAGCCAATACGTCTGGGGTGACGACGATTGGATGTGGTATCGCGGGCAGAAGGCCATGCACGCGGAGCCCATGAGCGTCTACGAGGTGCACATTGGATCCTGGCGCAAGGGGCTCACTTACCTCGAGCTGGCCAACGAACTGGTCGAGTACTGCAGCTGGCAGGGCTATACACATGTGGAATTCATGCCCGTTGCCCAGCATCCATTCGAAGGTTCCTGGGGCTACCACGTCACCGGCTACTACGCACCCATGTCGAAGTTCGGCTCGCCAGATGAGTTCCGGCACCTGGTCGACAAGCTGCACCAGGCGGGAATCGGAGTCATCGTGGACTGGGTGCCCGGGCACTTCGCGACCGACCCGTGGGCGCTGCAGCGTTTCGACGGAACCGCGCTGTACGAGCACGAGGATCCGAAGCTTGGCTGGCACCCGGACTGGGGTTCTTACATCTTCAATTTCGGCCGCAATGAGGTGAAGAGCTTCCTGATCTCCAATGCCTACTACTGGCTGGAGGAATTCCACGTCGACGGGCTACGGGTGGACGGCGTCGCCTCGATGCTTTATCTGGACTATTCCCGCGAAGCGGGTCAGTGGGTGCCGAACAAGTATGGCGGCAACGAGAATCTGGAGGCGGTCGAGCTGCTGAAGCAGACCAATTCCCACGCCTACGGACGCGAGCCCGGCAGCGTCATGGTCGCCGAGGAGTCCACCTCCTGGCCGGGCGTCACGCAGAGCACCGATCACGGAGGCCTCGGCTTCGGGTTCAAATGGAACATGGGCTGGATGAACGACTCGCTGCGCTACATGGGCCGCGAGCCGGTCTACCGGCAGTTCCACCACCACGAGATGACCTTCTCCATGGCGTACGCCTACTCGGAGAATTTCATCCTGCCGATCAGCCACGACGAAGTGGTGCACGGCAAAGGCTCGATGTTCGAGCGCGCACCCCAGGATGAATGGCGGAAGTTTGGCACGCTGCGCGCCTTCTACGCCTTCATGTGGGCGCATCCTGGCAAGAAGCTGCTCTTCATGGGGACCGAGTTCGGCCAGCGTCGGGAGTTCTCCGAAAGTCGCAGCATCGACTGGTGGCAGAGTGCGGAATGGGGCCACCGCGGCCTGCAACGGCTGATCAAGGACCTCAACGCGATCTACAAGGAGAACCCCGCCCTGTGGAAGCGGGACACAGACCCATCGGGCTTCTCCTGGATCGACGCCGACGACCGTGGCGGGAATGTCTTCTCGTGGCTGCGCTACGACGGCGATGGTCAAATCATCGCCTGCATCATCAACTTCTCCTCCGAGCCCCGCCAAGACCACCAGATCGGGCTGCCCACGGAGGGGGTATGGAAGGAGATCTTGAACACAGATGCCGAGGTTTACGACGGCACAGGCCTGATCGGCAATCTCGGACAGGTAGTCGCTCATCCGGTGCCGTCGCACGGCTATGTGGCATCCGCATCTGTCACGATCCCCCCGCTTGGTGCGGTGTGGCTCCGGCTAGAGCCCGAGCTGGATGAGGAGCAGGAGCTCGAGCCGGAGAAAGCCACACGTGCTGTCCGAGCCGCCGCCAAGGTGGCTTCGCCACCCACTACGACCGCCGACACGGCAGTCACTGGACCCACACAGCCCCGACGTGCCAAGCCCGCAGCGGCCGTGCCCGTTATGGATGCTGAACCGGAGCAGCCCGCCGTTGGGGACGGCACCGACGACCCTTCCAGCGCAGCGGATGCAGGCTCTGCCGCAGGACCACTGGATACCACCACCAGCTGACCCCGCCACGGCAGCAATCAGCGTCCCAGATCGGGTACGCCAGCTCGGCCGTACAACACCGCAGTACAAGCCAGAGCGGCGCCGGTAGGAATCCAGGTCCACAACTGACCGACCACGCCGACCTGAATCCCCGTGGCTCGGGGTACCCAGACCGCCCATGTCAAGATCAAGGTCGCCAGCATGAACACCAAGACGTCGTGCCGGCGGAGGCTGTGGCGCCCCCTGGGTATCAGAGTCAGTCATGATCTCATCCTGGCGGCTGTCGACTACGTTGGTCAGTCATGAGCACAGTCGAGTCGGATCCGGCCACACCGAACAGTGACTGACCTCGCTCTGACAATCAAGGTCTCCGAAGGCGGAATCGTCACCTTCGACCGCGGCGGATCGGTCAGCCCAGAGTTGCTCGAGGAGGCACTCAAGGCTGCAGCCGAAGACGCACTCGTCGGCCGGGGCCTACGCCGGCTCGAGGTCGCCCTGCCAGCCGAGGATCTGACTGCTCGGCGAGCAGTGCTGCGTTCGGGCTTTCGGCTGGAGGGAATTCGCCGCCAGGCGGTCGAGCGGCCCGACGGTTCGTACGGTGACATCTGCCTTTTCGCACGGCTCGCATCCGACCAGACGTACGGGCCGCAGGGCTTCTCAGGGGTGATGAATTCGGCACTGCCGAAGAAGCGTCTGATCGCTCACGTGCTGCTTCGGGACCGGCAAGGACGAGTGCTGCTTTGTGAAACTCAGTTCAAGCCCGATTGGGAACTGCCTGGCGGCATCGTCGAGCCGTACGAGACGCCGCGACAAGGCGCGATCCGTGAGGTCACCGAGGAGCTCGGCATCACGTTGGCCGTCGGTCGGCTCCTCGTGGTGGACTGGATGCCCCCTTACCTCGGTTGGGACGACGCGATCGAGATGATCTTTGACGGTGGGCTGGTCGGCGAGGACGATCTGGCCGCCTGGTCGCTGCAGCCCACCGAGATCAAGCGCGTCGCCCTGGTCGATCTCGACACCGCGGCCGGGCTGGTCACGCCCATCGCCCATCGGCGGCTGGTGCTGGCGGCCTCGCTCGGCCCGGATGAGATGGCCTACACCGAGGACGGGCGTACGCCTTAGCGAAAATGCGCCCTGAGACATGCGCCCTGAGCCTGTCGAAGGGCCAGAGCCCCGCCGGAATTGATCAGACCTTGCCAAACTCCAACCGAACGTCTTGGAGAGTGACGATGAGCGCGTCATTCGCACAAGACCAATCCTGCCTCGCCATCCGGGGCGAGCACGTTGCCAACCTGTGCCATCGACACCGACTCCTTCGACGATCCGACGGAGAGCGTCGCCGAGCCGGTGCCCTCGCCCAGCGTAAAGGTCGCCTTGGTGCCCTCAACGCGATAGTCACCGCTGATGCTGCCGTCAACCAGCAGGTCGGCAGTCTGCCCGGCCAGTGATAGCTTGATCGGGTCCTTGCCAGCGCCACGAAGCAAGTAGGCCCCGCCGTTGAAGGTGACCGCTACGTCTCCGCCTTCACCCGTGCCAAAGGTGCCCTTGTCACCGACGCCAACGAACCGAACCAGGCGATAGCGCCCATCGAGGCAGTCTGCGGCCGGCGTCGCTGGTGACGGCGTAGCCGTCGGCGCCGGATCACTAGTTGTAGCTGATGTCTCAGGTTGCCTGGACGAGGGTGTGTCGCCGGGAGACTGGCCGCCCGAGCAGCCAGCCACCGGCAACATCAGTGCCGCCACCGCGACGAGAAGCAACCGCCTCATTCGGTCTCCTGAGTGCTATGCAAGAACCGCGCCAGCATATGCGCCTCGTTCATGGGCATACGCCCTGCTCGTTGCAGGGCGCGCTTCGCGCGGCTCAGCGCACATCCGCGCTCAGAAAAGTGCGGTCATCAGATCCCGGCGAGCCTTGAGGACCCGCTCATCGGTGTTGCCAAGCGTCTCGAACAATTCCAGCAGGCGTACCCGAACTTGGTCGCGGTCCTCACCGGACAATCTTTTGATCATCCCGATCAAGCGTGTGAAGGCAGCTTCCACTTCTCCGGTGATCATCTCGACGTCGGCGGCTGCCAACTGGGTGTCCAGGTCATCTGAGCCATCCGCGGCAGCGAGGGTGGACTGCGGATCAAGCACCGCCGCACGGGCGAAGAGTCCCGCCTGCGCCTTGCCGACTTGGGCCTCTGCGTCGTTCGGGTTGGCCTGGAGCAGCTTGTCGAACTCCTCCCGTGCGGCCGCGAAATCACCCCGCTCCAGCGCCGCGTCGGCAGCCGCGAACCTGGGATCTGCCTCGGGCTCCGGCTCTGGCACTGCCTGCTCGGCACCCGCCGGCTCAGCGCGTCCCACCATCCCGTTTGCTACCGCCGCCTTGAGCAGTTGATCAATCGCGTCCTGCACTTGATCTTTGGGAAGTACTCCCTGGAACAGCGGAGCCAATTGGCCGTTGATCAACGCGATCACGGTAGGGACCGCCTGCAGCCCCAGCGCCTGGACGATCCCGGGGGCGGTGTCGACGTTCAGCCGGGCGAGGAGAAACTTGCCGTCTGAGGCGTTCGCGATCTCGATCAAGGCGTCGGATAGTTGCTGCCCCGTGGCGACCCGTGGCGAGTAAAGCTCGACGACCACCGGGTACTTGACGGACTTGCGAATGGTCTCCGCTTCGAAGGTCTGCTCGGTGACCTCGACAACGTACGATGCCCCGGCAGTTCGCGGTCCAAGTGATGGGCCGGGAGCCGACTGCTGTGCCTGCTGGGTGAGCTGAGAAAGATCAACGGCGCCGGGACGGTTGAAGCTGGACGAGCTCATGCTCCCATCCTGGCAGAACCCTACTTCGGCTGGTGCGCGGCGTTTCAAGCCGCGACCACCGCGTCCAGAAGTAGTCGCGCGGTGCCTGCGTTGTCGGCAGAATGTGGCCCATGGCTCACCCTCGCGCCGGCCAGCCGGCCCTCCCAGAAGACCTTATCGATGTCGACGCTGTGATCAGCGCGTACTACGACCTGGTTCCCGACCCGAGCAATCCCGATCAGCAGGTGACGTTCGGGACCTCCGGACATCGAGGATCGAGTCTCGACACCGCATTCAACGATGCGCATATAGCCGCGACGACTCAGGCGATTGTCGAGTACCGCGCATCCCAGGGCATCACAGGGCCGCTCTACATCGGCAAGGACACCCACGCGCTCTCCACTCCCGCCTGGACGACTGCCATCGAGGTATTGCTGGCCAACGGCGTCACCGTCTGCGCCGAGGACGACGCGGACTACACACCGACACCGGCAATCTCCCGCGCGATAGTCGTACACAACGCAACGGCGACGGCGAGCAACACCGCCGACGGAATCGTGGTCACCCCGTCGCACAACCCGCCGCGCGATGGCGGCTTCAAATACAACCCGCCACACGGCGGCCCGGCAGACACCGATGCGACGAGCGCCATTGCGGCGCGTGCCAACGAGCTGCTCGCCGACGGCTCGGCGATCCGCAGACGGCCGTACGCCGATGTGTTCTCCGAGATCAATCGCTTCGATTACCTCGGCGCCTACTGCGAAGATCTGGTCAACGCCTTGGACCTGAAGGCCGTGCGAGACGCTGGAGTGCACATCGGCGCTGACCCGATGGGCGGCGCCAGCGTGCAGTACTGGGGCTACATCGCGGAGAACCTTGGCATCGACCTCACGGTAGTCAACCCGAAGATCGACCCAACCTGGTCATTCATGACCCTCGACACCGATGGCAAGATCAGGATGGACTGCTCCTCGCCCAACGCCATGGCAAGCCTGATCCGCAACAAGGACGAGTACGACATCGCCACCGGCAATGATGCCGATGCCGACCGGCATGGCATCGTCACCCCGGACGCCGGGCTGATGAACCCCAACGCCTATCTCGCGGTCGCGATCCAATACCTCTACGCGAACCGGCCCGGCTGGCGTCCCGACGCCGGAGTCGGCAAGACTTTGGTCTCCTCATCCATGATCGACAGGGTCGCTGCCAGCCTCGGCCGGACGCTGGTTGAGGTACCGGTTGGCTTCAAGTGGTTCGTACCAGGGTTACGGACCGGCGAGATCGGTTTCGGCGGCGAGGAATCGGCCGGCGCATCGTTCCTGGCACTCGACGGCAGCACCTGGACCACCGACAAGGACGGCATCTTGCTCGCCCTGCTGGCAAGCGAGATCAAGGCGGTCACCGGCAAGTCGCCAAGCGAGCTTTACGCCGAACTCACTGCCGAACATGGTGCGCCAGCGTACGCCCGCATCGATGCGCCCGCGAATCGCGAGCAGAAGGCCAAGCTCTCCAAGCTTGATGCGTCCTCGGTCACCGCCACCGAGCTGGCCGGAGAACCGATCACCGCGATCTTGACCAGAGCGCCCGGCAACGACGCCGCGATCGGCGGACTGAAGGTCGCGACGGAGTCGGCCTGGTTCGCCGCGCGACCCTCCGGCACCGAGGACGTCTACAAGATCTACGCCGAGTCATTCAAGGGTCCCGAGCACCTCGCCGAGGTCCAGGAGGCGGCCCGGTCGGTCGTATCAGCCGCCCTGGAGGGTTAGCCAGAGGAATCGAACAGCGGATCGCGTGCCGCCGTGCTGAGGAGGAGGGAGCCGACACGCTTCTTCGTCGGCGATCGACGACGAAGTCGGCGGCTTACCGGCGCGATCCGCTCGCGAGCGGCAGCGAGCAATCAAACACTGCGCGAGCAGCAGGGGCCAGGCCAAAATAGAAGGGTGCACGCCGACGAGCTGGCGGATCTGCTCCGCTGGTGCACGGCGCTCAGCACTGAGCCAGCCGAGCTGGCCGGAGCGGTGCTGGTTGCCGCGGGCCAGCGCTGGACGGCGCTGGTCGACTCACCGGCGGACTTGCGGGAGCTCACCGTGCGAACCTTCCTGCAGCCAAGGCATGCGCCCGATCTTGCAGTCCGGGGCGGGATGGAGCGAGTGCCCGAAGAGCTCCGTGCCGTCGTTGCTGCCTATGATCAGCTACCGAAACTCCAGCGTGTCCTGTTGATGCTCAGCTACCTCGAGGGGATTACCTACGCAGAGATCGCTGGAATTGTCGACCGGTCGGCCGCCCGGGTACGCACCGAGCTCGATCGGGGACTCGCCGCCACCGGCGGTGACCCTTACTCGGTGCGGGCCGCGTTGGACATCGCCAGCTGGCATCAGCCTGCCCCCGCCGAAGTATCCCGAGCCTCCCAGCGGCAATCGAGGGCACGGGCAAGTCGGCGACGCCGGATCGGTCTGGTCGGAATCGCTGTCGGAACGCTTGCGGCTGTACTGGTCACCGTCAGCGCTGTCCACCGGCCTTACGTAGAACCGCGCCAAGCGGGAGTCTGGACGTTCTCCCACACGGTTCGAACCCTCCCGGGCTGGTCGGTCCGCAGCCGAACCGTGGAGCGCGAATGGGAGACAACCATCCTGCGCGCCGAGCCGCCCGGAACCGGCAGATGCTCCGTTGCGGTGGGCGCCTCGGGTGCCACCTGGGTGCGGCGGCTGCCACGTAACCCGACGAAGGTTTGGGTCGGCACTCGACCGGCTTTCTACGCAGAGCGAGTCTGGCCAAACGGTGGTGGCGCCATGCTGTGGTGGGAGTACTCTGACGCCGCCTTGGTGATCATTGAGTGTGGCGATCTGGTCGCGCCGCGCGAGGTGCTCCCGAAGCTTGGAAACCGCGTGGCGCTTGTAGCGGAGCCGATCTTGCTGCCCTACCGCATTCGATCGTTGCCCCGGCACTATGACGTCAGCTCAGTCGTCATGGGACTGGTGAGCAACTCCACAGTGATCCACCTGAGCCGAAACGACTATCCCGAGGGCATCCTGCACATCAGCATCCGCTACCCAGCAGGCTTGCCGATGTACGGAAACTTCTCCTCCTTTGTGCCGCGCTACGCCAATGGCAGAAACACTGCAGTGTGCCGGCCGTTCGCGGACAGTCATATCTGCGTACGAGGCGAACTCGCCACACCTGGTCGCACTGACATCGCAGCACAGCGGGGTGCACTCGCGGTCATCGATCGGATCGCATCCAACCTCGAAGTCGCCCCGAGCGCCACCGACACCGCTAGCTGGTACGACGCTCGGCAAGCCCTGCCTTCCTGAGCGCCTCCTTCTTGGGGCGTTCACGCATCAGCGTCTGCGGCCAAAGGCGATCACAGCCACCAGGCCGATGATGAAGATGACGCCCAGGACCGTGCCCTCGACACCGTGTCCCGTCGCGATCAGGTAGACGCATGCCGCCAGGAACGCGAGAGTGATCACCACGCCGTAGTTGAGACCCCGGCCGTTGAGCCGCACCTCGCGCTGATCAAGCGCAGCGATGCGATCCAACTCCTTCTCGATCACCGCGCGGGTCTCGGCATCAGCCTCGGCGTAGACCTGCAGCGGATCCTGATAACGGTCGTAGCGAGATGACCGCTCGCTCATTGTTCCTCACTTCGCGGTTGATCGAAGAGGTCGACGACCGGTTCGCCGCCTTCCGCCGGCGATTCGGCCGGGCCGACCAGCTCCACCATCTGCTGCAGCGCCTGGCCGACGCGCTGCGGTGCAACCGATGGATCGACAGCATCGATGCGTGCGATTGCATGTGCCAACCGCCCTCCAACGCTGTAGTGCACGCGCGAATACCAAAGTGGCGCGTACAGATAACTAAACCCCTTGAGGAGCGAGCCCGCTGGTGAAGCGAAAGGAATGTTGAAGCGGGGCATCCTCAAGCGTCGGGGAGTGAGTACTCGGGGGCAGGCGCCGACGTCCGGAGGGAACGATCAGGACCGCCAGGATCGTGACGATGACCAGCGCACTTCCGATTCCGATGAGCAGTAAGGCGCCGCTCCTCACGTGCCCTCCTCTCGCCAAACCCTAGTGATTTGTCAGCGTCTCAGAGGGCCATAGCCGACTGAGACGCTGACACGTCGGTTATGGACTCCAATTACCCACTTAGAAACGTGCTGGCTCGACGTATTCGCCCCACTCCGCCCGCAGCGCGTTGCAGATCTCACCGAGTGTCGCCTCAGCCCGCGCAGCCGCCAGCATGGGTTCGATCATGTTGCCATCGGTCCGGGCAACCTTGATCATCTCTGCTAGCGCGGCATCGACTGCGGCACCGTCCCGAGCAGCCCGACGGATCCGAAGAGTCTCGCACTGCTGGAGTTCGACCTCGTGGCTGACTCGGAGAATCTCCAGCGGCTTGGTGATGGTTGCGGTGTGCACGTTGACACCGACGATCTTCTTGTCGCCTTTTTCCAGCTGGGTCTGGTAACGGAAGGCCGAGTCGGCGATCTGTGCGGTGAAATAGCCGTCCTCGATACCGAGCAAGATGCCAGACGTGAGCGGGCCTATCTCGTGCTGCCGGGCAGTGCCGCCACCGAGTTCCTCGATCCGGTCGAGGATCGCCACTACCTCGGCTTCGATCTTGTCAGTAAGCGCCTCGACGTACCAGGATCCACCGAGCGGATCGGCCACATTGACCACCCCGGTCTCCTCAGCCAGGACCTGCTGGGTGCGCAGCGCGATCTCGGCAGATTCCTCGGTTGGCAGTGCCAGCGTCTCATCCAAGGCATTCGTGTGCAGCGAATTGGTTCCGCCAAGGACGGCTGCCAATGCCTCGACCGCGGTGCGTACGACGTTGTTGTACGGCTGCTGCGCAGTGAGCGAAACTCCTGCAGTCTGGGTGTGGAATCGCAACGATTGGGCCCTGACAGTCTTAGCGCCGTACCGATCGCGCAGCCATCGCGCCCAGATCCGTCGTGCAGCCCGGAACTTCGCGATCTCCTCGAAGAAGTCGATGTGCGCATCGAAAAAGAAGCTCAGGCCGGGGGCGAAGCGTTCGATGTCCAAACCACGTGACAGCCCGAGTTCGACGTAACCGAAGCCATCCGCAAGGGTGAAGGCGAGCTCTTGGGCCGCAGTCGATCCAGCTTCCCGAATGTGATATCCAGAGACGCTCAGTGGCTTGTACGCCGGGATCTCGCGGCTGCAATACTCCATCATGTCCCCGATCAGACGAAGGTGAGGACTGGGCGGGAAGAGCCACTCCTTCTGAGCGATGTACTCCTTGAAGATGTCTGTCTGGAGGGTGCCGTCAAGGGTTGCTAGATCGACGCCTTGCCGCTCAGCCGCCACGAGGTACATGCAGAAGATCGGCACGGCAGGGCCGGAAATCGTCATCGACGTGGTGACTTCACCAAGATCAATTCCAGAGAACAGCAGATCCATGTCCGCTGCGGAATCGACCGCCACGCCGCAATGACCAACCTCGCCGAGGCTGCGGTTGTCATCGGAATCGCGGCCCATCAAGGTTGGCATGTCGAACGCGACACTGAGCCCACCGCCTCCAGCGGCCAAGATCATCTTGTACCGCTCGTTGGTCTGCTGGGCATTGCCGAAGCCGGCGAACTGCCGGAGGGTCCAGGGACGCCCGCGATAGCCGCTCGGGTAGAGGCCGCGGGTGAAGGGAAACTCGCCAGGCCAACCGATACGTTCCATCCGATCGTCGGCGTCTTCGTCCTCAGGCCCGTAGACCGGATCGACTTCCACACCCGAGATGGTTGTGAAGTCGGCGTCGCGAACCTGGCCCTTGGCCTGGGCCTCCGCAAAGGCAGCTGCCCAACGCTCCCTGCCGCTCTTGTGCCGTCATGCGAACCTCCCTTCTAAATACTAGGATGCCCTAGTAATACGGAAGAAGGCCAGAGCTACTGGCGTCAACGAACAAGGCGGCTTGGCGGCGCGATCCGAGCGCGCGGCAGCCAGCAATCAAACACAGCGCGTGCAGCTCTCAAAAATCTCCCGCGGCCTCTCGTGGCATGGTGAGCAACCACGTCAGCTGATCGCACTCATCCTCGCTCAATGCGCTCAGCCCGAAACGTGCACCAACGATTGCATCAGTTGCCTTTTCCATGACAAGCCGACCTTTGGAGGTGATCGAGGCCAACACGGCGCGGCCGTCCTCAGGGTGTGGCGTACGCCTGATCAAATCGGCTGCTTCCAGGCGCTTCACCAGCGGTGTCACCGACGTGGCATGTACCTGAAGCCGCTCGCCGATCTTGCCCAAGGGCAGGGAGCCACGGCGTGAGAAGGACAGCAAGACCAACACCTCGTAGCGGGCAAAAGTCAGCCCCAATGGGCGAAGCAACTCGTCCAGCTCGGTGAGGAGCAGCTGATGAACCCGCATCAGCGAGGTCACAGCCCGCATCCGGTGCATCTCATCCCACTGCGTAGCCCACTGTTTGGCTGCCTCTTCGATCGGGTCGAATGGCAGCCGATGGCGTTCTACGGCACTCACGTTCCGTCGTCTTCCTCGGCCGTTACCACGGTCTGGGGCAGCTCGCCCAGCATCACCATGCGCAGCACATCCTCGCGCTGGTCGATGTCCTTGACATAGGTGATCTCGTTCAGGCCTTGGACCTGCGCCGCGGACTCGAAGATGAAATTCCCGTAATTCAGCCAGCGACCGATGACGGACTTCCTGACGGTGATGTCCAAGATCCTCAACAGCGGCACGCTGGCGCGTGCGGTAGCCAGGACTCCATGGACACGGAACACCCGCTGGTTGGTGATCACGAACCGATCGCGGTATTCCTCAAGGATTCGCCACAGCGCCTGGACGCCAAGAACCAGGCCAATGACGACGAACACGTAGTAGACGGGCGCCTGATAGGCGAACGCGCTGATGAAGATCACGACGCCAATGGCGAGCCGGATGGCCGGCCAGGCACTCGCCGCCCAGTGCTTGCGGACCTCGACTACTTTCTGCTCGCCGGCTGTCGACAAGATGTATTGGTCGACATTCGGATCAAGCCAGTTCAGCACACCCACGGCTAGCCAGCTAGTGACTGGAAGAACATGATAATCGAGCGAAATACTCGGGCAAGGGCTCGAGAACAGAGCTTGGACAGCATTCGCGGCAGCCTCGGGCTGCGAAATCAGATAGAAAATTGCAAAACCCACGACCAAGAAGATGATGAACCGCTTGACCCACTTCATGTCGGACTATTCATCCTTCCGGTCTTCCATGCAGACTATTCGAACACGCTGCCGCATGTACAGGCAGACGCCTGGATACTTGTCCTTTCTACCCGATGCCGCGCATGATCGGTAGCAGGCACGCCGTGAGCCCGCTGCGCCACGGTCACACCATTACCCGAACCGGAGTTCACAGACCGGCGACCACTCGGTCGGCCGCCGCGTACGCATCAAGCTCACCACGACTCACCGCCTCGGCTAGATCTTCCAGCCGCGGCTTCGCCATTCAGCCTAAAGTCCGCGCGCAACTTTGCGAGGGCGATGCTCTCGACCTCTCGCCGAGCTCGTGCGACGCGGCGTGCTTCGCCGCGTCCGGTCTCCACTTGTGATGCTCGGAACCGCTCGACAGCTGTCCAGCAGATCCTCAATCCCGCGATCCTGGTACGCGACCGTCGAGACGATCGGTGGTTTCCAGTCCTGCGGACCCCGCTGCGCGAGGGCGATCATGGTCCGCAGCTCCCGCACCAGTGCCTGAGCACCGTCGCGATCACTTTTGTTGACGACGAAGATGTCGCCGATCTCCAAGATGCCGGCCTTCGCCGCCTGGATCCCGTCCCCCATGCCGGGTGCCAGCAGGACAAGGACGGTATCGGCCGTCTCTGCCACCTCGAGCTCCGACTGGCCGACCCCGACCGTTTCGACGATCACCGTGTCGAAACCAGCGGAATCGAACGCACGTAGGGCCTGCGGTGTGGCAACCGCGAGTCCGCCGAGATGACCTCGTGTCGCCATCGACCTGATGTACACGTCGCGATCCAGCGCGTGTTCCTGCATCCGAACCCGATCACCGAGGAGCGCTCCGCCGGAGAAGGGCGAACTCGGATCCACCGCCAGTACGCCGACCCGCTGGCCGCGCGCCCGGAGCGCGCGCACCAGGGAGGTTGCGGTGGTCGACTTGCCGACGCCGGGTGCACCCGTCAGACCGATCACGTGGGCTCGTCCGGTATCTGGCGCGAGCTCCTTCATGATCATCGGCAAAGCCGGCGATGCATTCTCGATCCAGCTGATCAAACGACCCAGTGCCCGCGGCTTGCCCAATCGCACGTCGGCGACAACGTTGCCTACGTCGTCACGATCTCCAGACAAGGACGCGTCCGCTTAGCTGCCGTCCGATGGAACAATGATGATCAAGGCATCACCCTGCCCACCGCCGCCGCAGAGTGCAGCCACGCCGGTGCCGCCACCGCGTCGCTTCAGCTCCATCGCACAGGTCAGCACGAGACGAGCGCCCGATGCGCCGAGCGGATGGCCGAGTGCGATCGCCCCACCATTGACGTTCACCCGCTCGTCAGTCTCATCGGTGCTCAGGCCCAGAGCCCGTGCACTCGCGACACCAACGGCGGCGAATGCCTCGTTGATTTCGATCAGGTCCAGGCCGGAGACGCTGATCTGTTGCTTCTTCACAGCTACGTTGATCGCATTTGCTGGCTGGAGCTGGAGTGAGGAGTCGGGGCCGGCGACGCTCGCATATGCGCCAATCTCCGCGATTGGCGTGAGTCCCAAGCGGTCGGCAGCCTCCTTGCTCGCCACCACCATGGCCGCCGCACCGTCTGAGATAGGGCTGGACGACCCTGCCGTGATCGTGCCGTCACGCCCGAATGCGGGCGGCAGTTTGGCCAGCGATTCCGCCGTCACTCCGTCGCGGATGCCTTCATCCTTGCTGATCACGACATCGTCACCGCGACGCTGCGGGACACGGACCTCAACGATCTCTTCCGCCATCACCCCACTGGCAGTCGCCGCGGCCGCGCGCTGGTGGGATCGTGCCGCGAAGGCATCTTGATCTTCCCGACTGACCAGTTGCTCGCCGCGATTGCAACCGTCGGTCAGCGAACCCATGGCCTGGTCGGTGAAGGCGTCCCACAGGCCGTCGTAGGCCATGTGGTCGATCATCTTGACGTCGCCGTACTTGAATCCGGATCGTGAGCGCGGCAACAGGTGCGGTGCCTGGGTCATCGACTCCATGCCGCCCGCGACGACCACATCGCACTCCCCCGCCCGAATCAGTTGATCAGCAAGGGCGACCGCATTCAGTCCTGACAGACAGACCTTGTTGATCGTCACTGCCGGCACCGACATGGCGATTCCGCCCTTGACTGCTGCCTGCCGAGCTGGGATCTGACCAGTGCCAGCCTGGAGCACTTGACCCATCACGACATAGTCGACGTGTTCCGGGGAAACGCCTGAGCGCTCGAGCGCCGCCGCGATGGCGTAGCCACCAAGATCCGTTGCGGAAGCGTCCTTCAGGCCACCAAGCAGTTTCCCGATCGGCGTACGTGCCCCTCCGACAATGACTGATCCCATGACCACCTCCCAGCTCGCAGCTCTGCGCTGACGATCATGTCCGACGCTCTGTCCGACACCAGTCTGGCACCCTAATGTCCATGACCAGAATGCCCTCCGACCTCGGGAGCGTGCTGCCCGGGCTGCTCGGTCTTGATCATGTCGGTGTGGCGGTCGCCGACCTCGAAACAGCGATCAGCTTCTATCGTGACGTGCTTGGGTCTGCGAGTGGTGCATCGTGAAGACAACCTGGACCAACAAGTGGCCGAAGTGATGCTCACCAGCAGCGAGGCCGGATCGGTCAGCAACCAGCTCCAGCTGTTGATGCCGCTTACCGAGAACTCAGTGCTGCAGCGCTTTCTAGTGAGACGTGGAAGTGGCCTGCACCATGTGGCTTACGCTGTGTCCGATGTCCGGTCCGCGTCCAGTATTTTGCGTCAATGCGGTGTGCGGGTGCTTTATGATGCACCAAGAGCCGGTACCCGTGGCTCGCAGATCAACTTTGTCCACCCCAAGGACACTGGCGGCGTTCTGCTCGAGTTGGTCGAGCACGCCGCGGCGGATCCGCACAACGGCTGAGCGAATGGCCGTCGCTCACGCGGGCACAGACTCGGCGTCAATACCTATTTTCGGAGAGGGTTTCTTGCGGTGAACGCATCAGACAACACGGGGCTCGGCCTGTTCGACGACACAGCAAGCGCGGTCGGGAACTTCCCTACCGCATTACGCGGCTATGACCGCACCGCCGTTGACGACTACGTCCGCACACTCGAGGAGAGTGTCGTCAAGTCCCGGAGACACGCGACTCAGCTCGAGCAGCAAGTGACCGTGCTCCAAGACGAAGTCGCCTCGGCCGGCGATAGGCCGGACAAGGACGTCGACTACGCCAACCTGGGTGGGCGCGCCAACGACATTCTCCGGCTGGCTCAGGAGCAGGCGCGTGAGCTGGTGCAGAACGCGACTGTCGAGGCCGAGAAGCTCAAGGAGCAGGCGCGGCGTGAGGCCGACGGGGTGCGCAGCTCGGCGGCTCGAGAGGGCAACGCGATCAAGAGCGGCGGCGCCGCACAGATTGATCAGCTACGCAGCAAGCTGCGCGATGAGGTCAAGGCCCAAGTCGACAAGGCCAAGAACGAGGGCGAGGCCCTGGTCGCGGCCGCTCGGCGGCAGGCCGAGTCGGTGCGCCGAGAGGCCGACAACGAGGCGCAGGCGACGCGCCAGAATGCTTATCTGGATACCGAGAACCTGCGCCGCACTGTTGAGCGCGAGGCGGCAGAGGCCCGATCCAAGCTTGCAGCTGAGCGGGAGCAGGCGGTCGCGCAGCTCAAGTTGGCCCACGACGACGCGCAGCAGAAGACCGCGGCGCTGCTCGCCGAGGCAACCAAGTACCACAGCGAGTCGGCGGACCGCCTCGAGGCTGACCTGGCCGAAGCTGCGCGTATTCGCGCCGAGGCTCTCACCGAAGCCGAGCAGACCAAGGCCTCGGCCGCTCAGGAGGCCGAGGCTCGGATCGCCACCGCGAAGAAGCAGGCTGCCGCTATCAATGAGCGGACTCAGCAGGAGTTCGCGTGGCGGAAGCAGCAGCTGCGTCGTGAGACAGAGTTGCTGCATCAGCGCAAGCAGGCAGTGCTCAGCCAGCTCGCCAGTTTGTCGGCCCTCGCCGAGCAAACGGCCAGCGCCTTCCCCGACCTGGACGACCCCAGCGATCTGGAGGGGCGAGGTTGGCGATCGCACCGTAATGCGTCCTGACATGCTCCCGCCAGCGGGCCTGGGCGACGACAGTTCTGCCGGTAGCAGCTCCGGCTCCGGCAGAAACGGTGGCAAGTCAGCTAGTGAAGTCGATGAACTGGAGATCGATGGTGACGCCACGGTCCTCGTGGCCCCCTCCGACCTATCGGGAGAAGGAGCCAAGTCCAAGTAGTGCAGCGCGACACCCGCAGGCCGGCTGCGATGATCACCACCGTCTGACCGCTGGCCCTCGGCTTCAGGTGCCGTTACCCTGAGATGACTCGGGGTGACGGCACTTTGGCGTGTAAGGAGCCGGCGTGAATATGCCCCCAGACAACTGACCCACATTTGGATGATGGCCGCTTTCCCCTGGCGCGCAAAGGATATGACCGCGAAGCCGTTGATCATTTCGTGCGGGCGACGCATGCCCAGATCGCCCAGCTTCTGGAGCAGTACGACTCCTTGATCGCCTATAACCATGAGCTTCGCCAGGCACTCGATGACGCCCATGCGCGGGCGAATCACGCAGACTTCTCCGGACTCGGAGCCCGGGTTCAGGAGATCCTCCACATCGCCGAGGAGCAGGCGAACGACATACGCAGGGCGCCGTTCAGGAAGCAGATCGGCTGAGCGCACACAGACAGGCCGAAATCGACGAACTACGCCAGAGCGCGTACGAGGAACTGGCCGAGATGCGCGACGCCCAGCGGGCTGAGTTGGACGCCCTGCGGGAGCAGGTTGAGCGAGATGCCGGACAACTGAGGGAGCATGCCGCGACGGAGGCTGAGCAGTTGCTCACCTCGGCTCGACTCCAGGCCGAGGCCGTTCGGACCGAGGCGGAGGCAGCCGCCAGCGGCATGCGCAAAGCGGCCAGTTTTGAGTCGCAGGAACTACTTGCCGCCGCTGAACGTGCCAGTGCAGCGTTACGCCAGGAGATCGCAAATCAGCGTGAGCATGTGATGGCTGAACTGAAGGAAGCGCAGGCGTCAGCGAACCAGGCCATCGAGGCGATGCTGGCGCAGGCGACCGAGTTACAGCGGGCCGCCGGCGAGCACCTGACGTCGGAAACCGAGCAAGCAGCAATGCTGCGCAATGAAGCGCTGGCGGAGGCAGAACGGATCAAGGTGGATGCCAGCGGCGACGCGGATGGGATCATCGATCGAGCGCGACATCAGGCTGCGATGATCGATGACCGAGCGCGTCAGGAACTTGCTCTGCGCCGACGCCAGATGAGAGACGAGCAGGACCTGCTCATGCGGCGGAAGCACGCGATGCTCAACCAGCTTGCTTCGGTGAGCGCGCTGGCGGTCGAGACTGCGGAGAACATGCCTGACCTCCCTGAGGTGGCCGAGACGACCTTCGCGGAGTTTCCGGCCAACTCGGAATCCGGCAGCGTCGAGGCCGAGATAGAAAGCGATCCGACCGTGGGCAACGCAACCAATGAGGCGGATCAGCAAAGCGGACAGGACAATGCCGAGCAAGAAACCGACCAGGACCGCGGCCGAAGCAGAAGCTGAACAGGCGATCGAGGACGAGAGCGACGACCGTAGCTCGGAGGAAGCTGACGGCGAAGCGACGCCCGACGAGCCCGAGTTCGCCCGGGCGTCCAAGTCCTAATCAGAACAACCGATCGTCGGCGCTATCCAGTCCTCGCAAGAGGTCGTAGTCAACCGTCACGCAGCGAATGCCACGGTCGCTGGCCAGCAGCCTGGCCTGCGGCTTGATCAGCTGCGCCGCCAGGATGCCATGCACAGTTCCGAGCAGTGTGTCGCGGCGCATCAAATCGAGGTATCGACTCAGCTGTTCGACGCCGTCAATCTCTCCTCGACGTTTGATCTCGACCGCCACGTAGGCTCCAGCGGCATCCCTGCACAGCAGGTCGACCGGGCCGATCGGCGTCGGATGCTCACGTCTGACGAGCGACAGTCCGGATGCCAGCGCCTCAGGATGTGCCGCGAGAAGCGCCTGCAGATGTGCCTCCACACCATCCTTCTGCAGCCCTGGGTCTATCCCGAGTTCATGAGAGGAGTCGTGGAGCACTTCCGCCAACCAGATCTGGAGCGTGTCGCCGTCCCGTCCATGGACTTGCCAAAGGGCCGACAGCGGCTCCTCTCTCAGCGGTGAGGAACGGTCCAGCGTGGGCGGTGCCAGCTCCACAAGCGAGCATGGAGGGCTCATCCAGTTCAGCGGTTTGTAGGCGCGGTCGTCGGCGTGAATCGACACGGACCCGTCAGACTTGATCAAGATCAGCCGCGTCGCCATCGGAAGGTGGGCTGTCAGCCGCCCCGTGTAGTCGACCTGGCACCGGGCAATGACCAACCGCACTCCAGACAAACTACCGGGAAGATCGGAGGACCATCTGTGATTGAATCTCGACCTATGGACTCGATCCTCAGCTGCGAGCGACGGCAACCGCGCCCGGCTGTGCGGAGCCAGACTGGCGCGCCGCTGTCCTGGACGAGCGAGCGGGCAGACATGTTCTTTGTCTGCGAGCGAGTGAGGCGCGACCGGGCCCAATCAAAGGGAGCTCGCTGATGGCCCGGCGGCCGAGTAAACACTCCAGGCCAGCCCGACCGCTGAGCTCAGGACATGCCACATCGGCGATCAAGAGCGATGGTCGGTGGATTGTCCGCAGCGTGCCGGGTGCAGCCGCCACGAAGGCCTACCGGTGTCCTGGTTGCAACGTAGAGATCCGGCCCGGAACCCCGCACGTCGTGACCTGGCCAGACACACCTGGTCTGCTCTCCCAATCCGCCGTCGAGGAACGCCGGCACTGGCACACCGGCTGCTGGCAGCGGCGGCCGTGAAAGCGGATGTGCCTGACGATCTCTTCAGCACCCAGCTGGGAGCCGCCGGACCGCGTGTGGTGTTTCTTCACGGCCTGTTTGGACAGGGCAAGAACTGGACCACGATCGCCAAGGCACTGAGCGAGTCAGCTCGGGTCACGCTCGTCGACTTGCCCAATCACGGCCGGTCCGGCTGGACCGATCACTTCTCCTATCCAGATATGGCACGACAGGTCGCCGAGCTGATGAAAACCCAGGGCGGGGGCGACCAGTACGCCGTCGTCGGCCATTCGATGGGCGGCAAGGTCGCCATGACGCTCGCGTTACTCCACCGAGAGCTCGTGGAACGGCTCGCCGTGGTCGATGTCTCACCGGTAGCCAGTAACCAGACCAGCGAGTTCGACACCTTCATCCGCGGTATGCGCGCCATCGATCTGGAGAGGTTGACGGATCGCAGGGATGCGGATTCCCAACTCGCCGCGTATGTCAGTGATCCTGACATCCGCAGCTTCCTGCTGCAGAACCTGCGACGCGACGACTCCACCTCGAACGGCTGGCGGTGGCAGATGAACCTCGAGCTGCTCGGCGAGCGTCTGAGCGAGATGGGCGGCTGGCCCGAACTGGACGCAGAGCCGTACGACGGTCCCGTGTTGTGGGTGGCTGGCGCCGAGTCGGGCTACGTCCGGCCCGAATACGTTGGCGCCATGCGCGCGCTCTTTCCACGCGTACAGCTCGTCACGATCAAAGAAGCTGGGCACTGGGTGCACAGCGAGCAGCCACAGATCTTTCTCGCGATCATGCAGCAGATTCCTGCATTTGTGAGCAGGGGCGGCCGATGACGGAATTCTTGATAGCTGTTCCTTATCTCATCCCGCTGGACGTGATGCCCCACCTGCCGACTCCAACGCCGACATCGGCTGTCTACGCTCGGCAGAGCCAAGGATTCGCCGCCTACATCGTTGGCGGCTTCTTCGCTCTCGGTGTCTTGGTACTCGCCATGGTGCTGCTCAACCTCCGACCAAAGCGGATCAATCCCCGCCCACCTGACGAATGAGATTCACCGTCCGACGAGCGTCGGCAGGGTGATCAACGACTTGTCAGCGTGCGTCAGGCTCTGGTAACTCGGGTGATCTCAGAGGGGTTGTTGGGCCGACCGGTGCCGTCGGGGTTGCTTCCGTCCTGGCCTTCCTCGGCCATGGATGCGACCACGTCGCGAGACGCCTTGTTCATCTTGCCGAAGATCGTGAAGTTCGGGATCTTGTCGAGACTGGTGGAGTCGGCCCAGACCAGAAAGAACTGTGAACCGTTGGTGCCCGGTCCGGCGTTCGCCATGGCAACGGTGCCCTCGGTATAGGTCTCGGTACCGTCGGTCTCGTTGGCAAACTCGTAGCCCGGGCCACCCTTCCCGGTACCGGTCGGGTCGCCGCATTGCAGGATGAAGATGCCCGAATCCGCCAGCCGATGGCACTTGGTGTGGTCGAAGTAACCCTGGTCTGCCAAAGAGACGAAGGAGTTGACGGTGCATGGCGCCTTTGTTCGATCCAGAGCGATCGTGACCTTGCCGTTCGTCATCTCCAGCACATAACTGATCGTTCCGCTGGTCGGGACATCGGTACTGGGCGGCGGCATCACCGGCCGCGCGGGCGTCACCGGCGACGGAATACTCGCAGACGTCACCTGTCTCGCCAGCTGCCCCGCTGACGCTCGGGACAGGCGACGGCGCGACGGAACTTGCCAGGTGAATCTGGTTGTGGCGGCGGCGGGATTTGACCGCAGCCACCGATCAGCACCGCAACTCCGATCATGAAGGTTGCGATTGCCCAGCTGGCGCATGGGCTGCTCGCGCATCGCGCTCGCAGCTGGTTCACCGTTGTACTGTGCCACAGCGCGCGGCCGGTTCCTGGCAGCGACAAGCCACGGCGATGTCCTCAATACCCGAGCCGCACCGTGCCGGACCCTCTGCGTAGGGTGTGATCATGGTTCGGCTGACCCGCATCTACACCCGGACAGGCGATGCCGGACAGACTCGGCTCTCCGACTTGTCGCCGGTCGACAAGACCGATCCGCGAGTCGAGGCGTACGGAGACGTGGACGAAGCCAACTCAGTAATCGGAGTCGCCGTTGCGAGCGGCGGTATGCCAGACGACGTCGCCGTGGTGCTTCGGAGGGTCCAGAACGAGATGTTCGACCTCGGAGCTGATCTTTCGACGCCGCTACGA
The DNA here is from genome assembly GCA_963734005.1 of uncultured Actinomycetota bacterium. GTDB lineage: Bacteria > Actinomycetota > Actinomycetes > Propionibacteriales > Propionibacteriaceae > Microlunatus. Next base: position 93,544 of record CAVTFS010000006.1, read on the forward strand.
GTGCCGACCTCGGCCGACCAGCCACCAGAGCTCCGCATCACCCAGGAGTACGTGGAGCGGCTGGAGGCGTGGTGTGACCAGTTCGGAGATCCGCTACCGAGCTTGAAGTCCTTCATCCTTCCTGGTGGTTCGGCGGCTGCTGCGCAGCTACATGTGGCGCGCACGGTGGTGCGGCGCGCAGAACGCGCTGCCTGGGTCGCCGTCCAGGCGTACGGAAATGATGCGGTTGCTGACGCCGAGCGCCCAGGCGGGGTCAGCACCCTGGCGATCACCTATCTCAACCGGCTGTCTGATCTGCTCTTCATCCTCGCCCGGGTAGTCAACCGAACCGACGGCGACGTGCTGTGGGTACCCGGGGGGGACCGAAGCCGCGGCCCGACGCCGGAAAGCTAGTCTCAACCAGTCCCTCAAGCCCTCCAGGAGGATGCGATGTTCAGTGACGCCGACCGTCTGAAGGAAGCTACCGGCAAGGCTGAGCCAGCTCAGCCGAGACCAGTCACATTGTTCACCGGACAGTGGGCCGACCTGCCATTCGAGGAGATCTGCCGGCTTGCCGCCAGCTGGGGCTACGACGGGCTGGAGATTGCCTGCTGGGGTGATCATTTCGACGTCGTCAAAGCGGTCGAGGACGAGAGCTACCTGCAGGGGCGTAGAGACATTCTGGAGCAGTACGGCCTCGGCTGTTGGGCGATCTCCAATCACCTCAATGGCCAAGCGGTGTGCGAGGCAATCATCGACGACCGGTACAAGAACATGGTCAACCCGCGGGTCTGGGGTGACGGTGACTCGGAGGGGGTTCGTCAGCGGGCTGCCGAAGAGATGAAGGCCACTGCGCGCGCGGCTGCGGCCTTTGGCGTCGATACCGTTGTCGGGTTTACCGGATCGGCCATCTGGCACTACCTCGCGATGTTCCCGCCGGTCGACGACAAGGTCATCCAGGCCGGTTACAGCCGATTTCGCCGACCGGTGGAATCCGATCATCGACGTCTTCGATGAGGTGGGCGTCCGCTTCGCCCACGAGGTGCACCCCAGCGAGATCGCGTACGACTATTGGTCGACGGTCGCCACGTTGGAGGCCATCGGGCACCGGCCAGGCTTTGGCCTCAACTTCGACCCCTCGCACATGGTCTGGCAGGAGCTCGACTATGTCGGCTTCCTCTGGGACTTCCGGGACCGGATCTATCACGTGGACTGCAAAGACACCAAGATCAGGATGAACAATGGCCGCAACGGCCGGCTATCCTCGCATCTCCCATGGGCGGACCCGCGACGCGGCTGGGACTTCATCTCAACCGGTCACGGCGACACCCGCTGGGAGGACATCTTCCGGATGCTCAACCACATCGGCTACGCAGGCCCCATATCGATCGAATGGGAGGACGCCGGCATGGACCGGCTCGACGGTGCGCCCGAGGCACTGGACTTCATCCGGAGCATGAACGGCATTCGCCCGTCGGAAGCATCCTTCGACGCGGCCTTCGCCACACGGGACTAGGGCGCAGGACACTCGCTATTCGAATCGGCGTACGCCGGGCGGTGCTGCTTCCAACCAGCTGAGTAGGCCGGTCAGCGACTCCTCGCTCATAGCCAGCTCCCATTCCGCGTCGGTGTGACCGTCGTGCACTTCGATGCGAAGCACCTTCTCGTCTGTGTTGAGCGCCACCGCCTCGACAGGATCCGGCATCCGCGTCTCCAGCACGCGTACGTTGCGTCGTGGGAAGACCATGCGCGGTCGTAGCGAGTAAGAGAAGTACCTGAACCACTCCAGGATTCCCTCGCTATAACGCCCGACTCCGAGCACCCATCCGGCGCCCGGAGTCGTCATCCGCAGCCGAAGACTGCAGTCGAACGTGCCACCAAGTCGATCAAGCCAGCGACGCCGCACGGCGAGCATCAGCAGGCTTATGGCCAGTAGGCCTATCAGCACACCGAGGATCTCGACGACCCCGAGCCAGCCGTGCATGAACGTCCTCAGATTGCGCGCGAATGTCTAGCTGCGACCCTACTGCGCCTTCTGTGCCGCACGAAGCTGTGCCTCCGCGCGCAGGAAATGCTTCCGATCCTCGTCGCCTCCGTCACCCGAGTCGAGGACTCGTTGTGCCTCAGCGAGCTCCTTCTCGGCTTGAGCGACGGTGATCTCATCAGCCATCCGGGCGTACTCACTCAAGATCGAGACTCGCCCCTGAGAGACGGAGATGAAGCCGCCCTCCACGGCGATGATCTCCCGGGTGGGGTTGTCTTCGCAGAAGATCACCACCGCGCTGGGCACCAGTACGCCGAGCATCGGTTCATGACCTGGCAAGATGCCGATCTCACCCTCGACGGTCTTGGCAATGATGTTGGAAGACTTGCCGGACCAGACCACACGGTCGGCCGAAACGACTTCCACTTGCATGGGTTCAGCCATACCGCTCCATTCCCTGCGCGCCTCTTGATCCTTCCATCATCAGCCTTCCTTCTGCAGCTCCGACCACCGGCGCTCGACGTCGTCCATGCCGCCCACGTTGAAGAATGCCTGCTCCGCAATATGATCAACTTCGCCGTCACAGACCATCCGGAACGACTCGATGGTCTCGCTGAGCGGCACCGTCGACCCTGGGATGTTGGTGAACTTCTCGGCCATGTAGGTGTTCTGGCTCAGGAACTGCTGGAGGCGACGGGCGCGGTTGACCACGATCTTGTCTTCTTCGGACAACTCGTCGACCCCCAGGATCGCGATGATGTCCTGCAGCTCCTTGTTGCGTTGCAGAATCTGCTTGACACGCACCGCCACGTCGTAATGCTGCCGCCCGATGTACTGCGGGTCGAGGATGCGACTGGTCGAGCTCAGCGGATCCACTGCCGGGTAGAGACCACGGGAAGCGATCTCGCGGGAAAGCTCTGTGGTGGCGTCCAGGTGAGCGAACGTCGTGGCCGGGGCCGGGTCGGTGTAATCATCGGCCGGCACATAGATCGCCTGCATCGAGGTGATGGAGTGCCCGCGGGTCGAGGTGATCCGCTCCTGCAGCTGGCCCATCTCGTCGGCCAGGTTCGGCTGGTACCCAACAGCCGAAGGCATCCGACCCAGCAAGGTCGAAACCTCCGAGCCTGCCTGGGTGAACCGGAAGATGTTATCGATGAAGAGCAGCACGTCCTGGCCCTGCACATCGCGGAAGTACTCCGCCATCGTCAGCGCCGAGAGGGCGACCCGCAGCCGGGTTCCCGGGGGCTCGTCCATCTGACCGAACACCAGCGCAGTGTCCTTGAACACACCTGCCTCGGCCATCTCATGGATCAGGTCGTTGCCCTCACGGGTGCGCTCGCCCACGCCGGCGAACACCGAAGTGCCACCGAAGTTGTGGGCGATGCGGTAGATCATCTCCTGGATGAGCACCGTCTTGCCGACGCCGGCGCCGCCGAACAGGCCGATCTTGCCGCCGGTCACGTACGGGGTGAGCAGATCGAGCACCTTGATGCCGGTCTCCAGCATCTCGGTCTTCGACTCCAACTGGTCGAACTTCGGCGCTGGGCGGTGGATCGGCCAGCGGCCATTTGGCGCGCCCTCTATCTCGGTGATCTCGATGGTCGACGGATCGACATCGAGCACGTCGCCAGTCACGTTCCACACGTGACCCTTGGTGATGTCGCCAACAGGCACTGAGATCGGCTGCCCCGTGTCCCGCACCTCCGTGCCTCGCTGCATGCCGTCGGTTGGCTTCAGCGCGATTGCCCGAACGAGGTTGTCGCCGATGTGTAGCTCAACCTCCATCGTCATGCTGCGGGTCTCACCACCCACGGTGGTCTCGACCGTCAGCGCGTTGTAGATGTCGGGCATCTGGTCGACGGGAAATTCAACATCGACCACCGGGCCGATGACCCGAGAGACGCGGCCGATGCCGCCCGACGGGGCTTCGGTGTCTGTTTCTTCAATCGTGGCGGTCATCTGATTTCCTCATTCGTCCTCGGTGGGTGGCTGGTCATTCGATGGTGCGACGTCAGTCCGCGGCGGCAGTTGCCTCGGCAAGGGCACTCGCTCCGCCGACGATCTCGGAGATTTCCTGGGTGATTTCGGCCTGCCGGGCTTGGTTGGCTTCGCGGGTCAGACGCTCGATCAGCTGCTGCGCGTTGTCGGTTGCTGACTTCATCGCCTTCTGCCGGCTGGCCAGCTCCGAGGCGGCCCCCTGAAGCAGGCAGTAGTGAATGCGGCTGGCGACATACAGCGGCAACAGCTCGTCCAGCACGGTCTCAGCATCCGGCTCGAAATCGTACAGCGGAAGGATCTCATCACTGGGCGGCGGCTCTTCGCCCTCCACAACCTCCAGTGGCAGCATCCGGATCACTTCGGCGCGCTGCGTGAGCATGGAGACGAAACGGGTGTAGACCACGTGGATCTCATCCACTCCGCCCTCTTCCGTTGGCGTCAGGAACGCCTCAATCAGCGTGTCGGCGATCTCGCGGGCGTGGGCGTAAGTCGGCGCGTCGGAGAAACCCTCCCACTTGGCGGCCACATTACGACGCCGGAAACCGTAAAACGCGATCGACTTCCGGCCAGCCAGGTAGGGCACAGGCTCCCTGTTCCCCTGCCGCAGCATCTGGTTCAGCTGTTCGCCCTCCTTGATCACCGACGAGGAATAGGCGCCGGCCAAGCCGCGGTCAGAGGTGATCAGCAGTACCGCCGCCCTGGTCGGGTTCTCTGCCTCGGTGGTCAACGGATGGTCAACGTTTGAGAACGTCGCCACGGCGGACACAGCCCTGGTCAGCTCCCGCGCATACGGAGCAGCCGATTTGGCGCGCTGTTGTGCCTTGATGATTCTCGAGGCTGCAATCAGCTCCATCGCCCGGGTGACCTTCTTGATGGTCGTTACCGAGGTGCGGCGCTGTCTTAGCTGACGCAGACTTGCTGGCATCTAGAGCCCCGGCTCGTGCATTGGGAATCGAGACGCTCGCCGGGTTAGCCACGCTTCTGCCTCACGATTTGCTCTTGCGTGACGTCCTCTTCCTCCAGCGCGACATGCTCCTCGCGGCCGGCGAGCAACTTGCCCTCCGAGGTCTGGAACCCCTTCTTGAACTCAGCGATCTGCTCCCGTAGCGCTGCCGCAGTGTCGTCGTCGAACGTCTTGGTCTCCCGGATGTTGCGGAGCACGCTGCTGTGGTGACGCAGATGGTCCAGCAGCTCGCGCTCGAAGCGCAGCACGTCGTCAACCGGAACCTCATCCATCAGACCTTGAATACCGGCCCAGACTGAGACGACTTGCTCTTCCACCGGATACGGCGAGTACTGCGGCTGGCGGAGCAGCTCGACCAAGCGCCCGCCCCGATCGAGCTGGCGGCGGGTTGTCGCGTCAAGGTCCGAGGCGAACATCGCGAAGGCCTGCATGTCGCGGTACTGGGCGAGCTCCAGCTTGAGAGAGCCAGCGACATTCTTCATCGCCTTGATCTGCGCGGCGCCACCGACACGGGACACGGAGATACCAACGTCGATAGCTGGTCGCTGATTGGCATTGAAGAGGTCGGATTGCAAGAAGATCTGGCCATCAGTGATCGAAATGACGTTGGTAGGGATATAAGCCGACACGTCATTTGCTTTGGTCTCGATGATCGGTAGGCCAGTCATCGAGCCGGCGCCCAGCTCATCGGAGAGCTTCGCACAGCGCTCCAGCAGGCGGCTGTGCAGGTAGAACACGTCGCCCGGGTACGCCTCACGGCCGGGCGGACGGCGCAGCAGCAGCGACATGGCCCGGTACGCCTCGGCCTGCTTGGTCAGGTCGTCGAAGATGATCAGCACGTGCTTGCCCTGATACATCCAGTGCTGCCCGATGGCCGAGCCGGTGTACGGCGCGACGTACTTGTAGCCAGCCGGGTCTGACGCGGGGGCGGCGACGATCGTGGTGTATTCGAGCGCACCGGCCTCTTCTAGCACTCCGCGAACGGCAGCGATGGTCGAGCCCTTCTGGCCGATCGCGACGTAGATGCAGCGCACCTGCTGTTCCGGATCGCCGCTGTCCCAGGCGCTCTTCTGGTTGATGATCGTGTCGACGGCAATGGCGGTCTTGCCGGTCTTGCGGTCGCCGATGATCAACTGCCGCTGGCCACGACCGATCGGGATCATCGCGTCGATGGCCTTGATCCCGGTCTGCAGCGGCTGATTGACCCCTTGCCGATCCATCACACCGGCGGCCTGCAACTCGAGCGCGCGACGCTCGTCGATGTCGGTGATCTCGCCGAGCCCGTCGATCGGGTTGCCCAACGCGTCGACCGTACGTCCGAGGTACCCGTCGCCGACCGGAACCGAAAGGATGTCGCCGGTGCGCTTGACAACCTGGCCCTCCTCGATCCCCAGTGATTCGCCCATAACGGCGACACCGATCTCCCGGACGTCAAGGTTCAGGGCGATGCCGAGAGTGCCGTTCTCGAACTCGAGCAGCTCGTTGGCCATCGCCGATGGCAGGCCCTCGACCCGCGCGATGCCGTCACCGGATGTGACGACCGTTCCGACTTCCTCGCGGCTGGCCGTCTCCGGCGCGTAGCTCCGGACGAAGCGATCAAGTGCTTCGCGGATTTCCTCTGGACGAATCGTAAGTTCTGCCATCGTCTGCGCTTTCTGCTTTATCTCGGAGGTGAATGTGTTCAATTGTTGATCTACGAGCCGTGCTATCCAAAAAGCCGTCGGGCCGCCTCGAGCCGATCCACGACGGTACCTTCAAACACTTCGTCGCCGAGCTCGACCCGAACCCCGCCCAGGACGTCGGGATCGATGACCTCCTGGATCGCAACATCGCGGCCGATCTGCTTGGTCAGAGCGGCGTGGAGCCGGTCCCGTTGGTCGGAGGTGAGCGGCTTGGCGACGCGGACGGTTGCCACGACCCGATTCTTCTGTGCGGCGGCCAGCGTGACGTAACCCTCGATGGTGTTCGCGAAGGTCCGCTCACGAGCGGCCACGGCGCGCTTCGCGAGCATGATCGTTGCGTCGGTGGCGCGGCCTCTCAGCAGCTCGCCGACCAGTTCCTGCCGCTTGCTGCGATCGATCGAGCGGTCCGACAGCACATTGCGCAGATCGGGGTTGGACTCCACGAACCGGGCGAACCGGAAGAGCTGGTCCTCGGTGTCCTCCAGGTCGCCACGTCGGTCTGCGACGATGAGCACGGCACGTACGGCCTGCCGCTCCAGTGCAGCCGCGAACGTGCGACCTCCTGCCCACCGGAGCGTCGCCGCCTCCGCCACGAAATCAGCGACGGCCCTTTCAACTTTGCCGTCGAACAACCCATGCACCAAGCCCCGGCGCGCTCCTTCCGGCGTGCCTGGATCGGTCACGGCCCGCCGGAGCGTTGCTGAGGAATCCAGCGCGTCAACCACCGCGAACATATCGGTGGCGAAGGTCTCGCCGACCTGGCTGTCATCCAGCATGCGGTCGAGCGAACTCAGTCGCGCGTCGCTGGCGACCGTCATGACAGCCTCGTGCCCCTATTCATGACCTGCCCACGGGCGTGCGCTCACCCTCACCCTCGAGGTCGGCGAGGAAGCGATCGACCGTACGGCGGGCTCGCTCATCGTCCTCGAGCGACTCGCCGACGATCCGGCTCGCCAACGTGGTCGCCAACGTACCGATCTCGGATCGCATCTGAGTCATGACGGTGGCGCGCTCGGCTTCGAGCTGAGCCTCTGCCTGGGCCCTGATCCGGGCGACTTCGGCCTGCGCCTGCTCGCGAAGTTCGGCGAGGATCTGCGTGCCCTCAGACTTGGCGTCCTCGCGAATTCTGGCCGCTTCGGTGCGGGCCTCGGCCAGCTGCTCGTTGTACTGGCGCAAAGCCGCATCGGCGGCCTCCTGTGCCTTCTCCGCCTTCTCCAGCCCACCCTGGATGGCGGCGGTACGCTCGGCGTAGGTGGCCTCGAACCGCGGCACCACGAACCTGCCGATGAGGTAGGTCAGTAGCAGCGCGAACACAATCGCCGCGATCACCTCCGACAGATGCGGGACCAGCGGATTCTCCTGAAGCGGTACAAGAAGTGTGGTCATCGAGACCACTCGCTCACAGGCCGCCGAAGACGAAGGCGAGGGCGATGCCGATGATCGCCAGCGCCTCAGTCACCGCGAATCCGATCCAGGCCGTGCCCATCATCGCGCCGCGGGCCTCGGGCTGCCGCGCCGTGCCCTGGATGACCGAGCCGAAGATCAAGCCCACGCCGATCCCGGGGCCGATGGCGGCGAGGCCGTAGCCGACGATACCGAGGGATCCGACGAGTTCCATTGGAGTCATTTGCGACTTCTTTCTTGACGGGGTTTCGCGGAATTTGCCGAAACCGAGGGTGGGTCAGTGCTCCTCGGCCGCGGCCGAGGAGATGTACTGGGCGGTGAGAACGGTGAAGATAAAAGCTTGCAGGGACTGAACGAAGATCTCCAGGCCGAAGATCGCCATGCTGAAGATCAGGGCGACTACACCGGCGGTCTTGTTGATGATCGACTCGGAATGCAGAAGCAGGTACTCCCCGCCCAACACGAACACCAGGACCAGCAGGTGCCCGGCGAACATATTGGCGAAAAGTCGCAAGGACAGGGTGACCGGCCGGACGAGGATGTTGGACACGAACTCCAGCGGGATGATCAGCGGCCACATGAATGCGGGCACACCTGAGGGCAGCGTCGCGTGCTTGAGGTAACCAAAGAAACCGTGCTTGGCGATGCCGACCCCGTTGTAGATCACCCACACCAGAAGCGCCAGGCCGTACGGCCAACCTATGTGCGAGGGCGTAGGTAGCAGGCTGAGTGGAAAGACTCCAAATAGGTTGTTGACCAGCACGAAGGAGAACAGGGCGATCAGCAACGGGAGGTATCTGCGGAAGTCGTGCCCGATCATGTCCCGGGCGATGGTGTTCCGGACGAAGAAGTAGGCAGTTTCGCCGAGGTACTGGCCCTTGCTGGGCACCATGGCGTTCTTGCGGGCCATGATCATCCAGAAGATCAAGATCAAGATCACCGAGATGATGCTCTGCAGCATGTACTTGTCTAACCAGGCTAACCAGGGAACGCCTTCGAACAGTGGCGGCACGTCGAAGCTATGCACCCCAGGGGCTTCGAAGCCGCCACCGTCCGTTTCCAGCGGGATCAGGCCCGACAAGAAACCGCTCACCGTTCCCCCTTCTCGGCCTTCTGCGTGTGCCCGGTTACTGTGGCCTGGTTGCTTCGATTCTTGGCACCCGTTGCAGCTGCCGCATCATCGACGCGGCCAAAACGCCGGATGATCACATACACGCCGAAGGCAGCACCGGCCACGATTCCGATCGGCAGCAGGAAGTTGGTGCCGAGATAATGATCGCCCAGCCATCCGAGCAGTCCGTAGACCAGGACGCCGGAGATCAGGTAGGAGAGCACTCGTAGCCCCATGTCCATGCCGTCTGATTTCCCGCCTCCTTGGGATTTCGGCTGGTCGAAGTCCGCCTTCGGTCGTTCCTTCATGGCGTGACACACGCTAGCAGTGATTGTGGCGACGGTCACGGCTCGAATGCACCTTTGCTCGGCGGCACGTATTCGGTGTCGTAGGCCCCGATTCGCAAGCGAGAAAAGACAAAAACTTCAACCACCAGCCACCCTGCGACAACGATGATCGTTGTCAGGAAGATGACCATCGGTGTCAGTTTTGGCCACGCTTCGTGGTGTGCGTTGTAGAGCACCAGAACCAGTCCCAGAATCACGACTCGCGCGGTATAGCTGCACATCGACACGGCGAGCAGCGTGCGGGCCCCGGCGTCGGCGAAGAGCACCATCACGTATTGGCCGACTCCATAGAAGAACAGCACCATGGCTGCCGCAAGAGCAGCCGAGATCAAGCCGCTCGTGCCGTAGGCGATGGTAAAGCCGATCAAGCAGACGATTGCCGCTGTCACGCCGCCCACGGCACCGCCGATCAGTAGCTTGCGAGCGCGGATGACGTGCACGCTCGGCCCGTCGGCGGGCGTCGCCGCAGACTCGGGGCGGCTGTCGACGGTCATGGGCGGGCAGTCCTCTTTGCCGGTCTGGAGCTAGGTCGTGATCAGATTCGTGCCAGGTCGCGTGCGCGGACCAGGATCGCAGGGCTGCGTGCGTGAAAACCTAACACGAGTTCGATTGCTCCGCTCGCTGCGCTCGCTCCGTCCAATGGCTCGCTCCGCTCGCTGGCGATGTTCGCCGGACAGCCGCCGTCTTCGTCGAATCCGACGAAATGACGTGTCGAGAATCGGCTCAGTTCGACAGTTTCGTCGCTGCAGTCGCGTCACAGCTGCCGGTCAGCCGCGAAGCGTCAGGGCGAGAGCCTACAACGACTCGCCGCGCCGGATTTGGTGCTTGGCGCGTACCGGGCGGCCCAGCGTTACCACCATCAAGACCAGCGCGCAGACGACGCCGAGCGCGACCACGGTCCATTGGCGTTCGGTCTGAACCAGACCCAAGATGATCACGCCGAAGGAGACGAGCGCCGACCAGACGTACATCAACATGACGGCACGACGCTGGCTGTGGCCGCGTTCCAAGAGCCGGTGGTGCAAGTGTTGCTTGTCGGGCAGGAACCACCACTTGCCGGCGTAGGTGCGGCGGATGAACGCAAGGGTGAGATCGAGAAACGGCAGAGCAAGGATGGCCAGCGGTAGCACCAACGGAAGGACCGTCGGAACCAGTCCCCCGCGGCCGTCCTGAAGCTGCGAGATGTCGATCTGTCCGGTCAGACTGATCGCGGATGTCGCAAGCAGCAGACCTAGCAACATCGCGCCCGAGTCGCCCATGAACATCCGCGCTGGGAAGAAGTTGTGCGGCAGGAAACCGAGGCAGGCGCCAGCAATCGCGACCGTGATAAGGCTCGAGGTGGTCGCCCTGGTGAGGCCCTCGGTGACGGTGAGCAGGTAGGAGTAGGCGAAGAAGGCAAGTGCACCGATGCCGACGACCCCAGTGGCCAGACCGTCCAGCCCGTCGACGAAGTTCACCGCATTCGAGCAGAGCACGATGAAGAACACGGTGATCGCAACCGACGTTGTGCCATCCAGCGAGACGATCTGGTTGGGGAACGGAATCCACAGCATCTTGACGCCCAGCGCAACGGCGATTCCCGCCGCGAAGACCTGCCCGGCGAACTTGGTCAGCGGTGGTAGCTCGAATACATCGTCGAGCACACCCACCAGACAGATCACTGCTGCTGCCACCAGCACAGCTCGGGAGTCTTGTTGTACGGTCGCCAGCCGGCCCAGAAATGGCAGTTGCCACGAGATCAAGATCGCGGCCGCGACTCCGGCCAGCATCGCCACACCACCGAAGTACGGCATCTCGATCGTGTGCACGTCGCGGTCCCGGACTCTGGCCAGAGCTCCGGTGCGCAGGGCCAGGCGGCGGCACACCCCACTCAGCAGATAGGTCACTGCCGCCGCGATGCAGAGGACTAGGAGGTACTCGCGCACTCAGCCTCCCGCAGTGGGCTCATCGATGCGCTCGGAGCCCTCCCCAATGGGCGCAGAGCCCCCATCCATGGGTCCTGAGCCCACATCCATGGGTGCTGAGCTTGTCGAAGGACTATCTCCGAGAACGTCGGCGTCATCGCTCATATCGCGAAGATTCGGCACGGTCTCGCGCAGCGTCTCCACGCTGATCCCACCGCGTCGTAGCACCTGTCCGTCTTCGTGCTGGGTGAAGTCGACGATTGTCGACGGTGCGCCACCCGCACCACCGAGTGGTCCACCGTCGAGATAGACCGACACTGAATCGCCGAGCTGCTTGATTGCCTCATCACAGGTCAAGGCCGCAGGTTGGCCGCTGATGTTGGCACTGCTCACTGCCATCGGACCAGTCCGCCGCAGTACGTCGCGTGCCAGCTCGTGGTCAGGCACACGAAGTGCGATGGTGCCCTTGGTGTCACCAAGATCCATTCGCAGGCTGGGCTGTATCCGGCAGATCACCGTGAGTGCGCCAGGCCAGTGCTTGTCGACCAGAGCACTGGCCGATTCGGGCACATCGACTGCAAGTGTCCGGATCAGCGCCGCCTCACCGATCAATACCGGCGGCGGCATGTCGCGGCCGCGATTCTTGGCGTCCAGCAGCCGCTGCACTGCCTCAGCACTGAACGCGTCCGCGCCGATTCCATAGACGGTGTCGGTCGGAAGCACGATGCACTCGCCATCCTTGATCGCCAGGCGCGCAGCCTCACACGCTTCCGCGGTGTCCGCCGGATCGTCTCCGGTGCAGTCGAAACGCCGATATCCGAGATCGACAGCCGCCTCTGCCACCTCTCTCGGGTCAGGTTCGCCGGGCACGCCGGTCTTGGTCACCGGTCAATCTTGCCAGAGTTGGCAGTGCCTGGTAGCAAATCCGCTCGGTGCGCTCGATAACGCGACAGGATCGCGCGTTTGATGGCCGATCAATCGATCGTCGCTCCGGGACGAACAGCGTGTCCGCATGGCTCGCTCACATCAGGACGGCAGCGCGCGATCCGATCCCACGAGCGAATCTAGCGTGCACCGAGTCAACGCCGGACCGCGGTGACGAAGCGCGGTCTGCCGTTCAAATCGGGATGATCGCGTACGCCGACGAAGCCACCGTGCTGGACGAGGATCTGTGGAGCGGACTCCCCTTGCAGATCAGCGTGCTCAACGCAGAGCAAGCCGGCCGGTCGTAGCAGTCGCGCGGCCTCGGCGACCACCACTCTGATCGCCTCAAGGCCGTCATCACCGGAGAACAGGGCGAGCAGGTGGATCATGATCGCGCACCTCGGGGACCACGGATTCAAAAGCCTCCAACGGAATGTAGGGCGGGTTGGCGATCACCAGATCCACGCTGCCGTTGAGCTCAGGCAGGGCGCCGATCATGTCCTGCACGTGTAGCTCAACCGTCGTGTCGGCAAGATTGCGCGCGGCATAGGCCGCCGCTTCTTCCGATAGCTCGACAGCATGAACTCGGGTCCCGGTCAGTTCGAGAGCGATGGATTTGGCTACCGCACCAGACCCCGTGCCGAGCTCGACGACAACTGGCAAGTGTCGCGACTCACCACGTGCTACTGCATAGACCATCGGACGCAGTTGTTCGATCGCCCAGCCGGTCATCACTTCAGTCTCGGGCCTGGGCACGAAGACGCCTGGGCCTACCTCGACTTCCAGGTGGCGGAAGTGGGCCCGACCGGTCAGATGCTGCAGTGGTATCCGACGCGCGCGCTTGTTGATCAATGTCTGGAAGTACGCGGCTTGGGCATCCTCGACGGAATCGAGCAGTGGAAGCCGAGCCAGCTCGACTCCTGCGGCGTACGCCAGCAGCTGACGAGCCTCCTGCTCTGCCGAGCTGACGCCGACCTCGCGCAGCTGGCTGGCAGCCTGCAGCAGCAGCGGTCGAACAGCCTTGCTCACCGCTTCGGGCCACCGACCTGGGAGAGCCGCAGCTGGGTGTCGGCCTCCTGCAACGCCTTGATCACCGCGTCCAGATCGCCATTCAGGACTTGGTCAAGGTTGTAGGACTTGAAGCCGATCCGATGGTCGGAGATGCGGTTCTCGGGAAAGTTGTAGGTACGGATGCGCTCGGAACGGTCGACCGTTCGGACCTGGCTACGGCGGGCCGCTGAGGCCGCGTTGGCAGCTTCCTCTTCAGCAGCAGCTGTCAGCCGAGCCCGAAGCATGCGCATCGCCTGCTCGCGGTTCTGCAACTGCGAGCGCTCGTTCTGGCAGGAAACCACGATGCCGCTGGGGAGATGAGTGATCCGCACTGCCGAGTCAGTGGTGTTGACGCCCTGACCGCCGGGCCCGGACGAGCGATAGACGTCGATCCGGAGGTCGTCCTCATTGATCTCCACCTCGGTTTCGGCAACCTCAGGCATTACCAGCACTCCAGCCGCGGAGGTATGGAGCCGACCTTGCGACTCGGTCACGGGCACCCGTTGCACCCGGTGGACGCCACCTTCGAACTTGAGCACACCGTAGGGCATCGAGTCAGGCTCGCTCGCAGCCGGCGCCTTGATCGCCACGGTCACTGACTTGTAGCCGCCGAGATCCGTTTCCTGCATATCGAGAATCTCGACCTTCCAGCCGCGGCTCTCGGCATAACGCGAATACATCTTGAGCAAATCACCGGCGAAAAGCGCCGACTCCTCGCCACCTTCACCTGACTTGATCTCCATCAGCGCATCCGAGGAGTCGTTGGGATCCCGCGGCGCAAGGAGTCGCGTCAGCCGCTCAGTGACCGGGCCTAGCCGTGCCTCCAGGTCCGCAGCCTCGGTGGCCAAGGAGGGATCCTCCTGCGCCAGCTCCTTCGCTGCCTCAAGATCATCTGACAGCCGGGCGTACTCATCCAACGCCTTGATGACGGGAGTCAGCTCCGCGTAGCGCCGGCCCACCTTGCGGGCGCGAGAAAGATCGGCATGGACCGCCGGATCAGCAAGCGCGGTTTCCAGCTCCTGGAATTCAGCACGCAGTGGGGCTGCCGACTCGAACATCTGGCACTCCCCTCTCCGACTGTCAGCGTGGGTGGTTGCCCTGGCGACCACCCACGCTGACAACTCGGTGGCCCGGACATAGCAAGCGCCGGGATGCAGGTGCTTCCTGCCTCCCGGCGCTGTTGCACAGCTACTTACTGGTGGCTTTCTTGGCCGGCTGCTTGGCGGCGTACCTCTTCTCGAAGCGAGCGACGCGGCCGCCAGTGTCAAGAATCTTCTGCTTGCCTGTGTAGAACGGGTGGCAAGCCGAACATACGTCTGCGTGGATCACGCCGTTGGGCGCGGTGCTGCGGGTGGTGAAAGTGTTACCACAGGTGCAGGTCACCAGCGTCTCCACGTACGCGGGGTGAATGTCGGGCTTCATTTCTTGTCTCCTCATATCTGCGCCGGGTCGCCACGCATTTTGCGCTTACGGCGTGAACCGGCACCAAAAGGTGATTCTGCCGCAGTCTGACTGCGGCACCAAATACGAAACAGCTAGCGCCTCCGCTTTAGTCCCTCATGGGGACCGTGGGTGCTGACGGCCGCCTAGTCCTGTACCGGAATGGTCTTGGTGATCGCCATCAAGAACTCGGCGTTGCTCTGGGTCTTACGGAGCCGGTCCAGCAGCATCTCCAGGCCTTGCAAGCTTTCCAGGCCTGACAGAACGCGACGCAGCTTCCACACGATGGCCAGCTCCTCGCGACTCATCAGCAGTTCCTCGCGGCGGGTGCTGGATGCGTCGACGTCGATCGCGGGGAAGATCCGCTTCTCGGCGAACTCCCGGCGCAGCCGGATCTCTGAGTTGCCGGTGCCCTTGAACTCCTCGAAGATCACCTCGTCCATCTTCGAGCCGGTCTCGATCAGAGCAGTCGCGATGATCGTGAGCGATCCGCCACCCTCGATGTTGCGGGCGGCGCCGAGGAACTTCTTCGGCGGATACAACGCTGCGGAGTCGACACCACCGGACAAGATCCGTCCGGAAGCCGGAGCTGCCAGGTTGTAAGCCCGGCTCAGCCGGGTAATGCCATCGAGCAAGATCACCACGTCGTGCCCCAGCTCAACGAGCCGTTTCGCCCGCTCGATTGCCAGCTCTGCAACGGCGGTATGGTCCTCGGCCGGCCGGTCGAAGGTGGATGAGATCACCTCGCCCTTGGCGGAGCGCTCGAAGTCGGTGACCTCCTCAGGTCGTTCGTCCACCAACACCACCATCAGCTTCACCTCAGGGTTGTTGATGGCAACGGCATTGGCAATGGCCTGCATGATCAAGGTCTTGCCGGCCTTCGACGGGGAAACGAGCAGTGCACGCTGGCCCTTGCCGATGGGGGCCACCAGATCGATGATCCGGCCGGCCATCTGGTTCGGCGTCGTTTCGAGTTTGAGCCGCTCCTGGGGATACAGCGGGGTGAGCTTGGCGAAGTCCGGCCGCTGCCGAACTCCATCAACTTCAGCACCGTTGATGGTATCGATCCTCACCATCGGATTGAACTTTTCCTTGCGCTCGCCCTCACGCGGCGTACGGATCACACCAGTGACCAGGTCTCCCTTGCGCAAGGCAAGCTTCTTGACCATCGACAAGGAGACGTACGCGTCATCAGGGCCCGGCAGGTAGCCGTTGGTGCGGACGAAGGCGTAGTTGTCAAGGACATCCAAGATGCCGCGAGCCGGGACGAGCACATCGTCTTCGGAGATCACCGGCTCGTCGTAGCGTTCAAGATTGCCGCCGCCACCGCGGTTGCGTCGGTTTTGGCGATCCCGGCTACGACGCCGACGACTGCGGCGTCCGCCGCCCTCCTCGTCCCAATCACGGCCCTGGTTGTCTCGACCTTGATTGTCGCGCTGCTGGCCCTCACGAGCCTGACCCTGGTCGCGGCCCCGGCGATCCCGCCGCTCGTTCTGCCGGTTCTCGCGAGCTCCGTCGGTCCGCTCACCATCCTCAGCGCGGCCCTCAGAGGTCTCCTGCGCGTCGACCCGGTCGGCTACCCGCTGCGAGTCGCTGCCGTCCTGTGGTGCGCCGCTCTCTTCGCGAACCTGGCCGTCGTCGACGGTCTGGACCGGCTCCTGCCGCTGGTCTGGCGTCGAATTGGTGGGCTGGGTCTCTGAGACCAGCTCGGGTTGTACGGGGTTGTCGAGCATGTGTGCCTCCTCGCGCTGGCCACTTGCCTCGCGCGGCGCCTCATTCGGTGCGCTGGAGTTGTCCCGGTTGTCGCGGGGATTCTCGGGCCAGCGGTGGCCATTGTCTTGCCCAGCACCATCCGCAGGCCCGGCTGCGCCGGAGCCACGCTGGGCGGTCTGAATGGCGTCGATCAACTGGCTTTTGCGCATCGCACCAGTGCCCTTGATGCCAAGGGAGCCTGCCAACTGCTTCAGCTCGGCGAGAACCATAGAGTCCAGGCCCGAGCCCTTGCGATTGCGACGATCACTGGTGAGTTGCTTACTTTGTTCGCCGGTGCCTTCCTCATTTGGGGAGGCACTCGTAACCTCGGCGATTTCTGTCAATGTGTGTCCTTGTCCGTTCGGGCACGTCATCTGTGCCCAATCCATGGCGCGGGGGTTTTGCTTGCCCCGACCAGCGGGTCTTTCCTTGAGGTCCTCAGCGCATCGCGACGTCTGTTCTCGAGATGTGGCTGACGGGAGATGCCGTGAGCTTCGTCCGCGTCGCACCTGACCTTGAGGCGCTACTTGGTCAGAAGTGCGTTTTGTGACTTAGCTGGTTGTGGGAGCCGGTCACCGCAGCTGCCCTGACCGTGTCGGCGTTCTAAGGCTAGCACCTGCGTCAGGAGTTTCCATCACAGTGTGATCACGCGCTCCGGCGACATCGGCTTCGAGGATCGACGCGGCTGATCCTATGCCACTGAGCCGTAGCGAGAACCCGGTCGCTTGTTGATCTTCAAGGGCAGCCAGATCCGCGTTCCTGCCCAGCACCAAGACGCTCGGGCCGGCGCCACTGATCATCGCCGCGAAACCTCGTCCTCGTAGCGATTTCATCAGCTCATACGAACGGGGCATCGCGGTTTCTCGGTATCCCTGGTGCAACCAATCGTGCGTTGCGTCGTAAAGCAGCTCTGGCTCGGACGCCATGGCGTGAACCAACAGCGCCGCTCGACCGGAATTCGCCGCCGCGTCGACATGCGGTACTGACTCGGGGAGCAGACCGCGAGCGGCTTCGGTGGCCACCGATGTCCCGGGAATGAACACCGCTGCACCGATCGAGGGGTCAACGCGTCCCTGAGCAACCCTCACGCCGGTGCGTCCTTCGTACGCCAACACGAAACCTCCGTAGATGGCTGCGGCCACATTGTCGGGATGACCCTCGATGGCATTCGCGTGCCCGAGAAGCCAGTCTGGCTTCACCGCTACTTGTGCCAGTTCAGCGGCAGCCACCAAGCCAGCGACAATTGCCGCGGATGACGACCCGAGGCCGCGACCGTGCGGGATCGTGTTGCGACAGCCGAGCCAGAGTCCTGGTGTCCTGACCCCAAGATCAGCGAGGCCGACAAGCGCGGATCGGATGATCAGGTGGCTCTCATCACGGGGAAGCTCGGCTGCAGCCTTCCCCCGAGACCTCAATCTGATACCCCTGCTCGATCACTGCTAGATTGACCCGTTCTCGCCAGTCGAGGGCGAGCCCAAAACAATCAAACCCGGGGCCGAGGTTTGCAGCGGTCGCTGGGACCTCGACCGTCACGGACCGACCAGCGGTCAGCATCAGAATTCCTAGTCCAGCAGCCCGCAGACCGTCGCAATGGCGAGCAGATCCGCTGTCACGACATCGGCATGAATCGGACCGAGTCGCGACAAAGCCGTATCCACATCTTTGAGGCCGTGTCCCGTCACGGTGATGGCGATCTGCAGACCTGACTCCACTTCGCCGCGCTGGTGCTTGGCGAGTAGACCCGCAATCCCCGCGGCCGAGGCAGGCTCAACGAAGATGCCCTCTTCACGGGCGAGGAAGGCCTGAGCGTCGAGGATCTGCTGATCGCTCACAGCCTCGATCAACCCATCGGATTCGTCGCGCGCGGCCCGGGCCTGCTCGGCGGATGCCGGATTGCCGATGCGGATTGCTGTGGCGACCGTTTCGGGTTGTAGAACCGGATGTCCAAGAACCAGAGGTGCGGCACCTGCCGCCTGGAAGCCCCACATCCGCGGGGTTCGCGTCGCCTTCCCGGCAGACGCATACTGCTTATAACCGCGCCAGTAGGCCGAAATATTCCCGGCGTTGCCCACAGGAATCACGTGTACGTCGGGTGCATCGCCCAGCTCGTCAATCACTTCGAACGCCGCAGTCTTCTGACCCTCGATCCTGTTCGGGTTGACCGAATTGACGAGCGCGACCGGGTACTGGTGGGCGAGCTTACGGGCGAGTTCCAGGCAGTCGTCGAAGTTTCCGTCGATCTGCACGACCTTGGCGCCGTGCACGATTGCCTGAGCGAGCTTGCCGGTCGCGATCCGCCCGGCCGGCAGCAGCACGATTGTGGAGAGGCCAGCCCTGGCCGCGTACGCAGCGGCCGACGCGGAGGTGTTGCCGGTCGAGGCGCAGACCACAGCCTGCGCGCCCTGTCCCGCGGCGACACTCAGCGCAACGGTCATGCCGCGGTCCTTGAATGAACCGGTCGGATTGGTTCCCTCAATCTTGATCCACGTCTCGCACCGCAGGATCTCCGACAGCTTCTCGGCAGCAACCAGCGGCGTGCCTCCTTCGCCGAGAGTGATCACCGGATCACTATCCGAAACTGGCAGCCAGTCTCGGTAACGAGTGATCACTCCGTATCCGGGACGGCGTTTGAGAGCAGTCGGCCGGTCAGCGATGAAGGACTCGGGGATCACCTCAGTCCCCTTCAACTCGCATCACGCTCGTAACCTCTCGCACTACGTCGAGCTGGCGCAATGCTTGCACCGTGGCGCTGAGGGCGGCGTCTTGTGCGTGGTGAGTCACGATCACCAGCTGAGCGTCGGCGCCCCGCCCGTTCTGCCGTACGGTCTCGATCGACACGTCGTGCTCGAGCGAACGCATGGGCGATCGTCTGCAGCACGCCTGCCCTGTCGGCAACCTGGAGCGAGAGGTGGTAGCGAGTCATCACGTTGCCGATCTCGCTGACGGGGCGTGCCGCGTAGCTGGACTCACCAGGGCCGACGGCCCCACGCATCCGGTTCCGCGCGACCGTGACAAGGTCCCCCAGAACGGCACTCGCCGTAGGCGATCCCCCAGCACCAGGGCCGTAGAACATGAGCCGCCCGGCGGACATCGACTCGACGAACACCGCGTTGTACGCGTCGCCAACACTGGCGAGCGGGTGGGAACGCGGAATCATCGCGGGATGGACCCGCACCGACACTGTTCGGTCGGCAACTCCTGCAGCAGATGGGGACAGCTCGACAGATGGCCAGCAGCTTGACCACGCAGCCGATCTCATGTGCTGAGGCAATATCAGTGGGAGTGATTCCGGTGATGCCTTCCCGATAGACATCGGCACCGGTGACCCGAGTATGGAATGCCAAGCTCGCCAAGATCGCCGCTTTGGCTGCGGCGTCGAAGCCTTCGACGTCTGCTGTCGGGTCGGCCTCTGCG
This sequence comes from uncultured Actinomycetota bacterium, assembly GCA_963734005.1. GTDB lineage: Bacteria > Actinomycetota > Actinomycetes > Propionibacteriales > Propionibacteriaceae > Microlunatus. The sequence goes on from CAVTFS010000006.1 coordinate 113,497, forward strand.
TAGCCCAGCTGCTGCGCCTCGGCAAGCGCCGCGGCAAAACCGATGCCTGCAGTGTCCATGCGATCCAGGATGTAGTTCGTCGTGCCGTTGACGATTCCGATCACCGATGTGATCTCGTCGCCGACGAGCGACTCCCTGAGCGGCCGAATGATCGGGATGGCGCCAGCAACCGCAGCCTCGAAGTAGAGATCCGCCCCCGCCCGTTCGGCAGCCTCGAACAGTGCCGCGCCGTCCTCGGCCAGCAGCGTTTTGTTCGCGGTCACGACCGAGGCGCCGTGGCGCAGTGCCGCCAAGATCAAGGATCGAGCCGGCTCGATCCCGCCGATGACCTCGATCACGAGATCGACGTCCTCTCGAGTGACCAGAGCCTCGGCATCGGTGGTGAACAGCTCAGGGTCGATGCCTGGCCGGTCTCGGCCGTATCGGCGCACCGCGATGCCGACCAACTCCAAGGGCCGGCCTACCCGAGCTCGCAGATCTTCTGCCTGTTCGATGATCAATCGCGCTACTTCTGAGCCAACTACGCCGCAGCCGAGCAGGGCCACTCGTAGCGGTGTCAGCGGCGAGACGTTGAGAAGAGGCGTGGGACGCACGCTGGTCAAAGTCACAGAAACCTCATTTGCACAACGAGACCACGACCCCGAATCGTGGCGGTTTCATTGTTCACTATCGACAGCGTGTCTGCGAAACCCAAATTTTTTTTGAGCAGAGGTAGCTTGACCCCAGGTAGCCCTCATCCGGCATCCAATGCCAGCAAGTCTTCGATCGTTTCCCGCCGAATCAGCGTCGTCATCTGGCCATCGCGAACCGCAATGACCGGCGGTCGGGGCACATAGTTGTAGTTGCTCGCCATCGAGCGGCTGTACGCGCCGGAGCCGGGCACCGCGAGCAGGTCGCCGGCTGCTATGTCTGCTGGAAGGAACTCATCCCTGACCAGGATGTCGCCCCCCTCGCAGTGCTTGCCGACCACTCTGGCCAGCACCGGAGGGGCGGTGGAACGGCGGGAGGCCAAGGTGGCGGAGTACTCCGCCGCATAGAGCGCGGTCCGGATGTTGTCACTCATCCCTCCGTCGACTGCGACGTAGAGACGGCTGGCCCTGCCGTCCAGTGCCACAGGCTTGACGGTGCCGACCCTGTAGAGAGCGAAGGTGCTGGGTCCACTGATGGCTCGACCTGGCTCAATGGCGAGGTGCGGCACGGCAATGCCAAGCGCTGCGCATTCATTGACGATGATTTCGCGCAGTTCCCGTGCCAGCGCAGTCGGCGTGGACGGTGTGTCCGCACTGGTGTAGGCGATGCCAAAGCCGCCGCCAAGATCGAGCTCGCCAAGCTCGACGCCCGGTCTGAGCGGCGAAGTCGGCGTGCAACCGAAGGGTACGGCGTGCCGCGACTTCGAACCCCTCCGCATCGAAGATCTGTGAACCGATATGGGAGTGAATGCCGATCAGTTCCAGCCAGGGATGCCGGTGACAGGCGAGTAGGGCATCAGCCGCCGAGCCGCTGGCGATCGAGAAGCCGAATTTCTGATCCTCATGCGCAGTGGCGATGTATTCGTGGGTGTGCGCTTCGACCCCCGTGGTCGCTCTGACCATGACGCGCGGTCGGATCTGCAGCTCCTCGGCAATCCCGCCGAGCCGGGTGATCTCATCGAATGAGTCGATGATGATCCGTCCGACTCCGACTGTCAGCGCGTACCGCAGCTCCTCGACACTCTTGTTGTTGCCGTGCAGCCCCACCCGCCGCAGATCGAGGCCGGCACGCTGCACAACGGCCAGCTCACCACCCGTACAAACATCGACGCCGAGACCCTCTTCGCTCACCCAGCGGGCCACGGTCGTACAGAGGAAGGATTTGGCGGCGTAGTAGACATCCCAGTCCTGGAAGGCATCTGCAAAGGCGCGGGCTCGTGCCCGCAGGTCAGCTTCATCCACCACGTAGACAGGTGTGCCGACTTGGTCGGCAATCTCGACGACGCTGAGGCCAGCCACTGTCAGCACGCCGGTCTCGTCTTTGCGGATACCGGTGCTCCACAGGCTTTGCAGCAGGGCGTTGACATCGTTCGGGCATGCTCAGCCAGCTAGGAGCCCGCGCGGCGGAATCGGCGTGGATAGAGCCGGCCACGTGGGTATGGGTCATATCGCGGAACTGTGCCAGACCCGGGAAAACGTCGCGCGGACTTATCAGCCCGCGGACATGCGATCAACGGCACTAGGACGATGCCGAGATGTCGATAGTGCGACTGTCTGCCAGACGCACTTCGCCTGGGGCCGAGCTGACTCTTGCCGTCAACGGTGACGACCAGGCCGCGGCATGCCGACCCGAGGCAATGATCATCAAACCGGACTCCCCAGACGGTGAAGAACTGTTCGAGCGTCACGCCGTCGGTTTCGCGACCCTCCAGCCACACCTGACCGGTGCTGTCGTGGGTATGCACCGGAGCTTGGACAGCGCGAACCCGGTCGATTCCGACGTACGCGGGGACTTCGACTGCCGCGCCATCCACGGTGATGCGGAGATCGACGACATGCGAATTCTCGCCATTGCTCAGAGGTTGCGCCTCCAAGCCAGCAGCGGCGATGTAGGAGATGGCGTCCCGAGGCGCGGTCCACGGAGGTGGCGTGCTTCGCTGTGCGGCTGGCGCGGGCGTAGCTTGGCGGACGCAGCTGGTGAGCACAAGCAGCACGACGAGCACACCGCCCGCGCGGCATACGCGCTCCACCGACCGCCCGGCACGGGTCGAGAATAGAACGAGGAAGATGATCGCCCGTACCGCAGTAGGTTGGTAGCCACTCGCACGCTGGTACATTTCCTTTCGGTCGATTACCAGGCCGCGGCTCGCTAACAGGCTGGGCCCCCGTAGCTCAGGGGATAGAGCACCGCCCTCCGGAGGCGGGAGCGCGAGTTCGAATCTCGCCGGGGGCGCCAGAGAAAATACGGCGTTGACTAGGGAAAACGCTCCCGGTGGCTGCAGCCAGGCGAAGGTTCCATACGGTGCCAGGCCGCACAGAGGCCGCAAGAACCCGAAATCCGGCTCATTTCAAGGCCCGGATCCGAGCAACGGTCGAACCCAGCCGCCCGGCCGGACTGGACCTTCGGCACGGCTTGGGGCCGCGCAGCACGTAGAGCCACTCGTAGCCGATGTGTGCCGCTTCGCCTGGGCCAATGATGAAGTCCCGATCGCCCAGCTTCACCCTCAAGTCATGATGGCGTCCCGGTTGCAGGCACTATGCCTGCAACTTGTAAGTGCTCGTATGGGCACCAGTGAGCCCGGTCGCTCCAGGACCACGTGCAACGCTTGGATCGGCGGCGATGTCTTGGTTCAGAGCAAGAAGCTGAGCCAAGACATCATCGTCGGAACCGAAGCCATAAGCAGCACTGACGGCCTTGTCCAGCTCGGTGTGGAGGTCGCGGAGCTCGCTCCTTCCAGGCTGACGAAGTGTGTTGTACACCGTGGCGAGACTTACATCCTGGTCAAGGTACTTGCTCCGTAAGGTCAATAACCTTCCGACGATTTCGGCGATCGTGGCCACTTCTGTGCACTGGGTGCCTGTGGCCACGGGTACGAATCGAACACAGTGTTCGGCGTATGCCGCAGGCGGGTCTCAAGCGTCGAACAGCGGGCCTCGAACCAGGATCGGTGCAAACTTGAGTGCAGCACGCCAAATGAGTAGTCGTCGTCGAGTGCGAACACTTGGAGCGACGCTGCGGGCCTGATCGTAGAGTCGACGAACGTGTAAATCGATGGCCGCTTTTCGTTAGCGAGGATCGTGAGGGCGATGTAGCGGTCGAGTCGTTTGACTGCCTCCACCATGTCCGAACGCCGCCAAGCTAGCTGCCACCACGTGTTCAAGAACTTCGCATGATGAGCGTTGATCTTCGCTTTCGGGTTTTTCGCAAGGACGGCAGCATTGCGAGCAGCCTCCTTCTCAGCTGTTGCCTGCTTGCGGGGAAGCACGTGCTTGCGTAGATGATCAACTGCCGCTGGCGCAGCCAGCTGCGCAGCCATCAGATCATTGTGCGGAAGGTCAATGACGAATCTCGTTGGCCCTAACTCGTGGAGCAACTCTTCGCCGCCCAGGAACGGATGGATGAAGGCCGCTGATGCCGAATCCCGGCTGATCAGCGCAGTCCGCTCGTCAGGATCAAGTGCGAACGCCCCTCTGACCCCCCGACCCGTCCCGGTACCTAGCCCGTGGCTTGGGGTCTGTGCGTCAAGGAGCGGCCCAGGACGCGAGAGTGGGGGCCGGTTCTGGGGAATGACTCGGCTGAAATTACCGGGGTGTTCTTCGGCGTCGATCTTGATCAGTGAAATCGGCTGTTGTCTCCCCTGAGTTCCGACGAATCGGTACGGTCTGAGCGTTAGAGAGCAGCGTTGGCCGAGGTTGCTGACTGCGGGTCTGATGCTTGCCTGGGGTCCCGAAGGTGCCGTGGCCCAGTTCGGTGGGCCTGCCGTGATGATCCGTGGGCGGTTCGTGGCGTGCGTGGTGTCACACTGTGCGTCGGCGGATGGGTAGATGCAGATGAGGTGTCGTGAGTGCGCGGCGGAGGTTGCCGTCACGGCTCAGGTGTGCTCCCGGTGCGAGGCTCCGATTGTTGGGCAGCCGCCGGTAGTGGCGGACACAGTGGTGGCCGACACGGTCGTCGGTGCGGCCACTCGCCGTCTAAGGGAGGGCTACAAGGGCACGAACGTCGCCGGGGTCGTGCTGCTGTGTGCCTCCGCGCTGGTCGGGATCTTCATGATCGTCGGCTCGGTGTCGCTGTATGTCGGCAACCGGGACCTGGCTGCGCATGGGGTGCGCACCCAGGGTCAGGTCGTCGAGGCCAACGCCGTCGGCTCGGACAAGGTCGTCTATACGTTGGGCGGCACGGTCTACGGACTACCTGTGGGCGGCACGGTCTACGAGGTACCTGGGCCGGAGGTCGGAGACCGGCTGCCGGGGGAAGCGGTGACGGTCGTCTACGACCCGCGCGATCCTGCGAACTCAAACCTCGAGGACGATTCGGTGGCGTGGCACTTGCACTGGGTCTTCCTCGGGGTTGGGCTGTTTTTTCTGGCGATCCCCGCGGTGTCTGTCGTCGCGGAAGTCTTCGAAGCCGACGGACCGGTCGGCCGCAGGCTGGCGAGGGCGCGTCCCGCCCGACGCCAACCGGGGACGCCGCCGACGCCACCGGGGCCGAGCGACGGCGAACCACCGCCAGCCCGGCAGGCGCCACCGGCGCCGTACGTGCCGGGTTCCGGCGATAAGGTCCCCGCGGAGCTTCGGCTGGTGCTGGCTGGTTACGTCGGTATTGCTGGTGGCTTGTTCGCTACCGCCTTGGCCTGCGCCGCGGCTGCTGTCCTTGTCTTTTTCGGCGACTACGTCCTGGGCGACGATACGTTCGGGCAGTTGTTGTTGTTGTTGGACCTGGACGACTTTCCGATCGGGCAGTTGTTGTTTGCCCTCACGTGGTGTATTCCGGGGGCGCTCGTGTCGGCGCTCTTCGCGCTCGGGGCGCTGAAGGCGGGTAACCGGTTTTCGAGGCTGCTCCGGCGGCCCAGCGATCCACACACGGCCACGGTGATTGCCTCGAAGCGTGGTGGGCGCACGCTGATACTTGACATCCCTTGGGACGGCACCGGTCGCGGGTACCAGCCCCTGTCCGAGGTCCGCCTCGCATTGTGGACGAAGGCCGGCATGCTGGTGCCCGGTGAGCGGGTGACGGTCTATGGCGGGCCGGGCGGTGAGAGCCCACTGCTGATCAGCAGCGCCCAGCGGGGCCGGGCGTTGCTAGGCACGATGAAGGGCCGGTCGACCGTCCAGCCCGGGCCGGTAGCACCGCTTGACGAGAAGGTGAGCGGTGCCACTCTCGTCGACTGGGCCGCGTGGGCCGCGTCAACGACATTTTCATCCACCGGTCGGGGGTTCGGCTATGACACAGCTGAGGTGGACGCCTTCCGCAGCGCCGTTCGCGACACGTTCCTCGGGGGCAAGCGGAAGACCCCCGGTGAAATCAGATGACGTCCGCGGCAAGCAGTTCTCGACCCACCGGCCTGGCTATGACATGAAGCAGGTTGCCGCGTTCCTCGATGCCGCCGGCATCAGGCTGGCCGCGATGGAGTCGACGGACAGGCCAGAAGAACCACTGGTTAGCGGTGCCCTCCTTGTCGCGTGGGCCGAGTGGGCCGACTCGACGACATTCGAGACCGCCGGGTCCTATGACGCTGCGAAGGTCGACGCCTTCCGGGAAAAGATTCGCGACACGTTTCTTGGAGTCAGGCACTCCCCGGTGAGAGCAGACAAGGTCCGCGGCAAGCAGTTCCCCTCGAGCGGCGACAACCCTGGCTATGACAAGACGCAAGTTGACGCGTTCCTCGATGCCGCCGGCATCAGGCTGGCCGCGATGGAGTCCACGGACAGGCCGCAAGGACCACTGGTTAGCGGTGCCATTCTCGCCGGGTGGGCCGAGTGGGCCGACTCAACGAGATTTTCAACCAGCCGTCTGAGGGTCGGCCGCTATGACACAGCGGAGGTCGACGCCTTCCGGGAGGCTATTCGCGACACATTCCTCGGGGTAAGCAGATCCCGTCTGACGTGGCGTGCGCCCCCCGGCAAGCAGTTCACGACTACCCGCCGCCTACGACCTGGCTACGACCCGGAGCAGGTTGACGCCTTCCTTGATAAGGCCGAACCGAGGCTGGCCGCGATGGAGTCAACAGACAGGCCGCCAGGACCACTGGTTACCGGCAGCATTCTTACCGATGGGCCGAGTGGGCCGACTCAACAAGATTTTCAACCGCCGCGATGGGCCGAGTGGGCCGAGTGGGCCGACTCAACAAGATTTTCAACCACCCGCAAGAGGTGGGGCTACGATACGGCGGAGGTCGACGCGCTCCGACAAGAGATTCGCGACACCTTCCTCGGGGTCAAGCAACCCCCGCTCACATCAGATGAGGCCCGCGACTGGCGGTTCAGGATGGCCCGGCGTGGCTACGACGTGCAGCAGGTTGACGCCTTCTTTGATGAAGCCGAACAGAGGCTGGCGGCGATGCGGCCGACCTATAGGGGACGACGCGACTGAGGCGCACTATCCGGCTTAGCCCGGCTTTCATGCAGTCGGGCCGCACACTCGACACCAGCTCATCGTCTCCTCCTCGGCCTTCAGCTCCTGGCGAGTGATCGTCTCGCAGGCCGCAGCCAGGCCGCAGGAGGCCGCAGAAACGCGGTAAATCCAAATAGAGCTGGGGAGGTGTCCGTGCCTACGCGTTTCCCTTATTTGTCAAGAGTTCCGTCAAGAGTTGAGTGGGGGTCTTGATCATGGGACTGGGGGCCGTACGCGCCCTCCGGAGGCGGGAGCGCGAGTTCGAATCTCGCCGGGGGCGCCCTCCGAATCGCCGTCTGACCTGCGGTTTTACCTTTCGCCTTGTAGGCGGCCAAGTCGACCACATCGGCGTTTGGCAACACTTTGGCAACAGGATTTTGAGCATTGGCAACAGCAGCGGCGGATCTGGCGGCCTCGGATCGGGCGTTGTCGAGCGCGTCGGCGACCTCGTCGAGGCGGTCGCTGAACAGGTGTCCGTAGACGTCCATCGTCATCGCGGCGCTCGAATGGCCGAGCATCTGCTGCACGACTTTGACGTCCGCGCCGCTGGCGATGGCGAGGCTGGCGGCGGTGTGGCGCAGCTCCTGCGGGTGCAATTCGGGAATGCCAATCGCCGTGGCCGCCACGTGGAAGCCGGCGCGGAAGATCGGAGCGCGTAGTGGCCCGCCTCCCCGTACGCCGTTGAACACGAGCTCGTCGGGCTCCTTGCCGGCGATATGTTCTTGCAGCTCGGCGACGAGGAACCGTGGGATCGGCACCTGCCGGCGTTCGTGAGATTTGGGGGTGCCCCAGACCAGCCCCTTGCCCTGCACGACGGTGACGGACTCGGAGATGGTCGCGCGCCGGCGGGTGAGGTCTAGGCGGCTCACTCTGAGTGCGGCCATCTCGCCGAACCGGACGCCGGTGTAGGCGAGGAACAGGACGACGAGCCGGTAGGCCTGATTCTCGCGTTCATCGAGCCGGCGATGCTTGCTCACGTCCGTCGGGCGGGCGCGCACCTTGGCGAGGGCTTCGACCTGGGCGTGGGTCAAGAATCGCTGCTCCTCCTTGGTCGGGCGTGGGAGATTAACGCCGATCGCGACGTTGCGGGCCAGGCGTCCGTCCTTGACGGCCATGTTGAGGATCAGTGAGAGCACACGGTGGGCCTTGCGGACGGTCGCGGGTGAGCGGGTTTCGACAGCGCTGTTACCCACTTCTGCACGCCTGCATGGGAGGCGTTGGCGAGCTTCACCCGGTCCCACTTGGGTCGGATGTGCTCGCGGATGATCCCCGCATACCGTTCGTGGGTGGATGGCTTGAGGTGGGTCCGGTTGTCGCGCCGACTTCGGCTAGCAGTGCCGACGCAACCGCGACCGTCCACCGCGTCTGTACGGTGTCATCCACCAGCAGCACCGGCCCGTCGAAGCTCACCCGGTCGCGCACGCTCGTGCGGGCCAGCAGGTCCCGTGCCCGGACCGCTGAGGCCGCCTCGGCCGTCGGCGGTGATCCGCTCACCCCAAAGCGCGTCGACCAGCGGTAGCCGGCCGACTCGGGCCACGTGCTCGGCGACGGAGCCGACCAGGAGCGGGTACCGATAGCGAAGGAACGGCATCCCTCTTCGGCGTCCAGGTCAGTAGCCGACGGTGTTACCGGGCATAAGCCGCAATAGCCGCGATCACGAGAGACGCAGCCACGGCACCGCGGCAGAGATCGAACTGAAGTACCGGAGTTTCGGTATCAATGCATGCGGCCTCGCCGTGTGAGACCGACACGAGAAGGCCCTTGAATTCTCGGCCGGTCTTGCGGCCAAAGCTCGGCCTTCTCGCAGATGGACGGACCCCGAAATGTCCTATGTCTACGTATTTTTCACCATCGGTAACGCATCCATTTTATCGATTGTCGGTGGCCGTTTGGACGGTCCAGCCGCGTTGGCGGGGCACAAGGAGGGTGCGATGAGCCAGGAGGATAAGTCCGTAATATCCAGCGAGCAAAACCGCATCCTCGTGACGGAGCTGGCAGATAGATGCACCCTCGGGAGAATCATGTGAAGGTTTTGCTGCTCTGCTCCTCGTTCAACGGCCTGAGCCAGCGCACCTGGAGCGAGCTCCGCGGCGCCGGGCACGACGTGCGCGTGCAGCTGGCGGGCGATCCCGAGGCGGCCATCGGCGCCGCGGCCGCACTGGAACCGGACGTGATCCTCTGCCCGTTCATCAAGGAACGGGTGCCGGCCGAGATCTGGCAGCGCTACCGGACGATCATCATCCATCCCGGTCCGCCCGGGGACCGCGGTCCGTCCTCGCTGGACTGGGCGATCTGCGCCGCGGAGCCGAGCTGGGGCGTCACCGCGCTGCAGGCGGTCGAGGAGATGGACGCCGGCCCGATCTGGGGCTACCGGACCTTCGCGCTGCCCGCCGACCCGCCGCGTAAGAGCAGCCTCTACAACGGCGCGGTCACCCAGGCCGCGATCGAGCTGGTGCACGAGGTGGTGGCCAAGGCAGCCGACCGCTCGTTCCTGCCGCGCGAGCTGGTCTACGGTACCCCGGACGTGCGTGGCCGGCTGCGTCCGCTGATGCGCCAGGCCGACCGCGCGTTCTCCTGGTCCGACCCGACGGCCGACATCGTGCGTCGGATCCGGGCCGCGGATAGCTCTCCAGGTGTACGCACGACGATCGCCGGGGCCGAGGTCTCGGTCTACGACGCCCGTCCCGGCCCGCGGTTCCCCGGGCAGCCGGGCACCGTGCTGCAACGCAGCCGGGGCGCGGTGCTGGTGCGCACCGGCGACGGCTCGGTGTGGATCGGGCATGCCAAGCTGCGGGACCGGGACCAGCCGAAGCTGCCGACCACCCTGGCCCTGGGCCACCTGCTCGGCCAGGTACCCGAGGTCGCCGATCCACCCGGCTACCGGGAGATCAGCTACTTCCGGACCGGTCCGGTCGGCGTACTCACCTTCGACTTCTACAACGGGGCGATGTCGACCGGCCAGTGCGAGCGGCTGGCCGCCGCACTCCGGCACGCCACTACCCAGGACACCCGGGTGCTGGTCGTGCGGGGCGGCGAGGTCTTCTCCAACGGCATCCACCTCAACGTGATCGAGGCCGCGCCCTCCCCCGGTATCGAGGCGTGGCACAACATCAAGGCCATCGACGACGTCTGCCGCGAGATCATCTGCTGCACCGGTCAGCTGGTCGTGACCTCGGTCGGCGGCAACGCCGGGGCTGGAGGCGTGATGCTCGCCCTCGGCGGCGACGAGGTGCTGATGCGCGAGGGCGTGGTTCTCAACCCGCACTACCGCACGATGGGCCTGTTCGGCTCGGAGTACTGGACCTATGTGCTGCCCCGCCGGGTCGGCACGTACCAGGCCGGGGTGCTGACCTCGCGGTGCGAGCCGGTGAACCCGGCCGACGCGCTGCGGATCGGCCTGGCCGACCAGGTCCTGCCCGGCCCACGCCCGTCGTTCGAGGACATGGTGCTCGCTCATGCGCGGCGGCTGGCCAGCCACGACGACTACTACCGGCTGCTGGAGCGCAAGCGGGCCGCCCGCGCGGCCGAGGAGCGGCGCCGGCCGCTGGACGTCTACCGCACCGAGGAGCTCGCCGCGATGAGCCGCGACATCTTCGACGACCGGCTGGGCTTCGCCGCGGCCCGGCACGCGTTCGTGATGAAACGGCCGGCCGACACCCAGCGCACCGACACCCGCACCGGGGCCCAGCGCATCGTGGCTTGACCGCCCCGGCACGGGTGTCGCGTGTGGACGAACGCGGGGCGATTACCCCGCGTGCCGCCAACATCTCCCGATCGTGCTCGAGGATGTCATCAATAACTCGGCCGGATACCTCAACACAGTCCATTTCGGAGGCTCGGCGGTACTGGCACGGCGCGGCGAGGGCGCTGTCCGTGCTGAGCTACGGGGCGACCCCGGGGAGGAACTCCGACGACGCCAGCGCGGCCTTCCGCAGGGCGATTAACGCGGCCCGCTCGGGCGACGAGATCCTCGTGCCGAAGGGCAGCTACGTGTTCAAGCGGCAACGTGGTGCTCAAGAGCGGCGTCGGGTGCGCTGCCAGAGCGGGGCGGTGATCACCACCAAGTTCACCACCAGCTCCGCCGGTTCGTCACGATCGCGGACAACCTGATCAAGAACGCGCTGTCACCGGGGCCGGCGATGCGGAACGGGGTGCTGCTGCAGTACAGCGCCCACCACAACCTCGTGGAGTCCAACACGGTCGTGCGGACCACCTACGACGCCTTCGACCTGCACGGCGAGGACGAGTACAGCAAAGAGTTGCGCAGCAACGTGGCCGAGAACTGCGGCGAGGGCGGGTTCGGGTCGGCAACACGGCTCCAGCCCGCGAACGCCGGACCGGACACCTGGTCCACCACAACCGGGTGACCGGCTGCAAGTGGGCATCCACGTGTACCGGAAGTCGAACACCCAGCTCATCGAGGACAACGGCCATGCTCGAATGGCCAGCGGCCCGACAACTGAGCCCGCAAGCGGATCTCTATCCGGGTGTCCCGCCGTGCTCTCTTTTTTTGGCGAGCTGCTGCAGTTGCCATTCATACACGCTGGGCAGCCAATCCTTGCCGAACGTGGCCGATGGGCCGATGCGCGGGTCATCGGGGGCATGGCGGTCACGCAAGGCATGCACGTACGCGCGATCCAGTTCGATCCGTCGGCGTACCTGGTCAGCTCCGCCGACGGACCCGTGACCGGGGATGAGGACATCAACGTCGTCCGCCACGGTCTCAAGCAGCCGCAGCCCAACGAGGTAGTCCTCAATCGGATTCGCGGCGTCCAGGTCGGGGAACGGAATCAGGATGTCAGAAAGCATGTCGCCGGCGACGAGAACGCCGTTCTCCTCGATCAACAGCGCCGCATGGCCCTGGGCATGCGCCGAATGCTCGATAATCCGGACTTCAGGGCCATCCCAAGGAATCTGCGCAGTTTCGGCAGGAAGACCGGTAATGAGGCCGAACAGGTCCAGCGGTATCTCCTCGGCGATTTCCGGCGGTAACCCCTCGGCGACGCGGGCCTTCCAGTCCGCGTTCGTCGTTGCCGTCGGCGATCGGCAGGATATCGACCTCGGCGGACATGGTCGCGTCCGCGGGAAGCGTGTCCTCGCGGAAGGTTCCGAGGATCGCCTGCGAGCCGACGACGATCACTTCCGGTCGGTCGATGATCTGGCAGGCCGTACGGATGGCGTGTTCCAACTGGTCGCGGCGTACCAGCTGGCCATCTGGAGCACGTCCATGCGCTCGTCCTGCGAGAGCAGCCCGCCCATCGGCGAGACCTCACGCATCTCGATGGAGTCTCGATCCAGTCCGGTCAAGACGCGGTGGAGCCCTGGCACATCGCCGCGATCGATCAGCGACGTCCACCGGTCGAGATTGCGCATATGCGGCTGGCCGCTGACGCTGCCACGCAGTCGTTCCAGGTTGCGCTCGATGGTCGGCCGCCACTGCTCCAGGCTTGTCCGCGTCAGATGTGTTGAGAGCTGGCGGTGGAGTCGCCACGACCGCTGTTCGGAGCGGTTCAGGTCGGGCACGACGCGACGTCGGACAATCTCAAGCCGATAACCCATGCACGACAGGAGCCGATCGAGCTGCTCGTCGCTCAACTCGACCTTCCCGGATAGGAACTGGCTGATGCTGGGCTGGTGCACACCGCTGACACGGGACAACTCGGACTGAGTGGTGCTCGTTTCGAGCATCACCTCGCGGAGCAGATCACCTCGGCTGGTCACGACTTGATTATAGCACTCTATGCTATAGAGATCGCTCAGCCGGGAAGACTCGGTTCGCCAAGTTACGAGGTGGCGCATTGGCAACAGATTGGCAACACCAGAACCGAAAACGGCCCAACTCGATTAGCAACGACCAACCACTCAAAGTGGGTCTGACCTGCAGTTTCGTCCTTTCCACCTACGCCCAACCGTCGTCCTCTGGCTTCTCCGGAGGCGAGCGCGAGTTCGAAATCTCGCCGGGGGCGCCGAGGGCTGGACTAGTGGGTGGGCGTTATATGGGAGCGACGGCGAGGGCAACGTCGGAGTACGGACCGACCCGCTGAAATTCACTAGCCTTGACCATCGTGTCTGCAATCACCGCAGAACGCCGAGCCGCTCTGCACCACCGAGCCTTGTGGCTTGAGTACTTCACCGTGGGGTGGAACGTTGTCGAGGCTGTGGTGGCGATCACTGCCGGGGTTATCGCGGGCAGCGTCGCTCTGATTGGGTTTGGCGCCGACTCAGCGATTGAGGTGATCAGCGCACTCGGTTTGCTGTGGCGGCTGCGCAAGGCCGGGCCACAGGCGGCGGTGAATGAGGAGAGCGCCGCAGAGAAACAGGCGCTCTACGTTGTCGCGGTCACATTCTTCCTGCTCGCCCTCTACATCACCTGGGAGGCCGCGAAGTCACTCATCAGCCGAGAGGAGCCGCTGACGTCTCCTGTCGGGATCATCTTAGCTGCGCTATCGCTAGCGGTGATGACAGCTCTTGCGTCTGTCAAGCAGCGAGTCGGTAAGGAGATGGGCAGCCGCGCCCTGGTCGCCGATTCCAAGGAGACGTGGGTCTGCTCCTACCTGTCACTCACCCTGTTACTCGGTGTTGGCGCGTACGCAGTATTCGGCTGGTGGTGGGCTGACCCCGTGGGTGCGCTCGCCATGCTTCCGGTCATTCTCTGGCAGGGATGGGAGACGCTGGCCGAAGCCCGCGAGCCAGCAAACCACAACGACTAGCCCCGTTCGTAGACTGGCTGGCCGCGTCAGTAGTCGACGGAGTCGCGGATGAGAGGGCAGGTCATGCAGTGGCCGCCGCCGCGGCCCCGGCCGAGTTCTGCGCCGACGATGGTGATCACCTCGATGCCTGCTTTGCGGAGCAAGGAATTGGTCGTGGTGTTGCGGTCGTAGGCGATCACAACACCCGGTTCGATGGCGACCAGGTTGTTGCCGCTGTCCCACTGTTGGCGCTCGGTGTCATACACGTTGCCGCCGGTGTCGATGGCACGCAACTCGCTCAGTCCGAGGGCGGTCCGAACCACCTCCAGGAACGGTCGCGTCTCTTCAGTGACCTCGAACCCTGGTGCGGAGTCGCTCGGACGGAGGGTGAAGGTGTGGATTCCGTGCACGATGCCGGGGTAGACGGTGACGCGGTCGCGGTCGGCGAAGGTAAAAATTGTGTCCAGATGCATGGCCGCCCGCAGCTTCGGCATGCCTGCCACGATCACCTGCTCCGCTGCACCTTCAGCGAAGAGTTTGGCGGCGACCTGCCCGATGGCCTGACGAGAACTGCGTTCGCTCATGCCGATCACCACGACACCGTTACCGGGGACCAGCACGTCGCCGCCTTCTAAAGTGGCCAGACCCCAGTCCAGTTCGGGATCGCCCCACCAGACCTTCGAGCCGACGAAATCCGGGTGGAATTCATAGATGGTCTTCATCAGCAGCGTCTCGTCGTGCCGCGCAGGCCAGTACAGCGGATTCAAGGTGACGCCGCCGTAGATCCAGCAAGTGGTGTCGCGGGTGTACAGAGTGTTCGGCAGCGGTGGCATCAAGTACTCACGGCCCCCCAGAGCATCGCGCGCCAAGCTCGCGGAGGCGGACCCGGATGCTGCCGGCAGGTCGTCGGTTGCGAAGCCTCCGATCAAGAACCGGGCGAGGGGCCGGGCGTCCAAGCTCTCCAGGTAAGCCCGCGTGTCATTGACGAAGCCGGGACCCACTTCATTGACGATGATCTTGCGGTCCAAGAGCCAAGACCTCGCCTCCGCGATCGCCATTGTCTCGGTCAGTACGTTGTGCAGCTCCACCACTTCAACGCCTCGCTCGCGCATCTTGGACATGAAGTCGAAATGATCACGTTGCGCGTTTTGCACCCACATCACGTCGTCGAACAACAGCTCGTCGCAGTTGCTCGGAGTCAGCCGACTGTGTGCCAGACCTGGCGCGCAGACGAGAACCTTGCGGAGCGTGCCAACCTCCGAGTTCACCGCGTACGTGCTCGATACCGCTGCGCCGTCAGCCATGTCAGCCTCCTAGGACTCTGCTCTTTGAGCTGAGTCTGAGCATGGCAGATGATCAGGTGGGGTACGCGGTCAGAGCACTCAGTTCCTCAACCAGTGGCCGTCTCTGAACCATCACCGCGCTGGTCGAGGTGTCGATCACTGGCACCTCAGCGAATTGAGCATTGAGACCGCCGCGATCGCAGGTGGGTGTATAGAGACAACATGGAAGGGGGCTCGCTATGAAGCTGCGTTGGATCGACTCGAACGGCGTGAGCAGCCGCGACCTGGCCGAGCTGCCGGATCTGCGGAAGCGCACTGACGGATTTCTCTGGCTCGACATCCCTGAGTGGAGCGACGACGCCGGGGCGATTCTGGCGAACGAATTTCAGCTTTCATCCGATGGCGATCGCCAAGAGCAAGGACCGTAACCACATTCCCCGAGTCCATGTCTATCCACACCACGTGTTCATCGTCGTGCATGCACCTGAGATCGGCGCGCGCGGTCACATGCACTATCTCGAGCTGGACCAGTTCGTTGGCGAAGACTTCCTGGTCACTGTGCACGGGCCGCTGAACCCCACGGTCCCCCTCGAGTCCGCCTTGCGCGAGACAAACGCGGTGGCGGCCCGGCTGGACAGCGGCCGGCTGCACCCCACCTCCCCGTTCGGCCTGACCTACGCGATCGTGTCCTCCATCGCCCGCCGCGAAGCCGAAATGGTCGCCGACATCGCCCGCGAAGTCGGCCTCATGGAGCAACGCGTGATGGCCGATGTGAAGGAGGATCCGCAAAAGTTCCTCAGCGAACTCTTCGCAGCCCGCCACGAGCTGCTGACCATCAAAACCATGGCAGCCCAAGGCAGCGAAATCTATCGGCGGGCAATCAAACTCACCAGCTTCGCCCCACCCGAAGGCCTGGCCTTGATGCAAGACGTGCTCGACCAATACGAAACCGTCGCCCACATCAGCGACTCCCAGCTGGTGTTCCTGATGGGTGTCACCGAGTTCTACCGGGCACGCACCGACACCAAAATGACCATCGCCGCCGAACGCCTCGCCGTCATCGCGGCAATCACGTTGCCCATTACCTCGCTGTCGTCCATCGTTGGCATGAACGTCATCGTCAACGAATCCACCCGCTGGGTACCGCTCGCCATCCTGCTGTTGATCATGCTGGTCATTTCCCTGACTCTGCTGCGCTGGGCGCACAAGCAGGGCTGGTGGTGATCGGCAGACTTGTCAGTGGTCGGGCGACGGCCGGCTGCGACTGCCAGATGATCAAGCCATCGCTATGTGGTCAGGCTTGGATCGTAAGCTCGCCGGAGGTGACAACGGCCGATGGCCCGACGCCGTCCACAGTGAGGATGGCTTTCCAGGTACCAGGGAAGGGGAAGCGGTAACTCGCGACCCAGACGCCGTCGCGCATGCTCATCGGTATGGGTATCGGGGCAATGTCGCGGTCAGGGTTGGCGACCTTCAGGGTGACTCGGGTGGCGGATAGCTTCTGGCCGTTGGCGTCTGTGATCACTAGGTGGAGATGACTACCGGTGGTAGTGGCGGGCGAGACAGCGAGTGCGGCGTCACCTTCGTCGCCGAGGGACATCTGAACCGCATCGTTGACCGGTCCGGCGTCGTGACCGGCGTGGCTGGTGGTGGGACCGTGTGCCTGAGGTGGGGGTGCGGTCATGCTGAGCAGGGCGGTGACGACGAGGATGGCCACGGTCAGGGCGGCTTCGATCCGGACGGACCGTAGCGGCACGCGGTGCTGCCGCAGGCGTCGTCGTGAGACAGCGGCGGCCGCGAGGGTGACAGCAACCAGGGTGAGCTTGATCACCAGGGTGAGCCCGTAGCGGGTCTGCCATAGCTCCTCGACGCTGCTCAGGTGGCGCAGCGAGTTCAAGGTGCCGGTGACGACCAGTGTGAGTACCGAGGCCATGGCGAGGGTAGAGAACTGCTGCAGCGCGCGCGGTTCGACGGATCGGCCGAGAGCAGCGAGGGCAACCAGGCCACCAACCCACAGTCCGGCCGCGAGCGCGTGGAGCGCGTCGACGCCAAGGCTGATCGGGCCTGCAGCGGCTCCGTGTCCGGAGGCGGCAATGGTCACCGCGGCAGCGGCCACGCCGGCTGGCACGAGCCAGCTCGCTAATCCGGTGAGCGTTCTGGGCAGTCGCCAGGCGAGCACGCCGAGGCCGCCGTAGAGTGCGAGCCGCCACGTCATCGCGCTGCCGAACGGGGTGGCGAGGGTCTCTTGGAGGAGTCGCGTGTCGAAGACACGGGTCATCGAGACCCCGGCTATGTACGGGCCCTGGACCAGGATGGCGGCGACCGCGGCAGCTGCGCCGCCGAGAATTCCGGCGCGGGCCAGAAGCTCAAGTCTGCGATCTTTGCTGGTGTCAGGTGCGCACAACAGCACGAATGCAGCTACGCCGGCGAACAGCGCGAACGCGACATAGCCGGCCAGACGAGTCGCGACCACCGGCCAGGGCGCAGTCGGTCCGGCGGCCACAGCGCCGCCGCTGGCATCAGGAATATCTGTGCGCGTGGACGAACCGGGCACGGCGGCCGCGGCGGTGCCGACTCCGAAAGAGAACGCTCCGCTGACCGGGTGTCCATCGGCGGACACCACCCGCCAAGTCACGACATAGGGTCCTTCCGGCAGGTCGGCCGGCATCGGCCAGGTGACGGTTTGCGCGTCCACGGTGGGCACGGGAGTGGGCACGGTAGCGCCGACGTGGTCTATCAGCCGGATGCCGTCGTCGACCAGGTTGACCGACTCGGTGAACGTCATCTGGATCTCGGTCGGCGGCCTCGTTAGTTGGTCTCCGTTCGCCGGGGTGGTGTTCACCAACTCGGCGTGAGCCGCGGCCGGGGATGCGAACAGCAGCGAGAACATGACAGCAAGCGCCGCGAGGAGGGTGACGCGGCGTGCCGCGGTGCTCAGCGATGCCATGAGGGGGGTGCTCCTGGGCTCGAGGAGGTGGATGCCGGGAACGGACCGGTGTTCGTTCCCGGCATCGCAGAGCCGGTCAGACGTTGACGTCCTCACGGCTGGGCACGGACGCTGCCTCCACTGCCGGGGCGGGTCGCCGGCCCCGACGCCACGCGAGTACCACAGCAACAAGGGAAAGCCCGACTGCGGCACCCGAAAGGACGAGCGGCAGAGTCAAGTCGGACCCGTTGTCGCTCTGGGCGGCGGGCGTGACCTGTTCGTCCTGGCCTGTCTGGCTGCCCTGCACGGTCGACCCGGAGCCATTCTCAGCTGCGGCGGGCGTAATGGTCAGCGTGGGAGCCGGGTGCTCGGGCTCGACCGACGGATCGGCCGAGACCTCATTCCAGTTGACCTTCTCGCCACTGGAGTAGGTCTGCAGAGCGTTGAATACCATCTCGCCCGACTCCGGTAGCGGGCCGAGGCTGAGGTCGAAGTCTTCGAACTGGCCCGGACGAATACCGCCGGCAGTCGCGGTCCAGGTGACCTCGGAGACTACGGTGTCCAACTGCTCGCCGAAGATCTCGATGGGCTTGTCCAGCTGACGGGTGGCGGTAGTGATCTTCCACCCAGGCACTGGGGTCGTCGAGACGTACCCGATCGGCTGGTCCGTCGGCAGAGTGACCCGTACCTGAGTGGTGCTGGCGTTGTCGCGCTCGTTCGGGACCCGGAACGCGACGACCGAGAAGTCGCCGCCTTCGGCGCTTCCAGGCTGGACGGTCACGTGAGCCTGCGCAACGCCCGGCAAGGCCAGAATTGCCGCGACGGTGGCGCCGATGCCGATCCCAACGCGCGCGAGGGTGCGACGCCGTAGAGAGCTGTTCTGGAACATGATGATGACTCGATTCTTGTGAGAGGTGGCACCAGCAACCGGCAGTGGTCGCATGGTGCTGCCGACATGTCTGGTGATGATTCGACGACGGTCCGCAAGTGGCTTGGTCGCAGAACCAACTGTCCGCCGTCAGACCGTCGAGACGGCGGCGTAAGCGTGAGGTTCGGGCGACGCAGTAACGGGTGGGCCGCGACGCATGACGACACCCACGGCCCACGTCGAGCCAGGAATTGCTGAGGGTAGGCCCCAGCCAAGCTGAAGCCGCGGGCAGTCGGGCGACCACGGCGCCGACACCGCCCCGGAACACCTCTACGACTGTCCGCCACGCGTCGACGACCGGTCGTCCAGTGAGTGCGAGCAACGTCCAGAAAGCCCGCTCTCCGGCAACCAGCCACGCACCGACCACAACCGCTGCCGCCAGGTGCGCGAGCAGCATGACCACGTGGCTGCTGCTCATCCCCGACAACGCAGAACCATGCGATGCCGCGGCGCAGTGGTGCATCATCATGTGGGAGCTGGTCGGCGAGGACATGGGTGCCAAACCGCTAGCCGCGCCACACATGGTTGGCGTGGCCGGGACGGCTGTCCCGCCGAGCAGCTGCAACGCTGCGTGCAACAGCCCCTGCCCGCCGGCCAGCAACGCCACAGCCCGTGCCGGGCTGGATCGTGCACCGGCGAATGGGGCCACCAGAAGCACGGTGATCACGAACAACGGAACTAGCACCGAAGTGGCGGGCGTGACGCCGTCGGCGGCGGCGTGGCCCGCGAGCCCACACGCGAACAGCACCGACGGGAGCGTCAGCACGCGCACCTGGCGCAGCTTCGCCTCACTCGTCATGGCCCGGTCAACCCCCGAATGCCCGCCAATCTACCGGCCGCGAGAACGACAGACGCTCTTTTGGACAGAGCTCGAGATCCAAGTGCTGTCAAATGGTTAAGACGATCTTGCCGCCGGCGTGGCCCCTCAGCCAGGTGCCGCACCGCATCCGCGGCATGGCTGAGCGGGTAGGTCCGGTCGATCACCGGGGTGATCTTGCCCGTCTCGATGAGCCCAGTCAGCTGCTGCAGGTCCTCGACCGGGGCAGTGGCAATGAACATGCGCATCCGTTGACCGACGAACGGCGCCTTCAGCACAGCCCGCAGCGATCGGTCCAGGCCGCCGAGCCAGCGGCCGCCACCCTCGCCGCCGACAAAGACCAGGGTCCCGCTGTCGGACAGTGCCCTCCGTAGCTGCGCCAGCGGGCGCTGTCCGGCGATGTCGAGGATGACGTCATAGCGGCGCATTCCTTCGAGGAAGGGATCACGGGTGTAGTCGATGACGTCGTCGGCGCCGATCGCGCGGACCATGTCGATCTTCGCGCTGCTGCACACGCCCGTCACAACTGCACCGAACGCCTTGGCGAGTTGTACCGCAAATGTGCCCACCCCACCTCCCGCACCGATGACCAGGACCTGCTGGCCGGCCTGCAAGCGGGCCTGGTCGCCAAGAGCCTGCAGGGCAGTGCATGCCGAAACCGGGACCGCAGCGGCCTGTTCGAATGTCAGGGTGGCCGGCTTCGGCGCCAACCGATCGGCCCGGGCAGGCGCCCACTCTGCAAACGACCCGTCGCATGTGCCGAACACCTCGTCACCGGGTCGGAACCGGGTCACCTCCGGGCCGACCATCTCTACCCGCCCGGCCAGGTCCATTCCCCGCACAGGCTTCCGCGGTCTGCGAACTCCCACGAACGGGCGTACCAGATAGGGGAGACCCGTCATCAGATGCCAGACGCTGGGATCAACACCGGCTGCATGCACTCGCACCAACACCTCGCCGCGCCCGGGCACGGGTCTGCCGATGTCTCGGATCTCCAGAACGTCCGGCGAGCCGTAGCGATTCTGCACGACCGCCCTCATGGTCCCATCATGCTCGAGGCAGGCTGGCGCGGTCGCCCTGCCTTTGCATCACCAGCACTCCGGCAGGCGTCGGGCTCTTGACCGATTTCCGCGAGAACAGAAGATGCAGATCCAGGGATCCGTTGCTGGTAGGTTCACTTGCGTTCTGTCATCGACCAAGATCCTGCTTAGATCCGATGCCCACTCCGCTGCACCCTGAATATGTGGGTGCCGAATGAGCCGCCTCGCTGCCTGGTATGACGCGCATCGTGGCCCTCGAACGATCGTCATTGTCTGGCTGGCCACCCGCTTGCTGATCTTGGTCATACTCGCCGGCGTTCGAGCGTTTCGTGACCGGCGATGTCTTCTACTACTACCGCAAGATCAACGCCCTGTTCACCGTCGGCCTGGACCGTACGCTTTACGAGTACCCCACACCTGTCGTCTGGATCCTCTGGCTGCCCTACGGCGCGTCCTTCGGCAGCCGCCGCGGCTATCTCGTCGCGTTCATCGTTCTCATGCTGGCCCTCGATGCACTGTTCTGTTACACGCTCTGGCGCTCAACTGGCCGGCGCCACGACAGCGCGATCGACTTCTGGCTGATCTTCGCGCCGCTGATCGGCCCGCTGTCGTATCTGCGCTTTGACATGCTGCCAGCCGTGCTCGCCGGCGGCGCGCTCCTCGCGGCACGACGCAAGCCATGGATCACCGGAGCCCTGACAGGTTTGGGCGCTGCCATCAAGCTCTGGCCGGCGCTGCTTATCGGCGCATTCATGTCTTACAAATCCGACAGGCGACCCGTCGGTCTCGCCTTCGTTGTCGTCGGTTTCGGCCTCGCCTTGATCAGCTTGATCTTCGGTGGTTGGTCACGACTGATTTCACCGCTGATTTGGCAGTCCGACCGCGGGTTGCAGATCGAGTCGATCTGGGCGACGCCGTTGATGGTGGGACGGGCCGTGATGCCGGACCAGTGGATCATCGACATGTCCCAATACCAGGCGTACGAGGTCTTCGGCCCCGGCGCGGATGCCTGGGTGACTATCAGCAGCGTCGCGACGCTGCTGGGCTTGGCGATGATCATCCTGCTTACCGTCCGCGCCTTCCGGCATGGCGGGTCGACTCCCGTCGCAATTGGTTTCGTCGTTCTCGCCACCGTGGCGATCATGATCGTTACGAACAAGACTCTGAGCCCGCAATATCTGCTCTGGCTGGGAGGGCCGATGGCGACGCTACTGGTGTTCCGGCGGCATGCCACGCCCGACGAGGAGCATGCGATCAGCCGGATGGCCGGACAACTTCTGGTCCTGGCTCTGCTCACCCAACTGGTCTATCCCGTGCTCTATCCCGGCTACCTCGGTCGCCACGGTCACGCGATGATCATCATCTCGACTGTCGTCACGACCATTCGCAATGTCGCGCTGGTGATCTTCACAATCGAGGCCTGCCGGCTGGCCTGGCGCATGCTGGGTGCCGGGGTCATGGAGAGAACCGCCCTGACACGCCGGGACTGATCGTCTCCAAGTCCACCCTGACGAGGTGTGTCGCCCCTGACCAATGACTAGCTGCTCACAAGCTTGGGTAGCCTAGTAAACGCCTGCCAGGAGCGTGCCAGGAGCAGGCCGCGAGCAGGCCGAAGGCGGGTGAGACCCGCGACAGTACGTAGTCAGGAAGAAGGCGACCGTGGCCATCGTGCCCGACCAATCACCGACCAGCACGCCCGAGACGGACTTTGGCGCCAACGATTGGCTGCTCGAGGAGATGTACGAGCAGTACACCGCAGATCCCAGCTCGGTCGACGCGACATGGGCGGAGTACTTCAAGTCGCATGGCGCACCAAGTTCCGGCGACGGTAATGGCGGCGTCGCCGAGAAGCAGGAATCACAGCCCCGACGTGCTGAGGAGCAACCAGCCAGTCCCGACAAGCCGGTCCCAACGGCTGCAGCCCCAGCGCCTGCTCCCGCGCAGGCCTCCCCCGCCGCGCAGCCGCGGCCTGAGCCGGCCGCGTCCCGCCGCACACCGACGGTTGAGAAGCCTTCGCCAACCAAGGAAACCCGACCGACCGCGCCAGGAGCGCGCGGTGGCGTACCTGCTGATCCCCCGAGCGTTCAAAATCGGCCAAGCGTCGCCCTCGAAGAGCCGGTCAGGACTACCTTGCGCGGGGCTTTGGCACGTACTGCCAAGAACATGGACGTCTCCTTGACGGTGCCAACCGCGACCAGCGTTCGATCCCTTCCGGTCAAACTGCTCATCGACCAGCGCGTGGTGATCAACAACCATCTGCGGCGGGCGCGCGGCGGCAAGGTCTCCTACACCCACATCATTGGCTACGCCATGGTGCAGGCCCTGAAGACGTGTGCCTGCCATGAACAACGGCTACGACGTCATCGACGGCAAGCCAACCTTGGTCGTACCGGCTCATGTCAATCTCGGCCTGGCCATCGACCTGCCCAAGGAGGATGGCACCCGCCAACTACTCGTGCCGAGCATCAAGAACTGCGACGATCTGGACTTCGCCCAGTTCTGGTCTGGATACGAGCAGATGGTGAAGAAGGCACGAGCGGGCAAACTGACCGTCGAGGATTTCGCTGGCACCACCATTACGCTGACCAATCCGGGCACCATCGGAACCAACCATTCGGTCCCCCGCTTGATGCAGGGCCAGGGCGCGATCATCGGCGTCGGTTCCATGGAGTATCCGCCTGAGTTCCAGGGCTCCGATCCTGATCGGCTCAGCGACATGAGCGTCTCCAAGATCCTGACGCTGACCTCGACATATGACCATCGAGTCATCCAGGGAGCTCAGTCCGGCGAGTACCTGGCTCGCCTGCATGCGTTGCTACTCGGCGAGGACGGCTTCTACGACGACATCTTCGGCGCACTGCGCATCCCGTACGAGCCCATCCGCTGGGCACAGGACATCAGCAGTGATCATGAGGACCAGATCCCCAAGCAGGCCCGGATCATGGAGATGATCAACGCCTATCGGGTACGCGGCCATCTGATGGCCGACACTGATCCCCTCGAGTACCGCCAACGGCGCCATCATGATCTTGACGTGCAGTCGCACGGCCTAACGCTGTGGGACCTGGACCGTGAGTTCGCCACCGGATCCTTCGCCGGCGGCCACGGCCGGATGAAGATGCGGAAGATTTTGGGGATCCTGCGCGACTCCTACTGCCGCACTACCGGCATCGAGTACATGCATATCCAAGAGCCTGCGCAGCGCAAGTGGATTCAAGATCGGGTCGAGCGGCCGCACGAGTCGCTTCCCCGCGAGGAGCACCTGCGGATTCTGGACAAGCTCAATGAGGCGGAGATCTTCGAGACGTTCTTGCAAACCAAGTTCGTCGGACAGAAGCGGTTCTCCCTGGAAGGGGGCGAGTCCGCAATCGTCCTGTTGGACGAGGTGTGCGAGCAGGCGGCTGAAGCAGGGCTGGAGGAAGTCTGCATCGGCATGCCGCACCGCGGCCGGCTCAACGTGCTGTCCAACATCGTCGGCAAGTCGTACGAGCAGATCTTCCGGGAGTTCGAAGGCAACCTGGACCCGCGCACCGTCCAGGGCTCCGGCGATGTCAAGTATCACCTCGGCTCGGAGGGAAAGTTCACCGCGCTCAGCGGTGCGACGATCAAGACGTCTGTGGCGGCCAACCCGAGCCATCTCGAGGCGGTGAACCCGGTGCTGGAAGGCATCGCCCGAGCAAAGCAGGACATTCTTGACCGCGGAGCGGAGTTCCCGGTGCTACCCGTGCTGATGCATGGGGACGCGGCATTCGCGGGCCAGGGTGTCGTCGCCGAAACCCTCAACCTCAGCCAGCTGCGCGGCTACCGTACCGGCGGAACGATTCACATCGTCGTGAACAATCAGGTTGGCTTCACCACGTCGCCGACCGAGTTGCGGTCCTCCATGTACTGCACCGATGTGGCCCGGATGATCCAGGCCCCGATCTTCCACGTGAATGGCGACGACCCAGAGGCCTGCATCCGGGTGGCTCGGCTGGCGTTCGCCTTCCGTCAGGAGTTCAACAAGGATGTAGTCATCGACCTCATCTGCTACCGCCGCCGCGGTCACAACGAGGGCGATGACCCGAGCTTCACCCAACCGCGGATGTACGACCTGATCGAAAAGAAGCGATCGGTCCGCAAGCTCTACACCGAGGCCCTGATCGGTCGCGGCGACATCGCCGTCGAGGACGCCGAGGCAGTGATGACCCGCTTCCAGCAGCGCCTGGAGAGTGTCTTCAAGGAGGTCCGAGGACGGGGTCAGCCACCCACCGACATGGAATACAGCCGAGTGCCGGCGTACCCCAAGAAGTCTGCTGCCAAGCATGGCACCGCCATCACCATGGAGACACTCAAGAAGATTGCCGACGCCCATACCACGTTCCCCAGCGGATTCACCGTCCATCCGAAAGTGATGCCCCAGCTGCAGCGCCGGGCTGCGGCAATCACCCAGGGGCCGATCGATTGGGCCACGGGGGAGATCTTGGCGTTGGGCTCCTTGCTGCTGGAGGGACGCACGGTCCGGCTCACCGGGCAGGACACCCGTCGCGGGACTTTCGTGCAGCGTTTCGCCTCCATTGTCGACCGCAGGACCGGCGAGTCCTGGGTGCCGCTGAAGCACCTGGACGACATCCAGGGCAAGTTCCATGTCTTCGACTCGCTGCTGAGCGAGTTCGCGGCGATGGGCTTCGAGTACGGCTACTCGGTGGCGAGCCCGGAGGCACTGGTGCTCTGGGAGGCGCAGTTCGGTGACTTCGCCAATGGCGCGCAGACCATCATCGATGAGTTCATCACGTCCGGTCAGGCCAAGTGGACCCAGCAGTCGGGCGTCGTGCTTCTCTTGCCGCACGGCTACGAGGGCCAGGGTCCGGACCACTCGTCGGCCCGCCTCGAGCGCTTTCTCCAGCTGGCCGCGGAGGACGCGTTTACGGTCGCGCAGCCGTCAACTCCGGCAAGCCACTTCCACATGCTCCGACAACAAGCGTTGGGCGAGCTCCATCGGCCGCTGGTCGTCATGACACCGAAGTCGATGCTCCGGAACAAGCTCGCCGTATCCGACCCGTCGGACTTCACCCAAGGATCCTGGAAGCCGGTAGTCGCCGATCCGACGATCGAAGACCCGAGCCAGGTGACCTCGGTGCTGCTTTGCTCTGGCAAGATCCGTTGGGACCTCGTGAACGCCCGCAGCCAGGCCGGTAAGGATGGCCAGGTCGCAATCATCGCCGTCGAGCGGCTCTACCCACTTCCCATGAAGGACCTCGTCAAGCAGCTCAGGCGTTTCGAACGCGTGGAGGAAGTGCGCTGGGTGCAAGACGAGCCAGCCAACCAGGGAGCGTGGCCCTTCATGGCACTGAACCTGCCGCCGCGTCTGGCCGAAATAGAGCCTAGTCGGTGGCGGCTTACCAAGGTGACTCGACCGGAGTCCTCTGCGCCATCAGTCGGGTCGACGACCGTCCATCTGCAGCAGCAGCGTGCGCTGATGGAGGCTGCATTCGCATAGGTAGGAGGAAGTACCACGTTGGGCGAGTGTCAGATCAACCATGTACTTCACTGATCGAGGCATCGAGGAGCTCCAGGCGCGGCGCGGCGAGGATGAGGTCACGCTTGCTTGGCTCGCAGATCAGCTACGTACCTTTGTCGATCTTCATCCCGAGTTCGAGATCCCCGTAGAGCGCCTCGCGACCTGGCTCGCGCGCCTGGACGACGAAGAGGACTAACCCCTGCCGATCATGTCCCGAAAGTGATGCCCCAATCCGATATCCCTACAGACCAGCTCATGGCTCGAAGATGATCTTGCCGAAATGATCACCCGCGATCATCGCGGCGAATCCGGTGGCGGCATCCGTTAGCGGCAGAATGCGGTCGATGTGCGGCCGTAGGCCAGTGGTAGCCAGCATCTTGGTCAGGGCGATCAACTCGTCTCGGGTGCCCATCGTCGAGCCGATCACCCGAAGCGGCTTGAAGTAGATCTTGGTCAGTTCAGCCTTGGATGGATTGTCTCCCGACGTCGCGCCGCAGATCACCAGCGTGCCGCCCGGCTTCAACACATTGATCGAATGTGACCACGTAGCGGCACCGACACACTCCATCACCGCATCTACCCGCTCGGGGAGCCGGGCGCCGGTCGGGAACGCCTGATGCGCACCAAGACCGACGGCTCGCGCGCCACGAGCTTCGTCACGCGAGGTGACCCAGACACGCAACCCGGCCTGCCGGCCAAGCGCTATCAGCGCGGTGGGCACTCCCCCACCCGCACCCTGGATCAGCACGGTGTCGCCGGGCCGGACTCCGGACTGGCTGAAGAGCATCCGGTACGCAGTCAGCCAGGCCGTTGGCAGGCAGGCCGCCTCGGCGAAGCTCAACTCAGGCGGCTTGTCCACCAGGTTGGTCGGCGGCACCCACACCTGCGTAGCAAAGGTCCCGGGATAGCGCTCGGACAGCAGCGAGCGTTCGGGGTCGTAAGTGGCATCGGAGCCAACAAAGTCCGGTGAGTTGATCACTGCGTGAACGATGACCTCACGGCCGTCGTCGCTGACGCCTGCCGCATCACAGCCAAGGATCATCGGAAGTCGGTCGGCAGGGAGGCCGACCCCGCGGAGTGACCATACGTCGTGATGATTGAGAGCCGCGGCCTTGACGTGCACCCTCACCCAGCCCGCAGGCAGGCTCGGCGGCTCGATCTCTCCCACCACCAGGGCATCTAGGGGCGCTTCGGCATCCGCCCGGACCGCGTAGGCCGCCATCATGCCCATCACCCTATGGGCGCGGCCCGGCGCTTGATGTAGGCAGGTGACTTGGCCGATACAGTGCGTCGCGTGAGCAGCGATGCCGGCGCCCTGGCTGAAGCCTTCCACGCTCGGACTGGCCGGCAACCAGTGGGTGTCTGGGCTGCCCCTGGTCGGGTCAACCTGATCGGCGAGCACACCGACTACAACGACGGCTACGTCATGCCGTTCGCGCTTGCGCAACGAGTGCTGATCGCCGCTGCTCCACGTGATGACGGCACCTGGAGCGTCACGTCGCTCAACAATCACTCGACCGAGACATTCCAGGGTGCCGACCTGCAACCTGGCATGACGGGCTGGCAGGCGTATGTGGCCGGCGTCGTGTGGGCCCTCAAGGAAGCCGGACACGGAATTGGCGGAGCTGATCTCGTACTCTCATCCGACGTTCCGGTGGGCGCGGGTCTGTCGTCATCGGCGGCATTGGAGTGTGCCGTGCTCACTGCGCTGGCCGATCTCAACGATCTCGACATCGCCGGGCTGGAGCGTGCCAAGCTCGCGAGGCGCGCCGAGAACGCTTTCGTCGGCGCCCCGACCGGCTTGATGGACCAAGCCGCCTCCACCCTGTGCACCCTGGGCCATGCGCTGTTCTTCGACTGCCGAACCGCTGAAGCCGAGCAGGTTCTATTCGATACAGCCAGCGCCGGCCTGGAAATCCTGGTCCTGGACACCAAGACACCGCATGCGCTGGTCGACAGCGAATACGCTGCCCGCCGAGCCAGCTGTGAAGAGGCCGCACGGCTGCTCGGCGTGGCAGCGTTGCGGGACGTCACCGACCTGGATTCCGCGCTGCAGCGGCTTCCTGATCCGGTGATTCAGCGCCGGGTACGCCATGTGGTCAGCGAGAACGCCCGCGTGCTGGAGGCAGTCGAGGTGCTGCGAGCGGGCCGCATCGCCGATCTGGCGCCTCTCCTTGACGCCTCGCACGCTTCGATGCGCGACGACTTCGAGATCACGGTGCCGCAGGTAGACCTTGCCGTCGAAAGGGCTCGCGCTTCCGGGGCACTCGGCGCTCGGATGACCGGCGGCGGATTCGGTGGCTGCATCATTGCGCTGGTCCCGGCAGGCGATGTCGAGCGGGTAGCAGGCGAGATCGCCCGCAGTTTCGCGGACGCGGGATACGGTCCGCCTGCTCACTTCGCTGCCCTTCCGTCCGCGGGCGCCCAGCGCCTCGATTGAGGCGCGGCAAAAATCGTTTCGATCGGATTCCAAACCGACCGGCATCGATCAAACTCAGGCGTCGCGTGCAAGGATTCACTCTGTCGTCAGGACCCATCCGCCGCCTAGACGAGCGGTGAATATGCGAAATCGGCCCAGGCCCAGTGGGCCTTGGGATTGGAAGGGAGCAACACAAATGAATGTCCGGATCAAGCTGGGTGTGGCCGCGGCGTCGGTCGCCGCTCTGGCCTTGAGCGCATGTGGCTCGAGCTCACTGAGCGGGGAGCCCGGCGGTGAGAGTGCCCCGTCGGTCTCGGTCAGCCAGAACGTGGATCTTGCCAGCAAGCTGCCCGAGAGCATCAAGAACGCCGGCGTCATCAAGATCGGCGTCGACGCAAGCTACGCCCCCAACGAGTTCCTGGCCGGCGACGGCAAGACCGTGCAGGGCATGGACGTCGACGTATTCAATGCGGTCGCTGCCAAGTTCGGGGTCAAGACCGAGTGGCACCCGGCCGACTTCGGCAGCATCATCAACGGCGTCAATGGCAAGAAGTACGACATGGGGATTTCGTCCTTCACCATCAACCCGAGCGCATGAAGCAGGTCAACATGGTCAGCTACTTCCGCGCGGGCACCCAGTGGGCGACGGCCAAGGGCAACCCCAAGGGGATCGACCCTGACAATGCCTGCGGCAAGAACATCGCGGTCCAAAGCAACACAACCCAAGAGATGGACGATCTTCCGGTGCGGCAGAAGAAGTGCGGCAGCAACAAGATCAACGTCTTGTCCTTCAAGGACCAGAGCCAGGCCACCGCCGCCGTCGTCAGCGGCAAGGCAGACGCCATGCTGTCCGACTCGCCGGTCGTCGCGTACGCGGTGAAGCAATCCGGCGGAAAGCTCGAGCCGCTCGGCGACATCTACGAGGCGGCCCCGTACGGTTATGTGCTGCCGAAGGATGAGACCGAGTTCGCACAGGCCATCGTCGAGGCGCTCAAGGAGATCGACAAGGACGGCGCCTACAAGGCGGCGCTCGAGAAGTGGGGCGTTGAGCAGGGCGCTATCTCTGACTTCGCGGTAAACCCGACGTCATGACAACCACAACGGAAGCCCGCCCGGCGGTCAGCGATGATCGCCCCGGGCTGATCCACGCCAAGCCGGTTCGCCATCCCGGTCGCTGGGTCGCCATCGCCGTGATTGCTGTGCTGACCTTGATGTTCTTGAACATGCTGATCTTCAACCCAGCGTTCAACTGGCCGCTGGTGTTCCAGGCCATGAACCAGAGCCCGGTGATCGAGGGCTTCTGGAAGGGCACCATCCTCGTCACCATCCTGTCAATGATCTTCGGTGTCGCAGTCGGGGTGCTGCTGGCGGTGATGCGGCTCTCCGACAACCCCGTTCTCAAAGGCGTGGCGTGGATCTACACCTGGTTCTTCCGGGCCATCCCCCGCTACGTGCTGCTCACGATCATGGGAGCTCTCGGCGTCCTCTTCACAACAGGCCTGGCCATCGGAGTGCCGTTCGACTGGAAGATCATCCAGTGGCTCGGGCTGTCCGGTAACTGGCGCATTGCCACCTTTGACGCCAACGCGATCTTCGTTGGCCTCATCGGCGGCGTGATCGGCTTGGCCGCCTCCGAGGCCGCGTACATGGCCGAGATCGCGCGCGCCGGCATCCTCAGTGTGGACAGGGGTCAGATGGAGGCCGCGCAGGCACTCGGCATGAGCCGTGGCAAGGCGATGCGCCGGATCGTGCTGCCACAGGCGATGCGGGTGATCGTGCCGCCGACTGGCAATGAGACCATCGCCATGCTGAAGGACACCTCGCTGCTGCTGGCGATTCCGGTCACGACCGAGCTGTTCTTCCAACTACAGGCCATCGGCGCGCGGACCTTCCAGGTCTTCCCGATCCTGGTCGCGGCCACGCTCTACTACCTGATCGCCTCCAGCGTCCTGATGGTCGGCCAGGCCTACCTCGAGAAGAGGTTCGGCCGCGGCTTCGGCACCCAGGTGAGCGCGGACAAGGAAGAGGCGGCCAAGGGCCTGGCAGCCGGGAGGAGCGAAGTGACCGCCACATCGACAGAGACCGACCACCTCGTACGCGCCGTCAATGTCACCAAATCGTTCGGCACCAACGAGGTGCTGAAAGGGATTGACCTCACCGTCGACGCCAAGGAAGTCGTGTGCCTGCTTGGCCCCAGCGGATCGGGCAAGACCACGTTCTTACGCCTGATCAACCAGATGGAGATCCTGACGGGAGGAAGGATCTGGGTGGGCGGCGAGTTGATCGGCATCGAGGACCGCAAGGGCAAACTGCACGTGCGGACGGACAAGGACATCGCTCGGCAGCGATCTCGGATTGGCATGGTCTTCCAGCGCTTCAACCTCTTTCCGCACATGACCGCGCTGCAGAATGTGATGGAAGCGCCGGTGAAGGTGAAAGCGGCTGTCCAAGGCGGACGTCAATAAGGAGGCGCTCGAGCTGCTGGACATGGTCGGCCTCGCCGATCGGGCCAGGTACTATCCGTCGCAGCTCTCCGGCGGACAGCAGCAGCGAGTCGCCATCGCGCGAGCCTTGGCCATGAAGCCGGAGCTGATGCTCTTCGATGAGCCCACGTCGGCGCTCGACCCAGAGTTGGTGGGTGAGGTCCTCGGTGTGATGCGCAATCTCGCCGAGGAAGGCACCACCATGATCGTGGTTACCCACGAGATGGCCTTCGCGCGCGAGGTCGCCGACCGCGTGGTCTTCATGGATCAAGGCGTCGTCGTCGAGGAGGGCCCGCCGAACGAGGTGCTCCTGAACCCGCAGGAGGAGCGCACCAAGACATTCCTCCGACGGGTCAAGCAGCGAAGCCGAGACCGAGGCCGCGCACGACGCGGAGCTGGCCAGGATCCTGCGAAGTCAGGGATTGAGCGAGGCTGAGGCCTAGGAGGGCTTGAGGGCTCAGCCCGCATCGCGCCGAGCCGCAGCTGCGTCTTATCGGCAGCGCGGCCACGAGCGGCCAACCTTACCGTTGCCCCCTTGGCCGCCGGAGGCACGAAGACGGCGGTCGACCGAGGGTGCAGCACACCAACCAAAACGGCGATCGCAATGCGGCCAGGACGACCGACACCCAGGTGGTCGCGCCGCCTTTGAAGCTCCAGGCGAGCGGCAGCAAGATCAGCTGCGTCGCCACCGCCGGTCCCCTGCTCCAGCGTCTGCCCAGGAACACGCCGCGCGCCACGACAAGGAGCAACGAGACCGAAGCAGGCCATCAGGATCGCCACGCCAACCCCGACCTCAGCACGAGACATCCTGATCTGACCGACCTCAAGGCCTGCGTACGCGAGTCCGACGAGTCCCTCAAGCGCCAGCAAGACGGCTGCAACGACGATCGTGAGCGGTCGTCGTCCTAAAGCAGGTTCAGCTGTCATCGGGTGTGTTTTGGGGCGATTGGAGCGGGTACAACCGGTTGAAGAGACAGCAAAGACCGTAACTGGACCGAAATGTGAGGCACCGAACGCTCGAAAGTCTTGTATTGCCTCTCAATACTTGAAAGTCTTGGGGAGCGCGAGTCAAGGCTCAGTGTAGAGGACTCGTCGCTTCCCCGTCCTGCGGGGTCCTACGCCAGGGACCCAGAAGCAACCAGTTAGGAGTGTAACGCCATGGATTGGCGCCACCGGGCCGCTTGCCTGGAAGAGGACCCTGAGCTGTTCTTCCCCATCGGGAATACCGGCCCAGCCCTCCTCCAGATAGAAGAGGCCAAGCAGGTCTGCCGGCGATGCGAGGTCAGGGACGCATGCCTGCAATGGGCGCTGGAAGCTGGTCAGGATCATGGTGTCTGGGGCGGTCTCAGCGAAGATGAGCGGCGAGCGTTGAAGCGGCGCGCCGCACGAGCGCGCATCCGCACCGCATAGCCCAAGGCTTCGTCAGCAGCAACGAACGCCGGGGGGCATCCCCCGGCGTTTTGCATGCCACCGCGCGTTCGCGACAGTGCAGCTGCCACTCACCCATCCCGTAGGAGCTTCAGTCGTTCAGTGTGTGAGTGAAGATATGCGACACCTGATCCCAGACGAACGTAACGCTCGAGGTGCTTTGCGGGATGCTGATCGGAATGTTAGAGCCCCCAGCCGCGCCGCCTGCGCCGTAGTTGACCTCCCACGAGTCGTTGATGGCCACCTTGTACTCGTACTGACCCTCAGGGATCTGGAAAGTGCTCTCCCAGAATCCGCTATTCGTGTTGAAGATAAGATGACTAGCCGCGCAGGCTGGATCCCAATCATTAGCACATCCGATCTCGGACTGGAGAGATCCGGGGACCGTTACGCTGCCCACGAGGGGTTGCGGCGCCGTCCGAGTAACCGAGCGAACCGGACTGATCACCTGAGTCCCGTCAGGCTCGTTCAGGCTCGCGAGGAATCGTCCCTCTTGACCGTCACCCAGTCGGAGTCGCTCGGCAGTCGCCGCTGAATACCGACCACATGGCTGGCGCGCTCAGGATCGGCAGTCACTCGCACTTCGATCGTGCCGAACACTTCGGCTCCTTCGGCGGGCAGTCCAATGGTCAACTTGGGGGCCGGAGCGACCGCGTGCCGGGAACCGCTGATCCGCTGATGACCAGCATTGTCGCGTACCACCGCCCGATAGGTCACTTGCTTTCCGTCCGGGATCGAGCTGACGTCATGGAAGACCCGGTACGGCCGGCTGTCGTCGGTGCCAATGGACTTCCATTGGTCATTGCCGACCTTGGCGTAGAAAGTGACCTCATTGAAGGAGGAGCCTCCGACGATGGCCGACACGAGCATCCGTGAGTTGGCCTCGGCCGACACCACGGGCTTGTCCAGCGAGATCTGTGGCGCTGCATCGGATCGCGGGATCCGGTTCGCCGATTCATAGACCACAGTCGACAACGCCGGCACGGTCCCCGTCAGCAGCCGGTTGTCGTCAGAGGTGAGCTGTTCGGGACCGGACCCGTACACCTTGACGAAATCGCCGCTGCGAATGTAGGTCGGGATGGCTGCTGTCTTCTCCGACTCGCTGTTGTTCAGCGCCACCACGTACTCGCGTTGCTGCCGCGGTCCAAGCGGGAGAAGGCGTAGATCCCGGCTTCGTCGCCTGCGTAACGATCCTGGTGCGCGCCGTTGCGCAGGGCCGGATGGGCCTTGGTGATGCTGGCAAGTTGTTTGATCAGCTCGTACAGCGGGTGGCTCGGATTGAAGTTGTCCTGCGCGTGCGTGCGGTTGGTCCCAAGCAGATCGTCGTCCAGGTAATCGGCGACTTTGCTGGCGAACATCGTCTGCCGAGCCAGTTGATCACCACCCGTGCCGGTGAAACCTTGCTCATCGCCGTAGTAGATCACCGGGTTGCCTCGGGAGAAGTACATCAGCTCGTGGGCGAGCCGGTCTCTGGCGATGAGCTCGCTCCTCGGACGCGGCTGGATTGTCAGCGTTCACGAAGTAGCCGATGCGGCCCATGTCGTGGTTACCGAGGAAGGTAGGCAGCTGGTAGACGTTGGAATCGGCGTCGGTGTACCAGTCGTCGTTTCTGAAGAATGAGCTCAGCTGGCTGGCGGGCTGTCCCTTCGAGGCGAAGTTGCGAGCAGCGTCCTGGAAGGGGAAGTCCAGCACGGCCTGCATCTTGTCACGGGTAGTGAAGGTTGAGGTGAATGGCCTGGTGAGGTCGAAGACCTCACCGAACATGAAGAACTCCTTCTTCCCTTGGCTCTTGGCGTACTCGAGCACCTCGGGGCCGAACTTCTGCCAGAACTCGTCGTTGACGTGCTTCATGGTGTCGATCCGGAAGCCGTCGATGCCCATGTCCTTGATCCAGGTCTGGTAGATCTTGATCATTCCGTTCACCACAGTGGGGTGCTCGGTGAACAGATCGTCAAGTCCGAAGAAATCGCCGTAGTAGGAGTCCTCGCCGGTGAAGGTGGTGTTGCCGCGGTTGTGGTACAAGGTCACATCGTTCAGCCAGCTCGGAACTTTGAGGTTCTCCTCACCGGGGTCGAGCTTGGGCGTGTAGGGGAAGGACTCGGTCGGGCTCAATGGCGGGAACGCTGCCAGTCCCGGCGTAGTCGCGATCGTCGAACGGCATGCCAGAGGCGGTTCGGTACGGCTCCTTGTCCTTCGGCACGTACGCCGTGCGCGCCCCCTCCTCGTAGCCGATCACATCCGCGGTGTGGTTGGTGATGATGTCGAAATAGACCTTCATGTCGCGCGCGTGCGCAGCGTCGACGAGTGCGCGAAGCTCAGCGTTGGTGCCTAGGTGCGGGTCGATCTGGGTGAAGTCGGTGACCCAGTAGCCGTGGTAACCGGCCGATGGACCGTCCTCCAGTTGCACGGCCTTGTTCTTGAAGCTCGGCGTGAGCCAGATCGACGTGGTGCCGAGACCACGGATGTAGTCGATGCGGTCCAGCAGACCTTTCAGATCGCCGCCTTGGTAGAAGCCCTTGTTCATCGGATCGAAACCGTGTTCGTTGGGACCGCCCTGGATACCGCCGGTGTCGTTGGCAGTCGAGCCGTTCTCGAACCGGTCGGCCATCACGAAGTAGAACGTCTCGTCGGTGACCGGAGCGCGCAGCGAATGCTTACCAGTGAGCGTGGCCATGGGTTGGCGCTGCACCGGCTAGGCCGACCGGCGCGCTGGCAACAGCGAGCGGTTAGTCCGGCAGTGATCAGGGCAATGGAAATGCGACGACTGAGCATTCCGTCTCCACGCTGAGGACGATGTGGTCTGCTGGCCAGCAGAACCCCGTGGCGGACGGCAGTCAAAGATGTCCGCAGGCGTGTCGCGATGCAGCAAATATGCGTCAGTCCACACTTAGAGGGGAATTTCCACCACAGCTAGCGTGCCGGGACCGTACGGTTGCACTCCAAGTTCGAAAGTGCCTTCCATTTCGGCCACAAGCGTGTTGACAATCGACAGCCCCAGACTCCGCGAGTTGCGCCAATCGAAGCCATCCGGCAGCCCGCGGCCGTCGTCGCTGATCTCGACCCTGAGCCGACCGTCACATTGGCTCGGCACCACACGAACTTCGCCGGAATGGTGCGCGAGGCCATGCTCGACGGCGTTCTGGCACAACTCGCTGATGACCATGGCCAGGCTGGTGGCGACCTCTGCTGAAAGCAGACCGAAGCTGCCCTCCCGGATCGCTGAAACTCCACCCCACGACGCGGCGACATCGCCCACCATGTGGAGGAGCTCGTCGGCCACCCGGTCGAACTCAACGATCTCATCGAAGGCCTGGGAGAGGGTCTCGTGCACGATGGCGATCGACGAAACCCGCGACATCGCGTCTGTCAGTGCAACCTTCGCCTCGGGAGAGTCGATGCGCCGCGCTTGCATCCGCAGCAGCGCCGCGACCGTTTGCAGGTTGTTCTTGACCCGATGGTGGATCTCGCGAATGGTGGCATCCTTGGTCACCAGCTCGCGCTCCTTGCTTCGCAGGTCGCTCACATCACGGCAGAGCACGATGGTGCCCAGCCGCTTGCGGCTGTCGACCAGTGGCAACACCCGCATCATGAGGTGCGCCTCCCCAGATACCAACTCGGTACTGCGGGCAGTACGACCAGACAGCACCGATTGCACTGAGTCATCCACCGGGTCAGGACTGGTCGGCACCAGCTCCGCTGTCAAGCTCGCAAGGCGCTCACCGACAAGATCGCCGCGTAGCCCAAGCCGGCGATAGGCGCTTAGCGCGTTCGGGCTGGCGTACGTCACCTCGCCGGCGGCGCCGAGGCGGATGAATCCATCGCCCACCCGCGGACTGAAGGCCAGGTGTGTGGCGTCGCTCGGGATAGGGAAGGCTCCAACGGTGATCATCCTGGCTAGTTGCGCCGCGGCTTCGAGGTAAGCCTTTTCCAAGGTGCTGGGCGCACCCCGGACACCAAGCTGACTCGTATGCTGCTCGACGACCGCGATGACTCGGTCCCCGACCTTCACGGGTATGGCATGGCTGTCAACCGGCAGTCCAGCGTGCAGCTTGCGCTCGCTGGTTTCAACGATCTGGCCGCTGAGGAATGCCTCCGACACCAGATGCTCCGGCGAGTAGGCGATGAGGTCGCCCACGACATCGTCGAACAGTGACGTCGCACCCGTGAAAGGCCGGATCTGGGCTGCCGCCCAAAAGACATTGGGATCACGGTCGATAACCCACAGAACCAAGTCAGAAAAGCTCAGATCAGCGAGCAGCTGCCACTCCGAAACCAGTACCTTCAGCCAGAGATGGTCGCTCTCGGTGAGGTCGGTGTGCTCGGAGATGATCTCCGTCATCGACGGCATGTCGCAAATCTACGGCTGGGTCAAACGTCAGTCGGGTTGTGGCAGAATTGTCGCCTGATTGCGAGCGCGCGATTGTGCGAGCAATCACATCAATGATTGCGTGAGCAATCACATCAAATTGGGAGGCTCAGATGGCCAAGAGTGCCCGCAAGCGCCGCGCTCGGAGGAAGAAGAGCGCGAACCACGGAAAGCGTCCGAACGCCTGACTGCCGGAGCCCTGGATACACAAAACCCCACGGAATGTTCCGTGGGGTTTGTCAACTGTGGTCAGAGGGTCTTTCGGATCACCGTTAGCTGCGTCACGATCTTGGCTCGTAGGTGGCTGGGTGCGACCTCGCCACCGCAACACCGGTGAACGAGCGACTTGACCGCCTCCTCGGCATCGAACCTATCCAGGCACGGCTCGCACATGGCGAGATGGTGGCGGATCGCGTCACTGCTCGCGACGTCGAGCTCGTTGTCCAAGAACTCATACACGCGTTCGAGCACGTGCTCACAGTCATCGAATGATGCATCATCCGGTCGATCGACGTTCATGTCCTGCTCGCCTCCGCTCGTTTCACGCCTCGTTCGCGGGCGTAGTCGGCCAACAGGTTGCGCAGCTGGGTCCGGCCGCGGTTGAGCCGCGACATCACTGTTCCGATGGGAGTGCCCATGATTTCGGCGATCTCCTTGTAAGAAAAGCCTTCGACATCAGCCAGGTAGACAGCCAGCCGGAAGTCCGGAGCGAGTTGCTGTAGAGCTTCCTTCACATCAGAATCCGGCAGGTTCTCCAGCGCCACCATCTCCGCCGACTTCAGTCCACTAGAGGTGTGCGACTCGGCCCTGGCAAGCTGCCAGTCCTCCACGTTTTCCCCATCGGATAGCTGCGGCTCCCGCTGCTTTTTCCGGTAGGAGTTGATGTAGGTGTTGGTGAGGATCCGATAGAGCCAGGCCTTCAGGTTCGTGCCCGGAGTGAACTGGTGAAAGGACGCGTACGCCTTGGCGTATGTCTCTTGCACGATGTCCTCGGCGTCAGCAGGGTTACGGGTCATGCGCAAGGCACCGGCGTAGAGCTGGTCAAGGTATTGCAGTGCATCTTGCTCGAAACGCGCGTGTCGCTCGTCGGCGGTCTCCACGTGACCAGCATCGTTGTTTGGCGCGCTTGCGCCGGAGGCGTTCGTGCCGCTAGGAATGCTCATCACGTACGAGAGTAGCGGTGAGGTACGCAGCATCGACTGCTCGTGCCAACCATCCACCAGTAGGGGCATATGAGGTGCAACGCGATCATGATGTCGATATTCCCGCCAGGGCGCTGATGAATCGGCTCACTTCGGCTACGACAGCGCTACGGAGGTCGGCAGCGCTGAAGGATGTTGACCTGGCAATCTCTGTCCGATGGCTCGCTCCGCTCGCTGCGGATCGCGCCTGCATGCCGCCTTCTGCGTCGTCGCTCGCAGACGGTGAAACGCTGTCTGCTCCCTCCTCCTTAGTACGGCGGCGCGCGATCCGGTATCCATGGTCTGCTCCGGGTAACTCCACGACCGAGATTCCTCGCGCATTGCCGATCGCAGCGCGAATCTCCTCCGGAGTGCCGAAACTGTCCTTGCTGCCTTGCAGGACCAGCCTCGGCACCGTGGGTGCCAGCAGCTCCGCCAGCCGGGATTTTTCGGGCCGACCCGGAAGATGCAACGGGAATGCCAGGCACACGATTGCCGCCGGATTAGTGTGCGACGCTGTCCGGCAAGCCACTCGAGCGCCAGCACTCCGACCGCCAACCAGGAGCGGATTCCGCGCC
Source organism: uncultured Actinomycetota bacterium (assembly GCA_963734005.1). Taxonomy (GTDB): domain Bacteria; phylum Actinomycetota; class Actinomycetes; order Propionibacteriales; family Propionibacteriaceae; genus Microlunatus. Next base: position 152,215 of record CAVTFS010000006.1, read on the forward strand.
CACTCTTGTCTGACCAGCCAATCCAGCGCGGCACACCACGCCTCATCCAGTTTCGGCGGTGGCGCACTGACGGTGCGTCCGGCCGTACGCCAAGGCTGTTCGAACCGCACAACCGTCGTACCGAGTGTCGGAAGGCTTTGGGCTAGCACTTCAAGATCAAGAGCGCCGATACCACCTCCGGCGCCGTGCCCAAGCACGAGCGTCGAGCTCGGTTGCTCAGCAGGATCGACGAAGAACTTGCCGGCCCCTTGCGGCGTATCCACAACTATGACCGTCGAGGTCATGATCAGATCAACGTCTCCTGATCGGGCGCCGGCTCTGGCTGGGGCTCGGCGGCGAGCGGCTCGACGAGCGAGGGATTGTTGTTCTCAACGCTGTTGACGTCAGTGGAGACCGCGTACGCCTCGAGGGACGCGGCTTCGGTGACCGCAAGAAGCTCAAGCGCCCGCTTCGGATTGGTGATCGTCGGATCCAGCCATGCGTCGATGGCATCGCGGGTGATCACCATCGGCATTCGATCATGGATGTGCCCGACCGCGTCGGTGGCCTCTGTCGTGATTACTGAGCAGCTGCGGAGCCAGGCCGAGTCGTCGGTGGCATCCTTGTGGGGGTCCCGCCAGATTTCGTAGATGCCGGCCATCACCAGCAATCCGCCGTCGGCCCGATGGATGAAGAAAGGCTGCTTCCTGGGCTTGCCTCTGCCGCGTCCGGTGGACGAGCTGCCCGGCGACTCGAGGGCATACCACTCGTAGAAGCCGTCGGCCGGCAAAATGCAACGGCGGGCGCTGAAAGCCCGCTTGAACGCAGGCTTCTCTGCCACCGTCTCGAGTCGAGCATTGATCATCCGCGAGCCGATCGAGGCGTCCTTGGCCCAGGACGGGACCAGCCCCCACACAAGCGGAGCGAGCCGACGCCGGATCTCGCCCGTGTCTTTGACACGCCGCTCGAAGACGGCAGGTACGCCAACCGTCGGGGCGACGTTGTAGTCCGGGCCGGGCAGGCCGTCAAACAGGTCGTCGACCTCGAACTCCTCCATCAAGTCCTGTGGGCTAGCGGAGGTCGCATAGCGTCCGCACATGGATTCGAGCGTATCTGTGGGCGCTGACCAATCCGAGATATTGCGTCCTGAGCGAGATTTTGCACCCTGAGCAAGTCGAAGTGCGCCGACGTGGGTAACACGTGGCCAGAAGGGCACCCCTTGTTGGGCGCCGAAGTGGACTCACGGTAGGAATAACCTATGACGTTGCTGCGCGCTGTCCCTCGGACCATGCTGGCTTCTTACTTCGTGGTGGCTGGAATCAAGGCAATCCGTGATCCGGAGTCGCTGGTTCCTGCAGCCGAGCCGATCGTCGATCGTGTCGTCCCAGTAATTAAGCAGTACAGCCCAGAGCAGGTGGCCGGCTATGTTCCGGAAAATGCGGTCACCTTGGTGCGCATCAATGGCCTCGCCCAGGTAGCGGGCGGCGTGGCGCTAGCAACCGGCAAGGGCCGGCGGCTCGGCGCACTACTCTTGGCCGGCTCACTCGTGCCCAGCACGATCGCCAAACATCCCTTCTGGAAGGAGCAAGACCCTGACGAGCGGACACGGGAACGTAGCCACTTCCTGAAGAACGTGAGCCTGCTGGGCGGGGTGCTCCTGGCCGCGCAAGATACCGAGGGCAAGCCGAGCCTGGCCTGGCGCGCTCAGAGGACCGGAGAGTCGCTGGCCAAGGAAACCCGGAAGGCCTCCAAGAAGCTCGCCAAGGGCACCGGCCAAGCCACCGAGGATGCCACTGAGCTGGCAGAGGCGGCCGTGGCCACTGGCGTGGCGTTGGTCGGGGCCGTCGGCGAATCCTCGCGTCGGATCCGCAAGCAGGCAGCGAAGCAGCTCAAGGAGGCCCAGGAGACGGCCGCCAAACAGGCTGAGGAAGCTCAAGAAGCCGCAACCAAAGCAGCCAAGAAGATCAAGAAAGAAGCCAAGAAGCAGGCCAAGGCAATTGGTAAGAAGGCCAAGGAGCTGGGCGAGAACGTACAACTTGGCGAGAACTGACTCCCTGACACCGACTTGTCGGTCGGTTATGAGCGTGACGCCTAGGATCTGAGGGGTGTCTGGACTTCGACAATGGGCGGCGCCAGAGGCGCCTGCGCCGATCACCGCGACCGTGGTTCTTCCCGGTTCCAAATCCGAGACGAATCGGGCGCTAGTCCTGGCGGCGCTCTCCAGCGGGGGGTCGGTCATCAGCGGTGGCCTGGAGGCGCGTGACACCCAGCTGATGCGGGAGGCGCTGCGTACCCTCGGTGTGGACATCATCGAGGGCGACGGCGAGTGGCAGGTCACCCCACCCAAGGCCTTTGCCGCTGGTGGCGCCATCGACTGCGGTCTTGCCGGGACGGTGATGCGTTTCGTACCCCCGATTGCCGCCCTTGCGGACGGCACGGTGCGATTCGACGGCGACAAGCAGGCGTACGCGCGGCCGATGGCACCGCTGTTGGGTGCCCTCAAACGCCTCGGCGCCAAGGTCGACGGCAACGGCTACTCCCTTCCATTCAATCTGACCGGCCATCCTCAGCTACCAGGTGGCGACATCATCGTCGACGCTTCGGAGTCCAGCCAGTTCCTCAGCGGTCTACTACTTGCCGGCGCCCGATACACCGATGGCGTCGATATCCAGCACATCGGGGATGAGATCCCCTCGCGTCCTCACGTCCAGATGACGTTGGCAATGCTGCGTGCACGAGGGGTCCAGATTGATGACACGACACACCACCGCTGGGTGGTCTCCCCCGGCACCATCCAACCCGTTGACGTGAGTATTGAGCCGGACCTATCCAATGCGGCGCCATTTCTTGCGGCGGCCGCAATCACCGGCGGCACAGTCACTGTGCCGAACTGGCCGAGTGCGACGATCCAGCCGGGCGATGCGATCCGCGAGATCCTGCAACACTTTGGTGCCAAGGTGACTCTGGAAGGCGGCAACCTTCAGGTGCAAGGCACTGATCACATCCACGGAGTGAACCTTGATCTGAGCGACGCGGCCGAGTTAACGCCGGTGGTCGCGGCAGTCGCCGCCCTCGCCGATGACACCAGCCACCTTCGAGGTATCGGACATATCCGCGGCCATGAGACAGATCGGCTGGCTGCCCTCGAGACTGAGCTGGATCGGCTTGGCAGTCACGTCAGCCAGACTCACGACGGATTGACCATCCACCCGCGACTGCTCGGTGGCGATCTGTGGCGCACCTACGCCGATCATCGGATGGCCCAGGCCGGCGCTCTGCTGGGTTTGCTGGTCCCAGAGATCGTGCTCGACGACATCGGCTGTACCGGTAAGACAATGCCGGCGTTCGAACATCTCTGGACACAGATGATCAGCGACTCTGTGCAGCAGTCAGGCGAGGCGATCTCGTAGTGACCCAGGTCGGCCTACGAGGCGACGAGTACGAAGCATTCGACCGCCCACGACGTCACAGCAGCAGGCCTCGTACCAAAGACCGACCTGACTACACCGGTGCCGAGACCGGCATGGTCATCACCGTGGATCGCGGCCGCTTCCGGGTGCTGATCTCTGGCCGGGAAGTGACCGCCACGAAGGCGCGGCAACTGGGCCGGACGGGAGTCATCGTCGGCGATGAGGTCCGAGTGGTTGGTGACACGTCCGGCACGGAGGGCACGCTGGCGCGCATTGTCGAAGTCGAGGAGCGGCAGACGGTGTTACGCCGCACGGCCGATGATGACGATCCTTACGAGCGGCCCATCGTTGCCAACGCTGATCAGCTCGTCATCGTGACCGCGCTTGCAGATCCGCCGCCACGTACCGGGATGATCGACCGCATCCTGGTTGCCGGGTACGACGCCGGCATCAAGCCGCTGCTCTGCCTCACCAAGGCCGATCTTGCGTCGCCGGACGCGCTGATCGCCCAATATGAGCCGCTCGGCATCCCAGTCGAGGTGGTCTTCCCCGGCGCCGATCTCGACCCGCTGCGCGCCAGGCTGCGGGGACACCGCAGCGTCTTCGTGGGCCATTCCGGAGTTGGGAAATCCACCCTGGTCAACGCCTTGATACCCGGCGCCGATCGTGCAATCGGTGCGGTGAATGTGGTCACCGGACGAGGCAGGCACATTTCCTCATCAGCCATCGCACTCCTGCTGCCGGACGCAACGGACTCCTGGGTCATCGATACTCCCGGCGTAAGGTCCTTCGGGCTCAGCCACGTGAGTCGTAACCGGATCATCGCCGCGTTCCCCGACCTGCGGGCGATCACTGAAGACTGCCCCCGCGGTTGCCGACACGATGACGCAGCACCGGAGTGCGCGTTGGACGCTGCTGTTGCGAACGGCGACCTCACGCCCACCCGGCTTGAGTCTTTTCGCCGGATGCTGGGTTCCGGCCAGTAGCGTAGGGCACATGCCCGTCCCCGACACCGCGAGAACAGGGCCTAACGATGCGCTCCTCCGTGGCCTTACCGATGACCTTCGGCTGGCCCATCTCCTCGCCGATGACGCCGACTCGATCACCATGAGCCGCTTCAGGTCACTCGACCTGCGGGTCACATCCAAGCCCGACCTCACGCCGGTGTCCGATGCTGATACTGCGACTGAGCAGGCGATACGTCGCACGCTCGGCCGGGCACGACCACGCGACGCCGTACACGGCGAGGAGATGGCCGACACCGGATGGGGACCGCGTCGTTGGGTGATCGATCCCATCGACGGCACGAAGAATTTCGTCCGCGGGGTGCCGGTATGGGGAACCCTGATCGCCTTGATGATCAACGACAAACCCGCCGTCGGAGTGGTGAGCGCGCCGGCCTTGGGCCGCCGCTGGTGGGCGAGTCTGGGCGGCGGCGCTTTTGCCGGCAAGTCGCTGATGTCGGCGACACAAATCCATGTCTCCGACGTATCGACCATCGAGGACGCCTCGCTCAGCTATGCCTCGATCTCTGCCTGGGTCGAGTCAGGCCAAGGTCAGCAGTTCGTCGATCTACTGCGACGGTGCTGGCGGACGCGCGCCTATGGGGATTTCTGGTCCTACATGCTGCTCGCCGAGGGCGGAGTCGACATCGCGTGCGAGCCAGAGCTGGCGCTGCATGACATGGCAGCCTGCTCGATCATCGTGACCGAGGCCGGAGGGACCTTCACTGATCTCGACGGCCGTCCAGGACCGCTGGGAACCGGTGGATACGCGACTAATAGTCGGCTGCATCAGGCCGTTCTCTCGCAGCTGGCCCTCACAGACGACGACGGCCTCGATGATCATGATGTTGATCACGGCAGCGGTGGTCCGTCCCGAACCTGAGGTGAAAGTGGAGGCGTCCACCGGTGGCATCGTCGGTGTGCTGCTCGCCGCCGGGGCGGGACGTCGCGCCGGTGGTCCGAAAGCGCTGCGGGTCGACGCCGATGGTACGTCGTGGCTGCTGCGCTCCATCGCCGTGCTGTTCGACGGCGGCTGCGACGCGGTGATCGTGGTCCTCGGCTGCCAGGCCGCTCGGGCCCGCGACGTACTGGTCAAATCGAGCCTCGTTCAGGACCCGATGATCACCGTGGTCGAGGCACCGGACTGGGAGCAGGGCATGGGCAGTTCGCTGCGCAGCGGTCTGTCGGCTGCCCGGTCGGCGTCATGGCGCGCCGTGCTGGTGCACCTTGTCGACTTGCCTGACGTGACAGCCGAGGTGGTACGCCGCCTCATCCGGCAATCGCCGCCTGGCACCGCGTCTCTGGCCCGCGTCACATACGGCGGCCGACCCGGCCACCCGGTCCTCATCGGCCGCGACCATCTGGAATCGATCATGGCCAGCCTGGCCGGAGACAGCGGAGCCAAGGGTTATCTCGCACAGCACGGCGCTCATAGTGTGGAATGTGGTGATCTGGCCAGCGGCCAGGACCACGACACGTAGTGCCAGTGACGAAGACGGGAGGGAAACGAGCTGTGTCGACCGCCGCAACTCTCAGTCCGGCCACGATCGGGGATGCGCTGCGGAGCACTGGCTACCTTCCCAGCGAAGGGTTGTCGACCGTCCTCTTCCTGGCCACCGCGATGAACCGGCCGCTGCTGCTCGAAGGCGAACCGGGCACTGGCAAGACGTCTCTTGCCGAGGCCTGGGCAGCCGTCACAAGTGCCGAGCTCATCCGACTCCAGTGCTATGAGGGCATCGAGGCAAGCCAGGCACTGTATGACTGGGACTTCCCCCGGCAGATCCTGCACCTCCGGGCTGTCGAAGCGGCCGCCGGAGATGATCTTGATGCCAGCGCACTTGAGGCATCGTTGTTCCACGAGCGGTTCTTGCTGGAACGGCCCATCCTGAAGGCCCTACGGTCATCAAATGCGGTATTGCTGATTGATGAGATCGATCGAGCTGACGACGAGTTCGAAGCCTTTCTGCTCGAGGTGCTCTCCACCTTCTCTGTCACCATTCCGGAGTATGGGGAAGTGCGGGCGGCAACACCGCCGATGGTGGTGATCACCTCCAACCGAACCCGCGAACTTCATGACGCCCTCAAGCGCAGGTGTCTCTACCACTGGATCGACCATCCACAGCTGGCGCGTGAGATCGAGATCATCCGGACCCGATTGCCAGATGTGAGGGTTGAGCTGGCGACCCAGGTGGCGTACGCGGTGCAGCGGATCCGGGCCAGCGATGACATCCTGAAGCCGCCGGGGGTTGCCGAGAGCCTGGATTGGGCTCGCGCTCTGGAGCGCCTGGGCCACGAGCAGCTGGACGTGGCGTCCGCGGCCGAGACTCTGGGTGCCGTCCTCAAGTACCGAGAGGACGCCGAGCGAGTCCGCCGCGCCCTCGACGCGATTCTCACTCGGTAGCCGGCGATGCCTGCCTCGAGGGCACCGGCGGCCGACGAACTTCTCGTCGGATTCGCCCACGTACTCCGGACAGCAGGCATGGCCGTGACCCCGGATCGGACAAGCGCATTCGTCGAGGCAGTCGCCCTGACCGGCTTTGATGATCGAGCAGCGACCTACTGGTCCGGCCGCGCGACCTTATGCTCCTCGCTGGACGACAGCGAGCTTTATGACAAGGCCTTCACCGCCTGGTTCACGCCCTCACCGGAAGGATCCAGGCCCGCCACGCCGCTTCCAGCGCCACGCCAGCCGCAAGCCTCACTGGAACCTGAATCGGGTCCTGGGGATGTGTCCGGAGATGACCTCATCGCGGCGCGCGCGAGCATTGCGGAGGTGTTGCGCCACCGCGATGTGGGAACTCTCACCGAGCAGGAGCGAGCGCAGCTGGCCATGCTCTTCGACAGTCTCGAGGTGGCGGCGCCGCTCCGGCGGGCGCTTCGACAGCGGCCCCATCATCGCGGCTCGGTCGATCTGCGGCGTACGTTGCGTGCCCAGCTGCGTTCCGGCGGCGAACTGGCCCGGCTCCGCCGCCGGCGGTCCGGCCTACGTCGCCGGCGAGTCGTCATGTTGATCGACATATCCGGCTCGATGCAGCCGTACGCGGACTCCCTGCTGCGTCTGGCGCATCGCATCGTCCGTGCGATGCCCAACCAGGTCGAGGTCTTCACGATTGGCACCCGGCTCACCAGGATCAGCCCAGCCCTTCGAGTGCGGCGGGCCGACGAGGCGCTGGCTGCGGTCGGGCGGCTGATACCTGACTGGTCCGGAGGCACCCGGCTGGGCGAGGTGATCGGCGCATTCTTGAGCCGTTGGGGCCGCCGCGGGCTGGCGCGCAGTGCAATCGTGGTGATCGCCAGCGACGGTTGGGAGCGCGGCGATGCGCAGTTGCTTGCTGAGCAGATGCGGCAGCTCCGGCTGCTCGCGTACGCGGTCATCTGGATGAACCCGCATCGTGGAAAGGCGGGGTACGCTCCGATCCAGACCGGTATTCAGGCCTGTCTGCCTCACCTTGATCGAATGGTCGCGGGACATTCGCTGGCGACATTCGCAGAACTTCTGGAGGTAATCGCCAATGCCTGAGAGGCGCACCGATGCGTGATGTCCTCAGTGATCTGCTGGCGTGGTGGCGGTCAGGCGAGACCGTCGGTATGGGCACCGTCGTCGGCACTTGGCGTTCGGCGCCCCGACAGCCCGGAGCGGCCATGTTGGTCGGGCCCGATGACTCGGCGGTGGGATCGGTATCGGGAGGCTGCGTGGAGTCCGCGGTCTACGCGCTTGCCCAAGAGGTGATCAATGACGGCCACCCGGTGCTGCAGCGCTACGGCGTCAGCGACAACGACGCCTTCGCTGTCGGCCTGACGTGCGGTGGGATTCTCGATGTCTTCGTAGAGAAGGTGTCGCAGCACACGTTCCCTGAGCTCGCTGACATTGCGACCGATATCGAGGCCGGCCGCCCCGTTGCCGTCGCAACGGTCGTCGAACATCCAGACCCCGCAAGGCTGGGCATGAGGATGATCATCCGACCGGCTGAAGACTCCCCCATCGCCGGCTCGCTGGGCAGCGCACGGGCCGACGCCGCTGTTGCTGACGATGTCCGCGGCCTGCTGGCGACAGGCAAGACCGAGCTGCTCACTTACGGTCCCGAGGGTCAGCGGCGCGGCGAAGGGATGCGTGTCTTCGCGGCCAGCTACGCGCCACGGCCGCGGATGCTGGTCTTCGGGGCCATCGACTTTGCAGCCGCTGTTGCTCGGCTCGGTAGCTTCCTGGGATACCGGGTAAGCGTGTGCGACGCGCGACCTGTGTTCGCGACCAGGACCAGGTTCCCTGACGCAGACGAGGTGATCGTCGACTGGCCTCATCGCTATTTGGCATCCGAGGTCGAGGCGGGCCGGATCGATGGCCGCACAGTCATCTGCGTGCTCACCCACGATCCGAAGTTCGACGTACCGGTCTTGGAAATCGCACTTCGCCTCCGGGAGGTCGGCTACGTCGGCGCCATGGGATCACGGAAGACCCACGAGGAGCGTCTCCAGCGGCTACGCGACGCAGGGCTCACCGAGGCCGACATCGGACGGCTGTCAAGCCCGATCGGCCTTGATCTCGGGGCGCGTACACCGGAGGAAACGGCCGTCTCGATCGCTGCCGAGATCATCGGCCAGCGCTGGGGGGGTCATGGTGGCCGGCTTGCGGAACTCCCCGGTCGCATCCATCACTCAGCATTGTGATGAGTGCGAGTCCTTGATGCCGTCCGACACTAGGCACTGGGAACGGCCGCGAGCGCATCGATTTCGCACAGGGCACCGGTAACTGCGAAGCCGTTGACCATGGCGACCGTGAGAGTAGGCGGGTTGGGCCGCTGGCCCCAAATCTCCACGAAGGCGGCAAAGCCTTCGTAGAGGGGTGCTCCGTCCTTGATCATGATTGACCACCGAATAACATGATCAAGGTCGGCGTTCGCCTCCATCAGGCAGGCCTGCAGGTTACTGAGCGCTTGTCGAGCCTGGCCAGCAAGATCGCTTGAGACGACGCGGCCAGAGCTGTCGACACCGTTCTGACCGCCGATCACTATCAGATCGTGGCCGGCGGGAATGCGCACGGCGTGCGTGAAGGCCGGGTTGCTGTGAAGCTGTGCGGGATTGAGATAGCTGACTGAGTCCATGACGAGATTCTCTCGATCTTGACTAGACCCTGCCGCATCACCCCCCGGAGTTTCCATGATCATCTCAGAGAGTTAGATTTACCCATTAGGCCGGCGCCGTCGCCAGCCAGCCGCGCAACCACGCGCTCCGGGGGCGACAGTCATCCGAAAGGGAGTGGCGTATGCGAATTTCAGTAGCTGTCGACGGAGTCACCTACACAGATGACGTCGAGCCGCGAACACTGCTGGTGCAGTATCTGCGATACGGGCTTGGAAAGACCGGCACGCTGGTCGGATGTGACACGACCAACTGCGGTAGCTGCACCGTCCATCTCAACGGGCTGAGCGTGAAGTCGTGCACGGTGCTTGCCGTCCAGGCGGACGGTGGCGAAGTGACCACTATCGAGGGCATGGCGAGCAACGGCGAGCTGCATCCGGTTCAGCAGGCATTCCACGAGAATCACGCTCTGCAATGTGGATTCTGTACGCCGGGAATGATCATGCAGGCGGCGTCGCTGCTGAACGAAAATCCTGACCCGTCGGACCGCGAGATTCGCGAGGGACTCGAGGGCAACCTGTGCCGGTGCACCGGTTACCAGAACATCGTCAAGGCCGTACGCCAGGCAGCGGGGAGCGTCCGATGACCATCACAGAAGAATCTCCCGAGACCACCCTCGAGGTTGGCCGCCCACGGCTACGCAAAGAAGATCAGCGCCTGATCACCGGTCGGACTCGGTTCACCGACAATCTCTCCGTCCCCGGCATGCTATTCCTCGGCATGGTGCGCAGCCCCATCGCGCACGCGAAGATCATTTCGATCGACGTGGCCCAGGCGAAGGCTGCACCCGGTATTATCGCGGTCTTCACGGGGCCTGATCTTGCCGACGATGTGGGCCCCATGCCGTGTGGCTGGCCGCTCTCGCCCGAGGACAAGGTCCCGGAGTACTACCCGGTCGCGAGGGAGGAAGTCAACTTCGCGGGCGAAATTGTGGCAGTGGTCGTGGCCCGGAGCGCCGAAGCTGCCCGCGACGCGACGGAGCTGGTCGATGTCGAGTACGAAGATGAGCAGGTTGTCCTCGATCTCGAGGCTGCCGCGGCTGGGCCTCCCTACGTCCATCCAGACTGGGAGACGAATGTGTCGACCCATTGGATCTTCGACTCGGCCGAGGCGGGCACCGGTGCCGATGTCAAGGCTGAGATCGAAAAAGCTCGCCAGGACGGCATCGTGCTGGAGCGGACCTTCCGGCAGCAGCGGTTGATTCCGGCCTTCATGGAACCGCGTTCCTTCCTGGTCGACCCGACCGGTGACCAGATCGTCTTCTGGTCATCGACGCAGGTGCCACACTTTCTGCGCGTCTTCACTGCAATTGCGACAAACACCCCTGAACACAAGATCAGGGTGATCGCACCGGATGTCGGCGGCGGCTTCGGCGGCAAGTTGGAGGTCACGCCCGAAGAGTTCATTACCTTTACGGTGGCCAAGAAGCTGGGCAAGCCAGTCAAGTACACCGAAACCCGCAGCGAGTCTCTGCAGGGTGCCCACCATGGCCGGGATCAGGTGCAACGGTTGACGCTGGCCGCGACCAAGGAGGGCAAGGTCACCGCACTGCACGTCGACCTACTTGCCAATATGGGCGCATACATGGGTCTGGTGGGCCCGGCCATTCCCATCCTCGGCGCGTACATGTACAACGCGATCTACAAGTTCGCCGCCTACCGCTTCGAGGTCAAAAACATCTTGACCAACATGGTCCGCACTGATGCCTATCGCGGGGCCGGCCGCCCCGAGGCGACGTACGCCATCGAGCGACTCATGGATGATCTTGCAGTCGAGCTGGACATGGATCCCTTGGAGCTGCGGGCCAAGAACTGGATCACCGCCGAGGAGTTTCCGTTCACCACCGTAGCCGGATTCGAATACGACTCCGGCAACTACGAGGCAGCCACCGCAAGGGCCAAGGAGCTGTTCGACTACGACGGGCTGCGGGCTGAACAGGCCGAACGCCGTGCCCGCAAAGACCCAGTACAGCTCGGGATCGGCATCTCGACATACACCGAGCAATGTGGGCTAGCCCCGTCGCGGATACTCGGGAGTCTGAACTACATCGCCGGCGGCTGGGAACACGCTGAGGTGCGGATGCTCCCACTTGGCACGGTCGAGGTCGTTGTCGGAACGAGCCCTCACGGACAAGGACACGAGACAGCCTGGAGCCAAATCGTAGCCGACAAGTTGGGGGTGGCTTTTGAGGATGTGGAAGTGCTGCATGGCGACACCCAGGTTGCTCAGCGTGGCCTCGACACCTACGGCTCCCGATCACTTGTCGTCGGCGTGACCGCGGTGCTCAAGGCCGCCGACAAGGTGATCGAAAAGGCCAAGCCCATCGCAGCGCACATGTTGGAGGCAAGCGAGGATGATCTTGAGTTCAGAGGCGGCCACTTCTGGGTCAAGGGCACTGATACGGGCAAGTCGCTGGCTGAGATTGCCTTCGCCGCCCTCCAAGCGCACGCCTGGCCGGAGGGAATCGAGCCGAACTTGGATTCTTCGGCGTCCTTCGACCCCGAGGTCTACTCCTATCCGCACGGCACCCACCTCGCAGCCATTGAGGTGGACACCGAGACCGGAGCTGTGTCCATCCGCAAATACGTCGCCGTCGACGATATTGGGAAGGTGATCAATCCGATGATCGTCGACGGTCAGGTGCACGGGGGACTGACCCAAGGGATTGCGCAGGCCCTGTTCGAGGAAGCTGTCTACGACGACAACGGCACTCTCGTGACCGGATCTTTTGTGGACTATCTGGTACCTTCAGCGGCCGATCTGGTCGACTTCGTCACCGACCGAACCGAGTCTCCGGCGCTGTACAACGAGCTTGGCGCCAAGGGGGTTGGCGAGGCCGGAACGATCGCGTCCACTCCGGCCATCGTCAACGGCATCCTCGACGCATTGCGTCCGTTTGGGGTCAAAGACATCGAAATGCCCTGTACGCCGATGCGGGTCTGGAAGGCGATTCAGGGTGCACAACCGATGACCGAGGAAGCGGCCACCCCCGAGGAGGCCCAACCTCACTTCGATACCGAAGGAGGACAGGCGTGATCCCCGCGGCTTTCGACTACAAGGCACCCACCAGCGTCGATGAGGCGCTGCAACTGCTCGCGGACGGCGGCGACGATGCCAAGATCATTGCTGGAGGGCAGAGCCTGCTGCCGGTGATGAAGCTCCGGCTCGCAGCGCCCGAGCTGCTGATCGACTTGGCCAAGATCGATTCGCTCAAGGGCGTCCGCGACGACGGCGACGCGATCGTCATTGGAGCGATGACGCCACACTTCGAAGTCGCGCGCGATCCGCTGGTCGCCGAGCATGCATCGCTGATCGCCAGATGCGTCGAGACGGTGGCCGATCCGCAAGTCCGGCATCGGGGAACCATCGGCGGGGCTTGCGCGCATGCGGATCCAGCGGGCGACCTTCCCGCACCGATGCTGGCCCTGGAGGCCGAGTTCGTGATCGCCGGTCCTGGTGGGCAACGCCGAGTCGCAGCCGCAGACTTTTTCCAAGATCTCTTCACGACTGCACTTGGCGATGACGAGATCTTGGTCGAGGTCCGGGTACCGAAATACACCGGCTGGGGTTCGGCATACGAGAAGTTCGTCCGGGTGGCTCAACAGTGGGCGATCGCCGGCGTCGCGGCGGCCGTCCGGACCGAAGGTGGCAGCATTGCCGAGGCCCGGATTGCCTTGACGAACATGGGACCGACACCAGTTCGGGCGCGAGCAGCCGAGCAAGCGCTGGTCGGTGTCGCGGTGGAGCCCAATGCCGTCGCGGGCGCGTTGGCCGGCATCGCTGACGCCACAGCACCACCTACCGATATCAATGGCGACCCAGAGTACCGCCGGCATCTGGTGTCGATCTTGGGCCGTCGCGCGGTGCTGGCAGCCGCGCGCAATAGGACACGCGCGGTGCTCGCAGCCGCGCGCACATAGGACACGTGCGGTGCTGGCGGCCGCCCGGGAATAGGACAGGATGACCCTATGGACCTAACCCATCGCTTCAGCGTGCCCGCCCAGATAGACGAGGCATGGAACGCTTTCAACAACTTGGAGGGGTTAGCTCCATGCTTCCCCGGCGCCACTATCACGAGCATCGAGGGCGACGAATTCACCGGTTCCGTTAAGATCAAATTGGGCCCGGTCGCCCTTCTCTACAACGGATCTGGCCGGTACGTGGAACGCAACGATGCGGACCACCGGGTAGTGATAGAGGCTCGCGGCAAGGACAAGCGGGGGAACGGGACGGCAACCGCGATCGTCACCGCCTCGTTCGCTGAAAGTGGCGAACAGACCGATATCGAAGTTCTGACCGACCTTGCGATCACCGGAAAGCCTGCGCAATTCGGCCGCGGAGTGATCTCCGATGTCAGCGACAAGCTGCTGGACCAGTTCCTAGCCTGCGTTTCTGGACGTTTCACCGAAGGCCTCGGTGCGACCGAGGAGGGGTCGCCGAGTGCAGCATTTGCAGCCGATGCCGACAGCCGATTCGATGAGGCGGACACCGAGCAGACCATCGAGCTCGAAACCGTGCCCGCCGCAGCAGGGTCAACCGAAGTCGGGAGCAGCCCGGGTGTTGACGTTGCGCCCTCAGCAACGGAGGCTCCTCCTTCGACGGCTCCCCCGGCCTCGGAACCGTCCCGCTACTCCTCGCCAGCGGGCGACGCCGCTCAAAGCGAGCTGAATGTATTCAGCACCGTTGTGCCGGTTGTGCTGAAGCGCTACGGTCCGGCTCTCGCCGTCTTGGGGCTGCTGGTGTTCATCGTGATCAAGATCATTCGACGCAAGTCGTGATCCATTGGTGGACAGCGAGGTCTACGCGGTCACCGTCTGCGTCCTGATCCACCGTGGTAACAGTTGGCTGCTCGTGGTGCGAGCGCCCGGCGTCGCGTACGCGCCGAACATGATCGGAATGATCGGCGGCCACGTCGATGTCAGCGATCCCGAGGGCCTTGTGCTGGAAGCGACCGCGCGACGGGAAGTCGCTGAGGAAGTCGGTCTTGATCTTTCTGGGGTGCCGTTGACGTATCTGGAGTCAGAGTTCTTCATCACCAACGACGGTGAGCGGCAGATCACGGTGACGTTCTCAGCCCCAGCGCCATCTAGCGATGAGCCGTACGTGAATGCACCGGATGAACTGGCCGAGGTCGGCTGGTGGACCCTCAACGATCTTGAAGCCGATCCCCGATGCCCGCCGTGGCTGCCCGCACTCATCCGCCGGGCTGCCCTAGCGTCATGATCAAGATCGCTAGTTCAGCACCCTGAGACGTACGGTCTCCGGCATGCTCTGCAGCTTGTCGATCACTTCAGCGCTCAAAGGGCCGGCGACGTCGGTGATCACGTAGCCCAGCTCACCGCGCGTCGACAGCACCTGGCTCTCGATGTTGACATGAGCGTTCGCCAGTAGCCCGTTCGCTGTGGCCAGCACGCCGGGCACGTTGTCGTGGACATGAAGCAACCTGCTACGTCCAGCCGTGGTGCCGGTTTGCACTTGCGGCAGATTGACAGACATCGTGGTGTGCCCGCTGTCAGCGAAATCGCGCAACTTGCCGGCCACGAACCGACCGATATCGGTCTGCGCCTCCTCGGTCGAACCGCCGATATGAGGCGTCAAGATCACGTTTGGGATGCCTTGCAGGCTGCTGCCGAACTGGTCTCCGGCGCTCTTGGGCTCGTCAGCGAAGACGTCCAGCGCGGCACCGGCGATGTGTCCGCTGAGCAGATGCTCCCGCAACGCCTCATGATCAACAACGAAACCCCGGCACAAGTTGAGGAACAGGCTCCGCCGCCGCATCGTGGTGAATTGCTCCGCGCCGAACAGGCCCGCGTTCCCGGGTCTGCCGTCCACGTGCAAGGTGACCGTCTCGGCGACGTCCAAGAGCTCGTCGAGGGTCTCGCAGCGCCGCGCGTTACCCAGCGCCAGCTTGTCTGCGAGGTCGTAGAAGTAGACGCGCATGCCGATCGACTCGGCCACCACGGAGAGCTGGCTGCCGATATTTCCATAACCGACAATGCCCAAGGTGCGGCCGCGCACCTCGTGCGCGCCCTTGGCGGACTTGTCCCAGACGCCATCGTGCATCTTGGCGTTCTTGTCGGTGAGATGCCTGGCAAGCGCAATGATCTCCGCGATTACGAGCTCCACCACGCTGCGAGTGTTGGAGAAAGGTGCGTTGAAGACCGGGATGCCCAGCCTGGACGCAGCAGTCAGGTCGACCTGGTTGGTGCCGATGCAGAAGGCACCGATTGCCATCAGGTCAGGGGTGGCTTCGAGAACGTTTTCAGTGACGTTGGTCTTCGAGCGGATGCCCAGGAGCTGTACGTCGCGCAAGGCGTCGATCAATTCGCCCTCGTCGAGCGCTCCCTTGACCGTGTTCGACCTCAATCCCGCGTTCGGTGAGCAGCCTTACGCCCTCGGGATGGATGTTCTCCAGCAATAACGCCTTCATGGTTCCTCGTTGGTCACAGGCTGAATATGCAGCCACCAGTGTAGGAATCCAGCCCAGGCAGTAACCGATATCTCAGCCGACTGCAGAGGGCGCCAGGTCGGTGTAACTCTGCCAGGACCCGCGTCCTGTAGCCGACAGAATCCCGTCGAGGCAAGCGTCGGCGAACACGTCAGCGGCCGCCGCGAGCAAGGCATTGAAGGCTAACAGGGAGCCAATCCGATCCTCGGCGACTGGCCGGCGTGCGGAGGCGAGGCAGAAGACGGTGTCGCCGTCGAACATAGAGTGCACCGGACGGATGGCGCGGGCCATCCCGTCGTGAGCAACTGCGGCGATCTTGGTGGCTTGGGCCTTGATCAGGGTCGCGTCGGTCAGGATCACACCGATCGTCGTGGCGGCGGACCGCTGGGCCTGGCTGTAGGCGGTTTCCAGCGCCTCTCGCTCGACCTCACTCGGCGTCGCAAGGAGCTGCATCCGATCAGCCCACAGGCGCCCGGTCGCGGGGTTGACCGGTGACCCGGCTGCGTTCACTATGACGGCCGCTGCAACAGAGACGCCCGACTCGAGCTCCTTTTCGGCGTACCCAAAGCCTCCCTTGATGCCTCCGCAGACCGCACCGGTGCCGCCTCCCACACACCCCGTCGCGGGTTGTTCTCTGGTGGCCGCGGCAAGCGCCGACACTCCAAAGTCATCAGTCGGCCGATTGCCGAAAACGCCACCGCGACCGAGGTCGAAGATCACCGCCGCCGGCACGATCGGAACGACCTGGTGAGGCTCGAGACCCACCGGCCACCCAATTCCAGCCGCCTCGAGTCCGGCCATGACGCCGTTCGCTGCCGCAAGCCCGTACGCGCTTCCACCAGTGAGTACCACGGCATGGACCCGATCGATCGCTGTCGTTGGATGGAGCAGGTCAGTCTCGCGTGTTCCCGGCCCGCCGCCGCGTACGTCGACCCCGCCAACCGCGCCCCCTCGGGCCAGCACCACGGTCGTCCCGGTCAGCCAGCCCTCGGTATCCGCGGTGTGGTGCCCAATCTCGAATCCCTCGATCACCCGCTCATTCTGCCGACTTGTCAGATTCCAGTTGAGCTATGGGTCAACCAGGTTCTGACAACTCGGCGTTTCAAGTGGGGTCTTCCATCACCCTGTAGAGCGAGGAACGCATGCCGAACATGTGCTGGAAGGTGGTTCCCGAGACAGTCGCGGTCCGTGAGGTTCCGATAATCCTGATTGCTTTGACTCGGCCGCCCCAGGCGCCCGCGCCGTCGCGGCTGGTGATCTGTAACTGCTTCACTGTCCCGACTGAGGGCCACGCCCGGCTGATGCTGCTCGCGCTGAGTGTCCGGGTCCATGCTTGAGACTTGATCACTCCGTCGTACGGATCGGGCTGGGCGGCGAGGTATGGGTAGTCGCCGCGGGCGCTGTGTCCGCCGTTGGACGAGGCGTATTGAGTGAGCGCCACCACACCTCTGTAAGTGACGATGGTTCCGGCGGTGGCCTTCACTGCCGCATTGCCGTCACCGGTCTCGTGAGCCATGCCGCGGTAGACCTGACAGGCAGTGGTATCGCATGTGTCGTACCCGGCGTTGCCAGCGAATTTCTGCAGCCGGACCGCGTATGAGCGTGCCGCGACCGCCTGCGCGCGAACTGCGTTCGCCGCCCAGGAGGTGGGCATTTCGGCTGGCACGACCCCCTTGACGTAGTCCTCCAGGAGCACGTTGTTGACCGCCCGTCCGCCGGTTCCCCTCTTGATCAGCGCCACGGTGCCGCGGTAGGGACGCGCGGAACCGTTCGGAAGAACGACTTTCACGATCTTGAGACGAGTGGAGAACGACCAGGTACCGGTCGTGAGCCCGGTCGACTTCGTCACATAGCTTCCGCTGCTGGTTCGGTAGCTGAGCCGGTAGCCAGCGCCCGAGCGACTGATTCGCCACGACGTGTACTTCGCCCCGGTGGGCACGGTGTAACGATGACCAGCCGTGTCACTGACGGCAAGGCCACTCGCCGGCAGGACCCGCAGGCTGTTGTCGTTGTCGGCGGTGATCCAGACCTTGATCTTGGTTCCGCTTGGCAGCTTGCTCAGCCGGGTACCCCGATAGTAGAAGGCGAGGATCTGTTTCCAGGACAGGCCTTTCCGAGCGGCCCCGTACGCGCCGTACTGCGACATGCCCCAGCCGTGGCCCCAGCCAGCGCCGTGGATCGTGAAGTTTCCTGACCTTGCCGAGACCGCAGAATCGGCATGGGCGGGAATCATCGTCAACGTTGCAGAGGTCGCGATCACGATGAGTGCCGTCGCAGCACCCAGAACCCGCCTGATCCAGTTCCGAGCGACGGTGGCGCCAGGTGTCGGGGAAGGAGACATGACCCATCCATTCGTGGGGAAGTGGCCATAGCCTGCAGCACGTCAACCGCGACACGCAAGTGAAAGAAAGAGATTGATGTTACTAATGTGACGTTCCGACTGGCATTAGGAGTCGAGCGTGACCTCAGCGCCTTTCAAAGCGGAGGCATAGCAGGCATCGATCACCACAGCGCGGGCCAGTGCCTGCTTGCCACGATGATTGGTGTAGTCACCTGATCGCACCTTGGCAATGAAGTCCACGACACACTCGGTGTGCAGGCCGTCAGGTGGGACGTTGGGATGCAGCGTCGCCGGTACGCCCTCCTTCTCGGTCCAGATGTCCAGACTGCGATGCGGGTCATCAGGCGCGCCCCACTCGATGCTGGCGCCACCGTCAGAGCCGTAAAGGGTCACATAACACTGATCTTTCGGGATCCATTGCGCCCAGCTGGACTCCAGCAGCAATGTCCCGCCATCCTGCAACCGCAGGAAGGCGGTTGAGAGGTCCTCGACATCGAAGGCACCTGGCTGCACCCCGGTCTTGCGCATGAACGACGAACTCCCCTTGCCGCGTGGACCGAACTCCGCGTATGTCGCGGCAGTGACGGCCCGAACCGGCGGCTCATCCATCAGGTAGAGCGCGATGTCGAGCATGTGCACTCCCAGGTCCATCAGCGGTCCTCCGCCGGAAGTCGCCCGATGGGTGAACCAGCTGCCGAGCCCTGGAATACCCTCACGCCGCAACCAGCCAGCCTTGGCGTAGTAGATCGGACCGAGTATGCCGGCGTCGATCATCTTCTTGAGGACTTGGACGTGGCCGCGTCGCCGATGGTTGAACGAGACATCGAGGACACGGTCGTTGCGCTCGGCCGCCTCAACCATCAGTCGAGCGGTTTCGGCGTTCTCCGCCATCGGCTTCTCCGAGAGCACATGCATGCCGGCATCCAGCGCCGCAACTGCTATGGGAGCGTGCAAGATGGTCGGTGCCGCGATGCTCAGCAGATCAAGCTGCTCATGATCAATAAGATCCTGCCAGTCTGCGTAGCTGTGCTCCTCCGGGACGTCATACGCCGCTGCAAAGTCCTGCAGCGCGTCAGTTTCCATT
The DNA here is from genome assembly GCA_963734005.1 of uncultured Actinomycetota bacterium. Lineage (GTDB taxonomy): Bacteria > Actinomycetota > Actinomycetes > Propionibacteriales > Propionibacteriaceae > Microlunatus. Next base: position 171,617 of record CAVTFS010000006.1, read on the forward strand.
CCCGCCAGTGCCACAAGATCAACATCGGCCGCATCCGTGTACGCCGTCATGTGCTGCTGCCCGGCCCATCCGAGACCGATCACACCTGCCCGGAGCCGACCCTTGGCGCTCATGCGCCTACGCCCTCGGTGATGCCGCGCCTGTTGAACTTGGGCGCTGGCTGGTTGATGACCGCGGGCGCAACGAAGTCGCCACTGTGCTCGGGTCGGGCCCACAGCACTGCATTGGCCAGTACTCGCTTGATGTCAGGGTGGTGGTAGACCGGGTACTCCTGATCACCGGGTGAGAAGTAGAACACCTTGCCCCTGCCACGCCGCCAGCAACAGCCGGATCGAAAGACTTCGCCGCCGCTGAAAGCGGAGATGAAGATCAACTCGTCCGGTGCCGGGATGTCAAACAACTCGCCGTACATTTCATGCTCATTGATCACGATCGGTTGCGGAACACCGGCAGTGATCGGATGGGAAGGGTTGACAGACCAGACCAGCTCAGTGTCGCCGGAATTGCGCCAGGCCAGGGAACACGTGGTGCCCATGAGTCGACGGAAGATCTTGGAGAAGTGGGCGGAATGCAGAACCAGCAGGCCCATGCCACCCAGAACGCGCTGATGTACTCGATCTACTACAGCATCGTCGACACTGGCATGAGTCGCATGTCCCCACCAGGTCAGCACATCGGTCCCATCCAGAACCGCCTCGGTTAGGCCGTGCTCTGGCTGATCTTGAGTGGCGGTCCTAACAGCGACGGAATCACCGAGCAATTCAGTGATTCCGGTGGCGATAGCGCCGTGCATGCCGCTTGGGTAGCGCGCGGCCATGCCGGCACGATCTCGTTCGGATTGTTCGTGGAAGTTCTCGCCCCATACAGTGACGCGGATCGGTGAAGTCACGTCTGCCTAGTGTGCCCGACGGCACACGACCGCTTCCACGCGGCCGACGCACTGGTACGCCAGCACCGGCCGGGTGAATCATGAGGCATGGACTCCGATGCCTTCTCCGCGAAGCAGCTGGAACTGCGGGCATTCGACCTCAGTGAGCGAACGATCCGGCGCGGTGAGGCATCCGCGGTTCGCCGTATCGAACGATGGCGACAGCGTGCCTTCCTGATCGCCCAGTGCTCGGTGACCGCGGGCCTCGCGTGGCTGATCGCGAGCCTGCTGCTCGGTCATGAGGTGCCCTATTTCGCGGCCGCGGCGGCCATCCTCGTCCTCGGTATGGCGTACGGGCAGCGCCTCCGCCGTGGTGTGGACGTGGCGATCGGTGTGACGCTCGGCGTCGCGCTTGGCGATCTCTGGTTGGTCTTGTTCGGAGCCGGAGTTTGGCAAGTTGTGCTGGTCTGCGCAATCGCCATGTCACTCGCGACCTTGGTTGGAGCAGGCCCGCTGATAACGACCCAGGCCGGGGCCAACTCAATCGCAGTGCTGGTCATGGCGCCCAGTCCGATTTATGGATTTGAACGCTGGACCGATGCAGCAATAGGCTCCACGCTCGCGTTGCTGGTGGCGACCGTGGCACCGAGTGGGGCGCTCCGCAAGCCAGGTGAAGTCGCGGCCAAAGTTGTCGCCGGGATGGCTGACACGCTGGATGCAGCAGCCGGTGCGCTCGCAGCGAAGGATGAGCACGCTGCTAGTGCGGTGCTGGATCGGGTGCAGACGACAGAAAAGGATCTGGCTACCTTCGACATCGCTGCTGCCGAGGGCCTCGACGTGGTCCGCCACTCCCCTTTTCGTCGACGACAATTGGGCCTGGCAATCGCACTGTCCGACCTGCACCAGCCGCTCGATTCTGCCGTGCGCAACCTTCGGATATTGGTCCGAAGGTGTGTTATCGCAATATGGCGAGGTGATGAGGTACCTGTGGCCTATCAAGATCTGGTCCGACGGCTGGCCGAAGCGTGCAGATTCATCGCTCATGAGTTGTCGGAACACCGGCTTCCTACCGCCGCAACGGATCGACTGCGAGAGATCGCCGAGGCCACTCCGCATCTTCAGCTCACGCACTCCATCTCGGCCGTCGTGATCTTGGCTCAGATCCGCTCCATGGTGACCGACCTGATGGAGCTCACCGGCATGGAGTACGTAGAAGCGCGGGAGCTCATTCCCGGCATGGACTGAGTGGATCTGCTTGATTTGGCTTGTCTCGGGAGCTGACGTAAGGTTGTGCACTGCCGACGCGGGGTGGAGCAGCTCGGTAGCTCGCTGGGCTCATAACCCAGAGGTCACAGGTTCAAATCCTGTCCCCGCTACAAGTAAGTAGCCTAGTCAGAGGCGGTTTTCGGATAATTCCGGAATCCGCCTCTACTGCGTTGATTGGACAATGTGGGCAATTCGTGGGCAGCTCTCGCTGTGCAACTGACGAAGGCCTATGACAGCGGGTCTTGGGCTTTCTGGCGGAGGCGCTCGTAGGGTGTTTGGCCGGCGAGAGCGCCGTGAGGGCGATGGTAGTTGTAGTAGTCCTCCCACTCTTGCAGCTTCTCGGAGAACAGGTTGGCGTCGTCGATGACTTGGCCTTCGAGGAGTCGGTAGAACTCTTCGGAGTCGATGCGGTGGGATCTCTCCACTTTGCCGTTCAGCCGGGGTGTCCGAGGTTTGATCTTGACGTGGTCGATGCCTTTGTCGAGCAGGTGCCAGTCGAACGATGCGCCGAATTCGGATCCGTTGTCGGTTTGAACGCGCTCGACGGCGAACGGCAGTTTGGACAGAACGTGGTCGATGAAGGCGATGGCGGTTTTCTGGTCGCAGCGCGGGTAGGCGCGTAGCACCCGCAGTCGGGTGCAGTCATCGATGGCGGTGAACTGGTAGTACTTCTTTCGGCGGCCTGTTTGGCCTTAGTGGTTCGATGAACTTCACATCCTCCTGCAGCTGGTGGCCGGGGCGTTGCTTCTCGTAGCGTTTCCACCGCAGCGCCCGGCGTTGGTAGCGCTGCGAGGCGGGCAGCCGGTTCATTCCGAGCCGCTTCAAGATCCGCCACACCCCGGAGGTCGAGATCGTCACGTCGTGGTAGCGGGCCAGATACATCGCGATCTTGGCCAGCCGAAGTGGTAGTGCTTCCGCAACCAGAGGATCTTCTCGATCACCCTCGGCCTGGGTCACCCGTGGTGAGTGGCGCGGCCGACTGGACCGGTCCTTCAAGCCGTCGATGCCGTGGTCCTGGTAGCGGCGCAGCCAGCCGTAGTAGCACTGCCGGCTGATGCCGTAGTAGCGACAAGTCGCCGCCACGTTCCCGCTAACTTCCTCTACATGGCGCAACACCGCCAGCCGACGGTTGGCTCGTCGCTCCAGCTCACGGTCAGTCATAGATGATCTCCTCAATTTGGGAGACCCAGACTGTCAACAACCTCCGTCAGTTTTAGATGGGCAGCTCTCGCCGCGCGGCTTGCCAATGGCAGCGGTCGATCCCGGTGGATGAACGTGGACCCCGCTGCACCCGCGGACCGAGTTGCGGCTCGCGTCAGAGCCAAGAGACCAGTGGCCGTTCGCCCGATGCGCGGGCTGAAGACATGCGGCCCTGCCGGTATCAAGCGCCATGGATCGAGAGGGTCCGTGAAGACGTCTGGACGGTCATGATCGCATGGACGCTCGTCGGTCCTTATGTAGGTATAGGCCTGGTCGAGGCGGAGGAAGATCATGAACGACAAGCTGCTCTATCGCATACCGGAGGTCGCTGAGCATCTGAGCATCAGCCGCTCGAAGGTCTATGAGCTCCTCAAGTCTGGCGAACTCCGCTCAGTCCACATCGATCGAACGCGACTGGTCCGTGCCCGCGATCTTCAGGCCTATGTTTGATTCCCTGGCAGCCGCTTCGTGAAACCTTCTTGTCGCTCATGCTGCTGCACATCCTTCTGCTGGGATCGTGTCGATCCGCCCGTTCGATCTCCCATATTTGGGGGAACCCTCGTCTCTGTGTACACCACACAACAGCAGGCGCGAGAAACAATCCAACCGCCGCCGAAGTCCGGTCCGCATCTGCCCACGGCGTGATCCTCAGCCATTGGTCCGGTGTGGGGCGGCATCTCAATGCGTTGCGTCGGTGTTGATCCCTAGCGTTCGATGCCGTGTCGTCGGCTGGCGACCAAAGAGCGACGCACTACGAGAGAGTCCAGCGCTTGATGGTGGTGGATGGCTGGTGCCGTCCAGGGCTGGGGCTGCGCCCTACTGTCCGTGGCTGGCGATGAGTGGCGACGACTGGCGGCGGTTCTTCGGGGCACCACGGGGGCACCGCTGGATGCTTTAAGGCCCGTCGCCATGAGGGTCTGCTGGGCGTCGTACTCCGGCGACGCTGCGCCGGCTGCGGCCCACAGATCCTCAAACCTTCTACGGATGGCTGGCTTGAGGTTGTTCGGTAGCGCGTCTCCGAGTGGTTGCCACGGCTGTAGCCGACCATGCATCACCGGGTGAGACCCATGGCTGCCGCCTGGTGTCGACGGTGACAGTGATGTCGCTCAGTCCCGCGTTAGCGAGCTCGGGGCGACGTTGCTCAGCGCCAGCAACGGCTCACACCGGCTCTCAAGACCTCGGGCAAGAGGCGGTGGCTCCGCCAGTCGCCAGGCGCCAGGCGCACACGATGAACCGCGGCGACGTCTGTGCTCAGCTGCCATAATCGCCGACGTGGGGGAGGTCGAGGTCGTTGTGGCCCATGACGAGCGCGCGACCCTGCGCGTCGGTGATGTGTTCCTGAAGATCGACTCTGATCAAACGCTCACCGACGTGGAGGTCGAGGCGATGGCGTTGGCGCCGATCCCGACTCCGGAGGTCCTGTGGCGGAAGCCGCCCGTGCCCGCGCTCGCCGCCCTTCCAGGGACGGCACTCGGCCGCCTCGGCGAGCCGTCGACCGCGTCGTCGGCGGCGTGGGCCTCGGCGGGTGGGGCCGCACGGCATGCTGCACGACGCGCCGCTGCCGCCATGGCCCGGTCGGAGCCTCGACGAGATCGCATCGCGACTCGACGGCGAATGCTGGCTCGTCACGAACGGCGTCCTTCCTACCGACCTGGTTACACGCAACCGCCGGATCGCCGAGGCTGGACTCCGGCCCTGACACCAGTGTTCACGCACGGCGACCTGCAGGTTACCCACGTGTTCGTCGACGGTGACGAGATCGCCGGCGTGATTGATTGGTCCGAGGCAGGACATGGCGATGCCCTGTACGACCTCGCGACCTTGACGCTCGGACATAAGGAGCACCTTGGCGATGTCGTCGCCGGCTACGGCACCGACGTCGACCTCGACGTGATCCGCGCGTGGTGGTCATGGCGAAGCCTGGTGGCGGCCCGCTGGCTGATCGAGCACGGCTTCGACCCGTCCTCGCCAGGCAGCTGCTGCCGGGAGGCGGATTACGTCAAAACCTCGACCGGACTCGGCTACGCCACCACCATCCACGGCGCCCAAGGCGTCACCGCCGACACCATGCACTGTCTGCATCGCCTCGTCGGTGATCGTGCCCGGGTCGACTGTGTGCAGGTCGACATCGGCCACTTGTGCCGCCGCTTGAAGGACCGCCTCCACGCAGGCCGCATCGCACATAGTCGAAGCGACGACAGGCACCGCCCGTACCAAAAACCCGAACGGATCTCGATCGACAGGCGCCAGCTCTGGGAGGCGCCAGTAGAGGACGGCGCCCATGTCGCCTGCGGTAGAGAGATCGCGTCCGCTGGCGGCTTCCTGTAGGTGGCGGAGTGGATGCTTGCCGGTTTCGGCCGCCAACGCGAGTAGGTGGGTTCGGAGGGTTGGCCAGGCGGGTTCGGTGGTGAGTCCGGGGAGGTACTGGTCGGCTTGGTCGAGCTCTGCGACGGTCTGGGGTCCGAGGAGCTGTTCGGCTGCGACGTGGAGGCTGTCGGTGTAGCGCTGGACCGCCTGATCGGCGGCGCGGCCCGCAGCGCAGCGAGGACACGCGCCGCCGCCGGCGCCGGGAAGACCACGGCCATGCGCGCCCTGACCTTGGCCTGGACCGAAGACGGCGGCCAGGTGCTCGGCCTCGCCCCGTCCGCCGCCGCACCCGCTGTGCTTGGTGAGCTGCAGGGCGCCGTGAATGTTCTTGATGTCGCGGAGGACGCCGCCGGCGCCGATCGCGGCGAGTGTTGATCATCACCGATCAGCCGGACGCTCGCGCCGCGCCCGATGGCGAACTGGACTGCGGTGTCGAGGGACAAGGTGTCGGCCATGCCGGCCTCGTCGATGATGATCAATGTCGCCGGTCCGACCCCCGTCGCCCAGTCGGGTAGCTTGCCGTTTCGTAGCGACTCTGGGGGACGGAAACCGGGGAGCCTGTCAAGTCTTTTGTGTAAGGCAGGTGGCGTTGGTCATAGGTGTGGGTTGATTCGGTCGGGGTAGATGAGGGCGAGTTGGGCGAGCGCTTGCTTCCAGCTGGTGGTGACTTGGCCTTCGACGAGACGCCCTTCGGCTTTCCGTTTAGCGCGGAGGCCGAGGCCGGCTTCTTTGGCACGGTCCCGGGCCCGCTTGTCCTCGATGCTGCAGATGGCCAGCCACAGCAGTTTGATCACCGCGTCGTCGTTGGGAAAGTGGCCACGATTCTTGATGATCTTGCGAAGCTGATAGTTCAACGACTCGATCGAATTGGTGGTGTAGATCACCCGGCGCAGCATCGGCGGGAACGCCAGGAACGGTGTGAAACGCTCCCACGCGTTCTCAAACACAGCGACCGTGTGGGGGTTCTTACGGCCCAACTCGGAGGCCTGGAACGCCTCCAGCTCGATCCGCGCCGCGTCGGCGTCGGCGGCCTGGTAGATCGGTTTCAACGCCGCCGCGACAGCTTTGCGGTCGTGCCAGTTGACGAACCGCATCGCCGCCCGGATCAGATGCACTACACAGGTCTGAACTGTCGAGTTCGGCCAGGTCGCGTCGATCGCTTCGGGGAAACCGGTGAGCCCCTCGCAGCACACGATGAGCACGTCCTTGATGCCGCGGTTGGCCAGCTCGGCGCACACCCCGGCCCAAACTTGGCGCCCTCTGATGTTTGCACCCAAATCCCGAGTACATGTTTGATGCCATCCACGTCCACCCCGACGGCGATATGGGCGGCCTTGTTACGCACCTGAGCGGCGTCTTTGACCTTGACCACCAAAGCGTCCAGATAGATCACCGGATACAACGCATCCAGCGGCCGCCGCTGCCAAACCAGCACCTCCTCGGCGACCTGGTCGGTGATCTTAGAAATCGTCTCATGGGACAGCTCGGTGCCGATCGTGGAAACCAGATGGTGCTGAATGTCGCGCAGTGTCATGCCGCCGGCATACAGGCTGATGATCATCTCATCCAGGCCGCCGAGCCGCCGTGATCCCTTCGGCACCAGCCGCGGGGCGAAGCTGCCGTTGCGGTCCCGCGGAACCGCCAAATCGACATCGCCGATCTCGCTGCAGACCGACTTTGCGGTAGTGCCGTTACGCGAGTTGGGAAACAGCGACGCCGCCGGGTCGCCGCGCTCATAGCCGACGTGGTCGGTCAGCTCCGCTTCCAGGCCACGCTCCAGAGCCGCTTTCAACATGCCCTTCAACAAGCCGTCATCCCCGCCCAGCGGCACCTCGCCGGCATCGATCTGCTCGAAGATGCCATCCAGCGCACCGGAGGCCTTCAGCCGATCAGCCAACTCCCGCTGCCGGGCACGCCGCTCAGCGCGCTCCGCGTTGTCCATCGTGGTCATCGTGGTAGCAGTGTCCTCTCAAACTAGGTGACCACCGCTTACACAAAAGATCTGACACCTCCCGCCGGGCGAGTGTCGGCGACATGATCATCACCCGCGCCAACGACCGCCGGCTCCGACTCTCGGCCTCACCTGGCCGCTGCGGGCCATCATCCGCGCGGCTCGCTGGGCGGCGGTGCTCTCACCCTTTGCGGGACGACGACTTAGATGACCTTCGAGCACGGCACGCAGGCCGACCAGCTCATACTGGGCAGCGGCGTCCATGATGACTTGCTGCCACCGGCCGAACCGCGCTGGCGGCGTCCCGGCATCTCGCCTCGACTCAGTCCAGCGCACCGCCTCGCGTCGATCCGCATCATCGCCCTGGTCCAGCCAGTCATCTGGCCACTGTCGCGGTCGCGAGATCGCCAACCGTGACGGGTGCATGCCGGGCCGGATCGCGACACGGCTGATCGTGCCGCCGCCACGTTGGGCCAACAGATGCGCCGAACGCTGGGCCGCGTGCAACTCGGACCGGGTCGGCCGGCGGCCGAGATGTTTCTCGACGACTGCCTGAACTGCCACCGTCTCCTGCTCGGCCAGCGCGGTAACCAGCAGCTGCTGCGACCGCCCGAGCCGCCGCACCACCGGCCACCTCCAACAACCGACCTCCGAGTATGGCAGGACCGTACCTGAACCCGCCGCCGTGCCAGCCGCAACCAAGCGGCGGACGAGAATCGCGTCGACTCTTAGATCTCAATACTCGGCGGCGTCCTTCCCGGCGCTGGCACCAGGAGTTCTGCATCCTCCAGATCCGCTTCCCAGACCTGGTACTCCCACAACCGGCGCCCTGGCCCGACCTCAACACTGCGGAATCCGGCTCTTTATAGATCAAGGGCCGGCTTCGCCGGCCTGGCGGCGCGTGTCCTCGCTGCGCTGCGGGCCGCGCCGCCGTGACCGCAGAGTCAATTGCTCTATTGAGCTGGCCGAGCTCGTGGGCCAGGAGTTGCCGCTCGTGCTCAAGGCGTGCCGGGGTCGGCGGCTGCCAGCCGGGCGGCGATGTCAAGGCTGGCCTGGTAGGCGGTACGGGGCCGCGGCAAGGTTCCCAGCGGCCTCGGCGAGGTCGCCGAGTCGTTCGTAGTTGCTAGAACCAAGACCCCCGACCGGGAAGCCGCGTAAACCACACACCCTCCGACGAACCAGGGGCGGTTCAGTCAGCCGACCAGATGGGTCAAGACGCCGGTGGAGGTGAATGGTGGCCCGCGCCGTGGGGTGGCGGCGGTGGAAGGGTGGAGAGCCGTGGTGGTTCATCGGGCCAAATCAGCAGCACTCGGCAGGGCGCATGGTCGAGGATGAACCGTGTCGTATGCCCGATGCTGCGTGGGCCAAGCCGCGTGTGGTCGCCATCGCGAGCGAGGATCAGCATGCCGGCGCTTGCACAAGCAGCGACGACCTCTCGTTCTGGTCGGCCCCATCGTGCCTGTCGGCCTGTCGGCCGGCCGAGACGGGCCTGTGCGGCGTCGAGGAGAGCTTGCTGGGCCGCCTTGAGATTGTCGGCCAGCGGTCCAGTGTCGGCTGCAAAGCCACGGCCCAGCAGGCTTGCCCGAGCCCCCGCCAGGGCGTCCAGACTTTCGGGGTCAATGACATGGAGCAACTCGATGCTCGTGGCGGGTTGGTCGCGGACGGCATCGATGCATGCCTCCCACGTGCCTTCAGTGAGCCAGACCACGATCTTCATCTGCGTGCACTCCTCACCACATGGCTGAGACTTGCAGACCAAGCCATAGTGCCGCTACCCCCACGAGCAAGGCGGCGGGCACCGTCGCCGCACCCAGCCGCAGGAACTCCCGGGTCGCTGGCGGATGGTCGCGGGAGTGCAAAACCTGCCGCCAAAGCAGCGTGGCCAGTGAGCCAACGTATGTCAGGTTGGGGCCGACGTTGACACCGATCAGTACGGCGAGCGTCAGACCGGGCGAGTGCGCGACGAGGGGTACCAACATCAAAGTGGCGGGCAGGTTGTTGACCAGATTCGCCAGCATTGCTGCGATGGCGGCCGCGGCCAGCAGCCCGACGAAATTGGCCCGGTCGGGCGTGATCTTGTCGACCAGACCTCCGAAGCCGCTCGATCGCAATGCAAGGACTACGACACCCAAGGCAAACACGAACCCGCAAAACGGAAGATTCGCCGCCCGAACCAACGCGGCCGCCTCGGCTCGAGGTCGTCGGACGATGCGGTGTGCAGCCAAAACGATGACACCCGAGGCGGCGGCCCACGCGGGGTGCACGCCAAGTGGTTCCGCGACGACAAACCCGGCGAGGGTGCCGAGGAGCACCACGAGCGCGAACCCGGGCCGGCCCGCCGAGGCCTGGAGTATGGGGTGCTGGCTCCAGCCGGTCAGGTCTGCCGCGAAGAAAAGCCGCACGACCAGGTACTCCGTCGCGATGACGGCCAGCCATGGCAGCGCCATCAGGCCCGCGAACTGGGCGAACGTGAGACCGCTGCTGGCAAAGGCCAGCATGTTGGTCAGGTTCGACACAGGTAACAGCAGCGAGGCCGAGTTGGCAAGGTGCCCACAGGCATACACGTGTGGTCGGGGGCGTACTCCAACCCGGACAGCCGCGGTGAGAACGACCGGGGTCAGCAGCACTACGGTCGCGTCGAGGCTGAGGGCCGCCGTGACCACCGACGCGATGATGAACACCACTCGCAGCAGCCGGCCAGCGGATCCGCGGCTGAGGCGCCCCGCGATCGCTCCCGCGTAGTCGAAAACGCCCTCTTCCTCGGCCAGATGGGCCAACATCAAGACGGCGGCGAGGAACGCCACGGTTGGACCAAGCGCGGCAAGCTCCCGGGTGATGTCCCGCCAAGACACCAGACCAAGAACCCACACCATAACGGCACCTGGCAGGGCGGCGACCAGCTCAGGAAGACCCCTGGGACGGATCACCGCGAAGACCAGGACGGCCGCGAGGACGAGCAGGGACAGCGCCGTGCTCATACCCACAGCCCCCATCCTGATCGACTGCCGTCATCTGGCCCGGTCACTGATGCACGCTACAGGGCTCGAAGCGCCCAGCGTCCTGACGTGTGTCCACCTTGATGAACCCCTCCCAGCGAGCGCCGTGCCGCTTGTCACACGCTCTGTCGCTGGGGGTGCGGCCACTGAACTGGGCCGGATCCCGGCCCGATCCTCACATGTCTCCCAAACCCGACCATGATGCTGGCGCCGCCGAAACAGGCTCACGTCTGCGGGGCAGCCGGTATCGAAATATGGCCGACTTGGTGGGACTATTTCTCCTGTTCGCATTCCTACGAGCAATTATCCATATAGCACTCCATAATGTTATGCCAGGAGTCGAGGTGGTCCTCAGGTACGAGCAGATTCTGCATACATGCAGACCGCCGTGATGATGGAGAAAAGAAGTACACTGCCGAACTAAATGCCACGATGGGCAGGGGATCGAAATCCGCTGGAGACCTTATCAAGATCATCTTTGCGGACTTCATGCCGGCGCTACTACAAGTTTCCATCTCAGTCGCCCTGGCCGCCACGGTAGAACCTCTTGTCGGCGGCATAATGCTAGCCTCTGGCTTAACCAGCTTTCTCGTGACGCGCACCCAACTCCGCAGCCAGGATGGTGTTCGGGTAGGTATCGCGCGAAAGAAATCCCACCTTGACGGCTCGATGACGTAGCCACTTCGTGGGAAACCCATCGTCCGCACCTTAAATGCCGTTGAACTTGAAGCGTCGCGCGTTAGACGTGAAGCCACCGACCTTTCAAAGATTGAACGGCGACATCACCGAATTATGGGTCTTTTTGATGCCGGAAAGATGACCATCGAAAGAATATTTGGGGTAGGTGTTGTCCTACTAGGAGTCTATCTTGTGATACGAGGTTCCTCCGCCGGGACCATGCTAACACTATACCTACTTTACACGCAGTTCGCCGCGCCGCGTCGAGAAATCCATCGAATGCGCGACGAAGCCAACGAGGCGACCATTCATGTTCGCCAAGCCTTCGAGATACTCGACGATCCGATCGATCCATACTTCGTTCGGAAGGCGATTAGCCAGAATGCGACGAACGTCCAGATTGAACTGCGAGACGTTAGAGTCGAATATAGTGGCGGAATAGTTGCAGCCGAAGGCGTCACCTTCAAAGTTCTCCAGGGACAATTCTTTGGATTATGCGGACCCGCTGGGAGTAGCAAAACAAGTAGTATGAAAAGCATTGCCGGCCTATTGCCAAGGATGGAGCACGACCGGTGGATGGCGGCCAGAAAGCAGGCCGGCGTTCCTACGGCAAGGAACGGACCGCCCGAACGCATCCCAACATGCGACTGGGACGCGGGAGTCAGCGAATACGCGAAGGAGAAGACCGCATGTTCGTGCGGGGACTTCTAACACCGGAGGCCGAGGGGCTGGTGATCGTCCGGGCTCCTAATTTTGCACTAGAAGATTACTTTACGTCGTGGGACTATGGCATATGGCATTGACGACGGGCGTGAATGTCGCAGCGCGACCGGGCCGAGTTGGAGCGCTTGGTTCGTTCGCCGTCGATGCCGGCCGGTTTGGTGATGCGGTGCGGGTCGTGCTGGCCGCCGTCGACCGGCACCATCGCGGCCGGCGGTACGCACCCGCCGCGTTGATCGAATATCTCGATTTCGGCGTCCGGTGATCCCCGCCGCGCCGGCCCGGCACCGGGCAACACCAGCGCCACCGCCGCGAGGCGCGAACGAGACCTGGTCAACAAGCCCGCGCTCGTGCGGTCTGAAACTAGTATTGGGAGAATGGGATGGCGACCGAGCAGGGTAAATCCAGGTCAAGCGAAGCTTTGCGCGCGACGGTGGGCGTCGTGCTCTTTATCATCTGGGGAATACTCACCATTCTCTGGGTGTACGACGCCATCTACGAACTTGTCCACGGTGTGGCCGGTCCGGCGATCAAGGCAGTCATCTGGCTCCTGCTGATGCTCCTGCTCGCGGGCATGGAAGGCCTGGAGGTGGCCGTCATCGACCGCTGGAGCCA
>CAVTFS010000007.1:0-20532 GCA_963734005.1 uncultured Actinomycetota bacterium
CGCAGGTCTCGCAATAACCGTCCGCCCCGATCACACCGCCACAGTTGGCGCAGGGCCGGGCAACCACAACTGTGTCCTGGTCGGTTTCGGTCTGGATGGAGCGCGTGATTTCAATGGGAGCGGCCAGTTCGTCGGCCTGCTCGACTGAACCAACAGCCGTTGGCTTGAGTGCACCACCGCAGGCTTCGCAAAATGCCTCCTGAGCTGCAACCTCCGCGCCGCAGTGCGGGCAGCGAAGACCCCCATCGGCCTGGGGGACCGCAGCAGGCGCAGGAGCAGTGGACTGCGTCAGGTGGTCGGTCATCGTAGGGTCCACCTTCGCACGGCGTTGGCTTTGTCGACCAACGAATGGCGGCGTTGCGCGTCGGTCTCGATACCTGCAAGCTGTCGATAGGTCGCCTCCAGCCCATCGCGCAGAGTCTCGTCGCTCGCCTCGAAGGGGCCGATCTTGATATCGCTCTTCGCCCCGGTCTTGTCGACCTCCGTGAGGGCCCGCTCCAGAATTTGGACCGTCAGCTCAGACTGCTCACGCGGATCCAGCCGAACTCCACTGATGCTGTCCATCGCCTGGGCCAACGCCGGCAGCCCATCGCCTGATTCGTAGAGCTGCATCGCACGCAGGCGCCGGGCTTCGGGGTAGCTCCGGCTTGTCGAGGGCACCAGGTCAAATGCCTGGACGGCGCCAGGCACGTCGCCACGAGCGGCGCGAATCCGCGCCATCCCGAATGCGGCGGCCGCCACGTAGTTGGCGTCGGTGCTGGCGCAGGTCCGGTAAAGCCCTTCAGCGATGGATCCCTCGCCGCCACGCTCACAGGCCAGGGCCAGCGCAAGTTTCGGCGCCAACTCGCCGGGCACCTGACCGTAGACGGCGTTGAAGGAAGACTGTGCCGACGCGAAATCGCCGGCGTCCAGTGCCGAAAGGCCGGCAACCCAGACGGCGCGCCATTCCCAGGGATCCTCGACCAGCATGTCGTTGACGATCTGCTCCACGAGGTCTCGACGTCGCAGCTCCAGCGCGGCATGGGCCCGGGCCAGCCGAACCTCAGCCGTGGCTTCGGGCGCCTCCCGAAGCTGGTCGAGGCGCCCAGCAGGGTCGTCGACGGAGATGTTGCTGAGCCAGGCGTACTGCGGGTCGCTGGTGTCGACGCGCAGCGCCGGTAGCTCGTTCCACTCCAGTGCTTCGCTGGTGATGGCGGGCGCTTCGAAGAGCACCGATGCAGCCGAGGTGAGCGCCGTGCCAGGTGTCTTCTGGGCGACCACCTCGCGAAGCACTCCGAGCAGTTGCACCCGGAACTCGTCAACTGAGGCGAACCGGTCCGCCGGGTCGGCTGCACAGGCCTTCGAGAGCAGCCGGTACAAAGAGTCGTAGGTTGCGAACAGCGGCGTCTCTTCGACGGGCGGCAGGCTGGCGACGTACTTGGTCTGGTACCCCCGGAACTCCGTCATCAGCACCACACAGGTGCGCCCGATCGTGTAGATGTCGGATGCCACGGTTGGTCCGACCTGAGCTACCTCGGGTGCCTGGTAGCCGATAGTGCCGTAAATTGCCGATTCTTGATCATCGGCGCGCCGCACCCCACCAAGATCGATGAGCTTCACCGCATCGCCGACCTGAATCAGGTTGTCTGGCTTGAAATCGCAATAGATCAGACCAAGATCATGCAAGTAGCTGAAGGCCGGCAGGATCTCCAAGATGTAGGCCAGCGCCTGATCGACGGGCAGCGGATCGAATCTTCCGTTGTTGGCCCGCATCCGGTCTTTCAAGATCTGCTTGAGGGAGATCCCGCCGACGTACTCCATCACGATGTAGCCAGCGTCTTCGTAGGTGACGAAGTTGTAGATCTCGACGATCAACGGGTGCTCGACCTGGGCGAGGAACTGCTTCTCCACGATGGCCACGGCCAGCGCGTCTTTGTCGCCGGTATTGAGCAGGCCCTTCAGTACCACCCAGCGATCGGACACATTATGGTCTTTTGCGAGGTAGATCCAGCCGAGACCGCCATGTGCCAGGCAGCCGGCCACCTCGTACTGGTTCGCCACAAGATCGCCAGGCTTTAGTTTCGGCGTGAACGAGAACGGGTTGCCGCACACCGGGCAAAACCCTTCGGTCCGTCCCGGCTGTCCATCTCGCGACCGACCGACCGGCGCCCCGCAGTTCGGGCAGTTCCGTTTCTCTTCGGGAACCTCCGGGTTCTTCATGATCGCCTGAGCGGCATCGATTACAGGTGCCGGCGGAACCCGAGTGAGCCCAGCGCCGAGTCGAGCCGACCGGAGCCGTTGGGACCCCGAACGTACCCGCTTGGTGATCTTGGAACCATCTCCGGAGGCTCGCTGCGAGCCGAGGGCCGTCGACTGCAGCCGGCTGGAGCCCGCTGTAATCGCCGACACTGCGCTGCCTGCGGACATCGGCGTCTGATCATCGGCCGCCTGCTCGTTGACCGGCCCCCCAGGGCTCCCGCAAACATCGCAGTAGCCGTCGACGATCGTGCCGGTACAGCCGGGTTGTGTGCAGCGCGTGCCGGAGGAGTCGGGCGTCGTCGGCCCCTGTGCGCTGCCCTCAGGACCAGCAGCCGGGGTAGCGCTGACGGGCCCCGGGCTGCCGCAGACATCGCAGTAGCCGTCGACGATCGTGCCGGGGCAGCCCGGCTGGGTGCATCGTGTCATTCAAACGCCGCCCTCTTCATTTGCTTTCCGACGATGTGGCTGGGTGCACCGTATGCGGCGCAGGGCTGGTTTGCAGGTAGGTCTGGTAAACGGTGACGAGTTGTTCGGCAAGGACCATCCGGCTCGGTCGCTGCTCCAGTGCGTTGCGGGCGAGCTGGTAAGCCTGGGCGATATCCGGAACCTCGGCCTGGCCGGTTGTCATTGCCTTGGCGTGGTAGGCCTCGAGCCGGCTTGCGAGTTCGTCGTGATCTTGCAGGGCCTTCGCGTAGGCCGTCTGCGCAATGGTCATCGCCCGAGACACCTGGTCGAGGCGGTGCAGGTAGTTCTCCAACTCGTCGCGTGTGTTTGGTACTGGCCCGAGGGCGGCAGTCTCGGGCACTGCATAGCGGGGCGCAGGGTCGACGCGGCTTACGCACTCCTCGACGATGCTGTGCAGCGCCGCCGCACGGGCCTCCAGGTCGGCGCGTTGTGCTCGGGCTCGCGTCACGAGAGCAGCGGCGTCGCGCCGCCTGGCTCCGGCGACGATCAGATCGCGCTCGAAGGTGGCAGCATCGATTTCCAAGGGCCCGAGTAGTCCCACCACATCGCCGCCACGGCTGGCCTTGTCCGCGAGCTCCTTCAGCCTGCGCGCCAGCCGTGATTGCTCGACTGCGGCGTGCTGCTGTCGCGCGCCTGCGGGCTCCAGGTCGACTTGATCCCGGATGCGCTCCATCTGGGCGCGGAGCTGTCGCACACGTTCGGTGATCTCCGCGCCCGACGGATCAAGGCCGAGCTTGACGCGAAGCTGCGACAGCAGAGCGTCAGACAGGCGGCACGCCTCCGGCAGCGAGACCGAGAGCCCTGACGCGGTGCCGGCATCGAGCCGCCCCCAGATCATGGTTGAGATGCGCATCAGTTCGGTGGCTCCGACTCGCCCGGAGTTCCAGGTGGCCTGCAGCAACTCGTAGCGATCTGATACCGCCTTCCACAACGCCATCGACAGCAGGATGTCGCCGGTCACGGCCGAGCCGGTGGCCGCGTGCAACGCCGCCTTGTCCAGCTCGTCCAGTTCGCGACGTCGCCCATCCAGCCACTGGCCGAGCTGGTCCAGATAGACCTGTGCCGCCTGGGCCTCAACGGCTGAGCCCATCTGCCCCGGTGCGACCGGAGCTGTCACCTGTCCAGCAGTCGCGACCACACTCATCACGTCCTGCCATAGACCGGTAGGGGCGGATCGGGTGCTGGTCCGAGAGAGTCCCTGAGCCAGCGGTTGTAGAGCGTTTTCCATTCACCACTGGCGCGCATCTGGTCCAGCCGAGCATTGACGAAGCGAACGAAATCCACATCCTTTTCGTTGAAGCCCAGTCCGTACGGCTCTGAGGTGAACGCCTGCTGATTCGGCACCACCGCATACGGGTCCTGCGCGGCGAGACCCGCCAGGACTGTGTCGTCCCCTGTGATAGCCGCAACCTGACCCTCCTGGAAGAGGACCAGGCAGCCCGTGTGGGTGTCCGCGCCAACCGGAATAGCCTTGGGCGCTTTTTTGATCAGATTGTCCATGCTGGACGTGCCTATCGGTGCACAGACCTTCTGTCCCGCAAGCTCAGTGATCGAGTTGATCTTCGACCCCTTGCGGACCAAGATCTTCTGGCCCGAGCGGTAGTACTCGCCGGAGAAGGCGATCTGCTTCCAGCGATCACAGTTGATCGTCATGTTGCGGGCGACGATGTCCACATCACCCTTCTCGAGCGCGGGGATCCGTTGCGCTGCGGTGATCACCTTCAGCTGGTAGCGGTCCTCATTGCCGAAGATCGCCTTGGCAACAGCCTTGACCATGTCGATGTCGAAACCCTCGATCTCGCCGGTGAAGGGGTTCCGCGACCCAAGCAAGTAGGTATCAGCCGATACGCCGGCCACCAGCCGCCCACGCTTTTTGATCTTGGCCATGGTGGATCCGCTGGGAAGAGCATCGGCCGCCGGCAATGGGTTGCTGGGGTCGTAGGACGCGAGCGGATTGCCGCACCGGGTTGGTTGCGGCGCCGGGGCGCTGGTGGTCGGTTGCGGAGCCGGAGGCTCCGGTGGCAGCGGTGTCGGCGTATAGCTGAACGTGCATGCCGAAAGCACGCTCACCGACACGACGCTCGCCACGGCCAGCATCGGCGCACGCCAGCGGTGTCTCATCGGTATTCCTTGAGCCGAGCGGCGATGCCCCAACGTCCCAGGAGCGCAACCGCTAACCCGCTCAGGAGGGTGAGGATGGCGAAAACAACCGTTACTGGCTGTATGCCCGCCAGCGAGCTGGAGGTTTCCTGGCTCACCTCGTCCAGGTGCCCAGCCAGATTGTTGTCGAACGTGCCGAAGACGGTGTTGGACGACTCTCGGCCGGATCCGGTGGCCTGGGACACTGCCCGGTCCCATCGACCCCCGTCGTCGAGGGCACGAATCTCGCTGTGGACATTGGTATATGCCTGCCACTGGTTCACCAGCTCGGGCCGATCGGTGAGGCGCTGGAGGTTGGCAGCTACGGACTCAGCCGAGGACTTCCACGCGGCTTCGAATGCCTGCCCGGATCCTCGTGCGATCAGCGTCAAGCTCTCGTTCGACTTCGCGTTGTTGGCATCGATCCGGGCATCCGCGGCCGTGTTGACAGCGGCGAAGCTGCCGTTGGTGATCGAGTTAAGCGTGCTGCTCAGCTGTAGCGCAGCGATCAGGCTGGCGATCGTGATGACGAGAAGTACGGCTGCACTTGCCAGCATCCCGACGTTGATCTTGCGCTTGAATCGGCGAGCCAGCCAAACCTGACCGACGATCACGCCGGCCAAAGCAAGTAGTGCGATGATCGGGAAGATGTATCCCGCCAGCGCGTCCATGTCGTCCGCTGCTCGCGCCGCATTCGAGCTGACCAGGTTGTCCAGAATCGGCAGTGCCGTGCTGCGCAGGTCAGCGCTGGCGTTGCGGAGGTACTGGGCACCGACCGGGAGTCCTTGGCGGTTGTTCGCGCGTGCCTGCTCGATCGTGGCCGCATAGCTGACAACCTGCTGATTGAGAGCCGACAAGGCTGCGGCGTCAGCTGGTTGTGCCTGGGACGCTTCGACGATGAGCGAGCTGGTGCTGCTCATCGCCTGGTCGTACACCGCACGTTGTGCAGGCGGTTCCAGGCCACCAACCAGAAACGCGTTGGTGGCGATCGCGTCCGCGCTCAGCAGGTTGGACTGGATTTTCTGAACCCTGATGAGCTGCGCAGTGTCGGCTTCGGCACGGCTCAGTGAGACCGCGAGGTAGGTGAAGGTCAGGACGCCCACCAACGCGACAAGAACGCCGATAATCACGACGCCCAGGCTGAGCAGTCGGAGTCGCTGCGGCGTATCCATGGTTTTGACTGCAGCGAGCGGAGTGGCGGCACTCGGCGTTGCTGGCGCGGGCGCCGCGGGCGTGGTAGCCGGATGCGCGATCGGCGGCGCAGCTGTCGTTGGGGCAGCAACGGGTGGCGCCGCCACTCCGGTTGCGCCCCCCGGATGACTGGCCTGGCTCACTGTTCTGCTCCTTGGGTCTCGGTATGGTTCTCGGTTGGCTGCTCGATGTCTCCCTGGCTTGAGGGCGGTGAGCTGGCCTGCTGCTCTGGGATGGCAGGTGATGGCTCGTCATCCGCAGCCGCCTCCTCGAAGTCCTCGGGGACCAGCTTTCGTAGCTGTTCGAGGGTGGGCTCGGCGACGTCGCGGAGACGCCAAGCATGCCTGCCGATCGCCGCCTCCAACATATTGCGCGCAAATCGCCCGTTGCCGAACATGGGACCACGTGGGGTCGTGGCAAGGATCGCGGTAAAGCGTTCCACGCAGGCATCGTCGAGGTCGTAGTCCGCCGCTCTGGCCATCTCTTTCAGGATGCGTACCAGTTCCTCGTCGGTGTAATCGGCGAATTCGATCGTGGTACGAAAACGGCTCGCCAGACCAGGGTTCTGGGCAATGAAGATCGCCATTGGATCGGGATAACCGGCAACGATCAATACCAGGTCGTCGCGCCGGTCCTCCATCTCTTTGACAAGGGTGTCAACCGACTCTTGGCCGTACTGATCACCGGCGAGGCTGTAGGCCTCGTCGATGAAGAGGACTCCGCCGGCCGCGGAAACCACGACCTCGGCCGTCTTGATTGCTGTCTGGCCGAGATAGCCGGCGACCAGTTCCGAGCGGTCGACTTCGACCAGCTGACCCTTCGACAGCAGGCCGAGCGCTCGGTAGATCCCGCCGACCAGCCGGGCTACGGTTGTCTTGCCGGTGCCTGGATTGCCGACGAATACCAAGTGGCGCGTGATCGTCGGTGACTTCAAGCCCACTTTGCTGCGCAAGGTTTCGACTCGCAGAACTGCTACTTGCCGGTGGATCTCGGCTTTGACCTCTGTGAGGCCAATGAGGGCATCGAGCTCGGACAGCAGCTCCGCCAATGTCTTGGGTTCGGGCTCTGGCTTAGCCGCGGGCGTGGAACTCTCCACATTGTCCGCTGAGCCTTCAGTTCTGTCCGCTGAGCCTGTCGAAGCGCTTAGCTGTCCTTTGACAAGCTCAGGGCGCATTGTGGACAAGCCACCTGGCAGATCCAATGCGCTCAGGTCGAGCGATGTCTGATCAAGGGCACGAAGCATCTCCAACACCTCGGGCCGGGTCGTCGTACGTGGCCTGGGTGCGGTCAGGGCCCCCAGCTGAGCTGCTGCTGCGACGGCGGCGTTACCAGCGGTCCTCGGGTTTGGTACCCCCAACGTCTGCGCTGCGCGACAGACCTCGGCCAAGGCCTCGGCATATCTGGCAGCGTTCGACGATCTATCCAGGACGAGTTGTCCGAGCAGCAGCGTTGGCGCAGCGCGCCAACGTCGCCCGCGGTGTGCCGCATCGAAGAAGGACTGAGGATCCGGATGGCCGGTCTGCTGACCCCAGTCCCGATAGGCCTGCTCCGCCGACTCGGCCACCGCGGCAGCCAGCGCCTCGCCTTCGCGAACTGCCGCATCAGGCTCCAGGCCGGCTCCGGCGGCTAAGCTGCGGAGCTCATCTAAGGCTGCAGCAAGGGTGCGGGTCGACGGGTCTGTCACGGCAGGTCCAAGGTG
The DNA here is from genome assembly GCA_963734005.1 of uncultured Actinomycetota bacterium. Taxonomy (GTDB): domain Bacteria; phylum Actinomycetota; class Actinomycetes; order Propionibacteriales; family Propionibacteriaceae; genus Microlunatus. The sequence goes on from CAVTFS010000007.1 coordinate 7,733, forward strand.
CTGCGCGGTGCCTCCGGCGCAGCCTGATCGCCGATGTTCAAGGCTCCTCCAGTGGATGCATGGCCGAACTTTTCCTGCAGGAAGCGGCCATGCACGATCAGCGCGTCCGCGTCGACTCGGACCACTGCGTCAAAGATCTTGTCCATGGTGGCGCTCAGCAGGTCGAGCTGATCGATCAGCAGCATCAGTGAGGTTTTGCCGTTCTCGATCGGGCGCGAATCGGCCCACTGCCGTGGCAGCCGGGTGTACGCGCCGATCGCTTCCGGCAGGTAGTCGGTGGCCGTTGCCATGACTGAGTACGCATCCGGGCTGCCGAGCCCGAGGTTGCGGAGCCGGGGCATGGTTTCGCGTACGGTCTGAGCAACCCGGCGAACCCTGGACTGCACCGACGCCGGCACTACGCCGCCGTCGACCATGTCCTCAACGCGATCCAGTGCACCCATGATGTCTGATTCGGTCGGCGCCGCAGGTGCCGGAGGCGCGCTCTGGGGCTGCTTGCGGACGCCGCCCGGTGATGGCTGCGATCCAGTCCTTGAACCCCATGAGACGCAAACGATGATCGAGAGGCTGGACTCGGATCAGCGCAGCCCGCCGGGGGTGGTGGCGCCACCCTCGAGGTCTAGCGCGCCTGAGGCGAGCTGCTCATCTTGCCGACGTACCCGATCGAGGTATTCACGCGACTTGGCGACCTCCGTCTCCAAGGTGCCGATGGTGGCTGCCATGCTGTCCAGCGCCTGAAGCTTGAAGTTGTCGATGGAATCCATCGTGGCGTAGATGTTCTGGAACGCGGCCTGCAGCTGAGGAAGCCCGATCGTGGCAGATGCTGCCTGCTGCTGGATTTGCGCGGAGTTGTCACGCATCATCTCCGAAGTGCGCTGGATCAGGTCGGAGGTCGTGGTGTTGAGAGCGGTGATCTGATCGAGAACCAATCTCTGATTTCCAAGGGCCTGTGCCACGATCACCGCCGTACGGAGAGCAGAGATTGTTGTGGTCGAAGCCCGGTCGACACCTTTGATCAGCTCAATGTTGTTCTTGATGATGATGTCGATGGCGAGATAGCTCTGGATTGAGACCGCGAGCTGGGTCAGCAGGTCTTGGTGCTTTTGACGGACGTAGAACAATACGTCCTGGCTCAGCGCCTTTGCCCGCTCGGGGTCGGAGATCTCCAGCTGTGCGATGGTGGCGGCGAGCCGCGCGTCTAGCCGCTCGGCGACGTAGATGTAGGCGTTCAGGCGCCCCATGGCACCCCAGAGGTTCTGCTTCTCCAGGTTGAGCGCGACGTTGTCCTTGGTCAGCTCGTCCTGGCCGTTGCGTAGAGCGTGCAGAATCCCGTTCAAGTGGCCCTGGGCGGACTCGTAGCGCCGGAAGTAATCCGTGACCTTGTCGCCGAACGGGATCACCCCGAGAAACTTGCGCACCCCGGTCGCCCGGCTCGGGTCCAAGTCCTCGACCGTGCGGCGAAGTTCAAGCAGAGTGTTGCCAACCTTGGATCCTTCGGCTATTCCGCCCTCCTTGAGCGCTCGTACCGGAGTCTGCAGCAGCCGGTTCGAGGTCTCGGCAGACCGACGAATGTCGGCGTCTCCCATGGCGCGAACGTTGGCTGCTTGCTGGGCGAACTCAGGTGAACGCGTCTGAGCGTTCATCAAAGCGCTCAAGAAGCCGTCAACCTTGCTGTCGAGCTGTGGAACCATTGCTGGGTCTACCTGTGGAGCCATGGCGGGAGCCTGAGTGGCCACGACTTGTGGCGGCGCGGCCGGCGCGGTCAGCGTCAGCGGAGTGCCCTCGGGCGGGGTGAGCGGCGCCGGTGCGGCGGCGGCGGCGGACGACGTTGGCTCGGTCATCGACTTCTCTCTCTGGCGCAGGCTTTGGGCGTTGCGTTTCTATCGCAAGCTGGTCGCGATTTGGGCTCTGACGAGCCTACTCGACGGCTGTCGCCGCAACTGGAGCTCAGAGAAACGATCACGATATGCGTGGTCTTCCTCAGGTGCGCGGTCGTGTGCGTCTTGACCTGTGATGGGGAACGCACGGCTGAGAGCTAGCGCCGGGTCGTGCGCAGTCCGTTTGGTATCGGCGCACCGGCCACCAGACCTGCGGCTAGGGCGGCTGCCATGGCCTGCTCGAGCACGGTGATAGGAGAGAGGTCCTGCTCATCCGCGGCCCGCTCAAGATCATCGAACTCGGGCGTGACTTGCCAGATCGTGCCGTGGTGATGCGCGATCTTGATTGATATGCAGCTGCCGGCGATGATCAAATCGACCCATCCCCGTGGCAGGGCCGTCTTGCGCACTCTGGTCTCCCGCACACCGATGGTGCTCGTCAGGGCCAAGAGCAGGTATCGAAGATCGGCTGCCTGATCGGGCCGCGCCAGAACGCTGACCGTATGCGCGGGTCGACCTTTCTTCATGATGATCGGAACCAGCCATGCGTCGGCGGCTCCGGCTCTGATCAAGCTGGTGAGTACCCCAGGCCAGAGTCGAGGGTCCAGATCGTCGACATTGGCCTCGATCAGCACATCTGCCTCCGACAGATGGTCATCGGGGTGCGTGACTCGTTCACCGATGAGTACGCGGGTGAGGTTCGGGCGGCCGGGCGTATCTCGGGTGCCGGCGCCAGCCCCAGAAGCCTGCAAGGTGAGCAGCGGCAGGCCTTCGCAGCGCTCGGTCAGGGCAGATAACAATGCCATGCCGGTTGGTGTCGTGAGTTCGCCTGAGCCGCCGGCGAAAATCTTCCATCCTGCAGCTAGCTCTACAACGGCTGGTACCGGCACACCCATATCACCGTGGGCGCCTCGGACTCGACCGGATCCGACCGCCACAGCACTCGCGCTGATGCTGTCGATCTCCAGGGAGTGCAGGGCGGCTGCGACTCCCACGATGTCGGCAATGGAGTCGAGTGCGCCGACCTCATGGAAGTGCACTTCCTCTGGCGGCAGGTTGTGGACTCTCACCTCGGCCTCGGCAAGCCGGCCGAAGGTCGCCAGCGCCCGATCGCGGATCGGGGCCGCAAGATTCGCCTTGGCAATGAGGTCCTTGACCGCTCGCCACGCGCGCACCGGAACGTCGTGGGCGATCACCTCTACCGATATCCGGCTGGCATGCTGTCCGGCTCGGGTCACCGGTGTCGATGCCAGCCTCACCGAGTCAGCGATCACGGCGTCGATTGCCTCCTGCACAGCCGCCAAATTCGCCCCGGCGTCGATCAGTGCACCCAGCAACATGTCGCCCGCGACCCCGGCGGAGGCATCGATCCAGGCGTGGCGTGAGCTATTCATGGCGCCGCGATCTGGGCCGCCAGGTGACCAGCGCCATAGCCGTTGTCGATGTTCACCACCGCCACGCCGGGAGCGCACGCGTTGAGCATCGCCAGAAGCGCGGCCAACCCTTCAAAGGCCGCGCCGTACCCCACCGAGGTGGGCAACGCCACCACCGGCGCTTCGATCAGGCCCGCCACAACACTAGGAAGAGCGCCATCCATCCCTGCAGCTACGACCACCACCCGTGCCCGCCGCAGCAGGTCGATCCGGCCCAGGACCCGATGGAGGCCCGCGACGCCGACATCGACAACAAGTTCGGTGGACCGTCCCAGGTAGCAGGCCGTGAGCTGCGCCTCCTTGGCCACAGGCATATCTGAGGTTCCGGCGGCGAGCACGACGACGAGGCCGCCACTGGCGGCCGGCGGATCGGCCGGCCAGGCCAGCAGGCCTGCCTCTTGATCATGAAAGATGCCGGGAAGCTCCGCCAGGATGGCTGCCGCGTGCTGCTTGTTAGCTCGAGTGAACAAGGTCACGTGTGGTTGATCACGAACAGCGGCAGCGATCATGCCGATCTGTTCAGGCGTCTTTCCTTCGCAATAGATCGCCTCCGGGTAGCCCCGTCGCTTGGTCCGGTCGTGATCGAGCTTGGCGAACGCCTCGAGCGATGCCCCGGTACTCGCGGATTCATTCATGATCAGGACTGACGAGCGGCAGGGTGAAGGCGCCGGACTGAATCCCGCCGACATCCACCGCGACAAATCTGAAGCCGGCACCTCGTACGGCGTCCAGCACCTTCGTACGAAGCGGATCGCTGACCGCTCGAATCAGATCCGGCGGAGGCAGCTCGATCCGCGCAATGTCGTCGTGGTGTCGAACTCTCAGCTCCGCGAATCCCAGCTGCCGCAACGCGGACTCGGCGCGGTCGATCTGGCTGAGCTTGGTCGGCGTGACCACATGGTGGTGCGGAATCCGCGACGCGAGGCAAGGCGCAGCAGGCTTGTCGGCCACCTGCAGACCCAGAGCGCGGGCCACCGTACGCACTGCCAGCTTGGTCATGCCAGCGTCGGCGAGCGGCCGGAGGACGTTGTGGTTGGCGGCGGCACTCGCACCTGGTCGGTCCGGTCGCCGGGCATCGTCGGCGTTCTCTCCGTACGCAATGGCATCCAGCCCGTACTGTTTGGCGACCCCATCATCGATCCGGCTGAAGAGTTCTTCCTTGCAGTAGAAACACCGATCAGGCCCGTTGGCCCGATACTCCGGACGATCACCTTCGTGCGTCGTCACCTCGACGAGCCGTACGCCGATCTGGCGCGCGACCCGGTGGGCAGCACTCCGCTCCTCGGCAGCAAGGCTCGGGGACACCCCGAGCAGGGCGACAACTCGGTCGGCGCCAAGGATCTGCGTCGCGAGCGCAAGCAACAGGGACGAATCGACGCCGCCGGAGAACGCAACGCCCAGCCGACGTACTCCTGTGAGGCTGGTCGAGACGGCCGCTTACGGCGCGTTCCACCGTCCAGTCTTCACGCGTACTGAGCGGGATCATCTCAGAGATCGTCATGGCCGACACCCCTTTCAGGTACCCGGTTCAGTCGACACTAGTGCGTGATTTCGAGAAGCTGCTCGCGCATCGCGCTCGGAATCCGCCGCCGTCGTTGTCGCTCGCGGAGGAAACAACGCCTCCGCTCCCTCCGTACACATTGCTCGCTCCGCTCGCTCAGGCTGCCGCTTGTGAGCCGCTGCCTTCCTCATTGCTCGCAGACGAAAGACGTGTCTGCTCGCTCGATCGTCCAGGACAGCGGCGCGCCAGCCTGGCTCCGTGCGGCGGCGCGCGATTTCCGACGCTCGCAGCTGTTATCTACTAAAGGGCGGGATCTCGCCAGAACCGCGGGGATGAGCTTGGCGCTACGACAACGGTCTGAGGGTGAGGTGTCGCCATCGAGCCGCGCGAAGATGCGCTCAGCCGCGATCGTGCCGAGCCGGGTGGGATCTGGTGTCATGACCGTGATTGCAGGACGCACCAGATCAGCCAAGACGATGTCGTCGAAACTGATCAGGGCGATGCGCTGCTCCAGCTGGAGATCATGAAGTGCGCGGATGGCGCCGAGGGTTACCAGGTAGTGCGAGGTGAACAACGCCGTGGGCGGGCTGTCGAGCTGCACAAGGCCATGCACGGCGGCATAGACCTCCTGCTCAGAGCGCAAGCCGCTTAGCTGCAACGAGCTGTCAGCCAGTCCCGCTTGGGCCATTGCACTGGTGAAGCCGTATTGCCGCGCTGTCGATGCTGCAGACTCGTTGCCGAGATGGGCGATCCGTCGATGCCCGTAACTGATCAGATGCCGGGTCGCTTCGATCGTTGCTTCGTGGTTGTTCGTGATGACGGCATCGGCCAGCAGTCCGGTCGGCGGTCGGTCGACGAAGACCAGCGGCGTGCCCTGCTCGCGTTCCACATGAAGGTAACCCTGATCTTCTGTGACCGTGGTCAAGATCAGTCCATCGACCCGGCGCCGAGTGAACGCATCGACCATGATCCGCTCGCGGTCGGGATCGTTATCGGAGCTCGCGGCCAGAACTGCCGTGTCACGCCGATAAGCCACGGTCTCGACAGCACGGTTAATTAATGCTGAGAATGGGTTGTCCACGGCGTCAAGGAGGAGGCCAAGGGTGAGTGTCTTGCGATCGCCGCGGCGCAAGGCGCCAGCCCCTTGGTTCGGCTTGAAATTCAAGGCCAATACGGCGCGTTGGACCCGCTCTCGGGTCTGGGGCGATACGTTGGCCTCGTCGTTAATAACGCGCGACACGGTCTTGGTTCCGACGCCTGCCAATGCCGCAACGTCACGGATGGTCGCCCGCATTCTCGGGGCCGATCCGGTAGTCGGTGTTGACATCGATGTCCCCTTTCCGAGAAGCAGCGTAACCATATATGAATTCGTTAATCTACTGGGGTTGACATCAAACCTGAGAAGGACTTAAGAATGAGCTTGACACCGTTGTCATGATCGGCGGTGCATTCGATCGAAAGGATCATTCTATGAGGTACCTACCGCCGAACCGCAGAGGCACACGCCTCGGTGCGGCCCTGGCGTTGACTGCGGCGGCATCGCTGATGTTCGCCGCCTGTGGTGGTGGCGGCGAGACCGGCAGCCCGGGAGCCGAGGCTTCTGAAGGTGGCGGCGGCGGCGAACCCGTTGCAGTCACCCTGATTACCAAGGACAACAACAACCCGTTCTGGATCTCCATGCAACAGGGCGCTGAGAATGCCGCCGCGAAAAACGGGGTGACTCTCACCAAGGCCGCAGGTGCTAAAGACGGCGACGAAGACGGTCAGGTGAAGGCGATCGAGGCTGCTGTCGCTCGTGGCGACAAGGGCATCTTGATCGCGCCGAACGGGCCCGGTGTGAACAGTGCTATCGAGAACGCCAGGAGCTCAGGCCTCTATGTCATCGCTCTGGATACGCCGCCGGATCCCGCTGACACTGTTGACCTCACCATCGCCACCGACAATTTCAAGGCTGGTGAGCTGATCGGCCAGTGGGCGGCAGGCACACTCAACGGCCAGAAGGCGACGATCGCCATGCTCGATGCGTTCAACGACAAGGTCGTCACCGTTGACGTCAACCGTGACCAGGGATTCCTCACTGGGATGGGCATCGACACGAAAGACAAGGCCAAGAACGGCGACGAGGCTGCAACCGGCAAATACACCGGCGGCAAAGGCGGCGACTACCAGATTGTCTGCCACGAGCCGAGCCAAGGTGCTCAGGATGAGGGCAAGACAGGGATGGAGAGTTGCCTGTCCAAGAGCAAGGACATCAATACTGTCTATACGATCAACGAGCCAACTGCCGCGGGTGCCGTCGAGGCGCTGCAGGCGGCGGGCATCAAGGACGCCGTGGTCGTTTCCGTGGACGGCGGCTGCAGCCCTGGCATCGCGATGGTCAAGGAGGGCACCATTGGGGCCACCTCCCAGCAGTACCCGATAAAGATGGCGGAAATGGGCGTTGAGACCCTCAAGAAGATGGTCGACAGCAATGGCGCTGACAAACCGCAAAACTCGCCTGGCCTGGACTTCGTCGACGCAGGGGTTGCGCTGGTCACTGACAAGCCGGTTGAAGGCGTGGACAGCATCACGGCGGCCGATGCCGAGAAGATCTGCTGGGGTGGTAAATAGCTCATGAAGTAATCACCGCGCTGGCTCCACCCCCTGTGGTGGAGCCAGCCACCACGAGGGGCGAAGATCGCCTCCGAGCGAAACCGGAGTATTTCCTACCGCAAGGAAGCCCACGTGACAACTACAGCCGAACCGCAGGCACCACATACCGCTGCTGAGCAGTTCGCGTTGCGGCAGCAGTCGCCGCTGCAGCGAATTCAGCATGTCCTGCATTCCAATCCATCCATCAGCCCATTGTTGGTGTTGGTACTTTCGGTGATCGCCTTCACGATCATCAATCCGCGTTTCATCCAGCCGGCCACCATCGGCATCATCTTGCAGCAGGTGTCAGTGATCGCGGCTCTCGCAATCGGGCAGACGCTGGTCATCTTGACAGCGGGTATTGACCTGTCGGTTGGCGCGATCGCCATTCTGTCTTCGCTGCTCATGGCGAACCTTGCGGCAAACAATGGCGTGCCTGGGTTTTTGGCGATGTTGATCGGCATTGCAGCGGGGGTTATTGCCGGGGCTATAAACGGCACCCTAGTCACGCGGCTCAAGCTGCCACCGTTCATCGTGACGTTGGGCACGCTGAGCATCTTTACCGCGATCGCGCTGCTCTACTCCGGCGGCCAGCAAGTTGGTCGGCGCGAGATGCCGCCTCTCATGCTCTGGGCGGGGACGCCAATCTTTATCGGGCCTCTCCGGATCACCACGGGTGTGATCGTCGTGGGGATCATGGCATTGATAGTGGCGTTCATCCTGAGCCAGACCTCGTGGGGCCGGCACGTATACGCAGTGGGGGACGACGCGGAGGCTGCCCGCCTGGTCGGTATCCGGGTCGACCGCGTTCTGCTGAGCGTCTATACGGTGGCGGGCCTGATCTACGGCATCACCGGATGGGTGCAGATCGGGCGGTCGGGTACGGCGAGCCCCAATGCCATCGTCGACGCCAACCTGGATAGCATCACCGCCGTTGTGATCGGCGGTACCAGCCTGTTCGGCGGTCGGGGCACCATCGTCGGCACCATCCTTGGTGCCTTGATTGTGGGGGTGTTCAGGATAGGTCTGAGCTTGGCCGGCGTCGACGACCAGTGGCGCCTCTTCGCCACCGGGTTGCTCGTCATCATCGCGGTCTCGATCGACCAGTGGATAAGGAAGGTGAAGGCATGACCGCCACTCCTCCGAGCAGCGAACTGACAGAGGAAGAGAAAGGACACCGTCGGTCTCGGTAACCCGCCGGTACTCGCCGACCCGTACGAAACGGTGCTGTCGGGCCGTGGCTTGATCAAGACCTTCGGCCGAGTCGTAGGCCTCGATGGTGTAGACGTCGACCTGTTTCCGGGCGAGATCCTGTCAGTGATCGGTGACAACGGCGCCGGCAAGTCGACGCTGATCAAGGCTCTTACCGGAGCCTTGATCCCTGACTCCGGACAGGTCTTTCTGGACGGCAACGAGGTGCACTTCAAGACACCGCAGGACGCACGGGGTTCCGGCATCGAGACCGTTTACCAGACACTCGCGGTTGCGCCTGCGCTGGACATCTCGGCCAACATGTTCCTGGGTCGGGAACGACGCCGCTCCGGCCCGCTCGGGTCGGTGCTGCGCATGCTCGACAAGAAGGGCATGAAGGAGGCCGCGGGCACGTCGATGGCCAACCTCGGCATCGCGACGGTGCAGAACATGGGGCAGGCCGTGGAGACACTATCCGGCGGTCAGCGGCAGGCCGTGGCAGTTGCCAGGGCAGCGACCTTCGCCAGCAAGTTCGTCGTGCTCGACGAGCCAACTGCGGCATTGGGGGTGAAGGAGACCGGCCAGGTGCTCAATCTCATCCAGCAGATCAAGGAAAAGGGTCTACCGGTGATCTTGATCAGCCACAACATGCCAAACGTGTTCGAGGTGTCGGACCGCATCCATATTGCAAGGCTCGGCGGCTGCGCCGGGGTGATCACGCCGAAGTCACACACGCCGACTGAGGCAGTGGCGATCATGACGGGAGCCACCACGCTGCAGAAGGGCTAGTCAGCGCGCCTGAGCTGCGGAGCCGAACTCACGCATCCGCTCGCGGACGATCTCGGTCATGGCGGCCATCGCGGCAGCGATCGCCGAACTGGGCTCGACCTCGGCGGGACGTTCGCTGAGTTCGGACCGCAGCGCCGCGGTCCAAGCCAGATGTGAATCCGTGCCCTGATTGATCTTGCGGATTCCCTGCGCAATCCCTGCCTGCTTCTGCGCTGCGTCGATGCCATAAGAGGGCGTGACTGAGCCGCCCTGCTTGTTGATGGCGTCTACCGCGTCGACCGGGATGGAGGAGCTGCCGTGCAGCACTAGGGCGGTGTCTGGGAGGCGTTTCTTGATCTCGGCAATCAAGTTGATCCGGAGCCGCTGACCACCAGATTCGTCGGTGAACTTGACTGAGCCGTGGCTGGTGCCGACGGCGACGGCGAGGGCGTCGACTCCCGTCCGTACGACGAACTCCTCGGCCTGGGAGGGATCGGCATAGATGATTTCTTCTACGACGCCGGTGATGCCTGCCTCAGCACCGCCAATCGTGCCGAGCTCACCCTCGACACTGACACCACGTGCGTGAGCGGCGTCGACAACCGATTTGGTGATCGCCACATTCGACTCGAAGTCGTTAGGCTCGTCGTCCTCGGTCGAGCGGCTCGCGTCAATCATGACGCTGGTGAACCCGTGATCCATGGCACGGACGCAATCTTCCAGGGTGCGGCCGTGGTCCAGGTGCAGAGTCGCGGTCACGTCGGTGTAGCTCGCTACGACGGTCCGGAGCATGTGCCACCACCAGCTTTCGTCGCCGTACGCGCTCGTCCCCGCGATGGCCTGGACGATCACAGGCGACCTTTCGGCCCGGGCTGCGTCGAGGACCGCAATGGCTTGGTTGAGGTCGGATACGTTGAACGCGCCGACGGCATATCCGCCCCGCTCAGCGGCGGCGAGCGTCGTGGCGAGCGTCTGGAGGGGCATAGCTGGACTGTCCTTTCGTGGTTTCCGCGAGATTTTGCGCCCTCTGTCAGGCGCGCGGTGGACTTCGAATCGCTGGTTGAAGGGCTTGAGGACGCGGTAGAGGTCGCGGTAGGTGCGTCGTTGCTGCAGGTACCAGTCAACGGTGTTGGGGTCCGGATCAGCCGTCGCACCGAGGGTGATCGACGGAAGGTCGTCGATGTCGAAGAGTCCAATGCCAACGCCGGCAAGGAGTGCCGCGCCACGAGCCGACGCGTTGCCGAGGGCGGGGGTCAAGGGCACGCCGGCGGCGGAGGCACGGATGCTGAGGGTGATCGGGTTAGCGGCGCCGGCGCCGACGGCGCGAACCTGACCGACAGTCACACCGGCTGCCGTGAGCGCGGCGACGATGCTGCCGAGCTCATAGCCGGCGGCTTCGAGGAACGCCCGTGTGAGCTGAGCTCTGTTGAGGTCAAGGGTGAGTCCGATGACCGCGCCCGTCCGGTGGGGTCGTTGTCCAGGGTTCCAGATCCAGCCAGGTATGGAGCACAATGATCGGCGGTGGCTCGGGGGACGACTCAGACAACAACGCATCGGCATCCGCGACGCCAGTCAGCGCAACATACCAGTCGAGAGTCCAGCCGCCAGCCGCGGTACCCGCGAGGGTGAGCCAGCGTGCGGGCCGCCAGGCATAAGTGGCGAAACCGGTTCCCGCGATGCCAGCTGGCCGCTGCGTCGTCTCGACAGTGAGGCAGTCACTGGAGCCCAGCACGAAAGTCGAAACCAATCCTGCCCTGCCACCAGCCCCGATAAAGGAGGCAGCCTGGTCGTGTGCGCCGGCCACCAGTGCTGTCCCATCTGGAACCCCAAGCCGCTCGCCAGCCTCAGCCGAGACCGTGCCGATTCTGGTGCCAGAAGCTACACACTCGGAGAACGGAACCTGGGTCAGCCAGGGGGCATCGACGGCGGCTGCAGCCACCATCTCGGCGGACCAGGCCGCAGCTTCTACGTCGAAGAGGCCGGTACGCGCGGCCGAAGTCCAGTCGATGGCCGGAGCGGCGCCCCAACGGGTGGTAACGAAATCGCTCAGAGCGCGGTAGGCGCTGGCGGCGGGAGGACGCCAGGAACTGTCTCCGGCAGCAATCTTGTAGACAGAGAACATCCGGTTGAGCGGTTGGCCGGTGATGTGCTGCACCCGCTCGGCACTGAACCGCTCGCTCATCGCCCGCGCCGCAGGCTCGCCGCGGGCGTCCATGCTGACTGGCGCCAGGCTGAGCGCCCGGCCCCGCCGGTCGACCGGGACGACCGCCTCTCCCTGGCTGCTGAGGGCGATCGCCCGTACCTGATCACCCCGGCGGGCGGCCTCCGCGGCTACGGCGGCCAGGAGTGACTCGGCGGATGCCAGCACGGCCTCAGCGTCGACGACGACCCAGCCCTCCCTAGGCCGCTGGAGACTCGTCCTCTCAGCTGCGGTGGCGATCTGCTGTCCTTGGTCGTCGTATGCGGCGGCCCGGACGCCGCTCGTGCCGAGATCGACACCTACTGTGCTCACGTGGTGATCCCGGCGAGTCCGATGGTCAGGTAGCGCTGGATGATCATGGCAACCTATGAATCTGGCGTCAGCGCATCGACGACCGCACAGTACCGCGCGTACGATCGTTCAGAATTTCGACATCGGCGAGGCCAGACTCGTTTATCGGATCGGTCAGAGCGGGTACGGATTGCCAGCCAGACCACCATCCCTGCGAGACTCCAGCGGTCATCGCCGCGCCGTAGGCCGCGTCGCGCTGTGTCGTCCGATAGGGAATCCCCAATACGCCGCTGACGATTTGGCACCACAGTTCGTTTTGTGCGCCGCCTCCTTTCAGCGTTAGCACATCTGTCGGCAGCGGAGTTCCCCTTCGCTGCTGCAGGCGGCGAAGTTCGAAAGCGACTCCCTCGAGAACTGCACGAATGAGATCAGCGGAGCGGTGCTCCGTGGTGAGTCCTACGAAAGCACCCGGCGCGCCGCCACCTCGGGCGCCGCGTTCTCCCATCAGAAAAGGAAGAAAGAGAAGGCGATGGGCGCCAGCCGGTGCTGACTGGGCGACTGCGAAAAACGAATGCCAGACTCTTCCCTGGCGCCAACATGTCGCGGAGCCATTGGAGGCTCTTGCCACCAGCATGAAGTGAGTCGAGCCGGAGCCATAAATCGGACTGAGCATGGCAGAAAGAGCCAGGAACAAGATGGTCGGATACGCCCAAGACGACCGCCGAGGTGCCCAAGATGATCGCCATATCGCCGGCATGGGTGAGGCCTGCAGATAGCGCTTCCGCGAACTGATCACCGACACCTACAGCCGTTCTGGCCGCTTGGAGCGCCGGGCTGACACTTCCTTCGACAGCACCGCCGTCGGCAACTGGATCTGCCACCGGCGGCAAAAGCCTAGGATCGAGGTC
>CAVTFS010000008.1:0-271217 GCA_963734005.1 uncultured Actinomycetota bacterium
CGGTCCGGATTCCGGTCTATATTGCGATCCTGCTTGTCACCGCAGCGGGTCTCTCCGTGGCGGCCATACGAACCAGGCGAAGGGCCGCAGCCGCCCCGACAGAAGTGGCACTGGAAGCGGCCAACGTCTGATGAGTTGTGGTCTGATGCTAGAGGAGCGGCCGTAACGGGGTCAGAACGGTTTCGGAGAACTTCACCATGGCGGGCCGGCGCTTCCAATCGTCAAGGGTCAGCTCAACGGTGTTGGTGGAGTCGATCGCAAAGATCTCCTCCATTTGCTGGGCCACATCGCGGTTGAAAGCCTCCATGTTGATCTCGTAGTTGCCAAGCAGGCTTATCCGATCGATGTTCGCGGTCCCGATAGTCGACCACTGGCCGTCGATCGTGGCGGTCTTCGCGTGCACCATCGCTCCCTGATACAGCAGCAGGCGTACGCCGTTGCGGAGCAGGTGGCTGTAGAAGCCGCGGGACAACCAGTCAGCCACGATGTGGTTGGACTCTGCGGGGATGATGATCCGTACGTCGACACCTCGCCGCGCCGCTCGGACCAGAGCGGACAGGACGTCGGTGTCCGGGATGAAGTAGGCGTGTGTCATGTAGATGTGGTGAGACGCGCGGTCGATCGCATTCAGATACATGCCACGAATCGGGTAGACCATGTTGCGCGGAATGTTCCGATGAATCCGGATTTCCGGCTGCCAGCTTGCGCTGCCGAAGTCGGGGAGTGCGGCCCGATGCCGTCCTGACCAGAGATTCCAGAAGTCGACGAATGCGTTCTGCACATCCCAGACGATGTCGCCGGTGAGCCGTGCATGGGTGTCACGCCAGTCCGTGGCGTACAGGCTGCCGATGTTGTAACCGCCGAGGAACCCGACGTCGTCGTCGACCACCAGCAGCTTGCGGTGGTCCCGGCCCGTGTTGCGCGGAAATCGGAAACCGGAAGCGATGAGCGGATGACGGCGTACCGCGATGTTCTTGGGGAAAACGAAGAAGGAGCGCGGCACGACGAGGTTGGCGAACTCATCGAAGACCACATAGACCTTGACTCCGCGATTGGCTGCCTCAATCAGCGCGTCCTTGAACGCTTGACCGACGGCATCGCCCTTCCAGATGAAGCTCTCGAAGAAGATCCGCGACTTGGCCTGATTGATGGCGTGCAGCATGTCGCGATAGAGGTCTTCGCCGTAGGTGTAGACGGTCACCTCAGAGCTGCCTACGGTCACCGAGCGGGGTGAGAGGCGCGGGAATGTGGCGGGCTTGCGGAGTTTCTTACGTCGATAGTCGACAACTGCCAGGGCGAGTAAGGTGGCTCCCTGCACTACGACAACCGCCTGCACAATGCGCTTGAGCAGCGTACCGAGCGAGATTGAAGGCACGCGCATAGCGCCAAATTTACGCTGGCGATGAGCGGATTTACCGTGGTGCGGCTATGTCGTTGCTGACGTCTAGGGTGGGCTGGTTTATGAAGAAACTTTGCGGGAACGAAGCGAGCTCCTGCGTCGGCGACGAGCGGCGATGACGAGTACCACCGAGGCCAGGCCGGCCCGTTTGACGGCCGAACAGCTGCTCGACGGACTAAACCCGCCACAGCGGGAGGCGGTGCTGCACGAGGGCGGCCCAGTTCTCGTGGTGGCTGGCGCGGGTTCGGGCAAGACACGGGTGCTGACTCGACGGATCTGCTATCTGGTGACGCAGCGCCGGGTACACCCGGCCTCGATTCTCGCCATTACATTCACCAACAAGGCAGCGGCCGAGATGCGGGGCCGGGTAATGGACCTGGTTGGCAATCGCGCCAAGCTGATGTGGATCTCGACCTTCCACTCCGCGTGCGTTCGCATCCTGCGATCCGAGATCGGCCGGTTCAATATCTCTCGAACGTTCTCGATCTATGACGATGCCGACTCCAAGCGGCTGATGCAGCTGGTGGCTCACGATCTTGATCTTGATCCGAAGCGCTTCCCGGTGCGCGCGATCATGAACTGGGTGTCGGGCTGCAAGAACGAGCTTGTCGATCATGAGTCGGCGGCCTCTCGAGCGCGTTCGCCCATCGAGGAGAGTTACGCCGAGGCGTACCGGGAGTACCAGCGGCGGCTGATCGCGGCCAACGCACTGGATTTCGATGACCTGATCATGACGACGGTGCATCTGTTCCAAGCTTTTCCTGACCTTCGCGAGCAGTATCGCCGGCGCTTCCGGCATGTGCTCGTTGATGAGTACCAGGACACAGACCATGCCCAGTACGTCTTGATCCGGGAGCTCTGTGCGGCCGATCCGCAACCCGATCCCGATGTTGTCGCCATCGAGCCGCCGGAGCTCATGGTGGTGGGTGACTCGGATCAGTCGATCTATGCCTTTCGCGGTGCGACGATTCGCAACATCAACGATTTCGAGTCCGACTTCCCGGGCGCGCGGGTGATCCTGCTCGAGCAGAACTACCGGTCGACGCAGACCATCCTGAGTGCTGCCAATGCTGTCATCACACGCAACGAGAACAGGAAGCCGAAGAACCTGTGGTCCGATGCCGGGGACGGTGAGCAGCTCGTCGGCTACGTCGCTGACACCGAGCATGACGAGGCGCAGTTCGTGGCTGCGGAGATCAGACGGCTCAGTGAAGAGGACGGGCAAAGGTACGGCGACGCGGCGGTGTTCTACCGGACCAACGCCCAGTCCCGAGCCTTCGAAGAGGCATTCATCAGGGTCGGTATGCCGTACAAGGTGGTCGGTGGCGTTCGGTTCTACGAGCGGCGGGAGGTGCGCGACGCCATCGCTTACCTGCGCGCCATTGCCAACCGAGCCGACGATGTCTCGCTCCGGCGTATCGTGAATGTTCCCAAGCGGGGTATCGGTGACCGGGCGGAAGCAGCAGTGGCTGACCTGGCGACTCGGGAGGGCATCAGCTTCGGTGATGCGCTGCGCCGGGTCGATGAGATTCGGGGTCTGGCGTCCCGCTCGCAGAATCAGCTGAAGGCGTTCGCCCGATTCCTCGACGACCACGAGGGCATGGTGGCCGAGGGAATGCCGGCTGATGCCATCTTGACAAGCGTGCTGGACCGGTCGGGCTATTTGGCCGAGCTGCACAACTCCACCGATCCCCAGGACGAGACCAGGCTGGAGAACCTGAAGGAACTGATCACCGTTGCGCGGGAATTCGTCGCCGGCGTCGCAACTCTGACCGTGCCGGAGGAGGAACTGGACGCGTTCGGATTGCCGGGCGACTCCGGAATGCCGCCGGAAGGTGACCTGGCCGTCGCACTGGATCCAGAGGCCGATCTGGCGGCCGGCGCGGCTGAGCCGGATGCGTCCTTAGGCGCCTTCCTGGAGCGAGTGGCGCTCGTCGCGGATTCCGACCAGATACCGCCTGCTCCGGACGAGTCAGATGCCGGCGTCGTCACCCTGATGACGCTGCACACTGCGAAAGGCCTCGAGTTCGACACGGTTTTTCTCACTGGTTGCGAGGACGGCGTTTTCCCTCATCAGCGAGCGATTGCCGAACGCACCGGCAACGAGCTGGCGGAGGAACGGCGGCTCGCGTACGTCGGCATCACGCGCGCCCGCAAGCGGCTCTATATCTCTCGCGCAATCGCCCGGTCAGCCTGGGGCTCTCCCCAGCACAATCCGCCAAGCCGATTCCTTAACGAGGTGCCTAGCCAGCTGGTCGATTGGCGGCGTACGGAAGCTGCAGTCACCAGTTGGCGAAACACCTCCGCGACAGCCACCCAGACCTGGCGCAATGCCGTGGGGTACGGCGCGAAGCCGACCATCCGCCAGATTCCGACTCTGGTAGCTGGAGACAGAGTGCTGCATACCACGTTCGGCATGGGCACGGTGGTCGCCACGTCCGGTGAAGGCGACAAGGCCATGGCGGACGTGGACTTTGGGTCCGCAGGACTCAAGCGGCTGTCACTGCGGTACGCACCGCTGGAGAAGCTCTAGCAAGCTGCGAGCGTCGGGAAATCGCGCGCCGCCGTGCTGAGGAGGAGCGAGCAGACACGCTTCATCGTCTGCGAGCGACGACGAAGTAGGCGGAACCATGCGCGCGATGCGCGAGCAGCTCTTAAGAAGGGGCGTCTAAGGCTTCACACCGTGGGCGTTGAGCCACGGAATTGGGTTGACTGCGCTGTAGACATCGCCAGGTTTCACGCCCGCCGGATAGACCTCGAGGTGGACATGAGGCCCGAAGGTCCGTCCGGTCAGACCAATGGCTCCGACGATCTGACACGCCGACACCGTCTGGCCGACGCTGACCGAGACGGTCGACATGTGAGCCATCAGCGTCTGAGTGCCGTTCGGGTACTTGATTGCGACATAGTTCCCGGCCCAGCCGCTGGCGGATCCGATCCCGGCGTTGGTGACGACGCCCGTCGCGGGAGCGTGCAGCGGGGTGCCGACGGGGGAGGAGAAATCCAAGCCGGTGTGGTAGCGCGCCCATGGGCCGACCTGGCCGAAGCGGGCTGCAATGCTGTAGCCGCTCGTGACGGGCAAGCAACCCTTGCCAGCAGAGCCGGCGTTGGCGTCAAGCTGCGGTGATTGCGGGTCGCTCCGGTTAGCCTGCCCGCGTGCGAGCAGTACTGCCTGCCGCCGCGTCGCGTCCGAAACAGCTTCAAGGGCCTTGTCGCGCGCCTTCGCCGACTTTTCCATGGAGGCCTCAGACACCTCCGAATCGATCTTGCTGAGCTCCTCGGCCCGCTGATCAGCGAGGCTCTTGACCTTGGCCGGATCGAGGCGGCCACGCTCGGCTCCCCGACTCGTTTGCTTGGGTAGCTCGTCCGTCGCCACCGTGGCCGTCCAGGTGGCTTGCTGTGCGGCACCCGTCAGGACCACTGATCCGGCCACGCCAAGCCCCAGAAGAGACACGGCCAACGCCACTACTCCATGGCGCAGCCAGCTCTTCTTGTCCTCTTTGATGTCTTCGATGAAGACACGGCGCGCAAACATGCGCTCCGACGACGAGCTGGGCACTCCAAATCTCCTCGTACGACGACAGGTTCCCCGAGTCCTGCCTCTGCCGCAGTACAAGTCAGTGTTCGTCTGCTGCTGGAGGCCCGCGTTTTGACTTCAAACGGTGGACGCTTCGGCAACAATAACGGATTAGTAACGGGGTGCAAGTCAATCTGGTCAACTTGCGGCGTGTCTTTTTGCGCATGCTGCCAACATCGCTTATTGGACGTCGGCACCGGGAGCGAATAGCTGCGAGCGTCGATTCCCGACGCGCGAGCAGCTCCACATTAAGTCAGTGTGTGCTTACTCCATTGGCCTTGAGCCAGGGTTGCGGATTGATTGCCTTGTACACGTCGCCGTACTTGACCCCAGCGGGGTAGAGCTCGAAGTGCAGGTGTGCGCCGAATGCGCGGCCGGTCTCGCCGACCCGGCCGACGACCTGCCCAGCCTGCACAGTCTCGCCGGCGCGGACAGCCATCGAGGACATGTGCGAGTACATGGTGGTCTTGCTATCCCCATGCTTGATCGCGACGTGGTTGCCGGCCCAGTCACCGGAGTTGCCGGCGTAGAGCACGACCCCTGACTTCACCGCGCGAATCGGAGTGCCGTACGCAGCGCGAAAGTCAATCCCGGTGTGGTAGCGCGACCAGCTGCCGTACTCGCCGAAGTGAGCACCGATGACAGCTCCGGGAACAGGTGACACACCTCCCGTGGTCGATCCGCTGCTCCCGCCGCCGGAACCGCTCCCGGTCCCGCCAGAATCACTGCTGCCGGTGCCGGAACTTTCGGGGCCACCATTCCCGCTTCTGACTTGGTCGACCCTCGGACGGTCGCTGCGCGTTCGACCGCCTGCCTCCTGCTCGCTGCGGCCACTCGGGCAGCGACTGCCCTACGCAGATTCTCAGCCGCGATTTGGGCTCCTGCCTCACGGCTAGCCCGGTCCACGGCCGTGAGTTCCTTTTGACGTGCATCACCGCCAGCCAATTCAGCTGCTCGGCTCACCTCGTCTGCGGTCTTGGCCAGCAACTCGTCTCGCTGAGCGGCATGCTCCTTCACAATGGCGTCCCGGAGAGCGGCACTCCTGGCGGGTCGATCGCTCGGTGTTTCCGGTCTGGCGAAGGCTGGGAACGTCTCGGTCTTTCGACCAGACTGTTGGCTGGCTGCTTTCTCGATCGGCGCAACGACGGTCGAGGTTTCAGGCAGTGCCGACAAGTCGCCGTCGCTGGTCTGCGCCTCCGTCGTCAGGCCAACTGCGGCCGCGACGACGAGGCCCAAGGCAGAGACGCCAAGTGCGGCGAATCCATGCCAGAGCCAACCCTGGCCGGCACTGGGCTCGGCTGGAGCGCTGACGTCTGGATTTTCTGTGTGTTCGGTTCGCTGTTCCCCGGACAGCTCCCTCGCCCCTCATCGATCGGCGCTGGCACGTGATCGAGCCGTAGGCCGATCCGGCATCCAGGAGATTCAAAAGTGTCCTGGACGCGTGCGCCAACTGTGTCTGATCTCGTTCCGTTCTTGACTGGACCCCCGAAGTAGGCCAGACAACGTGAGAAAGATAACAAACAGATTACGGAACCTCAACGGCCTGCCCGAATTTTGTTGAGCCTAAGCGTTAAGTGCTGCTGCGGTTTCGTCGTGATCAAGCTGTCCGCAACGCTCCGAGCAATGGTGAAGGCGATGCGCCCATCGTTGGGCATCGAGAGATGGCCGACGCCGTGCACTGCGATGTTTCGCACGTTGAGGTCAGGATGGTCCAGCCGAGCGTTGCGGCTGGGCACGATCAGATGGTCGATATCGCTGTGGAATGCGATGAACCGGGTACGGCAGCCAGCTGCCGGCTGGGCGAGCTCCTGAATCAGCGGCGAGCTTGGGGTGAGTTGGCGGACCAGCGGCAGCAGGGGCGCGGCCCACGCTAGCTGGGTGCCTTGGTGCGGCGTGCCGAGAGTGACCAGGGTGTGTACGTGGCTGTCGCCTCCGAGGCGCTGCACGTAATAGCGGGCTATCAGCCCACCGAGACTGTGGCCGATGACGTGGATGCGTTCGTATCCGGTAGCTGCGGACAGTTTCTGGATGGCCTCGCCCAACCGTACGGCTGCCCGCGGGATGTTGTGGGTGAGCAAGCCGTACTCATAGGCGGCCAGCGTTTGGAAGCCGCGCCGGCGAAGCGCGCGCTCCATGACGGTGAAGATCACATGGTTGTCGATGATCCCGTGCACCAGCAGAATCGGCGTCTCGGCCGCGTCCACGTCGAAATGGAAGAGTCCGCGTTGTTCCGGGCTGAGCCCGCTGAGATTGTGGTGGCGGGGCTCACTGGTGGTGCGAGTTGGACGCCGAGAGAAATCCAAGTGGATACATCACCATGTGTGCTGTGGCCCAGGCGGCCTCGATCACCAGTGCCAGATGCCACGTGCGGCAAGTCCCGCGTGACGAGGCGTGAGAGCCCCGCAGGCGAAATGCCTCCATCGGCACTGGTCCCCACAACGAAATATTACTCGGTAGTAGGTTTGGCGTCGTGGAATCGGATGTGGCGGCTCGTCCTCGCCTCCACTGCGGATTGTTGTCGCAAAGCCGGGGCTTGACGGTCACGATCGCGGCGCCAAGGTCGTCGCCCGCGCGCTGCGAGACGCGGGCATGGAAGTGATTTACACCGGACTGCATCAAACGCCGGAACAGATCGTCGCGACGGCGATGGCTGAGGATGCCGACGCTATCGGGCTGTCCGTGCTCTCCGGCGCGCACATGACGTTGTTCGCCAAGGTGATCAAGCTGCTGAAGGAGGCCGATGCCGACGACATCGTGGTCTTCGGCGGTGGCATCATCCCCGACGCAGATCGGGAAGTCCTTGGCGGAGATGGGCGTCGTGCAGGTCTTTACGCCGGGGGCAACAATGAGCGAAATCGTGTCCTGGGTGCGGGCAAATGTGGGGTGCGCGCCACGCTGATGCGCACCTGAGCGTAGGTGCCGAAGAGCTGAGCAGGCGAGGGGGCGCCAGCCGGGAGCAAGTCCCGGCTGGCGCCTCCCTGACGAGCTATCCGAACAGTTGGTTGACCTGGTTGTTGGCCTCGGTCAGCGACTCTGGAGGATTCTTGCCAGTCATGACGTTGTCCATGGCCGGCGTCATGATGCCGGTGATCTGGGAGGCATGGTCGGTGATCGGGTACAAGAAGGTGGTCTTCTCATCACATGGACGGTGAAGGCCTTGGTATCGACACCCTTGGCCTTCCACGCAGCCTCGGCCTTGTCAGTCGCTTCTGGGATCGCAGGGAAGACGACGGCCTTCTCGCCGACGATGTTCTGGCAGTCCGGCGAGCCGAGGAACTCCACCCACTTGGCCGCTGCTGGCTTGTTCTTCGATCCAATCCAGATGGAGTCGGCCAAGCCGTTGTACATGCTGGCCCGCTTGCCGCTCGGGCCAACCGGGGTCGGCGCAAGCCCGACCTCAACGCCCTTCAGGTCGAAGAACTGGTTGGTCGTCCACGAGCCATTGGTGATCATGGCGTACTTGCTGGCGGCGAAGATGTCCGACGAGCTCTGGCCGGTGACTGCTTCAACCGAGGGCATGTATCCCTTCTCGACAGTGAGCGGAACCAGCCAATGGTCTGCTGGAAAGCGGGTTGGTCGTAGTTGTAGTGGGTTCCCCAGGTGGGCTTGTCGGTAAACTGCCAGTTGTTGGTGCCGGTGTACATGCTCCACTGAGTCTGTCCGTCTGCGCCGCCCGAACCGGCGTTGAGTCCGAGGCCATAGACCTTGATCTTGGACTTGTCGAAGCCGGGTTCATCTCCGCGCTTTCCGCTCTCATCCACGGTCAGATGCGCGATGGTCTTCTCATACGTTCCGCCGTCCTGGGGGTTCCACTGCAGATTCTGGAGATCGGCTTCTTTGACTCCAGCGTCAGTGACCAGCTTCTTGTTGTAGAAGATCGCGATGGTGTCGAAATCTTTGGGCAGGCCATAGCGCTTGCCGTCTTGGCCCTTCCACAGATCAGCCAGGCCTGGCTGGTACTGGTCGGCGTTGAAGCCATCTTTGGTGAGCGTCTCATCCAGCGCCACGAGCTGCTGTTGGCTGACGAACTCCGGGTACTTGGCCAGGTGGTCGGTGAAGACGTCGGGAGCATCGCCGGCGATAAAGCCGTTGGTGAGCTTGGCCCAGTAGTCGTCCCATGCAAACTGGGTGATCTTGACATTGATGTTGGGGTTGGCCGTCTTGAACGCATCGGCGCAAGCTTGGTATGCGGGCAGTTGGGCATTGTCCCACAGCCAGTAGTTGACGTCGCCAGAGGCGGTACTGGTGTCGATCACCTCGCCTCCGCCGCCACCGCCGCCACCTTCGGCACCGCCACCTCCGCCGCATGCGGTAAGGGTCAGGCTCAGGGCTGCCGCGCTGACCAGCGCGACTCCCAGCTTCTTGCGCATTCTTGCCATCGTTGGCAGATCCTTTCGAGTTTTCACCTCGGCTAGGTCACCGGGGCGGGTGGTGGGGATCCAAGGGCATGACCGGTATCACTTCAGGCCGGAGAAGCCGATGGAGTTGACGATCTTCTTTGCGAACGCGAAGAACAAGATGAGGATCGGGAGCGCTGCGACGAGGACCGCGGCCATCAGGCCGGCCCAGTCCGGGCTGCCTTGCCGGGGTCTGGGATTTGAATACCCCGATCGCCAAAGTCAGCACCCGCGTGTTCTCGGCGCCGCCGACCAGGAGGGGCCAGAAGTACTCGTTCCACATGGTTGATGAAGGTCAGGATGAACAGCGTGACGATGGGCGCTGTGCTCATCGGCAAGATGATTCGGAAGAAGATCCGGAAGTGTCCGGCGCCGTCGAGCTTGGCCGCTTCCTCGATCTCTTTGCTGATGCCGAGGAAGAACTGCCGCAGGAAGAAGATCGAGAACGGAGTCATGAAGAAGTAGGGCAGGATCAGCCCGGGGAAAGTGTTGATCAGTCCCAGGTTCTTGATCAGGATGAAGTTCGGCAGCATCGTGAAGATCGGTGGGATCATCAGCGCGGTCAGGAACAGAAAGAAAACTATGTCCCGACCTGGCCAGCGCAGCCGCGCAAATGCGTACGCCGCCAGCGCGCTGAAGAACACCTGCCCAGCGGTGGCGACGGTAGCGAAAATGATCGAGTTGCGCAGGTAAAGCCCGATGTTCACCGCTGCCCCGGAGCCACCCTCGGCTCGCGCCTCCTCCGGCGTCGCGATCCCGAGGACGCGCTGAAACGCGCCGGTGGTGAAATCCACCGGCAGCAGTGAGGTCGGGTCGGTGAACAGCGACTTCGAGGTCGAAAACGCGGTGCGCAGCATCCAGTAGAACGGAAACAGCGTGATCAAAATGAGGATGATCATCGCGGTCCAGGCCGCCACTCGGCCGAGCGTTGAGCCGCTTGCGTTTGGTCTCGGGCTCGGCTGCAGCTGCGACGCGAGAGGGAGCGGTTGCGGTTGCCATGACAGATTCCTCTCAGGCCAGGTCGGATTCGCCGGCCCGCAGCATTCTCAGCTGAATGAGCGCAACGGTCGCGAGAATGATGAACAAGATCACCGAGAGGGCGCTGGCGTAGCCGAACTGGCCCTCCGTAAAGCCCTTTTGGTAGATGTAGTACTGGATGACGCGGCTGGCGTTGCCTGGCCCGCCCCTCGTGGTCACTGCCACGGTGTCGAATACCTGGAACGAGCCGGTAACCGTGATCACCAACACCAGCGCCAGGACTGGCCTCAGCAGCGGCATGGTGATCCGCCAGAACGACTGCCACTCTGTGCTGCCATCGACCGATGCTGCCTCATAGACATAGCTGGGGATCGTCTGCAGCCCGGCGAAGACCAGCAGTGCGGTGTAGCCCATGTGCCGCCACACGTTGACTACGGCAATGGTCGGGATCGCCCAAGCGGAATCTCCGAAGAACGCGATCCGGTCCAGGCCGACGAACGCGAGGAACTCATTGACCAGGCCGATCTGGTAGTCCAGCATCCAGAGCCACAGCATCGCCGCGATGACGTTGGAGATCAGGAACGGCAGCAAGATCAACTACGAATCGCCGTCGACTGGGTCAGTCGGTGCATCAGCACTGCGATCCCTACGGCCAAGATGGTCTGGAACACGATGTTGATCAGGACGTACTCGACTGTTACCACGAGCGCGTTCCAGAACAGCTGGTCCTGGAAGAGTTTGGTGAAGTTGTCGAAGCCGATGAAGGTCGGTGTCCCGAGCAGGTTGTACCGGGTCAAACTGAAGTAGAAGCCGCGGATGAACGGGTAGAGGTAGAACACCAGGAAGCCGATCAATGCCGGCAGGATGAAGATCAAAGCGATGCCCATATCACCGCGGCCCGGCGGCTTGTCAGTTCCCCTTGACGGCCCGGGCTTGTAGTCCGATGCGACAATGGGTTCGACCGTGTCGGTGTTGTCATGCGCTGCTCCCTCAACACGGATCTGAGAGGTTCGGGCAGGCGCAATCATGTGGGACGTCATTGTCGGTTCCTCTCGCGGCTCGATGCGCTGGCCAGTGCAACGCCGAGGCTTCGCAAACAGTTGCGTTGGGCCGGAAGTTACACCTGTAGATATGGGGGTAGCAAGACTTTCCGCAGAGTTGTGTCCAAGAATTTAGTGCCGGTTCTCACCCATCATTCAGGCTATTGGCCAAAGCGTCGCGACGAGGGAGACTCAGAGCAGCGGCACCACAGCAACGATTCAAGCACCACGCCGCTGTCTCTTCAGGCAGCAGGGCTTGTGAAGCCAAAGTGCATCTAAGGCTTGGAATCGGCTCGAGCATGGCGGATTTTCAGCCTTCCTGGAAGCAGCTTGTCAAAGCCTCATCTACACCTGTAGATTCTCGGGCACCCCAATCAACGGCGCGAGGGAATCGTGGACATGGTCGCGAAGAGTGGTCTGCCCCCCGCATCCGAGCCTAAGGCGGATCGTGTCGGCTAAGCCGCCTGAACTCCCGATGCGGGCCCGTCCGCCCACCAGAGCCGACGTTGCCCGCTATGCCGGTGTCAGTACAGCCGTTGTGAGCTATGTCGTTAACGACGGCCCTCGGCGCGTCGCACCAGCGACGGCAGCACGAGTTCGCGCGGCAATCGAAATCCTGAACTATCGGCCGAACGTCAACGCTCGCGCGCTCAAGAAAGGCTCAACGAAGATGCTCGGGCTGGTGCTTCCCGATATCACCAACCTGTTCTTCGCCGAGTACGTCCGAGCCATTGAGGTCGCGGCGGCCGCTCATGGCTACGTTTTGGTGGTCGCTACCTCCGATGGCAGCGCGGCTCATGAAGGCCGGATCGTGAGCGACCTGGCCGACAGGCATATCGACGGCCTTCTCCTCGCCACCGTCCGTTCACCCGCCGGTTTCAGCACGATCAGGCTGCCCGGCCGGCGGACGGTGCTGATCAACTGCTCTACCGCCCTTTGCCGGCTACGCCGGAGTAGGTCCCGACTCGCGGGAGGGCGCACGCGTTCTCGTCGACCATCTCATCACCGTCCATGGCCATCAATCGGTCGCATTGATCATTGGCGAGTCGACCGAGCCGATTCCAGACCCGCGCGAACAGGGTTGGAGCGACGCTTTCCAGGAGCATGATCTGCCGCCTGGGCCGATCGTGCGCACCACTTTCAGCCTGCCCTGGCGGCTACCAGAGCGGCGAAACGACTCCTGAACTGGCCGACTCGGCCGAGCGCGATCTTCGCCGCCTCAGATCAACTGTGCATCGGCACCCTCAAAGCCATCCGCGAAGCAGGTTTGCGCTGCCCAGATGACATTGCGGTCGTGTCCTACGACGGCACGACGGAGTCTGAGTACTGCTGGCCACCGCTCACCGTCGCTCGGCAGCCGATCCAGGCGATGGCGGAGGCTGCCGTTTCCGTGGTCCTCAACCTCAGTTCGTCTCTGGCCGGCTACGAGCGCTTCGCCACAGAACTCGTAATTCGTGAGTCGTGCGGATGCCGCAGATAGCTGGCGTCCTAGGAATCAACTCCGCCTCTGCTGCATCCAGCTCGATGGTCACAGATAGGCTTCGGAGCGTCTGTCTGGCGGCGCACCGAGCGGCGTCTTTCGCCAGGAATCTGGTTTGTCCCACCTCAGGGGAGCACGGAGGCA
Source organism: uncultured Actinomycetota bacterium (assembly GCA_963734005.1). Classification (GTDB taxonomy): domain Bacteria; phylum Actinomycetota; class Actinomycetes; order Propionibacteriales; family Propionibacteriaceae; genus Microlunatus. The sequence goes on from CAVTFS010000008.1 coordinate 13,016, forward strand.
AGTGTGGATCTGTACGAGTACCAAGCGCGAGACGTCTTCGAGGCCCACGGGGTTCCGGTGCTCCGCGGCATAACGGCTACTACCCCTGCCGAGGCCAAGGAAGCCGCCGCCGCAATCGGTACCCCCGTGGTGGTCGTCAAGGCACAGGTCAAGACGGGTGGTCGGGGCAAAGCAGGCGGTGTCAAGATCGCGAAGAGTCCCGATGAGGCAGCGGCTCGGGCGGCGGAGATCCTCGGTCTCGACATCAAGGGACACGTCGTCAAGACCGTCATGATCGCCGAGGGCGCCGACATTGCTGAGGAGTACTACTTCTCGTTGTTGCTCGACCGAGCCGAGCGTCGATATCTCGCCATGTGCTCAAAGGAGGGCGGGATGGACATCGAAACGCTTGCGGCTGAGCGCCCGGAGGCGCTCGCCCGTATCCCGGTCGACCCCGGAATTGGCATCGACCAGGCCAAGGCGGATGAGATTGTCGCCGCAGCCGGCTTCTCGGGGCCGGATGCCGGGGAGATCGCGCGCGTGCTGCAACTGCTCGGCACTGTTTACGAGGAAGAGGATGCGACGCTGGTTGAGGTGAACCCGCTGGTCAAAACCGCTGACGGCAAGATCATCGCGTTGGACGCCAAAGTGTCCCTCGACGAGAACGCCGTCGTTCCGTCATCCCGATCATGCGGCGCTGGCCGACACGTCGGCCGAGGACCCGCTCGAGGCGGCAGCGAAGGCCAAAGGCCTGAACTATGTCAAGCTCGACGGCTCAGTGGGGATCATTGGCAATGGTGCTGGCCTGGTGATGAGCACCCTCGACGTTGTCGCGTACGCCGGCGAGGAGGTCCCGGGATCACCGAAGCCAGCGAACTTCCTCGATATCGGAGGAGGCGCGAGCGCTGAGATCATGGCCAACGGCCTAGAGATCATCATCGGCGACGATCAGGTCAAGAGCGTTTTCGTCAACGTGTTCGGCGGCATCACAGCCTGCGACGCGGTGGCCAACGGGATCGTGCAGGCTTTCGAGCTGCTGGGCAGCCGCGACGAGCATGTCGATGTCCCGTTGGTGGTACGCCTGGACGGCAACAATGCCGAGTTGGGCCGGCAGATCCTGGCGTCGGCAAAGCTGCCGGGCCTCGAGCAAGTGGACACGATGGACGGTGCGGCCCGGCGGGCCGCCGAACTGGCGGCGAGCTGAAGGGCGAGGGTGATCATGGCAATTTTTCTGAACTCCGACTCCAAGGTCATCGTCCAGGGAATGACAGGATCTGAGGGGCGCAAGCACACGCACCGGATGCTGAACTCCGGTACCAACATCGTCGGCGGCGTCACCCCCGGCAAGGGTGGACAGGTAGTGGAGTTTGCACGCGGCGGCGTACGGGTCTACAACTCGGTGGGCGAGGCGATGGCCGCGACGGGAGCGAATGTCACTGTGATCTTCGTGCCAGCCAAGTTCACGCTGTCCGCGGTCGTTGAGGCAATCGAGGCCCGCATCCCGCTTGCGGTGGTGATCACCGAGGGTGTGCCGGTGAAGGACACGGCGAAGTTCTTTGCACTGTCGCAGGAAAGCTCGACCCGACTCATCGGACCTAACTGCCCGGGACTGATTTCACCGGGGCAGTCCAATGCCGGCATCATTCCGGCCGACATCACCCAGGCAGGGCGTATCGGCCTGGTGTCCAAGTCGGGCACCTTGACCTACCAGATGATGTACGAGCTGCGCGACATCGGCTTCTCGTCCGCAGTAGGCATCGGGGGTGACCCGATCATCGGCACCACCCACATCGATGCGCTCCAGGCGTTCCAGGACGATCCCGATACCGACGCCGTCGTGATGATCGGAGAAATCGGTGGCGATGCCGAGGAGCGGGCCGCTGATTACATCGCCGCCAATGTCAGCAAGCCGGTGGTCGGCTACGTCGCCGGGTTCACCGCGCCTGAAGGTAAAACCATGGGACACGCCGGCGCAATCGTCTCCGGCTCATCCGGAACCGCAGCCGCCAAGAAAGAGGCTTTGGAGGCTGCCGGAGTCAGGGTCGGCAAGACGCCGAGTGAGACCGCGTCCCTGATGCGCGAGATCATGACAGGTCTGGGTGCCACGAGCGTCGGGAATCGCGCGCTGGCGAGCGGAGGAGCGAGCAGCGACACGACCTCGACGACCGAAGGTCAGGCTCCCTGAGCAAAATGTGGCAGCCTTCCTGAGAGCGCTCAGTTGACCTGAGTCATGCGCTCCCCGGCGCGCACTGCCACCGTGTTCCACTGACGACCGGTGAAGTCGTAGTCACCGCGCGGGTTGAGGAAGGTGTAAATCACCTTCGGTCCGGCAGCAACGATCCCGACACGATATTTGGCCGTGCCCTGCGTCGACTTCTGCGACACCACCGTCGTCCAGCCAGCGATCTTGGTGTTCTGGGCGCCAATACTGGTGACCTTCTTGGGCTTGGTGACGCTTGCTGTGAGCACTCGTTTCTTGCAACCCGCAAGGCTGGATTTGATCTTGGTCGACCTGCTTGCTGGCGGTCTTGGGGTTCTTCATGGTCAGCACAATCTCGTTCAAGCCGAAGAAGTTCGCTCCACTCTCCTGAATCAGGTAGACCCGTGAGCTCTTCGACTTCGCCGAAATGGTTTCCCAATTCACGTTCTCGCATTGCGATCCTTTGAAGTCATCCTTCGGCAGCTCGACGGGCGTAGCCACCCATGGAGCGATCTTGGCTCCAGCCGGGGGAAGGTCTCCAGTGGCGAGGAACCCTGGCTCATCCCCACCCATCGGTGGAGGCCCGTTGTTAACGGTGGGAGTGCCTCCGCACTCGCCACCGGCAGAGCCGCACTGAGCCTCGTTGACCTGCGCCAGCGCCTTGGCGACATCGCTTATCGCAAGAGCTTTTGACGGCTGCGCAGCGTCGACGATGTTCATGACACGGCCGGTTCGGTTGAGGACGACGCTGTGGGCTTGGCCCTTTGACTCGTCCATGACCACCACGCCGGTGGCCTGGTCGCCAACCCCGCTAACGGCGTGCCCAGATTCGATGTAGGAGCCGGTGATTGCGCAGCCGCCGAGGGTCCTCGAGGCGATCGCGTACGCCTGGGTAGCTTCGTCAGCCGAGGTGTAGGCCGTGGCCTCATGCAACGCCGTGGGGTTCTTCTCCCCGCCGCTCTCCAATACGCGGAGGAACTTCTGCTGTGGCGTTGGCTGGCCCACCAGTGCCTCGCTACTGAAGCATGCCGCTGTAGGCGCGTCCTCGGCTGGGCTGGACTGCGTCAATCCGATCTTCCAGGTGCGGTCCCGGTCGAGAATCTTGGCCTGGTCCGGATTCAGCATGACAGCGTCGGTCAACAATGCCGTACCGGTCTGATCCGGACTTTGACTGCCGCTGCCCGAGGTGCCGCCGGCGGCGTCGGGCCGGCCCTGAGGTTGGTTGTCGGCACCGAGGACTGCATACCCGATGACGAGGCCGATGACGACCACAACGGCAACTGCACCGATGAGCAACGCCAATTTGGTGCGCTGCCCCAGTGGCCCTCGCTCGTCGTTGTCGAAGTCATCGATGGCGTCGACGGGGGGTGGGGTACGATGCTGACCCGCCCGACTGCGGGGCAGGATCGCGGTGGTCTCATCATCGACGCCCCGCGGACGCCGTGGCGGGGGGCCCGAGGGGCCGTATGGGCTCCTCGCTGGGTGGATCTACCTGCGGGATGGGAGCCGCCGCCGGCGCCAGCGAGGACCAGCCATTAGTCCGCGTCTCGTCTCGGTACAGCGGCCTTGGATGATCCTCATCGGTGGCGGGAGGCGGGACCGGCCACCCATTGCCGCGAAAAGACTGTGTCGGCTGCTGCTCTGGCTCGGCGGGCTCGACGTCAGGTTCGATAAAGGCTCGCCGCGGCCGGTAGGACTCGGACTTCTGGTCCACCATGCTGAACTGCTCCCCCCCGGGTATTTGGAGCGCCATCACAGGCTGGCTGGCCGGCCCCCGGATCCCTCGAACGCCGGCAATTTCGGATGACTTTACCTGGGCTGGCGTGTCTCGCCCACTCGTGGCCGCGAGATGAGCAAGCATAAAAGAGCCCATGCCTTCACTTCTTTCCTCTCGACGAGCCGTTGCAGAGATCTCGCTGCACCGGACTTCTGTGCGGAAAAAAAGTGCTCGCGCGATCGGCGCAATCGTCCTCGCCGCCTGTCAGTTGGCCAGTCATGGCACTCGGGGGCGCAGCTGTGACGGCTGCCGCGAGCTGGGTTCTCTGCGCTGGTGTGGCGGTTCTCGGCTGGCTTGGCACCGAGCCAGGGAGCCTGGGCGGCGCACTGCAGTCTGGCACCGCTTTCTGGCTGCTGAGCAATGGCGTCGGGGTCCGGATCGGCACTAGCCCGGTCACGCTGGTGCCGTGGGGCGCGACCGCAGTGATCGCGTTCATGATCTCGCGATTTGCGGCGGCTGAGCGCTCGGCGGGTTTATGCCGACCAGAAGACGAGTGCAGGGCTGATCAGCATCGTCACGGTTGCTGCCTATCAGCTGCCCGTTCTCGTCGGCGGCAGTGCTGTGGGGTGAGCCGTGGCAGGCTCCAGCCCGTTGGGCGTCGGTGATTTCAGTGCTCGTGATGGCGGCGTGGTGCGGCGGGAGCCGGAGTCTGGGTGCCGGACGGGCCGATGGTCCGGCTGGGCGCTGGGCGATCCCGCGCGCCGTGTTGGCGGCCCAGCTTGCGATGCTCGTAGCCGGCGCGGCAGTACTGGTCACCAGTCTCTGGATGCATCTGAAGCAGGTGGAGGCGCTACATGAGGCGCTGCAGCCGGGTGTCGCCGGCGGTATCGCGTTGCTGCTCCTCCAGCTCGCGTTCGCGCCGAATGCCCTGATGTGGTCGGCGTCTTACGCGCTCGGCTCAGGGTTCTCACTAGGTGCCGGCTCGGTCGTTGCTCCTGCCGCGACCCAACTGGGACTGGTCCCCGGCATACCGCTGCTCGGTGCGCTGCCATCGCCTGGTCCGGGCGATCTCGCTCAGCTCTGGTGGCTCGCTGCTGGCGCGGTTGCCGGAGCAATCGCATGCTGGGTTGTGCTCGCTCCCCGACGAGCTGCCCGGGTCGACGAAGCCAGTTTGACAGGCGGAGCCGGCGGCGCACTGGCTGGTGCGGTATTCGCTGGGTTGGCTTGGGCGGCAAGCGGTGACCTCGGAACGCTTCGGCTCGCGGATATCGGCCCGCGCCTGTTCCCCTTACTCGTGATGGCCGGCACGACGATGGGCCTGTCAGGCCTGATTACCGGGCTGGCGTTGGGCTGGGCCGGTCGTGCCAGGGAAAATGACTGAGCTCTCCTCCGAAGCCCTGGTTAATCTGCAACACCGTAGACGGCGATTCCGGTCGCTAGGCTGTGCGTCGTGCCCGAGCCCCTCGCTGCAACCCGCCTGGGCCGGGCGGCCCGGCTCGTGGTACTGATCTCCGGGCAGCGGCACCTTGCTGCAGGCGCTTATCGATGCCTGCGCTGACCCGGCGTACGGAGCCAAGATCGTGGCCGTCGGCTCGGATCGTGCCGGCATCCAAGGACTGGAGCGGGCGGCGCGCGCCAACATTCCTACCTTTGTTGAGCCTCTGCAAGGACCACGCCACGAGAGCCGACTGGGATCGAGCTCTGACTGCAGATGTCGCAGCGTACGAGCCGGATCTGGTGATCAGCGCCGGTTTCATGAAGCTCGTCGGACCCGAGTTCCTGGCCCGCTTTGAAGGCCGCATGATCAACACCCACCCGGCGTTGCTGCCTTCGTTTCCTGGCATTCATGGTCCTCGGGATGCGTTGGCGTACGGCGTCAAGATCACCGGCGCCACCGTGTTTCTGGTGGACGCGGGGATCGACAGCGGCGTGATCCTGGACCAGCGAGCGGTGCCGGTGGCCGACGATGACACGGTGGAGACCTTGCACGAAAGAATCAAGGTCGCTGAACGCGAGACTGCTCGTCGCCATCACCCATCAACTCGCCACCCGGAGCTGGCGAGTCGCCGACCGGAAGGTGCTCTGGACATGACCGATTCGCCCAATGGGGACGATGGCAGCCGACGACCGATCAAGCGCGCCCTGGTCTCGGTCTATGACAAGACCGACCTGCTCGTGGTGGCACAGGCGTTGGTCGAGGCCGGCGCGGAGATCATATCTACCGGCTCGACGGCGGAGATGATCGCCGAGGCGGGCCTGCCGGTCACCGCCATCGAGAAGGTCACCGGATTCCCCGAATGCCTCGACGGTCGGGTCAAGACCCTGCACCCGATGGTCCACGCCGGCCTGCTTGCCGATCTGCGGCTGGAGTCGCATCGCACACAGATTGCCGAGCTGGGTATCGAGCCGTTCGATCTGTTGATCAGCAACCTGTACCCGTTCACTGCGACGGTGGCTTCTGGCGCCACTCCTGAGGCCTGCATCGAGCAGATCGATATCGGCGGCCCGGCGATGGTGCGCAGCTCGGCAAAGAACCATGCCTCGGTGGCGGTGATCACCTCGCCTGAGCAATATCCGCAGCTGCTGGAAGCCCTGGCTGCCGGCGGCTTCACCTTGTCGGAACGGCAGGCGCTGGCAGCGGCAGCCTTCGTTCATACAGCTACCTACGACGTGGCGGTGGCGAGCTGGATGGGCAGCGTCGTCAGCGATCTCAGCGAGGGCACCGGCTTCCCGCGCTGGATGGGAGGTACCTGGGAGAAGGTCACCGGACTTCGGTATGGAGAGAACCCACACCAGCCGGCGGCCCTCTATCGCACCAGCGGAGCGGCCCGGGGCCTGGCTAGCGCGCGAGCAACTGCACGGCAAGGAGATGTCCTACAACAACTACGTCGATGCCGATGCCGCCCGCCGGTCCGCCGGCGACTTCGACGAGCCCGCCGTCGCGATCATCAAACACGCGAACCCATGCGGCATTGCAGTCGGATCAGACATCGCAGAGGCCCATCGAAAGGCCCATGCCTGCGATCCGATGTCGGCGTACGGCGGCGTGATCGCCGCTAATCGGCCGGTCAGTGTGGAGATGGCGCGACAGGTCGCGGAGATCTTCACCGAGGTGATCATCGCGCCCGGATACGCCGACGGGGCGATCGATGTGCTTGCTGCCAAGAAGAATCTCCGGATTCTGGTGGTGGAACCCCCGACTCGAGGCGGTGTCGAGAGCAGGCGCATCGATGGTGGGCTTCTGGTCCAGCTCTCCGACACCGTTGATTCTGATCATGACGGCGCTGCCAATTGGCAGTTAGTGGCCGGTCAGCCGGCATCCGACGAGACGCTGGCGGATCTGGAGTTCGCATGGAAGGCCGCGCGCGCAGTGAAATCGAACGCGATCCTGCTGGCGCACGACGGAGCTTCGGTAGGAGTCGGGATGGGACAGGTGAACCGCGTGGACTCCTGCCGGCTGGCGGTGCAGCGCGCGGGGGAGCGTGCTGCGGGTGCGGTCGCTGCATCCGACGCCTTCTTTCCGTTTGCGGACGGACCCGAGATTCTGCTGGCCGCCGGGGTGTCGGCTATCGTGCAGCCGGGCGGCTCGGTGCGGGACGAGGACGTGATTGCCGCGGTCCAGGCTGCGGGGGCGACCATGTACTTCACCGGTGCGCGACACTTCTTCCACTGACTCTGATCAACAGGGGTGTGCACATGACGGCGCGGATTCTCGACGGCAAGGCCCTGGCCGAGACGATCAAGGCCGAGCTGAGGGATCGGGTGTCGGCGCTCGCCGAGCGCGGTGTCGTACCTGGTCTCGGCACGGTGCTCGTTGGTGATGATCCGGGCAGCCGCTGCGTACGTCGCGCGGCAAGCATCGAGACTGCGCGCAGGTCGGCATTGCCTCGATCCAGGTGGAACTGCCGGCCTCGACCAGCCAGGAGCAGCTGGCATCTGTGATCGCGGACCTGAACGCGGACCCTGCCTGCACCGGCTACATCGTCCAACTGCCGCTGCCGGGCCACCTGGATGACAACGCCGCGCTTGCTCTGGTCGATCCCGACAAGGATGCGGACGGCCTGCATCCGGTCAACCTCGGCAAGCTGGTGCTGGGCGTGCCCGGGCCCTTGCCATGCACGCCGCGGGGCATCGTCGAGCTACTCCGCCGTAATGGCATCGGGCTCAATGGGGCAGAGGTTTGCGTGATCGGCCGCGGTACCACGGTTGGCCGGCCGCTTGGACTATTGCTGACCCGCAAGAGCGAGAACGCCACCGTCACGCTGTGTCACACCGGGACCCTTGAGCTGTCGCGACACACGAGCCGGCCGACATCGTCGTTGCGGCGGCCGGCCGGCCGGGACTCATCACTGCAGAGATGATCAAGCCAGGCGCAGTTTGCGTAGACGTCGGCATCACCCGCACCGACGCCGGGCTGGTCGGTGATCTTGATCCGAGCGTGCGCGAGGTGGCGAGATGGGTGGCGCCGATGCCGGGCGGTATCGGGCCGATGACGCGAGCCATGCTGCTCAGCAACGTCGTCGAACGCGCCGAACAACTGGTGGCTCGTGCCGCGGCCTGAGACAAGCGCGGCTGCAAGATCATTGCGGCAGTGGCCGCTGTTGATCGTGGTGATCGGGGTGCTCGCTGGCCTGGTGGTCAGCTTCCTCGGCGAGTCGACCTGGCGGCTGGGCTGCCTGCTGATCGGCGCATCCCTCGGGGTCGGGGCCGTGGAACGGATCGCCTTGCCCAGCCGGGATGCCGGGACTACTTCAGGTAAGTACCAAGGCCTTCGACGTCACCGTTCTGCGGGCACTGGTGCAGCGATCATCGCACTCGCGATTGTGGTGCCCGAGGGGCGCTGAAAGCGCGTCGGCGCGCAGCCACATTCTCCGCCTATCCGCTGGCTCGCTCAATACGACGACGATCCACAAGATGATCACGATGACAATCGAGATAATGGCGATGATCGTGAAGATCTTGCCGAGCATGCGCCCAATGCTGATGTTCTGCTCATTGGAGTACTGGATGCCGGAGGTCTGGATCTCCTTCTTGGCCTTGTTACCCATGTACCAGGCGATCGGGGCGAAGATCGTGATGAAGATGCCGAGGATCCCGAAGATCAGGATCAAGGTTCCCTGCGGATGCTCCTGCATGGGCGGCATTGTGTAAGGGCTGCTAGCTGCGTTGCGGCCATATGGCATGGGCGATGCTGGCCGTACGGCTCTGCTGGCCGTAGGGCGTTGGCTGACCGCCGGGCTGGGGGTACTGCTGCCCCGGTTGAGCGTAGGGGTCTTCTTGGCTCGGCTGGGTCTGCGGATTTTCGTCATACGGGTTGGTCATGGCCAACATTGTTCCTTATAGGTTCCCCACGACGCAGTGGGCTCGCTTGGTACATGGCATCGCCCAGCGCGAGGCGGAGCGAGGATACGGAGGCCCTCCATAGGGGTGGGCACGGGCGACCATTGTTTCCTACGGGATCTGCCCACCGTTTGAAGTTCGCAGAAGCGGGTCAAAAGCTAGCGCTCGAAATCCCGGCGACGACTGCGAGCACGATGAGCACCGTCACAAGCGTAAAGATCGACACTCCAACAATCCCGGTAACAATACCGGCGACGGCCTGGGAGCGGCCGGTGTAGCGTCCCGGCTCCGCATCGATCTCGTTGCGGACACGCCGGCCGACGACGATGCCGCCGATCCCCACCAGTCCTCCGACGATGCAGAACAAGCCCAGGACGGTGCCAAGGATGCCGAGGATCAGCGCCAGTGTCGCCTGTGGGTGCTGCGTCGTCGGCGTTGGCGTCGTTTCGCATCACGCCGTATGGGCTCACGCCGCCAAAGGCAGGCTGGTACGGGTTGGCCTCATAGGGAATGCTGCCGTAGCCACTTGACTGTCCATAGCTCTGACTGGGGTCGGCGTACGGCGGATTCGGGTCCGGGTTGAAGCCATGTGCTGGCCCGGCGTACGTCGAGTTCGCACTCGAGCTGCCGTATGAGTCACCCGGCATTCCGTATGGATCAGCGATGGGCCTGCCGTACGGGTCCTCCCGAGGATAAGACGGCCAGTCGGCTGTCCCGGGGTCATTCGGCCCACCATTCGGGGACTGGTACTGCTGTGGCGTCGTAGCCTCGGTGTCTGGATCGGCGCCGAGCCTGTCGTAGGGCTGTGATCCCTCGCGGCTGAACGGGTTCGGTCGCTGGCTTTCACTCATGGCAACAAGTGTCGCGGTCGTGCCAAACGTGCGGCCGCATTAGTCGATAAGACCCAGCGCTCGAACAGCCTCACGCTCCTCGATCAGCTCGGCCACGCTGGCGTCGATCTTGCTGCGGGAGAAGTCGTTGATCTCCAGGCCCGGCACGATCTGGTAGGCGCCGCCAGTAGTGGTGCAGGGGAATGAGCAGATCAGGCCCTCAGGGATCTGATAGGAGCCATCGGAGGGGACCGACATTGACACCCAATCGCCCTCGGACGTGCCGCGCACCCAGTCCCGCATGTGCTCGATGTCGCGTTGGCGGCACTTCCCGCCGAACTGGCGCCCCGGGCCTCAATGACTGCTGCTCCACGCTTCTGCACGGTGGGCAGGAAGGTCGATTCCAGCCACTCCTGGTCGTTGATCAACTCGGCGGCGTTCTGGCCACGCACCAGGGCATTGAAAAGATCGGGGTACTGGGTCGCGGAGTGATTGCCCCAGATCGTCATATGGGTGATGTCATTGACGCTGGCACCTGTCTTCGCGGCGAGCTGAGCCTTGGCTCGATTGTGGTCGAGGCGGGTCAACGCGTTGAACCGCTCGGCCGGGATGTCGGGAGCGTTGCGCATGGCAATCAGCGCATTCGTGTTGGCTGGATTGCCGGTCACCAGCACCTTGACGTCATCGGCAGCGTTGTCGTTGATCGCTTGCCCCTGCGGCTTGAAGATGCCGCCATTCGCCTCCAGCAGATCCCGACGCTCCATCCCTTTGGTGCGGGGTCGTGCGCCGACCAGGCAAGCCAAATTGGCGCCATCAAAGATGGTCTTGGGGTCGTCTCCGATTTCGACCTTGCTCAGCAGCGGGAAGGCACAGTCGTCGAGCTCCATCACCACGCCCTCGAGGGCTTTGAGTGCTGGGGTGATTTCGAGGAGGCGCAGCTCCAGCGGCTGGTCCGGGCCGAGCATCGAACCACTGGCGATCCGGAACAGCAGGCTGTATCCGATCTGGCCGGCGGCGCCGGTGACGGCAACCTTCACGGGTGTGCTCACGGACTTTCCTCCAACGTGGGACGGTCGATACGTAGGGTGACGCTAGCAAGGCCGAGAACTCCTGGCATGGTGAGGTCTGATGCTGGATCCCAGCTCCGCAGGCGACCCGGTCGCTGCCGTGGTCGCCGCCCTTGAGGGGCGGCAGGGGACCCGCTGGGTAGGGGTCGACGGCAAGGGTGCGACCGGCAAGACGACGCTGGCGGCCCGGATCGCGGCAGCACTGCCCGGGTCGGTGGTCGTGCACATCGATGATTTCGCCGCGCCCGGACGTGCGCGGCTGGGAGCGGGACCGGTTCGTCCGGCAGGTGCTGCAGCCGCTGCTCGCCGGTCGGCCGGGTCGGTATCAGCGCTGGGATTTCGACCGCAACGTGGGGGCGGAGTGGCACACCGTTCCAGTCGGGGTGCCGGTCATTGTCGAGGGGGTATCGGCCACCGATGAACGGCTGGGTGTCCCGTGGGACTTCACGATCTGGGTCGAAGTGCCGTACGAGGTTCGGCTGGCGCGAGCCCTGGAGCGGGACGGCCCGGAGCGCATGGACCGCTGGCTGACCGACTGGATGCCGAGCGAGGACGCGTACGAGGAGGCGCAGCGACCTCAGGACCGGGTCGACCTCGTGTACCGGCCGCCGTACGCCGCCTGAGCCTGTCGAAGGACCGAGGTGGCCCATTCGATAGGTTGGCGGCATGGCGAAGATCAAGGTCGAGGGCACGGTCGTCGAGATCGACGGCGACGAGATGACACGGATCATTTGGCAGTTCATCAAGGACCGGCTGATCCATCCCTATCTCGATGTGAATCTCGACTACTACGACCTCGGCATCACCCATCGCGACGCCACCGAGGACCAGGTCACTGTTGATGCCGCGAACGCGATCAAGAGGCACGGCGTCGGCGTCAAGTGCGCCACCATCACACCCGATGAGGCGCGGGTGCAGGAGTTCAACCTCAAGAAGATGTGGGTCTCGCCGAACGGCACCATTCGCAACATCTTGGGCGGCGTGGTGTTCCGGGAGCCGATCATCATCTCCAACATTCCGCGGCTGGTGCCCAACTGGACCAAGCCGATCATCATCGGCCGTCACGCCCATGGCGATCAGTACAAGGCCACCAACTTCAAGGTGCCAGGTGCTGGTCAGCTCACCATCACCTTCACGCCCGAGAATGGCGGTGAGCCGATCCAGCATGTCGTCGCGAATTACCCGGCCGACGGTGGCGTGGCGCTGGGCATGTACAACTTCAATGATTCGATCGCCGATTTCGCGCACGCGTGCTTCGCGTACGGGTTGGAGCGCGGATATCCGGTCTATCTGTCGACCAAGAACACGATCTTGAAGGCGTACGACGGTGCGTTCAAGGACATCTTCGCCGAGATCTATGAGAACGAGTACGAGGCGGAGTTCAAGGCTGCCGGGCTGACGTACGAACACCGGTTGATCGACGACATGGTCGCCGCTGCCCTCAAGTGGGGCGGGGGATACGTGTGGGCCTGCAAGAACTACGACGGGGACGTACAGTCCGACACCGTCGCGCAGGGCTTCGGCTCACTCGGCCTGATGACCAGCGTCCTGATGACGCCGGACGGCAAGACTGTCGAGGCTGAGGCAGCCCACGGCACGGTGACCCGGCACTACCGGCAGCACCAGGAGGGCAAGCCGACCTCCACCAACCCGATCGCCTCCATTTACGCCTGGACCGGCGGACTGGAGCATCGCGGGCAAGCTCGACAACACTCCAGAGGTGATCAAGTTCGCCGAGACCTTGGAGGACGTCGTCGTCAAGTCGGTCGAGTCCGGTGCCATGACCAAGGATCTCGCCCTGCTCGTCGGCCCCGATCAGTCCTGGCTCACGACCGAAGACTTCCTCGACACACTCGACAAGAACCTCGCCGCCCGCCTCGCCTAACTCCGCCACTTACCGAGTTGTCAGAATCTCAAGCACCAGATATGGTGCTGAGATTCTGACAAGTCAAAGTGGTGGCCGAGTTTTCCACAGATTTCTTGAAGCTGGGTTCCTTGCGCGGACACTGACCGCGAAGAATCGTGGCCGTGTACGCCGCCACGGATGGAATGCCTGAGTTCAACAGCATGGCTCAGTTGGCAGAGTGGTGTAGTTGGTCGCGATCAGTGTCGGGCTATCGGTCTGCACCGCTCATACGTCCGCAACCAGCTGGACGCCGAGCGCTGGACTGCGTCGGGTGACAAGGTCCTCCTTCTTCAAAATGCCCGACCGAACCGTCGACAGCTGATGTGGATCGCCATTCTGGATGTGAGGCCCCTCGCGGCGTTATGTAGCCATACATCTTTGGAGCTGGCCGGTTTCAAGTCTCCTGCCGCGGAGGCAAAGCAGATACATTTGCTAGTTCCCCGCGGCGCAAAGGTCACGCGATTTCCTGGCGTGGTCGTTCACGAGTCTCGCCGGCTGCGGTGAAGCGCGCTGGATAGAGGATCGCGGGCTAAGGCGGACCGAGATCCCCGTTCGGTTATTGACGCCGCAGCTTGGCAGCCATGGCCTCGATTTGCGTGTCTCATGTTGGCCGCCGCGGTCCAGCAGAGGCTTTGCACGCCGGCTGAACTGGAGCACGCGCTGAGCTATGTGGGCCGAGTACGTCACAAGGCATACCTGCGTGTCGCTCTTGCCGATATTGCACGGGGCGCGCACGCGCTCGGTGAACTCGACTTGCCGCCTCTGTCAGAAGGTTCCGTCTCGCCCCTCCGCAGCGGCAGACGAAACGGCGTGATCGCGGGAGGTCGATGGCGCTATCTTGATGCGAGTGGGATTTGCTGTCGGGAGAGATCGTTGTGCTTGAGATCGACGGCGGGCACCACATGAAGGCCGTGCATTGGCAGGCAGACATGCGACGTGAGCGGGCCATCGTCATCAGTCGTCGCTGGGTGTTGCGAGCAACCTCCTTCGAGGTCCGTCTGGAGCCGCATCTGATCGTTCCTGACCTCCGGGCGATGGGCGTACCCACCACTTAAAGCCGAGTTGTCAGAATCTCAGCAAGCAATATAGGCGTGCTGAGATTCTGACAAGTCGGTTAAGGGAGTTCGTCACCGGTGTCAGAGGGTGGTGGCGCGGCCGATCTGGACGAGTTTCCAGCCGGCGTTACGCCAGGTGGGGGCATGGAGCTTGAGGCGGCCGTCGATGATCACCTTGGATCTGACCAGATCACCGAGGCGTTCGGGGTCCAGCTGGCGGAACTCGGGCCACTCGGTCAAGTGCAGGACCACGTCGGCGCCCAGCAGCGCCTGTTCGACGCTGGCTACCTGGGTGAATCCCTCGCGCGGTGGCAGTCTTGCCTGCGGGTCATAGATGCGTACGTCCGCCCCGGACGCGTGCAACTGATCAGCAACGGTCAGTGCGGGGGAGTTGCGGGTGTCATCGGTGCCGGGCTTGAACGCCGCCCCCAGTACCGCGATCCGCTTGCCGGCCACATCTCCGCCGGCCTGATCGATCGCCAGCTCGGCAAGTTCGGTTCGCTGACCAGCGTTGATCGCCTCAACGGAGCGAATGAAGTCGCTGAGCACAGTCTACGCCGAGCTCCTCGGCGCGTACGGCCAACGCCGCGATGTCCTTGGGCAGACAGCCCCCGCCGAACCCCAGCCCTGCGTTCAGAAACTCTCGCCCGATCCGCTTGTCGTACCCGATGGCGTCGGCCAGCAAGACGACGTCGCCGCCCGCGGCCTGGCACATCTGTGCCATCGCGTTAATGAAGCTGATCTTCGTCGCGAGGAACGCGTTGGCCGCGACCTTGATCAACTCGCTGGTTGCGATGTCGCATCGAACCACCGGCGTACGGTCGCTGATCGGGATCGCATAGATCTCTTCCAGCACATCCAGGGCGTGCCGGGAGTGGGTACCGAACACCAGCCGGTCCGGACGCAGCGTGTCCTCGACGGCGTACGCCTCGCGCAGAAACTCCGGATTCCAGGCCACCTCGACCGCATCTCCCGCCGGCGCCAGAGCTACGCAGCCGCTCCTCGAGCGCCATCGCTGTGCCGACCGGCACAGTGGACTTGCCGACCACCAGCGTCGGCTTGGTCAGCAGCGGGCCCAGCGTGTCCACCGCCGCATGCAACTGGCTCAGGTCAGCGGCACCGCCGGGACCAGACGGGGTGCCCAGCGCCAAGAAATGCACATCGGCCCAATCCGCAATCTCGGCGTAGTCGGTAGTGAACCGCAGCCGCCCGATGCAGTATGTCTCTCCAGCAGCGGCTCGAGGCCGACCTCGAAGATGTGGGCCTGGCCAGCATTCAGCGTCTTGACCCGATCGACATCGATGTCGACCCCGATGACCTGATGGCCGAATTCCGCCATACCAGCGGCATGCGTGGCACCCATATAGTTGGTGCCGATGACGCTTACCCGCAATGTCACCCGCAGATCTTCCCACAAGATCGCCAACCACGCCGTCCGCGCCGTAACGGCCAAATAGCTACGGGCAGGAATAGAGCACGAGGTCGGCCAACTCGCCGTCGCCCAAGGGGTTCGGAGGCGGGCTGGATCCCGATCGTCGGTGTACCCAGCGTTTTCGGCGACATGCCGCGACGCCATATTGTCGCGGGCGCAACGAATCAGGATCGACCGCGCCAGCCCGGAGTTCTTGGCGTGCTCGCGTCACCAGCCGGACAGCCTCGGTCACGACGCCCCGACCGCGGGCGTCGGGATGCGCCCAATATCCGATCTCGGCTCGCTTCGCGTATCCGCTGAGACCATCCAGGCTGATCGAACCCAGGCAGCGGTCGTCCGCCGGATCAGCGATGCACCAGGCGAGGCCGGCTCCGCGCGCGGCCAACTCGGCAATGGAGTCCAGGTAGGCAAATGCGTTGTGACGCTGGTACGGCCGCGGCATCGAGACGAGCCAGTGCGCGGTACGCGGGTCGGAGCAGGCTTCGACGATGCGGTCGACGTCGGAGGTACGAAAGGCCCGCAGTCGCACCCCATCGCCGTGCATCTCGATTGGATGCAGCCACGGCTGCGGTACTCGGGGATCGTCGCGGAGCAACGTGGCGATCCAGCCGTCCAACAGCTCGCCGCGATGCACCAGCAGGCTCCGGACAGCACCATCGAAGACAAACCCGACATTCGCTGCCACCCGCCGCGACGCCCAGTTGCCGACCACGGCGCGCCATCGGATGACCTGCAGCCCGACGACCTCGAATCCGTAGTCGCAGACCAAGTGCAACGCCGCGGTCATGATCGAGCGGCCACGCGCCGCAGGATGCAGGCCGAAGCCGACCTCGGCGACCCCGTCGCCTTCCAGCCGGAGATCGATGCTGCCGCAGAAGCCACGTTCGGAGTCTCGCTCCGCCTCAATCGTCCAGCCGAGTCGTTGACCGGTGGTCCAGCCGGCGGCGGTCAGGGCAAGGAACTCCTCGGCGTCTCGCAACTGGTAGCCGCCGGCGGGAGTCGGCACCGTCGTCCAGCGGATCATCTCGGGATCGCGGCATTGCTCCACCATCGCGGGGAGATCCCTCCTCGCAGCCGCCCGAAGCGTGACGCCGGCCTTCGGCATCAATGAGAATCGGAACCGCTTCGGGGAACGCCCGCGCCGTGGGCAGCGCGGGTGGGTTCGAGTCCGCCATGAGCTCCATCCAATCCAGTGACGCGATGGGGTGACAACAAAGTTTCTCCGCACCGGCCATACCCAACACGCAGCCTGTTACTAGGCTTGCTGGGGTGAGTGACGACGCCGACTGTGACAGACCTTTGACCTGCTGCAACGATGTCTAGCGTCGTTTTCAATATTCTGCTGATCTTGCTTCTGGTGGTGATCCAGGGCATCTTTGTCGCCGCAGAACTGGCTTTGGTCTCGCTTCGGGAGAGCCAGGTCAGGCAGCTGGCTCATCGAGGCAAGCGCGGCCAATTGGTCGCCAAGCTGACCTCGAATCCAAACCTCTTCCTCTCCGTGGCCCAAGTCGGGGTCACGCTCTCCGGATTTCTTGCTGCCGCATTTGGCGCTGACAAGCTGTCGGATGATCTGGCGCCCCGATTTGAGCGATGGGCATGAGCACCGGTGCCGCTGACACAATCTCCTTGGTGTTGATCACCCTCGTGATCTCCTACGTCTCGATCGTGATCGGCGAGCTCACCGCCAAGCGGCTGGCCTTGCAACGCGCCGAGAGCGTCGCACTCGCGCTGGCGCCGCTGGTGGATTTCACAGCACGAATCGCGCGGCCGGTGATCTGGCTGCTCGGCGTCTCCACCAACGTCCTGGTGCGGATTCTGGGCGGCGACCCGAAGGTCTCCCGTGAAGAGGTGACCAATGAGGAGATCCGTGCCATGGTCAGCGGCTCTACCACGCTCGGCGACGAGGAGCGCCGGATCGTGGATGACGTCTTCGCGGCCGGTGAGCGCGGCCTGCGCGAGGTGATGGTGCCACGGACCGAGGTCGACTTCCTTCCGGGCGACATGCCGGCGCACCGGGCCGTGCGCGAGGTGATCAAGGCGCCGCATTCCCGCTATCCGGTGATCGGGGATTCCGTTGACGACATCATCGGCTTCGTTCATGTTCGCGATCTGCTCGATCCTGATCTCAGCTCGCGTACCACGCCTGTAGCCGAGGTCGCGCGTCCGGTGCTTTCCATGCCTGACACCGTGCGGGTCCTTCGAGCACTCAGTGACATGCGACGCAGCTCATCGCATCTGGCGATCGTGTTGGACGAATACGGCGGCACGGCCGGCATTGTGACGATGGAAGACCTGGTGGAGGAGCTCGTCGGCGACATCACCGATGAGTACGACGTCGTCGTTGAGGAGCGGGTTGGCGTACGCGGGGACCTGGTGATCGACGGTCTGACCACGCTGGACGATTTCGCCGAGAAGACTGGTCTGGTGTTGCCGGAGGGCCCGTATGACACCTTGGCTGGCTTCTTCATGGCTCGGCTCGGGCAGTTGCCCAGCGTCGGGGACGCAATTTCCCTTGAGCTCACCTCGGTCGACCCGGAGGACGAGGAGCTGCGCAGGTGGAGCTCAGGGTCAGCGAGCTGGACGGACGGCGAGCGTCCGCCTTCGTCGTGCATCGGCAGGACGGAAAGGACTTCACCCCGGAGTCGCCTTAGCCGGACACCAGCCACGAACGGACTGGCCACAAAAGGTTCCAGGTCGATTGCCCACCCCGTGGAACAATGACGCGCACAGCGGCGGCGACCCGGAAAGGAATCTCTGTACCCCATGGCTTCACACAGCCGTGCTGGCAGGCCGCGCGTGCTCTCTCTCGCCCAGCCCACAGCGGACTCTCTTCACCTCGGCAACTTCCTGGGTGCGCTGCGCCAGTGGGTGCCACTGCAAGAAGATCATGAGGCGTTCTACGGGATCGCCGATCTGCATGCGCTCACCGTGGCGACTGAGCCTGCGGTGCTTCGCGACCGTACGCTGCGCACCGCGGCTCAGCTGCTCGCCGCAGGCATCGACCCTGCAAAAGCCACGGTGTTCCTCCAGTCCCAAGTCCCCGAACACACCCAACTCAACTGGGTACTGGGCTGCCTCACCGGCTTCGGCCAGGCGCAGCGAATGACCCAGTTCAAGGACAAGGCCGCCAAGATGGGCCCGGAGGCCACGAATGTGGGCCTGTTCACCTATCCGGTGCTCATGGCCGCCGACATCTTGCTGTATCAAACTGATCAAGTACCAGTGGGTGAGGACCAGCGGCAGCATCTCGAGCTCACCCGTGATCTGGCGACGCGCTTCAACTCACGCTACGGGCCGACGTTCGTCGTTCCCGAGCCGTACATCCTGCCCTCGGTCGGCAGAATTGCCGATCTTGCCGAGCCGGGTACGAAGATGAGCAAGTCGCTGTCCTCACCGACTGGCATTATCGAGCTGCTCGACGATCCGGCGATCAACATCCGCAAGATCAAATCCGCTGTTACCGACTCGGGTCAGGGAGATCATCTTCGACGAGGTCAACAAACCAGGCGTGTCCAACCTGTTGACCATCCTGTCTGCCCTGACGGGCGCTGACGTCGACTCGCTCGTTGAGGAGTTCGCTGGGCGCGGTTACGGAGACCTGAAGAACGCTGTGGCCGACGCGGTCACCGAGTTCGCGACGCCGTACCGGAACCGGACTCTTCGAGCTCATGGAGGAGCGCGGCGAGCTCGAATCGATCCTCGCCAAGGGGGCCGACCGGGCGCGTGAGGTGGCCAGTGCCACGCTGGCCGACGTCTATGCCAAAGTCGGCTTGCCCTGAGCTGACGTCGAGGTCAGCGGGCTACAGCTCGATCGCCGGGCTCAGGACCGTGAAAAGTCTGTTGTCATGTGCCAGATGCAGGGCGAACTTCGCCAAGGCCCGCAGGGCACAGCCTTCGAACACAAAGCGGCCATCCTCATCGGCATAGGTGCTGCGCGGGCCATCGGCCAGCAGCACATCCACGCGTATGCCGGCGCCGGGCGCGGCCCATCCGTCGACCCGCACCATGCCGTCGCCCAGCGGCGTCAGGGTCACCATGGTGGTCAGTGAATCGCTGCTGAACGTGATGGTGCGAACGGCCTCGGTCGCGGCGCCGCGCGTGCCGGCCGCCGCCATGTCCAGCTGAGTCAGGGTCGCCACCTCGGTACGCAGGGCATCCAGGGTGATCTCGAACTGGATCCGCTCCACCAGCCCTCGGGGACCGGATCGTGCTCGTCGTAGTAGGCGCGAATCGAGTTGAGGAGGGCGAATCGCTGGGATCAGGCTCCTCGGCAGCCAGCGACTCTTCCACCTCGGCCCGGCGGTCGTCGTCGGATCCGTTCATCGGTGCTCCCAAGTTGGGTCTTGCGCAAGGGAGATCCGCAACTTGGCCAAGCAGCGCCCCCGAGTGGGGCCAATGCTGCCTTGCGGCATCCCCAGCGCTTTGCTAATTCTGCATAGTCGGGTCGATCTGCGAAGGCGATGACGCGAGCAGGGTCCGGCATCGCTCGGGCAAGGCCGCGATATGTTTCCAAAGCCGGGCGTCTGCCTTCGTCGCGGAGCACGGTGTCCTCCACCGATTGGCCTGTCGTTCGAGGTTGCCGCCGTTGATGGACTCCAGATCCTCCGGCTCGTAGCCTTACTTGATTTCTGGCAGCTCGCCAGGCCTCGCGCTTGGTGGTCACGACCATCCACTGCAGTACGGCAAGCGGCTCGGCGATCGTGTCGGATTTCCGGATCAGCGTCAGCCAGACCGATTGCAGCACGTCCTCTGCTGTCGCAGAATCCAGCCGCGAGGACCGCGCGGTGTGCCACAGGATTGGAGTGAGAACGCGGACAAGATCGCCCATCTTCGCCTGATCGCCATCGCGATACTGCGCGAAGAGCCGGCCCGCCCGGGTGGCCAGGCTGTCTTCCACAATGCCGCCGTTCATCCTGAACCGGCGAAATCCGACTTCATTAGGCAAACGACTGCTCCGTGAACATGCGCCAAGCCGCGTGACATCGCCTGGCGCGTCAGTCCGGTCATACCCACAAGAGTGCCCCGCAAGCTCCCTGATACCTGGGAACATTGACGTCCCCTCGATGGCGGCGTCACCCAATCCGCTCGTCGACAAAGCACCAGCGCCATGACTCGCCCGGCTCGAAGCTGCGCATCACCGGATGGTGTGTCACCGTGAAATGACGCTCGGCATGCCGGCCAACCGAGGAGTTGCAGCATCCGACGTTTCCGCAGCTAAGGCAGATTCGCAGGTGCACCGTACGGGTGCCCTCGCGAATGCAGTCCTCGCAGATGCCCGGGCCGTTCGGATTGATGTTGGCAGGAGCGTGTTCGAGGTGTCCGCAGGGGCCAGCGGACACGGTCGGCGTTGCCACTGTCTCGCTTTCGAGTCGCATCCGAGCCGCTCGGTGGCGATGGTGAGCATGGACTCCTCGACGTCGAACGACCCGAGCACCTCCTCGATGATGTCGTGATCGACCGTGCCGCTGGAGCGGATCTTCAAGACCTCGTTTCGCTCGATGTCGATGGTCTTCAGCCGGAGCCGGCGATATTCCTCGGACGGGTGTCTCGTCGTCGCCCGGCCTGCCGAGCTTCTCCCACATGGCATTCGGGCCGGGCTGCGATGCGATCACGGAGCAGCTGCACCGTCTCAGGCGCATCGTTCGGGCCGACAACCTCGCCAAGATGAGCAATGGCGGCGTTACTGGATGTCTGCAACACGGTGGCGGCCTGTAGCGCGTCCGACCGAGCGTCTGGGCCCCGCAGTCCCAGTGCCCTGACCAGGAGCGGCAACGTCAACCCTTGCAGCAGCAGGGTCCCCGCCGTAACGACCATTGCCGCGAAGATCAAGGTGTCGCGGTAGGGCACACCTTCCGGAATCAGGAAGGCAGCGGCCAGCGTCACTACACCCCGTAGACCCGCCCAGCCGATCACCAATGCGTACGACCACGGGACTCGGGCGTCACCCGTGTCCTTGTCCCGACGGAACAGGAAAGGACGAGTGCCGAGAACCCACAGCAGGCGGATGATGATGACACCCGCCAGGACCGCTGCGCAGAACCCGGCGATCTGCTGTCCGGAGAGACCAGATTGAGAGTTGGCCACGATGATCCGGCGCGCCTGCAGGCCGATCATCAAGAAGACCGTGTTCTCGAGCAGGAATTCAATGGTTGCCCAGTTCACCCGTTCGCTCAGCCGTGATTGCCCCGACTGGATGACCGGCGATTTGTGGCCGAGGATCAACCCGGCGGTCACGACGGAGACGACACCGGAGCCGTGAAAGCTCCCGATGTGCAGCAGCTCCGCCGGTAGATAGGCCGCGAACGGCACCAGAAGCGAGATCGCAGTGTCGAAGACCGGCCGAGTGATCCGCGCTCGGATGGGAATCACGATCAGCGCCACTCCCAGGCCAACTGCAATTCCCGCCCAGGGCAGCTATGAGGAATCCCACGGTCGCCTGAGTAGCCGTAATGGTGCCGCCAATCGCGGCAATAGCCACTCGCAGGCAGGTGATCGCGGTCGCATCGTTTACCAGGGACTCGCCCTCCAAGATGGTGACCAGGCGGCGGGGCAGCCCGACTCGGCGGGCGATTGTGGTGGCGGCGATGGCATCGGGCGGCGCCACCACTGCGCCTAAGGCAAGTGCCACCGGGAAACTCACCGGCAAGATCAGCCAGGTGATGAGGCCGACACCCAAAGCAGTGACGACGACGAGCACCACCGAGAGCTGCGCTATGGATCGACGATTCGCGCGAAAGTCGATCACCGAGGTACGGATGGCTGCGGCATACAGCAGCGGCGGCAGGAAGCCGATCAACACGAGCTCGGACGTCAGCTCGGGGATGGGAACCCGGGGCAGGAAGGACAGCCCGATTCCGACGAGCATCAGCAGCAGCGGCGCGGAGAATCTGATCCGATTGGCCAACGCCGTCACAGCAAGCACCGTGGCAACCAGGGCCAGGATGCTGAGAGCTACTGTCACAGTGCAATGCTTCCATCCCGGTACCGAGGTCGCGGTCGCGGCAGTGTGTAAGGATCGGATGCGTGACCGTTTCGGGGGACCCCGACGGGTCGTCCTTGCTGACTTCGGCCGAGGTGAAGGACCTGCTTTCGGCCGCGGTCGAGCATGCCGGCGGCAGCCTCATCTCGTGGCGGCTGGATCACATTGACGCCAACCCAAGGCGTTCGACAACCGCGACGTACTCCGCAGCCGTTGACTGGCCGACCGGACGCCGCACTGAGCTGCTCGGGGCGAGCGCCCGAGCAGGAGGCCGCAGCGGCAACGACGAGCGTGCGGTGATCTTCGGAGACGGGGAGCGTGAAGTTGCGGTATGGCTGTACCCAAACGACCCCGATCTGCCGGGCCTGCCACGTGCCGCGGTGCCTAACGCCCTGGCCGCGCTATTCAACGAGCATCGCGTTCTTGATCATCCAGTGACGGGCGAGGACATCGCTCTGGAGATGATCAGCTACCGACCGCGTCGACGTGCAGTACTCAAGGCTGTGATCAGAACCCCCAGCGGGCCAACAACCTTCTTCGTCAAGGTGTTGCGAGAAGCCGCGTACGGGCCGACCCTTCAGCGCCACGAGCTGCTGCGCCGTGCTCGATTTCCTGCCGCTCTGGTGGCAGCGGCCACGGCCGACTTCATTCTGGTGCTGCACGAGCTTCCGGGCCGGCCGCTGACGCAAGCGATCTTCGACGAAGCGATGCCGTGCAGCGCCGAGGACATGATCATGTTGCTGGATTCCTTGCCGTCCGCGGTGGTTGCGCTGCCCCGCAGGCCACCGTGGACCGGTGCGGTGGCAACGTACGCGGAGATGATCGCCGCCGCGCTGCCGGTGTTGGGTCCGCAGCTGCGGTGGCTGGTCGGCCAGGTTTCCGGCGGTCTGACCGGAATGCAGCCGGGTCGGGAGGCTACGCACGGCGACTTCCATGAGGGCCAACTGTTCGTCTCGAAGGGTTTGATCACCGGACTGCTCGACATCGACACCATGGGCCCCGGGCGGCGCGCTGATGATCTTGCTTGCATGATCGCGCACCTCTCGACGATGCAGCGGATGACAGCGGAACAGGCCGCCGGGCTGACGCGCTTGATCAATCTTTGGCTGCAGGTCTTCGACACCCGGGTGGATCCGGCAGAGCTGCGGCTGCGGGCTGCCGGGGTTATCGTCTCGCTCGCCACCGGCCCCTATCGTGGGCAGGAGCCCAACTGGCAAGCCGAGACGGTGCGCATGATCGAGTCGGCCGTCGCCCTGGTGCAGAGCTCCGTGCAAGTCTGAGGTATCTCCCTGCGACGGCCCTTGCCCCGGCGCGCGATCCTCGCGAGCGGAGCGAGCCATAAGACACTGCGCGAGCAGGGCACAAATAGAGCGTGCAACGATTCCCAGGTGAGTGCAGAGACGGAGTCCGGAACGCCATTCAAGGCGCTATACGGGCCGGAGGATCTGGCCGAATTCGATCCTGATCTTGCCCTCGGTGAACCCGGCCACTATCCCTACACGCGTGGTATCCACCCGTCGATGTACACCACGAGGCCGTGGACCATGCGCCAATACGCGGGCTTCGGCACTGCCGCGGAGTCCAACGCGCGGTATCGCGAACTGATCGCACAGGGGACCGCGGGCCTTTCTGTGGCTTTCGACCTGCCCACGCAAATGGGTTATGACTCGGACGCGCCGATCGCAGCCGGCGAGGTTGGCAAGGTCGGCGTTGCGATCGACTCGATCGAGGACATGCGAGAGCTCTTCGCGGGCATTCCTCTTGATCGGGTTTCAACATCGATGACCATCAATGCCCCGGCGGCCATGCTCTTGCTGCTGTACCAGCTGGTTGCCGAGGAGCAGGGCATCCCACCCGCGAGTCTCTCCGGAACGATCCAGAACGATGTCCTCAAGGAGTACATCGCGCGAGGCACCTACATCTTTCCGCCGACCGCATCGCTGCGCCTGGTCGGCGACACCTTCGCCTACTGTCGTGATCATCTACCGCGGTGGAACACGATCTCGATCTCGGGCTACCACATGGCTGAGGCAGGCGCGACGCCCGTACAGGAGATCGCATTCACGCTGACAAACGGAATCGCCTACGTCGAGGCCGCCTTGGCGGCTGGTCTGGCAGTGGACGACTTCGCGACCGCGGTTGTCGTTCTTCTTCGTATCTCGCAGCACGCTCCTGGAGGAGGTAGCCAAGTTCCGGGCTGCGCGACGAATCTGGGCGCAGTTGATGCGAGAGCACTTCGGTGCGCGTGACGAAAAGGCAATGATGCTGCGTTTCCACAGCCAAACCGCCGGAGTGCAGCTGACCGCGCAACAGCCGGAGGTCAATCTGGTACGGGTCGCAGTGCAGGCCCTGGCCGCGGTACTAGGGGGAACGCAGTCGCTGCACACGAACTCCTTTGACGAGGCAATCGCGCTACCCACACCGAAGGCGGCCCGGCTCGCGTTACGCACTCAGCAGGTGCTCGCGTACGAGACAGACGTGACAAGAACGGTTGATCCGTTTGCCGGGTCGTACGCCGTCGAGTCGTTGACCAATGATGTCGAGGCGGAGAGCCGCCGCCTGATGGAAGCCGTTGCCGAGCGGGGTGGTGCCGTTGCGGCGATCGAGCAGGGCTTCCAGAGGGCTGAGATCGAGCGATCGGCGTACCAGGTGGCGCGTCAGATCGACGCTGGAGAACGGGTGGTGGTGGGCGTGAACCGATTCCAGCTCGAGGAGGAAGAGCCGTACGAGCCGCTGCAGGTGGATCCAGCCATTGAAGTAACGCAAGCTGCCAAGCTTGCCGCGCTGCGTGCGGGCCGAGATCAAACAGCTGTCGACACCGCGCTGGACAACGTGACAGCTGCAGCACGCGGTACTGGCAACGTGCTCATCCCGCTGAAGGACGCGCTCAGACTGCGAGCCACCGTCGGTGAGGTTTGCAATGCGTTGCGTGACGTCTGGGGTGTCTACCGCCCGATCACGTGACCGTCCTGTTACGACTTTGAATGTCTCGTTGTTACGACTCGGAGCGTTTCCAACCGGTTGCCGTTCGGCATGAAAGACTGAGCGGAAGATGTCCGTATCCGACCCTGATGCCGCCCGACGCACCGAGATCACACGCCTAGCCGGCGCGCTGAACGAGCGTCTGATCGCCATCCGGCGCGACATCCACGCTCATCCGGAGATTGGCCATCACGAGCATCGCACCACCGCGCTCATCGTCGACCAGTTGGAGCGAGCGGGGCTGGTGGTCAAAGTACTTCCGGTCGGCACCGGCGCCTATTGCGATGTGTTGCCGGGCGGCTTCGACGACTCCTCCGGTCTGGTGGGATTGCGCGCCGACATCGACGCGCTGCCAATTCCCGACGGCAAGAACGTCGACTACGCCTCCAGGAACCCTGGCGTTTGCCACGCGTGCGGGCACGACGTGCACACTGCGATTCTGCTCGGGGTCGGCATTGTGTTGTCCCGGCTGCGGGACCTTGACCTGCTCACCAGAGGTGTGCGGCTTATCTTCCAGCCAGCGGAGGAGACCAGCCCAGGGGGTGCGCTCGACGCGATCGAGGGTGGCGTGCTGCACGACCTGACTGAGATCTACGCGTTGCATTGCGACCCGCGAACCGACGTTGGCAAGGTTGCCCTCAAGGTCGGGCCGATTACCTCTGCCGTCGACCAGGTGAACATCAGGCTGAGCGGCATTGGCGGCCACACGTCGCGGCCGCAGCTGACCCAGGACGTCATCGGCGCGCTCGGCGCCTTGGCAACGATGACCCAGTTGTTGCTGTCGCGGCGCATCGATCCACGCAGCGGTGTGTCGCTGATGTGGGGATCGATGCATTCCGGTTCGGTCGCGAACGCCATTCCCCGCACCGGCGAGATCGTGGGGACGCTTCGGGCGCTCGACGCAGCCGGCTGGCAGTTGGCTAAGCAGCTCATTCCCGAGCTGGCCGCGGAAATCGTTCGGCCGTTCGGAGCCGAGGTGGACGTCGCCGTCACCGACGGAGTGCCTCCCGCGGTCAACCATGCGCGCGGGGTACGCCGGCTGACCCGAGCAACCGAGGAGATGATCGGACCGGACGCAGTAACTGCGACCGAGCAGTCGCTGGGTGGTGAGGACTTCTCCTGGATGCTGCAGCAGGTCCCCGGTGCCCTGGCGAGGCTCGGCGTGCGAACGCCAGGAAAGATCTGCCCGGACATTCATCAGCCAACCTTCGTTGTGGATGAAGGCTGTATTTCGGTCGGCCTCAAGGTGCTCGCGGAAGTAGCGACGACCTTCGAGCGACGGGCGATCTAAGGGGCCGTGACGCCGGCACGAGCTTGCCGGGCTTTCGCGCGAGTAGAGATAAAACTGGTATCGAGTCCTTATCCGGTAGCAGCCCGAGGCCTCACGGTGGGAGTTAGAGTCGGTCCCAGACCTGACCAGGGCGAGGATGCACGGCCCGAGGCGGTTGGGGCGACAAAAGTTGTGATCTCTCTTGCCGAGGAGGCAGTACGTGAAGAAAACCCTCACGCTGGTAGGCGCGCTCATCTGCGCGGCCGCTCTGACGCTCACTAGCTGCGCTGAGGCGCCCGGGACTGGTGGCGCGTCGGCACCTCCGGCCGAAAGCCCAGCCGCCACCGGGGCAGGTGGTGCGGGCTTCAAGGCTTGCATGGTTTCCGACTCGGGAGGCTTTGACGATAAGGGGTTCAACCAGACCTCCTACAAGGGTCTGACCGATGCCAAGGCAGAGCTCGGCATCGAAACCGGTCAGGTCGAGTCACAATCAGCCGCCGATTTCGCGAAGAATATCCAGTCGATGGTGGATGCCGACTGCAACATCATCGTCACCGTCGGCTTCCTACTCGGCGATGACACCCTCGCCGCCGCGAAGAAGAACCCCGATATCAAGTTCGCCATTGTCGATAACAATGACCCGAAAACCTACCCGCCGGTCAAGAACCTCAAGCCGCTGCTCTTCAATACCGCGGAGTCGAGCTTCCTGGCCGGGTATCTGGCCGCTGGCATGAGCAAGACCAAGAAGCTGGGAACCTTCGGGGGCGCCAAGATTCCGACGGTCACGATCTTCATGGATGGCTTCAGCCAGGGCGTGGACTACTACAACAAGCAGAAGGGTGCAAATGTGCAGCTCCTCGGCTGGGATGCTGCCAAGCAGGACGGGCAGTTCACCGGTGACTTCGAGGACATCAAGGGCGGACAGCGTACGGCGCAGGGCTTGATCAGCCAGGGTGCTGACATCGTCTTCCCGGTCGCCGGGCCAGCCGGCCTCGGCGCCCTCCAGGCCGTCAAGGGCAGTGGCGGGAAGGTAAACGCCATCTGGGTCGACACTGATGGCTGCGTGAGCGCGGAGAGCTACTGCCCCAACATCATCACCAGCGTCGAAAAAGTGATGGATGTGGCCGTGACGGACGCGATCAAGTCCGCTCAGGATGGGTCGTTCTCCAATGAGCCGTATGTCGGCACCTTGGAGAATAGTGGCACCAGCCTGGCGCCCTTCCACGACTTCGACTCCAAAGTTCCGGCGGAGCTGAAGTCTGAGCTGGACGCGCTGAAGGCTGACATTATCAGCGGGAAGATCACGATCGAGTCGAAGTCGCAACCGACGGCATGATTGAGAGGTGACACCGAGCTCGGCCCCCGTCGCCGAAGCAGGCCTTCGGCTACGGGGGATCACCAAAAGGTTTGGCGATCTAGTCGCCAACGACTCCATTGACCTCGACATCACGCCTGGTGAAATCCATTGCCTGCTTGGTGAGAACGGGGCCGGCAAGACGACGCTGATGAACGTGCTGTATGGCCTGCTACAGCCCGACGAAGGCACGATTTCGATCGACGGCGTCGAGCATGCCCATGAAACCCCCAAGCAGGCTATTGCTGCCGGAATTGGCATGGTGCATCAACATTTCATGCTGGTCGACGTCTTCACGGTCGCCGAAAATCTCATCCTCGGTCGCGAGGACAGCACTGCCGGTCTGCTCAACATGGGTGAGGCCCGTCGCACCGTCCAGCGGCTCTCGGAACGCTACCGGCTGGACGTAGACCCGGATGCGCTTATTGAGGACCTCCCGGTAGGTGTGCAGCAGCGAGTCGAGATCTTGAAAGCACTGGCAAACGATGCCAAGTACCTGATCTTCGACGAACCGACCGCAGTACTCACGCCGCAGGAGACCGACCAGCTGATAGCGGTGATGCGTTCGCTTCGCGACGAGGGCAAAGCGATCGTGTTCATCACCCACAAGCTGCGCGAGGTGCGGGAGATTGCAGACAAGATCACCGTGATCCGCCATGGCAAGATTGTCGGCACGGCAAAGCCCACCGACTCCGAGTCTGACTTGGCGGAACTCATGGTGGGCCGCGCCGTTCAGCTCGTCGTGGACAAAAAGTCGGCCTCGCCCACTGCAGAGCCACGACTGGTGCTGGAGGGCATCTGGGTGGCCAGCCCGAACGGCGCGCTGGCGGTGCGCGATCTTGACCTCCAAGTGTCGGGCGGAGAGATCGTCTGCATTGCTGGCGTCCAAGGCAACGGCCAGACTGAGCTCGCCGAGGCGTTGCTCGGCGTGACCCCGATCATGAAAGGATCGATCCTGCTGGACGGCAATCAGCTGGCCGGGCTGTCGCCGAGGGAAACCATTGATGCCGGGCTCGGGTTCGTTCCCGAGGACCGCCAACAGCATGGCTGCGTCGGCACGTTTACGGTGGCCGAGAACTTGATCTTGAATCACCATGACGAACCGCCGTACGCGCGCGGCATCGCACTTGACTTGTCCAAGGTCAAACAGAACGCTTCCCATCGCGTCAACGAGTTCGACATCCGCACGCATTCAATCGAGGCGAGTGTGTCCTCGTTGTCCGGCGGCAATCAGCAGAAAGTAGTGCTGGCTCGTGAGCTGTCACGGTCGTTGGCCCTCCTGGTCGCCTCCCAGCCCACTCGGGGACTCGACGTTGGGGCAATCGAGTTCGTCCACAAGAGGCTGATCGAGGAACGAGACCGCGGCACGGCCGTCGTGATCATATCGACGGAGCTGGATGAGGTCGTCGCACTGGCCGATCGGATCGCGGTCATGTACCGCGGCCGAATCGTTGGCATCGTGCCGCCGGACACCTCACGTGAAGTGCTCGGCCTGATGATGGCCGGCGTCCCCACCGAGGAAGCCTTGGCGAGTGCGTCCATCACCACTCTGGCCGAGGAAGACGCAGCCCTGGAGGCCAGTCTGGAGGAGACGCCTCATGAGTCCTGAGCCGCGGAAGCGCAGGGTCGCGATCCCATGGTCCGACGTATTGATCACGATCGCGTCGATCGTGCTCGCCTTCATCGTCGGCGCGCTGCTGATGATCATCTCCGATTCAGAAGTCCGCAGCAAGTTCGCCTACTTCTTCGCCCGACCCTCAGATGCCCTGATCGCCTCCTGGGACAAGGTCAGCACCACTTACGCGGCATTGATCAAAGGAGCGATCGGCGGCTACGGGCCGATCAGCGAGACGACCGCCCAAGCGGCTCCGCTCATCTGTGCCGGCCTTGGCGTGGGTCTGGCATTCCGTGCGGGGCTTTTCAATATCGGTGCTCAGGGTCAGGCCATCCTCGGCGCGATCGTGGCTGCATACATCGGTTTCACGTTGGATCTGCCACCTGGCATACATCTCCTGCTGGCCACCCTCGGAGGTCTCCTCGGTGGCGCGTTCTGGGGCGGCATCGTGGGCTGGCTGAAGGCGAAGACCGGGGCCCACGAAGTCATCGTGACGATCATGATGAACTACATCGCCTTAGGTCTGTTGGCCTATCTGCTCACCACGCCCGCCTTTCAGCGGCCCGGGCGGACCGACCCGATTTCCCCCATCGTGGACTGGGACGCCACCATGCCACGACTAGAGGGCGGGCAACTGCACCTGGGCTTTCTGCTCGCCCTGCTCGCTGCCGTGGGGGTTTGGTGGGTGCTGGACCGCTCGACTACCGGCTTCACGATCCGCGCTGTGGGCGCGAATCCCCACGCCGCGGCGACAGCAGGAATGAGCGTTGGCCGGACCACGGTGATCACCATGCTCTTGGCAGGGGCACTCGCGGGCCTTGCCGGCGTTGAGGCGGCCTTGGGTCCGAGCGCATCGGGCCTTCCTGTGCCGCTCTCACTGGGGATCGTGGGCTCCATTGGCTTCGACGCCATCACCGTTGCTCTGCTCGGCCGCTCACGGCCATTGGGAACCGTGCTCGCCGGCTTGCTGTTCGGCGCACTTCATGCCGGTGGCCTGGCTATGCAAAGCGTTGCTCAGACGCCGCTCACGTTGACAACCGTGCTGCAGGCACTGATCGTGCTCTTCGTTGCCGCGCCCGCACTCGTCACCAAGATCGTTCCCTTCCTGAAGCCTCGCGAGACTCGGGCGCTGGGGCCGGTTCCCGAAGGAGGACTGGCGTGAGCGTTGACACCGTCGAGCAGTCTCCACCGCAGGCCGAAGCCACTCGGGTCGAAACGCCCCAGAAGCGCCGCCAACGCATCTCCACCGGGGTGCTTATCGCGATCGTCGGAGTACTCCTCGTGATCGGCCTCGCATCCACCACCGGCAGTGCCCGTTTTGCTCTATCCGACGCCTTTGACGCGGTGCAGCTGCCGACGGTGACGCTGCCCGGTTTCACCACGGTCCTGGTCTGTGCCTTGCTCTGCCTCGCGGCCGGGGTCGGCTACCTGTCCGGCCGGATGCGCGGTCGGTGGCCGGTGTTGGCGGGTGCCGTGGCTGCGCTGGCTGTCGTCATGGGCTTCCTGACCTGGGCGGCCTCTGGTCGAGAGTTGCCTTTCCCGGTCAGCAACCAATTCGCCGGCACTTTGTCGCTCGCTACGCCTCTGGTATTTGGTGCGCTCTGCGGGGTGTTGTGCGAACGCTCGGGAGTGGTCAATGTCTCGATCGAAGGGCAGTTCCTCTCGGCAGCTTTTGCTGCCGCCATAGTCGGGAGTCTCACCCAATCGGTGCCGGCGGCCATGATCGCGGCAGTGCTGGCAGGCCTCGCCATGGCTGCGTTGCTGGCCGTGTTCTCGATCAACTACCTGGTCAATCAGGTGGTGTTGGGTGTCGTGCTCAACCTGCTGGCGATCGGGCTCACCGGCTTCCTTTTTGATCAACTGGTGGAGCCTGCGTCGAGTAAGTACAACTCTGCGCCGGTGCTCGAACCGATCCCGATTCCTGGCCTCTCCAAGATCCCGTTCTTTGGTCGCGTGTTCTTCGAGCAGAACATCCTGGCCTATCTCGCAGGAATCTCGGTTTTCGTGGTCTGGCTGATCCTCTATCGGACCACCTGGGGCCTCCGGATTCGCGCCACCGGGGAGCATCCTGAGGCGGCCGACACGGTAGGCATCAGCGTGCGCGGGATCCGGTGGTCAGCCGTGCTGGTCGGCGGGGTGTTCGGCGGTCTCGGCGGGTCTTTCTTCACACTCGCCTCGACCGGCTCGTTCACCAAGGAGTTCACCGTCGGCAACGGCTTCATCGCGCTTGCCGCAGTGATCATGGGCCGCTGGCATCCGGTGCTCGCGTCGATCGTGTGCCTGTTTTTCGGCTTCGTGACCCAGATGGCCTCCCAGCTGCAAACCTTGAGCACGCCGATGCCGAGCCAGTTCCTGTTGATCTTGCCGTACGTTGCCACGATCATCGCTGTGGCGGGGCTAGTCGGCCGTGTCAGACCGCCAGCCGCCGACGGCATTCCTTTCGAGAAATAGTCGTGTTCAATTGCTCCGCTCCGCGCCGCGCGAGCCTGGCCCTGTGAGCCTGCCGCGATCCGGCCTGCGGCTTACTCCATCAGCAATGGAGCAGCTATGACCGATATCGACTGGGAGCGGCTGCGTGCCGCAGCCCGAGAGGCCGGTCGCCACGCGTATGCGCCCTACTCGCGCTTCCCGGTAGGTGCCGCCGCGCTGGTTGACGACGGACGGGTGGTGACCGGATGCAACGTCGAGAACGCCTCGTACGGGTTGACCCTGTGCGCGGAATGTGGCCTGATCTCGGCGCTGCATGCCAGTGGCGGTGGCCGGCTGCTCGCAGTTGCCTGCGTCGATGGGAACGGATGCGTCTTGATGCCGTGCGGCCGCTGTCGCCAGCTGATCTGGGAGCATGGGGGCGCCGAGTGCCTGGTCGATACCGCCTTCCGGCGTCCTGCCGATGAGTGACGCTGCTTCCGCAGGCTTTCGGGCCCGACGACCTGGCGGGGGCATCATGAGCCTTGACCTGGAAGCTCTCCAGGCCTTTCCGAAGGTGTCACTTCATGATCATCTCGATGGCGGGCTGCGACCGCAGACGATCATCGAGCTGGCGGCCGACGCCGGACATGACGCTGCCGGCGGACAATGCTGATGATCTTGGTCGGTGGTTCGCCGATTCGGCGAACTCCGGATCCCTGGTGCGTTACCTGGAGACCTTCGATCACACCATCGCGGTCATGCAGACAGCGGCCAATCTGCGTCGGGTCGCCAGGGAGTTCGTGGAGGATCTCGCCGCGGACGGAGTCGATCTACGGCGAGACGCGCTGGGCGCCGGAACAGCATCTGCGGGCCGGGTTGACCGCGGCTGAGGCCATCGAGGCGGTTCGTGATGGCTTGGCCGAGGGGATGTCATGCATGCTCGAGCCGGCGGGCACGAGATCGAGGTACGCCAGCTGCTTACCGCCATGCGGCAGGCCGAACCGACTCGCGACATCGCTGAGCTGGCGCTGCGCTATCGCCGCGACAGCGTCGCCGGCTTCGACATCGCCGGGCCGGAGAGGGGCTTTCCGCCATCGCGGTTCCTGGAGTCGTTCCAGCTGCTGCGGCGTCAGAGCGCCTATTACACCATTCATGCCGGCGAGGCGGAGGGTTGCGAGTCCATCTGGGAGGCGGTGCAGGTGTGCGGCGCCAACCGGATCGGTCACGGCGTCGCGATCATCGAAGACATTCAGCAGGACGAGGCGGCGGTGCCACGCTCGGCGACTTCGCGGCGTACCTGCTCAACGAGCAGATCCCGTTCGAGATGTGCCCGTCCTCCAATGTGCAGACCGGCGCGGTCGCCTCCATCGCCGAGCATCCGATCCACGCTTGGATCGGCTTGGCTTCCGCGTGACGGTCAATCCCGACAACAGGCTGATGAGCGCGACCACCATTGACCAGGGAGTTCGCCTTGCTCGCCGAGGCATTCGACTACTCGCTTGCCGACGTAAGCCGGCTCACCGTCAATGCCGCCAAGAGCGTCTTCGCGCCGTACGAGCGTACGCAAGGCCCTGGTTGAGCGCATTGCGGCGGCTGCATAGCCGCACACTTCCGGCCTTGAAACACCGGCAGGGGGTGGTGTCGCGCCGGGCTAGGGTTTAGCCCATGACTTCGCGTGTCCTGGCCGCGGTGGCCTGGCCGTACGCAAACGGCCCTCGCCACATCGGCCACGTCTCAGGCTTCGGGGTTCCCTCAGACATCTTCGCGCGCTACATGCGGATGAGCGGGCACGAGGTCTTGATGGTGTCGGGGACCGACGAGCACGGCACGCCGATCCTGGTTCAGGCCGAGCGTGAAGGGCTGAGCCCTCGCGAGACTGCCGACAAGTACAACCGCGTGATCGTCAACGACCTGCGTGACCTCGGGCTGTCGTACGACCTCTTCACCCGGACCACCACCCTCAACCACTACGCGGTGGTCCAGGATCTCTTTCTCGGGCTGCATCGCAACGGCTATGTGGTGCCCAAGATCACGATGGGTGCGGTGAGCCCATCGACCGGACGAACCCTGCCGGACCGCTACATCGAAGGCACCTGCCCGATCTGCGGATATCCCAGTGCGCGCGGTGATCAATGCGACAACTGCGGCAACCAGCTGGATCCGATCGACCTGATCAACCCCGTCTCAAGAATCAACGGCGAGACGCCCAAGTTCGTCGAAACCGAGCACTACTTCCTTGATCTTCCGGCGCTTGCGGGGTCGCTCGGGAAATGGTTGAGCGCCCGGACCGACTGGCGGCCCAACGTGCTGAAGTTCAGCCAGAACCTGCTGGAGGATCTCAGGCCGCGGGCGATCACTCGCGATCTTGACTGGGGGGTGCCGGTGCCGCTGGACGGCTGGCGCGACCAGCCGATGAAGCGGCTCTATGTGTGGTTCGACGCCGTCATCGGCTACCTCTCCGCGTCGGTGGAGTGGGCCAAGCGCAGCGGTGATCCGGACGCCTGGCAGCAATGGTGGATCGACCCGGACGCGCGCGGCTACTACTTCATGGGCAAGGACAACATCGTCTTCCACACCGTGATCTGGCCCGGGATACTGCTCGGTCACAACGGTGAGGGTGATCATGGTGGCACGGTCGGGCCGCTCGGTGAGCTTCGCTTGCCCGACGAGATCGTCTCCAGCGAGTACCTGACGATGAGCGGCTCGAAGTTCTCCACCAGCCGCGGCAAGGTCATCTACGTCGGTGATTTCTTGCGCGAGTTCGGGCCCGGATGCCTTGCGTTACTTCATTGCGGTGGCGGGCCCGGAGACCACCGACACCGACTTCACCTGGGACGAGTTCGTGCGGCGCACCAACTTCGAGCTGGCCAACGAGTGGGGCAACCTGGTCAACCGCTCGATCTCCATGGCGTACAGGAACAATGGCGCAATCCCGACGCCCGGCACGCTTGCTCGATGTTGATCATGAGCTTGTTGCGCACCTCTCGCGATGCGTTCGACACCGTTGGCGCGTTGCTCGGCCGCAACCGGTTCAAGCTCGCGATCACTGAAGCCATGCGGGTGGTCGGCGCCGCGAACAAGTACATCTCAGACACCGAGCCGTGGAAGCTCGCCGGCGATCCAGAGCGGCGCGACACGGTGCTGCACACGGCGCTGCAGGTCGTGTCGGATGCCAATACGCTCCTCACTCCCTTCCTGCCGCATGCCGCGCAGAAGGTCCATGAAGCGCTGGGCGGGACCGGTATCTGGGCGGCGCAGCCGGAGATCCGCGAGGTGAGCCGAAGAGGGTGGCCCGGACTATCCGGTGATCATGGGCGATTACGCCGCCGAGCAGGCCCGCTGGGAATCTCGCCCGATCACCGCCAGGAACCCCGCTGCAGCGGCCAACCCCGCTCTTTCCCAAGCTCGATGAGAGCTCTGGGCGAGACTGGCCCAGACTGGGCACCGATCGAACGCTGATCTTCACCGTCCTGCAGCACCCGGGGTAGTGCTAGCGTGCTGGCTCTTCCACTTTGCGGCTGCCAGGGCGGCAGTCAGTTCTTCGGCGTTCATCCGCCGGGTGTAGCCGGGCGTACCGGGTTGGATGCGCCAGCTCTCGGCCAGCGGACCGACGTCGACCACGTCGAAACCGAACCCATCGATCAACTCGGCCACCCGAGCCTTCGCGGCCGCGTCGTCCCCTGCGATCATCAGCGCACGTCGGTTCCGCGTACGCGGCGGCGTAGCGTCGCTCGTGATCTGTTGAGCGTAGATGTGGTTGAACGCCTTGACCACGTGGGCCCCGCGCAGCCGGTTCTGTAGCAGCTCGGAGCTGGTCAGGCTGTCATCGTCGAGTGCCGGAATATTGCCATCCCGCCGCGGGTAGTAGTTGTTGGCATCGATCACCACCTTGCCCACAAGCGGCTCGACGGGCACGTCGCCGATTGCCTTCAGCGGGATTGCGACGACTACGAGATCACCAGCCGCGGCCGCCTCCTCGGTGGTGCCGGCACGGGCTCGCGGGCCCAGCTCGGACACCACATCAGTCAGCGTCTGTGGTCCTCGTGAGTTGCTGATCACCACGTCGTATCCGCTGGCGATTGCTGCGCGTGCGATCTGGCTGCCGATCTGCCCGGCCCCGATCAGGCCTATGGTCACGACTCCGTCGATGGTCATGACGGCGGAACCAGTGAGCGTCCTCGGCTATTCCTGGTCAGCCCGGCTAGTACGAGGTGCCGCCAGAGAGCGATAGCGCGCCGGTTGGATGCCACACCGTCTTGATCTCGAGAAAGGCGCGGAGTCGGGCTGTGCCGGGCGCAGCTGCGAAGTCGGGTACGCCTCGTGGGAAATAGACGCGCTTGACCGTCTGGGCCGCCGCCTGCTCCAAGGACTTCCGTAATTCGGCATCGGCACCTGTGAGGTCGAGAGCGTTGACATCCGCATGAGCAGCGAGGTGCGGAGCCAGTTCAGCGACTCTTCCGGTCAGGATGTTGATTACTCCGGCCGGCACGTCAGAGGTCGCAACGACCTCGGCAAAGGCGATCGCTACGCACGGATCCTGTTCGGCAGCGATCACCACACACGCGTTGCCCCCCGTGATCACCGGTGCCAGCACCGAGACGAAGCCCAGTAGCGGTGATCCAGTTGGCGCAAGGATCCCGACGACGCCCGTCGGTTCCGGAGCGGAGTAGGAGAAGTAAGGGCTCGACACAGGGTTGGCACTCCCGAGCAGCGCAGCCAGCTTGTCGGTCCAGCCGGCGTAATGCACCAGCCGATCAATCGCCGCATCGACCTCAGCCGCGGCGATCTTGGTCGAGGCGCCGGTACTGATCATGATCAGTTCGACGAATTCGGTGCGACGGCCCTCTAGCATCTCGGCGATCCGGTAGATCACCTGGCCCCGGTTGTAAGCGGTGGCTTTCGACCAGGCGGCATAACCTTTGCGAGCCGCGACCACGGCATCGCGTAGGTCCTTGCGCGAGGCCAGTGCTGCATTGGCCATGAAGTTGCCCTTGTTGTCGCTCGCCTGATAGGTCCGGCCAGATTCAGAGCGCGGGAACGAGCCGCCGATGTAGAGCTTGTAGGTCTTGGAAACGGCTAGGTGGCTCATCGCATCACCGCCTCATCGTCGGTGTTCAGATAGGCGGCCAGACCCGACGGTCCGCCTTCCCGGCCGAATCCCGACTCCTTGTAACCGCCGAAGCTAGCTGTCGGATCGAACCGGTTGAAGGTGTTGTCCCAGATCACACCTGACCGGAGCGCCGCCGCCATACCCATGGCCCGCGAGCCCTTCTCCGTCCACACCCCGGCCGACAGGCCGTACGGGCTGTTGTTGGCCTTGGTGACGGCTTCATCCGGGGTCCGGAAGGTCATTGTGGTCAGCACCGGACCGAAGATCTCCTCACGCGCAATCCGCATCGATGGCGTGGCGTTGGTGAAGATCGAGGGGGAAAGGTAGTAGCCATTCTTCGGCAGCGGGCACGAGGAGGACCACAGTTCAGCGCCCTCGGCCATCCCAACGTCCATCAGTGCCGTGATGCGTCCGAGCTGTGCCTCGGAGTTGATCGCGCCTACGTCGGTGTTCTTGTCCATCGGGTCGCCGACCCGGAGCGTCTCGATCCGTTGTTTAAGTCGCTCGATGAACTCTTCGGCGATCGACTCCTGTACCAGCAGACGGGAGCCTGCGCAGCACACTTGTCCCTGGTTGAAAAAGATGCCGTTGATGATGCCCTCAACGGCCTGGTCCTGTGCCGCGTCCTCGAAGATGATGTTGGCGCCCTTGCCGCCCAGCTCCAAGGTGATCTTGCGGCCGGTGCCTGCCAACTCCCGCTGGATACGGCGACCGACCGCGGTCGAGCCAGTGAAGGCGACCTTGTCGATGCCGGGGTGATTGACCAGCGCTGAGCCCACATCGCCGGCTCCGGTAACGATGTTCACCACTCCCGGTGGCAGATCGGCATCGGCGATGATCTCAGCCAGCACCAAGATCGACAGCGGTGTCGTTTCAGCTGGCTTGATCACCACGGTGTTGCCGGCGGCGAGTGCCGGTGCGATCTTCCAGGCAGCCATCAACAGCGGGAAGTTCCAGGGAATGACCTGCCCGGCCACCCCGAGCGGTTGCGGGGCCGGCCCCAGGCCAAGGTGTTGCAGCTTGTCGGCCCAGCCCGCGTGATAGAAGAAGTGCTGCGCCGCTGCCGGGACATCGAAGTCCCGGGTTTCCTTGATCGGTTTGCCATTGTCGAGGGTTTCCACGACCGCAAGCTCGCGCGACCGCTCGGCAATGGAACGCGCGATCCGAAATAGGTATTTGCCACGCTCGGCGCCGGTCATCGATGACCAGATCTCATACGCCTGGCGGGCGGCTTTGACCGCCCGGTCGATGTCGGCAGCACTGACCGTCGAGACCGTCGAGAGCTTCTCTCCAGTTCCGGGGTTGATGGTGTCGCGATCTTCGCCGCTCGCCCTCCTTGAAGGTCCCGTCGATGAATGGCAGGTAGCGGTCCTTGATGTCGGCAATGGCACTCGACTCGGGCGCCGGAGAGTATTCCCATTCCATGATCAGACTTCTTTCAGTCAACGGTCACATAGTCGGCACCGGAGTAGTGGCCGTCCAGCTGCGCCCGGCGTTGCATGATCAAATCATTGAGCACCGACGAGGCTCCGAACCGGAAGTAGTACGGATCCAGCCACTCTGGACCGCCAACCTCGTGAACCGCCACCAGATAGCGGATTGCGTCCTTCGCCGTGCGGATGCCGCCGGCAGGCTTCACCGCTCGCTGTTCGCCGGTCTGGGCTTTCCAGTCCTTGACAGCCTGCAGCATCACATGGACCACGGGCAGGGTGGCGGCCGGGGAGATCTTGCCGGTCGAGGTCTTGATGAAGTCACCACCTGCGAGCAGCGCAAGCCAGGAGGCGCGGCGTACGTTGTCGTAGGTCGCCAGCTCGCCGGTCTCCAAGATCACCTTTAGCCTGGCCGCACCGCACGCCTGTTTGATCGCAACGATCTGCTCAAAGACGGTGCCGTACCGGCCAGCCAGGAATGCCCCTCGATCGATCACCATGTCGATCTCGTCGGCACCACTATCGACCGCGATCTTGGTATCGGCGAGCTTGACCTCGAGGGTCGAGCGGCCGGATGGGAAGGCAGTAGCGACCGATGCGACCTTGACATCGGAGCCCTTAAGCTCCGCGACAGCGGTGGGCACCATGTCGGGGTAAACACAGATGGCGGCGGTACGCGGCGTTTCGGGGTAGTCCGGATCTGGCAGCATCGCCTTCCGCGCCAGGTTTCGCACCTTCCCAGGCGTGTCGGCACCTTCCAGCGTGGTGAGATCCACCATCGAGATCGCCAGATCGATCGCCGCCAGCTTGGACGCCCGCTTGATGGAGCGGGTCGCCAGCCCCGCTGCTCGCTGTTCGATGCCGACTGGATCGACGCCGGGAAGCCCAAGCAGGAAGCGTCGCAGCGAAGACTCGTCCGCCGTCGCATCGGCGAGATGCGACGGCAGTGGCGCAGCGGATCGGGGCGAGATCTCCCGCGTCGTCATATTGCGATCTTAGAGGCCGCCTCTGCAGGGCCGACCGGGTCGGCGCCCCGAACAGAATTTCCCTGCCATCAGTTGGCGGTACCGAGGCCCTCAGCAAGCGGCCCTGATGAGAGCCCGAGCTGGTGAAGCAGACCGAGCTGATCAAGACACCCCCAGCGTTCGACGATCTTGTCGTCAGCGATTCGGAAGATGTTGATACCGCGCAGAACGACCTCGCGTCCGGTGGGGTGCTCACCCATGACCGAGCCGCGGTGAGTGCCGCGCGCGAGGAAGCTCTCCACAACGAGGTCGCCCTCAGCAATGAGCTGGTGGACCTCGCTCCGCCAGTCGGGAAAGGCACGGCGAAACAGCTCACCCACCTGTCGCATGCCTTCCGGCCCGTCGGAGGTACCGGGCAGCGGTGGATCGTGGTTGACGAAGGCCGGGTCGAGGTACCGGTCGACCGTACTCAAATCACCGTTGGTGAACAACCCGGTAATGAATCTGTAGACGATCTGCTTGTTCGTTTCGCTTCTTGTCATGTGCACCAGCGTGGGTATCTCGCTCCACGGGCACCATCCCTCCAAAGTGGGAATGTTTTCGGCGATCTCGAGGCGGACAATGTTTGGCATGGGTCAACGGGCCGCCGTGGCTCGGCGCGAGGGTGATTTGATACGGCGCTGCTACTCCGGTCTGCGCGGCGCGGCATTTCATGATGCGGTCGTGCGCTCCATCCACGCGCTGCTGCCGGTCGATGCGATCTTCTTCGCCACCGCCGACCCGACAACGCTGTTGTTCAGCGGCGCGGTCGCCGAAGACCCGCTCGCCGCTGCGACGGAGCAGTTCATCAACAATGAGTTCGGCGCCGACGATGTGAACAAGTTTCAGTTGCTCGCCACGACGGCGGGACATGTCGCGACTCTGGACTCCGCCACCGGCGGGCACCGCGTCGACAGTGCTCGGTACCGCGAGATCATGGCACCGCTCGGCCTGGGCGACGAGCTCCGGGCGGCGCTCGTGACACCTGCAGGTTGTTGGGGCTATCTCTGCCTGCATCGCGCCGATGCGGCGCACGGGTTCAGCGCGGCGGAGATACAGCAGATTGGACGACTCGCACCCCACCTAGGCGACGGCTGCCGACGAAGCCTGACGGTGCCGTTCAGCGACGCTGGAGCTGGTGCAGGGCCCGGCGTGATTGTGCTGCATCCTGACCTCACCGTCGCCGCTATTACTGGCGAGGCCGAACGCTGGCTCGCCCACCTCCCCGACCATCGCCCAGAGAGGGGGCACCTGCCTGCAGCCGTGTACGCGGTCGCCGCGCGGCTCCAGCTCATCGATCTCGGAGATGCTCAGCCGGGCATATCTCCGTCAGTGCGCGTCCCCGACGTTGCCGGTGGCTGGCTGCTGCTCCACGCGTCGCGCCTCCACGATGCAGCCGATGCAGATATCGCCGTCATCATCGAACCGGCCCACCCTGGCAGCCTCACACCGCTGCTGTTGAGCTCCTGGGGGTTGAGCAGGCGCGAACGTGACGTGGCGCTTCTTGTGCTTCGTGGCGCGTCTACACAGGAGATCGCAGCTGAGCTGCACATTTCGGCGTACACCGTCAAAGACCACATCAAGTCGATCTTCGACAAGACTGGTGTACGCAGCCGACGTGATCTCGTCGCCCACGTGCTCACCGGCGGGTAGATCTGTGACGAGCGGCAGGCATACCGCGAGGCGTTGGCGCAGCACTCGGCCGTTTCGCTGAGGCCACAAGGCAGGCAGGACGGCTTCCAGTAGCAGAATGTTTCCGTGCAAGCGCGTCGCTCACTCATGCGTCGGGACCTGGAGCAGGCCAGGGTCACACCGTTGGAGCTTTTTTTCGACCTGGTGTTCGTTTTTGCGCTGACGCAGGTAACGGCGTTCATGGCTGACGAGCTGAATTGGCAGGGGATCCTCCGCGGCGTGCTGGTGCTGATGCTGCTGTGGTGGGCCTGGACCGCGTACGCCTGGCTGGCCAATGTGGCCAGCGCCGAGGAACGACCCATCAAGCTGGCCATTCTCGCTGGCATGGCAGCGCTGTTCGTCCTTGCGCTCTGCATCCCCGAGGCCTTCGACGACCTGCCCGGCGGACTGTCCGGACCCGTGGTACTAGCGGTGTGTTACCTCCTCTTCCGCGCCATGCATCTCGTCATGTACTTGATCATTTCTCGGGAGGATGCCGGGTTCCGGAGACAGGTGCTCCGGTTCGCGCTCAGCGTCGCCGCGAGCAGTGTGCTTCTGCTGGTGGCGTCGCAGTTCCAGGGATGGCTGCAGACGGGCTTATGGATGCTCGCGCTGCTCGCCGACTATGTAGGGACCGCCCTGGGTGGCTTCAGAGGATGGCGGCTGC
The DNA here is from genome assembly GCA_963734005.1 of uncultured Actinomycetota bacterium. GTDB lineage: Bacteria > Actinomycetota > Actinomycetes > Propionibacteriales > Propionibacteriaceae > Microlunatus. Next base: position 55,033 of record CAVTFS010000008.1, read on the forward strand.
CCTCGCCGGGACATTTCTCTGAACGCCATGGCTTGATCATCATCATCGCGCTCGGCGAGTCGATCGTCGCCATTGGTGTCGGAGTGGCCAAGGAACCCATCACGTGGGTCATCATCGCCGCCTCCGTGCTGGGGCTGCTCCTGGCGTCGGCCCTGTGGTGGGCGTACTTCGACGTAAGTGCCTTGTTGGGCGAGCATGCGCTGGTCAACGAGCCGCCGGAAACCCGGGCGCGGCTCGCGCGCAATGCGTACTCCTTTGCACACCTGCCGCTCATGCTCGGGATCGTCTTGGTCGCCTTCGGGTTGAAGGAGGTGCTGTTGTACGTCAGCGACAGCAGTCATCACACTCTTACCGAGCCGTTACCCCGCGTGGCGCTGGCCGCCCTAGTGGGGGGCGTCGTCGTCTATCTGCTGGGCCATGTGATCTTCAAGTGGCTCACGGTGCACACCGTTTCCGTAGTACGCGTGGCGGCTGCAGCTGTGCTGTTGTTGACGATTCCCGTGATCGCGGGACTGCCGGCGCTGGTCCAGCTGGCTGTCGTGACGTTCGTTGTTACCTGTGCCGTGCTGGTCGAATCAGTGATCTCTGCCGAGTCGCGGCGTAAGATCCGGGCCGAGTTGGCTCGACACTGACACCGAGTCAGCTGAAGGCGTTCTCGCCGGTCACCGCCTGACCAATCACCAGCTGGTGGACTTCCGAGGTGCCTTCGTAGGTGAGCACCGACTCCAGGTTGTTGGCGTGGCGCATCACCGGATACTCCAAGGTGATGCCATTAGCGCCCAGGATGGTTCGGCAATCCCGGGCAATGGCCAGCGCTTCGCGTACGTTGTTGAGCTTGCCCAGGCTAACCTGCTCCGGCTTCAGTCGATGATCATCTTTGAGCCGCCCAAGGTGCAGCGCCAAAAGGAAGCCCTTCTGCAGCTCCAGCGTCATATCGGCGAGCTTTGCCTGGGTCAACTGGAGGGAGGCAAGCGGGCGGTCGAACACCTCTCGCGAGATCGCGTAGTCGATCGCGGTCTCCAAGCAGTCGCGGGCTGCGCCCAGGACGCCGAAGACGATGCCAAATCGCGCCTCATTGAGGCAGGAAAGTGGCCCGCGCAGACCGTTGGCGTCCGGAAGCACGGAATCGCTAGGCAGATGGACATCCTCGAGCACCAGCTCGGAGGTGACGGAGGCTCGCAACGACAGCTTCTTGGTGACCTTGGGGGCCGAGAAGCCTCGGGTGTCAGTGGGGACGAGAAAACCTCGAATCCCATCATCGGTTTGTGCCCACACGATCGCCACATCGGCGACGGAGCCGTTGGTGATCCACATCTTGGTCCCGTTGATCACCCAGTCGTCGCCGTCCCGCTTGGCGCGAGTCCTCATGCCCGCCGGGTTGGATCCGAAGTCCGGCTCGGTCAGCCCGAAGCAACCGACGGCCTCGCCGCTGGCCATCTTTGGCAGCCAGGTGGTCTTCTGCTCTTCGCTCCCAAACTTCCAGATCGCGTACATCGCAAGGGAACCTTGCACAGACACCATGCTCCGTACGCCGGAATCCCCGGCTTCAAGCTCCAGGCAGGCCAGGCCATACGAGACGGCATTAGCTCCGGCACAGCCGTAACCCTGGAGGTGCATGCCGAGCAGTCCAAGATCACCAGCTTCGCGCATCAAACCAAGATCAAGATCTCCACGTTCATACCAGTCGGCAATGTTCGGCTTGACGCGCTGCTGCACCCATTCCCGGACGGCGCCTTGGATGTCGCGCTCCTCTTCGCTGAGGAGATGATCGATCCCGAGCAGCTCGAGCGGTCCAGTACGGCTCATTGTTCTCCCATCCCAGTTAGCGTGAGCGCTGCCTTTTCGATTTCATCTTCACTCAGCAGTACGTGCTCGGCCGCGGTGCCCAATGGCACGAAGCTGTCCTGGCTCGCCACTCGCTGAATCGGGCCGCTGAAGCCGGCTTCCACCAGAGCCGTGACCACGCCCTCACCCACGCCGCCACTTCGCCGCGTCTCGTCGACCACCAGAACCTTGCCTGTCGACAGGGCAGCAGCCAGGATGTCCTCGACTGGGAGGGGAGCGAGCCAGCGCAGGTCCAGCACTTGCGCAGCAATGCCGCCGGACGCGAGCCGGTGCGCCACGCGCAAGCTCATCGGCACTCCATTGCCAAAGCTGATCATGGTCAATGCTTCAGATCCACTTCCATAGCTCCGGGCACGACCGATCGGCACGTGATTGTCATGATCAATGGCAAGCCACGCCTGATCGCCTGTCTCGTAGAGGTCTCGTCGGTGGTACAGCGCAATCGGTTCAAGAAAGACCGACAGCGTTGAGTCGGTGATAGCGGCAGCGACGCAGGTCCGCAGCATCGCGGCAGCGTCGTCGGCGCGTGCTGGGCACGCCACCACGAGCCCGGGAATGTCTCGCAGCACCGCCACGGCGTTGTCGTTGTGGAAGTGCCCGCCGAAGCCTTTCTGATAGGCGAGCCCAGCAATCCGGACAACCATCGGGTTGGTGAAGCGACCGCGTGAGAAGAACGGCAGCGTCGCAGCTTCGCCGCGCAGTTGATCTTCGGCGTTGTGCAGGTAGGCGAGGTACTGGACTTCGGGAATCGGGATCAGCCCGGCGAGTCCGGCGCCCAGCCCCAGACCGAGAATTGCCTGCTCATCAAGGAGAGTGTCGAAGACCCGAGCCGCTCCATGTTTGCGGGCCAGACGTGCGGTGACGCCGTAGACCCCGCCCTTGACGCCCACGTCCTCACCGAAAACGATCACTCGGCGGTCGGTGGTCAGTAGCTCGTCGAGCGTGGCATTGATCGACTCGGCGAGACTGCGGGGCCGTCCTGGGATTCCTCGCTCAGGGCGGGCCATTCGCAGCTCGCTGACTCTCGCCGCTACTCGGATTGGATGGCGTGGGCCGAGTGGCGCCATGATCTCTGCTGCCGAGCCGAGGCGAGTGTCGTCAGTGAGCCGTCCCACCTCCTCATCGATCTGCCGGCGGATGGCCTCGTAGCGCTGCAGGATGTCGTCAGCGCTGGCGCCAGTCGCGCGGAGGCACGATGCCGTGGACAACAGTGGATCACGGGCATAGTCCGCCTCGATTTCCCGCGGTTTGCGGTAGCTGATCTCGGCGTCGCTGCCGGCGTGGCCTCCAAAACGCACGGTCCGCAAATGGAGAAATGCCGGTCGTCGCTGATCGCGTACAGTCTGGACCGCTTGCATGATGGCCGGCCAGGCGGCCGCGGGATCAGAACCATCGGCCGACACGTACCTCAGCCCTGGCCTGGACCCGTACGCCGCCTCGATCCAGCCGCCTGGTGTTGGTACCGAGATGCCGAAGCCGTTGTCTTCGCAGACGAAAAGAATCGGCACCGGCAAGTCCCGGAACGCGGTGGCAAGTGCGGTGTTGATCGCGCCTGTCGCGCTGGAGTGGTTCGCCGAGGCGTCCCCGAACGAGCACAGCACTACGGCGTCCTCGGGCCACTCGCAGTCCACCTTGAGCCGGTGCGCCCTGTGCAGGGCGATAGCCAGGCCAACAGACCTCGGGAGATGGGAGGCGATCGTGGAGGTCTGCGGGATGACTGCCAGATCGGGATGACCGAAGACCTTGTGCCGACCGCCGGCTATCGGCTCGTCCGTCAGACCCATCAGCCCTTGCAGCACATCTCGTACTGGCGCGGAGCCTGGCGCTTGTCGTGCTCGAGCCACGTAAAACGCCCCCGACCGGTAATGCAGCAAAGCGGGATCCGTCACGCGCAAGGCCATTGCGACCAGCGCGTTGCTCTCGTGCCCAGACGAACCGATGGTGTAAAATCCGCGACCCTCCTGCTTCAGCTCCCGCGCCACGAAATCCAGGTGCCGACTGGTCGCCTGCGCCTCGAAGAGCCTCCACCACCACGCCGACTTGTCAGAACCCAGTTGTGCTATAGCCGAACTGGATTCTGACAAGTCGGTGAGGGAGTCGCGGAAGTGACGGTCCAGCGGGTCCATCAAGCAGTTCTAGAGGCGGAAGGTGGTATCTGGGGTGAGCTCGACGACGTCCATCTGAGCCTTCTGCAGCCGGCCGGAGTAGTCCCAGTTCACCGCTTGCCAGCGAGTGAACTGATCCAGCACCCAAATGCCAGACTGCCGGGATCCATTACCCGACTTGCCGTTACCCCCGAACGGCAGGTGGGCTTCGGCACCGGAGGTCGAGTTGTTGATCGACACCATGCCGGCGCTGATCTTGTCACGGAAGGTGAACGCGTCCTTGGGATCGGTAGTGTAGATGGAAGAGGAAAGACCGTAGCCAGGAGCGTTCGCCATCTCGATCGCTTCGTTCAGCGACTGATAGCTGGCAATCCCGACGATTGGGCCGAAGGTCTCCTCCATGAAGATCCGATCACCCGGACGTACGCCGTCGATCACCACCGGGTGGTAGTACAGCCCGGTGCTCAGGTCACCAACGAAGCCGTCTCGCGGGTTGTCCTTCGTGATCTTGCCGTACGCCGCCTGGACCGCGTGATGGGGCTCTACCCAACCCAGGAAGTCCTCAAAATGCTCCGCGAATTTCGCATCCATCATGGGGCCCATGAGCACGTCCTGCGTCGGGTCGCCAACCTTTGCGGCGGCTACGGCCGCATTGAACCGCGCCAGGAACTGATCATGCACTGACTCGTGCACGATGACCGTGCCAAGCGAGGTGCAGCGCTGTCCGGCGGTGCCGAAACCTGAGAAGAGCGCACCCTCGACCGCAAGATCAAGATCAGCGCTCGGTGTGACGAGCAGCGGATTCTTGCCGCCCAGCTCCAAGCACGCGGTCTGGAGATAACGCCCTGTCAACGCACCAATCTCACGGCCGACTGCTGACGAGCCGGTGAAGCCGACCTTGTCGAGCAGCCCTGCTTCCAGCGATTGCTCCAACCCAGAGAAGGTCGCCGGGCCGTCGGCGTGCACGATATTGAAAACCCCGTCCGGCAGCCCGCCGCCTCGGACGAAGAGCTCGTGAAACGCCGCGCTGCTGACCGCTGAGTATTCGGCGGGCTTCCACACGACCGTGTTGCCCGCCAACAGGGCCGGCACGATGTACCAGGCCGGCACTGCTACCGGGAAGTTTCCAGCAGTGATCACGGCAACTGTGCCGACCGGCCGACGGAAGGTGAACAGCTGCTTTTCCGGCATCTCGCTAGGCACAGTCTGCCCGTAGAGTCGCCGGCCCTCTCCGAGAAAGAAATCACAGGTGTCGATGATCTCGCGCACCTCACCCAGCGCTTCGGCATACGGTTTGCCAATCTCGGCAGTGACCAGCTTTGCGAGCGCCGCCGCGTTGTCCTCGATCAGCCGTCCGATGTGGGCAATCGCGCGGCCCCGGATCGGCGCGGGTATCGCCGCCCACTCGTCATGTGCCTTCTTGGCTGACTCGGCGGCCCTCACCAATGTAGAGGCGTCGCCGAAGGACACCTCACCGACGACCTCGTCAAGGCGCGCCGGATTTGTGCTCGGCAGCGTGTGGCCACCAGCCACCGGTACGCCGTCGACGATCGAGGTCACCAAACCGCGAAGGCCATGCGTTCTGTGGGTCGTAGCTCCATTCACGAGTACTGCAGCTCCTTGCTGGCGACGCGCATCACGGAGCGGCGGGTAGCTCCGAGGGCCTCGTCGATCTCATCTTGACTCACTGATAGCGCGGGACGGAAGCGGATCGAACGCTCACCGCATGGCAGCACGATGACTCGCTCTACCACCTGGAGATCGGTGAGCATGGCATCTCGCTCCTCGCGGCTTTCGAGGTCGAAAGCGACAAACAGACCGCGACCGCGAACGTTGCTGATCAGCCCCGAATCGTCGCGAAGCGTCTCGAGTCCGGCCACCAGTTGCTGGCCTTTCGGCCCGGCCTGCTCGATGAGCCCCTCGGACTCAATGATCTCCAGAGCTCGCTGCGACCGGACCATGTCGACCAGCCCGCCACCCCACGTGGAGTTGATCCGCCCCGAGACCTTGAACACGTTGTCCGGCACCTCATCGACCCGACCGCCGGCCATGATTCCGCCCACCTGTGCCTTCTTGGAGAACGCAACGACATCCGGCTGGATCCCCAGCTGCTGGTAGGCCCAGGCCGTTCCTGTGGTGCCGACTCCGGTCTGCACCTCGTCCAGGATGAACAGCGCATCGTGGGAGTGCACGAGCCGGAGCATGGCCTGCAGGAACTCCGGCCGCATGTGGTTGTCACCGCCCTCGCCCTGGATCGGCTCGGCAATGAATGCAGCAATGTCGTGAGGGTTCGTGGCGAACGCCAGCTCGGCTTGCAGCAGGGCGCGTTCCTCTGCCGCGATCACCTCATCGAGATGATCACTCAGGGGATGCGTGATCGCCGGCACGTCGATCCGCGGCCAGTTGAATTTCGGGAATCGATCGGTCTTGTGCGAGTTCAGTGTTGGTCAGCGACAAGGTGTAGCCGCTGCGGCCATGGAAGGCATGAGTCAGATGCATGATCTGCATGCCCAGCTTCCGGTCGCGCCCAGCCGCCTCGTTCTTCTGGCTCTTCCAGTCGAACGCAACCTTGAGGGCGTTTTCGACGGCCAAGGCGCCGCCTTCGATGAAGAACAGGTAGGGGAGCGCGGGATCGCCGAGCACGCGAACAAACGTCTCGACGAACTCTGCGTAAGCAGTGCTGTACATGTCCGGATTTGCCGGCTTGTTCACCGCGATCTCAGCCAACTCGGCCATGAACGTCGGGTCGTCTGCGATTCCGGGTGGATTGAGCCCAAGTGGAGCCGACGCGAAGAACGTGTACATGTCGAGATAGCGCTCGCCGGTACGCGCATCGACCAGCCGGCTACCTCGGCTGTGACGCAAATCGAGAACGAGCTTCATGCCATCGGTCAGCACGTGTCGCGCAAGGACATCGTGCACCTCGGACGGCTGAAGGTGAGTCTGTTCGGCCATGGGTCTCCTTCCCCCGAGCAAAAAAAATCCATGTGACCCCCACACAGGTGCCACAGATTCTAGCGCAGATCAGGCCGATATCGCGAATATGGAAGAAGTATGCACCTAGTGTGCTCAGTCGCAGTTCTTGGTACGCCGACGCTGCCAGCTGTTGCCTTAGGGCAGAGCCGCTGCGCAACCGGTTGCCAAGAGGTTCCGGACCCCGCCGACCATGTCAGCCGCGCAAGATCCTAATCTGCTCTCTCCACGGAGGGCGTTCGAAGTCCTAGGGCTGCTGACATCTCCCACCGGATGGCCGCCACCACGGAGCGCACCTCGGCCCGGGTGGCAATCAGGTCGACGCTGCGGGAAGCAGGCAGATGTGCCTCGAGATAGCACTTGAGCTTTGGTTCGGTGCCCGAAGGGCGGACCACGACCTTGATCGTTTCGCCAGTGATCAACACCGCATCGGTCGGTGGTAGTTCGTCACTGCCACCGGCAAGATCAACTACTACGGTAGGCAGACCGCTCAGCATCGCGGGCGGGTCCGCCCGAAGCCGAGCCATCGCCGCCGTGATGATCTTGGGATCTTCGACGCGTACCGACATCTGGTCGGTCTCATAGACCCCGTAGCGTCGTGCGATCTCGTCCAGCCGGTCCGCGACGCTGCGTCCCTCCGCTTTCAGGCCGGCGGCGAGCTTCAGAACGAGCACTAGCGCGGAGATCCCGTCCTTGTCAGGCACCGCCTCCGGATCGACGCAATAGCCAATGGCTTCCTCATAGCCGTACGCCAGGCCAGGTACCCGACCGATCCACTTGAATCCGGTCAGCGTGTGAACGAAGGGTTGACCGTACGCCGCAGCAATCACCGAGAGCAGGGAGCTGGACACGATCGAGCAGGCGTACGTGCCGCGGACGCCGCGCCGCAGCGCGTCCTCGCCGAGCAGCACACCGAGCTCATCACCGCGCAGCATCCGCCAGTGCCCGTCGAGGATGGCGGCTACCGCACAGCGGTCGGCATCCGGATCATTGGCGATCACGAGGTCCGCGCCGATCTGCTGTGCGCTTGCAATTGCTAAGTCGATGGCACCAGGTTCCTCGGGATTTGGAAATGGGACCGTCGGGAAGCTGGGATCCGGGTTGGCCTGCTCGGCGACCACATGGGGAGGAGGAAACCGACAGACCTGCGCTGCCCGTCTGACCAAAGATCCGCCCACCCCGTGCAGTGGCGTATAGACCCAGCGCAGTTCACGTGGCGCATCTGGTGAGACCAAGGACGCGACGCGATCAAGATAGGCGGCGACTAACTCCTTACCGAGGATCGTGTAGGACGCGGAGCGCGTCACGTCGTTCAGGCTGTGCCGAGCGACCTCATCGATCCTCGCAGAGATGTCCGCGTCAGCCGGCGGCACGATCTGCGAGCCGTCGCCGAGAAAGACCTTGTAGCCGTTGTCCTGAGGCGGATTGTGGGACGCGGTGACCACCACGCCCGCCACACAGCCCAAGTTGCGGATCCCGAATGCCACCACAGGTGTCGGCAGCGGTCCGGACGTGATCATGGCCTGAAAGCCGGCACCCGACATGATCTCAGCCGTGTCTCGGGCGAAGACATCAGAGTTGTGTCGCGCATCGAAGCCGATGATCACCTTGCCGCCAGCAAGGCCATGATCAAGAAGATAGGTGGCGAGTCCGGCTGCGGTTTGTCCGACGACGACACGATTCATGCGATTCGGTCCCGGACCGAGGGCACCGCGAAGTCCAGCCGTGCCGAACTCGAGCCGGGAGGAAAACGCGTCGACAAGTTCGGCCATTGCACGGGCGTCCCCAGAGTCCGCCGCCGTCAGTAGGTCGTCCACCTGCCTGCGGGTCTGCGGATCCGGGTCTTGCTCGGTCCAGCTAGCGATTGCGCGAGCGAGGTCGTCCGAAAGGGTGGGTGCCCTGGATGTCACAATGCGGCCGCTATTCCTCCGAGCAACCGTCGCAGCTGCGGCGCAGCTTCCCGGCCGGCCACAAGCACTTCTTCATGGCTGAGCGGCTCCGATGAGATGCCGGCAGCGAGATTCGTGACCAGAGATATGCCGAGTACCTCTGCGCCCAGCTCGCGCGCCGCGATGGTTTCGAGCGTGGTTGACATGCCGACCAGGTCGCCGCCGATTACACCGGCCATCCGCACCTCGGCGGGAGTTTCGAACTGGGGTCCGCGGAATTGGACATAGACTCCCTCGGGCAGCCCTGAATCCACCGAACGAGCAAGATCACGTAGCCGCGCCGAGTAGGCCATCGACATGTCGATGAAGCGGGCACCGGCTAACGGAGATATGCCCGTCAGGTTGATGCAGTCGCGAATGAGCACTGTGGTGCCAGGCGCCCACTCTGGGTTGAGGCCACCGGCGCCATTGGTCAGGACTATGACCTTGGCGCCGGCACAGATTGCCGTGCGCACACCGTGCACCACCTGGTTCACCCCCACGCCCTCGTACAGATGGGTCCGGCCCGTAAAGATCGCCGCGGCCCTACCCGTGATCGTCGAGACGATTCGGAGCGCTCCACCGTGACCGATGACGGTCGGCTTTGCGAAGCCGGGCAGCTCGGCCAACTCGCAGCTCCCCAGTGGCTGACCAAGATCATCCGTCGCGGCCGACCACCCGGATCCCAGCACGAAGGCGATCTCGAGCTGCGTGATCTTGAAGCGTTCGAGGATGGCTGATGCAGCGACCTCGGCGAGGGCGTACGGATCGGACGGCAGGCCATCGTTGGGCATGATTCGCACTCTAGCCGGGTCAGGGACCGGCACTACTCAGCGCAGGAGTCCGGAACGTCGGTTTACCAGCCGCTGACGCAAGGACGCGAGCGCAGCTCTGCGACGTAGTCTCGGGGAGCGCCGGCCGCCTCAGCCGCGTCCGCAAGAATGCCGATCGTTCGAGCACTCGGGATGCCGCCCTCAAAATCGTTCAATACATAGACCCAGGCGGTCACCTCGCCGTCTAGCGTTGCCACCCGCACTCGAACCTTCCGATACAGACCGGTGTTGGCGCTTTCCCACTGATCAAGAGCGTTCTCGTCACCGGCCGTCACGTCGTACAGGGCGACGAAGACCTGGCTTTCAGTCTCTTCCACCAACGTCGGTAGCGCGCCGTCCCAGCCCTCGCCACCAAAGGTGACACGCCAGTTCACGGCCCACCCGGTGCCGCGCTGCGGTGAGTGCGGGCAGCGGTCGGCCATTTGAGTTGGATCGAGGTTGCTTCCGTACGCCGCGTACAGCACAGCAGCGAGGCTATCTGGTCTGGCCCGCCTCAGCGAGATGGAAGAATGCCGAAGATGACCCGGGTGGTGATTGTCGGCGGCGGTCCCGGCGGCTACGAGGCCGCGCTGGTTGGCAGCCGGCTGGGCGGCGAGGTCACCTTAATTGATCGTGATGGGCTAGGCGGCTCCGCCGTTCTGACTGACTGCGTTCCCTCGAAAACCTTGATCGCCACAGCTGACGTCATGACCGAGGTCCGCGGTTCGGCTGACCTGGGCCTCCGGTTTGGTCCTCAAGATCAGGCTGACATCTACGCCGGCGCACACGTCAGCCTTCCTGCGGTCAACAAGCGGGTACTCGATCTCGCCAAGAGACAGTCCGACGACATCGAAGAGCGTCTGCTACGCGAGAACGTCAACTTGGTAGCCGGCCGTGGCAAGCTTGCCGGGCCTGAGTGTGTGATCGCCGAGACCGCAGACGGTGAGCAGTCCTTTCCGGCCGACATGATCTTGATCGCAACAGGAGCACATCCTCGTGAGCTTCCTGATGCCAAGCCGGATGGTGAGCGGATCCTTACCTGGACACAGGTCTATGGGTTGAACGAGTTGCCGGAGCGGCTCATCGTGATCGGTTCAGGAGTGACGGGCGCCGAATTTGCAAGCGCATACAACGCTCTCGGCTGCGAAGTGGTTCTCGTCTCATCACGTGACAGGGTGCTCCCCGGAGAGGACGCCGATGCTGCCCAGGTGCTCGAGGACGTCTTCGCCCGGCGCGGCATGACTGTGCTGTCGCGGTCGAGGGCCAAGGCAGTTACTCGGAATGGCGGCCATGTCACTGTGACGCTTACTGATGGGCGCACTGTCACTGGATCGCACTGCTTGCTCGCTGTCGGATCGACACCCACCACGGCAGGCATCGGTCTTGAGGAAGCTGGTGTGAAGCTCGACGATCGTGGCTTCATCGAGGTCGATCGGGTGTCGCGGACTTCAGCGCGCGGGGTCTACGCGGCAGGGGATTGCACAGGCGTGCTCATGCTGGCCTCGGTGGCCGCTATGCAGGGCCGGATTGCCATGTGGCACACGCTTGGTGAAGCGGTGGCGCCTCTCGATCTGAAGACCGTGTCGGCCAACGTGTTCACCGCGCCGGAGATCGCCACGGTTGGCGTAACCCAGCAGCACGTGGATTCGGGCGAAGTTCCGGGCCGCGTGCTGACTCTGCCGTTGCGTGGGAATGCACGCGCCAAGATGCAGGGCAGCCTCGACGGGTTCGTCAAGCTCATCTGCAGAAAGGCCACCGGCATCGTGATCGGTGGGGTGGTGGTCGCTCCGCGGGCCAGCGAGCTGATCTTTCCGGTAGCGATCGCGGTGGCGCAGCGGCTCACTGTTGATCAAGTGGCGGATTCGTTCACGGTCTATCCCTCGATGACCGGCTCAATCGCCGAGGCTGCGCGTCGTCTCAAGGGCACAGGCACAATCAGTTGAGTAAGCAGGTCTCTGGGTACCGTGTGCGTGTGAGCGTTACGTCGACGATCACACCCACAGCGGTCGCGGACCTGCTGCGTGGTCGCGGTTGGGTCGCCCTCACGGGCGCAGGCATCTCGACCGACTCCGGGATTCCGGACTACCGGGGCCCAACGTCGGTCCGGGCCACTCCGATGCAGTACAGCGAGTTCGTCGGCTCTGCAGAGGCGCGGCGGCGGTACTGGGCCCGTTCCTACCTCGGCTGGCGCCAAATCGGTCGTGCGGAACCCAACCCTGGACATCGGGCACTCGCCGATCTGGAAGCCGCTGGGCTCGCTGGAGTGATCACCCAGAACGTTGACGGGCTGCACTCAGCCGCGGGTAGTACCCGCGTGATCAACTTGCATGGCGACATTGCCACGGTCGTGTGTCTGGAGTGCGGTGATCAGTCCGCGCGCAGCGAGTTGCAGCGCCGGTTGACGAGCGCGAACCGGAGACTCGAGCAGACCCTCGTTCTTCAGCATGCCCAGCTGCGGCCGGACGGCGACGCGGTAGCCAAGGATTGGCACCGATTCAGGCTCGTTGGCTGTGTGCACTGCGGCGGGCGTCTCAAGCCGGATGTTGTGTTCTTCGGGGAGTCGGTGCCAAAGTCGCGCGTCGATGAAGCGTACGCGCTGATGCAGCGTGCCGAGATCCTCGTGGTCCTCGGCTCGTCACTGACGGTGATGTCCGGATTACGCTTCGTGCGGCACAACGCGAAGCTTCAACGACCCGTCGTTATCATCAATCGAGGCTCGACTCGCGGCGACGAGCTCGCCAGCCTGAGGATCGATGGTGGTTGCTCGGAAACGCTCGCTGAGCTTCGGGCAACGCTCCTCGGATAAGGCCCCTTTCGCTGGGCGCTGAGCCGTCGAAGGGCTTCCTGGCCCTACTCGAACATGCCTCCAAACATGTCGCCGATGCCGCCGCCGACGTCACTTGCGCCCTCACCGATTCCGCTGCCGATGTCGCTGGCGCCCTCGCCGATCCCGCCCATGAGCTCACCAGCGCCCTCCCCGACTCCGGAGAACATGTTGCCCATGCCACCGAACAGCAGGCCGCCGATCAACATGCCGGAGAGCATGTCGCTGCCCCTCCAGCGGCTGTAGTAGCCCTGCGCCCATGGGGCGTACGCCGGTCCGCCCTCCCAGTAGGGAACGCGCTGGGCACCGGCTTGCACCGTGCGGATATAGGGATCGGCTCCGGCAAGCACCCGTTCGGCATCGGCCGGGCAGGCAGGCACAGATCGAGGCACACCGCCAGGGGGTGCCCACGTGACGTCTTGTGATGAGGGGCCATGGGCAGGGTTGAAGAAGCAGGGTGGACGCTTAGCTGGGAGCGGGTCACCCGCGATCCGTGCCTTGACGCATGCGACTCCGTAGCGCCCGTCCTCCAAGATCTCGGTGACGTGTCGGATTTCCTCGGGCCTGGTCACCGCGTCGAGTGACATCTTCGCGTTGTCGTACGCGTCCAGAGCGCGCTGGTAGTCCTGCTGCATTGCCTCATCGAGGGCATGCCCGGCGACGTCGGAGTCCAACCGCTGCAGTTCCTCGCCAAACTGCGTGACATCCTCATCAGCTGCGCGCTTGGACGTGGAGAGTTGGGTCTCCAGTGCTGCCTGTTCCGCGGCATGTCGCTGCTGGACGGCATGCCGCCGGTAGAGGGCAACCCCGCCCACGATCAGTGCTGCCACAATGAGCAGCGTGAGGAGTTCCATGGGTCACAGTGTGCCCGTGGCGACTGTGGTTTCCCCTTGTGAAAGCGTCTTCTTACCGACCTTTTAACCCATTGGCGGGAACTCTTCAGGCCGCGCGTACAACCGGTTGTGTTCCGTCAGTGTTCGCAACGGTCAATCGACGATTTCGCAGAGGGTGGAGCCGCTGGTCACCGTTGCGCCGACTTGGGCGTTGAGATTCTTGACTATGCCGCTTCGGTGGGCTGTCAGCGGCTGCTCCATCTTCATTGCCTCGAGCACCACGACCAGGTCGCCCGTCTGTACAGCGTCACCATCGGCAACCGCAACCTTGACGATGGTGCCTTGCATAGGTGAGGTCAGGGCATTGCCAGAGGGAGTCTTGGTAGCAGCTCCACTTTGGCGCTTGACCGGCTTCTTGGATCGTGTGGCGCCGACGGCTCCGTCGGCGGTGCCGAGGACGGCAGGCACTACGACCTCCAGCCGCTTGCCATTCACCTCGACGACAATTCTGGAGCGAGCGACAGGTTCTGCAGCCTCGCTGAGCGCACCCGCGTACGGTGCTATCTGACCGCTGAACTCTGTCTCGATCCAGCGGGTGTGCACCCCGAAGCGCCCATTCTCAGCTGTAAAGGCGGGGTCGTGCAGAACAGCCTTATGGAACGGAACGACCGTCGGCATGCCCTCGATCACGAGCTCTTGCAACGCCCGACGTGATCGCTCCAGCGCTTGCTTTCGGTTCGCGCCAGTAATGATGATCTTGGCGATCAGTGAGTCGAAGCTGCCAGGGACGGTCATTGCGTTGAGGTAACCCTCGTCGACTCGGACTCCAGGCCCTGACGGCGGACGCCAGGCGGTCAGGGTTCCCGGAGCGGGCATGAAGTTCCGGCCCGCGTCCTCTGCGTTGATCCGGAACTCAATGGAGTGACCGGTGACGACTGGATCTTCGTAACCGAGCGCTTCGCCCTCGGCGATGCGGAACATTTCACGGACGAGGTCGAGCCCGGTGACTTGCTCGGACACCGGGTGCTCGACCTGGAGCCGGGTATTGACCTCGAGGAATGAGATGGTCCCGTCTTCCCCGACCAGGAACTCACACGTGCCGGCACCCACATAACCGGCTTCGGCGAGGATCGCTTTGGATGAGGAATAGAGACGTTCCGTCTGTTCAGTCGCCAGGAAGGGCGCCGGCGCCTCCTCCACTAGCTTCTGGTGGCGGCGTTGGAGTGAACAGTCTCGCGTCGAGACCACGACGACGTTGCCGTGACTGTCGGCCAGGCACTGCGTTTCAACATGCCGAGGTTTGTCGAGATAGCGTTCAACGAAGCATTCGCCGCGGCCGAAGGCGGCAACTGCCTCGCGTGTCGCAGACTCGAAGAGCTCGGGTATCTCCTTCATCTCGCGGGCGACCTTCAGGCCTCGGCCGCCGCCGCCGAACGCAGCCTTGATCGCGATGGGCAGGCCGTGCTCGGTCGCGAAGTCGATGACTTCATCAGCATCGTCTACCGGGTCCGACGTGCCAGGCACGAGGGGAGCGCCGACCTTCTGTGCGATATGTCTAGCCCGGACCTTGTCGCCAAGAGCCTCGATGGCGGAGGGCGGCGGCCCGATCCAGATCAGTCCCGCGGCGAGCACTGCTTCGGCAAATGCCGCATTCTCGGCAAGGAAGCCGTAGCCCGGGTGAATAGCGTCGGCGCCGCTGCGAGCGGCGATCTCAAGAATCTTGGCAATGTCGAGGTAAGTCTCCGCCGGGGCAGCGCCGCCCAGCGCGTACGCCTCATCCGCGAGTGAAACGAACAAGGAGTCGAAGTCCGGGTCTGCATAGATTGCGACACTGGGAAGCCCGGCGTCGGCAGCCGCACGGATCACGCGAACGGCGATCTCGCCTCGGTTAGCGACAAGCACCTTGCTTATTCGCACGCATCCTCCCCATCGAAAGCGCCCCACGGCAACTCTAGACGGCGGCAGCTCGACTATTGCGGCGTCCGGTCGGAGCGGGAGCAGCCACGTAGGCCGCGAGCGTCGCCAAATCGCGCGCTACTGCTGCGAGCGTCGGCAATCGCGCCCCGGTCGGAGCGGGAGCAGCCACGTAGGCCGCGAGCGTCGGCAAATCGCGCGCCGCCGCGCGGAGGAGGAGCAAGCGGAGGCGTTCTTCCTCCGCGAGCGACGACGACGGCGGCGGATTCCAAGCGCGATTGCGCGAGCGGCCAAGCTAAGACAAATGGGTGTGGGCCCCTCCAAGTATGAGTTGCAGGGGCCCACTAGGTAGCCGGAGTTAAGCGACGTCTCCAGCTGACCAGGCGATCCGACGGATCCCAGCAGCCCGTCACCGGCCGCTGCGGTGAGTTGCCTCACCGTACGAATCCTCGGTTCTTTCCCAGCCCCGCCCTCCCTTGCGGAAGTGCGTAAGAGATTTCTACAGCCTCAAGAGGCTGCCCGCAACCGAATCCAGAAAAGAAAGTTGACCAATTTTGTTGTCCACTGATCTGTCCACAAATTGGAGGAGTTCATGCACCGAAGTGATCAACTTCTCCACAGCTGGCCGCGCCGGTCTGTGGACATGGGATTGCGTTTGGGAGATGGCAGAGCCCGTTCGTGGGCGCACTAGGCTTCTTGTCGTGGAACCCCCTCCCGACACAAAAGATTGGACCTGGACGCTCACCCGACGCTGCGAACAATGTGGGCTCTCGGCGGCCGAGATCGACGCTGCCGACGTCGCTGAGCGGGCCTTCGTCGCCGCCGAGGAATGGGTTCAGATCCTGCGCTCGAGTCCAGCGGTTTCGGCGCGCCCGCAACCGGACGTCTGGTCGCCGTTGGAGTACGGCGCCCATGTTCGCGATGTCTATCGCCTGTTCGACGCCCGCCTCGCTCAGATGCTTAGGGAGGATACGCCGACCTTCGCCAACTGGAACCAAGACGAGGCAGCCATCAGGGAGCGCTACAGAGAACAGGACCCTGAGGTGGTCGCCGACGAGCTGGAGGCCGCAGCGCAGCGTTTCGTTGCCCGCATCCAGTCACTTAGGCCGGACCAGTATGGACGACGCGGGATCCGTTCGGATGGCGCAGAGTTCACAGTCACGACGTTTCTCCAATACTTCTTGCACGACGTGATCCACCATCTCTGGGACGTCACGGGCCAGCAGGACGCCGCGGCCTCCCTGGCCTTGGAGTAGGAATCGGCAGAGCGAAGCCAGCACTCACTGAGAATCGGTGAGACGCTCAAGATCAGCCTGGCAGCGTTCTTCAAGATCTTTTAGCTCTGCCAGCGCCTCATCCAGGTCTCGACGCTTCGCCAGGAGGGCCTCCCGACGCTTACCGATATCGGCGACGAGGAAGGCTAGCTGGCCGCGCTCCCCGGGAGTCTCGTCGTACATGTCGATCACGTGGGCAATCTCGTCGAGGGTGAAGCCGAGCCGCTTGCCACGCAGGATGAGCTGGAGCCGTACCCGATCACGAGCGCGAAAGATCCGCGTGGTGCCCTGCCGCTCCGGGGCGAGTAGTCCGCGATCCTCGTAAAACCGGATGGTCCGCAGCGTGGTGCCGAACTCGTCGGCGAGTTCGCCAATGCTCCAGGTTCGGTCACTCATCGGTCGCTCCTTCCAACCGCAGTCTAGGCATTACGCTTACGTAAACGTCAAGCTATGCTGACAAGCGTCAGTGACGACGGAAAGAAGCCTCATGACCCGTACGTTCTCGCTCGGCGAAGAGCACAACGACTTCCGGGCCGCGGTTGCCGACTTCGCTGCTCGCGATCTTGCACCCCATGTCGAGCGCTGGAACGCAGCACACGAGGCGCCACTCGAAGCGATCAAGCTGATGGCTGATCTCGGGCTCTTCGGGCTCGGCGGGCCCGAGGAGTACGGCGGGGCCGGGGACTTCACCAGCCTGTGCATCGCGATCGAGGAGATCGGCAAGGTGGACCAGTCACTCGGCATCACTCTTGAGGCTGCCGTGGGGCTGGGTATCAACCCGATCGCCTACTTCGGCACGGCGGAGCAGAAGGCGCGCTGGCTGCCGGATCTGCTCGCCGGGCGGGCGCTGGCTGCCTTCGGGCTTACCGAGGCAGAAGCCGGCTCAGACGCGGGCGCTACCCGGACGCGCGCCACGCTGCATGATCATGAATGGGTGATCAACGGCAGCAAGCAGTTCATCACCAATTCCGGCACCGACATCACCTCCAGCTGCACGATTACAGCTCGTACCGGCACTCGCGACGATGGCGCACCGGAGATATCGGCGATTGTCGTGCCCACCGGGACGCGTGGTTTCCTGATCGGTCCGAGTTACGCGAAGCTCGGCTGGCATGCCTCCGACACGCACCCGCTGACCTTCACCGATGTCCGAGTGCCCGAAGATCATCTTCTGGGCGAGCGCGGGCGTGGGTATCAGCAATTCCTTTCGATCTTGGACGGCGGCCGGGTTGCTATCGCAGCCCTGGCGTTGGGATGCATCCGAGCCTGTCTGGAGTTGTCCACGCAGTACGCGATGGAGCGCACGACTTTCGGGGTGCCGATCGGCCGGAAGCAAGGCGTAGCGTTCCAGATTGCTGATCTTGATGTGATGGCCTCGGCCGCCCATCAGTTGGTGTACGCCGCCGCTGCTATGCGCGATCATGGCGGCGCACCACGGGAGTTCAATCGAGCTGCTGCGATCGCAAAGCTCTACGCTACGGAGTCCGCTGTTACCGCCGCGCGGGTCGCCACTCAGGTGTTCGGCGGTTACGGGTTCATGGAAGAGTATCCGGTGGCCCGTTTCTATCGCGATGCGAAGGTGCTGGAGATCGGTGAGGGCACCTCCGAGGTACAGCGGCTGGTGATCGCCCGCCGGCTCGGGCTGCCGGTGGAATAGTCGATCATGGATCCGATTGCTGCCGCGCGTGACCGTACGCTAGCTCCAACGGAGCGGGCGGCCGCCAAGTTAGCCGCCGCGAACAAGCTCTTCGTCCGTGAGCGGATCGACTTGCTGTTCGATGACTGCACCTTCATCGAGGACGGCCAGCTCGCCAATTCCATGGCTGCCGATCTGCCAGCCGACGGCGTCGTCACCGGCCGCGGTCTGGTCCAGGGCCGGCCGGCTCTCGTAGTGGCCAATGATCCGAGCGTCAAGGCCGGTTCCTGGGGTGCTCGGACGGTGGAGAAGATCATCCGGATGACCGAGGTGGCGCTGCGTGACGAGTTGCCGATCTTCTGGTTCATCGATTCGGCTGGCGCTCGGATCACTGATCAGGTCGACCTGTTTCCCGGTCGCAGGGGGGCTGGTCGGATCTTCCACAACCAGGTCGCACTGTCCGGCAAGGTGCCCCAGATCTGCTGTCTCTTCGGCCCCAGCGCGGCCGGTGGGGCATACATCCCTTCTTTCTGCGACGTCGTGATCATGGTCGAGGCGAATGCCTCGATGTACTTGGGATCGCCCCGGATGGCGGAGATGGTGGTGGGGGAAAAGGTCACGCTGGAGGAGATGGGCGGCGCGCGGATGCATGCGACGATCTCAGGATGCGGGGACCAGTTGGCCGACGACGATACCGACGCGATCGAGCAGGCCAAGCATTACTTCTCCTACCTGCCACTGAACTGGCGAAGTCGGCTGCCGTCCTACGACCCACTGAGTCCGGGGCGGGACTTCGCTGATGATCTTGTACCAGCGCAAGAGTCAGCAGGCTATGACATCCGGACGGTCATCGAAGCGATCATGGACGAAGGTTCCTTTTTCGAGGTCAAGCCGCTGTTTGCCCCCGAATTGGTGACTGGCTTCGCGCTTCTGGATGGCGAAGTGATCGGCATCGTGGCAAATCAGCCGGCGGTCAAGGGCGGAGTGCTGTTCGTTGATTCGGCCGACAAGGGTGCCCGCTTCATCTGGCAGTGTGATGCATTCAGCATTCCGCTGCTTTATCTGGCTGACGTGCCCGGATTCATGATCGGCAGTGTTGTGGAGCGGCAAGGCATCATCCGGCACGGTGCGAAGATGATCACTGCCGTCGCAGAGGCGACCGTGCCGACAATCTCATTGATCATTCGCAAGGCGTACGGGGCCGGGCTTTATGCGATGGGTGGCCCGGGGTTCGGCCCCGACGCCTGCCTGGCGCTGCCGACCGCAAAGATCGCGGTAATGGGTCCCGAGGCCGCGGTCAACGCGGTCTACGCGAACAAGATCGCCGAGATCAAGGACGAGGCTGAGCGGACGGCCTACATCGAGCGGCTTCGGAAGGAGTACGAGGTCGACATCGACATTCTGCGACTCGCCAGCGAGCTGGTCGTCGACGCGATCGTGGAGCCGCGCGACGTACGCGACGAGTTGATCGCCCGTTTCGCAGCTGCAGCGACCAAGGACCGACACTTTTCCAGCCGGCGGCACGGCGTACCGCCGGTATAAGAGCGCGGAGCCCAAATGAACGGGCGCGAGCGTCGGGTATCGCGCGACGACGGCGGCGGATTCCAAGCGCGATGCGCGAGCGCCCCTAAATCAAAGGGGTAGCTTGCGGAACAGCGGTCGTGGCACGTGCCGAAGGCCCGACATCACCACCCGCAGTGGTCCCGGTACCCAGACCAGCTCGCGCTTGGATTTGATGCCGTCGACGACGGCCTCGGCCACCTGGTCTGGCGTCACTGCGAGCGGTGCCTCGTCGAGGTCAGTAGTCATCTTGGACTTGACGAAGCCTGGCCGGACGACGAGCACGTGTACGCCGTAGTCGCGCAGCGCCTCGCCGAGCCCGAGGAAGAAGCCGTCGAAACCAGCCTTGGTCGAGCCGTAGACGAAGTTGGAGCGCCGTACGCGTTCACCCGCGACGCTGGACAGCGCCACGATCCAGCCGTGTGCCTGGGCCTGCATACGTTGGCCCAGCAAGACGCCAAAGTGGACCGGTGCCGTGTAGTTGACCTCAGCCAGCTCGAGCGCGAGCTCGGGGTCGTGCCATGCCCGTTCCGGATCGCCGAGCAGGCCGAAGGCGATCACGGCGATATCGATGTCACCGCCACTGAAGGCCTGCTCGATGGTCGTCGCGTGCGATTCATGATCGCGAGCATCAAGATCAACTTCGGTGACGTCACAACCAAGAGTCGTGAGTTCGGTTGCCGCGGCGGTGCGCCGGTCACTCGGTCGGGCGGCAAGCACCACCCGCAGTCCGGAACGTGAATACTTGCGGGCGATCGCCAATGCGATGTCCGAGGTGCCGCCGAGGAGCAGCAGCGACTGTGGTGCACCCACCGCGTTGATCATGCCGCACCGCCAGTTGTCGGATTGCTGAGCTCGAGTCGGCGAGCAAGATCGGAGTTGAACATTCCGGTCGGATCGACGTCGCGCCGGACCACCAGAAATTCGTCCAGCCTCGGGTACATCCTGCGGAACGTCGGCGCGCTGAGTCGCGAGTCCTTGGCGAGGTAGACCCGACCACCTGCTCCGACGACT
Source organism: uncultured Actinomycetota bacterium (assembly GCA_963734005.1). GTDB lineage: Bacteria > Actinomycetota > Actinomycetes > Propionibacteriales > Propionibacteriaceae > Microlunatus. The sequence goes on from CAVTFS010000008.1 coordinate 75,751, forward strand.
TCGGTATCAAGGGTGTCGCACAACTTGTCCAGCCCTTCCTCGATGGGTAGATCGACGGTCAGGGTCCAGCCCCGCATAGGGAATGACAGGGGCGACGGGTTCCCGGGGCCGAAGCGCTTGAGGACATTGAGGCAGGACAGGTGGCCGGAGTTGACGATCAACTCCAGACAGCGCCGGAACGCCTCAGCCTCCTCGAACGGCACGACGAATTGATATTGCAGGAAGCCATGGGGGCCGTAGACCCGATTCCACTCGGCCACGATGTCCAGCGGGTGGAAGAACTGCGTGATGTTCTGCAGCTCACCAACGCGATGTTTGGGTGCCTTGAAATACCAGGCCGTGCTGAAGGCCTTTGCGGTCGCCTTGTTGATCATCCGGTTGGGGAAGATCTCCGGAAGCGTTCCCAGGGATGGTGCCACGAACTTCAGCGGGTCGCGCTTCAGTTTCAAAGGTAGGTCTGCGAGGGCAGCCTTGTTCCCACGAGTGAGCACGGCGCGGCCCATATGGCGCCCCTTGGTTACCGCATCGAACCAGGCGACCGAGTACGTGTAGTTCTCGTCGCCGTGTGACATCCGCTCCATCAGATCGTCGATGTCTGTGGTTCGGTCGGTGTCGACCAAGAAGTAGGCGGTCTCGGTCCGCTGCAATGCCACGGTCGCTCTCAAGATCGCGCCGGTGAGACCCATCCCGCCGACAGTTGCCCAGAAAAGCGCCTCGGTATCGCCGTCCGGAGTCAATGCGCGCACTTCCCCGTCTGCCATGAGCAGGTCGAGTGAGCGTACGTGGTTCCCGAAGCTGCCCTGGGTGTGGTGGTTCTTGCCGTGCACGTCAGCCGCGATGGCACCACCTACCGTCACCTGCCGGGTTCCTGGCAGGACCGGGACCCAGAGCCCGAACGGCAGCAACGCGCGCATCAGCAGATCGAGACTGACTCCGGCCTGGACCGTTACGGTCGCCGGTTCGCTTGACGCGTCCAGGGACAGGATGCGGTTCATCTTGGTGAGATCCAGCGTGGTACCGCCCGCGTTCTGGGCTGCGTCTCCGTAGCTGCGGCCGAGACCGCGAGGCACCACGCCCCGGTCGTCGGATTTGCGCAGCGCATTTACGGCATCGGCCACAGAGTCGATTTGCGCCAGGTGCGACATGGTTCCGGAGGCTCGGCCCCAGCCATGCAGCTCCACCAGCGGCTGCGGAATCACGGGCTGCTCCTCCGGCAAAGAGGGTTTGATCGCCGGCACGGCTGTATCACTCATTCCAACCCGCTCTCTTGTCAGAAGAAGACCGCCACGGTGATCACCGCGAGCCACACCACGCCGATTCCCTGCAGCACACGATCGTTCAGGACGACTTCCTCTGGCTCGCCCGCAGTGCCGGCGTCGACCTCCAGCGCGTACTGCAGCAGTCCCAAGGTAAAGGGTGCGATCGAGATCGCGGTCCAGGGGACACCAAGCGCGCCATCGCCGCGATTCTCAAATGCCCAGAGGCTGTATGAAATGAGCACCATGACCGCAGCCATCATCCAGGCGAAGCGCAGGTAGGACTCGGAGTATCGGGTCAATGACCGGCGCGTGCCAGCATCGCTGCCGAGCGCCTTCATTTCCGAATACCGCTTGCCCGAAACCATGAAGAACGAACCGAAGGCAGCGACCAACAAGAACCATTGACTCAGTGGAATGTCAGTCGCGACACCGCCGGCGATCGCGCGCAGCAGGAAGGCGCTGGCCACGACGGCCAGATCGACCACCGGAAGGTGTTTGAGGTAAGCGGAGTAGAGCAACTGGAGAGCGACGTAGACCAGCGCAGTGATTCCAAGCGGCAGTGACACCACAAAGCTCAGAGCCAGCCCGCAGAGGCCGAGCACGACCGCCAGAACCAAGGCTGTGGATGGCTTCAATTCACCGGCAGCGATCGGCCGGAAGCGCTTGGTGGGATGCTGCCGGTCCTCCTCCACGTCGCGTACATCGTTGACGAGGTAGACAGCGGCACTTACCAGGCAGAACGCGACGAAGGCCAGCGTGGCGCCCTTGATCACGGCTGGCTCAAAGAGCCGGCCAGCGGCCAGCGGCGCGGTGAAGACGAGGAGGTTCTTCACCCACTGCCGGGGTCGCATAGCGCGAACCGTGGCGGGCACCCTGCTGGGCCGAACAGCAACCTCCGTGGACTTGGACATCAGACGCTAGATTAGCCATCCCGTGATTGGGCTGCGGCCACCACGAGTCGGATGACACTACCTTGGAGCCCGTGCGGATCAAGAGGGGTCACGTGCTCGCGGCAGCGGTGGCGGTTCTTGGTTGCCTGCTTATGGGGTGCAGTGTCGGTTATCCGAATGACGGCACTTCCGCTGCGCCGACCGCCTCCTCAGCGCCATCCCCGTCCATTCCGTCGGACGGCATCACGCTCGCCGCGCTCGGATACCTCAATGGACCGATTCACCAGTTCTCGCTGCCCCGGACCGCTGTGATCACGGCGAAGGTGGACCAGCCGAACAACGTCGTGACCGTGGTTTCTTCCCCGTCGCCGGCCGAACTGAGGTCGTACCTGCTCCGTGCGCTACCGGCAGCCGGTTTCGAGATAACGGCGGATCGGCCGAGGGCGAACACCTTGACTTTCGCCGGTCACGGCTGGAGCGGGAGCTTCACCGGCGATGATCGCGCATCCGCAGTGCTGCTACGACCGGGTTGAGGCGGTTGTTTCAGAGAGACCACTGTGCTCACCGTGCCGGGAGTTAGGGGATCTCGAGCCTCAGTCGTCGCGTACGATCACCCGGCGAGCGTTGAGAGTCGAGTCGTCCTTCGTGGCGACCACCAGGACCCGGTCAGAGGTGTCAATGTCCGACAGCTTTCCTTTGTCCCCGTTCTCGCGCACCCTCGTGTCGTCGCTCAGCACGTACGTCTCGACGAAGCCGTCGTTGCTCTTCACCGTGAGCGAAGTTCGGCTCACTTTTTGGACACCACCGCGTTGGAACGCGATCACCCGATGCTTGTCGCCGGCAAGGGTGACTTCACCATGCAGCGACCGAGCAATGAACCGCAGCTGTCGGCGAACAAGAGGCTTGCGAAAGCCGTTCTGAGCCCGCCTCCCGCTGGGCTCAGCTGCGGGTGTTTCGGTGTGGCCGCTCGTCGCCGTCGTGGTCGGAGGAGATGTCGGCTCGTCCGATGGCGTGTCCGCGAACGCGAGTCCGGCGCCAATGCCCCCGACCAGAGCTACGGTGCTGACTCCGGCAACGATGATCTTCGTTAGCTCCTTCATACAGGCTCCCTTTGTTGTGCTCTGCTCGCGCAATCGCGCTTGGAATCCGCCGTCGTCGTCGTCGCTCGCAGAGGAAGAACGCCTCTGCTTACTCCTCCTCCGTGCGGCGGCGCGCGATTCCCGACGCTCGCAGCCCCGTCCCGGGCAAGTCCAAGTCTTGGACACCAGAGGCGCCAACCAGGGCCGACGACGACGGTCCTTCAGCAACCCTTCAGTTTTTGGGAGCCGCTGCACGCGATTTGCCGACGCTCGCGGCTGGGGTTCAGCTCGATCCCCACAGGCTCGGCCACCAGATGCCGAGCTCGTTGAGCATGGTACGGAGCAGCGGCAGGCTCAGGCCGACGACATTGTGGTGATCACCCTCGATTCCGCTGACGAACGGGCCACCGAGGCCATCAACGGTGAACCCGCCAGCCACGTGGAGGGGTTCGGCGCTGGCCACGTAGGCATCGATCTCCTCATCGGTGAGCTCAGCGAAGTGCACCAGGGTCGACGCGACTGCGGTTCGAGTCGTGATTGCTTTGCCTTGATGAAGCATCACGTGGTGACCAGTGTGCAGCAGCCCAAAGCGCCCACGCATCGTTTGCCAGCGTCGTGCAGCCTCGGCCGGTGTTCCCGGCTTGCCGTAGCCCATGCCATCGAGCTCCAGCATCGAGTCGCACCCGATCACCACCGTCGTTACCGCACCATGATCAATCCGAGCGCTGACCGCTTCCGCCTTGAGTTGGGCGAGCTTTGCGGTCAGCTCCCGCACACCATCGACTGGCTCTGAGTCTTCGTCGACTCCGGACACGATGACGTCAGGATCAAGGCCTGCCGTGCGCAGGGTCCGAAGCCGGGCATCAGATGCCGAAGCGAGCACGATTTTGATCTGGGATGCCACAGGCGCTCAGATTCGAGCGAGCGCAGTGCGGAGCGGGTCAAGTCCCAGCGGCCCCAGATTCAACGCGTCGGAGTGGAACTTGCTCAGGTCGAAGCCAGCGCCTTGTCGCCTGCGCGCCTCGTCCCGAGCTTCTAGCCAGATCCGCTCACCGATCTTGTATGCCGGCGCCTGTCCCGGCCAGCCGAGGTACCGATTGAGTTCGAAGCGCAGTGTCGGCTCGTCGGTCGAACAGTTATCCATCATGAACTCAAACCCGGCGGCTGGAGTCCAGCGCTCGCCGGGTCGGAAGTGCCACGCATTGATCTTGGGGATCTGCAACTGCAGATGCATGCCGATATCGATGATCACCCGGATGGTTCGGAACGCTTGGGCATCCAGCATGCCCATCCGGTCGCCCGGCTCCAGGTATCCGAGGTCGTCCATCAGCCGCTCGGCGTAGAGCGCCCACCCCTCACCATGGCCGGAGCAGAAGAAGAGCTTCCGCTGCCATCGATTCAGCAGCTCAGATCGATAGGCATTCTGTGCGATCTGCAGATGATGGCCCGGAACGCCCTCGTGGTAGACAGTGGTGACTTCCTTCCAAGTCGAGAAGGTGTCGATTCCCTCCGGCACGGCCCACCACATCCGTCCTGGCCGAGAGAAGTCCTCGGCCGGGTCGGTGTAGTAGATGGAGCCGTCGTGGGTCGGAGCGATACAGCACTCGATCTTCCTGATCGGGTCGGGGATGTCGAAGTGCTTGCCCGCGAGGTTGGCAACCGCCTCGTCAGCCAGATCCTGCATCCAAGAGCGGAACGCTTCGGCACCCTCGATCCGCCGTGCCGGGTCAGCATCGAGTGCCGCGTACGCCGCCTTGATGTCTGGCTCGCCCATGAGGTCTTGCGCAATGGCACGTTGCACTTCCTGGATCCGATGCAACTCCTCGAATCCCCACTGATACGCCTCCTCGAGGTCGATCACCGCACCGAGGAAATACCGTGAGTCGAGGGCGTAACGCTCCTCGCCGACAGCGTCGAGGCTTGGGGCGAGGGGTGCCAGAGATGTACCCAGCCAATCAGCGAAATCGGAGTACGCCTGCCGAGCTTCGTCGGCCGCCACGCTGAGGCTGGATTGCAGCGTCCTATCCTCAGGCGCTCGGGCAATCAGGGTCGCAAAGAAGTCGTCCTCTCCGGTCTCGCCTGTCCAGGACCGGATCTGGTCGATAGTCGCATTGATCTGGCGGACTGCGGATATGTTTCCTTCTCGAGCTTCGGCGCTCAGCGTCTCGCGGACCTGTTCGAGCGGGCGGTGGACCGACCCGAGCCGGGTGGCGATATTGCGCCAGGCATCCTCGGAGTCAGTCGGCATCAAGTCGAAGATGGCTCGGATTTCCTGTGCCTGCCCGCCAATCACACTCACCCGTGAAGCCGTGATGTGGGCGTCGTACAGCTCGACATCCATGCCAAGCCGCTCCAGCATCGCCTCTTTCGCCGTGTTCTCCCGCTCATCGCGCGGAGCGGCTGCATGCAGCGCGGCAATCGTGCGGCGGATGTGGGCGATTCGGTCGGCTAGGCCACTGGGCGAGTAGTCGCTCCAGGAGTCGTCGTGATCGGGAATTCCTAAATAGGTGGCGGTCTCGGGATAGCGCGCGACGCACTCATCGACGTAGCGATCCGCGATGGTGTCGACTTCGCGGATGCTCGGCTTGGAGTGCTGGTCCCCTGGATCCGGCTGAGTCCCTGGGCTCACGGACATGGGCCACAGCGTAGAGGGGTGCTGATTTGCGATGTCGGGGACCTCGACTGATCAACGACGGCCGGATCCTAGGAGGCCACCCAGGATGTCGAGTATGGATCCGCCAGACGATTGGCTCGAGCCACCACCAGCAGCGCCGTCCCCGAGCATCGAGCTCAGCAGATCATTGAGCGGGTTGCTCGATCCGGTGGCGCCGCCACCCAAGATCGAGCCGAGCGGGTCGTCAGGGCCGGAGCCCTGGCGTTGACCCATGAGGCGCTTGGAGAGGTAGGCGAGAACGATCGGTGCGAGGATCGGCAGCAGGCGCTGGATCAGCCCGCCAGCTTGGCCGCCGAGATTGCCGCCGAGGGTCTGCGCCACTTGATCTTGATTGGGGCCGAAGATGTTGCCGACGATCTTCTCGCCGTCATTGGCGTCAACCTGGTCAAGACTGACTCCGCCGTCAATCAAGTCGCTGGGATGATCGCCGAGCGCTCCAGCCAGCGACCTGGCGCCGGCAGGATCTTCGGCGTTGGCCTGCATGCCGCCGAGCAGCGCAGGGATTGCCTGACGGGCCGCCTGTTCGGCGGTGGCCTCATCAACTCCAAGCTGCGCGGCGAGCTGATCCATCGGAATGTCGGCCAGGATGTCCTCTACAGCACTCACGGTTGAGCCTTTCTGCCAGCTGCGAAGAGCAGCGCTCGGTCGGTGTGTACGGCACTTCTGGCAACGCTAGTACCGATTGCTTGGCAGCGACACTATTGCGGCCGCCCGGACATCCGCCAGGCACTGGGGCCCGGCTGGATCGGGCTACGCACCGATCGCCAGTACGCCGACCAGCCAGAACGAGTTGGCGTTGCCTGCTCTTGGCGCTGTCGAGCCAACCGCGCGGTGAGAACAATCATCACCGCTTCGAGCTCATCCTCCGTCGGTGAGCCTTTGACCACGGAGAACTGCAGCTTCTCATTATCGGTGCTGCTCATAGCGGGATGTTGCCGTGCTTCTTCGGAGGTAAGGTCTGGCGTTTGGTGCGCAGCAGCCGCAGTACCCGGGTGATCTCCCCCCGCGTCTCGTGCGGGCTGATCACAGCATCGACGTAGCCACGTTCGGCAGCAAGGTATGGGTTAGCCAGTTCGTCCTCATACTCGGTGACCAGTCGGGCGCGCATCGTCTCAGGATCATCGCTTGCAGCAAGTTCCTTGCGATACAAGATGTTCACCGCTCCTTGTGCTCCCATGACTGCGATCTGTGCAGTCGGCCACGCCAGGTTGAGATCTGCGCCGAGATGCTTGGACCCCATCACGTCGTACGCGCCACCGTAGGCCTTACGAGTGATCACCGTGACCAACGGTACTGTCGCCTCCGCATAAGCGTAGATCAACTTTGCGCCGCGCCGAATGATGCCGTTCCATTCCTGATCCGTACCCGGAAGGAAACCCGGCACGTCAACGAAAGTGATCACCGGAATGTTGAACGCATCGCAGGTCCGGACAAAACGTGCAGCTTTCTCTGACGCGTCGATGTCCAGACAGCCCGCGAAGTGGAGCGGCTGATTGGCCACCACCCCGACGCTACGTCCATCGATCCGACCAAAACCGACCACGACGTTGGGAGCGAAGAGCGCGTGAACCTCGAGGAAGTCGGCGTCGTCGACGACTCGCGAGATCACCTCGTGCATGTCGTATGGCTGGTTAGGCGAGTCGGGGATCAGCGTATCAAGATCACGATCCCCGTCATTTGGCCCGAGTTCATTCTCCACATCGAAGATCGGCGGGTCCTCGAGGTTGTTTTGCGGCAAGAAGCCGATCAGCGTTCGTACGAATGAGATCGCATCTTCCTCGTCTGCGGCGAGATAGTGGGCGTTTCCAGACCTGGTGTTGTGCGTGCGTCCGCCGCCCAGCTCTTCCATTGACACATCTTCGCCGGTCACGGTCTTGATCACATCTGGACCGGTGATGAACATCTGCGAGGTCTGATCAACCATGATCACGAAGTCAGTCAGCGCCGGAGAATAGACATGACCACCGGCTGCGGCGCCCATGATCAACGAGATCTGCGGTATCACGCCGGAGGCGTGGGTGTTGCGGCGGAAGATCTCTCCATAGAGGCCGAGCGAGACGACACCCTCTTGAATCCGGGCGCCGCCTCCCTCGTTGAGGCCGATGATCGGACAACCTGTCTTCAGCGCGAAGTCAATGATCTTGGACGATCTTCTCGCCGTACACCTGGCCCAGGCTGCCCCCGAAAACGGTCACGTCCTGGCTGAACACGCAAACCGGCCGTCCGTCAATCGTGCCGAAGCCGGTGATGACACCATCGCCGTAGGGTCGACGCTTCTCCATGCCGAACGAGGTGGAGCGATGCCGGGCGAACTCATCCAACTCGGTGAAAGAGTCTGGATCCAGCAACATCGTGACCCGCTCTCGGGCGGTCTTCTTACCCTTGGCGTGCTGCTTCTCGACTGCTGACGCCGGGCCCGCATGAACCGCCTCCTCCATCCGGCGGTCCAAGTCGGCCAGCTTTCCGGCGGTGGTGTGAATGTCCGGAGCTGGAATCGTGCGATCCATGACTGGTGACTCTAACGATTTCGTCGCGCTGCTCGCGCATCGCGCTTGGATTACTGTCCCGGTATGCCTACCGATGACGTGATCGACCTCGCGGAACTCCGGCAAGAGCTCATCAGGCCGGGTGGTCTGTGGCAGAAGGTCGACCTGGTGGCAGAGACCGGCTCCACGAATGCCGATCTGGCCGTGAGGGCTCGCCAAGGTGAAGTGCCGGGCACTGTGCTGATGACTGACTTTCAGTCAGCCGGTCGCGGCAGGCAGGGCCGTACCTGGACCGCTCCACCGGGATCCGGCATCGCCATGTCCATCCTTGTGCGGCCGAACGGTATCGATCCGAGCCGCTGGACGTGGTTGTCATTGTTGGCAGGACTGGCGGTCGCGGACGGCGTGCGTCGCGCGGCCAACCTGCCAGCGGTGCTCAAGTGGCCCAACGACGTCCTGGTCAACGGCCGCAAGTTCTGCGGCATTCTTTCCGAGCGAGTCGACACCTCCGAGGGCCCGGCGTGCGTGGTCGGTATTGGGATCAACGTCGGCCTCGCGGAGGAACAACTGCCGGTGCCGAGTGCCACGTCACTTGCGATCGCTGCGCGGGAGCTCGGAGGCCTGCAGCCATCACGTACCGCGGTCATCGCTACCGTGCTGGCCGCATTTGAACTTCTCTATGGCCGATGGGAGGCGCAGGCTGGCAGGGACGCCTCGCTGGCCGCCTCCTACATCGAGCGTTGCGACACGATCGGTCGTCAGGTTCGGGTGCTGCTAGGCGCGGAGCGGAGCGTCGAGGGGATCGCGGACCGCATCGATGAGGACGGCCGGCTCGTCGTGCGGACCAACTCAGGATCGGCCGTCTACGGTGCCGGCGACGTCGTTCATCTCCAGTCCTAGCCCGTATTTGAATAATCACAGTGCATAGTGCGCGTGTGTCAGCATTGAGGACGTGGCCCTTCCTCAGAAGCTGCTGGGTGCCGACGAGCACGTGGTCATCCATACCCGGACCCACGTCAAGGCGATGATTCTGCCTGCGCTGGCTTTCGTTCTGATCGCTGCCGCGGTCGGCGTCGGGGCGGCCTTGATCCCACGCGAGGCTCGCCCCATCGGACAACTCGCAATCGCCGTACTTGGTGTGGTGCTGGCCATCTGGTTGGTGCTGCTACCGTTCCTGCGCTGGCGGACCACCACGTACACGATCACCAATCGGCGGCTGATCACCCGCAGCGGCATCCTCAACAAGGTCGGTAAGGACCTCCCGCTGAATAGGATCAATGAGGTCTCCTACGAGCGCAGCCTGATGGATCGGATACTCGGTTGTGGCTCCCTCATCGTCCAGACGGCCGCCGAGGACGGCATGGTCGTGCTGCGGGATGTGCCTGACGTTGAGCACGTAAGTCGGGAGATCACTCAGCTGCTGTTCGGTCCACAGGGCACACATAACCCACCTGCTTCTCGGCCATGACTGTCGAGATCGGGCGACCCTCGGCGCATGTTGCCGAGGTGATCATGAATCGCCCTGAGGCCATGAACGCACTGTCCACCGATCAGGTCCGGCGACTGGGAGAGGCCGCGAGTCAGCTCGCCGCCGATGATCAGGTAAGCGTCGTTATCATCTCCAGCGCTCTGGAGAAGGCCTTCTGCGTCGGGGCTGATCTCAAGGAACGTCGTGGCTTCGACAACGATGATCTTCGGCGACAGCGGCCGGTGTTTCAGAAAGCCTTCGGAGAACTCCGCGGGTTGCCTGTCCCCGTGATCGCCGCAGTCGAGGGATTCGCATTGGGCGGTGGCTGTGAATTGGCGTTGTCGGGTGATCTGATCATTGCATCGGCGAGCGCCGTCTTTGGGCTGCCTGAGGTGGCACTAGGTCTGATTCCCGGCGAGGGCGGCACACAGCTGCTGCCGCGTCGGATGGGGCTCAACAGGGCGGCCGATCTGCTGCTTACTGGGCGCAGGGTGCCTGCCGAGGAGGCGGTGCGTATCGGGCTTGCCGACCGGCTCGTTCCCGAAGGTGCGGCCCGGAGGAGTGCGCTGGAGCTTGCCGAGGAGATCGCCACCAAATCCCCCATCAGCTTGCGCGCGGCCAAGCGGGCGCTTCGGCAGGGCCTCGACGTCGATCTGGCCACTGGCCTGGAGATCGAAAGCCGAGCGTGGGAAGAGGCGGCATTCTCAGCGGATCGTGTTGAGGGCATCGAGGCTTTCAACCAGCGGCGAGCTCCGCACTGGCCAAGCTGGCGGGAGAAGGGTCAATGACCGAACATCCTCACCAGTTCCCGCAGCCGGTCGAGCTGCCGGTCGATGAGCGTGAGAGTGCCCTGCCACTGCCCGCGCAGCTGACCCGATTCATCATTACCGGCGGTTTCTCGGCGATCGTCGACTTCGGACTGCTGGTGATCTTGATGGCCCTGGGTCTTGGCCATACACCGGCCAAGGCGCTCTCCTTCATCGCAGGTACCACAACCGCGTATCTGATCAACCGGCGCTGGACGTTCCGGGCCTCGCCCTCGACGCGCCGATTCATTGCGGTCGTGGTCTTGTATGCGGTGACGTTCGCTTTGCAGGTCGGCCTGTTCAGCATGCTGTTCACCTTCCTTACCTCACAGGGCCTGAGCCGGCTCACGGTTCAGATCATTGCCTTCGTCATCGCTCAAGGGATCGCCACCACCGTCAACTTCATCGTGCAGCGTTCGGTGATCTTCAGGCTGCAGTGAGCGGTGTTGACTGCACTCTGACGGGCAGCCATCAGATGCGCCTCCTTCGTCGCTCGCGAACAGGAGCCAGCTTTTGCACGCAGCAAGCCGCGAGCTCCTGCAGTCGGCGCAGGCTGCCCGTCATAGTGACCGGTACGCTTCCGCGAGTGACCAGTGGGCGGACCTTCACTGTGGGCATTATCGGCGGTGGCCAGCTTGCCCGAATGATGCACGCCGCATCCATCGGTTTGGGGATCAACGTCCGGTTGCTCGCCGAGGCTCCCGACACCTCGGCAGCGACGGTGGTGCACGACGTGACGGTCGGCGATTACACAGACCCGGCGACCATGCGGAGCTTCGCCGCCAAGTGCGATGTGGTGACCTTCGACCACGAGCACGTTCCCACCGGCCTGCTCAGAGATCTGGAGTCCGCCGGGGTGGTGGTTCGGCCAGGACCGGCCGCACTCATCCACGCCCAGGACAAGGCGATCATGCGTGATCGACTCTCAGCTCTGGGTGCCCCATGCCCAATCAGCCGCGTGGTGGCCGACGAGGTGGCATTGGCCTCGTTCGGCGACGAGCGAGGCTGGCCGATTGTGGCCAAAACGTCCCGCGGCGGGTACGACGGCAAGGGCGTGTGGCGACTCGATTCTGCGGCTGACGCAGGCAAGCCCTTTGCCGGACTGACTGATGGCGTACAGATCATCGGCGAAGAGTTCGTCGACTTCACTCGCGAACTGAGCGCTCTGGTCGTTCGCTCACCATCCGGGCAGGCGGCGGCATACCCGATCTCGGAATCGGTGCAGCGAGATGGCATCTGCGTCCAAACGGTCACACCTGCGCCGCGCCTGGATGATGAGCAGGCCACGTCAGCCCAGGAGCTGGCCCTCATGATCGCTCATGAGCTCGGGGTGGTCGGGATGCTCGCCGTCGAGCTGATGCAGCGCGCGGACGGATCTGTGGTGGTCAACGAGCTCGCCATGCGGCCGCACAACACCGGCCATTGGACGATCGATGGTGCTCACACCTCGCAGTTCGAGAACCACCTGCGCGCGGTCCTCGACCTACCGCTTGGCGACCCGAGCAGCAAAGAGACATGGACCGTAATGGCCAATGTCTTCGGCGGGAGCATCGAAGATCTACCGTCCGCCCTGCTGCACTGTTTTGCCCGAGACCGGCGGGTGCGCGTGCAGCTGTACGGCAAGCAGGTACGTCCCGGTCGCAAGGTGGGCCATGTCACCACCTTCGGAGATGATCTTGACGAAACACGGAAACGGGCGCTGCACGCCTCGGCCTACCTGATGGGAGATCCCAATGCCTGATGACAACCAGCAGCCACGGGTGGGGATTGTGATGGGTTCGGACTCAGACTGGCCGGTGATGAGCGCCGCCGGGTTGGCGCTGCACGAGTTCGGCGTGGCCTTTGAGGCTGATGTCGTCTCAGCACATCGAATGACAGATGCCATGATCAACTACGGACGTACGGCCCACAGTCGCGGATTGGAAGTGATCATCGCAGGGAGCGGGTGGCGCGGCGCACTTGCCGGGCATGCTGGCAGCCGTCACGCCGCTGCCGGTGATCGGGGTTCCGGTAGCGCTGAAGTATCTCGACGGCATGGATTCGCTGCTGTCAATCGTTCAGATGCCGGCGGGAGTGCCGGTCGCAACTGTCGCCGTCGGCAATGCCCGGAACGCCGGACTCTTGGCCGTACGCATCCTCGCGGCCGGCGATCCCGGCCTGCGTCAGCAGATGCTTGATTTCCAAGATCAACTTCGGCAGGCGGCCGAGGCCAAGGGAGCCACCGTCCGGGCCGACGCGCAGAACCTGGTCAGCGAGCACTAGTCTCAACGCGATGGTGCGGTCAGCGGTAACAGAATTGGCGACCGGTGCCGGGTTGCTGACGAGGGGTTTGAGCCTGATAACACGTCGGCCTCGGATGTTTCTGCTGGGGGCGATCCCGCCTGCGATCACTTCGGTGATCTTCACCGGGTTGCTGATTGCGTTGATCACCCAGCTTGAGCCGTTTGTCGAGTGGCTCACACCGTTTGCCGACGGCTGGACTCGAGGCCTGGCCACCACTGTTCGGGTGCTCATCGGCACTGCGGTGGGCGCAGGTGCCGTGCTGATCATGGTGATCTCCTTCACCACACTGACACTGGCCCTCGGGTCGCCCCTCTACGACAAGCTGTCCGAGTCTGTCGAGCGAGAGTTCGGTGACGTACCCGAGCTCAACGAAAACGTGGCACGCGGCCTGGCACGGGCGCTGTGGCAGGCGCTGGCGCTTATCGCAGTCGCCATACTCGGGGCGCTAATCCTGTTCGCAACCGGATTCGTGCCGGTCGTCGGACAGACTGTCGTGCCGGTAATCTCGGCGATCTTCGGCGGCTGGATGCTCGGGATCGAACTGGTCGGGGCGCCCTTCGAACGCCGCGGGCTGCTGCGCCTGGCGGATCGGCGTGCCGCGATGCGGGTACGACGACTTCGAGTCCTCGGCTTCGCGGTGCCCACCTTTCTGCTCCTCGCCATCCCATTCGCGGGGGTCGTGGTATTTCCGGTGGCCACGGCCGGCGGCACCCTACTCGCCCGTCAACTCCTCGGCGAGCACACGTAAAGTGACCAATCGTCAGAAAGGATGTGATCAATGTCTGAGCTGTCTGTCCAGCTCTACACGGTGCGGGACGCCCTCGCGCAGGATTTCGACGGCACTTTGGGGAAGCTCGCAGCGTTCGGGTTCACCCAAGTCGAGCCGTTCGCGCTCCTCAGCTTCGCGGACGAACTGCGGAACGGGCTGGCCCGCAACGGCTTGACCGCGCCGACGACGCACATGCACCTGCTGGGTGAAGATCAGGATGCGATCTTTTCGCTGGCAGCCGAGCTCGGCATCCAGACCGTCATTGAGCCGTACGTGGATCCGGCCCGCTGGCAATCGGAGGCCGATATCAGCGAGGTTGCATCGGAGCTCAACGCGGCAGCAAGCAAGGCGGCCGGATCCGGTCTCCGCGTCGGCTACCACAATCACCACTTCGAGCTGGAGTCCAAGATCAGCGGCGTCCACGGACTGGAGGTGCTGGCGGATCGGCTAACCCCTGAGGTGGTGCTGGAGGTGGACACCTACTGGGCGTACGCGGGCGGTGCCGACGTGCCAGCCTTGATCACCCGTCTCGGTGATCGAGTCGTCGCCCTGCACCTCAAGGACGGCGACGGGAGCCTCGATGCGAGCAAACAAGTCCCCCTGGGAACGGGCGTGTTGCCGGTGTGGGACATCATTGCGGCGGCTCCGGACGCGCTCCGTGTCGTTGAGCTGGACGACTCCGAGACCGACCTGCTCGAGGCCGTACGCGCAGGCCGCGAGTTCCTGCTCGCCGGGCGAGCTTGATCATGGCTGGCCCGGTCGGGATTGGCGTGATTGGCGCAGGCACGATCAGCGACACCTATCTGGAGAACCTCACAAAGTTTGCCGACACCGAGGTGCTGGCGATCGGCGACATCGTTCCCGAAGCTGCTCAGGAAAAGGCCGATAAGTACGACGTTCCTGTCGCGGGAGATGTCGCCGCCGTGCTGAACGAACCCGGTGTGGAGATTGTGGTGAACCTCACCATTCCGGCGGCGCACGCCGAGGTGGCAAGTCAGGCGATCGCGGCTGGCAAGCACGTCTGGAACGAGAAGCCCTTGGCCCTTGATCGCGTCAGCGGCCAAAGCTTGCTCGACGACGCCGAGGCGGCTGGGCTGCTGGTTGGCTGCGCTCCCGACACTTTCCTCGGTCCGGGACTGCAGACGGCGTGCCGGCTAATCGAGCAGGGCCTGATCGGGACGCCGCTGACGGCCCTGGCGCTGCTGCAGTTGCCGGGACCGGAGTCGTGGCATCCCGAACCCGGCGTTCCTGTACGCGGCTGGTGCTGGCCCGCTCTTCGATCTTGGGCCCTACTACCTGACAGCGCTCGTCCAGGTCTTCGGGTCAGTTTCCTCGGTCGCTGCGCTTGGGTCGAAGGCCAGGGATCGGCGGGTGATCGGCTCTGGGCCAAAGGCGGGAGAAGAGTTTGACGTCGCGGTGCCCAGCCATGTGAGTGCGCTTGCTCAGTTCGAGTCCGGCCAGTCCGCCCAGGCGCATCTTCTCTTTCGACTCGGCGCTTCCTCGTACGCTGCTGGAAGTCAACGGCACTGAGGCGACGATGCTGTTTCCCGATCCCAACTACTTCGACGGCGAGATCGCCGTGAGACGGCGTGAGGGTGAGGGCTGGGAGACGGTGGCCAAGACGACGGCGCAGTCGTTCCGCGGTACGGGAGTGCTGGACATGGCTCGCGCTCTCCGCGAGGGCAGACCGCATCGCGCCCAAGGGCTGCTTGCTTATCACGTTCTTGACACCATGATCGCGATCGCAGAATCGGTGGAATCGCGCGCCTTCGTCGAGGTCGCAAGCTCGGTCGCCAAGCCGCAGCTGCTCCCCGACGACTGGGATCCGATGCAGCGAACGGTGTGAGAGCGGCTGTGCGATCAGTAGCCGACTAGGCTCCGCTGCCTGCGAGCGTCGTATGGCGGCAAGGACGCGATGCGCGAGCAGGCACAATAAATGGGTGAGCGACTTCGGCGAGATGTACCGGCCGAGCGAGGAGCACGAGGCATTCCGGGCCGCGGTTCGCGAGATCTGCGAGGAGAAGGTCGCTCCAAACGCCGCCGAGGCCGATGAGTTGGCGGAGTTTCCCAAGGCATCGTTCGAAGCGCTGGTGGCGGCCGACTTTCATGCACCCCACATCCCCGAGGAGTACTCAGGCGTCGGTGCTGACGCGCTAGCGACCGCGATCGTCATCGAGGAGGTCGCTCGTGCCTGCGCCGCCACCTCACTCGTCCCCGCCGTCAACAAGCTCGCCACGCTGCCATGGCTGCTCGCTGCATCAGAAGACATCAAACAGGCTTACCTGCCACCAATCGCCCGCGGCGAATCGATGGCGTGTTACTGCTTGTCGGAGCCGGAGTCGGGTTCAGACGCCGCAAGCATGCGCACCCGGGCGGTACGCGACGGCGACTACTTCGTCCTGAACGGCGTCAAACGTTGGATCACCAACGCCGGGCTGTCGGACTTCTACACCGTGTTCGTGGTGACTGATCCAGACGCTCACTCCAAGGGCATCAGCGCATTCGTGGTTGAGAAGTCCGATCTCGGAGTGTCCTTCGGCGCCCCCGAGAAGAAGCTGGGAATCAAGGGTTCTCCGACCTGCGAGGTGTACCTGGACGGCGTACGCATCCCCGAGTCCCGGATGATCGGTGCAGCAGGAACCGGTTTCGAGACAGCGATGCGAACCCTCGACCACACCCGAGTCACTATCGCGGCGCAGGCAGTGGGCATTGCTCAGGGTGCTCTCGACTATGCGCTTGGGTATGTCAAGGAGCGCAAGCAGTTCGGCAAGGCGCTTGCTGAGTTCCAGGGCTTGCAGTTCATGCTTGCCGACATGGGCATGAAGCTGGAGGCTGCGCGCCAGCTCACGTACGCCGCGGCCGCCAAGTCCGAGCGCGGGGACGCCGATCTGACCTACTTCGGGGCAGCGGCGAAGTGCTTTGCATCTGACGTCGCGATGGAGATCACCACGGACGCGGTCCAGCTGCTCGGAGGATATGGCTATACCAAGGACTTCCCGGTTGAGCGCATGATGCGGGACGCGAAGATCACCCAGATCTATGAGGGGACTAATCAGATCCAGCGGATTGTGATGGCTCGCCAGCTGTTGGCCGGGCTCGCGCGATGATGTCATCTTCACCACTTGACATCACGCAAATGCACGACATGCTGGAGACATGGCCCCGCGAGCTGTGTTTCCACTGCGCTGGCGCAACGAGAGGCTTCGAACCCTTACCGCCGAAGTCGCAGCCAGATTGGGCATCAGCCAGAACGAGCTGATCGAGCAAGCGATCGAGCATGAGGTCGTCGCCCGCGGGGCGATGCTCAGTGATGATCTACGAGCAGCCGCGGATCGGTTGGCCGAGCTTACCCACGAGCAGTACGAGCGAATGCAAGCCCGTAGTTTGGAGAGTTTCGTCGCGGGGGAGGGCCAGCTTGAGCCGCTTCAAGCCGGACCGGCGTCGTCTCCTGCCGCTGCTGATCGGGTAGCCGTCGATCGTCCTCATCTCGCCCGGGACGTCACGACGATCTATCGATCGGCGCGCGCTGGGCTGGCATGACGGCGCCGTCGTGGCAGGAGGACGATCCGAAGAATCTCCCCCTCATCCAGGGGAACGCCGCGCAGCTGATCACCGAGCTGCGTGCTACCGCTGCAGAGCGACTCCTACCAACCTGTGAGGAACTGTGCCGCTGGCATGCGCGGCTTTACGCCGGATCTGAAGTGCCGGTCGCCGGCTATGTGGGGCATTTTCGCGGTGACCCGGCCGTTCCTGAACTCATTGACTATGAGGTCGGTCTCGGCGCCCGGCTGAAGGATGGCAATCTGGAGAAGATGGGCGTGTGGGCCCGCCTAGTGAGCAGTGAGATGGGTGCCGTGCTCGCCGGGCTTAACGCGGTCTTCGTGGAGCTGGATGCGCGGCTGCCAGTCGGAAAATCACCGACCGCCCCAGACGACATACTTGCAGTGATCAGCTTCACAGCCCTCGCCCACGGCGAGTGCTTGCGAGTTCACCCCTTTGCCAACGGCAACGGTCGCATCGCCAGGCTGCTCGTCGCTCTCATCTGTCTGCGCTATGGACTGCCGATGTTTCTGCACATCAAGCCTCGGCCCGAGAGTGATGATTACATCCGTGCCAGCCGCGACTCGATGGGCCGACCCCCAGATTTTATGGGCAATCACACAACCACGACTGCCGTTTTTGCACACATGCTTGCCGATGCGCTGGCCGGTGAGCGGGTCTCATGAGGGCTGAGGTTAGGCGATGATCACCGATTACACTCTGGCCGCCTGTGCGGAGATGATCTTCACTGAGCTGCCGATCATCGAGCGGATACGGCGCATCGATGATCTTGGGTTCCAGGTCGAGATCTGGGATTGGACGAGGCACGACATCGATGGTCTGCGCTCGACTGGAGCCACGTTCTCTTCGATGACAGGCTATGTGACTGGCGACCTCATTGACCCGGATGGTGCCGACGAACTGCTCGAGACGGCAAAGCAATCCATCCCTGTGGCAGCAAGGCTCGGCATCCCACGACTCAACCTGCATGGCACCGGGTTGGACAGCCAGGGTCTACCCGTCAAGCCGGTCGACGTGATCACCGGCGACATGTGGCTCAAGGCGGAACACACCTTGGCACGGATCGCGGAACTCGGCCAAAGTGAGGGAGTGATCTTCTGCTTAGAGAATCTCAACACCGCGGTTGATCATCCTGGTACGCCGTTCGCGAAGGCCGCCGACACGCTCGCTCTGGTAGCCGCTGTCAACAGCCCGCATCTGCGGCTGATGCTGGACATCTACCACGCTCAGATCGGCGAGGGGAACCTGGTTGAACTGATCAAGAAGTGCGCGCCGTACATCGGAGAAGTCCAGGTCGCCGACGTCCCAGGCCGTTGCGAGCCTGGAACGGGTGAGATCAATTATCCCCGGATTGCCCAGGCCCTACGCGAGATCGGCTACCAGGGCACGGTCGGCCTGGAAGCCTGGGCTTTCGGCGACAGCGAACTCGCACTCGAGCGCTTCCGGGCTGCCTTCACCCTTGCGCGTTGACCGTCTCCGGGCGGACAAGTCCTAGCCGCGAGGTGAGAGCCCGGCCCTTCGATACACCTCGTCGATCAGCTCAGCATTGGCAACCGAGTCGTCGACATCGATCAGGAACTCTGCGCTAGTCTGTAGCGTCGTCGCCAGAGCAGCGAGCTGATAGGTGTACGACGTCTGGTCGCCTAGGGTCTGCTCCTCGGTGCTGCCGTCTCGGGTGATCACGATGCGGTTGTCCGTGTGGGGCACAGCGAACGCCGGGACGACTGCGGTGCCTCCTGTCCCGCTCACGGTCCAGACCATCTGGCGGCTCTTGGCCTCCATGTCCCACTGAGCCCGCCCTCGGATACCGCGTGAATAGGCCAGCTCAACCCGCATGGAGGCGTCGACGTTGGGCTTCTTCAGGGTGGCTTCGGCGCTGATCACCGCCGGCACTTCATCAAGCCAGCGACCGACCTGACGGGCGGCACTAAGCACGTAGCAGCCGAGGTCCATCGTCGCTCCGCCCGCCAGCTCCAGCGACCATCGAGGATCGCTATCTGGAGGGCCTGGGATGCTCAGCTCGATGTCAACCTGCTGGACCTCGCCGAGTTCGCCGGAGGTCACCAGCTCCCGTAACCGTTGATTCACTGGATGGTGCATGTAGTGGAAGCCTTCCACTATCTGGCCGGACGCTGCCCGGGCGACCTTGCGCACCAGCGATGCCTCAGCCGCATTGCTAGCAAAGGGTTTCTCGCTGAGCACATGCTTGCCGGCATGCAATGCGTACTGGTTCCACTTGCCGTGCAGTGAGTTGACGAGCGCGTTGTAGACCACCTCTACCTCTGGATCGTCAATGACCTCGGCGTAGCTCTGGTGCACCCTTTCGACGCCACGTTGGGCCGCGAACGCCTCAGCGCGGGATCGGTCGCGGGCGGCCACGGCGACCAGCCTGTGGCCGAGCACTCTTGATGGATCGACGATCCCGTCATCGGCAATACAGCAGCGCCGAGAATGCCGATCTTGAGCGGGGTCATCAGCGGGGGACCGTTACCGCGGCGCCAGTGGCCGTGCTCTTGACGATGGCTTCTTCAACCCGCATGTTTCGCAGCCCGTCGCCGAAATGTCGCCTGCCGAGGCAGTCGCTCCAGTCCGGCAATCTCGTCTAGGAAAGCACGCGCCTGGTACGTAAAGAACTCTTGTCCTCCGTGGCCGAGGCCGGAAAAGGGCATGGATTGAGCGGCTGCAACGTAAGGGTGATCGGGCCCGACGATCACCCGCCGCCAGCCGTTGGTAACGGGACCCAGACTGTTGGGATGGCCGAGCGAGACACGGGAGATGGAGAACGTGCCAGCGGCGCCGTTGGCAAACTCTGCGACGAATGTGGCGATGTCCTCGTTGGTGACCGGCCTACGCTCATCGCTGACTGCTCCTCCTGCCGCGTGGCCCAGCGCTGCGCCAATGGGCACCGGGCGGTCCTTGATCAGGATCGGCAGCGGCGCTCCGTCGATTTTGACGATCCGGCCGCAGAGCTGCTCGCTCATGTCGAGCAGGTGACTGCCGAGATCGGCGAGCGCCCCCGAACCAAGTGGACCCTCGTAGCGCCAGCTTGTCGGCGCGTCCGGGTCTGCGGAGTAGTCGCACCAATAGCGGCCGTTGAAGTGCTGGATCTCGCCAAGTGCTCCGGTCTTGATCTGCCCGCCGATCGCGCTCACGGCCGGGGAGCGGCGATAGGAGAAACCGCATGCTGCCACGAGGCCGGACGCGTCCGCGGCCTTGACCATGGCCTCGGCATCTTCGACGGTCGACGCGAGCGGTTTTTCGCACAGCACGTGCTTGCCGGATGCCAACAGCGCTTCAGCGATCTCGCGGTGCAAAGTGATTGGCAACCACGATGCTGACCGCGTCGATATCATCAGCGTCCGCGATTGCCTGCCAGCTGCTTTCGGTGCGTTCGAAGCCATAGCGATCTCTGGTGTGGTCAGCGAAGTCGGTGTTGACGTCGGCAATCGCCACCAGACGGACCGGTGGCGTTTCGGATCAGCTCGTTTCTGAGGCCGGGATGCCGGCCCGCCTGGCGGCATCGAGCAGTACCCCGGCGGCCACCTCGAGGCCCTCGATGCGGCCGAGTGAGACGTCCTCGTGCTCGATGTTGACGAGCATGTCGGGGTCGACTAGCGTGCAATGCGGCAAGCCAGGTCGACCAGTAGACGGCATCGTGCCCGCGGCCGAGTGCGACGAAGTCCCATGCGGCATCCTTCGGCCATTCGTTCGCCCACTCGTCGCCACCGAGATTCGTGCGCGGTTCGTCCGGGCCGAGCCGGCGGAAACGGTTGTCGAGCACACCGTAAACAGCGGCGGCCGGATTGATGCGTACGTCCTTCGCGGCCGCATGGAACACCAGCGGGCCGAGGTCTTGGACCACTGCTACGGGGTCCATCCATTGCCAGAACAGGTGCGAGGCATCGAGCTCGACACCGATGTTGGTGGCGCCGGTGCGCTCAACGAGCTCGCGGATGCCCGCCGGGTTGAACACCAGATTCTGCGGGTGTAGCTCGAGCGCCACCTTCACGTCTAGGTCGCGCGCCTCGCGGTCGATCTCGCGCCAGAATTCCTCGGCGACGGTCCATTGATAGTCGAGCACGTCGAGGGCGCCAGAGTTCCACGCGTTGACGATCCAGTTCGGCCGCCGGCCAGCCGGCTCGCCGGCCGGTAGGCCCGACATCGTCACAACGCGGTGCTGGCCGAGACGATTCGCGAGCCGGATGCTACGTCGAATGTCCTCGGCGTGCTTCGAACCGATCACCGGATCGGGGTGTAGCGGGTTGCCGTTGCAGTTCAGCCCTGCGATCTCCACGCCGGTGCCCTCGAAGAGTCCAAGGAAGTCGTCTCGAGCGGCGTCGGAGGAGAGGATGTCGTCGAAGGTGGGAATGTGCAGCGGCGGTAGAAAGCCGCCGGAGTTGAGCTCGATGCCGGTAAGGCCGAGCTTGGCGATCACCTCGATCGCCTCCGGCAGTGACCGGTCGTGCAGGATCGCGTTGTAAACCCCGAACTTCATCGCGTGACCTCCGTTCGCTGCGGCGCTACCTTGACTGCTGCGCCGTCGTTGGCGGCGGATTCGGCGACCGCCGCGAGAATCTCCATGTTGTGTACGCCCTCGTCGAACGAGGCGTTGCGGGACAGCGAGTCGGCCTCGTCAATACCGGAGACCTCCTCCAAGAAGGCGCGTGCCTGGAAGGCGAATCCATCGTTTTGGCCAACGCCCACGCCCGGTGCATCCATCGGTAGGCCGCCGGCGAAATACGGGTGGTCCGGACCGATGATCACGCGACGATAGCCCCGCGTACCGGAGGGGCCCTCGTTCAGCATGAGCTGGAACTCCCCGGAACGTTCCTGCTCCCACTTCGCGGCGCCGTTCTCGCCGAAGACCTCAAGCGCCAGGCCGTTCGGGTGGCCGGCGGCGACGCGGGAAACCTGCACCACACCGACGGTCTGGGCCAATCGAGCACTGAAGGTGGCGTAGTCGTCGTTCTCGACGGGCTCGTAGGTATCGCTCACCGCAGCTTGGCCATGACCGACGACGGTGCCGAGTGGGACCGGGCGGTCCGTTATCGCGGTCGCAAATCGGCCGCCGCTCACCTCCTGCACATCGCCACCGAGGAACTCGACGAGATACGCGACATGGCTGCCGATATCGGCGAGCGCGCCGGAGCCCGGAGCTCCCTTGTACCGCCAGCTCATTGGCCCCTTCGGGTCGCTCGCATAATCGCACCAGTAGCGGGCGTCGACATGCAGGATGCGACCGAGCGCGCCAGAGGTGACGAGCTCGCGGAGTGCAGCTACGCCCGGCGCCCGGCGAAAGGTGAAGCCGATGCGGACCACCGTGTTGGCGCTGCGGGCGAGGTCCGCCATAGCGCGTGCGTCCTCGAGGTTGTCGCTCAGCGGCTTCTCGCAGAGCACGTGCTTGCCGGCGGCGACCAGACCCTCCACCATCTCGCGATGCAGGAAGTTGGCCACGACAACGCTGACGACATTGATGTCAGGGTCCTCCGCAATCGCCTGCCATGAGGTGTCGTTGCGCTCGAATCCGAAGCGCCGGGCCGCGAGCGAACCCAGCTCAGGACTGACGTCGCCGATGGAGACGAACCGCAGGTCCGGCAATGTGGACTCATAAAGCGTCGGCGCTATTCGGTACGCCGCTGCATGCGCCCGGCCCGCCATGCCCGCCCCGATCACTGCAACGCCAATCGTCATGGACCTCTCCTTTGTAAGGACTCACCCAGGGATTTCGGGACGCACGAAGCCGCGTCCGAGGGTAACGTATCTAACCAGACTTTGTCCTGTCAATAAGACACATTTGCTGCAACTGATTGGCCCGCCATTGCCTCAGTCGTGGGCGCCGAGCACGTTCTGATCCCAGTCGATCACCGAGCCAGTGACCACGCCGCTCCGGTCGGAGAGTAGGAACACCACGAACTCGGCGATCTCAGAGACCTGACCGAGCTTGCCCATGGGTAGCTTGGCCGCGGCCGAAGAAACCCAGTCGTCGCTTGCGCCGTGGAATGCGCGTTGGGTCGCGTCCTCGCCCTCGGTTTCAGTCCAGCCGATGTTGAGTCCGTTGATCCGGATCCGGTCAAAGCGGTGAGCATAGGCAACATTGCGAGTGAGGCCCACCATGCCCGCCTTCGCGGCGACGTACGGCGCCAGATAGGGCTGTCCCCCGTGTGCGGAGAAGGAGATGATGTTCACGATCGATCCGGGCGCCTGACGACTCCGCATATCCTCCACGGCCGCCTGCATGATGAAGAACGGCGCCCGCAGGTTGATGGCGATGTGGGCGTCGAAGAGCTCGACGGTGGTGTCCAGCAACGTTCCCCGTGTGGTAATACCGGCGGAGTTGACGACGCAGTCAATCCTGCCGTAGCTGGCCACAGCCGCGGTTACGCTTCCGGCAGCCGCGAGCGGATCGGCAAGATCAACAGCGTGGAACCTGACGTCGGTTCCGTTGCCGGCCAGCTCAGCGGCAAGGGTCTCACCCGCTGTTCGGTCGCGCCCCGTGATCATGATCCCGGCCGCACCATCAGCCGCGGCCGCTCGGGCGATCCCGGCGCCGAGCCCTGTGTTCCTCCGCTGACCAGAATGATCTTGCCCTCGAGGAGCGTCGGGTGCTCATCGGGATTTCCTCTCCTAGCAGGGCGACGCAAAGAGCCTGACGTCTGTCACGCCGAGACCATGACGAGGTAGCGCAAAAGGATCACGGAGGCCCAAGCCGCACCATTCGACCCGTCTGAAGGCTTTCGAGCGCCGCATCTGCCAAGGCCAGTGCCTCACGGCCATCAGCGAAACCGGGACTGGGCTGGCTGCCTTGCTCGATAGCGATGATGAGGTGGTCGAGCTCGGCGCGGTATGCCGGCGTGTAGCGGTCAAGGAAGAAGTTGAGGTATTCAGGCGCCGCCTCGGTTTGCGTCGCGGTGGACAGCCGAACACTGGTCGGATGCTGGTTGCCGACGCTCAGCATCCCCGCGGAGCCGAATGCCTCGAGTCGTTGGTCATAGCCGAAAACGCTGCGCCGGCTGTTAGTGATGTGGCAGAGCGCACCATCGGATCCGCGCATCACGACAACGGCACTATCGATGTCGCCGAGGTCGGCGATGTAGTCGGCGACCACATTGGCTCCGGCGGCGTACACCTCGACCAGCCCGCCGAGGAAGTAGCGGGCCAGGTCGAAGTCATGAATGGTCATGTCACGGAACAACCCACCGGACGCAGCCAGATACTCGCGCGGCGCCGGGGCTGGGTCACGGCTCACGATGGTCAGCTGTTCGAGGCGGCCGATGTCGCCGGCCGCGATCCGGTCCTTCACCTCGCGGAATGATGGATCGAACCGCCGGTTGAAGCCAATCATCACAGTCGGATTCAGTGCAGCGATCTCCGTCCAGCACCGATCGACCCGTGCCAGGTCCAGGTCGATCGGTTTCTCACAGAGCACTGCCTTTCCGGCGCGTACGGCGAGGGTGAGCAAGTCGACGTGCGTCGGTGTAGCCGAGGCGATCACCACGGCGTCGACGGTCGGGTCATCGATTGCGGCATTGACCGAAGGAGCGGTGGCCGCGCCATATCGCTTGGCCACCTCAACCGCAGCCGATTCGATCGGGTCGTACACCCAGGCCAGCTCGGCCCGGGGATGGACATCGATCGAGTCGGCGTGTACGCGCCCGATCCGTCCGCAGCCAAAGAGGGCGAAACGGATCAACCTCGACTACTGCCTTCCAGCTCGTGTGCTAGCTCGGTGAGCTCGTCGCCGCCGGCCATTTGGCGGGTGAGCTCGTCGAGCGTTACCTCCGAGCGCTTCTTGTCCAGCACGGCCTGGCCCAGCTTCAAGATGATGAAGTGGTTGCCCACCAGGTAGGCGTGGTGCGGGTTGTGAGTGATGAACACAACGCCGAGCCCAGCATCGCGGGCCGCCGCGGTGTACTTGAGCACCACCCCGGACTGCTTGACACCGAGCGCGGCCGTCGGCTCGTCCAAGATCAAGACCCGAGCGCCGAAGTACACTGCGCGCGCAATCGCGACGCACTGCCGCTGACCGCCGGACAAGGTTCCAATGGGTTGATCGATGTCCTTGACGACGATGCCCATCTTGCGCAGCTCCTCGTCGGCGATGCGCCTCATGTCCTTGATCTTCATTCCGGATAGCGGGAGCTTGCTCCCAGTCATCTCCGAGCCGAGGAAGAAGTTACGCCACACCTCCATCAGGCTGACCACGGCAAGGTCCTGATACACCGTAGCTATGCCGTGAGCGAGAGATTCACGGGGAGAGCCGAAGTGAACCTCTTCGCCATCGACTTTCACGTGTCCCTCATTGTGCGGATGCAAGCCAGAAATGATCTTGATCAATGTTGACTTGCCCGCTCCATTGTCGCCAAGCACACACGTCACCTCACCGGCGTTGACGACCATGCTGATTCCCTTAAGGGCTCGGATCGCTCCGTAGGTCTTGCCAACATCGATCATCTCGACGAGAGGCTCACCCTTGTGGAGCGTGGGATCGGCATGCTCTTGCAGAGTGTCGGTCATGTCAACCCACCTTTCTTAGAGTCGAGAGTCGCTTCACGTACAGGTTGACCATCACGGCGAGCAGCAGCATGACACCGAGGAAGGCCTTGAACCAGTTCGGGTCCCAGCCTGCGTAGACGATGCACGAGGCTGGTCATGCCGAAGATGAACGCTCCGATGGCCACGCCCCACGCATTGCCGTAGCCGCCGGTCAGCAGCGTCCCGCCCACCACTGCCGCGATGATGTAGAGGAACTCGTTGCCCACGCCGTTGCCTGCCTGCAGAGTGACGAACCGATACAGGTAATGCATGCCGGTGAACCAGCAGAGGAACGACACGGTCATGAACAGGCCGATCTTCACCCGGGTCACCGGCACGCCGACAGCACGAGCGCTGGCCGCGTTGCCACCGACAGCGAAGATCCAGTTGCCGATCTTGGACCGCTGCAGGATCCAGGCCGACAAGCAGACGAACAGCAACCACCAGATGACGGTGATCGACAGTGACACGGATCCGATCTTGAACTCGTGTGCGAAGATGAAATTCAGCGTCTGAGAAGCCATCCATCTGGCTGATGTTGGGGCTCGACACGGATCCGGTGACCAATTTAGTTACGCCGAGGTTGGCGCCCTGCAGCACGAAGAACGTGCCCAGCGTGATCAGGAAGCTGGGGATGCCAGTGCGCATCACCAGATAGCCGTTGATGAAGCCGACGCCCAGGCAAAAGATCAGCGAGATGATCACGCCGACCCACAGGTTCAGTCCCAGCTGGTAGCACAGCATGCCGTTGACCAGGCCCGCGGAGGTGACGAGCACGCCGGCGGACAGGTCGAACTCACCGCCGATCATCAGCATGCCGACACCGACGGCCACGATGCCGATGGTCGAGGCCTGGTAGAGGACGGTGAAGAACGCGGCCGGTGAACGGAATGCCGGTGCGACAATCAGGAAGAAGATGAAGATGACGATGGCCGCGACCAAGGCTCCGACCTCGGGTCGGCCGAGCAGTCGGGTCGTCCAGCTGACTTGGACGCGGTTGGAGGCCTCAGCGGGCGTAGGCGGTGCGGTCTTGACAGGTGTACTCATGTTGCAGCTCCGGTGAGTAGTCTTTCGCGGTGGTCGGGCGAAGCACTCGCCCGACCACCCTTGGAGGCTTTCGGCTATCGGGTGTTGTTCTGGACGAACGGCAGGATCGTGTCGATGTTGCTGCTGTCGACGAAGGACGGGCCGGTCAAAACCGGCTTGCCACCACCGAGAATATTGCCGTTCTTCTTAAAGAGATAGAGCTGTGAGACGGCCATGTAGCCCTGCAGGTAGGGCTGCTGGTCGATGTAAAACTGGATCTTGCCGTCCTTCACAGCCTGCGCTGCGTCCGGGTTGGTGTCGAAGGTGCCTACCTTCGCCGAACTGCCGGAACCCTCGAAGGCCTTCAGGGTGTCCAGGGCCTGCGGTGCGCCGAGGGTGATGACCCAGTTGATGTCCTTGTCCTGACTCAGCTTGGCCTGGATCGCCGAAGTGACGGCCGAGTCGTCGGCGCCGTTCACCTGCAGGTTCTCGGTATTGGGGAAGCTGTCCTTGACCCCGGCGCAGCGGTCCTCAAGGGCGACCGACCCGGCCTGCTGGATGGTGCAGAGGATCTTGGCGGCGCCGGCCGCCTTCATCCTTTTGCCCGCTTCTTGACCGGCGAGTCGCTCATCGGAGGAAAAGTGGGTGAGCGCGCCCGCCTGCTTGTAATAGTCGAGGCCGGAGTTGAAGCTGTCCACGGGAATGCCGGCGGCAACGGCTTTCTGGACGGTGGGAATCAGGGCGTCCGGGGTGACGAGCGTGGTCGCGATGCCATCGACCTTGGAGTCAATCGCGTTCTGTATAAGAACGGCCTGCTTGGTGGCGTCGGGATCAGCGGAGTATTTCAATGTCGACCCAGTGTCCTTGGCCGCCTGCTCAGCCCCGGCCCTGATCCGGTCCCAGAACGTATCGCCGGGCGTCTCATGGGTGATCATGGCTATGGTGTAGCCAGATTCGCCACCTCCGCCACCGCCGCCCTGGTTCTCTGGGGCCGGGGGAGCGCCGCCGCCGCTACAGGCGGACAGAGCGAGTAATGCAGCCGCCCCGAGGGCGGTGAGAGTCAAGCCCTTTCGAGATCGGCTAAGCGCCGAGCCCTTTGCGGATCGAATCATCTGTGATTCCTTTCGTTGTGTTTCGGGCGAGGGCCCGGACGCGCGAAATTCAGTGAGCGGGAGCTCATGACGTCAACGTAGGTACAGAGGAAGGTTTTGGGCTATGAGGCAGGCGAGATCGTCGCCTATATGTGATGCGGGGCCCGTGGTCAGGGCATAAATGGCTGTCGCTGGTTTGACGACAGCCCGCAGATGGGCACAGCTTGCTGGGTGATCGTACACAGCAGCGATGAGGCGCCGCTCGTGACACACGCAGCACCCATCCCATGGGTTCGAGCGAGGCTCGACCTGCCGCATGGATTGGGCGACTCATTGAGCAGGACCTCCAGTGTCACAGTCGGCGCCCCTGCCGACGGGCCTTAGCGTGGCCTATTCACCTGGAGTCTGTCAAGGATTTGTTCTAACATTCTTACTTACCCGTGACCTGAAGACAACGACGAGTAGCAAGTTGTTACTTGCCGTACTTAGCCAGCCTCGACGTGTCTCCGCGGGCGATGTCGGAGAACATCGCCTTGGATTTGACGGGGTCCCACAAGACGGCGGAGCCCACTGGTGTTGCTGCCCCCGTACTGGACAGCGGTATCGTCAGCGTCAGTCCGCTACCACCAGAAACCTGCTTCAGGGCCAGCGCCAGCAAGAGCGTCTCAGGCAGCGAGGTGTCGCGGCCAAGTTTGATCGCGTCCGCCGTAGCCATGCAGAAATTCCAGTAGCGGATTGGATTGAGGATCGTGGCCGGGGATGCGGCCTTCTTGGCTACTGCAGCGAGCATCTCCCGCTGCCGCTCCACCCGGCCAAGATCACCGCGGGGATCGGCCTTGCGCATGCGAACGTAGCCCAGCGCCTCGGTACCGCTCAAAGTCTGGCAACCTTTCGGCAGATCGATGTGGCTGTCGCGGTCCTTGATCGCGTTCGGCAGGCACATGCGGATGCCGTTGAGGGCGTCGATGATGTTGACGAAACCACCGAACCCGATCTCCATATAACCGTCGATCCGAAGCCGGGTGTTCTGCTCGACCGTCTGCACCAGCAGCTCAGGACCTCCGAAGGCGAACGCGGCGTTGATCTTGTTCCCGCCACGCCCTGGAATGTCCACGTACGAGTCACGAGGGATGGAGATCAGCGCCGACTTGCCGCCTGGTGGGACGTAGACCAGCATGATCGTGTCCGTACGCTGGCCGGCCGTGCTGCCCGTCCCGAGCCGTTTCTGTTCGGCCTTGCTCAGTCCTGCGCGGGAGTCCGAACCGACCAACAGAAACGTCTTGCCTGGTTGATCAGCAGGGCGCTGACCGGATGGTGCGGCGTCCACACGGTCAATCCGGGTCCACGCGTATGCAGGTACGGCGACCAGCCACAAGACGAACAAGAGCAGCAGAATCAACAACACCCGGAAGAACTTCCGAACCGGATGCCGCCGCCTTTGCGGGCCGAGCAGACTGTGGTGCCACCGGCCTGCCTGGCCCACCGGGTCCGCGCGGCGGGCTGGATGGGGGGAATCCTGGGCGAGGCGGTGGCGTCCCGTGGCCGGCGGGACCCGCCGGAGGATACGACGCCTGGCCCGGCTGTGTTCCATATGGATTCGGCATCACGCGGGTCCGCTCGGGCTCGACCTGCTGGCGCTCATGCCCATACAGCCAGTCGAGATCCTCATCGCGGCTCGAAGACATGCCTGCAAAGGTACCTGGGATGAGGGCGCGACTCCTGGCCTCATCGGCGTGGCTTCAGCATCTGTGCCGCAGGCACCGCAGATACTGGCAGGGATCTTTCCCCCGGTTCCTTCCCCGACAGCAGACCGAAAGGCTTCCCAGGTGTCCACTCGCACCGCGGAGGTTGCACCGCGTCCCCCGGCCCCGTTGCGCAAGTCCCACAAGTCCGTCGAGCAAAGCGAACGCATCAGACGACGTCGAGGTCTGACCCTCCTGGCCATGACGCTCGTGTTGCCCGGCTCTGCCCAGCTAGTGGCCGGCAACCGTCGCCTCGGTCGGCTTGCGCTTCGAATCTGGGCCAGCCTGTGGTTCCTAGCACTGCTCGCTGCTCTGCTGGCATTGATCTTGCCTGAGGCTGCGCTGGCCGTCGTCACCTTTGGTCCCACTCTGGTAGCGATCCAGATCATGATCATCACCCTTGGCCTCGGGTGGGTTGCGCTCATTGTCGATGCGTGGCGGCTCGCGCACCCCCGGGAGCTCGAGCGCCGGAGCCGGCTCGGTTTCGCAGTGCTCAGCTTGGCCATAGCGCTCACCATGTTCGGCGGCTTCATCGCTGCGGCCTCCATGGTCTCTGCGCAACACGACTTGACGACGACCGTCTTCAGCGGCGGCGGTGATCAAGTAGCTAAACATGGGCGCTACAACATCCTGCTGCTCGGCGGCGACGCCGCGAGGGGTCGTGACGGACTGCGGCCGGACAGCATGACTGTGGCAAGCGTCGACGCCGAGACCGGCCGGACTGTGCTGATCAGCTTGCCGCGTAATTTGCAGGCAGTCCCATTTCCCAGCTACTCGCCGATGCAGGATCGCTTCCCCAATGGCTATCGCTGCTCCGATGGCTCCTGCATGCTGAACGCGATCTACACCTATGCATCAGAACATCGTGATCTCTATCCGGGCGTGCAGAACCCCGGCGCTCAAGCCACCAAGGAGGCCGTGGAAGGGGCGATCGGCCTTAAGATCAACTATTGGGTGGTGATTGATCTCCAGGGTTTCCAGTCGCTCGTGGACTCGGTAGGCGGCATCACCATGGATGTCTACCGTCGTGTCCCGATTGGGGGTGGCAGCACCCAAATCCATGGCTATATCGAGGCGGGAAAGAACCGGCATCTCAACGGTTACGAGGCACTATGGTTCGCTCGCTCACGCTCCGACTCATCGGATTACGACCGCATGGTGAGGCAGAAGTGCGTCATGCGAGCCATGCTTGACCAACTCGACCCGATCACCGTGCTGACGAAGTTCAACAGGATCGCGGCTGCCAGTAGCGAGGTAGTCGCCACCGACATTCCACCGTCGGAGGTCAGCACCATGATCAGTCTCGCGCTCAAAGCCAAGGGTCTGCCGGTTTCGAGTGTGGCCATGATGCCGCCGCTGATCGATCCGAACTCGCCGGACTTCACCCTGGTACGCGGCACTGTTCAGAAGCGGATCGAGGCCTCCGAGGCCACCGATCGTCCGGTGGCTCAGCCAACACCGGCCAAGACTCCAAATGCCACAACCAAGCCCAAACCCACGGCGTCACTCCAAGAAGGCGCAGACCGATGATCTAGGAAAGGTCTGCTCAGCCTGAGATTGCTTCAGTTCAAATAGCTGCAAGCGTCGGAAATCGCGCGCCCGACGTGCTGAGGAGGAGGGAGCGGAGGCGCCTTTTCCTCTGCGAGCGACGACGAAGTCGGCGGATCCATAGCGCGCGATGCGCGAGCAGCTGCAAAAAAGAGGGCTGACAGGATGATCGTGTGAAGTTCGCTGAGGATCGAGTGAAATCCGCTGGGGATCACGTCGGCACGAGCCTGGCCCGGTGTCTCGGTTGTCATGCCGGTGCTGAACGAGGAACGCCATCTCGAGGCCGCAATCCGCAGGGTGCTCAACCAGGACTATCCGGGCGAGCTCGAGG
The DNA here is from genome assembly GCA_963734005.1 of uncultured Actinomycetota bacterium. Lineage (GTDB taxonomy): Bacteria > Actinomycetota > Actinomycetes > Propionibacteriales > Propionibacteriaceae > Microlunatus. The sequence goes on from CAVTFS010000008.1 coordinate 107,296, forward strand.
TGATCATCGCGGCCGGACCCAGCAGCGACCGTACGCACGAGATCGCTGATGCGCTTTCGGCGGCGGACTCGCGTATCCGCGTGGTGGACAACCCGGCGGCGCGTACTCCGGCCGCGCTGAACCTCGGCATTGCCGCGGCCCAGCACGAGATCATCGTTCGGGTCGATGGACACGGTGAACTCACCGACGGATATATAAGACGGGCTGTCGAGCTGCTCGACGAAACTGGTGCCGCCAACGTGGGCGGTGTCATGGACGCGCAGGGAACCACTCCCTTTGAGGAAGCCGTGGCCGTCGCGTACACGACGCGACTTGGACTCGGCGGTGGAGCGTTCCACATGGCTGATTCACCAGCTTCTGAGACGGAAACGGTATTTCTCGGCGTCTTCCGTAAGGATGCGCTGGTCGCCGTGGGGGGCTTCGACGAAAGCATGCACCGCGCACAAGACTGGGAGCTGAACTACCGCTTACGGAGCAATGGCCACAAGATCTGGTTCTCTCCGGAGCTACGGGTGACTTATCGCCCAAGATCAACGCTCGGTGCGCTGATAAAGCAGATGTATGAGACCGGGACGTGGCGGCGCGAGGTGGTTAGGCGCTATCCGGAGACCGCCACTATCCGATACCTAGCCCCTCCGCTGACCCTGATCGGTGTGTTGGTCGGCTCGTTCGCCGGGATTCTCGGCGTGATCTTCGACTCCCGACTGCTCCGCGTCGGCTTCATCGCCCCGGCCGGCTACCTAGCATTGATCATCAGTGGCTCGGTGGTCACAGCCCGACCGATGGCGGCGGCGGCTCGGCTGCGGTTGCCGCTGGTGTTAGCGGCGACTCACCTCGCTTGGGGGGCTGGCTTCTTGATCGGGCGAAGGGGTTCCTGAGTGCAGGTTCCCTGAGGCAGCGTTGATTTGGCATTATGTCTTAACAAAGTTAGGATAACAGCTATGCCGCTTGTCCGTATTGATGTCCTGGAAGGCAGGACACCAGAGGAGCTTCGCAAGCTGGCCGACACGATCCAGGACGTCATGCTCGACGTCTTCGCTGCCCCGCCGCGGGATCGATATCAGATCATCACCGAGCACCCGAAGGGCCACATCATCGCCGAGGACACCGGCCTTGGTTTGGAGCGCACGGACGGCATCGTGATCATCCAGATCTTCCAGCAGGGCAGGTCGACAGAGCAGAAGCAGGCCGCTTTCGCGGAGCTCGCCAAGCAGTTGGAGGCCGAGTGTGGCGTGCGGCCTGAGGATCTGATCGTGTCGGTGATGGCCAACAGGCACGTCGACTGGTCGTTCGGTCTGGGCCAAGCCCAGTTCTTGAACGGATCCCTGAGATCACTCGACTGAGTCGGATATGACCATTTGTCCTTACAAACTATTGACACTGCTGGACTGGGCCAATACGGTGCTGCGAGAGCCACAATGCGGCCCGATCTCGATCTCAAAGGAGAGCAATGAGTAGCGATCCTCATGACCGTTCGGATGCAGAAACCGAGCCGCTGGATGTGCTTACCTTTGGGCGCTGTAGCGCCGACATCTACCCGTTGCAGGTGGGCGTGGGGCTCGAAGACGTCCAGACCTTCGGCAAATTCCTCGGCGGTACAACTGCCAACGTGGCCGTCGCTGCGGCGCGCCTGGGCCGGAAGGCCGCCATCATCACAGGTGTTGGTGATGATCCATTCGGCCGGTACGTTCGCAGGGCGCTCCGCGAGCTGAATGTCGATGATCGTTACGTCGTCACCAACACTGAATACGCCACACCAGTTGTCTTCTGCGAGATCTTTCCGCCCGATAACTTTCCACTCTGGTTCTATCGCAAGCCGACTGCACCAGATATGCAGATCAAACCGTCGGACATCGACTTTGACGCCGTACGTGCAACCCGACTGATGTGGCTGTCGGTTACCGGACTAAGTGAGGAACCGAGCCGCGAGTCCCACTTCGCGGTGCTGGAAGCACGAGCTCGCAAGCCGTTCACGGTGCTCGACCTGGATTACCGCCCGATGTTTTGGGACACTCCCGCGCACGCCACCGAGCAGGTACAGCAAGCGTTGCCGCAGATTACGGTCGCGGTCGGCAACCGCGAGGAATGTGAGGTCGCAGTCGGCGAGACCGAGCCGGAGAAAGCCGCCGATGCCTTGCTGGCCGCCGGCGTCGATCTGGCGATCGTGAAGCAAGGCCCAAAGGGAGTGCTGGCCAAGACGAGGAGCGAGAGGGTCGAGTCCCCGCCCATCCCAATCAGGCCACTGAACGGCCTTGGCGCGGGGGACTCCTTCGGTGGGTCCCTCTGTCACGGCCTGCTGGCGGGCTGGCCGCTCCAAAAGATACTGCAGCGCGCCAACGTGGCTGGCGCCATCGTGGCCTCCAGACTTGAGTGCTCGACCGCGATGCCGACCGAAGCAGAGATCGAGACGCTGCTCGCCGGTGGGGATCCTAACGAGCATCTCGCCGACTCGCTCGCCGTGCACTTCGCGACTGCGAGTACCCAATGAGCACCGTGACTGACGCTACGTCGGGAACCCAGTTCGCGGGCTCGATCAGCGAGCTGAATGAGATCCGCAGTCATGATCCACAACGCATCAAGCGGCTGCTCGTGGCGCGCCGCAAGCGAGAATTGTTTGGCCCTGACGGCAAGCTGATGATCATCGCCTGTGATCATCCGGCACGTGGCGCCCTGAGTGCGGGCGGCAATGCAACCGCGATGGCAAGCCGCACGGACCTCCTCGATCGGCTGGTGACAGCGCTGACTCGACCTGGGGTGGACGGTCTGCTCGCCACAGCCGACATCGCAGAGGACCTGCTGATGCTGGGTGTCTTGGAGGAGAAGTTGATGTTCGCCTCGATGAACCGTGGTGGCCTGCAAGGCGCAGTCTTCGAGATGGATGACCGCAACACCGGTTACGACGTCCGCGGGACCATAGATGCCGGCTTCGAAGGCGCGAAGATGCTGCTGCGGATCGATCTCGAGGATCCCGGCACAGTGGCCACGCTGGAGTGCTGCGGCCAAGTGATCACCGACCTCAATCGGGCGGAGTTGATCGCGATGGTAGAGCCGTTCTGGTCCAGTCGTTTCAGCGGCAAGATCGTCAACGACCTTTCCCCGGACGCGGTGATCAAGTCGGTGCACATCGCCCAGGGGCTGGGCGCGTCCAGCGCGTACACCTGGCTGAAGCTGCCCGTAGTGCACGAGATGGAGCGGGTGATGGATGCCACGACGCTGCCGACGCTGCTACTTGGCGGCGATCCCGAGGGTGCGCCGGACGATACTTACGCCGCATGGCAGGCTGCGCTCGCACTGCCGTCGGTACGCGGTCTTGTCGTTGGTCGCACGATGCTGTACCCGGCCGACGATGATGTCGCGAAGGCAGTCGATACGGCTGCATCGCTCGTCAGGTAATGATCATGGATTCGCGTTACCTGCTGCGGACCGGATTTGCCCGGTCCGGTCCCTATGAACTCGAGGTGACTCCCGAGTCGGCAGGCTGGGGCTACTCGTCCTTGAAGATCATCTCGCTCGATCCGGAGGGCAGTCACCGTTTCGACACCGGCTCTGACGAGGTGATCGTGCTGCCACTCAGCGGGTCGGTCGCCGTCGACGTTGACGGCGCGCACTGCGAGCTCGACGGCCGCGCCTCGGTCTTCGTCGGGCCGACCGATCTTGCTTACATGGGCACCGGCCAGAAGGTGAGCCTACGATCGGCGACTGGAGGACGTTTCGCTCTGTGCGGCGCGCGAACCCAGTCGGCGCATCCGCTGCGGTACGTCGCCGCCTCGCAAGTGCCAATCGAGCTGCGCGGTGCCGGTCAGTCCAGCCGGCAGGTGCGGAACTTCGGGACCCCCGGGGCGTTGGATGCTGTCAAGATCATTGCCTGTGAGGTGATCACACCGGCGGGTAACTGGTCTTCCTACCCAGCCCACAAACATGACGAGGCGAGCGAAACTGAGTCGGAGCTGGAGGAGATCTACTACTTCGAAATCGCAGCAGGTCCTGGCGGCCAGCCGGGCTTTGGGTTCATGCGTACCTCGTCGTCCCCCGGTCATGAGATTGACGTGCTGGAGGAGGTCCATGATCGAGACACCGTGCTGGTGCCCTACGGCTGGCACGGCCCCTGTGTCGCGGCGCCCGGCTTCGAGATGTACTACTTGAACGTGATGGCTGGTCCGGCTGCCGAAAGAGTCTGGAAGATCTCCGATCATCCGGACCAGGCCTGGGTACGCAGCACTTGGGAGACTCAGTCCGTCGACCCGAGACTCCTCCCGCAGACCGTCCAGGAGGCTTGAGCATGGCGAGTTTGTCTTCGCCGGGAGGGACGACCCCCCCGAGCCGCCCCGCAGGAAAAATCCGCCTCACTGTGGCACAAGCGCTGGTGAGGTTCCTCGGGGTCCAATACTCCGAATCCGACGGCGAGGAGCAGAAGCTCTTCGCCGGCTGCTTTGGGATCTTCGGGCATGGGAATGTCGCCGGCATCGGCCAGGCGTTGCTCCAGGCCGAGCTCGAAGAGCCCGAGACGCTGCGATACATCCTGGGCCGCAACGAGCAGGCCATGGTGCACACCGCTGCGGCGTACGCCCGGATGAAGAACCGGCTACAGACCTACGCGGTCTCGACGAGCGTCGGCCCCGGTGCCACCAATATGTTGACTGGCGCTGCGTTGGCGACCATCAATCGGCTGCCAGTCCTGCTGCTGCCCGCGGATACCTTCGCCGACCGCAGTGCCTCGCCGCTATTGCAAGAGCTGGAGCTTCCTGACTCGGGCGATGTCACGGTGAATGATGCCTTCCGGCCGGTGTCGAGGTACTTCGACCGGATCTGGCGGCCAGAGCAACTGCCCGCAGCGCTGCTTTCGGCGATGCGAGTTTTGACCGACCCGGCTGAGACGGGCACCGTGACGCTGTGTTTCCCGCAGGACGTGCAAGCTGAGGCGTACGACTGGCCCATTGATCTCTTCGACAAGAGGGTCTGGCATGTAGCCCGACCGGTACCGGAGCGATCTGTCCTCGAGGGCGCAGCCGCGATCATCAGATCGGCTAGGCGGCCGCTCATCGTGGCCGGTGGTGGCGTCACCTATTCCCGGGCCCAGCCCGCGTTGGCGGCATTCTGCGAGGCAACTGGCATACCAGTCGGCCAAAGCCAAGCGGGCAAGGGCACGTTGGTGTACACCCACCCGCAGTGCCTCGGCGCCATCGGCTCGACAGGCACGACGGCGGCCAACGCGATCGCGCGAGAAGCCGATCTGGTGATCGGCATCGGCACTCGCTACTCAGACTTCACAACCGCGAGCAGGACAGCCTTCCAAAACCCCGACGTGCGGTTCATCAACATCAACGTCGCGGGGATGGATGCGATCAAGCATGCCGGTCTCGGGATTCAGGCAGACGCCCGCGAGACTCTCGAGGCGCTGCGGCCGCTGCTTGACGGCTATCGGGTGGACGAAAGCTATGTCGCGAAGTACAGCGAGTTGAACGCCGCTTGGGACGAGACGGTGCAGAAGGTCTACCTGCCCGACACTCCCAATGCGGGAGCTGACGGGCTGCTAACCCAGAACGAGGTCATCGGCATGGTGAACGAGCTGTCCGATCCGCGCGACGTCGTCGTCTGTGCCGCCGGATCGATGCCTGGCGACTTACACAAACTGTGGCGCACCCGCGACCCGAAGGGCTACCACGTCGAGTACGGCTATTCCTGTATGGGCTATGAGGTCGCCGGCGGGCTCGGCGTACGACTTGCCTGTCCTGATCGAGATGTCTTCGTCATGGTCGGTGACGGCTCCTACCTGATGATGGCGACCGAGATCGTCACTGCCGTCCAGGAGAGCATCAAGATCATCACGGTGCTGGTACAGAATCACGGCTACGCCTCGATCGGCTCACTCTCTGAGTCGCTGGGCTCGCAGCGTTTCGGTACCAGGTACCGCTATCGCAACCCAGAGACCGGCCGGCTGGATGGCGACAAGCTGCCCGTTGATCTTGCTGCCAATGCGGCAAGTCTCGGCGTCGAGGTGATCAGGACTGCAACGGCCGGTGAGTTCGCCGAAGCGATCAAGGCTGCCAAGGCTGCGGATCACAGCATCGTGATCTATGTCGAGACAGATCCACTGATCGGCGCTCCGGACTCGGAGTCATGGTGGGACGTGCCTGTGAGCGCCACCTCGACTCTCGAGTCAACTCAGCAAGCGCGTGAGACCTACGACGAGCACAAGGCGACCCAGAAGCTGTTCTTGTAAGGAGGGTACGTGTCATCCACGATCACGATCGGTACCGCACCGGACTCGTGGGGAGTTTGGTTTCCCAGCGATCCTGAGCAGGTGCCCCCCGAGGTATTCCTTCGCGAGGTTGCCGAGGCCGGGTACCAATGGATCGAGCTGGGCCCCTACGGCTACCTGCCGAAGGACCCGGCGGAGCTGAGAGACCAGCTCGAATCGCATAACCTCGGTGTGCTGGCGGGGACCGTGTTCGAGCACCTGCACCGCCCGGACTCGTGGGACGCAGTGTGGACACAGGTGACCGACGTGGCCGCGCTGACCCAAGCCCTCGGTGGGAAGCACATCGTGGTGATACCCGACGTGTGGCGGCACCACAAGACCGGGGAGCCGGTAGAGAACCGTGAGCTAACCGCCGAGCAGTGGAAACAAATGACCGGCGGCCTAGACGAACTCGGGCGAAGGATTCTTGAGGAGTACGGCCTGCAGGTGCAGTTCCACTCCCACGCCGACAGCCATGTCGGCTACCAGCCAGACATCGAGCGATTCCTGGAGTCGACCAATCCCGAGTGGGTGAATCTCTGCTTCGACACCGGGCATATCGCCTATTACGGCGGCGACTGCTTGGAGCTGATCGCAAAGTATCCCGATCGAATCGGTTACCTGCACCTCAAGCAGGTCAACCCGGAGATCGTCAGCAAGGTGCTGGACAAGGACCTCTCCTTCCCCGAAGCCGTACGGATGGGCGCCATGATCGAGCCGCCGCTCGGCGTTCCGGAAATGCCGCCCCTGCTGGAGGCGGTTGCAGGACTGGGTCGTGACATCGAGGGCATCATCGAGCACGACCTCTACCCATGCTCAGCAGACCTGCCGCTACCCATTGCCAAGCGCACGAAGGCCTATCTCAGTTCCTGCAGCGGGGCGACCATCGAGTTCGGGAGGCAGCAATGACTGATGACCTGAGGGTCGCCGTTCTCGGCGTCGGCATGATGGGGGCCTTCCATGTGGACGCGCTGAGCAAGCGGGTACGGGGAGCCCGGGTCACTGTCGTCAACGACTTCCTTGCCGACAAGGCGGCCGAAGTCGCTGGCAAGGTCGGGGCGCGCGTAGAGGCCGATCCGATTGTCGCAATCAACGATCCAGAGGTGGATGCGGTGCTCATCGCCAGCCCAGGTGCTGTCCACTACGAACAAGTAAACGCGTGTCTGGATCGGGGCGTCCCGGTGCTGTGCGAGAAACCGCTGACCACCGACATCGCCTCTTCCTACGCGATCGTGCAGAAGGAGAAGGCGCTCGGCAAGCAACTCATCCAGGTCGGCTTCATGCGGCGCTTCGATCCTGAATACGTGGCGCTGAGGAAGCTGATTGCGGACGGCGGGCTGGGCAATCCTCTGATCGTGCATTGCACCCATCGCAACCCTGCGGTTGGTGATCATTTCACGTCCGAGCTCATGATCAGAGACTCGGTGGTGCATGAGGTCGACTCAGTGCGGTTCTTGCTGGGTCAGGAGCTCACCAGTGTTGAGGTGATCAAGGGAGCTGCCACCGGCAGTGCACCGCACGGCACGCACGATCCCATGCTGGTGATCTTCGAGACCGAGTCAGGAGCCATCGTTACCGATGAGATCTTCGTCAGGACCGGTGTGGCGTACGAGGTACGTACCGAGGTCGTAGGCGAGAAGGGCAGCGCTTTCATCGGCCTGGATCAGAACCTGCTGCTCAAATCCTCTGACGGCCGCTGGGGCGGGGCGATGACGCCGAGCTTCGTGGAGCGATTCGGGTGGGCGTACGACATCGAGCTGCAACGGTGGGTGGATGCGGCCAAGGCAGGAACCATCGACGGCCCCAGCGCCTGGGACGGCTATGCGGCCGTTGCCGTCTGTGAGGCCGGCGTTCTGGCCCTCCGGAGTGGCGCGAAGGTCCATGTTCACCTCGCGGGCGGGACTTCGGTTGCGTCCATCGAGGCGGAGGAGCCTCATGCGGGGATTCAGGCGCCCGATCTGGAAGGAGCGTGGCCGTGAGACTTGCCCTCGATCCCCAGATGTTCTACTCGAGCAGCTCGGTCTACGAACTGCCCGACATTGTGGCCAGCCTCGGCTACGACTGGATGGAGCTCTCACCCAAGGCGGACTTCGTTCCCTTCTTCAAGTACCCGCGAGTCGACGATGCGGGAGTCAGGAGACTTAAGAAGCTCGCCAGTGATGCCGGCGTCGGCATAGCGTCAGTGCTACCGGTGTTGCGCTGGTCAGGTCCCGACGAGGACCAACGGCAGGCCGCCGTACGCGCCTGGAAGCGGGTCATCCAAATCACCGTCGATCTCGGAGTCGAAGTGATCAACTCCGAGTTCAACGGCAGACCAGAGGCACCCGAGACCGCCGAAGCTCATTTCTTGAAGTCGATGGATGAGCTGTTGCCGATCTTCGAGCGGGAGGGACTGCAGCTGATCATCGAGCCGCACCCGGACGACTTCATCGAAGACGGCCTGGAGGCAGTCAACCTGCTCCGTGGTCTGAACCAGGACTGGATCGGTTTCCTGTACTGCACTCCGCACGCGTTCCACCAAGGCCATGACCCGGCAACGATCATCGAGGCAGCCGGCGACAAGGTACGGTACGTCCACCTCGCTGACGCCTGGAACCATCTGACCTCGAATGGACTGCGGTATATCTCCAACCCGCCCGGCAATCCCGCTCGGGTGCACCAGCACATGGAGATGGGTATGGGCGAGGTGGATTATGACGCGGTCTTCGCTGCGCTTGCAGCCGTCGGGTTCGACGGCGTGATCAGCAGCTGCGTCTTCGGGTGGGAGGAAGACGCGCGCGGCGTGTCAGAGCGCCAGCGTGACAGATCACTCGCGCTGGTCGGCAAGCACTTCGGCACCGACGCCGCGAAGCAAGTCCGGTCGAGCAAGATCACGAACTGATCATGATCATCCAACAGCACTCCAGCAGCACCGTCAGATAGGAAACAGACATGGCAACCACCCTCCACCACTGGAAGTCCGGCGAGATCTTTGAAGGCAACAGCGGGCGCTTCTCCGACGTCACCAACCCGGCCAGCGGGGAGGTGACGGCGCAACTCGCGCTGGCATCAGAGGACGACGTCAACGAAGTCGTCGCCGCGGCGCACGCAGCGTTTCCGAGGTGGCGAGACATATCCCTGACCAGGCGCACTCAGATTCTGTTCGCTTTCCGCGAGCTGCTGAACGCGCGGAAGAAGGAGATGGCCGCCATCATCACATCCGAGCATGGCAAGGTCCTCTCCGACGCCCTTGGCGAGGTCACCCGCGGCCAGGAGGTCGTCGAGTTCGCGTGCGGTATCCCGCATCTGATCAAGGGCGGCTTCACTGAGAACGCGTCCACCAAGGTCGACGTGCACTCCACACGGCAGCCGCTGGGGGTAGCCGGCATCATTTCCCCGTTCAACTTTCCAGCCATGGTGCCAATGTGGTTCTACCCGATCGCCATCGCCGCTGGGAACACCGTTGTGCTGAAGCCGAGCGAAAAGGTGCCGACGGCGGCGCTGTGGGTTGCCGAGTTGTGGAAAGAGGCTGGGCTTCCCGACGGCGTGTTCAACGTGCTGAACGGCGACAAGGTGGCCGTCGATGGATTGCTGACGCATCCTGACGTGCAGTCGATCTCCTTCGTCGGATCCACCCCGATCGCCAGATATGTCTACGAGACCGGCACGACGCACGGCAAGCGCGTACAGGCTCTGGGCGGTGCCAAGAACCACATGCTGGTGCTACCGGATGCCGATCTTGATCTTGCTGCCGACCAGGCTGTGAACGCCGGCTACGGTTCGGCAGGCGAGCGCTGCATGGCAATCTCGGTCGTGCTGGCGGTCGGCGACGTCGGTGACGAGCTGGTGTCCAAGATCAAGGAGCGGACCGTCGGGCTGCGGACGGGTGATGGCACCAGGGGCTGCGACATGGGCCCACTGGTGACCGCACAGGCTCAGGAGCGGGTGTCGGGTTACATCGACGCCGGCGATGCAGCCGGCGCGGAGCTGGTCGTGGACGGACGTCAACCGAAGGTCGACGCCGATGGCGAGGGGTTCTTCGTCGGCCCGACGCTGTTCGATCATGTGACGACAGACATGAGCATCTACACCGATGAGATCTTCGGGCCGGTGCTGTCGGTTGTCCGAGTGGACAGCTACGAGGAAGGCGTGAAGCTGATCAATGACAACCCGTACGGAAACGGAACGGCGATCTTCACTAACGACGGCGGCGCTGCCCGGCAGTTCCAGTACGAGGTCAAGGTGGGCATGATCGGCATCAATGTGCCGGTTCCGGTGCCGATGGCGTACTACTCGTTCGGTGGCTGGAAGAACTCGCTGTTCGGCGACACCCACGCCCACGGCGTCGATGGCCTGCACTTCTTCACCCGTGGCAAGGTGATCACCTCACGCTGGCTCGATCCCAGCCACGGCGGTCTGAACCTGGGCTTCCCGCAGAATGCTTGAGTTTGCCAGTTCGGAGTTCTCAGGCCACCATTCCTGTTGGTAGCGGCTCGTCGACGCATCGGTAGTGTTCGGCGTCGGGCATGGTCCAGTCGACGCCGTTGTGGTCTCTGAGGCAGGCGTGCCAAGCGAAGGTTTTGCCTCGGTGGTGTCTGCGGCAGAACGGGTCCATGTTGGTTGCGGAGGTGGCGCCGCGGGGAACGGGTTCGTGATGATCAAGGTCGCAGCGGTCGGCGGGTACGGTGCAGGTCGGGAAGCGGCAGGTGCCGGCGCGAATCTTGATCGCTTGGGCTAGCCGGTCTGAGGGGTAGCGACCGAGTTCGGTGGTGTCGAGCAAACGGCCTCCATCGTCGGTGAGGAGCCGGGTGAACAGCACCTCATCACGCCCATCCGTGTCGATGGCTTCGCCGATCTGTTCTCGGAGCAGCTCTGCTGGTATGAACCCGGATCGGTCGGCCAGCTCGGCTGGCGCATCGTTCGCGCCAAGCAGGCTCGATAGCGGTACGACAATTCCGATCTGGAGCTTCTGAGGACGTTTCACGAGCGTGGGTGCCTGACCGAGTGGGCGGTGCGTGTTGGCATCGATACGTTCGCCGCTCGGTTCACCTTCCCCGTCGATCCGCTGCAAACACGTTCCGAGCAACTCGCCGGTGTCGGGGTCGACGTTTTCAACTTCGAGCCAATCCGAATCATCGGTCGGCTTCTCACCGTCGTCAGGCTCCTCGAAGCGCAGTCGGCCGAGTAGCAGGTCGGCGAACAGGTCGGAGCGGCGTTGCTGTTCGGTGCGCGGATCCGCGGCGCCGAGGCTGCGGGCGGTCGCGGCGAGCATGGCGTCAATGGCGGCAGCGTCGGCAGCCGAGACTTCCCCGGTGACGTATCCGATGCCGTCGACGCCTTGCACCACGGTGACGCGGCGTTCGGCCAGGGCGCGGCGGTGCCGCTCCTCGAAGGCGAGCGGCTCCAAACGGACCACAAGTCGCAGCAACCAGACTTTGAGCTGCTTTGGGCATCTGGTTTGTGCCGCGTTGACGGCTTGTTCGTCGATGGCGGCCAGGGTGGCGGCCTCGGTAACTCGACGCGCCACCCGATCTATTACCCGGATCTGCTCCGCATCCAGATCGCCACATCGGAAGGCCTCCCAGACGGTGGGCAGGTCCGCGGCCATCCGGCGGGACCGAGCGAGTAGACACCGCACGTGATAAGGCTGGTCGCGCAGCATCACCGCCAACTCATCGGCCACAAACTCTCCCGGGTGGGCACGCTTGAGTCGCCCCAGGCTGGAACCGGAAGCGTCAGCCTTCTCTTCAGTGATCCGAGCATCGGCGTACCGCACTGCCGCCTCGGCGAGCCGAGCCAACGCAGCCGCAGCCTCTCGACGTGCGTCGGCAATCGCCTCGCGCCGTCTGAAACCGTCGTCTTGATATTCCCCCGTCATGCGTTCATGGTCGCAGCCGCTACCGACAGTTTTCGAACGTGTGAGCAAATTGCTAGTGGAGGCCGTGATGGAATCGTTGAGGCGCCGGCGAGGAGGCTGAATGGCAAAGCAGGTGCTGGTTACGGGTGCTTCCGGCTTTGTGGGCTCGCACCTGGCCGAGGCGCTGGAGATGCGGGGTCACTCGGTTCTCGCGATGACTCGACATCCTGATACCTACACCGGCGCGGGCAAACCGATTTTCGGCGACGTCTACGAACCCGCCAGTCTCCAGTCAGCACTCGCTGACGTTGACGCTGCCTATTACCTGGTGCACTCGCTGGCACGGCAGGATTTCGTGGAGAAGGATGCGAAGGCTGCGCGGTCATTCGGAATGGCAGCCGCCGACGCTGGTCTTGAGCGGTTGATCTATCTCGGTGGTCTTGGCCGGGATGGCGCGAACCTGTCGGCTCACTTGAAATCAAGGCGAGAAGTTGAGCACCTGCTGGGGACCTCGGGCGTACCGGTCACTGTGCTGCGGGCGGCAATCATCGTTGGACACGGCAGCATTTCGTGGGAGATCACCCGGCAGCTCGTCGCTCATCTTCCCGCGATGGTTGTTCCCAAATGGGCAACCACCCGTACACAACCGATCGCTTTGTCCGACGTTATTGGCTACCTCGTCGGGGTGCTTGAGCTGGAAACAGTCAAGGGACGGGTCTTCGAGATCGGCGGACCCGAAGTGCTGACCTACGCCGAGATGATGCGGCGGGTGGCCCGCCTGCACCATCACCGCCCATTGCCCATGCTTGCCGTACCGCTGCTGACTCCCCGGCTGTCTTCTTATTGGCTGTCACTCGTCACTGATGTCAACACCGCAGCAGCACGCAATCTCGTGGACTCGATGAGCAACGAGGTGGTGGTCACCGACCACTCCATTGACGAAATCATTCCTGCGACGCCCATGAGCTATAACGATGCGGTTCGAGAGGCATTCCGACAGCGAGCGGCCGCCTGAGCGAAGTCGTGAACGACAGCCCGATGAGGCGGATGATCAAACGAGCGAGCGCTGTCGTTCGTCCGGTGTTGATCGACAAGGTCGAACGAGATCACTGGCAGTCCGACGCCGCGTTCCTGCGCCGCCGGATCGTTGTTGTGATCACGCTGGCCGTCGGCGTCACCCTCTTGGGTCTCTCGTTCTCGGTACGGCAAGGAGATCCGGCCTTCTACCCGCTGACCTTGGGTCTGGCAGCAACATGGACGCTCGGCAGTGTGCTGTCCGGCCCGCTGCACCTCGGCCACGTCCTGCTCGGTGGCAGGTTGCGGCGTCCGATCATCACACCTATTGCGGTGGGGTTGTTGTTGGCCGCGCTTTTCGTGCTCGGCGCCTTCATAGTTCGTACGGTTCCCACGCTGGCCAGGCTCGCTGAAGACGTGCTTGGCTACGCCCGACTGGGAAATCTCTGGATCATTTTCATGATCACGTTAGTGAACGGAATCGCTGAGGAACTCTTTTTTCGTGGTGCTCTCTTCGCCGCAATCGGCGCGTGGCACCCGGTGTTGATTTCCACGGTCCTTTACGCGTTGGCGACCATTGCGGGTGGCAATTCGGTGCTCGTCTTCGCGGCTGTTGTCCTTGGCACAGTCGTGGCCCTGCAGCGCCGAGCGACTGGCGGCATACTCGCGCCCATCCTCACTCACATCACGTGGTCGCTCAGCATGCTGTTCGTTCTGCCGCCGATCTTCGGCAGTGCTGCGTAAGCCGGACTCACGGGCGGCGCTGTGACGATGATCAGCTCACCCGCTCGCTCTCGGCGATCCGGGCGAATTGGTCCGCGTTCCCGCCGACCACGACGACCGCTGATCCGTCGGTGACCAGCGCGGTCACCACGCCGTCACGGCATGTGGCCCACGGATCACCGGCGCGGACCAGGCGGCGCGCCGGGGGACCATCGACATTGACCAGGTCTGCTTGAGTCAGGGTGCGCTCGGCGTCCACCCAGGCGATCCCATCGGGCTCCGGTGGGTAGCCGAAGTAGCTATCTGCATGACTGCGCACCTCGACCGCATAGTCGCGGACGCCGTCGGGCAGCGGCTCGCCGAATCCAAACCCCAGTGGGTGCAGCGCGCACGCGAAGATGTCAGGTTCTGAATGACCCTGCCAGCGGCGCCCTGTCACCACCGCTACCGGCAGAGTCGGATTGTTGAGGTCGACAACCAGGCCAACCTGCCAGCAAGCGAGCTGCCACACCGCAGTGAGCCAGTGGCCTGGAGCCTCCGCAGCGAGCGGCATGCTGATCACTTCACCCCCGCCGACGCCGAGCTCGTCCTCAAGCAAGTTAGAGGTCTTGTCCACCCAGTTGCTCAAGCTCGTGGCCGAAAGTTCGGTGCGCGCACCCGAGTCGAGATCGTAGAAGGTGAACAGCGGCGCAGATCCGTTGGTCCGGACGCGCCGCCGCAGTCGCTCGGCGAGGAGTGCAGTCATGGCGCCAGCGTAAGAGCATGCGCGCGCCAGCACTGCAGGCTGGACGCCGCTACCCTTTTCCGCATGCGTTACGTGCTGATCATGGCTGGTGGATCAGGCAAGCGGCTCTGGCCACTGTCCCGGCAAGACATGCCCAAACAGCTGTTGCGCGTGGTCGGCGGCAAGAGCCTGCTAAGGATCGCGTACGACCGCTTGGAGGGCGTCGTCCCGCCCGACCAGGTCCTGGTCTGCACTGGTGCCGATTACGCGGATGTCGTCGCCGCAGAGCTGCCCGAAGTCAAACCTGCGAACATTCTCGGCGAGCCGGAGGGCCGTGACTCGCTGAACGCGGTGGCCTGGCCTGCGGCAGTTCTGGCGGCGCGTGACCCTGACGCGGTTGTCGCGGTCGTCACCGCGGACCACATCATGCATCCGATTCCGGTGTTCCAGCGCGCTCTGCTGGAAGGCTTCGAGGTGGCCGAGAGCGCCGAGGAATTCCTGGTGACGTTCGGGGTGGTGCCGACGGCTCCGCACACCGGTTATGGCTACTTGCGGCGGGGGGAGACGATCCTTGGTCATCCGGACGTTTTTTCAGTCGTCGAGTTCAAAGAGAAGCCCGATCGGCCGACTGCTGAGGAGTATCTGGCCTCGGGTGAGTACTGGTGGAACTCCGGCATGTTCGTTTGGCGCGCCCGCACCTTGCTTGATCAACTCAAACTGCTGCAGCCAAAGACGCACGATGCGATGGTGGAGCTGGCGGCTGCACCCTACCGCCTCGCGGAGATCTATCCGGAGCTGCTCAAGATCAGTGTCGACTACGCCGTGATGGAGCCCGTCTCACGCGGCGAAGGGAGTGCTCGCGTCGTGGCAGTGCGGCTGCCCATCACCTGGCACGATGTCGGCGGCTTCGCAGCACTCAGCGAACAGCTGCCGCGCGACGAACAGGGAAACGCCACCCACGGCGTCGCTGTGCTGGTCGACGCTCGCGACAATCTGGTGATCAACAATGCCGAAGGCGGCCGGCTCGTCGCGGTGGTCGGGCTCACTGGCACAGTGATCGTGCAGACACCTCAGATCACTCTGGTTTGCCCCATCTCCGAGGCCGAACGGATCAAGGAGCTGGTCGCCGAGGTCACCGCTCAACTCGGCGGCAGCTACGCGTAAGCGCTCTGGGCGTTAGGCGCCGCTGGGCTCCGGGGAGTTGGCGACCGGGTACTTGGCCATGAACTCCTGGATGGCTGCACCGCTGACGTTGGTGCAAGCCTGGCGGACACCTCTTTGCTTTGTGACGTCGCCGGGGTCGTTCGGGTCAGCGGTCCAACGGGTGATCACGACGTTTTTCCCGGCTGGAAAGCCCGCGCCATCGGCGTCGGACCACGGTGCCGCAAGGAATTTGTCCGCCGGGTCGTACTCCTCGCTGCCGAAGGTCTTGGCGATCCGTTGCAAGTTGTCGATCTGCTTGCTGGGAGCGTTCGCGCGATACCAGACGACCGTGTAGCCGTGCTCCAGGTTGTGCACCAAGGTCTCCACCGCAGGACGATCCGCTTCGGCGTAGAAGTGCTTGGTGAACGGGGCAGGGGTCGCGTAGTGGCTCCCTGAGTCAGGTGGAGTCTGGGCGTAGGTCACCTTGGTGCCGTCCGGAACGTGATCTTGGTTGCCGGTGGCCTCATCCTCAGCGACCGGGTCGCATCCTGCGTCAGCAATGCTGCTGCCGACGTCGGCGATGGTCGCGGTCCGGGCCCGATAGTCATCGATGAAGAGATAGATCGGATACGCCAGCAGTGCCATGGCGAGTACGAAGCAGATCACAAGCAGCCGGATGGTTCGGTTGCGTTGTTCCTTCTTTCGCGCAGCCTCGAAGGAGGCCAGCTTGTCGCGGCGGCTCTGTGACGAGGATGGGGTCTTCGTTGACGCCCCGCTCTTGGGCGTGGCCTTCTCGTCGCTCCTGGCTTTCGCCACCTGGGTCACTCCTACCGATCCGTCTCAAGGAGTGGCGAGTCTAACTCGAAAACCTGGGTGTCAGTCAGGTCGACAGACATGACGGCGCGCAGCAGATCTTGGGCTTCCGTGCCCAGTCGCGTTCCAGCAAGTAGCCGAGACGTTTGCTCCGGCCGGTCGAGCGCAACGAGCTCCTCGTAGCGATCCTGCTGTCCACTGGCGACGAGTGCGGCGGCCAAGACCGCCTCCTGGCTCCCGAAACCGAACATGTCCTTGGCCGGATCACGAAGCAGCTCATGAGCCGACGAGTCGGCCTCCCACACCAGCGAACCAAGGCCGCGTACCACGGCAACCGGACGTCCGCGCAACTTGCCCTTCACCAGGTCCGCAGCGGCTGCCAGCTCGTCGGCGACAGCCATGACGGTCACCTGCAGCTCATTGTCGTAGGCATCTTTGGCGCCCACATAGTTCTGCACGGCTTGAACCCCGGAAACGCCGATGGCGTGATCGGTCTGTCCCATCCGCCATGGCCGCCCGGCCGTGTCGGAGATGATCACGCCCAGCCGAAGCCCGGTAGCGGCTTCCAGCTGCTCACGGAGCGCTGCAGCACTGGCGTCGGGATCACGCGGCAGCAGCAAGATCGACTCCGCCGAGACGTTCGAGGTATCTAGACCGGCAGCGGCCAGTGTCAGCCCGCCGTGAGTGCGGACGATGCGGGTCTCTCCGCGGCGGGCAACTGTGCGGCGGCTCTCAGAAGTAATCAGCTCCGCGCGCTGTGACGCCGGTTCGATGCGACCCTCGGCCTTACTGATGATCTTGGATGTGACAACGACGATATCGCCATCCCGAAGCGGTCCACGTGGGTCGGTCTCAGCTGCAGAGAGTATCGCCGTTGCAAGATCAGTGCCGGCGATGACTTCCCCGATCCCGCCAGGGGCGAAGATGCTGAGCATGGGCGCACCCTGAGTTGACGCCGAACCGTCGGCTGCGACAGGACCGATCATGATATGGCGGTCTGGATCGCATAGCTGATGAAAGCGGCCGTACGCGCCGGGTCCCGCATGATCAGATCTGTGACCACGGCCTGCAAGCCGGCCTGCTGGACGCGTTCGGCAGAGGACGCGTCGACGTGGTCCATGGTCCAGACGTCCAGAACACCGCCGCGTGAGCGGGCACCGTAGTGCAGGCCGACCGCTGCGGCATCGACATCGACCCCGATCGCAGGCAGCAGCTGGTGAGCCATGCCCAGCACAGGCGAACCGCCGAGAATCCCCGCGAATCCCACGACCGGGGCAGATGCGCGCTGCAGCCCGTCGCGCAGGCCCGGCATGGCAAGGATCGGACCGATGGAGACCACAGGGTTGCTCGGCGCGACCAAGATCAGATCGGCTTGCTCGAGCGCCTCGATCACACCGGGAGCCGGTTGTGCGGTCTCGATGCCGACCAGGGTGACCGCAAGTGCCTTCGGTTGTGCCCGAAGGCGCACCCAGTACTCCTGAAAATGCACGGCCCGTCGCTGATCTGGTGTGTCGGGATCCGCGATCGTCACGTGGGTCTCAACCCGATCATCGGTCATGGGGATCAACCTGAGCTGCTCGTCATGAGCCAACCAGCGGGTGCACAGCGCGGCGGTCACCTCAGAGAGCGGGTAACCGGCGTTCAGCATCTGCGTCCGTACCAGATGGGTGCCCACGTCACGGTCGCCGAGGGAGAACCAGGACGGCTCGACGCCGTAGGAGGCCAGCTCCTCCATCACCCGCCAGCTTTCGTCCTCTCGCCCCCAACCGCGTACCGGATCTCCGCCACCACCGAGGGTGTACATGATCGTGTCGAGGTCAGGACAGATTCGCAAACCGTGCAGGGTGATGTCGTCAGCCGTGTTGGCGATCACCGTGAGTTTCGCATTCGGATAGGCGCAACGTACGCCGAGGACGAACTTCGAGCCGCCGACGCCACCGGCCAAGATCACGATCCGCACCCGCCCCAGTCTTCCATCAGCCACCTGCCGGCAGGGCGGCCTGGACCCACTTCATCCAGGTCTGCCTCCTCGCACCCTCATTGTCGTTACGCTGAAAGGATGGACAGTTTGATGCGGTTGCGGGAGCCGGCGGCTTGGGCCGCATTTGGGGCCTTGGTGCTCAACCTCGTGCTCGCCGTCGTGGGGATGGCAGCCTACTCAGGCCCGCTGGCAAATGTCGCAGTGGCATTGAGCGCGCGAGCCGCGAACCCGGTGCCGCTGGTCGTGCTGGCGGTTCTGGTCAGCTTCTGCGTCTTGCGTGAGCGAACGCCGCACGCGCGCCTGCTGACGCTCCTCAGCCTCGTCGTCGGAGGCCTCGCCGTGCTGCTTGGTCTCACGCTCGCCTTGCTGGGGCTCGCCGCGGAGCCGACGCCAGTTCTCGGGGTGCTTGCCGCCATCGCGGTACAGGTGACCTCTGTCATTGCAGTCGGGCTCTTGATCAAGCTCTTGCAGCTCCAGGCCGTGCCGCGCCGGCTGCCTGCCGGAATCGGGCTGGCGCCGTACCCGGAACCGTTGCCGATGCCGCAGCCTCCGGATCAGCGGCTGCAGCCGACCTGGCGGCCTGACGCGGCTGCCGGTGCGGTCTGGCGTACGGCGGGTGAAGCAGCAGCTGGCGCCCCAGCAACTGGTTGGGGGGCAGATACCGCCACAGCCTGGCAGCCGATCCCAACGCAGCCCAATGGGCCCAGACCACAGGCTCGAATCGCCGATGACCCCACCGCCCAGTCGAAGGGCCAACGGAGCATGCCCCCGCCAGCCGTGGACTGGTGGGGCCGCCCTCAGACCTAAACAGAACCCCTCACGCGTGAATCTGTGCCCAATATCAGGAAACCGCTTGACTTTCCGGTATTGACAGGCATGTAATTTCACCAATGTCATTTGCAGTTTTCTGCTGATCCGGCGGAGTCGTACTCAGATGAGTTGCTGCACAGCCAAGGGGGCACCCAGTAGCAGCGGGTGGCAGGTGCATACGGCGCAAGCCAAAAACCGCTACGGCCCGCGAAGTCGTACCGGTTGCGGGGTTTTCAATCATGCGGGTCGAGGAGGCACAACCACATGTACGAGCTGAGGGGCACCAACGAGGGGGGTGCACTGAGCTGGCAAGAGCGCGCACTGTGCGCGCAGACCGACCCAGAAGCGTTCTTCCCTGAGAAGGGCGGGTCGACGCGCGAGGCGAAGAAGGTCTGCTTGTCCTGCGAAGTGCGCGGCGAGTGCCTCGAGTACGCGCTGGCCAACGATGAACGCTTCGGCATCTGGGGCGGACTGAGTGAGCGGGAGCGTCGAAAGCTCAAGAAGCGGGCTGTGTAGCCGAGACGCATTGTCGAGCACCCAGCCGACTCGCGTAAAGTAAGGGGCCGCCCAACCGGGCAGCCCCTCTTGCGTGTTGCGGGGCCCGATTGGTAATCGGGGGTTGCACAGGATCTGATGGATAGCCACATCACCCTGACCGGTTCGTACGAGGACCGACCAGGAGGCTCTGGCGCGTGGCCTGAGCTGATGCAGGTCAATGTCGAGGATTTCGGATTCGATGAGAATCCATGGGCCTGGGCAGACCATGTCGACGAACAGACCGAACGGGTCGACATCGCCAGCGCCCACGTCGTAGCGGTCCTCGTCACGCTCGACGCGGCACGGTGGCTGCCGGCGACCCTTGAGGCACTGGCCCAGCTCGATACGCGGCCGACTCGCCTGATTGCAATCGATAATGCGAGCACCGATGCGACGAGAACGCTATTGGACAGCGCGTACGACGAGGGCGTACTGGACGCCGTCTACGAAGGGCAGCGGGATTTCGGGTTCGGCACCGCGGTGAGGGCGGCACTGGAGTTCGACGCCGCCAACTTGCAAGACGACGCGGACACCATCGGCTTTCGCGCGATATCGGCGCAGGACACGCGCTGGCTTTGGCTACTGCACGACGATGCCGTGCCTGCGCCGGACGCGCTCTATCAGCTGCTGGCGCATGTGACCACCGAGCCGAGCATCGACCTGACAGGCCCGAAGCTGCTGCTACCTCGAAGCCGCCACGGCGGCCAGCCGATCAGCGAGATCGGGGTGAGCATTTCCGGCACCGGGCGCCGCGAGCTCGGCCTAGACGTAGACGAGATCGACCAGGGGCAGCGTGACGAGCCCCAGGAGTGGCTCGGCGTCTCGACCTGCGGCATGCTCGTTCGAACCGCCGTCTGGGAGCAGCTCGACGGTCTTGACCCGGTCCTACCGGTATTCCGAGACGGTGTCGAGTTCGGGTGGCGCGCTCACCTCAACGGATACAGGGTGGTCACGACACCGAATGCACAGCTCACCCATCGCCAGGTCGGCCGCGCCGGGCTTCGTCCTCACGGTCTTACGGGGCGTAGGCCGGGCAAGGTTGACCGGCTGCTCGGCATGCTGGTCATAGCAGGTCATGCCCCGAGGAAGAGGCTGGCTCTGGTTTGGATCCGCTTGGTCTGGAGCTGTCTCGTGCGTGCAGTGGGGTATCTGATCGGCAAGGTGCCGGGTCGGGCACGCGATGAGATGCAGGCATTGGGCTCGTTCGTCGCACATCCGGGTCGGCTACGTGACCTGCGCAGGCGGACGACTGCTATTGACCCGGCGCCAGGGACCAGCGAAGTCGTGGAGTCCCTGCGACCACCCTGGTGGAGCGGCCTACGGGCTGGACTGGACGTGCTGACCGGCGCCGCGTCCGAGCGTTATCGGCTGGTAGCGGGCGACTCTGACGTGGCTTCGATCGACGAGCTCACCGGTGACGACTTCAGCTTGGCGATCGATGACCGCCCGAGAAACCTCTGGCTCAGCCCAGCAGCCATCACCACCGCCGTCGCCGTCGTCGCAAGTCTTGTCGCCGCTCGCAGCCTCTTCGGCAGCGGCTCTCTCGTGGCTCCGGCCTTGCTTCCTGCGCACGACAGCCTCATGACCCTGTGGCGCACTGTGGTGAGCGCAATCCCTGGCGCACCTGCACAAGTGACGCCGCCGTGGGAGGCGCTCGTCGCCCTAGGTTCGACGGCCATGTTCGGTCAGCCCGAATGGCTCACCACACTGCTGCTGTGCGGCGTCGTACCACTGACGCTGCTCGCGGCGTACCCACTCGGGCGGCGCCTGATCAACGACCGCAGAGTACGGCTCTGGGTGTGCGGGACGTACGCGCTGCTTCCAGTACTGCTCGGTGGCACGAATCAGGGGCGGCTCGCCCTCTCTGTGGTGGCCATCAGCCTGCCGCTGCTGGTCATGGCGGCGCGGGCCCTGGTGTTGCGCAGAACGCGGACGCCGGAGGCGTGGCGTGGCGGTTGGGGTGCTGGAGTGGTTCTGGTCGCCCTGGTCGCCTTCGAACCGTCCATGATCATCTTTGCGGTACTGGTCGGGATACTCGGTGCGATCGTGCTGCGGCGCAGCCCGCGCAAGATCGGCCGAATCGGCATCGCGCTCGGCGTGCCGCTGGTCGTGCTGTTGCCGTGGTGGCCGACCCTGATCTCAGCGCCGGGACGGCTGTTCGTGGGGCCCGACGCGGCGCTGGCCGGCGTGACCCCCGCAGCCCCGGCGTGGCAGCTGTTGCTCGGCCGCGAAGTTGGCCCCGGCCTGCCGCCGCTGTGGGTCGGCGCTGTCATCTTCGGGGTCATCTGGCTTGTCGCTCTTCTTGGAATCGCTCGCCGTCCTGCCCGACGAGCAGTGCTGGCTGCCTGGGCGGCAGCCCTGGTCGCTCTCGGGATGGCGGTCGTCTTATCCAGGTTGGTGGTTGCAGTGCCTCCGGCGGGCACCGAGGTGCGGCCCTGGGTTGGCAGTTACCTACTGCTCGGCTTCGCCGCATTGATCATCGGTGGTGGCATGGGACTCGACGGAGTCTCGGCGGATATGAAGGTGCGCAGCTTCAGCTGGCTGCAGCCCGCCTCGGTTCTCGCTGGCGTGGCGGTCTGCCTGGTCAGCGTGGGCGGTGCAATGTGGTGGGTGCTGGCTGGCGCGCATGGCCCAATCGAGCGTTCTCGACTTAACGCAATTCCTCCCTACGTCATGAACGCCATGAAGTCAGACGCGCGACCGCGGTTGCTCGCCATCGACCTTTCCGACGGCACCGCCCGCTACGCCGTGCTGGCTGATGATCACCTCCGGCTGGGCGACGCCGATCGTGGCTCCACCTACGGCGGCTCGGTCTCTGCCCGCGAGCAGGTCGATGACTTGGTCGTCCGCCTGGTGGCCGGGACTGCGGACTCGGATATCAACCCGCAGCTGACCAACCTCGGGATCGGCTACGTCTGGGTGACCGGTGCAAACGAGGACATCAAGGCCAGGATCGACAACACACCGGGGCTGGGCACGGCCAGCGGGAACGAGCGCGGGATCGTCTGGAAGCTCGAACCGGCGGTGTCGCGCACGGTACTTGTAGAGGGATCATCGCAGCTGCCCATCGGTCGGCCGCCAGCACCGGTGCCCGCGGGTGGGCAGGAACGGCAGCTTCAGATCGGTGAGTCAGCCGACGTGCGCTGGCGGGCCGAGCTGGACGGCCGAACACTTGCCCCGGTCGCGGATGGGTGGCAGCAGGTGTTTGCGGTTCCCGCAGGCGGCGGGACCTTGACATTCGCCTTGCCGTCCCTCATGCCATGGCTGCTGGCGGCTCAGGGTTTGGTCCTCGTGGTGGCGGGAGTCCTCGCCGCTCCAGCCATCCGACGACCCGAGGTGCGTGATCCGGCTAAGACGGCCCGCCGTGCCGCTACCCTCTCGGAGTTTGCCTGATGTCTGATCGTCGAATACGTCGGCCGTCTTTGCCACGCCGCCGCGCCACTGCGCTTGGCGGGGTCTTGGTGGGCTTGCTGGTGATCCTCGGCGGAGGGACGCTACTCGGCCAGGGCGGATCTGCGTCTCAGGCCAGTCGTATCACGCAGGTAGGCCGCACCACGACGATCTGCACCACGTCGGCCCCGCCGAGCGGCGAGCCGGCCGGAAAGACCGAGGTTTTTGCAGTCTCGGTCCGCGAGGCACCTAGTCGAACAGGCTTGCTGACGGCATCGACGCTCAAGTCGAAACCATCGGAGCTGAAGCTCACCGAGCCCGGAAAGGGCGGGCAACTGTCTGGAGTCACCGCACCGGTCGTGATCTCCGCTGATGGAAGCATGGCGAGCGCGAGCAGCGCGGTGATTGTTGGCGACGTGCAGGAAGGCCCAGAAGTCGGGCTCAAGGCGGCGCCGTGCCTGACTCCGGGTACCTCGCACTGGTTCTCAGGTCTCGGCGCAACCGATGCGGATCGCACTGACTTGATCTTGAGCAATCCGGACGACGCTCAGGCGCAGGTCGATCTTCGGTTCTACGGCCGGAGCGGTCGAGTTGCGGTTCCGGGGAGCCCCGGCGTCGTGATCCGGGGGCACGAGTCGCGCACGGTGTCGCTGAGCAGTCTGGTCGAGGCCGAGGGTGCGCTCAGCGTGGCAGTGCAGGCGAGTCAGGGTCGGGTCACCGCAGTGGCCAAGCGGATGCAGACTAATCAGCTCAAGGCTGCTGGAGTCGACTGGCAGATTCCATCGGCATCGCCGAGCACGGCGGTCGTCATCCCGGCCGTACCAGAAGATGACGGTGGCCGCACGCTGGTCGTCACCAATCCCAGCAATACCCGGGCGGCAGTGTGGCCGTGCAGATTCTCGGGTTTCAGGGACCGTACGAGCCGAAAGGAGCCGCCTCACTTGACGTCCCGCCCGAGAGCACCGCGACCGTAGATCTCGAAGCGGGCCTGGCTGGCGAGGCGGGCAGCGTCAAACTCACGAGCAATGTGCCCGTGACCGGCTCGGTCATCTCTACCAGCCGGCGCGGCGGCACTGGTATCGATCTGGCCGTCCAGTCCGCGGCTGTCCCGTTGATCGGAACTGCAGTCAGCGCGCTCGCGACCAGCAACCTCGCCGATAGTGTGCTGATCGTCAGCAATACCGGAGACCGCGACGCGCAGATCACCTTCGACGTACTGAGCTACGACGGCGTCACGCTGCGGACCGCGAACCTGGTGCTCGGACCGAATAGCACCGCCACCAGGCGGTTGAACTCGCCTGCGCCGTCCTATGTCGTGGTCAAGGTGCCAGCCGGTTCCTCGGTGGTGGGAGGCGTGGTGCTTACCCAGCCAGATCGAGACGTCGCGGGGCTGGCCACGATTCCGCTTGGCTCACCTGACCTGGCTAGCCGGGCGCCAGCGACCAGGGCTGACTCTTCAGTGGGCCACTAAAGACCCTGCCTGAAAGGCACCGGCTCAGTCTTCCTCAGCGCCCGCGCCGTCGGGGTCGATCTCATCGACGCTGCGGCCGGTGAGCGCAGAAAGTTGTTCAACGATCGTACGGTAAACCAGGATGCGGAGGCCGCGGCGACTTATTGCGCGATGCTCCAGCGGCCTGCGATAAATCACGACCTGGCCCGGCTGATCCGCCGTACCCTCCACCGCGGCGGCCAGCGGCACCTGATCACCGGACCATGGATGAGGCACATCCTCGATTCCAAAGATGATTCCGACGAGGACGTCTGGACACTGCAGTCCCACTCGATCGACCGCATCATTTACGGCGTCACTGAAGAAGTCGGCCTTGTTGGCGGGATGGGGCGGCTGAGCACGCCGCATAGTCAATGCGTTCGGCAATGCCAGAGGTCCGCGGAGTCCGCGGCCGTGACGGTCACGACGTCGGCTGGACACGTGAGCACTGTAGCCGTGTTTGATTGCTTCGCTCGCTAGTGCTCGCTCCGCGCGGACACGGCAGCGCTTCCCACGATCGAACCTGCCCTCGGAGTACCGTCAGGCAGGTGAGGATGCGCCGCTGTTCACGAGCAGGGTGCCAGCATCCGGCCACCTCGACCCTGACATACGCCTATCGAGACTCCACCGCAGTCCTGGGTCCGCTGGCGAGCCGGGCGGAACCGCATTGTTACGACCTGTGCCAGCAGCACGCGCAGACGCTCTCGGCACCGCGCGGGTGGGAGGTGATCAGGCTCGTGGTCGAGGACCAACCGAAGCCAACTGCCGATGATTTGCTGGCACTTGCCGACGCGGTGCGCGATGTCGGCCTGTCCTACGATCCGCCGACCACGGAGCCGCCGGGGCGGCGTACCGGCATGGTCGAGCTGGCGCGCCGTGGGCATCTGACCGTCCTTGCTGATCCTGGCGCGGGCTGAGTCTTTCATGTGCCCTGAGCATGGGCGCATTTCGTGGGCTTCGACCGGCTCAACCCACATGTCGCCAACGCGCGACGGCCGAACAGTCTAGGATTCTCACGCGATGATCAAGCGGGGGATCTTTAAGGCCAACGACATTCGGGGAATCACCGAGGGCTCTGACCCGGAGTGGGACGCCGCTGGGTCCTATGCCATCGGTGTCGCCCTGGTTGAGGTGCTGGATCTCAACAGGGATCCCGGGGCCCTCGTGGTGGGCCGCGACATGCGGACCAGCGGCCCACAGATGGCGGCTGCCTTCATCGAGGGGGTGCTGAGCCGCGGTGTCAACGTGATCGACATCGGCCTCTCCAGTACCGACCAGTTGTGGTTTGCCTCGGGCCGGCTTGACCTGCCTGGCGCCATGTTCACCGCTAGTCACAATCCGAGTGAGTACAACGGGATCAAGTTTTGCCTGGCAGGTGCCAAGCCGATCACTCCAGCCGCTCTAGCCGAGATCGCCGAGCGCGCCATTGCAGCCGAACCTCTGCCGGCGGTGGCACGAGGGCAGCGCTCTGCGCAGGACCTCCTCCCTGCCTACGCAAACTATCTGCACTCCCTTGTCGACCTGACAGGCATCCGGCGACTGCGCGTGGTGGCCGACGCCGGCAATGGGATGGCTGGATTCACTCTGCCGGCCGTCCTGGGCGGGAATGATCTTGAGTTGATCGGCCTGTTCCTCGACCTCGATGGCGCCTTC
Organism: uncultured Actinomycetota bacterium; assembly: GCA_963734005.1. Taxonomy (GTDB): domain Bacteria; phylum Actinomycetota; class Actinomycetes; order Propionibacteriales; family Propionibacteriaceae; genus Microlunatus. Next base: position 133,647 of record CAVTFS010000008.1, read on the forward strand.
CCAAACCACCCGCCGAATCCGCTCGTGCCCGAGAACCTCCTCGATGCACAGGCGGCGGTCCGCGAGAAGTCAGCTGATCTTGCCCTCGTCTTCGACGGCGACGCGGATCGTTGCTTCATCATCGATGAGCGCGGTGAGGTCGTCAGCCCGTCGGCAATCACCGCGATGATCGCCAGCCAGGAGCTGGCACGTGAGCCGGGTGCCACCATCGTCTGTAACAAGATCACCTCCCGGGTTGTCCCGGAAGTCGTTCTGGATGAGGGCGGCAAGATCGTCATCACCAGAGTGGGTCACACGTTCGTGAAAGCTGCCATGGCCGAGCACAACGCGATCTTCGGCGGCGAGCACTCAGCGCACTACTACTTCCGTGACTTCTGGGGAGCTGACACAGGTATGCTCGCAGCTCTCTACGTACTGGCGGCGGCGGGCCATTCCGACCGGCCACTGTCGGAGCTGGTGGCTCGCTTCGACCGCTACGCGGCCTCCGGAGAGATCAACAGCGTCGTCGGCGACCAGCAGATGATCATGGATCGGGTGGCCGCTGCCTTTGCCGGTCGCGGCGAGCAAGATCGACTCGACGGACTGACCATCTCTGGCCAGGACTGGTGGGTAAACGTACGACCCAGCAACACCGAACCGCTGCTCAGGCTCAATGTTGAAGCTGCGAACCGGGAGACGATGGAGGCTTTGCGTGACGAGACGTTAGGTTTGATCCGCGCCTAACGGGAATCGAGTCGAGGAGGGATGAGCGTGGCAGTCGATCTGGCACCGGAGTTGCTGGAGATTCTGGCATGTCCCAACTGTCATGGAGCACTCGCTGTTGATCATGACCGCGACGAGCTTGTGTGTCTGGCGGCGGACTGTGGCCTGGCCTATCCGGTACGGCAACAGATTCCGGTGTTGCTGATCGACGAGGCACGCCGTCCCGGCTCTCGCACCGATCGTCCGGGTACTTCACCCGGTCGGTGATGTCAGTCTTCAACGATTCCTGGCTGGACGATCAAAAGGCGCTCGGCGGGGCCGATTCGATCCTGCGCCGGCTGGCCGAAGCCGGCGCCCGCGTCCGCCGGGAGACCGCCGACTCTGCGGAGCCGATCAGTCGGCTGCAAGAGCTGCCCCGGCCCAGGGCGGTGATCGCCGCTGGCACTGAGGCTCGCTTCATTCGGGCGATGCTGGAACCTGTCTGCCCGGTACCGTTTGTGGCCTGGCCTACTCACGGCCTGCCCGGCTGGGTTGGCGCCCTCGACCTGGTGGTTGTGATGGCGAGCGAGAGCGCCCCAGCTGGCCTCATCGCAACCGTGCATGAGGCCGTGCGCCGCGGTTGCCAGCTGTTGATCGCGTGCCCGCGTCCCTCCATGATCTCCGAGCACGCGGCCTCCCGATCCACCATCCTGCTACCGACCGCGACGGCCGATCCGCTGGCGGCGGCGATCGTAGTCCTGCATGGTTTGCACAGCATGCAGCTCGGACCAGAGGTCTACCCACAGCAGGTCGCCGACGCCATGGACCAGGTTGCCGAAGACTGTTCGCCTTTCGCCAATGTGTCGGTGAACCCGGCCAAGGATCTCGCCATGGGTCTGGCCGATGCGCAGCCACTCGTCTGGGGTGGCTCGGTGCTCGCAGCGCGGGCCAGTCGCCGGCTCGCCGAGGCACTCCGTGCGGCTACCGGCCGTGCCGCGCTCGCTGCCGATGCTGACGCACTGTTGCCCATCCTCGACTCCACGCCAACCAGGGATCCCTTTGCTGACCCGTTTGAGGACCAGATATCAGTGGATCGACGGCCAACCTTGGTGCTGCTCGACGATGGGAACACCGAGAGCCTGATCCGTTCTGATCATCAACGCCTGGCCGCGGCGGCGGAACGCAACGACGTACGCGTCTGTCCCATCGCCCACTGGTCAGGTTCTGACGTCGAGCGGTATGCAAGCTTGCTGCAGACCGGGATGTTCGCGGCGGTCTATCTGGCTGTCGGCCTTGGGCGCAGCCTGGAGCGCTGACAGCCGTTTATTATCTGACCGATGGTGGCAGGATTTCACCTGTGAGTGCGGAGCATGGCACCAGGGCGGTCATTGCCGCCTTGATCGCCAATACGTTCATCGCCTTGACTAAGTTCGGCGCGTGGGCGCTGACCGGGGCCTCATCCATGTTGGCTGAGGGGATTCACTCAGTTGCAGACGCCGGCAACCAGGTTCTGCTGCTAATCGGGGGCCGTCGCGCACAGCGGGGTGCTACCGCGGAGCATCCGTTCGGCTATGGCAGAGAGCGCTACGTCTTTGGCTTCATTGTCTCGGTCGTGTTGTTCAGTGTCGGTGGGCTGTTCGCGCTTTATGAGGCTTATCACAAGTGGCACGAGATGCAGGAAGGCCACCCGGACGAGCTGTTGGAGAGCAGATGGTGGTGGGTTCCGCTGGTGATCCTGGTCGCAGCGATCGTGGCCGAGAGTATGTCGTTCCGGACCGCTATACGGGAGTCAAACAAGACCCGCGGCAAGCAAAGCTGGAGCAAGTACATCCGTGCCGCCAAGGCACCCGAGCTGCCGGTGATCTTGCTGGAGGATTTCGCTGCGCTGGTTGGTTTGGTCTTCGCGCTGTTCGGCGTTGGGATGACGCTGCTGACCCACAACGGCATTTTCGACGTAATCGGTACGGCCATGATTGGTTTGCTGCTGGTGACAGTGGCGATCGCCCTCGCGATCGAGACAAAGAGCCTGCTGCTGGGTGAGGCGGCCAGCCTCGATGCCATCGCCCGGATAGAGCGAGCGCTGACCAGCACACCGGGCGTCGAGCGGATCATCCACATGAAGACACTGCACCTCGGTCCAGAGGAGATATTGGTCGCAGCCAAAATCGCAGTGGGTCCTCAGACGAGTGCCACCGACGTGACTGAGACGATCAATCTGGCCGAGATCAATATTCGCGAGGCCGAGCCGATGGTCACCGCGCTCTACCTCGAGCCGGACATCTACGACCCGGACCATGTTCCCGCTCCACGGCCAGAACGCCCTGCCGCTCCGAGTCACTAAGACGGATTCCAGGTAGTTCGCTCTTAATAAATCGGCAGCCTCCCATAGGCTTCCACTCATGGATTTTCGCGTTGCGGATCTGACCCTCGCCGAGTTCGGCCGCAAGGAGATCAGCCTCGCCGAGCACGAGATGCCGGGACTGATGGCAATGCGGGCGCAGTACGGCGACTCCAGGCCACTCGCGGGAGCGAGGATCGCCGGCTCGCTGCATATGACGGTGCAGACAGCAGTGCTCATCGAGACTCTGGTGGCTTTGGGCGCCGAGGTGCGGTGGGCAAGCTGCAACATCTTCTCGACTCAGGACCATGCCGCCGCCGCCGTCGTGGTCGGGCCGGACGGCACACCGGACGACCCCAAGGGAGTACCAGTCTTCGCCTGGAAAGGCGAGACGCTGGAGGAGTACTGGTGGTGTACGAGCCAGATTCTGCGCTGGCCAGATGACGAGCTGGCCAACATGATCCTCGACGATGGCGGCGACGCCACGATGCTCGTGCACAAGGGCGCGGAGGCGGAGAAGGCTGGCAACGTGCCGGAACCTTCAACAGAGGACTCGGCCGAGTGGCGCGTGTTCCTCGAGCTGATACGCGAGACGCTGGCTGAAGGGTGGTCCTGGATTGAGATCGCGAATGCCATCAAGGGCGTCACGGAGGAGACCACCACAGGGGTACACCGCCTGTACGAGATGATGCGCGCCGGCACTCTGATGTTCCCTGCCATCAATGTCAACGACTCGGTGACCAAATCGAAGTTCGACAACAAGTACGGCGTTCGCCATTCCCTTATTGATGGTCTCAACCGCGCTACCGATGTATTGATCGGGGGCAAGGTTGCAGTCGTCTGCGGTTACGGTGACGTCGGCAAGGGCTGTGCGGAATCCCTTCGCGGCCAGGGCGCCCGCGTGATCATCACCGAGATCGACCCGATCTGCGCGCTTCAGGCAGCGATGGACGGCTTCCAGGTGACCACTCTGGAGGAGGTGCTCGACGTCGGCGACATTTACGTCACCGCGACTGGCTGCCGCGATGTGATCACCGCCGACCAGATGCGACGGATGAAGCACCAAGCGATCGTGTGCAATATCGGGCACTTCGACAACGAGATCGACATGGCGGGGCTGGACGCGCTGCCGAACGCGACCAAGATCAACATCAAGCCTCAGGTAGACGAGTGGGAGTTCGCCGAGAACGGCGCCGAACCGCACAGCATCATCGTGCTCAGCGAAGGCCGGCTGATGAATCTCGGCAATGCGACCGGACACCCCAGCTTCGTGATGAGCAACTCGTTCACCAACCAGGTGCTTGCCCAGATCGAACTCTTCACCAGGCCTGAGAAGTATCCGCTCGGGGTGCACACGCTGCCCAAGCACCTCGACGAGGCGGTAGCCCGGCTGCATCTGGACGCGCTTGGCGTGCACCTGACTGAGCTCACTCCCAAGCAGGCCGCCTACTTGGGCGTCGACATCGGCGGGCCGTACAAGTCCGATCACTACCGCTACTAGCAGGAGAAGATCGGAGCAATGAAGATCGCGCTCGAGCACCGTACGACCTTCCGCTTCGATCGGTCGATCGCGATCGGGCCGCACGTCATCCGGCTGCGTCCCGCGCCGCACTCGCGGACGCCCATTGAGGCCTACTCGCTCACGATTTCCCCCGCCGACCATTTCATCAACTGGCAGCAAGATCCTTTCGGCAACTACCTCGCACGAGTCGTCTTCCCCAGCAAGGCCAGCGAACTAGAGATCACCGTCGGGCTGGTGGCCGACATGGGCGTGATCAATCCCTTCGACTTCTTTGTCGAGGACTACGCCGAGACCTATCCCTTCAGCTATCCGCCTGAGCTCGCAGCCGATCTCAGGCCGTACCTGGATATCCCCGACTCCGCCCGCGGCCCGCTCTTCGACGAGTGGGTCGCCGCCAGCGTCACGCCTCCAGCCGACGGGCAGCGTACGGTCGAGTTTCTCAGCGCGTTGAACGCCGCCGTCTGTCGCGATGTCGCCTACTCGGTACGCATGGAACCCGGTGTCCACACCCCCGACGAGACGCTCACTCGGCGGATCGGTTCCTGCCGTGACTCAGCCTGGCTGCTGGTGACCGCATTACGGCAGTGCGGTCTCGCAGCTCGATTCGTCTCGGGTTACCTGGTCCAGCTTGCACCCGACCAGCCAAGTGTGGATGGTCCGAGCGGTCCAGCAGAGGACCTCACCGACCTGCACGCCTGGGCCGAGGTCTACATCCCTGGTGCCGGCTGGATCGGGCTCGATCCGACCTCAGCACTGTTTGCCGGGGAGGGCCATATTCCGTTGGCTGCCACGCCTCATCCGGCATCCGCGGCTGCGATCACCGGGGCAACCGAGCCGTCGGTGACCACGATGGAGTTCGCCAACACCGTGCTGCGTGCCCAGGAGGAACCTCGAACCACTTTGCCGTACACGCCGGCGCAGATCGACGACATCCAGCAGTTGGGGGAAGCGGTCGACGGGCGGCTGCAGGCTGCGGGCCTGGAGCTCACCATGGGCGGCGAGCCCACATTCGTGTCGGCCGACGACATGACCTCGGCCCAGTGGACGGTGGCTGCGGACGGCCCGGAGAAGCGGGAGATGGCGAACCGGCTCGCCGCATCGCTAGCGGAACGCTTCGCAAAAGGCGGGGTGTTACAGCGCGGTGAGGGCAAGTGGTATCCCGATGAGCCGCTACCTCGCTGGCAGATCCGACTGATCTGGCGGAGCGATGGCGAGCAGTTATGGAGTGATCCTGCACTACTGGCGGATCCGTTCGATGCTGCGAAGTCGGATCCGGACGCAGCGGCATCGGCCGAACGGCTGGCCCGGGCGATCACTGCGGACTTCGGACTGCCGGACGACCAGTTGCAGCCGGCCTTCGAAGATCCACTGGCGCGACTGGTGACAGAGGTGAGCCAGCCGGCCGGGCCGCGACCGGTACTCGATCCAGAGCAGCCGGACACTCAGCTGGTCGGTGAACTGGATCGGTCCGAGATCGAACCTGCAGCTTGGGTGCTGCCGCTGGTGCCAGCATGGTTCGGTGATGGCTGGGCGAGCCCGGCCTGGAGAACCCGGCGCGGCCGCCTGGTGCTGCTTCCCGGCGACTGGGCAGCCGGTTCACGGATGCCACTCGATGCGCTGTCTTGGACAGATCCCGACTACGTCGGCGAAGAGTCCTATACCAAGGCGGGACCGTCGCTTAGCGAGGCGTTAGGGAGTCCACGTGCAGTCGTGGTCGATCCGCATGACGCGCCAGCGCGTACCGCGCTCGTGGTGGAGGCTCGGGATTCTTTCGTGCACGTGTTCTTGCCTCCACTGGAGAAGCTGGAAAAGTTCATCGAGCTTGTCGGACTCGTTGATCGGGCTGCTGCACAGACCGGCATTGCCGTGATCCTGGAAGGCTATGGGCCGCCGCCGGACTCTCGTATCAAGACGTTGCTGATCACCCCCGATCCTGGAGTGATCGAGGTGAACGTCCATCCAACCTCTAGTTGGGCTGAGCTTTCCGACCTGACCCACACGCTTTACAAGATCGCCCGCGAGCAGCGGCTCTGCGCCGAAACCTTCGCTCTCGACGGGCGGCACAGCGGTACCGGCGGCGGTAACCACCTGACGCTTGGCGGACCCGAACCGGCGCGATCGCCGCTACTCCGGCGGCCCGATCTGCTGGTCAGCATGATCACCTTCTGGCAGCACCATCCCGGCTTGTCGTACCTGTTCGCAGGACGATTCGTCGGACCGACCAGTCAAGCGCCACGCGTCGACGAGGGTAGACCGGAGACGCTGTACGAGCTGGAGATCTCCTTCGCCGAGATCGACGAACTGGCCGATACTGAGCATCGGCCGTGGGCGGTCGATCGCGCGCTGCGCAACCTGCTCACCGATATCACCGGCAACACACATCGCGCCGAGTTCTGCATCGACAAGCTCTACAACCCCAATTCGATGCGCGGCAGGCTCGGGCTGCTCGAACTGCGCGGATTCGAAATGCCGCCGCATCCGGACATGGCCCTGGTCCAGGCTCTGCTGGTCCGTGCGCTTGTTGCCAGGTTCGCCGAGGAACGCTATTCCGCACCGTTGATCAGGTGGGGCATGTCGCTGCATGAGCGATTCCTGCTCCCGCACTTCGTGCTGGCTGACATGGCCGAGGTCGTCACCGATCTGCGTGCGTACGGCATTGAGTTCGAGCTGTCCTGGTTACTGCCGTTTCTCGAGTTCCGGTTCCCGCGGATCGGTGTGACGAAGATCGGCGGTGTGGACCTGGAGCTCCGCAGCGCTATCGAGCCATGGCATGTGCTTGGTGAGGAGGCGACCGCCGGGGGTACTGCGCGTTACGTGGATTCTTCGACTGAACGGCTGCAGGTCGCGGTGAAGCGGGTTCGTGCCCGAGCGGCATCTGCTGGCCTGCAACGGACGACCGGTTCCCTTGACAGCCACCGGCACACCCGGCAGCTACGTTGCCGGCGTTCGTTACAAGGCTTGGAAACCATGGTCGTCGCTGCATCCGACCATCGATGTCGATTCACCCCTGTCATTCGACCTCATCGATCGAGTGAGCCGCTTCTCCCTCGGTGGCGCGACTTACCACGTGGTCCATCCCGGTGGTCGCTCGTACGGCCATCCGCCGGTCAACGCGTCGGAGGCGGAGGCGCGGCGGGCCCGCCGTTTTGAAGCGATCGGTCATACCACAGGGATGATCGATGTCGAGGCGCTGGATGCACAGTTGATCAGGCGCTCGGCCGGCGACGACGAGTATTCCGTCCACGCTGGATCTGCGCCGTCAGGTGCCGCGCGCCTGGGGTTTCGGCAGCACTCGGCCTTGGGGCGGGACGTGACCGTCCTGGGTCGCTACCTGGCCGCTGCGAGCCAGTCCACAGCATTGGAGCAGGAGCCGGTCTTCGATGAGTTCGCGGCCGCGGACGGCACCGTACGCGAGGGTTGGTCATCACTGCTGGATGGCCTCGATGAGTTCGCCGACGCAGACCTGATGCAGGCTCAGCGCGAGGTGGCCCGGCTGCTGGAGGACGACAACGTCACATACACGCCGAGCCCGGCGTCGGCGATCTCGATCGCCGACGAGCCGAACGGCCATGGCCCCCCGGCTGTCGAGACGCCGACGGGACTGATAGAGCCACAGCCGTGGCGGCTCGACCCGCTGCCGTTGATCATCGATGACCGCGAGTGGGCTGGGCTCGAGGCGGGTCTGGTGCAGCGGGCGGAGCTGCTGGATGCGATCATGGCCGATCTTTACGGCGCCCGCCGGCTGTTGTCGCGGCGGCATGTCCCAGCCGCAGCGATCTTCGACCATGAGGAATATCTACGGCCACTCGTCGGCAGCGAGGCAATGGCCGGCCAGCGATTGTTCATGATCGCAGCTGATTTGGGGCGCGACACCAGCGGACAGTGGAAGGTGATCTCCGATCGGACTCAGGCGCCCTCTGGTGCCGGGTATGCCATGCAGAACCGCCGCGTGGTGTCGCGGGTGATGCCGGAGATCTATCACGAGGCGAATCTGCACAGGCTCACCCCCTTCTTCCAGGCGATGCGCCTCGCCCTTGTCGATGCGGCGCCCAGCGCAGTGGAGGATCCGCGGGTCGTCGTGTTGAGTCCGGGTACCCACTCCGAAACCGCTTTTGATCAAGCCTTTGTTGCCTCCTTGCTCGGCTTCCCGCTACTTGAGGGCAGCGACCTGACGGTTCGTGACGGCCGGGTGTGGATGCGGGTTCTCGGCAAGCTCGAGCAGGTCGACGTGATCTTGCGCCGTGTGGACTGCACCTATATGGATCCGCTGGAGCTGCGTCCTAACTCGCGGCTTGGGGTTACCGGATTGACCGAATGTGTGCGCCAGGGCACCGTCAGTGTGCTGAACAACCTCGGCTCCGGTGTGCTCGAGAATCCTGCTCTGCTCCCGTTTCTTCCTGAGCTGTGCGAACGGCTGCTCGGCCAGTCACTGCGCCTACCATCGGTTGAGACTTGGTGGTGCGGCGACGAAGCTGCCCTGAGCCACGTGCTCAACAGCCTCGACTCGGTCGTCATCCGGCCGATCGGCCGTGGTCACGGTCGCAGTGTCCGCGGTGCGGCCTTGAGCCTGCGGCAGCGCGAGCTGCTGGCGGACAGGATCAAGGCCACGCCGCACCGCTACGTTGGTCAGGAGGTGCTGCACCTGTCGTCCGCGCCGACCAGCCAGTGATGATCGGCTAGTTCGGCGCAACGTCGTGCTGCGTTCCTTCGCGGTGCGGAGCGGCGGGTCGTATACCGCGATGTTGGGTGGCCTCGCCCGAGTGAGCAGATGACATGTCGGAGCGCCGCGGCGTTTTCGTCACCGAACCCAATGGCCAGCTGGCCAAGGACGTCTGGGTGGTGGGTAGCGAGCCGGTTGCCGCCCCACGGATTGTGGCCCGCGGTCGGCTTGGCGAGGAGCCTGGCTTCGTCCCGGCGGTGTCGGCTTCGAGCGCCATGGTGCCGCGAGTACTGAGCGACCTTTACTGGTTCGGCCGGTACGCAGAACGCGCCGAGGACTTGCTCCGCCTGGTGCTGGCTACACGTACGGTGGCGCTTGAGACCGACCTGGGCGTGACCCATGGAGCCTTGGAGGTGTTGCTGCAGGCGATCACGCACGTCAGCACCACGTATCCCGGCTTCCTCAACCGACAGGTCGAGATGATGTCGGAGTTCCGATCGTTACTGCTGGATCGCCACCGGACCGGCACCGCGGCCCACTCTCTGGGGGCGTTGTCCATGGCCGCACAAGGGGTACGCGACCAGCTCTCCGAAGATGTCTGGATGGTGCTGGCCGACATCGAGCGGGCCCTTGCTGCGCTGGCTGCCAACCCTCATGACCAGGGCCTTCAGCTGACAGACGCCAGCGAACGAGTGCTGTCCGGCTTGCTGGCCATTGCGGGTATCGCGACCGAAAACATGGTCCGCGACCCCGGGTGGTACATGCTCGACTCCGGTCGCGGACTGGAACGCGCGCTGCAGATCCTGGCCCTGCTGCGAGTGACGATCTGCCGGGAGCGAGCACCGGACAGTGATCATCTGATGCTGGAGGCTGTGCTCACCGCCGCCGAATCGATCGTGACGTTCCGTCGCCGTTACCACACTCGATCCAGTGTTGATGCGGTGATCGACCTGCTCGTCGTTGATCCGTTCAACCCGCGTTCGGTCGCCTACCAGTTGCAGCGGATCAGGGCCGACCTCCGGACATTACCCAACACCTCACCGACGACTCGACCGTTGCGCCTGCTTGACGCTTTGGCCGAGCGCGTACGCATCGCTGATCCGGTTGTGCTCGCGGAGTCAGTCAATGGCCGTCGGGTTCCGCTCGAGGAGTTCCTTGCCGGGCTTCAGAATCAGCTGCGAGCGTTGTCCGAGGCCATCCGTGATCAATACCAGCAGCCGCCACCAACTCAACGTCCGCTGTTTCGCACCGACGCATTAGGCGGTACCGCATGACCACCTACCGCATCGAGCACCGCACGACCTACACCTATGACTCCGACGTCACAGGAAGCTACGGTCTTTTTCATCTGCGCCCGCGCGATCTAGCGTGGCAGAAGTGCCTTGCCCATGAGATCGCCATCGACCCTGAGCCGGCGGACCTGTTCCGGCACATTGACCTCTATGGCAACGCCATGGCCTACTTCCACGTCATTCAGCCCCACACCAGGTTGGTCGTCACGTCGATCAGCATGGTCGACATCGGCGCGAACGATCTGGATCCTGAGGCATTGGCTATGCCGTGGGAATGGGCGCGGCCTCGCGTGCGGGACGACGACGGCGAAGCCTGGGAAGCCATGGACTTCACGTTCCCGTCGCCTTACGTCGAAGTCATCCCGGCGATCGAGGACTACGCTCGCCAGTCCTTCCCGGCGGGACGCCCTATCGGCGATGCCGCGGTCGAGTTGATGCACCGAATTCACAAGGACTTCACGTACAAATCAGGCTCGACCACGCTGAGCACGAAGACCTCCGAGCTCCTCGAGAAGCGGACCGGGGTGTGCCAGGACTTCGCACATTTCATGGTGTCCGGCCTTCGCTCACTTGGCCTCGCCGGGCGTTATGTCAGCGGCTATCTGGCTACTCGACCGCCTCCCGGGAGGCCGCGGCTGGTTGGTGCGGCTGCTAGTCATGCTTGGGCCGGCTGTTGGATCCCGGGGGCCGGCTGGCTGTATCTCGACCCGACCAATGATCGCTTCGTTGACGTCTCGCACGCCACAGTGGCATGGGGTCGTGATTACGGGGACGTGCCCCCTGTCAAGGGTGTGATCTTCACCGAAGCGAAGAAATCCGAGATGGAGGTCTCGGTCGACATGGCCGAGGCGTAGAGCTACAGGTCGTAGGAGGGCGGGTACTTCGGCTGATAGAGCTGTACTTCACCGGCGGCGGGAATGCGCAGATGGACCATGAGCCCGTAGCCGTAGTCGACCGGCTCGCCGCTGAACTCCGCACCTTTGGCGCTGAGCTCTTTCATGGTTGCGGGGAGGTCGTCGCAGATCAGTGAGAGCTCATGATGGATTGGCACCGTCGTGGTTTGACCTTCGTAGGTCCAGCTATTGGGGTGTACCCCGAGCTCGCTTGGCCCGGAACGGAAGATCAACCAGCCTGGTCCCGACTCCGGATTCTCCAGGAAGGGCCATTCCAGCACATCGCGTAGGAAGGCTCTTGTCGTAGGCGGGTCGTCGGAGTACAGCAGGGCATGCAACGCGGTGATCATCTGGTCAGGCTAGACCCGCGGGCCGACAGCATGACTTTGACTGGCAAAGTGGGCGGGCGTGCGTGCATTTCAATGCGAGGTCTGCGGAGCTGAGGCACTCGGGTTGTGCTTCAGCTGCGCATTGACGAGGACTCGGCCAGCCGACGGCGACACGGTAGGGCTTCGTCAGTACTGGATCGCCGAGGCCGCCAAGCGCCGGTTGATCTTCGGGCTCGACGCGCTCCGGCTCCCGATCAAGGTCAGCGACGGCTCCGCCGGCCTGGCGTTCGACCTGCTCTCCAGTAGCCAAGGGAAGATCATGACCGGCCACCAGAACGGGATCATCACCCTTGACCTGGCGGAAAGCAACGACGCCCATCGCGAGGGGCTCCGGGAGAGCATGGACGAGCCGTACCGTACAGTTCTTGGTCACTTTCGACATGAGATCGTCCACTACTACTGCGAAGAACTTGCCCTCGCCGGCGACCGCCGTGAAGAATTCCGTGCGCTGTTTGGAGATGACACCACCTCCTATGACGAAGCACTGCAGCGCCACTACTCAACTGGGGCTGGCCAGGACTGGCAGAGCAACTTCATCAGCGCGTACGCCACCATGCATCCGCTCGAAGATTTTGCGGAAGTGTTCGGGCATTTCTTACACATTGCCGACACTCTGCAAACAGCGGAGGCATTCGGGCTCATCTCGGACGAGCCAGTGGTCCGTCCGGTCGAGGCACCGATGGCTGAGGTGATTGCGCAGACCTGGCTGCCACTGACCAAGGGCTTGAATCAGATCAATCGGAGCATGGGCCGCTCCGATCTTTACCCCTTTGTTCTGGCGCCGCCAGTGATCACGAAGCTTGCTTTCGTTGCCGACCTCGTCACCAAGGCTTAGCTTGCAGCCTGAATAACTGTGCCGACCGAGCAGCAGAGCCCAAAAAGTCAACCCCGCGGCACTATGAAGCGGCCCAACTCGGCACGGTCCTTGCCCAGTTCGGCCCACGGGCCAGGAACGTTCACGATGGCTAGCGCGCTGGTCGGGAACTTGCTGTCCATCCGAGTCCAATCCGGCGAATCAGTACGGACACAGATGTGCTCGACGAGGTCGGGGATGCCGGGTGCATGCCCCAGTACAAGCAAGGTGTGTATCTGGTCGGGCACTTCGCGAATCATCGCCAGCAGTTCTGGAACCCAGGCGTGATAGATCTCTCGGAGGTACTGAACCTCGCCGGAGGTGGCGCCGCCCGCCTTCGCGTATTCCCAGGTCTGCCTGGTGCGGGTCGCGGTCGAGCAGAGCACGAGGTCCGGACGCAGTGATCGCTGGCTGAGCAATCGGCCGAGCGCCTCAGCGTCCCGACGCCCACGTGCTGACAGCGGCCGCTCATGATCATCGACGTCGAACTCCCACGAGGACTTGGCGTGTCGGACGATGACCAGCGTCCGCTCGTTGTCGACCTCGGAATCCATGGCGTCAGACTAAGGTACGCGCCGCCGAACGGCAGTGGACGCGCTGCACTCGTTTAGTTGTCGTTGTCGCCTGGTTCCAGGGACTCCCAAATTTCCTTGCACTCAGGACACACCGGGAACCGCTCCGGATCGCGGCTCGGCACCCACACCTTGCCGCAGAGCGCAATCACGGGCGTTCCCATCACCATGGCCTCGGTCAGCTTGTCCCTGGGCACGTAGTGGGAAAACCGCTCGTGATCGCCCTCCTCAACGCGGTAGTCGGGACGCTCCTGAGTGCGCTCGTCGACGATGGTTTGGGCGCCGGGACTCGGTTGCTGACTCACGTTCGCCAGTCTAGACAGCGGAATGCCCAGCCGATCACTACGAGCAAGCTCAGAATCTCAGACTGCGAGCGTCGACGAAGTCGGCAGACTCACAATCTCAGACTGCGAGCGTCGGAAATCGCGCGCCGCCGTGCTGAGGAGGAACGAGCGGAGGCGTTCTTTCCTCTGCGAGCGACGACGAAGTCGGCGGATTCCAAGCGCCCACGATCGCGCGCCGCTGTCCTAGACGAGCGAACGAGCAGACACGTTTTTCGTCTGCGAGGAAGAGAGGAAGGCAGCGGCTTCAAAGCGCGATCCTCGCGAGCGGAGCGAGCCATCGAACATTGCGCGAGCAGGCTCACAATCAAGATTGACCTTCAGTCGGCTTGAGGTGATGAACTGGTGAGATGGCGCAGCAGACTGCGCGCGACGACAGCGAAATCGCCGTACCCAGGGTCTCCCAACGTGCGCTGACGATTGGCTTGTGCGCCACCATTGTCGCCATCGCATTCGAGACCATTGCGGTGGCGACCGCAATGCCTGTGGCCGCGCGCGATCTTGACGGCCTGCCGTACTACGCCTGGGCGTTCTCGCTCTTCTTGATCGGGATGCTGTTCGCCACCGTTGTGTGTGGCCGGGTGAGCGATCGGATGGGCCCGGCCAAACCGCTCCTGGCGGGGCTGGTGATCTTTCTAATTGGGCTACTGGTGGCGGGCACCGCTCAGCATATGGCCCAGCTACTCGCCGGGCGGCTGGTGCAGGGACTGGGCAGCGGCATCATGAACGTCGCGATCTTTGTCTGTGTCGCCCAGGCCTTCACCCCTACTCAGCGGCCCAAGATGTTCACCTACATCTCCACCGCCTGGGTTTTGCCGTCGTTCGTTGGACCGCCGGCTTCCGCCTGGCTGACCGAGCACCTGAGCTGGCACTGGGTGTTCTTCGCGGTGATTCCTTTGGTGATCTTCGGTGGCATCATGGCAATGCCGAGCCTGCTGCGAATGATTCGGCTCTTTCAGCCCGGCAACAGCGATAACACCCAGAAGCCGGCGCCATTGTGGGCTGCCGGGCTGCTCTGCATCGCCACTGCCGCCCTGCAGCTCGCTGGTCAGCGGCTGGGCTGGCTCGGGCTGGCACTGCTGATCGGCGGTCTTGCGACGCTTGTTGTGGCACTGCCACCGCTCATGCCACCTGGCTTCCTCAGATTCCGCCGCGGACTCTCGCAGGTCATCCAGACCCGCGGTCTACTCCCCGGCGCGTTCTTTGGTGGTGAAGTCTTTGTGCCGCTGATGCTCGTCGAGCAGCGGACAGTTCCGCTCTTCCAAGCTGGTGCCGTGCTTACCGTCGGCGCCGTTGGCTGGACCGCGGGCTCCTGGCTACAAGCACGGCCTTGGCTGCGCATCCGGCGTGACCGGCTGATTACTGTTGGCTGCTGTTCGGTGGCCGTGGCATTGGTGCTGGTAGGCCTGATCGCCTTCCTCCCAACGATTCCTTACCTTTTTGTCGCGGTGAGCTGGATCTTTGCCGGCCTTGGAATGGGACTTGCGACCTCCAGCAGCTCCCTGGCGGTGATGAGCTTGTCGACGGCCGCCGAGCAGGGCCGAAACGCCTCGTCTCTGAACCTCTACGACGCCCTTGGTTCAGCAATCTTCGTCGGCATCGCCGGCAGCATCTTCGCCGCGCTGCATGCAACCGGAAACCTGGCCTTGACCTTCGGATTTGTCGAGCTGTCAATGGCATTCGTTGCGCTGCTGGGCGTCCTTACCTCACTGCGGATCGGTGTGGTGCGCAACGAGTTCGCGCGAGCTTGATTTGCTCGGCTGTTCCTTTAGCGCAGCACGAGGATGGTCAGGAACATCGAAATGGCAAACAGGGCGAGCGCGGAGACGCCCAGCAAGATGTAGTAGGACACCGGCCTGGACGCAGTGAGCGCCTTGGGCGGTGGCGAGGTCAGCTGGCTGGTCGCGTGCGGGTCCTGCAAACTGAAAGAGCTACCTGCCAGGGCCTGCGGTGAGGACTGGAAGGCCGGCGGACCTACCGGTGCGGGATAGGGACTGGCCGGCTCGAATCCCGTGCGGCGGGACGGGTGACGGATCTACTGCTGTCGCCAGGCGGCAGCTCCGACAGGGTAATCTCGCTCGACCCAGGCGGCTCCGTTCGAGGCGACGGCGGCGTACCCACTCGGCCGTTGGCCAGCTCACGGGAAGTACCGGCTGCCTCCATCTGGCCCGCGATTGTCTCCAGCCCTTCCGCCAAGAGCAGGGCGGTCGGTGGGCGACGGTTCCGGTCGGCAGCAAGTCCCGAGATCATCACTCCATCGAGGGTTGACGGTGCACCGAGCCGTTCAGCGATCGGCTCCGGAGGCTGCGACGGGTCACGCGCGAGTATGTCGGCAATGCTGCGTACTAGGAACGGGGGATGGCCGGTCAACATCGCGTATGTCACCGCAGCCAGTGAGTAGATGTCGACGCGCCTGTCGAGCGGCGTTATGCCCATCGCCTGCTCTGGTGCCATGTACGAGGGTGTGCCGGCCGTCATGGTGGCGCCAACCGCATCCAGCATGGACTTTGCGACACCGAGGTCAGCGACCAGCACCTGGCTGTCGCCGTTCGGCGGTTCTGCTGAGCAACAGGTTCCCCGGCGTGACATCACGGTGGATGATGTCGTGCGCGTGTAGTACCTCCAGCGCGCGGCACGCCTCCGCGCTGAGCCGCAGCGCTCGTACCGGGTGAATGCCGCGACTACGGAGGTCATTCATCGAGCCGCCGTCGATGTAATCCATGACGAAGTACGGCCGCCCATCATCGAGAGTGCCGATGTCGTGCACCGGCACCAGCCGGCGATCATGGATCCGGCGCATGATCCGCGCCTCCGCTAGAAAGCGGTTGCGGACATCGTTGTTGCTGGCCCAGTTGTCGGCGAGCACCTTGACCGCCACGGGCACGTCCAGGTCGTCATCGTGGCCGAGCCACACTGTCGCGAACGACCCGGCGCCGAGGCGCCGTACCAGCCGATACCGCCCTATGGAGTCCATCGCTACCATTCTCACCTGCTCCCGCTACCCGCGAAGCGGGTCGGGGATTCAAGGGGGCGTCCCCGTTGCTCATTCTTGAGCCACTCGCCTGCGAATTGTCCAAGCGCCACCTGTGCCGGCCTCTTGCTGCAATCTACGTGAACGTAGAGTGCTGGCGCTCTGCACAGGTTGCAACCAAAGCAGACCGTCAGGAATCTTGGTGAACATAGATTCCTGACGGTGCGTCGTGCGTGTTCTAGACCGAGGTGGAACGCCGGGCGAGGGCCTCCAGCGTGGCGCGAGCGCCACGGGTATGCAAGGAGTTGAGCGCATTGAGATACGGCTCGGTGAATGCCGGCTCAGTGGCTAGATGTCCGAATAGCTCCTGGTTCTTGACGAAGGCCAGCGGATCCTCGCGCTGCTGAGCGGCAATCTGCTGCAGCGTGTCGGCCAGCCGATCTACCACCTTGATCGGTTCACCCTGCTCGTCGACCCCTTCGGCGTACCGGGCCCAACTGGCAACCACGGCAGCCGATAATGTCACGTCGCGGCCAGCGGCCAGGTTCTCCCGGACGACCGGCAGCAACCACTTCGGAATACGATCCGAACTCTCTGCGCAGAGCCGGGCAACCGTGTCCCGGACCGCCGCATTTGAGAATCGTTCGATCAGCTGGTGCTTGTAGGCGTCCAGGTCGATGCCTGGCACAGGGGCCAGGGTCGGGGTGGCCTCCAAGTTCATGTAATCCAGCAGGAAGTTGGCGAACAACCGATCCTGCGCGACTTCATGTACCAGCCGATAGCCCGCGAGATAACCGAAGTAGCACAGCGCCTGATGGCTCGCATTCAGCAGCCGCAACTTCATGAGCTCGTACGGCATCACGTCCGGCACCACCTGGACGCCGACGTCTTCCAGCGGCGGGCGGCCGGAGGAGAAGTTGTCCTCCAGCACCCACTGCGTGAACGGCTCACAGACGACCGGCCAGGCGTCCTCGACGCCGAAGCGTTCGCTGACCTGCTGCCGATCCTCATCCGTGGTGCCGGGAGTGATCCGGTCGACCATGGAGTTGGGGAATCGGACGCTGCCCTCGACCCATTCGCCCAGCTCCGGGTCTCGGAGCCGGGCGAACGCGGCGAAGACTTCGTGCGCCATATGACCGTTGCCCTGAATGTTGTCGCAGGACATCACTGTGAAGGGCTCGATGCCGCGAGAGCGTCGCCGCACGAGTGCCTCGGTGATCAGTCCGAACGTGGTGGCAGGGACCGCTCCGGGCGCCAGGTCCGCCTGGACGGCCGGATTGGTGTCATCGAACTCACCGGTCACCTGATTGAAGTTGTATCCGCCTTCGGTCACGGTGAGCGAGACGATCCGGGTCGCCGGATCAGCCATCTTCTCGATGACCGCATCGGGATCGTCCGGCGCGTACAGGTACTGCACGATCGATCCCACAATCCGGGGCTCCCAACCTCCGTCAGGATCCTTGAGAACCAGGGTGTAAAGGCAGTCCTGGGCCTCCATGGCCTCCTTCATCTTGAGGTCGAATGGCATGACGCCGACCCCACAGATGCCCCAGTCGAGTGCTTTGCCGCGCTCCATGAGCTGATCGAGGTACATCGCCTGGTGGGCGCGGTGAAACCCACCGACACCGAAGTGCACGATCCCCACCTTCACGTCGGTGCGGTCATAGTTCGGCACAGGAATCGAGAGGGATCCGAGGCTGGCCTGATTCAGCGCAGTCATCTGAGCCCTTTCGCTTTACTTGACAGCACCGAGGGACAGCCCCTGCACGAGCTTGTCTTGTGCAGCGAAGCCAGCGATGATCACCGGCAGCGAAACGACCGTCGCCGCTGCACACACCTTGGCCAGGAACAGGCCCTGCGATGTCACGAAGCTGGTCAGATACACCGGCGCCGTCCCTGCGATCACGCTTGTCAACGTGTTTGCCAGCAGCAGCTCATTCCAGGCGAAGATGAAACAGATCAGCGCGGTGGCTGCAATCCCGGGAGAAATGATCGGCACGATGATGCTGCGCAGCGTCCGGACCAACCCGGCGCCGTCAATCGCGGCTGCCTCGAAGAGCTCAACCGGGATATCGGCGAGGAACGACCGCATCATCCAGACCGCGATGGGCAGATTCATGGCCGTGTACAAGATCAACAGGTAGTTGATGTTGTCGAGCAACCCGAGATATTTGGCGAAGATGTAGAGCGGCAGCAGACCGGCAACGGCGGGCAGCATCTTGGTGGAGAGGAAGAAGAACATTGCATCGGTCCACTTCTTGATCGGTCTGACCGACAGCGCGTACGCGGCAGGGATCGCCAGCAAGATCACAAGGATTGTGGAGATGATCGATGCGGTCGCTGAGTTGATCAACGGCGGCCAGGGGCTGGCGCCGGAGGATGCACCGAAGAACTCCTGGTAGCCCTGCAGGGTGAGCGGGGCAAAGAAGCTGGGCGGGTTGGTTGATGCGTTGGGTTCGGAGTGGAGGCTGGTCAACACCATGTAGAAGACCGGGAAGACGAAAAGGATGCCGATGGCCCAGGCGGCGATGCCTGCGATGGTGTTGCCCCTGCGTGTGCCTTCGCTGGGGCCACGGGCGCTGGATTCTCTTACGCTGCGTAGCGGTCTTGCTGGGGGCGGGAGCGAGTGCGGTGGTCATCAGGACTCCTCGAACAGGGTCGATACGGTACGCAGCAGGAACGTGGCGATGGCGATGGAGAAGATCACCACGACAACACCTTGGGCGGAGGCAAGACCGTAGTCTTGGGCGCTGTAGAGGGTTTCGTAGACGGTGAAGGGCAGGTTCGCGGTGCCCAGCGAGCCGGCCGTCATGACGAAGACCGTGTCGAAGGTCTGGATGACATAGATCGAGCCGAGCAGGCCGCCGAGCTCCAGGTAGCGCCGCATGTGGGGCATGGTGATGAAGCGGAAGGTCTGCCAGGAATTCGCACCGTCGACATTGGCCGCCTCGAGGATGTCACCGGGGCGGGACTGCAGCCCGGCCAACAGAATCAGGGTCATGAACGGGGTCCAGTACCAGATCAGTTGAACCTCGATCGCTAACCGTGGGAAGTCGGTGATCCAGTCAGGCTGTGGCGCGTTCTGACCGCCTAGCAAGGTGAGGATTCCGTTGAGCAGGCCATAGACGGGGTTGTAAATGGCGTGTTTCCACAGCAACGCGGCGGCTACCGGCACGATCAGGAACGGAGCGATCATCATGGTGCGGACGGCTCCCCGGCCGAGGAACTTGCGGTTCAACAGCAACGAAATGCCAAGTCCCAACGCCAAAGAGACGATCACAACGGTGACGGTGAGCACGATGGTGAATCCCACGCTTGCGCGCAGTGCCGGATCGGTGAAGACCGTGACGTAGTTGTTGAGCGTCCCGAAGAAGATCTCGTTGGGATAGTTGGCCTGCCAGTTCATGAACGAGATGATGATCGTCGCTATGAACGGGATCTGGGTCAAGATGATGGTGAAGACCAAAGCCGGCAGCAGCGGTACTCGTCGGATCCAGCCCTTCTTGTCCAACCAGCGTTCGTTGAAAGGCGGTTTCGGCTCCTTAGTTTTCTTGGCTGCCTTGGCCTCGGCCTTGGTGTCCAGGGGCGTCGCCGTTGTGGTGGCCATGTGCGCCATGCCTCCTAATCAGATGTGAGGTGAGCTGTCGACAGAAGGGCCCTCGAGCCCTTTCGACACGTTCACGCCCAGCGTTGTGTTGTCGATGTGATCTTGGGCTCCGGCAGGCTCAGCCGCGCAGCTGTGCGGCTGAGCCTGCCGAGGTCCCGTCAGATCCTGTTACTGGCCCTGGTACTTCTTGGCGACAGTCTCGGCCAGCTTCTGCCCGTTGTTGAGCGCATCGTCGACGCTCTCCTTGCCGGCGATCACACCCGAGATGCCCTGGCTGACCTTGGTGCCGAGGTCGGTGAACTCCGGGATGTCGACAAACTGGATACCGATGGTGGGCCGCGGTTGGACACCTGGGTTGACCGGGTCGGCGGACTCGATCGCCTTCAAGGTCGCCTCGGCGAACGCGCCGGCCTCCTTCTTATACTCAGGGTTCTCATAGGTCGAGATCCGCTTGCCGGCCGGCACCGTTGCCCAGCCGTCTTGGGCGCCAACCAGTTCCTCGTACTTCTTCGAGGAGGCCCAGGAGATGAACTTCCAGGCATTGTCTTGCTTGGCGCTCTTCTTCTCGATTGCCCACGCCCAGGTGTACAGCCAGCCGGAAGCCTCGGTCAGCTTGACGGGTGCCTGCGCGTAGGCCATCTTCCCCTTCACCGGGGAGTCAGGCGCCTCCAGGCTGCCGGCAGCCGAGGTGGCGTCGTACCACATGGCCACCTTGCTCTGAGTCGTCGCGGTCAAGCACTCGGCGAATCCAGCCTGTGCTGCGCCGGCCTCACCATGCGCCTTCACCAGATCGGTGTAGAAGGTGGTCGCCGCCTTGAACTCCGGAGCATTCACCTTGGGGGTCCAGTCCTTCTCGAACCAGGTGCCGCCCATGGTGTTGACAACCGTGGTGAGCGGTGCCATTACCTCACCCCAACCAGGCAGGCCACGCAGGCAGATGCCCTTCATCCCCGACTCGGCGCCGTCCAGCTTGGCGGCCGCGGCAGCCACCTCATCCCAGGTAGGTTTGTCCTTGATCGTCACGCCTGCCTTGTCCGCGACATCCTTGCGGTACATCAAGAACGAGGACTCACCGTAGAACGGCTCACCATAGAGCTTGCCGTCCGGACCCTTCAGCGATTCGGTCATCGACGGGAAGATGTCGGCCTGGTTGAACTCCTTGTCATCCTTGTACGCCTGAATGTCATCCATGGACCACAGCCAGTTGTTCTTCGAGTAGAAGGGGATCTCGAAGTTCGACAGCGTCGCGACGTCGAACTGGCCTGACTGGTTGGCGAACTCCTGCGCCGCCTGGTTGCGCATTTCATTTTCCGGCTTGACGGTGAAATTCACCGTGATGCCGGACTCCTTCGTGAACTCGCCGGCGTGCTTCTGCAGCGCGAGCATCTGCGGATTGTTGACCATCAACACGTTGATCGAGTTGTCACCGCCACCACCGCTACCGCCGCCGGCTCCTCCGGCTCCGGCACAACCGGCGGTCGCGACCAACAACGCGGACAGGCCTGCGGCTGCCGCTACTTTGTGATTCCAGCGCATCTGGAGTCATTCCTTCCTGGTGTTGTCCCTATGCGGGTCTTGGGCCTCACGGCCGTTCGTGGGCTGGTTGCGCAGTCACAGGAAGAGACACTGGCTGCACGTGAGATTTGCACACTGACGGTGACCGGACAGTTGGTCCGGTACCGTCGATGACCAGTGGTGCTGGGCGAGGTCGGAGTCAGTGCAGTGAAGGTGGCGGATTGCCCGCGTCCCGGTCGGGACTCGCGTCGATTGGCCGAACGGCTCGGCTGATGCGCCGCTGCGACGGCCCTGGCGTTCACACCTGATCTCACACTGATCAGTTGTCCTTGCTCGTAGTCGCTGGCTCTTTGGGTGCCCTGGGTTATGTATAACGTAAAGACCCCCACCTTGCCCACTGCTGTTGGAAAGGAAGCCCGAATCATTTCGAAACTGCAACAAGTTGTTGATCCGGCCGTGAGGAATGCCTGGATTTCGACTGGATCGCTGGGATATCGGGCTGTTGATCTTTGATCATGCGCCACGTCAGAAGGGGTCCTTGCCGACGCGACACTACGATGAAAAGGTGTCTGACATCCCCGTAGGCTCACCGCCCGCACCGCCCGGGCGTCATGCGGCTCCCAGCGGCTGGTACCCGGACCCGGTGAGCTCGGCCCAGGAACGCTATTGGGACGGCTGGCAGTGGTCCCGCAACACTCGCCCGAGAGCAGGCTCGCCGAACGTTGGCTATGGCCAGGCTCCTTACGCCTCCTACCCTGCGCCCAACATGACTCGGCCGCTCGGCTACGCGGGACCGCGGACGGGTTCAGTGCAGGCGACTACGACCGCGGACGGCGTCCCGCTCGCGTCGTGGTGGTGGCGGGTGCTTGCCGTACTGATCGACAACGTGATCCTCACCGCCATTGTCACCGTGATCACCTTTCCGGTGTGGCGATCCCTGTACGCGACCATGGTCAGCTACTTCAACGCAATGCTCGATGCCCAACAGTCAGGGGTCGCTCCTCCGCCGCCGTTGATTGCGACTGATCTGATCTCTGGTTCCAGCCAGCTGATCGTGACCTCGGTGACGCTTGGTGTCGGGATGCTGTACCACGTGGGCTTTTTGCGCTGGAAGTCGGCGACACCTGGAAAGTTGCTCTGCGGGCTGCGCGTCGTACCGGTCGATCACGGCCATGATCCCGGTCCGCTTGCGTGGAACTCGATCCTCATCCGTGCCTCAGTCTGGGTGCTGCCCGGGATCAGCGCATTTCTGAGCTTCATAACAGTCATCGACGTGCTCTTCCCGCTCTGGAACCCGAAGCGACAGGCTCTGCACGACATCGCCGCGAAGACGCAGGTGGTGCGACCCGGCTGAACCCTGGGTGTCAACTCGGTAACAGTTTCTGTGGCCAAAAACCGATATGGCCTGAAGATCGCGGTGCAGATGACTATATTGAGCCGAGGTCGGAGCGTTCGGGGCGCTCTTACCCGTAACCTTCGGGCGCGGGGGCCAGGTCCGATGAGGATATTGTGCTGCGTTCGCTTTTGCGCCCAGCTGCCGCCTTGGCGGGACTCATCACATGGGCGGTCGTGGTGGCATTGCCGGTTCCGGCAGCCGCTGAAGCCACTGATGGCACTCTGACGGTGATCGTCAACCGTGACGTCGACGGGAATGGCAACTATGACGGCACCATCGATCGGCCACAGCCGGGCATCGAGATTGTCGTAACCGACGCCAGCGGCTTCCATGTCAAAGGTGTCACGGAGCGTAATGGCAGCTTCGTCCTTGACGCTACGGGCAAGCTCAAAGGTGGTCGGTATTTCGTCGTCGCTGAGATTCCCCCAGCGCTCTCCGATCTCACGCCGGTTCCAGAAAGCAACACATTCCAGCCCTTGAGTACGACGGTCGACGTCACGTCGGACAACCAGTCCGTGCGTATGGGCGTTGCAGCCGGTCGCGAATCTACGGAGGCTCCACAGCCTCAACCGAC
This sequence comes from uncultured Actinomycetota bacterium, assembly GCA_963734005.1. Lineage (GTDB taxonomy): Bacteria > Actinomycetota > Actinomycetes > Propionibacteriales > Propionibacteriaceae > Microlunatus. The sequence continues at coordinate 157,251 of CAVTFS010000008.1, forward strand.
GACCTTGTCGCGCAGCTGGAGCCGGCCCGAAGTTGCCCGATTCGCGGTCGGTGACTCGGTCTGGCGCGACGACAACCGGTCAGGCGTCCAGGATGGGGGGGAGTCGCCCGCTAGTCGGATCAGTATCCAACTACTCAACGTTGACGGCGAGGTAGTGGCCTCGACGGTGAGCAGCCCATCGGGACGGTACCTCTTCGACAACCTTCAGGCCGGTACCTACTCGGTGCGGTTCGCCGGCGTGCCGGAGGATTTCCGGCTGACACCAGCCGGAGCCGGTGACCAACGTGCTGCCGACTCTGATCCTGATTACTCCGGAATAACCCCACCCTTCACATTAGGAGTGGGCGAACTCAATGTTCGACCTACAACCGCAACAGACGGTGTAGCAGCGGCGTACATCAATCCGACGATCGATGCGGGAATCACCCCGCTGCGATATGCCGTGGGTGACCGGGTCTGGCTCGACCAGAACAGCGACGGCATCCAGCAGTCCGACGAACCTGCCGCGTCGGCGACGGTCTCATTGCTCTCCGTTGCCGGCAACGTGGTCGCCACCACCAACACCGATGCGACTGGCCGCTATCAGTTCTCCAATCTGCGAGGCGGTCAATATCGGCTGCAGTTCACACACCTGCCAGCATGCCGCGCGTTCACCGGGCGAGCGGCTGGGACCGACCCCGCGCTGGACTCTGACCCCGATCCTGTGACCGGATTGACCCCAGTCTTCAAGCTGGCGCAGGGAACTCCCAATCTGGTGCCGATTACCGACGCCGACGCCGGCTCCGTCGACTTCGAAAACCGGACTCTGAACGCTGGTCTGGTAACGAGTTATTCAATCGGGGATCGGGTCTGGCTCGATGAGAACGGCGACGGGGTGTTCGGGCCGGAGGACCGGGGCGTACCGGGTGTCAGCGTCCAGCTCTTGGGCAGCGGCGCACATCTCCTCGCCACCGAAGTGACGTCAAAGACTGGGCGCTACACCTTCGATCATTTGCCGGCAGGCAACTACCAGATCCGATTTAGCAAGCCGCACGGGCTGATGTTCACAAGCCAGGATGCCGGCCACGACCCAGCCATTGACTCCGATGCCGATCATCGCGGAATGACTGCAGTCTTCGCGCTTGGAAGTGAGAGTGCGGCTGACAGCAGCATCGATGCCGGCCTCACGGCGCCAGCGAATTATCGTGGCGCATCGGGCTCGAACAGACCTGCAGTTGGTACGGCGCTGTCGACCACCGGCGGGGTTGTCCCGCAGCTCCCGATTCTCGGGCTGGCACTAGCAGCAGTTGCCGGCGTCGGCTACCTCCTGGTTGCCCGGCGGCGGCATTCTTGAGCCGCTCGCGCAGTGTCTGATTGCTCGCTCCGCTCGCGAGGATCGCGCTTTGAGGCGCGATCCTGGGCCTAGGACTCGGGCGGTTTCCCGTAGGCTGCCAGGTTAGTAATCACGTCCCGCACGCGAGCGGTTCCTAGACGGCGTACTCTGCGGCGCACCCGAGACTGCGTCGTCTGGTCCCAGCTGGCCACTGCGGTGCCGATTTGATCATGGTCACTGGGTCGCAATACTTCCGTGGCCTCCTCAAGACTGGCGCCGGCGACGAGAACCTCGACCGTCCTCAGCAGTGCCAACCAGTTTTCCTCGAGTGGGCTGGTGATCTTGAACGGCAAGTCCGCCTCGATCAAGATCGACAGCTGTTCCACAACCTGCCGCGGCTCGGCCTGGCCGACGGCAATCTTGCCGGAGAGGCCAGCGGTTTCGATCAGCTCAACAGCGGCCTCCCAACCTGGCGCGTACGGCAGCTGGATGAAGACTGCAACCTCCGGCCCGAGCTCTCCGGCGGCTGAGATCACCCGCGCTGCGCTGCCGGCAAGATCATCGAGGTCACGCAGGGTCGGCTCAACCGAGGCAATGTCGACCCCGGCTGTCTTGTGACGTGCCAGCGCAACCAGCCCACCGGCGCCGGCGCTGGTGATCACGCTGAGCGAAACGCCGGCACTGGGCGGAACTTGTCGAGCGATTTCGGTCAGCCGACTGTCCGGGACGACCAGGGTTGCGATCAGATCCGGGTACGCCGTGCGCAGTTCGCAGTGTCGAGCGATCACCGCCGCGACAGGGGACTCTGCTTGCCGTACGAGGGTCTCGTCGTCGACCAGGCTGTCGAGCAGCTCCATAATCAGCAGGCTACGCAGTCTGTGTCGAGTCAATCTCCGACACTGTCGACTCCAGCGCGTGATGCGCGAGCAGCTCTAATTGTCCAGCTGCGAGCGTCGGGAATCGCGCGCCCGCCGTGCTGAGGAGGAGCGAGCAGACACGTCTTTTCGTCTTCGAGCGACGACGAAGTAGGCGGACTCCAGCGCGCGATGCGCGAGCAGCTCTAATTGTGTTGTGAGCCGGTTCCCGCCCCCAGAGGTCGCCGAGGCGCTCTCCAGGGTGCGCGCAGTTTGCCTGGCATTGCCCGAGACGACGGAACGCCTGAGCCACGGGGGACCCGCCTTCTTCATCCGAACCAGGAAATGCTTCGTGATGTTTCTGGACGACCACCACGACGACGGCCGCCTCGCGATTTGGTGCGCCGCCCCTGACGGTGTCCAGACCGATCTCGTCGATACCGATCCTGGTTCTGATCTTTGCTGGACGGGTACTGGCCGCTCAACGGCTGCAGCGTAGGTTGGAAGGCGAGAGCTATGAACAAAGATCAGATCGTCTCCGCGGGGCGGGCAACCAATATCCGAGGTCCGAAATGACCCAACTGGCCAGCAGGGGCGGCGACACTGCAGCCGACCAGGACCGCGGCAGCACAGGAATCACCCGCGCACCCGAGCCCTATGAGCTGACCGACGCCGCTGGACCGCTTGACAGGGAGGTGCTCCGGTCCATCGACGCTTGGTGGCGAGCCGCGAACTATCTTTCGGTCGGCCAGATCTACCTGACAGCTAACCCGCTGTTGCGCGAGCCACTACAGGCCGAGCATGTCAAGCCGCGGCTACTCGGCCACTTCGGCACCGTTCCCGGCCTCAACCTGGTGTACGCGCACGCCAACAGGGCGATCCGAGAACGGAACCTGAATGCAGTTTTCATCGCCGGGCCGGGTCACGGTGGACCTGGTCCGAACGCGTGTGCCTGGCTGGAAGGCACGTACTCGGAGCTCTACAGTCACACAACCACCGATATCGACGGGATGGCTGCCTTCTTCCGCCAGTTCTCCTATCCCGGCGGTGTTCCGAGCCACTGCGCCCCGGAGACACCGGGCTCCTTCCACGAGGGCGGCGAGCTCGGCTACTCACTTCTACACGCCTTCGGTGCTGCTCTCGACCGGCCGAACCTGGTGGTGTTCTGCGTGGTCGGTGACGGCGAGGCCGAGACTGGACCGCTGGCCACCAGTTGGCACGCGGCAAAGTTCCTCAATCCAGCGCGCGATGGCGCTGTGCTTCCCGTCCTAGCCCTCAACGAATACAAGATCGCCAACCCGACGCTGCTGGCGCGGATCCCACCCGCTGAGCTCGAAAAATTGATGTTGGGCTACGGCTACGAGCCGTACGTGGTGGCCGGCAACGATCCGGCGACGGTGCATCAGGCAATGGCAGTAACCCTCGACCGCTGCATGGACCGCATCGCCGAGATTCAGCAGGCTGCTCGGCAACGTGAAGATGGCAGCCGACCGGCCTGGCCGATGATCGTGCTGCGCACGCCCAAGGGCTGGACGGGCCCACCGGTGGTCGACGGCAAGCAGGTCGAGGGGACCTTCCGGTCCCACCAGGTGCCGCTGCCCGCAGCCCGCACCGATAGTGATCACCGCGCTGTGCTCCAGGACTGGCTGCGCTCCTACCGTCCTGAGGAGCTGTTCGACGAGCGCGGTGCACCAACAGCCGAGCTGCTTGCTCAAAATCCCACCGGCGAGCGGCGGATGAGTGCCAATCCGGTCTCAAACGGCGGCTTGCTACTGCGAGATCTACGGCTGCCGGACTGGCGCGACTTCGGTGTGGCGGTCGACCGCCCCGGTGCCACGAGGCACGAGGCTACTCGAGTACTGGGCCGTTGGCTCGCTGGAGTTACGCAAGCCAATCCAGACACCTTTCTGACCTTCGCGCCGGATGAGCTGGCAAGCAACCGGCTTCAAGACATCCTGGAGGTCACGGGGCGGGACTGGCAGGTTGAGATCGGCGAGTTCGACGAGAAGCTGGACCGCCGCGGCCGGGTGATCGAAGTGCTCAGCGAGCACATCTGCCAGGGACTGCTGGAGGGCTACTTGCTGACCGGCCGGCACGGGTTGTTCACCTGCTATGAGGCGTTCATCCACATCGTCGACTCGATGTTCAATCAGCACGCCAAATGGCTCCAAGCCAGCGCCGAGGTTCCCTGGCGGCGGCGGATCGCCAGCTTCAACTATCTGCTCTCCTCGCACGTGTGGAGGCAAGATCACAACGGCTTTACCCACCAGGATCCGGGGTTCCTCGATGTTGTGATGAACAAGAATCCAGCGATCGTACGCGTCTACCTGCCGCCGGACGCCAACACGCTGCTGTCCACCTATGACCACTGCCTTCGCTCGCGCCACTACATCAACGTCGTGATCGCTGGGAAGCAGCCTCAGGAGGATTGGCTGTCGGTCGACCAAGCGGCCGCGCACTGCGCGCGAGGCGTGGGCATCTGGGACTGGGCCGGAAATCGAGACGAGCCGGGGACGATCCCGGACGTGGTATTGGGGTGCGCGGGCGAGATTCCTACCCTGGAGACCCTGGCGGCGGCAAGCATTCTCCGGGAGCGGCTTCCTGACCTGAGAGTGCGAGTCGTCAACGTCGTTGATCTGATGCGGCTACTACCTGAGACTGATCATCCCCACGGCCTGCCGGACCGTGAGTTCGACACTTTGTTCACCGACTCTCAGCCCGTGATCTTCGCTTTCCATGGCTACCCCTGGCTGGTGCACCGGCTGACCTACCGGCGGCATAACCACTCCGAGCTCCATGTCCGCGGCTACAGGGAGAAGGGCACGACCACCACCCCGTTCGACATGGTGATGCTCAACGATCTCGACCGTTTCCACCTGGTCATCGACGTGATTGACCGGGTCGGCGGCCTCGGTGTGCGTGCCGCTGGGCTGCGTCAGGAGATGGTCGACACGCGGCTCCAGGCTCGGGCCTGGACCCGGGACCACGGAGTCGACATGCCGACGGTGGCAGAGTGGCGCTGGTCGTCTTGACCGCGCGGGGCCGGTCCCGGTAGGCGGCAGTACTGGTTCGCCGGTTAGGGACCTGGCATTCGCTGCTGAATGATTACTCCGGCCTCGGCCAGCTCCGCTGATATCGCCTCAACCCGATCCGGGGCAACCGCCGCGCTCAAGTCGAGCAAGACAGTCGTCTCGAATCCCTCGCGCACCGCGTCCAGCGCGGTCGCGCGTACGCAGTAATCGGTGGCGATGCCGCAGACGTCGACCTGATCCACTCCGCGGACGCGGAGCCAGGCTGACAGCTTCTCACCATCGGCCGTGGCGCCTTCGAAGGCTGAGTATGCCGGTTCGTACTCGCCCTTGTTGAAGACGGCTGCGAAGTCACGAAAGGTCAGTTGATCATGAAACTCAGCGCCCGGCGTACCCACCACACAATGCGGTGGCCACGAGTCTATGAAGTCCGGCTCGTCAGCAAAGTGAGCGCCGGGATTGATGTGATGATCACGAGTGGCAACCACATAGGCGTAACCATGATCACTATTGAGCAGCTTGTCTATTCGGCTGACAGCGGCAGTGCCCCCGGCCACACCTAACGAGCCACCCTCGCAGAAGTCTCGCTGCGGGTCGGCGACGATCAACGTCCGTATCATGATCAGAACTCGCTGTGGGTCAAGCGGTCGCTTCGCTTATGTTGGTTGCTGATCGTAGCTCAGCACTGGCGGCGTTTGATCGGTCCCCACCTGACCTGTGCCGGCCCAGATGGTCTCGATGACTGGCTCACCCCGGGACATCTTGAGTGCCTCGAGCGGAAGCTCGGCGCGGGAACGCAGGTGCCGCCGGCGGATGGTCTGAAGCGATTCCTCTCCAACGATCTTGCCGCTCTCAACCAGTTGGACCAGCAACGGGCGGTCGTTGCTGTCACCGTCCGGCGGTACGCCGACGCCGACAATCTCGGCTTCAGCCGTACCCTGCACAGACAGCCGTCGCAGGGCGTACTTGCGGCCACCGACGGAGATCTTGTTAACGCTCTTCTTGGCCACAGCAAGCATCGGTGACCCAAGCTCGTCGGAGTCGGCGCGCGCCACCAGCTTGTAGACGAATTCGCACGTGGGGTGGCCGCTACCCGTCACCAATGCCGTGCCAACCCCGTAGCCATCCACCGGTGCGCCCGACAGCGCCGCGATCGTGAATTCGTCCAGGTCGCTGGTCACGATGATCTTGGTGTGAGTTGCACCGAGGGAGTCAAGCAGCTCGCGCACTTGGGCTGCTAACAGGCCCAGGTCGCCGGAGTCGAGCCGGACAGCACCCAGCTCGCCCGCGGTCAGCTCCACCCCTGTCTTGACGGCCTCCATCACGTCGTAGGTGTCCACCAATAACGTGGTCTGCTCACCCAACTCCGCAATCTGCGCCGCGAACGCTTCCCGCTCCGTTGCGTGCAGCAGGGTGAAGGAGTGCGCCGACGTTCCGCGTGTCGGTACTCCATAACGGCGGCCGGCCTCCAGGTTCGAGGTGGACGAAAAGCCTGCGAGGTATGCGGCCCGAGCGGCTGCTACTGCCGCCAGTTCGTGAGTGCGCCGTGAGCCCATCTCGATGATCGGACGATCACCGGCCATCGCAGTCATGCGGGAGGCGGCCGATGCAATGGCTGAGTCGTGGTTATAGATGCTGAGGAGCAGCGTCTCCAGTACGACGGCCTCGCCGAACGTGCTCTCCACCATCACCAGTGGAGACCCGGGGAAGTAGACCTCGCCCTCCGGATAACCCCAGATATCACCGGAGAATTTGTAGTTCGCCAACCAGTCGGCCACGGCTTGGTCGACCACCTCGCGGTCGCGAAGGAAGCGGATGGACTCCTCGTCAAAGCGGAAATGCCGTAGCGCACGGAGGGCTCTCCCTACACCTGCGACCACTCCATAGCGGCGGCCCTCCGGCAGCCGCCGAGCGAAGAGTTCGAAAATGCATCGTCGGTTCGCTGTCCCGGCCCGGAGCGCAGCGCGAACCATGGTCAGTTCGTAGTGGTCGGTCAGCAAGGCGGTGGTCGGGACCTCGCTCGGTCCCCAAGCCGCCGGTACGGCAGGAGCTGCCTCCGTGGCGGTCACAGCGTCAGCCTAGCCAGCTGGATAGGAGGTGGGTAAGGGAATGCTCTGCGCGAAATCCTCAGGGTGGTTGCAAGAATGGTTCTTATGCCTGACTCCGACGGGGAGAGCCTGACGCCAGCAGGCGGAACCGCTATCGCCGAGCGCCCAGTCGATGAAATCCTGGCGCAAACACCGTGGGTCACCATCGTCTGGGACGACCCGGTCAACCTCATGTCTTACGTGACGCACGTGTTTGTGGCCTATTTCCACTACACCAAATCCAAGGCCGAAAAGCTGATGTTGCAGGTGCACACCACGGGCAAGGCGATCGTCTCCAGCGGTACGCGCGAGGCGATGGAACGCGATGTCACCGCCATGCACGAATATGGCCTGTGGGCCACACTCGATAAATCGGACAAGTGAGCCTGCGCCAGGAGCGTGCCATCGCATCGCAGACATGTGAAACTCGCTCCGCGCGACGCTGTCCTGGACGAGCGAGCCAGCTGGCAGCGTCCGCGAACAATCCGGGCTGTGCAATATTGCTCGCTCGACCGAGCGAGGAAGCAGCGGCCGCAAGCGATCCGCGCGGAGCGAGCGGAGCAATCGCAACATGAAGAAGTTCCACCGTAGGCGGGGCATGATCGTCACGCAGCTCAGCTCGTACGAGGTGGAACTGCTGGCTTCCTTGATCATGCAGCTAATTGAGCTGATCTCCGACGGCGAGCCCGAGGGCTTTGCTACAGAGTCCAAGGCTGATGATCCGTTTGACGAGATCGTCAAAGGTCTCGAGGGCGAGCCCGATGAACCTGGGCCACTAGAGGACCCGGTGCTCAAGCGCCTATTCCCCGACGCATACCCCGATGACTCTGCGGCGTCAGCAGACTTCCGGCGGTTCACCGAGCGTGACCTCAAGGCGGCGAAAGTCGCCGAGGCGCGGGTCGTCCTCAACCGGCTTGCGACGACCGACCTCGGCGCTCGCGATCTCAAGATTCCGCGCGAGGAGGTTGAGAGCTGGCTGCGTACCTTGACCAGCGTGCGCCTCGCCGTAGCGACTCGCCTTGGCATCAGTGATGCTGCCGCTGCCGACGAGTTGGCGGCGCTTCCGGACGAAGATCCGCGCAGCTTCATGGTGAGCGTCTACGACTGGCTCGGTTTTGCCCAGGAAACGCTCATCAATGCGCTCTGACGCGAACCTGAAAGGTCATACGACATGGCGAAATACGTGGTGAACAAGGCCGCAGTTGAGAACTGCCGCCGGCTCATCGACGCCAGGCAGTACGTCCTGAACAGTGATTGGGGCGAGGCGCAGCCACGTGCCGACGACCAGAACGCATTCCTCGAGCGGCATTCCTGGGAGGAGTATGCGGCCTGGCATCTTGGGCTCACCGAAGGTGCGGCTGACGAAACGAAGGCTCGGTACGCGTTCGTATACGGCGACCTCCGGCGCGTGCACCGTACGGCCCTGATCGCTTGCGTCTACCGCGCATCGGAATGGCGGCACAAGGAGATCGAGCTAGCGGCGCACGATCTCTTACAGCACCTGGACGCCACCTCGGGCTGACCCTTCCTCGACTACTCGCTCAGGGGCTATGGCAGCAGGTGGAGTCGGAGGGCCCACAGGTGCACATCAGGTTTCGGGCTGTGATCAAGCTCCGGAGCGCGTACGAAGCCGAACTCCCGGTAGAGCGCATGGGCAGCAGTCATCTGAGGCAGGGATGAGATCAGCACCTCGTGCATGCCCTGCACCCGGGCGCGATCCAGGCAAGCGTTGACCAGCGCGCGCCCGACGCCGCGCCGCCGGCCGGCTGCCGCGACCGAGAGCATCCGGAACTCCGCCTGGTCTGGGCGGGTAGCCAGTTCGCGCCACGGCGATGAGGGTGGACACCAGGTGACCGTGCCAAGGACCTGGCCGTCGTCGACTGCCACGAGGAGCTCGGCCTCCCGCGCTCGCCGGCTCGCGTCCGTCAGTTGCGCCTGGTAGTCGAAGTCGATCAACCCGTCAGTACGACGCAGCAGATCGTCGGCACGATAACCGTCCGCCGTGATCCGGCCGGCCTCGGCATATTCGGCGGGCTCGGCAACTCGGACGAGAAAGCTCACTCTTGAATTGGGAGCTGCTCGCGCATCGCGCGCATGGTTCCGCCTACTTCGTCGTCGCTCGCAGAGGAAAGAACGCCTCTGCTCCCTTCTCCTCAGCACGGCGGGCGCGCGATTACCGACGCTCCCAGCTCCGGCACCGTGCAGCTGAAGCTGAAACCGGTGCCACGATTGGGTAACTCGAACCGCCCGGCGGTACCGACGATCATGGTGTCGTCGAGACGGGCCTCCTCGGGTGCCGCACCATGCAGGACCAGCAGGAATCGCTCTCGCGCGAATTCCGGGTAGCCGTTGCCGCTTGCCTCGGCGTTGAGTGTCAGCTCGGCGCCGGCTCGCGTGACGATGAAGTTGGTTTGATACCGCGAACCGTGCAAGGCGGCGAAGGTCAGTCCGTCGTCCTCTTGCAGCATCGAGTGATACACGCCATCCGACACCGGCACGAACAGGTGCAACTCGATCACGAGAGGCTGATAGCCGTTGGTGGAGTCGGGCGCCTCCGGCCACAGTGGAACGACCGCTCCGCCGCGCGCATAGATCGGAATCCGGTCCAGCGGCGTCGCAGCTGACAGAAATCGCCTGCCTCCGACGAGCTCGCCGGTGTGCCAGTCGTACCAGTCACCCACCGGGAGGTACACCTGTCGGGCGGTGACACCTGGCCCGACAACGGGTGCGACCAGCAGGTCGTGCCCCAAGAGGTATTGATCATCAATGTCGCGGACCGTCGCATCGTATTGATAGTCGAAGATCAACGGCCGCTGCACCGGTTCGCCGGTCTCCGACGCTCTGAGGAAGCAGGCGTACAGGTAGGGCAGCAAGCGATAGCGAAGCTTGATCGCTATCCGGACGTGATCTTGGATGACGTCACCGAACGCCCAGGCGTACTGGTCGACATTGCCGATCTCGGAGTGGTTGCGACAGAACGGCGTCAGTGTGCCGTACTGCATCCAGCGCAGGAACAGTTCCGCGTTGGCATTGCCCTGGAACCCACCGATGTCGGCTCCAACAAAGGCCTGCCCCGAGATCCCGAAGCCCGACCCCATCGCGATGCTCAGCCACAAGTGATCCCATCGCGACTGGTTGTCGCCCATCCAGTTGGCGGCGTAGCGCTGAATGCCGGCAAAGCCCGCACGCGAGAGCACGAAGGTCCGTCGCTCGGGCATCGCCTCGAGCAGCCCTGCCGTAGTGCCCATGGCCATCAGCAGTGCGTACTGGTTGTGATAGCGCTGGTGCGAGTACTCGCCACGACCGAACCGCATTGGGGTGGCTTCGATGTTCCCGGTAGCGGGCTCGTTCATGTCGTTCCAGATGCCCGCGAGTCCAGAAAGCACATGCGCCGCGTTGAGTTCGCCCCACCAGATGCGGGCCTCCTCGGTGACGAAGTCTGGGAACGCCGTGTTGCCCGGCCACACCTGGCCGATGTACAGATCGCCTCCCTCGGTGCGGCAGAGCACATCACGCTCGACTGCCTGATCGAAGACCCAGTAGCCAGGATCGAACTTCACACCTGGGTCGATGATCGTGATCACCCGGAAGCCTTGCTCATCAAGTCGTTTGAGCATTCCGGGCGGATCGGGGAACCGATCGGTATTCCAGGTGAAGACGCGGTAGCCGTCCATGTATTCGATGTCGAGCCATATGGCATCGCAAGGGATGTCGTTGTCACGATGCCGCTGTGCGACGTCCTCGACAGCCTCCTGGGTGTATTCGAACCAGCGGCACTGGTGATAGCCAAGAGACCAGATCGGTGGCGGTGCCGTGCGCCCGGTCAACCAGGTGTAGGACTCCAAGATTGCCGGCATGTCCGGGCCTGCGAAGACGTACTCGGTGTATTGGCCACCGCGGAAGACAATCCGGTACTCCTCGTTGTGGGAGAACTCGTACGCGCCGCGATATCCGTTGTCCATGAACGACGCTGCGATGCGGCCATCGGGGTAGGACTGGTGGTAGAAGAACGGGATGCTGACGTAGTAGGGATCGAACTCAACGCTGCGAAAATCCCCGCGCGGGTCGTCGGGGGCCTTGCCTGCAATGAACTCCAGCGTCTCGTACGGACTCAGCACGTCGGTGTTCCACATTGTGAAGTCGCGGCCCCTGCGGTTGTGCCGTCCGGACTTCTCGCCTAACCCGAAGATGGCATCCTCCTGGCGGCAGCGACGCCGGACCGTGAACGAGTCGTTCAAGGTCGCGTACGCCCAGTACTGCCCACCGGCATCTTGGGCGGTTTCGATCACAGGCGACCCATCGCTTCGGTGCACGTCGACGCGGAATGGGTTCAACCAAAGCGACGTCGTGCATGCCGCAGTGATCAACCGCACCCGTTCTTCGTCTTGCTCGACACGAAAATCGACCGGAGAGGCGAGTGGGTCAATGCACACCGCGAAGGTCGGGACCTCGTCGAAGACACCGCCCCGGCTGATCTTGATCCGCAGCACGTCTGCGCGCACCACGTCGATGCTCAACTGTTCATGGTGCAGCTCGGCCAGGATGCCCGTTGGTGTCTGACCTACCGAGTCCACCCGTTCCCAGCGGATGTAGTGGTCAGTGTTGATCATCTGATGCCTCCCGCCTGGCTATGGATAGGTCGACGATGAGTGCCCGGTGGTCAGACAGCGGCAGCGCCGGGGCGCTGCTGGCGGTCACATGGCCAAGCCGGCCGCGCAAAAGGATGTGGTCGAGCTGACGATCAGGCTTTTCGATCGGGAAGGTGTGGTGCCTGGCCAGCGTGCGGTAACCGGTGATCTGCGCCGGCCGGTCATCCGGCATGTTGAGGTCGCCCATCAAGATCACCGGTTCTGGGAGGGGAGCTAGGTCGCGCCGGATGCGCCGTAGCTGGAGCCGACCCCAACCCGGCACATAAGAGAGATGGGTGTTGGCGACGACGACCAATCCCGCTGGGGTGCGTAGACGTCCGATCACCGCAGCGCGTGGCTCTTCCTTCACGATGAGCATCTTCCGAGGAGTGCGCAGATAGAGCGGAACGCGTGTCGGGATTCGCGGTAACCGCAGAACCTGCCAGGAATCCGAGGGATATCGCGAGAGCAAAGCGATCCCGTACGAGGCGACACCTGGAAGGTCGTTCTCGGACGCCGCTATCCACGCGGCGCCCGGCGTGCCTGACAGCGCGGCAGCGAATCGATGAGTGACAGCACCCATCGCCTCGGCGGCGACTGCCGTCAAGTCGGCGAGATGGGAGCGCGGCTGGTCCCGGTCGACTTCCTGCAGGGCCAAGACGTCAGCGTCCAACGAGCGGATAGCATCGGCCAGCCGATCAAGATCGACCACCCCGTCGTAGATGGAGCGGCCGTGCAGGATGTTGAATGTCGCCAACCGCATGGGAAGAAGGTACCCACCATCGCCGAGCAATCACCGCCGCCGCCGGCCACATCCGATGAGCCGCTGCTTCGTGCCGCCCTCAAGCGTTCGGCGTCAGCGTTGAAGGCCGACGGCGTCCCCTTCGCGCTGGGCGGCGGCTATGGCCTCTGGGTGGCCGGCGGACCCGAGCCGAGCCACGATGTCGATCTTGTCGTGGCTGAAACTGATGTCGAGGCGGCTGCCAACAGCCTGGCAGCCGCCGGCCTGCGGATCGAGCGCCCGCCCGAAGACTGGCTCTTCAAGGCATATCGCGACGAGGACGAGTTTATGGAGCCTGCTGAGGAGCCTCCGCTGGTCGATGTGCTGCATCGGCTCGGAGGCGTTCCAGTCACGCACTCGCTGCTTGATACCGCACATGAGCATGAGGTCTTGGGCGTCCGGATTCCGGTACTGCCGCCAACTCCCATCATGATCGCCAAGCTGCAGTCGCTCTCCGAGCACTACTGCGATTTTGGAGCTCTGCTCCTGGTTGTGCGTGCTGTGCGGGAGCAGCTCGACTGGGCGGAAATCCAAAAGGCGACGCAGCACAATCCCTTTGCGGAGGCCTTCCTCCTGCTGATCGAACGCCTTGGCATTATCGCGCCCTTTTGATTTGGAGCTGCTCGCGCAATCGCGCGCTTGAATCCGCCCTCGTCGTCGTTGCTCGCAGAGGAAAGAACGCCTCCGCTCGCTCCTCCTCCGTGCGGCGGGCGCGCGATTTCCGACGCTCGCAGCTGTGCTATTTCGAGCTGCTCGCGCATGTCTGATTGCTCGCTCCGCTCGCGAGGATCGCGCTTTGAAGCCGCTGCCTTCCTCTCTCACTCGCAGACGAAAAGCGTGTCTGCTCGCTCTTCGTCCAGGACAGCGGCGCGCGATCCTGGCTGCTGTCGGCGGCAGGTGAAAACTGACCACGGTGCGGCAACTGAAATTTGACCAGCTTCCCGCTGACTCTGGCTGGAGTCGAGCCGGGGAGGGATCGGGTGCTGATCGTGGAGGACTGGGCGGAGATCCGCAGGCTGCGTCGCTCGGAGGGGGTTCTCGATCTCAGAGATCGCCCGGGTGATCGGCTGTTCGCGGAACACGGTGAAGGCGGCGTTGGCCAGCGACGGTCCGCCCAGGTATGAGCGGACGCCGGCGGGGTCACGGGTCGATGCGTTCGAGCCGCGGATCCGGGAGTTGTTGAAGGCGGTGCCGACGATGCCGGCGACGGTGATCGCTGAGCGGGTCGGCTGGCCGTACGGGATCCGCACGTTGAGTGGCCGGGTGGCGGAGTTGCGGCCGGCGTATCTGCCGCCGGACCCGGCCGGCCGCACCGTCTATGTGGCCGGGGAGATCGCCCAGTGCGACTTCTGGTTCCCCGACATCTGCCTGCCGGTCGGGTTCGGCCAGTCCCGGACGGCGAAGCTGCTGCCGGTGTTGACGATGGTCCTGGGTTACTCCCGGTTCTCCTCGGCGGTGTTGGTGCCGTCCCGGTCGGCGGAGGATCTGTATGCCGGCTGGTGGCAGCTCATCTCCGCGCTGGGGGCGGTGCCGCGGGTGCTGGTATGGGATGGCGAGGGCGCGGTCGGTCGCTGGCGGGGGAAGCGGATCGAGCTGACCCAGGCCTGTCAGGAGTTCCGCGGCACCCTGGCGGCGAAGGTGCAGATCTGCAAACCAGCCGATCCCGAGGCCAAGGGCCTGGTCGAGCGGCTGCACGACTATCTGGAGCGGTCGTTCCTGCCCGGCCGGACGTTCGCTTCACCGGCTGACTTCAACGACCAGCTCGGCGACATTCCTGGCCCGGGCGAACCAGCGGCGAGCACCGCAGTGTTGGGGTGCCGGCCGCGTCGAGCGGCTGGAGGGGGACCGGCAGGCGATGCTGTCGTTGCCGGCGGTGCCGCCGGTGACCGGTTGGCGGTGCCGCGACCCGGCTGCCGCGGGACCACTATCTGCGGCTGGACGGCAACGACTACTCCGTGCATCCGGCCGCGATCGGGCGGCGGGTCGAACTCGTCGCCGACCTGGATCAGGTGCAGGTGTGGTGTGAGGGCCGGCTGGTCGCGGACCATCCGCGGGTGTGGGCCAAGCACCAAACGATCACTGATCCGGCGCATCGGCAGGCTGCCGACCAGCTGCGCCGAGACCGGCTTACCGTCATGCCCCCGCCCGGTGAGGTTGACGTCGAGCGGCGGCGGCTGAGCGACTACGACCTCGTCCTCGGCGTCACCGATGGTCGGCCTGGTGAGGCGGCGTCGTGACCTCGACCGCGGCCACTGCCCGCAGCGGCAAGGACGTGGCGGCTGACCTGGCGTTCTTGACCCGGGCGCTGAAGGCCCCGGCACTGCGGGACAGCGCCGGCCCGGCTCGCCGAGCGGGCGCGGGCCGAGGCGTGGTCGCATGAGGAGTACCTGGCCGCGTGCCTGCAACGCGAGGTCGCCGCCCGAGACGCGCACGGCGGCGAGGGCCGGATCCGCGCCGCCCGGTTCCCGGGCCGCAAGACCCTCGAGGAGTTCGACTTCGACCACGCCCGCGGCCTGAAACGCGACCTGATCCTGCACCTGGGCACCTTGGACTTCGTCACCGCGAAGGAGAACGTGATCTTCCTCGGCCCACCCGGCACCGGGAAGACCCACCTCGCGACCGGGCTGGGCATCCGGGCCTGCCAGGCCGGGCACCGGGTGCTGTTCGCCACCGCCTCCCAATGGGTCGACCGGCTCGCCGAGGCCCACAACGCCGGCCGGCTCCAAGCCGAGCTCATCCGGCTCGCCCGGTATCCGCTGCTCGTCGTCGATGAGGTCGGCTACATCCCCTTCGAGGCCGAAGCGGCGAACCTGTTCTTCCAGCTCGTCGCCTCCCGCTACGAGCACGCCAGCCTGATCGTCACCTCCAACCAGCAGTTCGGACGCTGGGGAGAGGTGTTCGGCGACGACGTCGTCGCCGCCGCCATGATCGACCGACTCGTCCACCACGCCGACGTCGTCGCCCTCAAAGGCGACAGCTACCGACTCACGCAACCGAGACCTCGGCCGCGTCCCCACAGCCGACCCCCACTGACACCGACCTGGTCAATTTTCGGTTGCCGACAACTGATCAATTTTCAGTTGCCGTTGACAGCTGCGTGGAATCCGCCTACTTCGTCGTCGCTCGCAGAGGAAGAACGCCTCCGCTCGCTCCTCCTCCGCGCGGCGGCGCGCGATTTCCGACGCTCGCAGCTGTGCTATTGGAGCTGCTCGCGCAATCTTCTGATTGCTCGCTCCGCTCGCGAGGATCGCGCTTTGTGGCCGCTGCCTTCCTCTCTCACTCGCAGACGAAAAGCGTGTCTGCTCGTTCGTTCGTCCAGGACAGCGGCGCGCGATCCTGGCTGCGTGGAATCCGCCTACTTCATCGTCGCTCGCAGAGGAAGAACGCCTCCGCTCGCTCCTCCTCAGCACGGCGGCGCGCGATTTTCCGACGCTCGCAGCTGTCCTATTTGGAGCTGCTCGCGCAATGTTTGATTGCTCGCTGCGCTCGCGAGGATCGCGCGTTGAAGCGATCCTGGGCGCGTTGAATCACACGCTTGGTCTCATAGTCCGGATGTAACGCTTGAGCGAAGCCATCGCCCCTAGTCTGACCGGCGTGCTGAAGATCGCTCGCGAGCACGTGGATGCCATGATCGTCCACGCTCGGGAAGATCATCCGGACGAGGCGTGCGGGGTAATTGTCGGGCCAGAGGGGTCCGACGTGCCGACCCGATTGGTCCGGATGATCAACGCCGACCGCTCGCCCACCTTCTTCCGCTTCGACCCGCAGGAGCAGTTCGAGTTGTACAAGGCAATGAGTGCAGCTGGGGAGGAGATCGTCGTCGTCTACCATTCGCACACATCGACTGAGGCTTATCCGTCGCGGACCGACATCGCCCTCGCCTCTGAACCACAGGCTCACTATGTGCTGGTCTCGACCGCCGAGTCCGGCGCCTCAGAGGGTCCGATCAGCGTACGCTCCTACCGCATCGTCGATGGTGTAGTCACCGAGGAGGAGATCGACGTCACGGAATAGGCCTCTGAGGCCAGTCGTTTGGCAAGAGTAGCCAGGGACGTTATCTGGCACTGCTCGCGCGCCCGACGCTCGCAGTGCGAACAGAGGAGAGACTCGATGTCAGTAGAGGTGAGGATCCCGACGATCCTCCGTACGTTCACCGGCGGAGCGAAGGCGGTGCACGGGAATGGGGCGACCTTGGAACAGGTGCTCGATGACATCGAGGGACGCAACCCCGGATTGAAGGACCGGATCGTCGAGTCGGAGGCGCTGCGACGATTCGTGAACGTCTACGTCAACGATGAAGACGTCCGCTTCAGCGGCGGACTCAACGCCCCAACTGCGGATGGCGACGTTGTCGTCGTGCTGCCCGCTGTTGCTGGCGGCTGAGCGAGTCTTTCATGGCGCGGTACGCCTCGCTCCTCGAGTCGGTCGGCCATACCCCACTGGTAGGCCTGCCGCGTCTGTCTCCGAGCGAGTCGGTGCGGCTCTGGGCAAAGCTGGAGGACTACAACCCGACCGGTTCGATCAAGGACCGGGCGGTACTGACCATGATCAAGGCCGCCGAGGCTGACGGGACCCTGCGACCCGGTGCGACCGTTCTCGAGCCGACCAGTGGTAACACGGGCATTGCTCTTGCCATGGCAGCCAAGCTCCGCGGCTACCGGCTGATCTGCGTGATGCCGGAGAACACCTCATCGGAACGCAAGGAGCTGCTCGCGATCTGGGGCGCCGAAATCGTCTCCTCACCGGCTGAGGGTGGCTCGAACGAGGCCATCCGTGTGGCGAAGCAGCTCGCGTCGGAGCATCCGGACTGGGTCATGCTCTATCAGTACGGCAATCCGGCAAATGTCGAGGCGCACTACCTGACCACTGGGCCCGAGATCCTCGAAGATCTTCCCGAGGTGACCCATGTGGTCGCTGGACTCGGTACCACCGGAACGCTGATGGGAGTGGGCCGCTTCTTCGCCGATAAGAAGCCAGACGTCAAGATCATCGCGGCCGAGCCGCGGTACGGCGAGCTCGTCTATGGCCTGCGCAACCTAGAAGAGGGTTTCGTCCCCGAGATCTACGACGCGTCGTATGTCACGTCGAGGTTCTCGGTAGGCTCCCGCGACGCCGTTCGGCGGGTCCGGGAACTCCTGGAACGCGAGGGCATCTTTGCAGGGCTGTCATCCGGGGCGATCCTGCACGCTGGACTGGCGCAAGCCGCGAAGGCCGTCAAAGCAGGGGAGCCAGCTGAGATTGTGCTCATCATCGCCGATGGCGGCTGGAAATACCTCTCGACGGGCGCCTACACCGGTGACCTCGACGCCAGCGAGGATTTCCTCGATACCCAGGTGTGGGCGTGATCGCTTGTAGGCTGAGCGCTCGTGGCGGCTGATACTGAAACGCCGATCGGCATCTTTGACTCGGGGTTCGGCGGGCTTACGGTAGCCCGCGCGGTCATCGACCAGCTGCCCCACGAGGACATCATCTACTTGGGTGACACCGCACGCGCCCCGTACGGCGAGCAGCCAATCGCCAGCGTCCGTGAGTACGCCCTCGAGTGCCTTGATCACTTGGTGGGACAGGGTGTCAAGATCTTGGTCATCGCCTGCAACTCGGGCAGCGCGGCGGTGCTCCGTGATGCACGGGAACGCTACGGGGTGCCCGTCGTAGAGGTGATCTTGCCAGCCGCCCGACGAGCGGTCGCTGCCACCCGATCCGGTCGTGTCGGAGTGATCTGCACTGAAGCAACCGCTACCTCACAGGCGTACGACGATGCCTTCGCCGCAGCCCCGCAGGTCGAACTGCATACCGCGGCCTGCCCCCGCTTCGTCTCCTTCGTCGAGGCTGGGATCACGGGCGGTCCCGAGTTGCTGGCGTGCGCGGAGGAATATCTGAAACCCTTGCAGCAAGCCGATATCGACACGTTGATCCTGGGCTGCACCCACTATCCACTGCTCACAGGTGTGATCTCGTACGTGCTTGGTGACAACGTCAGCCTGGTCTCCAGCGCAGAGGAGTGCGCCAAGGACGTGTATGCGGTGCTGACCCGGCGCAACCTCACGCATGATCAGCCGCGGACTGCCAGTTACCGTTTCCTGACCACGGGCAGTCCGGAGGCGTTCGAGGGCGTCGGGCATCGGTTGATGGGTGGGTTGGTCATCGGCGTCGAGCAGTTCGTCTGATCACGATGATGAAATTGACGATCGTCGGCTGCAGCGGCTCACTCTCCGGACCCAACTCAGCAGCCTCCAGCTACCTGCTGCAGGCTCCGTATCAGGATCGGATCTTCTCTCTGCTGCTGGACTGTGGGCCCGGCGCAATGGGTGCGCTCTACCGCTACATCGATCCGCGTGAGGTCGATGCCATTGCGCTGAGCCACTTGCATGCCGACCACTGTCTGGACCTGTGCGGCTACTTCGTTGCCGCACGCTACTCACCGAACGCTCCCTGGCCGCGACGTCCTGTGTATGCCCCTGCCAACGCCGCCTCGCGGATTACGCGGGCGTACGAGGTTCCCAGTGGCGAGACCGGGATCAGCGAGGGCGGTCCATCCATCGCTGAGCATTTCGACTGGCATATCTGGCAGCCCAGCCAGCGGATGGGGCCCTTTACCGTCCGGACCATCCCTGTCGAGCATCCGGTGGAGGCGTACGCCATCCGTGTGCAGGAGGATGTTGCCGGCGGCGGCGCCATGGTGTACTCCGGCGACACCGGCCCATCCGAGGCCCTGGTGCGACTAGCGACCGGCGTCGATCTGCTGCTCGTGGAATCCGCTTTCCTCGACGATCCTGACAATCCTGACGGGATGCATCTGTCCGGCCGACAAGCCGCCGCCATTGGGCAGGCCGCCGGCGTTGCTGCGATTGTGATCACCCACATCCCGCCGTGGTATGACCCCGATCGTGTCTTGGCCGAGGCAACGCCTCACTTCGACGGGCCGGTATCACTCGCGAAGCCTGGAGCTGCCTGGGACATCGGGGGAGTGTGATCGCATAGGGTGGCGTCGTGACCTCTCGAGCCGACGGACGCAGACATGATCAACTTCGAGAGGTCCGGTTCACGCGGGGATGGCTGGAGCAGGCAGAAGGTTCCGTGCTGGTCGAGTTCGGGCAGACCCGGGTTCTCGTTGCGGCAAGCGTGACTGAGGGAGTTCCGCGCTGGCGTAAGGGCTCCGGTCTTGGCTGGGTGACCAGCGAATACGCCATGCTGCCGAGAGCGACCAGCACCCGCACCGACCGTGAGTCGGTTCGCGGCAGGATCGGCGGCCGTACCCACGAGATCAGCCGCCTCATCGGTCGCAGCCTGCGTGCCGTCATCGACTACAAGGCGCTCGGTGAGAACACCATCGTGCTGGATTGCGACGTACTGCAAGCCGATGGCGGCACCAGAACCGCATCGATCACCGGCGCCTACGTCGCACTCGCGGACGCAGTCAGCTGGCTCCGGGACCGCGAGTTGATGACGGCTGAGCCTTTGACCGGCTCGGTTGCAGCCGTCTCGGTCGGCGTGGTGGACGGACTCTCCATGCTGGACCTCTGTTACTCCGAGGACTCCGCGGCTGACACTGACATGAACGTCGTCATGACTGGTGATGGATCATTCATCGAACTTCAGGGAACAGCTGAGGGCGCTCCCTTCGATCGGCGGCTGCTTGACGAGCTCCTCGATCTTGGCGCTTCAGGCTGCGCGCGGCTCACCGAGCTGCAGCGTGCCGCGCTTGCTTCGTGATGGCGGTCGAATGACCGGCCCTCGGGTGGTGCTCGCCACCAGGAACTCCAAGAAGCTGGTTGAGCTGCAGCGCATCGTGGCAACCGAATCGCGGGATGTGCAGGTCCTTGGACTTGCTGAGGTCGCTGCCTATCCGGAGCCAGCCGAGACTGAACGCACGTTTGAGGGCAATGCACTACTCAAGGCACGCGCCTGCGTTGCCGCTACCGGTCTCGCTGCTCTGGCCGATGACTCGGGCCTTGCAGTTGACGTGCTCAATCAGATGCCTGGGGTGCGATCGGCGCGTTGGGCCGGGCCTGGTGCGAGCGATGAGGACAACAACACACTCCTGCTACGCCAGTTGGCCGATGTCCCAGCAGCTGAGCGGACTGCGCGATTCGTTTGTGCCATGGCCTTGGTGCTTCCGGACGGTAACGAGCATGTCCGCCTCGGGGAAATGCGCGGCCGGATTGCTGTCAGTGCTGCAGGCCACAATGGCTTCGGCTACGATCCGCTGTTCGTGGCTGAAGGCTATGCGATGACCAACGGCGAGCTCGAACCGCCCGTAAAGGACGCGATCAGTCATCGCGGACGGGCCGTACGGGCCATCTTGCCCGTGCTGTTAGCGGAGCTGCGCCGGCTGGAACCTGTCGCTCAGGAGGGATGAGCCACGTGAAGACCTACCTCGATCTGCTGAATCACGTGCTCACCGGCGGTGTCGAAAAGAGCGACCGAACCGGCACCGGCACGCTCAGTACGTTTGGCTACCAGATGCGCTTTGACCTGCGTCAGGGCTTTCCGTTGCTCACAACGAAGAAGCTGCACACCCGGTCGATCATTGCTGAGCTGCTGTGGTTCATCCAGGGCTCGACCAACATCAAATGGCTGCATGAGCAGGGGGTGACCATCTGGGACGAGTGGGCCGATGGCGACGGCGAGCTCGGTCCCATCTACGGCTATCAGTGGCGTTCCTGGCCCACACCTGGCGGCGGCCATGTCGACCAGCTCGCCGCTGTCATCGACTCGATCAAGGCGGCCCCTGACTCACGGAGGCACATCGTCAGCGCGTGGAACGTCGCCGATCTCGCTGAGATGGCACTGCCACCGTGTCATGTGATGTTCCAGTTCTATGTCGCGCAAGGCCGGCTGTCCTGCCAGCTCTATCAGCGTTCCGCTGACATCTTTCTGGGCGTCCCGTTCAACATCGCCTCGTACGCCCTGCTCACCCATATGGTCGCCCAGGTTTGCGGCCTGGAGGTCGGTGAATTCGTGCACACGCTGGGCGATGCACATCTCTATCTGAACCACCTGGACCAGGCCAGGCTCCAATTGAGTCGTGAGCCGCGTACGCTGCCCAGGTTGCTGCTGAATCCTGACGTGAGTTTGATCGACGACTTCACCCTGGAGGACATCACGATCGAGGGTTACGACCCGCATCCGGGCATCAGGGCGCCGATCGCAGTCTGATCATGGCCGAGATAATCGCGATCGCGGCCGTGGCCGCCAACGGCGTGATCGGCGCGGGGAGCGACATACCTTGGCGGATTCCGGCGGACTGGAAGCGGTTCAAGGCCTTGACCACGGGCAACGTGCTGATCATGGGCCGCAAGACGTACGACTCCATTGGCCGACCGCTGCCCGGCCGGACGACCTTCGTGATCACTCGTGATCGGATGTGGCGCGGCGACGGCGTATGCGCAGTGCCCTCTCTGGATGAGGCGTTTGATCAAGCAATCCTGCTGAATCCTCAGACCATCTTTGTGGCCGGTGGGGGAGAGATCTACCGAGCGGCTTGGGATCGGCTCACCGGCTTGGAGATCACTGAGGTCAACCTGCAACCCGATGGTGAGGTGACTTTTCCCGAGATTGACCCCGACCAGTGGATGGAGACCGGCCGGGAACCGCACGACGGTTACAGCTTCGTCAGCTATAGGCGCCAATCGCCAGAAGAGTCCGCTGGGTGAGTATCACCGGGTCGCCTCATCGACTGACGCCGCTTGCCCTAGAATCGCGGCTTTAGTGCACTCGGGAGGAGACCCACATGCGGGAACCGACGTTGGCTGCGAAGCTTGGCGCTGAATTCCTTGGGACGTTCGTGCTGCTGTTCGGGGGATGTGGGGCGGCAATCCTTGCCGCGAAGTTCCTCACTGATGACAACGTACAGCTGGGGATCGGGTTCGTCGGAGTCTCGTTTGCCTTCGGCCTATCCGTGCTGGCTGGCGCGTACGCCTTTGGGCACGTCTCCGGCGGGCACTTCAACCCGGCCGTCACTATCGGTCTGGCGATCGCGAAGCGGTTCGAGTGGAAGGGCGTGCTGCCGTACATCGTCACTCAGATTGTCGCCGCCTCGCTCGCTGGTGCTGTGCTGTTCGCGATCGCGAGTGGCGAGGCCGGGTTCAGCGCGGTGGACAGTGGGTTTGCATCGAACGGTTACGGAGATCGCTCGCCGGGCGGCTACGGACTCGTGTCCGGGCTCATCGTCGAGGTCGTCATCACTGCGGTCTTCGTCTTCATCATTCTCGGTTCCACCGACGATCGAGCCCCGAAGGGTTTTGCGCCCATCGCGATCGGCCTCGGCTTGACGTTAGTCAATCTGGTGGCCATTCCGGTCACAAACTGCTCGGCGAACCCCGCACGCTCGCTCGGAGTCGCGTGGTTCGCGGGCGGTGGAGCGCTCGCTCAGGTGTGGTTGTTCATCGTCGCGCCGATCATCGGAGCGGCCATCGCAGGTGCCACGTACGCGCTCATCACCGGGGCTCCGAGTGCTGACGTAGGCGTCGCCCAAAATCCCGAGCTCGAGAGCATCGAGCAGACCGCGTAACAGCTCCGGGTAACGAGAAGGCCGCGTCCGGCGAGTGCAGGAGCGGATCAAGCCCTGGATTGCGCGCTGCCGTGCTGAGGAGGAGCGCCGCTCCGGGTAACGAGAAGGCCGCGTCCGGCGAGTGCAGGAGCGTCTGGGAAGCGCGCGTAAATTGCGGCAGCGAAGCAATGCTGTGCTTCACCAGACGCGACGAACGAGCCGGATCGGGAGCGGCCTTCTCGTTGGCCCGGAGCCAATAAATACAGTGCCGAAGGAGGGACTCGAACCCTCACACCCGAAGGCACAGGAACCTAAATCCTGCGTGTCTACCAGTTCCACCACTCCGGCTCTGTTGGATTGCTCCACTCGCTGCGCTCGCTCCGCGCGGATCGCACCTTTGGAGCGCGCCTACTTCGTCGTCGCTCGGCGACGAGAAGCATGTCCCCTCGCTCCTCTTCAGCACGGCGCGTGGCGCGATCCGGTGTTTGATTGCTCCGCTTTAGTCGGGGATGAACTCTACAGATGAAGGTCTCGCTTCAGCTTGTCGACGTGGCCGGTGGCCTTGACGTTGTACTGAGCGACCGCAATTGTGCCGTGGCCCTTCTGATCGACGTCGATGACGAAGGTCGAGCGGATCACACCTTGGATCAACTTGCCGTAGAGCAATTTCTCCCCGTACGCACCGTAAGCATTTAGTGTCGACTTCTCCGGATCGGACAGTAGGGGAAAACCGACCGACTCCTGCTCGCGGAACTGGATGAGTTTTTCCTGAGTGTCCGGCGAGATTCCGATCACGTGTACTCCTGCCGCGCCGAGGTCATCCATCGCCGCGGTGAAGTCGATTGCCTGGGTGGTGCAGCCGGGCGTCATGGCAGCGGGATAGAAGTAGACGATCACGCGTTGCTCGCGGAAGTCCGCGAGCGATACTTTTTTGCCGTCCGCGTCAGGCAGAGTGAACGGGGGTGCCGCATCGCCGTCGCTGAGCCGAGTGGTCATGCCAGAACCCTAGCCTTCGCTCCGAACGCTTTGAGTCGCCGCCGCTGCCCTGGTACGGGTTGGCCTGCAATACGCTGTGGATTTGGGACGCCCGGCCGCCGGTCGGTGCCGCAGAATCGTCTAGGGAGGGTACGTGTCCAGCAACAACGCTTCTCAGCCCACCCGTACGCCATCACAGATCGAGGCTGATCTGGGAGCCACCCGGGATCGGCTGGTTGCCTCGGTCGAGGCGTTGATCGATCAGGTGCATCCCAATCGGATCAAGCAGCGCCAGATTGCGAATGTGAAGCGTTTCGCAAATACCGAACTTGAGAATGCGAAGTCCAAGGTCTTCAATGCCCGCGGTGATCTCCGCACCGGTCGTATCGCGGTCGTGGCTGCCGCCGTCGCTGGAATTGTCGGGTTCTTGTTGATCATCCGCGCGATCGTGCGACGTGGGAAGAGTGACTGAGTGGTGGCCGACCTGAGCGGCCGCAGCAATGCTGGCCTGGACGAGGGTGGGCTGCCGATCCGCATGCTGCATGATCGGGTGCTGGTGTCGACCGACAACGAGCCCGGCGAGCGGCGCAGTAGCGGTGGAATCCTGATTCCCGCGACGGTCGCAATCGGGCGGCGGCTCGCCTGGGGCGAGGTCGTTGCGGTGGGAACCAATGTCAGGACGGTCAAGCCAGAGGATCGAGTGCTGTTCGACCCGGAGGACCGAGCCGAGGTCGAGGTGAGAGGCAAGGACTACGTGCTGCTCCGGGAGCGTGATCTTCACGCCGTCGCATCAGAGAGACTCCAGGATGGCAAGACTGGCCTCTACCTGTGAGCCGCGCTTCACATCACGGGGTCAGATGTGCTAGCGCCTCTTATAACAAATCTAAATGTAACGTGAGAGAACTGGCGCTTTTATGTCAGATTGCCTCTAGTGTGGCGAGGTGGCACCAGCGAATGGGTGTCCTCTCAACAACGAAGTGAGGCCTGTATGACTTTCGTTCGTCCCGCGCGCCGCGTGCTCATCGCGGCCGCATCCATGAGTGCCCTCTTCGTCGCCGCGGCATGTGGTGGCGGCGGTGGTGGCGCGCCTGAAGGCGGTGGAACGTCGGCCGCCGCAGCTGATTTTACCAAGCAGGGTGATACCGAGTTCTGGGCTGGCAAGGACACCTCGGGTAACACCCAGAACTTGATCGACCAGTTCAACGCGCAGCACCCGAACGGGAAGGTCACCTTCCATGAGCTGCCCGACAACGCCGATCAGCAGCGGCAGCAGATGGTCCAGAACGCTCAGATCAAGAACGCCAAGATGGGCGTTGTCAGTATGGACGTGGTCTGGACGGCTGAATTCGCGGCCAAGGGCATCGTAGAGGCAATGCCGCCAGACGTCTCGACCGAGGGAATGTTGAAGCCGACGGTTGACGCCGCGACGTACTTCAACAAGCTGTACGGCCTGCCTTCGACCTCCGACGGCGGTTTGCTGTACTACCGCAAGGACCTGCTCGACAAGTACGGCATCGCTGCCCCGCCGACCAGCTTCGACGAGATGAAGGCCGCCTGTGACAAGATCCAGGCCGGCGAGAAGAACGACAAGCTCGGCTGCTACGCCGGCCAGTTCAACAAGTACGAGGGCCTGACGGTGAACTTCGACGAAGCGGTGCACGGTGCCGGTGGCGTCATCGTCGGCGATGATGGCAAGCCGAATGTGGCCACGCCCGAGGCCACCTTGGGGCTGCAGACTCTCACCGACTGGTTCAAGGATGGCCACATCCCGAAAGCCGCGATCACCTGGCAAGAGGAGAATGGACGAACCGCCTTCCAGCACGGTGAGCTGATCTTCCACCGCAACTGGGGATACGTGTACAACCACGCAGCCAACGACAAGGATTCCGAAGTCAAGGGCAAGTTCGATGTGGCGCCGCTGCCGGGCATCACCGGTCCTGGTGTTTCCAGCCTCGGTGGTCACACCTTCGCTATCGCCAAGGCGGCCGAGAACAAGGGCACCGCACTCGATTTCCTGAAGTATGTGTCCTCCCCCGAGGCGCAGAAGTCCAACACACTCGCGACGTCGAACTCACCGGTCCTCGAATCGCTGTACAGCGATCCCGACTTGATCAAGAAGTTCCCCTTCATGCCGACGCAGCTGAAGTCTATTCAGACCGCGGCGCCACGTCCGAAGGCCGTCGAGTACGGTGATGTCACCCTGGCAATCCAAGATGCCGCGTATGGCGCACTCCAAGGTCAGACTCAACCCGATGCGGCCTTGCAAGCACTGCAGGCTAAGTTGCAGACTCTGATCAAGTAGTTGGTGTCCGCAAGGTTCTCGGCGCAGCCAAGTGCTGCGCCGAGAACTCAGCGCATTTCTCAAAGGAGGTAGCCGCATGGCCACAGCCACCGCGGAACCGCGGAGTTTGCCGGCCACCGAAGATGGCCACAAGCACAAAAAGAACGCGCTGAGCGATGGTCAAGGCCGGCTGGCCTGGATCTTGCTGGCGCCCACCCTGATCATCATCGCCGTGGTGGCCGGAATCCCGGTCATCTTGTCCTTCTGGGAGTCCTTGCACCAGACCAACGCCGGGGTGGATCCCACCACAGGCATGGTGGCCGGTGGCGACAGGTTCGTCGGCCTGCAGAACTTCACCGACATCTTCGCCGGCGCCAACCCGGTAACGGGCAACTACGGCACTATGGACCGCTTCTGGAACGCCTTCCTCAATACCACCTTCATCACCATCGTGTGCGTGCTCTTGGAGACTGTTATTGGCGTGGCGATGGCCCTGATCATGGCCAAGGCCTTCCGGGGGCGTGGCCTCGTCCGGGCCGGCATCTTGGTGCCGTGGGCGATCCCGACGATCGTTTCGGCGCTGATGTGGAAGCTCATCTTCGACTCGTCAGGCGTGATGAACCGGATTCTCGGTCGCGAGATTCTCTGGCTCGCCGATACAGGGGCATCGTTCTGGGCGATCGTGATTGCTGATACCTGGAAGACGGCTCCCTTCATCGGGCTGCTGACACTCGCCGGGCTGCAGACCATTCCGGCCGAGTGCTACGAGGCGGCCAAGGTCGACGGGGCAACCACCTGGCAGCAATTCGTCCGGATCACGCTACCGATGGTCAAACCGGCGCTGGTCGTGGCCGTTCTCTTCCGCACGCTCGACACGCTGCGCATGTTCGATCTGCCATACGGCATGATCGGAGCCGGCAAGTACCGGGTGGAGACTCTGTCGATCTTCGCCTACCAGGAAGCGAGCCAGAGCCGGTACGGTCCTGCTGCGGCGTACGCCATCATCTTGTTCATCTACGTGCTTGTGGTGGCCTTCCTGTTCGTCAGGATTCTGGGTGCCGAGGTGATCGGCGACGCCGATGGCAAGAAGAAGAAGAAAAAGAAGGGCGATGACGAACCGGCGGGCCCGCCGGCGACAGCTCTGGAGATGGCGGGAGGTGCGCACTGATGTCCACGACAACCGCTGACGTACGTGAGGAACACCTCAGCAAGGAAGAGATCGAGAAGCTAGCCCACCCGAAGAGGCCCCTCCGCCAGCGGGTCGGCGTGGTCATGTCCTATGTGGGGATGGGCGTCATTGTCCTGTACTGCATCATTCCCTTTTACTGGATGGTCGTCTCCGCATTTCGAGATCCTTCGGAAGGGCGCAGTACCGAGTTCATCCCTAGCCCGGCGTCGATCGAGAACTTCAAGAGCGTGTTCTCGGCACAGAACAACTTCGGCCGCTCACTGCTCAACTCGGTCATCGTGGCCGGCACCACGACGATCCTCGTCCTGCTGTTCGGCATCATCGGAGCGTACGCGCTTGCTCGGTTGAGGTTCAGGGGCAAGGTTGCGGTGCTCTGGCTGATCATGGCCTGCTCGATGTTCCCGCTAGTCGTGTTGCTGCCGCCGCTGCTGAAGATGTTCTCCTCGACGTCGCCATTCACCTGGTTCCCGTACTGGATTAACACCTACCAGTCCGTCATCCTCCCCGGGCTGAGCTTCGGCCTCCCGCTGGCGGTGTGGACTCTGACAGCCTTCTTCAAACAGCTCCCGGTCGAGTTGGAGCAGGCGGCGATGGTCGATGGCTGCACGCCGGGGGTGGCCTTCCGCAAGGTGATCCTGCCGCTGGCAGCTCCGGGCGTGCTCACGACGGCGATCATCGTATTCATCGGTGCCTGGAACGAATTCTTGCTAGCCCTGACCTTCCTGCAGGACAAGAATATGCAGACCGCGACCGTGGCGATCAGCAAGTTCACCGGTACGACCGGCTTCGATACGCCGTACGGCAGCATCATGGCGGCCGGTGTGCTCGTGACCGTTCCGCTGCTCCTCGCGGTGCTCATCTTCCAGCGCCGTATCGTCGCAGGCCTCACCGCAGGTGGCGTGAAGTAGCAGTACTAAACGCTAGTTATTAGCCAGTCTGGCGCAGTCGCAACGCAGCGGCTGCGCCAGATCTGTCTCATGGCAGTCACTCGCTGCGCTGCGCATTGAGATAGAACACAACCATGAGGGGCATCTTTCTCTCAGCGAGCGAGCTGGGGTTTCCACAGGTAGGCGGCAGTGTCGCCACTGGGTTCGAACCGCTCGTCGAAACGTTTGCCACAACGCTCGCCCTTTCCCACGAACATGGGGGAGCGCTGCACATCCGCGTCGCCGGAAATGTGGTTGCTGGCTTGTGGGGAGGGCAAGCCTCGACAGACCGATCCTGGCAGCGGGACACGCCGTCGGTGATCTTCTCCTGCACGAAGGGTCTTGTCGCGATCTTGATCGGTGAGCTGGTCCGCGAGGGCCGACTGGACCTGGATGCGCCGGCAGCCACCTATTGGCCTGAGTTCGCCGCGCAGGGCAAGGAATCCATCCCTGTGCGCTGGTTGCTCTCCCATCGTGCCGGTCTCCCTGCCACCCGTCGCAATCTCCAGCTCGCCGACATCGTGAACTGGGACCGGATGGTGCAAGTGCTCGCCGCGGAGGAACCGCTCATGCCGCCCGGTGAGGGCCACCGCTACCACGCGCTGACTTACGGATGGCTGGCCGGCGAGATCATCCGGCGCATCACCGGCGTGGGTGTCGAAGAATTCTTTGTGCAACGACTCGTACGCCCACTGAAGGTCGATGCGTGGATTGGGGTGCCCGAGGTGGAACTTCCCCGGGTCGCGCAGCTGTACCAGGCGCCATTACCACCAGACGCATCGCTGCCCGTGGTTGATCCAGAGGCCGCCGCGTTCGCGGAGAAAGTAATGACACTCGGGGCGCTTCCCGGCGAAATCGCAGGACCGAACATCGGGTTCAATAGCGACGAAATACGCCGCGCCGTCATTCCGGGAGCCGGGGGTGTCGCGACCGCCCAAGCCCTCGCGACGATCTGGAGCGCTACCGTCTCAGACGCTGAACGCGTCCGGCTGCTGAACGACGAGGTTATTGCCGACATGTGCCGAGAGCAAAGCGTGGGTGAGCCACGCCTCCCCATGCCGGGCCCGTGGCCGCGGTGGGGCACTGGCTTCATGCTCACGTCCGAACGCCGTCCCTTCCTAACTGAGAAATCGTTCGGCCATGACGGCCTGGGCGGTCAGGTAGCGTTCGCGGATCCGCAGTATGAGGTCGGCTTCGCCTACCTCACCAACGACCTGCAAGAGTTCTACGACCCACGTGGCGTAGTCCTCGTCCAGACACTTCGGCAACTTCTGGACTCGTGATGTCAGCGCTCCATTGATGCGCTTGCGGGGTAGCAGGTGGTCGGCGCACTGCCAACGCCTGCCGCCGTTGACCGTAAACGCCCAGTTGAACCAGGGAACTCGTGGCCCGAGTTACTGTTTACAGTTGCAGACAATGCGAATAAGGTACAGCCAGTGGTTCACTATCCTTCGATAGGTAGTGGTGCTGCCCACGAGCAGGAGTGGTTACCATGCCCGCTGGTGTACTCGAGTACCTGTGGTTCCGAGACAATGATCCGTGGTGGGCGACGCTCTTGCGGGCGGTGGCGCTGATAGCGCTCGTGGTGCTATTCGCCTTCAAAGGCATGCATAAAGTGCCCTCGGGCAGCAAGGCGTTACGGACCCGGTTCAACAAAGTCATCCACTACCGCCGGGATGTCTACGACCGCCTGGGTTATACAATCCACGGCCGCGGTGAGGCCAAAGTCGTTGGGCCAGGTCTAGTCATCGGCATCCCTTTCGTGCACAACGTCATGATCGAGTCGATAACCGAGCAATTCGAGCCGTTGCCGGCGATGATCCGGCTGCAGCCTCTGCGTGAATTTGCCTCCCAGATCAATTTCCAAGTCGTCGACCTGGAGAAGGCTCTGGTTGGTGTCGCCAACTACAAGGGTTCGCTAGTCAATAGCTGTGCCGCTGTAGTTCGAACCCTCGTCACACAGGCAACCCTCAGCGACGATGACATCTCAGCTTGCATGCTGGCCGACGAATCGATGCAGCAGCGCGCGAGTAAATTGGGCGTCAGACTATTGGAGCTCAATGTGTCGACCTCCAACCTGACCGAGCCGGCTCAGCTGGCTCACGCGTTCAAGCAGGCAGGCATCGTCCTTGGGGGCACTCCGGCTGCCGTACTGGGGGCGCGGACTGTCAACAGCGCATTCGGCCCGGCAGCACTGACTGCGGTTGATGACGATGCTCCGGCTGCCTAACACTGCATAAGGTCCTCCTGGCTATTTCCGGGCACGACCTCGGGCCCTCCACCGGACGACAGACCCCTGCGGAACTCGACCGCAACACTCTGGACATGCCAGGTATCGCACATACGTCCTATATGGAGGTATTCGTGTGCGTGCCAGCCTGCCCAGACAATTCGCGTGCATCGAGCGTCGGTCCTAGGTGAAGTTAGTGCTTGACAAGTGGGCGAACTGCACAGCCAGGCTCGCCGGTCAATGCAGTATTGGCTCTCACTACAATTCGCCGCCCGCTTCTCGATGAGGTCAGCCAGCAGGCCATCGAATCTATATCGAGCTGAGCAGGCTACTCGAGATCGCTATAGACAACCAAAGGGCTTTCCAGTCCCTGATCACCGCTCGCGGTCGTGACTCATTGGAACCGATGGGACTTACTGCGTCCGGTATGCGAGGCACCGTCATACATTCTTTGGGCACTCGGCCCACAAGACGGCCGAAGCGCCGACGGCGAGATTTCGCAGTTTTGGATTATGAAGAGAAAACGAAATGGTCTGATTCTCAAAGAGATGCCGACTCGGTCCAGAGGGAACCGCCGAACCGGAGCGGCAATAAGCTGACGGTCACTAACGTCTACAGTGAAGAGGGTGTCCGCTTTGGATCGAATTGGGCGCCCTCAACCAGCTGATTGATGCTCTAGAGAACTGCCGGGGCTTAGCTATACGCGCTACTGGTATGGCTGACAGTGGCAGGCTGGTATGCCGATCCCGGGTGTAATTCAATGTGAATCACAACCAAGATCAGGATTTGGTCATCGGTGCGACTCTCGTCATTAGGGTGCTTGCCGCCTATGCTTCGGGCAGCCCACGTTCGGCTAGCCAGCCGCCGAACTGCTCCGGCGTTTGTCGCCGTCTTCGATGACAGCGGTATAGATCTGGACGCCGCCAATCTGATCCGGATAGCTGGGCGGCCGATACCAGGCGTCTTTGATTCGTAGCACCGCCGTGCGCTGGTTGTCGGTGATCGAATCACCCAATGCCTCATGCCATGCTGTGACGTTCTCGTGAAGATCGTGCAGCCACAGCGATAGATCGAGCCGCCAGACCCCCGCGCCGTGTTCGAGCAGAAACGGGAGGTGATACCGCTCGTCCCTGACGTGTCCGGTCGGGCTGCGCTGAGTCCGCTCGTCCCGGTAGTCGAAACCGATCACACCTCGAAGTTCCATGAGTCGGGAGATCAGTCGCAAGACATCTCGTGGGCGGTAGTCGGCGCCGACGAGCAGCATCACATCAAGATCACGCCAGCACATCAGTTGAGAGATGTAGCTTCCGGTCACGGCCAATGGACCGATGTCGGCGAAGATTCGCGATTGGTCGAGCTCGTGAAGGAGCGCTGTGGCCTCGGCCCGCAACGCTGACTGCCTGTTCGCAAGCTCATCATCGGAGGCCGGTATCAGCACAAGGCGCGATGCTAGCGCGGGGCCCCGGGTTTCGAAGAGCGGGAAGCATGTCGGGGAGCTGAACGCCTGCCTCACTGCACGCAGATATCTGGCGGGTTGCACGGGGAACGGTCACTCTGAAATCTGTTGCTCCCAACCCAGAGGAGTTTACCTACAGGGGCTCGTCGGCGGACGTGGGCGGCCATCGCAGGCAAGTCCGTCATTAAGGGTCAGCGGACAGAGGCCTCATAGAACCTGCAACGACTAAGCGACACGCGGAGAGTGACATCGGCTCGTCGCCCGTTGACACCGATATCATTTTGTCATCGGTGAGTCGGACGGGGGCGTTGGAGTGGAGCTGATGCTCGTCGCACTACAGCTCAGCACTAATGAGGCGCTTGTCGCGACCATCTTGATCATCGCCCTTCTCATCTGGGCTTTCTCGTAGCTCCGTTCGGCCCGCGCGCGACATAACGTCTGCCGTGTTTCGGTCAGCTAGGTCGACCCCGTCCAGCCCAAGTGCCCACCATCGGAGTTCGAAGGGCTTCGGTGCCTCATTCTTGAGTGACAGTCGGCATGCGAGGCTTTCCAGTGTTCGGTGCGGCGGCACTTCGGGTTGAGGCATACGGCTGACAATCCCCTGTGCCTAATGTCGAGCCCGAGAGCCTGACACCCGCCGGTCGCCGTTGGGTCGAGCGTGCGCAGCGTCCGCTCGACGTGCTCGCCGTCATCTTCCTGATCGACGTGATCCTGCTCTGGAGTTTCCCCGACGCGCCGCCGGCATTCCTGGACACCCTGAACGTCATCGCTTGGATCGTCTGGGCGTGCTTCGCGGTGGATTATGTCGCGCGGCTGCTGTTGTCCGTAGAGAAAGGCAGGTTCGTTCGGACACATAAGTTGGACCTACTCATGGTCCTGCTTCCGATG
Organism: uncultured Actinomycetota bacterium; assembly: GCA_963734005.1. Taxonomy (GTDB): domain Bacteria; phylum Actinomycetota; class Actinomycetes; order Propionibacteriales; family Propionibacteriaceae; genus Microlunatus. Next base: position 190,379 of record CAVTFS010000008.1, read on the forward strand.
CTGCGGTTGCTGCGCGTCTTCCTGGTCCTGCGTCGCAGCCTCGCGTCAGTGAGCACGTAGCGGATCGCCGGGTCGATCGTGAGCCTCGTGGTCGCGGCCGTGTTCGTCAGCGCCTTCTTGATGTGGCGCGTGGAGTACAACGCGTCCGGCGCAACCATCACCACCTTCCGCTATGCGTTGTGGTGGGCCGTCGTCACCACCACGACGGTGGGCTACGGCGATTACACACCGGTCACGGCCGCTGGCCGTATCATCGCCACGGCCGTCATGATCGTGGGCGTCGGGCTGATCGGCACGGTGAGCGCCACCGTGGCAGCGTGGTTCGTCACCCGACACAGCGAGCCCCCCGCCGAGCCGGCCAACGTCGCGTCATTGGACGTTGAGCCCGCGGCCGCCACGACCGCCGAATAGCAGGCCCTATTGCTGGACCGCCGCGACGAACTTGCCGCCAAGCAGGACGAGATCCGCGCCATGCTGGTCGAGCAGCAGCAACCGCCAACCAACAGCTGATGACCCGACCCCTGCCCCTGAGCTCTTGGCAGCATAGACCGCTCTCTGACCACGACTGCGAGTCAAGTCACCGACTACGGCGCACCAGATCTCAAGGAACGTGGCACTTCGCAGTTGGGCGTGCTGAGTTGTTGATGCAAGGGCTCGCGCCGTGAGGTTGCGAGCGTGATCTTCAACCTGCGTGGACCGATTGGGCCACCGGTATCCAGACTCATACGGTCGCATCACCCGCGACCAGGCGAATCTTCCTGATCGAAATAATCCCCGGACTGGGATTGCTGCGGGAAAATCACTCTGGCTGAGCGGCGCCTGATCGCTCATGGAACCCGACAGATCGAGGGGGAAGCATCGTGAGCGAGAAGGTCGTGAGCGAGCGAGGGACAGGCGGGGCTACTTTCGCCGCCGTCGTGATGATCATCGGTGGAACCTTCGGGTTTTTCGAAGGTCTAGCTCTGATAGTCAGGGGCACTTTCTACGTCCAACCACAAAACTACTGGATCAGTACGGGCGCGGCCACGTGGGGCTGGTGGCACCTGATTGTGGGTCTTATTGTTTTGGCGGCTGGGTTTGGAGTCATCTCTGGGGCGGCCTGGGCTCGCTGGCTCGGCATCATCTTCGTGAGCATCCAGGCCCTCACCAATTTCCTGTTTATCCCGGTTCAGCCGTTTTGGGCGATTGTTCTCATCCTGATCGACTTGTGGATCATTCACTCCTTGTTCGTTCACCGACGTGAAACTGTCTAACCCATCGATGGCGCCGAGCTAGCAACATTCGACAATTCTCGCGGCTGCCGCAGAATCGCCCGCAGGGAAGCGCTCGTACTGCTCGGAGGTGATCACCGAGCTGTCTGGGCAAAGCCCGGCCAGCGGAGCCCTGGCCACAGCAGCCGCAGCTTTGACGGTCGGCCTGCAACGGTAGGGGCAGGTGGTGTTGTGAGCATGCCGCGGGACCGCGCTATGCCTGGTGAATTTTGCGGGACCGCGTGCAACCTCGGGCCGGATTCCCTCAGTCCAGACGTCTAGCTCGCAAAGACGGTGGCCCAGTCGTTCTTGATACTCACTACGGTCCACCCATCGGCCTCAGCTTGGCTGAGTGCCTGCTCGGCCCCAACCCGGTAGTCGAACTCTCGCTCTGCGTCGTCATGTAGGAGGAGTAGCCGCAGGGTCGGCCGGTTGGGGTGATGGGTGAACTCCAGCATGGCGGAGTCCCCGTTGGAGTTTCCAGCTGCGAGGAGCGGGCGTCGGCCGACCCGGTTCCAGATCCGCACAGGCTTCTCCGGGCCGTCGTCGAGGTAGTCGGCCTCGGGCCTGTGGGTGATGGTGCCGCCCCGGTCGTCGCTGGTATGGGCGAAGGTGCTGCTGCTTCCGATGACCCGCTCGCGGGGGATGCCGTACATGTCCTGGCTGATGGGCCGCATGAAGTCACGACCGCCGCCCGAGGCGATGTAGCTCGCGAATTCGTTGGCCCTCAGGTAGTCGAGTAGCTCGACCATCGGTGCGTAGGCGCACTCCAGGTAGCTGCGACCGAGCGTCGGGTGCTGCGCGGTGCGAAGGAAGCGGTCCGCGGACTTCTCGAAATCCTCCACACTGATCCCGGCGTAGGCCGTGAGGAGGCCTCGGGCGAGCACCCTCAGGTTGGTGTCGTCGCCGGCGTAGTGCTCATCCATCAGGGCGCCGAACCAGCCGTAGTCGCGTTCGGACACCGCTTTCCAGAGCTGCTGCTCAGTGAGCTCGGGCTGTGCCGCCGTCATTTCGGTGAGGCGTCGAAGGATGAAGTCCAGCTGGATCGGCATCGGCTTCTCGCACCACAGAGTGCCGTCGTTGTCGAACACCGCAACGCGTTCCTCAGGCGGCACGGTAGTCGATCCGTCTTTGCCACATGTGCGTGCCACGAAGTTCATGATCGCCTGCTTGGCGGGCCCATCACGCCAACTCGAGCTCCTCGGTCATGTTTGTCCTCCTTGTTGGCCAGACCCACGATCACAACATCGCACGTCACCGGCAGCGTCATCACCTGCGCGGGGTGATGACCCTGCAAGTGGGCTGCGGAGAGGCAGACCACATCATGATCGTTTTGGGCTCGAGAGAGAAAGGCGGCACCCAAGGACGCGTTGACGTCGCGTTATCGGGCGAGCGAACCGAAGCCCTTGATCATTACAGAGGGACCACAACCCCCGAGGCAAGGCGAGTTTTACGACATCGGTGACGCGGTCAAGTTTCAGCTGGTTGAGAGGCGAAGAGGTTGAGCCCGAGCCGCTCGGCCAGGTACTTCGTGACGAGTTGGCCGCGCACGCTGTTTCCGGCGGCATCGAGCGGCGGCGAGAAGGTCGCCAGGCCGCCCTTGCCGGGCGAGACGGTCACGATGCCGCCGCTGACACCGCTCTTGCCCGGCATCCCGATCTCATATAGCCAGTCTCCCGACAGCTCGTACAGGCCGGCGGTGGCCATCACGGCCAGCACCCGCCGGCACACTCCCGCGAGAATGACCCGCTCGCCTGTCATCGGATTCACCCCGCCGTCGGCCAGCGTGGCAGCCATCACCGCGAGGTCGTGGGCGGTCACGTCGAGGGAGCACTGCCGGGTGTAGATGTCGGTGGCCTCGTCGGGGTCGAAGTAGAGCCGCTCGTAGCTCGCCAGGAGATGGGCGATGCCCTGGTTGCGCATGTTGGTAGCCGACTCAGACTCGTAGACATCCTTGCTCAAGGTGAGCTCGCGGCCGGCGAAGCGGGAAAGCCCGTCACGGATCCTCTCCCACTTCTCGTCCGCCGTGTCGCCGGGAACGAGGCTCGTGGTCGCGATCGCACCCGCGTTGACCAACGGGTTCATCGTCCGCTCGTCATTCAACTCGACGGCCATCAGCGAGTTGAACGGGAATCCTGTGCTGTTGACGCCCAGCCGATGTCGCGCCGCCTCATACCCAATCGCCTCACAGACCAGCGCAAAGACGAATGGCTTGGAGACGCTCTGGATCGAGAACGCCGTCTCGACGTCACCGATCTCGAAAAACCGGCCCCGGGCCCCGACCACGCAAATCCCGAACAGCCCAGGCGATGCGCTCGCCAGCGCGGGGATGTAGTCCGCGACGGCGCCGTCGCCGTTCGACCGATAGCGCTCGTACGCCTCGGTGAGGGCATCCCTTACCTGCTCGGTCTGTGGAAGCTCGCCGGTAGACACGAGCGAGGGCGCCGTCGCCTCGTCGAACGGGAGACTCTCGTACATGGAAAGCTTGGTCATGAGATCCCTTGGTCTTTGACTCTGGGCAGCCTACGACAGGCGGAACAACCCTGGCTGTCAGGCCGATTGCACCGTCCGGAGCCCTGGCGCGTGACTATTCTCACCACGCAGGTCGAATCACGGTCGTCCTCTGCAATTGATGTCTGACAATTATCCGGCAGGTGATCTGTCCGGTGGTTCCAGCCGGGTGGTTGTGAGGCCACCGCATCAACCAGAAAGGCCGAAATCGCGGAGAGGGAAGTCGACTGGGGATCATTCGCGCGATTCTGTCCAGGTGAGCTTCGTGCGGCCGCACCTGGGTGACGACGGCTCTCTACGCATCACCGTGTCGGGTGACTCCCGAGACAGCAGCTCGCTAACGTGCTTGTGACATGGGAGCAAGTGAAGTAGGCGGTCCAGCCGAGGAGCGCGACAGCGTCGAAGCCAGCACTGAGCGGATAACGCAGGCGACATCGGTTGCTGTAGTGGCGGCAGCCCTGGTTGTGTGGTGGCCGGCATTCGACCTAGGTGCGTACGGTGTCATCTTCTTCAACCAGTTCCTGTCCCTGTGGGCAGCCTCAACCGCCGTCTTCCTGGCGAGTCTTACGGCTGGGCGACGCGCTCGATTGTCGTGGGCGCGGCGGCTGGCACTCCTGATACCTTCTCTCTGGCTGCTGCTCGCCTTTGCCCTTCCCGAAGCTGGGCGCGCACCGTAGTCACGGGCACTGTTCTACCTGGCTATCGTGCTCACTCTCGCCGGAACCCCGTTCATCGCCGCGCTGCTACTGCGAGTGACGATTGCCGGATATGAGCAGATATCGTCCAGGCGTCGGCTCGTCGCCGCGGCCGTTGTTGGGATCGTGGCCACTACGGCGTTTGGGCTCGGCCAGTTCAACAATCGGTTCCTCACCTGCAATGACTTCATCATCAGCGGCAACGACACACCGCCTGGATGTGCTCCGGGTCACGGCCACCTCGGCAATCGGTAGCCGGAGAAGTATTTGGTCCCATGATCAAGACGATATGGCGCGGGCACGGCTTAGGCCGGCCACGTGGACGAACTACTCGTACGCCGTGGCGGGTGCATATCGGGCCGAGTCTCGGCTCTGTTCGGTTGCGGTCCCTGACGCCGGCTCGGGTGCGTCGTTTCCTGGCTGAGCGTACCGAGGCTGGTCTGGCTGCGAACTCGGTGCGGATCATCCACGCGACGCTACGAACAATGTTGGCTGAAGCGGTTCGGGATGAGCTGGTGGAGCGAACGTGGCGTCCATCGTCCGTGGTCCTCGTATTGATCATGAGGAGGTCCAGCCGTGGTCGACGAGGCCGGGACGTTTCTGGCTGCCGCCAGTGCGCATTGGCTGTCGGCGCTGTTCGCGGTGGGGTTGCTGTGGGCCTGAGGCGGGGTGAGCTATAGGCCCTTGCCCGGGTCTTCACAACGTCCATAGGCACAACGGCCGCCGATGTGGGGGTGACATTGGAGGATGTGCAGGGCGTGCTGGTCGCCGTGGCACCTATTGTCGGCGCTCCCCGGGTCGTGTCAGCGGCGGGGAACATCGCCGAGACGCTGGACTTCGTCATCGACGTCGCCGTCGCCGAGGCAGATGCCGAAGCCGAGGCAGAGGCCGAATTGGCGAGCGAGGAGGCCTAGCCCAGGGTCCAAGTCCTGGTCTAGCTCTGAGGTGTTTCTGACTCCGCGATAAAAGATCCGCAGGTCGTCAGGCTCCGGCGCACAGGTCGGCGCTGGGGGCGCCTTCGCGTGCAACCGGTTCGCTGGACGACCATGAATGTCACCGCGGCGCGGGCTCGCTGTCCGGGGCCAGATTCGCCACGCTGCGGCAAGCCAGCCACAGGGTGGTCGTATGCTCTTGGCGACAACGTAGCGCCACCACCGTGGAGTGCGAGAGAGCACGAGCCCAAGGGCCATCTAATGGAGTCGGGAATCGACATGAGCGATGGATCCTCCACGACCGAGGACACGAAATCGGCTGGCCCGTCCCCGTTGCGTCTACGGGTGGGCGTGTTTCTCATCCTGTTGTGGATTGTGCCGTTCTGGGCGTTGGCGCCCTACATCGCGCATTCCCTCAGCGGGCTCAGTAACCCTCCATCAGTTGCTGCTGTTACGACAACCATCCTCGTTGTGCAGACCATCCTCGGGCTGCTCGGGTTCTGGGTCGCCGGAGCGGAAGTCAAGTCGATCATCAAGGGCTCCACGATGAGGCATGCCCTTGGGGCCATCTGGTCCATGCTCATTCATGGGGATGTCCGAGGTCAGGGCGATGTCGGCAGTGATCCGGATGAAGGGCGAGCACCACGCGAAGACGCCTAGCTGCTTCGCTGTCGCGGACCGCGTGCCGTACCCGAATGCCGTAAAGCTGCGAGCTTGGCCGTGGCTGCCGGCGCCTACATGAAGTCCGTGCAGCGATCTCAGGCCCGGCCGGTGTTTGCCCACGGGTCGGGCCGCTCATTTGGACTCCACGAAGGGAGCGCCGCTGGATCGATCCTTCCACATGGCCTGCACGAGGGCCGGTATTCCGTGGTTCGACAAGACCTGGAAGCTCAACGAGCTCGTACGCCTCGAATGAAGCCGAGAACTTCCGCCGTTAGAGCTAGGAAAGTCCCACCTGCCGAGTCACGCTGCATCGAGCCCGACACCGCTATGGAGGGAAGGGGTTGTGGCCGGGCTGGAGTAGAGCCTGAAGGATCAAGATGATGGCTCCGACGAACAAGCCGTAGGTGATCGGAACCAGTAGTGGCCAACCGGTGAGCCCCGCTCGCCGTCCTGCTACACCGCCCCACACGCCGAGCGAGAGTACACCTGTCAGGACGATCACCTGGATGATCCGCGTGAACGAGACACCAGCGACGGCGAGTATCACCAAGATGACGAGCGGCGGGACGGCGATGAGCAGAAATCGGCACTCCTCGGCGAAGACTGTGCCGTGCTCATGGCGGGTCAGCGGGCGACCCAGAGCGATGCGCGATCCGAGCGCCGCACCGAAGACGTGGCTCAGAAAGATTGCCAGAATCGGTCCCACGATGACGGTCACGACGTTCCAGAACCGCAACTGCTCCCAGCCGTCGTAAATGATCAGCACGGACAGCAGGGTGATCGTCGTGTAGATCACCCGGTCCACACGAATCTTCAGCCCACCGATCCGCGTCTTTTCTGCAATCGGCACGCCTCGACTCTACGATCGGGGTTGGCGGTCGGTAAACCGCGGCGAATCATCATGCTCGTGATCGGTATGGGACACCACGACTTGCCTAATGGCAACCGGTTGAAGCCATGAGCAGCCGTGATGTGGCTATTCGACTGACGGTCATCGTGAGACCCACCACTTGCCGGCATCGGTCGCTGACGCACGAGGCCGACCATGGGCGCGCGGCGGGTGGACTTCAGGAACCATCTTGGCTGCGCCGTGTCCGCTGTTCACCGCTCACGCGTCGCTTCGGTCGGGGGAGCCGCGCCGGGCTGTCGGGTTGGTATTCCGGTGGCGAAAACGAACCCCAGTAAGGCCAAGATTGCCAAGACAGCGACCGAGGCACGTAGCCCGTCGAGCCGGGATTGCTGGTTCTCCTCGACGATTGCATCAGCAGTGGCAGCTGGCACTCCTGCATCCTCGAGTGCTGCGCGCAGGTCTGCGTCGGAGATGAATGGAATGCCGCTAGCCAATTCGACCTGCGCGTTTGACGACACCTCTTCTGGGATCGCGGGATTGTCCTGGATGCCGGTGAAGAACGACCCGGTGAGCGCCGAGATCAGGACCGCTCCGGCGAGCGCGGTACCGATGGAGGCACCAAGGTTGGTGACGGTGTTCTGCAAACCGCCGACCTCGCCGCTCTGCTCGTCGGGTACCGCGGAGACGGTGACGGCGCCGAGTTGTGAGGCGAGCGCCCCGACACCGAGCCCGGCAAGCAGCATCGGCCAGGTGATGATCTCCGGCCCGGCGCCCAGGTCGAGTAGCGCAACAAGGACGACAGTGCTGGCGAAGAGAGCCAAGAAGCCGATCCGCACCACACGGCGTGGGGATGCGTTCGGGAACAACTTCGGCACTCCGACCGCGGCGAGCAACAGCGTGATAGACAACGGAAGCAGCTGGACGCCGGTGGCGATGGCGGACAGCCCGAGCGCGACCGACAAGAACAGCGGGACCACGAAGAAGAGGCCCGCCTGCAGGAGGTATTGGAAGAAGAAGGAGACCAGGCCACCGCGCAGCAGCTTGTTGTCGAGCATGGCCGGGTCGATCAGCACACCCTCACCACGCCCGAGCCGCCGCCGCTCCCAGCCAAGGAAGCCGGCCAGTACGCAACCTCCGATCAAGATGAGCCAGATCACCGGGGAGAGACCCAGCAATTCGGGGGCGTTGGGCTTCGGAATGATCAATCCCCAGGTGCCGGAGCGGAGCACGCCGAACACCACCAGGGCAAGGCCCAGCGCCGATAGCACGGTTCCCACGATGTCTAGTCGCGCGTCCTTGTCGGCGGGTGTGTCACCCATCCGCCGGGCCAACGCGAGGATGATCAGAACGACCAGCACCTCACCGGCGAACACCCACCGCCAGGAGGCGTACGTGGTGAACAGACCGCCGATCAGTGGCCCTGCAGCAACTGCGATCGCGCCGGCGGAAGCAACTAGGCCGTAGGCCCGGGGACGATCAGGCCGAGCAAAGTTCGAGGCGACCAGTGCGACTACCGCAGGCATGATGAGCGCGGCGCCAATTCCCTCGAGGAGTGACCATCCGATCAAGAGCATGGCCAGGCTCTGAGAGAGCGCGGTGAGCAGGGAGCCACACCCGTAGATCACGCATCCGATCGCGAACGCCCGCTTCCGGCCCCAGATTTGACCGATCTTCCCGCCGGTGATCATCAGCGAGGCCATCACGAGTGTGTACAGCGTTATCGCGGTTTGGATGCCGGTGACCGTCGTGCCGACGTCCTTCGCGACCGTCGCAATCGACACATTCATCACCGAACTGTCCAGCGTCATAAGAAATTGCGCCGACGCCAGCGTGATCAACACTCCGCCCGAAGCCTTTGCGGTCCGTTCTGGCGCGGTTGACGCTGTCATAAGATCACTCTTCCTCGGCCAAATGATCGGCTCTGCACGCCTTGCGGGCCGTTATGCGTGACCACCCGTGAATTTACGGTCGTAGGCCCCTTGTCGTTCGTCAACTCGGTTTCTGACCCTATCCTCGTGTGATCCAACAAGGGGAGCGAAGCCATCGCATCCCCCAGATTGGGTGAATCGGGGTCAGTCTCGACGCGAGCGGCGTCGGCCCAAGAGTTGGCAGCCTCAGTCAGTCCATTGAGGGCTTCGGTGCTGAACGCAGCGGAGATGACAAGCCAACAAGTGGTGTCTGCCATCTCAGGTTCCGGTCTCACCGGCATCGTGCGTTGCCCGTCCTCGTTGCATCCAACCACGATGCGGGTCTAGCGGCAGGCCTAGGAGCGCCTCATCCCGTTCTGGGAGTCCCGCCGGATGTCCGCAAGATCCTCTACACCACCAATCCCAGCGAGTCGTTGAACTATCAGTTGCGGAAGATCATTTAAACCGTGGCCATTTCCCCCGCGACAAGCGGTGGTGAAGCTGTTGTGGCTGGCGATCCGCGACATCGAGGACAAACGCGCCCGGCAACGCGCCAAAAACAAGCCAGGCGGCCCAAGAACATACGTGCACGGAAGGCTCGTCGAAGGCGCCCAACTCCGAGGCTGGAACGCCACCTACGGTGCCCTCAGCCTGGCCTTCCCAGCCGGCCCGACCCCTAGGGCGCCGCAGCTCTCGTACCCTGCGGTGCCGGCTGGCGACGGTAATTCGCCAGCGCCCAGATCACGAGGATGTCAATGCCGATGATCAGGAGCGCCCACCAGGGCGAGTACGGCAGCCAGACGAAGTTGAGTAGCGCGGATATCCCCGCGAGGATCATGCCTGTGACCCGAGCCCAGGTCTGGCCTTTGATCAGGAAAATGCCGGTTGCCAGCAACGCCAGGCCGACCAGAAGGTGTAGCCAGCCCCAAACAGTGAGGTCAAAGGCGTAGATGTAGCTCGGCAGGACGACGAGGTACTTGTCGTGCACAATCCCCGCGAGGCCCTCAACGGCCTGGAAGGCCCCTCCGACGATCATGATCACGCCAGCAAAAACGGCGATGCCATGAGCCCAAGGACTGACAGTCGTGGTATCTGCCGTTGGTGTCTGCATGTCTGTCATTGGTGTCGTGCCTCCAAATTCTGGTTGAGTCTGACTCGACTACAGATGAACGCTACGCGGCAGCGGGCGTCGCTTGATCACCTGGTATGGGTGAATGACTACGCGCACGCTAACCGGAAATCGGTTCTCGAAGCGTTCCAGAAGAGCGGCCCAGCGAGCGCCAGATCTTGACCTGAGCGAGGCAGATCACCCGAAGCGTGTGAAGCGCCACCACGCCTTGGCGCGCCAGTATTCGACTATGAGCACGGCTCGCTTTTCGCCGCGGTCTCGAGTCGCGAGCAGAACTCGCAGCACACGGCGCAGCACTGTCAAGAAGAGGGATGATTTTGCTCGTTCCAGATGGGGATTGGTGTGACAGAGCTGTTTGTCGTCATCACGGTCATCGTCGTAGCCCTGATCTTCGATTTCACGAATGGCTTTCACGACAGCGCCAATGCTATGGCGGGACCTACCGCGACCGGTGCTATCCGACCGCGGACCGCTGTCATTCTCGGCGCCTTCCTCAATCTGCTAGGTGCTTGCCTGTCCACCGAGGTCCAAAGACGATCTCCGGTGGTTTTTTTGACGTTGGCTTTTCGGCCTGCCGTTGAGTTCCTCGTATGCTCTCTTCGGCGGCCTGTCGGGGCGGTCATTGTCGGCGCCGGGATCGCCTCGGTGCACGGCTGGACTGGAGGAGAAGCGGATGCGTGGCAGTTCATCGCGCCGGACGGCGCGGGGGTGGGGTGCGGGTAATCGCAGCGTCATTGACATCGCTGCTCACGAAAGTCCAGTGCTATGAAACGACTGACGGCGATCTTCGCGCTGGTGGCGGCAGCGGCCACGCTCGCGCTCGCCATCGCGGTTGGGATAAACCAGTTCCCGCGTGGCCTGGTTCTGTTGGGTTGCGTGCTGATCGCCGGCGTGTCCGCCTGGTACGGCTTGCGCCGGCGGGGCATCGCGCGCGTAGTAGGGGTGATTGTCGCTGGCATCGCGCTCGTCGGCGCTGTCGCCTTGATTGTTGTGGGTGGGGCCCGATTCGTCGATCTGTTGATCGTGGCTGGCCTCCTGCTGTCACTGACGGCAGCGAGTGCCGCCTTTACCATCCATGTGGATTTGCCGAGCGCCCCGGCGCCGCGTCGACCGGTGCTTTTCTTTAATCCGCGTTCTGGGGGTGGGAAGGCGGAACGCTTCCAGCTAGCGAAGGAGGCTCGTGAGCGTGGCATCGAGCCGATCGAGCTGAAGCCCGGTGATGACCTTGAGGTGCTCGTACGTGGCGCGGTTGAGCGGGGCGCGGACGGGCTCGCGATGGCAGGTGGGGACGGCTCGCAGGCGATCGTTGCCAAGGTCGCTGCCGAAGTTGGGCTGCCCTACGCATGCGTGCCTGCGGGCACCCGCAACCACTTTGCGCTCGATCTCGGCGTTGACCGAGACGACGTCGTCGGTGCGCTGGACGCGTTCGTTGATGGCGGTGAGCGTCGGGTGGATCTCGCCGAGGTCAACGGTCGCGTATTCGTCAACAACGTTACGCTCGGGCTCTACGCCGAGGCGGTCCAGCGCGCCGGCTACCGCGACGCCAAGATCCGCACCCTGCTGGACACTATGCCTGATGTGGTCGGCCCGAGCGGCAGCGACATCGATATGCGCTGGACCGGGCCGGGCGGACACGAACACCACGCCGGCGCTGTAGTGCTGGTCTCCAACAACCAATACCGGCTCGGCCACGCGGTCGGCTCCGGCACGCGCCCGCGCATCGACGATGGCCTGCTCGGGATCATTGTGGTCGGTGCGCCCTCCGGCCGCGGCCAGGACGGCAGTTCATCGCAGCGCCCGTTGCGCGCATGGTCCGCCCCGACCTTTGAGGTCGATGCCGACCAGCCGGTCCCGGCTGGCATCGACGGCGAGGCGCTCGTCTTGGATGCGCCGCTGCATTTTCGCATTCGGCCCGGAGTCTTATGGGTGCTCATCGCCCGCAAGCACCCGGGCGCCTCGCCCTCGGCCATAGCTCCCGAAGGTATGTGGGCCAGCATTGTCGAGTTGGCGCGGATCGCCTTCGGCCCCAACCAGAAACCCGCAGGCTCAACACCAGAGAGGACAGAATGAACAACAAAATGGAGATCACCGAGAAGGAGCGGCTGAGCCGCGAGGACGCCGCCGCCCGCCTGCACGCTCTCGCCGACGCTCTCGCCCGGCACAACGAGGTCGAGTTCGACCGCGGCGGGATCACCTTCAAGGTGCACGTGCCCGATGAGGTCGACTTCAAGCTCGAGATCGAGTTCGAGGACGAGGAGCGCGAGCTCGAGATCGAGCTCAAATGGTGACGGGGAACCTGCCGCCTTCCGCGCTTGAACTCTGATTCCAGCGGCACAGCTCACCGATGAGGTGTGGGGGCATTGCTAATGCCATCCCGTTGCGCCCAAGCAAGGAACGTGGGGCTGGGGTCACTCGACGGTGCACGTTGATGGCGCTGTCGCCTACGGCGCTGGGTCGCCCGATGGAGACAAGACGACCGGCTCCAATGCGGAGCAGCCGGTGGAGGGACGGCTGGCGGAGCGGCTCAGCAGGCATCGTCCCGGCGAGGGGCCGGCCACCATGCGCGCTGTGACCTTGCTGCGCCGCCTTGACGGTTATGACCGTGCTGCATACCGATCGGTGGCACAGCTGCGCATCCCGCTGCTGGACGAGCCGTTGAGGCTAGTGTCCGACTTCGCCAACTTCTCCAAGCCGTGGTTCCTCGTCTCCGGCATCCTTGCGCTGTTCGGCGGAAGTCGCGGCAGGCGGGCCGCACTCACCGGGCTCGCGGCCATCGGCGCGACGTCCCTGGTGGTGAACCAGCCCATGAAGCTGGCCGGTGCACGCCGCCGCCCCGACCGAGATGGCGTTGGGGTCCCCCAGCAGCGGTGGGTCCGGATGCCATCGTCGACGTCGTTCCCCTCAGGTCACTCCGCGTCAGCCGCCGCCTTCGCCGTTGCCGTCGGAGACGTCATACCGGCGCTCCGGCTACCGCTGCGGGCGGCAGCAGCGGTCGTGGCGTTCTCCCGCGTGTATACCGGCGTGCACTACCCGGGTGACGTACTCGTCGGGGCGGCCGTGGGCACCGTGGTCGGACGATTGACATCGGGAGTGGGGCGCCGCGTTGTCCCGGTATTGGGGCGTGGATACCGGGCCCCCGCAGCGCCGCCACACGGGTCCGGAAGTGTGCCGGATATCTAGGAAGGGCGGCCCTGACATCCGCATCCGAAGCGGCTCGGGGGCGCGCCTGGTCGCGCAGTTGCGCGGTCGCCCGGCGTTCTACCAGCAACATCACGTAGGTGGGTACCGGCGCTTCGTCGAGTGGCCGACGGCGTACGCGATGCAACGGATGACAGCGCCGGGATCGCGGCTGCGAGGCCGCCGTCACGAGCTGAGAGCAATCCGCCCCACCGCACTTTGCACTCAATCTCGAGGATGCGGCGGTTTCGCTTCGTGGGATTGGAGCACGACGAAGCAGCAGGTGGACAACGCGGTCGAGTCGTTTGGCGTCGATCCGCCGTAACTGGAGGCTGCTTGGTGGGCGACCTCACCATAACTAGCGTATTGTCGGCCAATTCACACATTGCGCGTGTCAATCGTCGGGCACTTGCTGCGTACCATGCCACTGCGGAGCATTGACGGCTCGACGATTCGGAAGGCAGGCCCGCAATGGCGCAGATCCAAAATGATGGGAGCCCTTTTGCTCACGGCGTCGCCGTTTTCGCCGGTGTGATGTTGATCATCGGCGGCGGATTCCAGGCGATCCAGGCACTCGCGGCGATCGTTCATGACCAGTACATCGTCGTTTTACCGAACTACATCTACGCATTCGACCTGACCGCGTGGGGCTGGATACACCTCCTGATCGGCGTGGGGTTGGCGGCGATCGGCATCTTCGTGCTGCGAGGCCAGACTTGGGCCCGGGTTGCCGGCATGGTCATCGCGGGGATCTCGGCGCTCCTCAACTTCTTCTGGCTGCCCCAAGCGCCGTGGTGGGCACTCTTGCTCATCGCCGTCGACGTCCTTGTCATTTGGGCTCTCGCATCCTGGCGGCCGGTGACACAGCCGCAGCCAACTCGGCAGGCCCCGGCGTAGCCCCCGGCCTGAGCCCCGCAACCGACTTGTCGGTAAAGAAGATGGTGCGCGTGGGGTTGTTGGCGTTGGACGGCGCCAAACTGCAGGCGGATGCCTACTCCAACTCGGCGATCGCCTGTCGGAATGCGCACAGGTACGCCCGCGGTACCGCTCGGCCCAGCGGCGCACCCGAACCCGAGCATGGGGTACAAACCAGACGCGAGCAGTGACGCTCAAACCGATTCGAGGGATCACAACGGCCCGTGCCTTGATTCGGGAGCGATTACGCTGCCGCGATCGTGATCACAGATCCCAGCGTGTATCCGGTTGCCTCGAGTGATCACAGCGGCGTGTTTGCCAAGGTCAGAGACCACGGGAAGCGATCCTCGCTGCTATCGGGGTACGGCAGGAAGACTGGGGCCACGTTCGCACCGAGCGAGGATGGGTGCTACCGAGGCCGACCGCCAACCCCAGGTGTGGCGTACGACTGTGGAGCCTGTACCTGACCTCCCGGTCCCTGGACCCGAGCGGGACGGGGGGGGCACGATGGGTGACACGGTGGAATGCCGGCTCTGACCGCGTTCGCGATCACACCTTCGAAGGCCGCGTCCCGCCGATGAACACAAACCCGACCGGACCAGATCAAACCGTCTTCCAATAGACCCCGCTAGCCCGGTCTTTCATGAGGGCTGCGAATCTCGATGGTTGTTGATCTTGGGGCCAAGGAGGCTGAGTGCAATGAGTGCCACGAACAAGGACCTGACACGGGCCCAGCATCAGCGGGGGATCACCCTCGGGCTGCTGCGCGCATTGGGCATCAGTGCAGTCCTGATCGCCCTGTACTATCTCGCACCTCTGGATCAGCGGACGGGAATATCGCTGTTGGTGTCCTTGATCATTGGGCTGGTCGTTTTGGCTGCCATGACCGCGTACCAGGTGTGGGCGATCCTGCGTGCCGCCCATCCCGGGGTCCGTGCGGTCGAGGCTCTCGCCACGACCGTCCTGCTCTTCCTGCTACTGTTCGCGGCCACCTACTTCCTGATGTCGCACAGCAGCAGCAGCAACTTCAACGTGCACGAATTGACCCGGACCGACTCGATCTACTTCACCGTGACTGTCTTTGCCACGGTCGGCTTCGGGGACATTTCCCCGGCCAGCCAAGTGGCTCGCCTGGTCGTCACGGCCCAGATGATCTTCAACCTGATCGTCCTCGGTCTGGGCGTTCGTCTCATTGTCGGAGCGGTCCAGCAGGCACGCCAAGACAACCCGGACGGCAGAAACCGGAAACATGGACGCGGGCTTCGACCGGCTCAAGCGTCGTGGGCTGATGACCGGCGATGAGCAGCTCACTGACGCCGGCCGGGCCTTCCGAGAGGAGGTTGAAGTCCGCACCGACGAGCTGGAACGGCCGATAATCGACGCGCTGGGAGACGACCTGGACGAACTGCTGGAGCACCTCGATGCCTGGTCCGAGGCGATCATCGCCGCCGGCTCCTACCCCCAACGGATCGCCGGGGTCTAGAACATCGGCGGCGGGCCACACTTCGGCTCCGGGTTGACTGTCGACACCGCAGCCGAGCTGTACGCGACAAAAGAATGATCGCGCCTGATCCTAGCCATTCCAAAAGCGGCATTTTGGGTCTGCGTCTTGTCGGCTTATGGGCTTCGTTGGCTGGCTCGGTATTTGTGGGGGTAGCTGATCGAGGATGCGCCACCAGAGGGCTGCGGCGAGGTGGCGTCGGGAGGGGTCCTGCGGCGGCTGCTGACCGTACGAGCAGGGTGGCGTCGAAGCCGGCCAGCCGCCCGATGCCGGCCCCGCGACCAGGCGGACTGGGACAAGACCAACCGGCGGTCGGCGGCCACAGGATGAGCTCTGTGGCGGCGTCGACCATCACCAGACCGCCGACGATCGTCGGGTACGTGCGAGTGTAGAGCGTCGCGAGGAAGCCCCCGTAGGAGTGGGCGACCAGGACGTACAGCTCAGGTTCCCCCATGGCGGTGAGGAGCGCGGGGAGATCGAAGCCGGTTCAGTCAGCCTTGATGTAGAAATCGTGACTCTCCTTGGTTTGTCTGTGTTGCGACCCTGAGGTGGGGCGCCAGGCGCGCATGCGGTTGCTTCACATCACGCTCAAGTCGATGACCTTCACGGATGAGATGCAGCCAGCCGAGCAGACTCAGCAGGGAGGTCGGCGATCGACCGTGGGCCAGGTGCAGGACGATCGGCAACGCCAAGTCCGCTGCCGCCACAACCAGGTAGGAGAACTCCCCATCGTCGAACAGGCGCCTCAGGTATTCTGCCGGCTCCAACGCGGACAGTCTTTCGGAATCTTGCCGAGACTTACGCGACGGGGACGCGGAGGGTCTGCGGCGTGAGCCAGACGCGCACCCACTGCTCGGCCACGACCGAGTGGTTGCTTGCGCGGGCGTTCATTTCCAGGCATGGAGCCGGACGGTGGTCCCCGCCGATGACGAGCGCATCTGCACTAGATCGCAGAACTGGTTGGCGTGCCAAAGACCGTCATGTTTATCTTCAACGGGCACGCGCCGGCCCAGCAGTACGTCGTCGATCACGGTGTCATCGACCACCTCACAGATCAGAGCGTGGGGCTGGCTCCACATCTGGACCGTGACTTGTGCTGCTCCTCGCTGAAGACTGTTCAGCGCCAGTTGTTGGGTGGCGGCGGCGAGATCGCCCGCCGCGCCGGCCGGGAGACCGGCGACGTACAGCTCGAGTTTGATGTAGGTGTAGAGCCGGCTGACGTTGTGGGCGGTGAACACGGTTGCGATCGGCTGCCCGACCAGCTCAGAAAGCTCGGCTGCGAACATCTCGTCGACGTGCGCGCGTCCGGTGTAGTGGGCGCTGCCTTGGTAGGACCCGGCGTCGACGATCACCGGATGGCTGCGGTGCGCCTCTTCGACCACAGCAGGACTCAGCGTCACCGCGTCGTACGAACAGATCAACCAAAACGGGGTCTCCGGGTCGACGGCAATGTTCAACATGGCTTCGTGCAGCTGGCACTCGACAAGCTCCTCGGGGCGCCGTCCAGGCCAGATCGGCTCCCCGATACCCCGTACCGGACGAAACCGCCCCGACCTGGTATTCACGAACTGCTGCCAAACGGGAATGATCTGTGCTGGATTCCGGCCAAGCTCCTCTACGTCGACGAACTCCACCTCCGCCTGCCCGTCAAGAGCGTCCCGTAACCACTTCGTGTGCAGCGCACTCACGGCAACCATGACCGGCTCGCCGGCCTCCAGGCCGTCCCGGATGAAAGGCACCATGCCGGCGGTGAAATCGGAGGCACCGTGCCACAGGAACGCCTCGTGCCGATAGCTCTGCTGCGATCTGGCCGGTGCGAGTGTGATGGTGATCCTCTCCTCAGGACAACCGCGAGGACAACAGGTGTCACCGAACCGCTGCGTCTTCGTGTGTCCACGGTCACGTCAGCGAGTCGTCCACTACCAGCTGGAACTGCGCCGAAGTAGCGCGGTCGTGACCGCATCCGGACCCTGCCGACGATGGTGTCGAAGCCGATGCCCGAGCAGTATGTCGCGCTTCATCGGTAGGATCTGCTAAGCCGCCGCGAAGACGAGCTGGTCTGCTGAAGATCTCCCAGCGAGTGCGGAAGCTCTAGAATCGCGGCCAAGGGCGGCGAAGGTAGTCCCGGGATGGCTGCTGGGCGCAGCCCCTTCAGTGAAGTCCCGCCGAAGACAAATTGTCAACCCCGACATCGGCCTAGCCGTGCGCTTGCACGCCTCGCGGATGCAGACCTCAGCGCTCAACCCGGCGACGCGGATCTGCAGCGGTTTGACCTGAGGCAGTCGGGTACGCGGCTGGCTTGCCAGCTCAACGACAAGATCGACCAGCTGCCGCGTGGTGTGGGTGTTCGGGTCGCTGGGCAGATGCCACACAAGTCCGAGCGGCTCGGGATGTAGGTGTAGGTGTGCGGCTGGTCAGGGTCACCGAGGACGGTGGCGGTCTTTCCGGGCAGGGCGGCGGGCAAGACCCGGTCGCCCGCCCGGCTCTTGAATTTGGTTGATGTTGGGCTAGTTGATCACTCCGCATCATCCGCATCCCAGTGATTTTGGCGATCCTCGATCTCCACGAGCAGGTCGAGATGCAGCACTTGGCGCTCAGCAGAGTCCTCCCGCGGGCCCTTGCTGTCCAACAAGTCGAGCAGGTCCCGAGCATGCTGCTCGATGGTCTCCATCCGCCTGAAGATCAGGTACTCCCGGTTCCCACGGACGATTCCGAACCAGACCTTGATCACGCCGTCCTTGACAATCGCCATGCCCTCCAGTTCCCAGATACCCGAGCCAGTCAAGCCCGCTTTCTTTGGGCTCGTTGTGACGCGCCATCTCTTGGCCGCTGATTGAAAGCTGGCGGACGGGTGGACCAGTTGTAGGTGCCCGACTTCCATTGGAACCGAACAAGATCACGAAACCTAGCGTTGCCAGAGTAGCGAGTCCAGTTCACCCACAGCAGGAGCGCATTCCCCTTGCGCTGAAGGCCGAGCATGTCACCGTGGCCCGCATCGGTGAGCGTCATCGACGAGATGGAGTGCCGCACAACTTGATCATCAGCAGGACCGAGCCTGTTGATCCTGATCGTTTCCCAACCGTTTGACGTGCGGATGTTCTGAGTCATGAAGATCTCATCTTTGAGTGGGTCTCAAGCGAAATCTTGCATCCAGTTATTGGTGCCCGGTGCCAGTGTGAACTCGGGGTCGGGCATGATCTTGGCCTCCGCTCCCGGGGTAGTGAGCGCAGCGCAGGCAGTTCCTTGATCGACAATCAGGTACGCCGCACTGGTGATCTTGCTGTGATCTTCACGGCATACGAAAGCGCCAGTAATCGTCGCTGTCCACCTCGTCTTGGCGGCACTTGAAATCAGCGTCGATCGCATCCTTTATTGCAGCACGCTCGAAAGGTACGCGGGGCAGCTCGTCAGGTATGTCGGATATCTCGGCTCAATTTCTGCCAAGCTCAGCTGTAGGTCGATCCAGATGTTTCCAGTCATCCCCAATCCGCCACCATCGCAGAGCACGGCGAGCCGGCGTGTCCGCGCTGCCCATCGTCAGCTGAAAATCCAGCCCAACAGGCCGAATGCGCCTAGGAAGATCACAATCGCGGTGATGACGCCCAGCACCAGGAGCGCGACGAGGAGAGTGCCGCATCCGCTGCGGCGTTGCTGGACGAATACCTGTGTCGGCGGCTGCTGCGGCGGTGGTCGAGTCATAGCGGGGCTTTTCTCTACGGTGGGTATTAACCGACGTTAGTGGATCGTCCGCCAGCACGCCTTCGGGACCGAGCCACACGTCGCCAAGAGCCCTACAGAATGCGCCGGACGCTCGATTCCCATTCCAGACGAAGGCCGGAGCCTTTCTCGCTTTGGGCCGTGGATCCCGGTCCGCGCCGGACCCGGGCGGCCGAGATGGCTTACTGGCTGGCCGCCTGCGGTGGCTGCGGCTGTCCGCGGTGGGCGCCTCGGTAGGTTGGGGGGTAGCGCAGGCGCTCCGATGGCCGCAGGCGCTCCGATGGCTGAGCGGGCCGCTGAGGTTACGGGCCCCACCTCGTCACTCCTCGGCAAAGGGTTCGACGGACACGAAGCTCACCCGGTCGCCGGAGGTCTGGTAGCTGTGGACAACCCCACGGAGTGCAAGGTCGCGTATCTCACTGTCGTCAGCCATCCGGCCGGTGAGACGGTCGCTCACCTCATCGATAAGTTCCTCCAGCGACGCTTCGCGCAACGTCTGTGGTTTGCGTGGTTTCGGTCCAGGCTTCACTTTGGGTACGTCGTCGCCAAGCTGCCGGGCTCGGTGCCTCCGCATCCGCTCAGCGGCGGTCATCGGCTCTAGGTTCTCCGGGTTACCAGTCTCGCCCATGTTCGTAACCTAGTCACTCGTCGAGCACGCCGAGGGACCGCGGCGCCCCGGGTCCGCTGCTCCGCCTCACGCTCCAGAACGTCGCTGAGCGGTTCGGGCAACAGGCGTGCCGCGACTCGGCTATCACCAACCTCGTTGCGAAGGTTGCGCTGGCCTACGCGAGCCGCCTTGCCGGGCTTCGCATTCCCGTGCGCGATGTGGCACGAGACCATGATCATGACAGCCGCGGAGCACACTCGGAGCACACGCGCCGCCCTCAGAGACGCGCCCTCGCTGCGGTGCGCGTTCATCACACCTGTGGGCAGTAAACGACAGCCGTCTGTGCCTACGCCAGGACGACAGGTCGCCCAAGGTCGTGATCGACCAAGACCTCCAGTGGCGCGACACCTGACTGTTCAGCTGTGACGGAGCCAAGGAGGCTCTCGAGCAGCGTCCGGAGCCGCCGTGTCACCTGGGTGGAGGTGCTCCCGTACTCCAGGATCTCCGTGACCCCGAGCGCGAGGTAGTAGAAGAACGTAGTCCTGGGTCTCGGAGATGAGGACGCCAGGCGGATTGAGGCGCTGCAGGAGCGCGGCGAGTTCTTCTGGCTCGATCTCGACCTCGACTCTGCGGGAGCGGAGCGCTTGGGTGAGCTGCTGCGCATATCTGAGCACGTCCTGAAGGTCCTGCGCGACTTGAGCTCGACCGGCTCGGCCTTCCGCCGCTCCTACCTGGACGAGGCGCGCGTCGTCTCCCGTTCGTGTGCATTCGCGATCCCGAGACTTCACCGCTGGGCTCGGAAGGGATGAAGCCCTGCGAGGTTCAGGTCCTCGTCGAGGGCGATCACGTCGTCACGGTCCATCACGGCCCCTGCGAGCCGCTCCGCGAGCTAGCCGTCGACCGGCACTGCGTCGTGCGGAGCGAGCAGCACCTCGTGTACACGGTGCGCGAATCATTGGTGGGAAGCGTCTTAGATCCGGCCGGTCTCGTGGGCCCACATGGCGACCTCGACGCGGTTTCGGGCGCCGAGCTTTCGCATGAGGCTGGCGAGGTGGGCTTTGACGGTGCTTGGGGTGATGTAGAGCTCGCTGGCGATCTCATTGTTGGTGCGGCCTTGGGCTACAGGCAGGAGGATTTCCTCCTCGCGGGCGGTGAGCGGTTCTATCGGCTGCCTCGGTGGTGAGGTCTGTGCGTGGGCGAACGCTGCGAGCAGTCGGACGGTCACGCTGGGTGCGATCAGTGCGTCTCCGTCGGCGGCGGCGTGGATGGCTTGGGTCAGCAGGGCGGGTCCGGCGTCTTTGAGCAGGAACCCGCGGGCGCCGGCTTTGAGCGCCCCGTGGACATACTCGTCGAGGTCGAAGGTGGTGATGACCACGATCGGCAGGGGGTCGGTGACGTCGGGGCCGGCGAGGCGTCGGGTGGCTTCGATGCCGTCCATCAGCGGCATTCGGATGTCGAACAGGCCGACGTCGGGGCGCAGCTGGAGCGCCAGGCGGACTGCTTCGCGCCCGTCGGCGGCCGCGCCGACCACTTCGATGTCGGGTTGGGCGTCGAGCAGCATCGTCAGCCCGGTGCGCACGATGGGCTGGTCGTCGGCGATGAGGACCCTGATGCTCATCGTGGCGTCCCGGTTCGGGGCAGGACCGCCTCTACCCGCCAGCCCCGCTCGGCGGTGGGGCCTGCGTGGAAGGTGCCGCCGAGCAGTGAGGCGCGTTCCTGCATGCCCACCAGGCCGTAGCCTGCTGGGGCGCGGCCGCCAGCGGCGGAGCCGTCGTCGTCGATGGTCAGCCGTACCTGGTCGGCGTCGCCTGTGACGGCGACGGTGACCTGGGTCGCGTGGCGGGCGTGCCGTCGAGCGTTGGTGATGGACTCCTGGGCTAGGCGGTAGATCGCGGCCCCGACCGCCGGGCTGAGGTCGTCGAACTCGCCGGATAGCGTCACCTCGACGCAGGGACGCGTCTGGCCATTGGTGGCGAGCTGCTCGACCTCGGCCACGCCGGGCTGCGGCGCGAACTCGGTGTCCTGTGTGGCGCGGAGCACGCCGACGATGGCGCGCAGCTCGGTGAGGGTGCGGGTCGCTGCGTCCTCGATGATGGCCAGGGCCTCGACGGCACGCTCGGGGTGGGAGGCCGCGATGGCACGACCTGCTTGGGCCTGGATAGCGATGCCGGAGACGTGGTGGGCGACGGTGTCGTGGAGTTCACGAGCGAGCTGTTCGCGTTCGCGGGCCTTGGCCTGGTCGATGTCGCGGATGCGGATCTTCTCGCGATAGCGGACCGCGGCGCCGAGCGCGGCGGCGAACAGGAAGAACCCGTACCCTAGCGACCGTCTCCCACAGGCTCATGTGGTCGGCGACGTAGGTGATGGCCAGCCAGAGCAGGATGATGCCGAGGCCGCTTGCGGCTTCCCGACCGGAGCCCCACCGGAACAGGGCGTAGGCCAGGATCAGCGCCGCGGAGATGCTGTTCAGCAGGGCGCCTTGCGACCCGGTGAGGATTCTGACGATGTCGAGGATCGTCAACGTGCCGAAGGAGACCGCAACCGCGACAAGCGGGTGCGTGCGTCGCCACAGCAGGGGGCCGAGGACCGCGAGCACGAGAGTAGCAGCAGCGGGCGTGGCGCCAGGCCAGTCCAGATCCGGCCCGGGCGTGGCGCCAGGTCCTGGCGAAGCACCACTTCCACCACGGACCAGCAGATCAGTACTGCGACCAAGGCCCAGTCCCGCGGCCCCCGGTCCGGGGCATTCGTGGGTCGAGGTTCGGCCCACAGCGAGCGGAGTGCGTCGGTGGCCATCTGATCAGCCTAGGCAGCCCGCGTGCTCGGTGTATCCGCCGAAAGTACAAGAGCTCGGCTGTGCCAACGGCCAGGTCGAATCAGGCTCCGGGGCTGATGTGCCCGCCGCCGGGCTCAGCGATCGTGGAACTACCGATCCTCACCACAACAACGGAGCCCATGATGAGAACACGTCAACCCACCACCACCACACTGGAGAACCTGCGCATACCGGTGCAAGCCAAGCTCGCCGCAGCGTGGACAAGCTTCATGTTCCTGTACGTCTACGTGGACATTATCGCCTTCTTCAAGCCTGGCGTCGTCGACGACATCCTCGTAGGGACCGTCTATGAGTTCGACATCAGCCAGACGTTGTTGACCACCTTCCTCGCGCTCATGGCGATCCCGATCTTCATGGTCGTGCTGTCGATGACGCTGCCCGCCCGGGCGAACCGCATCACGAACCTCATCGTGGCCTCGGTACAGGTCCCCTACGCGGCATTCAACGCGGTGGGCGAGTCCTGGACGTACTTCTACGGCCTTGGCGTCGCACTGGAAGTGATCGTTCTCGCCCTCATCCTGCGCTCCGCCTGGACCTGGCCACGCCGCACCGCATCACCGGCGACCCTGGCAGCCAGCCTCGACAGCGAGCCACTCCGCACGCCGCAGCAGGCGTGACTGCCCGTCCCGCGCCCGACCATCCTTCGCTCGCCCCACCCGCGGGCACGGTCACCTGCCTCAGCGTTCGCTGCTGAGAACTCCGTCCCACCCCATCCCCCAGAACGGTCCCGGTCATGATCGAGGCACACGAGCTCACCAAGCGCTACGGCGACACCACCGCCGTGCACTCCCTCAGCTTCACGATCGCGCCCGGGACCGTCACCGGGTTCCTCGGCCCGAACGGCGCCGGCAAGTCCACGACCATGCGCATGATCATGGGACTGGACCGGCCGACGTCGGGCACCGTCACCGTCAACGGCAAGCCCTACCGGCAGCACCGTGCCCCGCTACGCGAGGTCGGCGCCCTGCTGGACGCAAGCGCCGTGCACCCCGGCCGCAGCGCCCGCTCACACCTGCGCTCCATGGCCGCCACCCACAACATCAAGGCCTCCCGGGTCAGCGAGGTCATCGAGATGACCGGCCTGGCCGGGGTAGCGACCAAGCGCGTCGGAGGGTTCTCCCTCGGCATGGGCCAGCGCCTGGGCATCGCCGCCGCCCTCCTAGGCGACCCCAGGACGCTCATCCTCGACGAGCCGGTCAACGGGCTCGACCCCGAGGGCGTGCAGTGGGTCCGCCAGCTCGTGCGTGCCCTGGCCGCCGAAGGACGAACCGTCTTCCTCTCCTCGCACCTGATGAGCGAGATGTCCCAGACCGCCGACCATCTCCTGGTGATCGGCCGCGGTCGCATCATCGCCGCCGGCCCGGTCCAGCAGGTCATCGACTCCGTCGCCGGCGGCGCTGTGCGGGTGCGCTCCCCGCGCGCCGGTGAGCTCGCCGCCGCTCTGGCCGCCGACGGTGCGACCGTCACCTCGCCCGAGGCCGGGATGCTCGAGGTCAGCGGGACCACCGCGGAGCACGTCGGCGAGGTCGCCTTCAGAAACGGGCTGCTGCTGCACGAGCTGTCCCCGCGCCGCGCCAGCCTCGAGGAGGCGTACATGAGCCTGACACAGGACGCGGTCGAGTACCGCGCCCACACCACCCCCACCACTTCCAGGACCGCGAAGGCCGAGAACCAATGAGCACCCTGACCGCCGACCCCCCGACGACCTCACACGCCGCCACCCCGCCCGCCGCCGCGCAGGTGCAGCCCACCTTCGCGGGGGTCATGCGCGGGGAGTGGATCAAGCTGCTGTCCCTGCGCTCGACGTGGTGGGCGCTGGCCTCCACCGCCGCAGTGATCACGCTGGTGGCCCTGGCCGCCGCCGCGTCCCTGAACGCCATGGCCGACGACCCCGCCCTGGCCCCGGGCATCGAGCAGATGCACGGCGCCGAGGTCATCTCCAGCGGCTTCCACTTCGGGATGCTGACCATCGCCGTCCTGGGCGCCCTGCTCATCACCGGCGAATACGCCACCGGCTTGATCCGCTCCACGTTCGCCGCAGTCCCAACCCGGATCCCCGTCCTTGCCGCGAAAGCCCTCACCCTGGTCGTCCTGACCGCCGCCGTGACCCTCGTCAGCGTGACCCTGTCCTACTTCGTCACCATGCCCCAGCTCTCGCAGTACGACCTCGTCCCAGCGCTGGACGACCCGGGCACCTGGCGCGTGTTCGGCGGCACCCTCTACTCCCTCATCTCCGCCGCCCTGTTCTCGCTCGGCGTCGGCACGCTCCTACGCTCCACCGCTGCCAGCCTGACCGCTGCCCTGACCGTGCTGCTGCTGCTGCCCGGCATCCTCAGCTTCATCCGCCTGGACTGGGTAGAGACCATCGTCAGCTACCTACCGCTGCCGGCGTCCTCAGCGTTGCTGACCACCGGAGCAGCCGAGACGCAAGGTGCCTACCTCTCCGCACAAGCGAGCCTGATCGTGATGGCCGCCTACGCTGTCGTCCCTATCGCGGCGGCCGCCGTCACGCTGCACCGACGCGACGCCTGACGCCCTGCATTCGATACCCCAAGGAGCTGAGCACTATGACCGCGGAGATCCTGGCCGTCACCGAGCATCTGGTGCTGCGCCGAATGACCAACGACGACGCCGCCGCACTGGCGGCGTACCGAAGCGACCCGGTGCAGGCCCGCTACCAGTCATGGGAGACGCCATACCCCCTCGACAGCGCCCGGGCGCTCATCGCCCAGATGCGCAACGTGCGATTCGCCCAACCCGGCGTATGGCTCCAGATCGGCATCGAGACCAGCGGACGGCTCATCGGCGACATCGCGGTCCGCGTCGATGGCGACCAGGCCCGCCAGGCCACCGTCGGGTTCACCCTCGCCGCTGACGCGCAAGGCCACGGGTACGCCACCGAAGCACTACGCACAGTCATCTCACTGCTGTTCACCGAGCACGACGTACACCGCATCTGCGCCGACTGCGACACCCGCAACGACCGCTCGGTCTCACTGCTCGAACGCGTCGGCACGCGCCGCGAGGCTCACCACCACAAGTCAGCCTGGTGGAAAGGTGAATGGACCGACGAGTACGTCTACGCCATCCTCGCCGAGGAATGGCCAGACAAGAGCCACGGAACAGACCCACAACCGCCGGCCGAAGCCGGAGGTAGAGACCGCTAGCTGGCATCTGACGTCCAAGTCGAAGAGCCAAACCCCGCCCTGGTCAAAACGGGGGCACGCGCCCTGGGGGCGTTGTCGACGTAGATGCGCTGGTCGGTGAACTGGCCGTCTACGAGGGTGAAGATCGAACAGGCGTTGACCTTCACCTCGCTGTCGTCGTGGAAGCGCCAGATGCTGGTGACCTCGAAGATGACCACGCCGCCGTCTTCCTGCCAGACGTTGATTAGTGGGTGCGCCAGCGACTTGACCTTGCCGAGCAGCGTCGTCATCTGTGCCAGCACAGCGTTGCTCCCAGTGACGATTCGCGCGGTCCTGGGCTGGCGCAGTAGCCGATAGGCCTCGAATGCTGAGTGACTAGGCTGGTTGCCAACGATTTGATAACGGCCCCGCAGCATTGGATCTGAATACAGGACAACCACGCACATCAACGAGCACTAGCGGACATCAGCGGACAGTGCTGAACATTTTGGCGCGTAATTTGGCGCCCGGTCGCTGTCGGACCGGTGTCGTATGTCCTTTGAGGACGGCAACCACACACCAAATTTGATGCGCATAGCGCCGGAGGGTCGGCTCCTCCACCCCGGCCCGAGTGGCCATTCAAAAGAGATAAGTCGCACAGAACGTCACCCCACGACCTTGCGCCGTCGTCCTGAAGCTCAGCGTGCCCGATGGCTCCCGGCGCTGAGCGGCCGCCACCCATTCCACGGTGGCGGCGACCCCTGGACCGGCTGGGTCGCGCGGTGGGAGCCGCCCAAGTTGGATCGCGCGACCCACCCTCTGGGGTGGTGTGGGCATGGCGGCGTCGGATCTCAACCTGGCGGCGGTCGTCGGCGACCACTTCGCCGGCTGGTCCCCGCAGATGCTCGACCAGCTGCAGCGCATGTTCACCACCAACCAGTTCATGCCGTTCGTCGACGCCCTGGCCCGGGTCGGCAACTGTGCCCATCCGATCCGGCTCCGCGGCTTGTCGACCCGGATCGATCCGGCGACCGGGGAGATTCTGTCCAGCTATGCCAGCAGCGACGAGCCGCTCGGCGTCACCTACATCCGCTGCGGTAACCGGCGGGCGTCGGTGTGCCCGGCCTGTTCGCGGGTGTACGCGGCAGACGTGTTCCACCTCATCCGGGCCGGCGTCACCGGCGGCAAGACGGTGCCGGAGTCGGTGGCTGAGAACCCGTTGGTGTTCGCCACGCTCACCGCGCCGTCGTTCGGGCATGTGCACAGCGCTCAGGCGTGCGGACGTCCAGTTCGCGGCACCCGCCATTGCCGCCACGCCCACACGCTGCATTGCCTGGTGCGCCACGGCAACGACGATCCCGAGCTGGGCCAGCCGCTGTGCTTCGACTGCTACGACTACACCTCCCAGGTTGTGTGGCAGTGGTGGGCGCCGGACCTGTGGCGTCGGTTCACCATCGCGCTGCGTCGGCTGATCGCGAAGACTCTCGGCGTGCCCGGCGATCGCGCAGCCCAGGTGGCGACCGTGCAGTACGCGAAGGTGGCCGAGTACCAGCGCCGCGGCGTCGTCCATTTCCACGCCTTGATTCGGCTCGACGGGCCCCGCACACCGGAAGGGTTCGCGGCTGCGCCGGCACGCATCGACAGCCGGCGCCTGGGCCGCCTCGTCCAGGCCGCCGCCCAGACGGTGCGGCTGACCGTGCCCGGTATCGACGAGGATGATTCGGCGCGCACCCTGGCGTTCGGGCAGCAGCTCGACGTCCGACCGGTCCGGCTCGGCCGCCGCTCCGACGATCCGACCGCGCCGCTCGTGCCGGAGCAGGTGGCTGGCTATCTGGCAAAGTACGCCACCAAATCCGCTGACGACACTGGACCTGGCGGCACCGCCCACGCCCACCGGCTCAACGCGATGATCCGTGAGCTGGGGCAGCGGGCCTGGATAGCCCATGTTCATTGCCATGCCGGCGCCGAGGAGTACCTGCTGCTCGGCAAGTGGGTGCACATGCTCGGCTTCCGCGGCCACTTCGCCTCCAAGTCGCACCGGTACGCGATCACCCTCGGCGCCCTTCGCCGAGCCCGGCGCCGCGCCAGCGTGCTCATCGCCGAAACCCGCGAGAGCGGCCGGCCGCTCGACCTGGCCGCGCTCGAGGCCGACCTCCTCGCCGACGCCGACGACGACACCACCCTGATCATCGGCCGCTGGAGCTACGCCGGCGCCGGCTGGGACAACGACGCCGAACAAGCGCTCGCCCTTTCCGCCGCCGCCCGCGCCCGCGAATACGCCCGACAGGCAGCCGAACGGAGAAGCACACACCAACTGGGAGAGAGGTAGGGATCATCGTGGTATCGCGGATTGAGGACCGACTCTGGTCGGTTCAGGACGTGTCGGAGTACCTCGGCATACCCGTGCAGACGTTGTACGCCTGGCGGAGTGCAGCGACCGGACCTCCCGGTCGCCTTGTCGGCCGCCGGCTCCGATACCGGCCCCAAGACGTCCGTGATTGGGTCGCCGGTCTCTCGACGGAGATTGCGGGATGAAGCCGCTCGGACTGGGTGAGCACGGCGGGTTGACCGTCGTCCGGGAAGGGCGCGCGTTCGTCGCCTATCTGCGCTACCGGTACTACTCAGGTCGCGGTCGGCGGATCAAGCGCAGCGGACGATCGCGGGCCGAGGCTTCCCGAGAGGTGCTCAAGGCAGTCAAGCAGGCGCTGGGCGCTGACGGAGATCACGAGTTCACGGCTAGGAGCACCTTTCATGATGCAACCACCGGCTGGCTGGCGATGTTCGCTGGCCAGGTTGAGCGAGGTGCCCGCTCTCCGTCGACGTACGACGCGTACCGCGAGGTGGTCAGGCGGGTCGTCGACCCTGGCGTGGGATCACTCCGCCTGGGTGAAGTGACCACGCCCCGCCTGGATCGCTTCGTCCAGGCGGTGCTTGTCGATCGCGGCCATGCAACGGCCAAGCTCACCAGGTCGGTGTTGTCGGGGATCTGCGGGTGGCTGGTGCGGCGTGGTGCTCTGCCGAGTAATCCCGTCCGCGACCTCACCCCGCTGGAACTCAATCGCGACCAAACCGCTCGAGCGCTCTCCTTGGAGGAGGTTCGCCAATGGCTTCGGGTACTCGATGCCGATCCCGCTGCCCAGCATCACGATCTGCCCGAGTTGGCGCGGTTCATGCTCGCGACCGGCTTGAGACTCGACGAAGCGCTCGGGGCGTCCTGGGCCGACCTCGACCTGACCGCCGGAACTGTCGCCGTGCGTCGCACAATCATTCGCGTCCAGGGCAAGGGCTTGATCGCCAGCCATGTCAAGTCGAAGGCCTCCGAGCGTGGCCTGATCATGCCGTCGTGGTGCGTCGAGATGCTCAGAGAACGGCGCGTTCACCGCGGTGGCTTCGAGGGGCCGGTCTTCCCCGACAGCCTTGGCGGGTGGCGGGACCGTAGCAACGTCGGCCGAGCGTTCAGGGCCGCACGTCAGGGATCCGACTTCGAATGGGTGAAGACCCACAGACCCGTGAATACCCGACCACCGGGCATGCTGCGGCAGCGTCGGGCGGGTGGCTCGACGCTTCCGGTGAGGTCAGTGCTAGGCGGCTGGGTCGATGATCACCGTGTGTCCGAGGTGTTCCAGCTGCGCGATCAGCCGTCTGGTGTGGGCTTGGTCGTTGCGGCGGCTGTGCCAGTCGGCGCCCAGGTCGTGGTAGGGCTCGTCACGTTTCAACATCCAGTAGGCCGCAACCAGGATGGAGTGCGCGACCGCGACCTGAGCCCGGCCCATGCCACGGCGTTTCGTCAACCGGGCGTGCTGGACGGCCAGATAGTTTTTGCCGTGCATCCGGCCGACCGAACCGGCCGCCTCGACCAGCATCGCGGTCAACCATTTGTTGCCGTGCCGCTTCCCGGCCGGTGTCTGTCTTCCGGCGGACTCGTTCATCGCCGGCGCCACACCCGCCCAGGCGGCCAGATGAGCGGCGGTCGGGAACCGGGTCATGTCCGCGCCGGTCTCGGCGACGATCGTTTCCGCGACTTTCGGCCCGACGCCCGGAATGGTTTGCAGCAGCTCGATCTGATGCTGCCATGGCTGGCAGGCGTCCATGATCACCGCGTCCAGCTCAGCTAGGGCCTGCTCGACCAGATCCAGCCGACGCAGCATCGACCGGGCCAGCCGGGCATGGTTGGTGTCGAAGTGTCCGCTCAACGCCTGCGCCAGATCGGGGATCTTGCGCCGCATCTTGCCTTTCGCCATGTCGGCGAGCCGCAACGGATCCGATTCGCCGTTGATCATCGCGGTCAGGATCGCCCTGGCCGACACCGTCTTCAGACTCGACGCCACCGACGACAACTTGATCGACGCGTCTTCCAACATCAGCTCCAACCGGACGATGTCTCGGGCCCGGTCCCCCATCAGCTGCACCCGATACCGGGTCAGCATCCGCAGCCGCCGAATCTCCGGCGGCGGCACGAACGACGGGCGGAGCAACCCGTGCTCCAACAACTGCCCGATCCACTCCGCGTCCCGGACATCGCTCTTCCGCCCCGGTACGGCCTTCATGTGCGCGGCGTTCAACAGCCACACCTCCATGGCCTCTTCCAAGCAGTAGAACGGCGGCTTCCAATACGCCGACGTCGATTCCATCGCCGCGATGCACACCCCGGCCCCGACCAGCCAGTCCCGCATCACCTGCAACGACCCGGTCATCGTCTTAAACGTCCGCGTTTCACTCCGCCGCCCACCGCGCGGGCCGGGCGTACGCAGGCACACCGTCACCGTCTCCTTGCCGACATCCAGACCGGCGACCCGGTCGAACATGACCTCCATCGCGTCCCTCCTCTCCCCCGTAAGGCGACCATCGCCTGACGGCGCCGGTCCGGAGGGACCTCTGCCAGGACACAGACCCGCGTGCTCGTAGCAACAATCCAGTGACACCCGAGACCCCCGCGCCATACACCTAACGGGCTCGCCCGCACCAGTGTGTGTCGACGTCACCGGACGGCACCACCAATTCTCATCAGCCAGCGAAGCGATCCAAGATCGCAAGTCCGATACACCTATCGCAAGACGGTGGCCACCCTGCTCGATGGAAGCGGCGCGAGCGCGCGCATGATCGCCGACCAGCTGGGACACTCGCGGGTGTCCATGACTCAGGACGTCTACCTCGGGCGCCGGGCGGCCAACGCCGGGAACGTGGCGGCACTGGAGACGTACAACCCAGCACCGTCCACGGACGAGCAGCGCGGGGACGAGGAATGACCCGCATTCGTCCCCGTACTCGTCCCCACTTGTCGAGAACTCGTACCGCAGCCGCGCGCCAAGTGTGCTCTGGCTGGGCCATATGGTGCGCCGCGAGGGAATCGAACCCCCAACCCGCTGATTAAGAGGAGGATCGCCCCGAGCGCTGTGCTGACCTGCGTTTTTGCACGTCAGGTCCGAGCGTAGGTGGCCGAATTAGAGGGTGTGTAGTTGATCAGATCATGATCTTCGCACGACCCTTGGTGCTGGACACGAGATCACCGGGACGGACGCGTGCTGCATCCAGCGTTTAGGAGTCGCTCGATCTGGGTGAGCCGCAGGTCCAGCCTGCTTGAGCTCGGCGTTGGTGTGTTCCACGACGATGCGGCGGGAGGATTGGCACCCCCTGCAGCGCTACACTGGGCGCCGCGCAACCTACGCCGAGACCCATCTGGCGATCGCCGCCCTCGTCTCCGACCGCGCAGCCCGCAGGACGACCCGCCACCGGCAAAGCACCGACATCGTGCTCGCCCGACAAACCTCCTCCTGATCACCCACCAGCCAACCGCCAGGCGAGCCTGCCCGATCTCAATTACTCCCGAGGTCGTAAGTTGGCTGCCCAGTGTCGCGCCGAATGGATGATCTGTATGCCGCTGGGTCACATGGCTGAACCCGCGGCTTAGCCGCCTGCGAAGAAGTCGAGGTAGGCCTGGGCCAGGGCGGCCGGGTTCTCCAGCGCGATGTTGTGACCGGACGCGGGGATGACGGCGCCGCGGACGTCGCGGGCCACTTGCGCGAGCTGTTTGGATACTTCGTCCCCGAGATAGGCCTGCGCGCCGACGGCCAGGACCGGGCAGCTGATCGGGTCGGCGTAATGCGGGCGGTTCTGTTCGGCGTCGGTCTGGCGGGCGCGGAACATCTCCAAGATGGCCCTGGTGCCGCCCGGCTGCTCGGCCGAATGCACCATTTCGTCGATGTCCTCCTCGGCCAGCGCGCTGGGGTCCCACATCTGGCGTCTGGCGTAGTATGTCCAGAACGGCCGTTCCCGCCCGGCCAGCAGCAGCTCGGGCAGGTTCGGCAGGCTGAAGAAGATGAAGTGCCAGCCGGTGCGGCCGTCGTCGGCGGCGAGCGAGGGGTCGTGTTCGCCGCCTGGCAATCCTGGGCCGGCTGGCAATCCTGGTAGGAGCGTTTCCTGGAACACCAGTTGCTGCACCCGGGGCCGGTGGAAGGCGGCGACGGCGTAGGCGATGGCCGCGCCCCAGTCCTCGCCGGCGACGCGGAACTGGTCGAAGCCCAGGTGGGTGGCCAGGTCGGCGACGTCACCGGCCATCGTGGCGGTGTCGTAGCCGGTCAGGGGGCGCTGCGAGCCGCCGAAGCCTCGGTTGTCGATCGCGATGACGGTGTAGTGCGGAGTCAGCAGCGGCACGACGTGGCGCCAGTACGACATGGTCTTCGGCACGCCGTGCAGCAAGAACACCGGCTCGCCGGCGCCGCCGATCGCGTAGTGGATCTCCACGCCGTTGACCTTGGGTTTGCCGTGTGTGAGCCGGACTCCGGCGTGGTCAGTGAGGTTCATCTCGGCGAACTCCTTCTTCTCTTCGGCCGTGT
Source organism: uncultured Actinomycetota bacterium (assembly GCA_963734005.1). GTDB lineage: Bacteria > Actinomycetota > Actinomycetes > Propionibacteriales > Propionibacteriaceae > Microlunatus. The sequence continues at coordinate 223,024 of CAVTFS010000008.1, forward strand.
AGGCGCCCGACCGGGTGGTGGATCTTCCGGAGCGGCATTTCTGCATCCTCATCTTGTCCGTATTGACTCGGTTGAGCTGGTGATGTCCTTGAGGACGCGCGAGCGCGCCGGGCGCCAACCCCCACGATAAGGGCCGGCGAGCTTGACCCAGCGCCGGAGCATCTGGCCGATGCCGTTGTCGGTCATAACGCCGCGGCCACCAAGCCAGAGCTGCGGACTCTTGGTGAGGCGGTGCTTTACTCGCTCTCTGAGGTAGCGCTCGATTGCCTGGCTGGTCTTGTCGCCAAAGGGACACGCACGCGGCCGACGGGCCTTGCCGAGGACGACAGCAACATCCATATCAAGATCGATGTCCGCGACGGACAGACCCGCCATCTCGGACACACGCGTGCCCGTGTCCAGGAACAGGCGGACGATGGCAGTGTCACGGCGATCGTCGAAACCCCGGCCGTTCATGGCGGCAAGAGGGCTTTGATCGATCGTTCGTCAAGTGTGGGGCCCGGCGCATCAGGAATGGACGGCGGACGTAGGCCAGCCATGGGCGAGGTTGGGAGGATTTCCTCCTCCACCGCCCAGCGGTAGAACTGCTGGAGGCTGCGGAACCGGACGGCCGCCGTGGTGGGCCGGTGGCGGGTGAGCTGATCCGCAACGAAGCCGTCGATATCGGCGCGAGTGAGCGTAAGCAGATCGGCTCCGCCAGCATGCTCGGCCAGCAGCCTCGCTGCTTCCAGGTAGCCGGCGATGGTCTTGGGCACCGGTTGCGGGCACAAAGACTTCGTGTGAAGGACCGCAGAAGAAGATCGTTTCCGCTGCCAGGCGACGCAGCCATCCACCGAGGGTGTGAGAGCGCTGTGCTAGAGGCTGCACCTCTTGATCTTGGTCGTTTTGCCTGGTCAAACCCTGTTTGTGCGCCGCGAGGTGACTGGTTGCACGACATAGTTGGCAGCTGTCCCGAGACATAGTTGGCACCTCAGTTGATCTTGGAGGTGCGTCATGTCGCTGGCCCGGCTGGTGATCACCGCCGTCACCGTGGAGGGACGTGCCAAGAGTGCGGTCGCCCGAGATTACGGCATCACCCGGTTCTGGGTGCAGACCCTGGTCAAACGCTTCAGCACCGAGGGCGAGGCCGCCTTCGAGCCCCGGTCTAGACGACCGCACCACAACCCGCGGGCGGTCGGGCTCGAAGCTCGAGGACCAAATCATCCGGCTCCGCAAACAGCTGTCGAGGCAGGGCCTGGACGCCGGCGCGGAGACCATCGCCGCGCACCTGGCCGCCGCCGGGGTGTCGCCGGTGCCCGCGGTCTCCACGATCTGGCGGATCTTGTCCCGCCGCGGGTTCGTGAGCCCGCAGCCGCAGAAACGGCCCCGGTCATCGTGGCGGCGGTTCTGCGCCGAGCAACCCAACCAGCGCTGGCAAGCTGACATCACCCACTGGCGGCTGGCCGAGGGTTCGGAGGTCGAGATCTTAAACATCCTCGACGACCACTCCCGGCTCTGCATCGCCTCGATGGCCCGCCGCATCTTCACCGGCACCCAGGTCTGGCAGGTCTTCCTCGCCGCATCCGGCCGCTGGGGCGCGCCGGCGGAGGTGCTCACCGACAACGGCGCGGTCTTCACCGGCAAACAGCGCGGCGAGGGCCGAGTCGCCCTAGAGGTGCAGCTCGGGCTGCGCGGGGTCCGGGTCAGCCACTCCCGCCCCTACCACCCGCAGACCTGCGGCAAGGTGGAACGGTTCCACCAGACCCTCAAGAAATGGCTAGCGGCGCAACCAAGGGCTGCGACTGTGGCCGGGCTGCAACGCCAGCTGAACCGGTTCTGCAGCTACTACAACACCGTGCGACCCCACCGCGCGCTCGCCAGACGCACCCCCGCCCATGCCTATGCGGCTCGACCCAAAGCCGTCCCGACGGGACCGATCATCCCCACCCACTACCGAGTCCGGCACGACAAGATCGACCGCTGGGGCTCAGTCACGCTGCGCCACAACAGCCGGCTGCACCATATCGGCCTTGGCGCCCGCCTAGCCGATACTCCGGTCAGCCTGCTCATCGACGACCTGCACATCCGCATCATCCACCGCCATACCGGTGAGCTGATCCGCGAACTGATCTTGGACCCGACCCGGGACTACCAACCCCGCGGACTCACCCGGTCCACCCAAACAGACCGCAGCCAAACCCCGCACGGCATCCCGATCCCGGCCCAACGTGCCGCCCGCAGCCGGGGTCAAGGCTGGCCGCAGGCCACCCACAGGGCTTCGGCCTTGACCCCGACGAGGACGGCACCACCATCACAACCGGGATGCCAAAACAAACCCCGAAATGCAACGATGTCCCAAGATACCCGCCAACGGTGTCCCGAGACATCACATTTGTGCGCCGCGAGGGAATTGAACCCCCAACCCGCTGATTAAGAGAAGCCAGCGAGGACGTCCTAGCGGGCGTTCGTGGGCTTGCGGAGGCGTAAACGGTGCTCTGTGGACGGCGGCGGATGTTACTGCGTTGCTGTCACTGCTGCTGTCACGTTGGGCTCGGGCGACTGCTTCCGTGTCAGCCAAGGTTCGGCTGCCAGAACCTGGCGCTGAGCTGGCAGCGTCCGCCCGAGTACCGGCCTGACCGGACAGAGTCAAACCGGTTGATTAGCAAAGGTCAAACGGAAGTGGTCCGATCCAGCATGCTCTGGGCATGACCAAGAACGCGTGGCCACCGTTCGACGGGTCCGGGTGGCGGGCTTTCAACAAGCGGGAGTCCGGTCAGGGCACCCCCTACGTGCCGGCTCGCGGCGCACGACCTGGCGGCCGAGCTGCACGAGCTCCAGCGGCTCTGGCTCACCGAAGCGATCCGACACGACGTCCTGCCTCTCGACGACCGCCGCGTCGAGCGCTTCAACCCAGACCTCGCTGGCCGGCCACCGCTGGCCCAGGGCACCTCCCAGCTGCTGTTGGGCCGCATGGGTCGCCTGACAGAGGCCTCGATGATCAACGTGAAGAACAAGCCGCATACAGTGACGCCTCAAGTCGAGGTCCCGCCCGCGAGCGGGGTGATCATCGCGCAGGGCGGGGCCTTCGGCGGCTGGGCTCTGTACACCAAAGATGGCAAGCCGACCTACTGCCACAACCTGCTCGGCCTACAGCGCTCCAAGGTGAAAGCCGACAAGCCAGTCCGGCCAGGCGCCCACCAGGTAGGGATGGAATTCGACTACAAGGGCGTGGCTCGGCAAAGGCGGCCGGGTCCGCCTCTACAGCGACGGCAACCATGTCGGCGAGGGAGAGCTCCCGGCGACTGTGCCACTGATCTTCTCCGCGGATGAAACGGTCGACCGGGGACGCGATACCGGTTCTCCGGTCAGCGACGACTACACGCCGGCAACAAGCGTCTTCACCGGGACGGTGGGCTGCGTGCAGATCGACGTCGGCGCGGCAGACGCCGATCACTTCATCAGCGGGGAGGAGCGGTTCCACATCGCGATGGCGCGTCAGTGAGCATCTCTGATTACGGGGCCGGAGAGCGATTCTCTCCTGGTAGTACGCCGGGGCAGGTTCACCTCAAAGAGGTGAGGCCCCTAAGCTGTCGACAGCGTTGGATCTTGCTAGGCCCGACCAACGAGCACACGGGAAGGCCTGGAACGGGCCAAGCGGTCGAAGAAAGGGAGAAGACATGGCTATCGGACCAGTACAGCTCATCGTGTTGGGCTTCAACCAGCCCAACTTCCACGGTGAGATTATCGAGGAACTGGAACGGCTTCGTGAGAGCGACACCATCCGGGTGATCGACGCCCTGGCCGTCCACAAGGACGCCGACGGAGAGATCGAGGTGGCGCACCTCAGCAACCTCACCAAAGACGAGGCGATCGAGCTTGGCAGCAAGGTCGGCGCCCTCATCGGGCTGGGTATCGAGGGTGAGGAAGGAATGGAAGCCGGCGCCGCCGCCGGCGCCGAGGCAGCAGCCGACGGCGTGAATGTGTTCAACGACGAGGAAGCTTGGGATGTCCTCCAGGACATCCCGAACGACTCGGCCGCCGCGCTCATCCTCTTGGAGCATCACTGGGCCGTCCCGCTGCGTGACGCGGTCGCGCGGGCCGGAGGTTTTCGCCTCAGCGACGGGTTCATCAGTCCGCTGGATCTGGTCGAAATCGGGCTGATGGAGGCCGAGGAGGCCAAGGAGCTGCACGCCATGGAGACGGCCGCCGCAGCGACCACCACACGATGACGTATTGTCAAGACGACTGGAGGTAAAAAGATGATGGGTTCCCGCAGGGTCGCGCGACGCACCTCGCGGCGCACCGCTCGACGCCGCTAGACAGCAGTCGTTGACCGCCTCGCCGGCAAGATCAGCAGCCGTGCCGGCGACGCATGCCGGCTGACGATGGTTCAGCTAGGCCGCCGGATGGTCTGGTGATCTTGGCCCACTGCGCGCGGAGGTCCGGAGTTTCTCCTGATGCTCTGGTATGGAGGTGCGCTTTCATCCTCCAAGGGTGATGTGAGGCAGCTGGGCGAGCTGCACGAGGTAGATGAGGAGCACCGCGGCGCTGAGCGCGATGAGCCCATAGCGTGCACCCCCGGCTCGGGAAGTGGGCGCTGATGCTAAGAGGAAGAGCACGCGGGCGAGGAACACGGTGGCTCGGACGTAGTTGTCGGAGGTTTCGCCTGCGGACACGCCTGCGGCGAACGCTTTGTCCGCCTTCTTGTCCAGCGCCTTCGCCTGATCGAGTCTCGGCTGTCGGTATTGGGGCATGTAGGTCGGGCCGCGCGGCGCGGCTTGGGTTCGTCTCCGGGTTGGTGGCCCGCCATGCCTTGAACGCGACCGCGAACTCGGGACGGAAGCGACGCTCAGCAATCGCCATCGCTTCCTGATTACCGGCCACGTAGGGGTCTGTCGCTATTGTGTCGAGGGCGTCGACCGCGCCGCCTCACCCGTTCTTGGTGAAGGGCTGACGCTGAGCCAGGGCTGGCGCACTGTCTGGTGCAAGCCGCCGTCACGACCTAAGCGCTGCCGGCGTCCCCTTTGCCGAGCCTGTCAGCGTCCGAGTGAGTCGGGATACATGCAAGCAGGTTGCACGGGTCTGGCCCCCAGATTGGCTCCCGGTTTGAGCGAGGTCTTAGGCCGGCTCGACGGAATGGGTCCGGGCACTGTCCGGGGCCAGGTTCGCCACGGTGCGGCAAGCCGTGATCAGCACCAGGTGGTCGTATGCTCTTGGCAATTGGGTGGCGCCATCACTGTGGAGTGCGAGAGCACGAGCCCGGAGCCCCCATTATGGAGCCGGGGATCTGCATGAGCGATGGATCGTCAACCGAGGACGCGAAATCGGCTGGCATGTCTCCGTTGCGTCTACGGGTGGGCGTGTTTCTCATCCTCTTGTGGATTCTGCCGTTCTGGCTGTTGGCGGAGCCCATCGCGCATTCCCTCAGCGGGCTCAGTAACCCTCCATCAGTTGTCGCTGTCACGACCGCCATCGTCGTCGTGCAGACCATCCTCGGGCTGCTCGGGTTCTGGGTCGCCGGAACGCAGGTCAAGTCAATCATCAAGGGCTCCGCGAAGCTGCGTGCCATAGGGGCCATCTGGTCCATGCTCCTTCACGGGGATATCCGAGGTCAGGGCGGCGTCGGCAATGATCCGAATGAAGGGCGACCACCACGCGAGGACGCCTAGCTACTTCGCTCTGGTGAACCGCCTGCGGTACCCGGATGCCGTACAGCTGCGAGCTTGGCCGTGGCTGTCGGCGCTTAGGTGAATCGTGAAGCAGATGCTCGGCCTCCCTAGTGGACGCACGCAGCGACGCGTTAGGTCGCGTTGTCCGAGCCCGGCCGCGCGATGCGGCCGCAGCGCAGCGAAGACACGCGGAGCGCGGCAGGCCGAGCGCAGCCGAGCGCTTGATCGTCTCCACAGGACGAATTCGACAGAGCTCTTGGGTTGGCTCTTGTCGAGAGCAGACCCAGCTCGGGGGACCCTCAGCGGCCTGAGGGGACACCGGCTCGGAATCTTCCAGTACGGCCGCAAGGCGATGAGGACAAAGGGTGGAGTCGGTTGCGGCTGGAACCCAAGAGTTGATCATCAGCTGCTGCTTGGCGGTTGCTGCAGCTCGATCAGCATTGCGCGAATCTCATCCTGCTTTGCGGCCAGTTCGTCTAGGCGGTCCAGCAACAGGGCCTGCGAGTCGGCGGTCGTGGCTGCTGCGGTCTCAATGTCCGCCGACATGACGTCGTCAGGCTCGGTGCCGGGCTGGCTGTGTCGTCTGACGAACCAAGCGGCCACACTGGCGCTCACGGTGCCGATCAGCCCGACGCCCACGACCATGACGGCCGTGGCGATGACACGACCCTCAGGCGTGACCGGTGTGTAGTCGCCGTAGCCCACTGTCGTGGTGGTTTCGATGGCCCACCAAATCGCATCGCGGAAGGTGGTGATGGTTGCGCCGGGCGCATTGTGCTCCACGCGCCACATGAAGAAGGCACTGACGAACCCGGCCGCGATCACGAGGCTCACGATCGACCCGGCGATCCGCTCTGTGCTGACCGATGCGAGGCTGCGACGCAGGAGCAGGACGACGCGCAGCAACCGCAGCATCGGCAACAGGACCATGAGAAGGTCCAACTTGTGTGTCCGAACGAACCTGCCCTTGTGCACCGACAACATCAGCCGCGCGACGTAGTCCACTGCGAAGCATCCCCAGACGAACAAGACGATGACATTCAGGGTCTGCAGGAATGCCGGCGGCGCATCCGGGAAACTCCAGATCAGGATCACATCGATGAGGAAGATGACGGCGAGCACGTCGAGCGGACGCTGCACACGCTCGACCCAACGGCGACCGGCCGGTGTCAGGATCTCGGACACGACGGTAGTCACATGAGGATTGTCCGCCGCTACGCCTCGACCGAACAGCCGCATCGCCGAACACCGGAAGGCCTCGCGTGCCGACCGTCACGCAGGAATGAGGTACCGAAGGCCCTTTAAGATCGAAGGGTAGGTCCGCGGCATCATCAGGTCCTACCGGCGCCGCCTCCAGGTCAAGTCTCCACACGGAGCCCGGCTCTTGATCTGATGAAGCAGATTCGCTGGTGGCCGCCCGGAGTCGCCTTCTGCCGTCACCTACTTGGTGCCTCCACACACTCGACTTGGCGGGAGCCGTTCTATAGGCCGATGCGGGGTGGCGAGTTCGGCCGGATCGCGGGTAGTTGGGACAGGCGCCGTCGATCTTGGTGCCGGCGACCACCCGAGGTTGTAGCAGACGCGGGCGCTGGGCTGTCAAGACCGTCGTTGCCGTCACTGCACCGGGCGAGAGTTCGGTCGAGGTGGTGTTGCCAGAGGGCCGCTGCTGTCTGCAGCTGTGCTGCCCCGGTTGGTCGTGGGTCGTTGGGGTGGATGCCGTTGGCGGCCCGCCACACGGCGATTTCACCAATGATGGCAAGGTTCGAGCGGCTGCCCGACCGCGTCCACACAGGGTGGGTTTCGTCTTGGCTGGCGTGACCTCGGACCTGATTGGCGAGGTCGGTGACTAGTCGGGACCGTTTCGCCAAATATTGGGCCCAAACGGGATGATCATGAAGCGTTTTTGGAATGCCGGGAAGCCAAGGAAGCGGCCCTGGGTCGGTGGGTGCTGGTTCTGGGAGGCGCCAGTCGAGCACGGCGGCCATGTCTCCTGCCGTATGTAGTTCGCGACCGGTGGCCGCTGTGTCCAGGAGGACGAGCGGGTGCTCGCCGGTCTCGGCCGCCAAGGTGAGCAGGTGTGCCCGCAGGGTCGGCCAGGACGGTTCGTTGGTGAGGTGGGACACACCCTGGTCGGCCCGGGCGTCGAGCATTTCAACGATCTGGGGGCCGAGGTGATGCTCGGCGGCCACCTGAAGGCCGTCGGTGTAGCGCCGGACGGCGTCATACAGCCGGGCAGCGGGGTCGCTGAGCACTCTCAGCAGAGTGGTCGCTGAAGCGGGGGTGTCGTCGCGGGTGAGGATCTGTTGCAGGATCTCGGTCGGCGTGCGGGGTGCGACGGTTTCGGGTCGAATGACGGTGTGCGGGTCGCCGTCTCCGACGACTTGTAGGTAGAGGTGGTTGCCGGCCCGTCCGCGGGTGAGCATGGTGTACAGCTGCTGCCGTGATTCCCGGCCGATAACCAGGCCGTGCATGGTGTCGGCTGAGACGCCTTGGGCGGCATGGATGGTGCTGGCATAGCCGAGGCCCGTGGAGTGTTGGACGTAGCGGGCGGGCAGCTTGACAGTAAGCCGACTGGGGTTATGTCGAACTTTCAGGTCGCCTTTCTGGCCGATTGCGGTGATGGTCCAGCGGTCGCCGTTTTTGACCCAGTCGGTGGCGGTGAGGCGAAGCCGCCGGTCGTTGCTGCGTGTGATGATCACATCTCCGACACTGGCCTGGTTCCCGTCGGCCAGCCGCACAACCGTATCCGGCGCGTCGCCGTTGAGGCGGTGGTTTCGGGCGCGACAGTTGAGTTCGGCCACAAGATCTCGGCTCGGGGCAAGCATGATCGCGTCCAGCCCGGCCGCCCAGTCCGCAGCCCAAGCGGTGAACGCATCTTCGGTGGTGGTGGCGAGGTCGCCGACATGGACGCGACCCTGATTCAGGTAGAAGGCGAGCGCCTGCGGGTCACCGTCGCGGAGCGCAAGCGTCGCGCGCGCTTCGGTCGGGTCGGTGAAGCGGTGCAGCTCGGTCAGCTGCACAGCACCGTGCTGGGTTTTGATGTCGCGGAGGACGCCGCCGGCGCCGATCGCAGCCAGCTGTTGATCGTCACCAACCAGCCGGACACTGCCACCGCGGCCGATCACGAACTGGACAGCCGTGTCGAGGGACAACGTGTCGGCCATCCCGGCTTCGTCAATGATCACCAAGGTTGATGGCCCGATCTGAGTTGTCCATTCCGGTAGCTCGCCGTGCTGCAGCGACCAGGTGAGTTTCGCGAGCGTGTCGGAGCCGATGCCAGTCTGCTCGCCGAGGACGGCGGCCGCGGCAGCCGACGGGGCAAGCCCGACCACGGCGCCGCCGTCTTGGGTCCAGGCCAAGGCGAGGGCGCGCATAGCAGTCGTCTTCCCGGCGCCGGCGGGGGCGATGGCGAGCTGGAGCCGTGCGCCGGAGGTGCACATCTGTCGGACCAGTGATGTCTGCCCGGCATCTAGGGCAGTGCCGTTCACTGCCATCTCGAGCACGGCCAGATCTACCGCGGTCTGGTCGACAATCGCCCCGTCGTGGCGTCCGGCGGTGGTGACGAGGCGCTGCTCGGTGTCCAGGATCCGGCGGGAGGTGTACAGGTCGGTGCCGGCGAGCGTGTAGACCGAGGAGCCGTCGACCCGCCGTAACCCCTCGGGCTCCTCGATCCCGTCATCCGGCGGAGCCAGCAACACCGACCGGGTGTGCAGCACCTCATCGACCAGCAAATCCACCAGCGCATCAGAGCGCTCGGCGGGTATGTCGGTGGTGCGGAGGTGGCGTTGGGCTTCGGCCCGGACATGCCACATTTGCCAGGTCGAGCGGCGCTCCTCCATTGCGGCCAGTACCCGGTCAGCCGTCTGGGAGACCCACCCGGCGTCTACCGTCTCCCTTGCTGCAGGCGAAGGGGACAGCGCCTGGGCGACCATGTCCGTAACGGCGTCCCGCCCGCCCAGCACCGTGGCTGCTTCGGTCTGCCAGGTGGCGCGCTGCTCGGCCAGGGATCGCGGTTCATGCTTGGCCTGGCGGGTTTCCAAGGTCGCCTGCTGGGCCAAATGCAACGCTTCAACCGGGGTCGGCGGCCGACCGTGATCGCGTTGAAACGCAACGGCCAGCTCACCTTGGCGTACCTGGATGTGGGCGCGGCGGGTCGACCAGCGTTTGTTCAGTCGGGGGTCGACGCCGACGATCTCCCGGATTGGCCGCTTCGCTGGATCGGTGCCGGGCCGTTCACTGAACCGCACCCCCAATGTGTCGCGGAGGTGCTGCTCCAACGCGGTGTTGTAGGTCTCCGAGGCGGCAACGTTTGCCTTGAACAGCACCCGTCCGTCGATGGACAGCCAGCGTCCGTCGAGGGTCTGCACCTTGTTCGCGACCGCAACATGGGTGTGCAAATCGGGGTCTCCGGCCCGGCTGTCGCGGTGGGTGAACGCGGCGGCGACCAGGCCTCGCACATCAACCTGACGGATCCCCTGCGGGCCCGTCCGGGTGAACAACGCGTGCCCCTCTATAAACGACAACGCATCCTGCACGGCGGCCTGGTGTGCACGTTCAATCACGGCCGACACGCTTGGGTCGGCGACCGCCCACAGGGTTGACACCGACTTCACCGGGGAGAACGTCAAGTCATAACCCGCAACTGTTTGGGTCCGCGGCCGGGAGTCTTTCGCGATCTGTCCCGCCAGCTCTCGGGCATCGACGGGCTCTCGGCCATGCTCGGCCAGGAAAAACTCGCGGGCCACCTCGGTCCGCACCCGGGCCCGATCAGCAGCCGGCACCGGCGCGTCGGCCGGCAGGCCGGCTGCGCTGTTGATCGCGCCAATGCGCCTGGCGACCTCGAGCCGGAACGGGCTGACGACACCATCAACGATCTTGAACGGCACACCCAGACGGGTCACCTCCTGGAAGTCATGTGGAGTGAGGTCTGGTCCCTCCAGCTGCTGCTGGCGGAGCTCGGCCAAGGGATGCAGGCCGCAACCGAACAACGCTCGCATCTGCTCTGCGGTCACCGGGTCGCCGACGGTGAGGCCGTCGATCCCGCCCAAGCCGGAGCCGATCCACACCCCCGGCGTCTCGCCCCGTTGGGTGTAGTAGGACGCCAGCCCGGTATGACCTTTCTCGGTTGCGTCCAACACCGCGACCTGCCGGGTCAAGTAGTCATACCCCGACCCGGCCGTGAGTTTGTGGAGGCTCATCGTCACAACCACCCGAAGGGGGTACATACCGCCCGAGCGGTCAGGCCGACCAGAGCTACTTCCGACGGTGGGCCTCTATGTTGCAAGCCCTGTGGGGGACGTATCCCAGATGTGTGTGGTGCTTGGGGGTACGAGTGGGGGTACGTTGCTGAGAGGTGGGTGTGGTCGAACGCCGCAGCGAAGAGCAGAGTTCGAGGCTGGAAGCTTTGCCACGCAGCTTGCCTTCAGGCAGTCAGTCGTGCCTCATTTGCGTCGACCGCACCCACTCCCGCCGGGATCGACCAGGCTGGCCAATTATGCCGGTCGGGTGGGCGGCGCCCGTGGCGTCGTGGCGCATGGTGGCGAACACAATGTCGGACAATCGCCGTTTCAAGCAGCGCAGGGCTTCCCGTTTCGTCTTGCCGGCGGCCCGTTTGCGTTCGTAGTAGGCGCGACCTTCGGTGTCGCCGCGGATCTGGGTGAGCGCGATCGTGTAAAGGGACCGGTTGAGCTGCCGGTTTCCGCCAGGGTTGAACCTGTGCCGGACGGTGCGGCCGGACGAGGCCGGCAGCGGCGCGGTGCCGTTCGCGGCAGCGAACGCGTTCCGGTTCGGGTAGCGGCGGATGTCGACGACCTCCGCGATGAACCGGGCCGCGACCAGCGGGCCGACGCCGTACAGGTCGGTCAACGTGGTGTCGGCGGCGGCGACCAGCCGGGTGATCTGGCGCTTCAGGTCAGCGGCCTCGGCGTCGATGGCGATGACGCGTTCGAGGCGGCGTTGGCACAAGGTGGCGCGGATGCTGGTGTCGTCGCCGATGAGTTCGAGCGCGGCCCGGACCCGGGCGCGGGTGGTCAGGATCGGGATCTGGTGCTGGTAGCCGGGTCGCAGACCGCCCAGCTCGGCGTGGGCGCGGTTGACTAGGGCGCCGCGTTCACGAACCAGGTCCTCGCGGTAGTCGAGCAGGGCGCGCAGATCTGCCGCGGCACCGGCGGTGAGCCGGACCGGTGGCAGCTGCTGCTCGCGGGCGGTGATCCGGGCGATCGCTAACGCGTCGACCGGGTCGGTTTTGCCTTTGCCGAGCTGGCCGCGGCGCTCGCGTGAGGTCAGCAACGTGGGCACCTCGACCACGGTCGCCGGCCGGTCGGGCTGCCAGCACACAACCAAGTGCACGGCGACCGCGCGGCCGAAGCTGCCTGAGCCTTCGATCCCCACTCGCTGGACGTGGTGGGTGTTGAACATGTCGACGAGCTGGGCGAAACCACGCTCGGTGTTGGGCACGTCGCCGCCGGCAACAAGCCGGCCGGCCTCGTCAACGACCGCGACGGCGAGGGTATCTTTGTGGGTGTCTATTCCGGCGATCACGAGGGTCACCTCCTGTTCGGTATGACCGCTGGGCCGGCGACGCGCAAGCACTCTGGGGCGGCCATATTTGCTGTCGCGCTTTGCCCCAAGCCTCTATCGGGCGTCTTCGCCGACCATCACCGCCACCGGGAGGCAGCCACTGTTCAGAGCCTCACCACCGCTGGCGGGCAGCATCAGGTTGAGCCTTCCCGATGACGTCGCGGGCTCCCGCACATCGCAGGAGCAAGCCGAGCATCTCAGAGTGCATTGGGTGTGTCGCACAGCGGATCTTGAAATCAGGATGGAGGTACGGGAAACAGGTCATAGGGATCGGCGGTGACCGCCCAACGCGTCGTCGATGACTTTGGTCGAGTGACGGATCTATGGCGAGGAGGGATCAAGTGATGAGTCAGCAGCGGTCAGGCTGGGTTTGGGTGATATGTGGATGTTGAATTTTTTTTTTTTTTTGATGATTTTTTTTTTTTACTTTTTTTTTTTTTTGTTTTTTTTTTTTTTTTTTTTTTTGTTGTATGATTTTTATGTTGTTTTTTTTTATTTTATTTTATGTTTGTTTTTTTGTTGTGTTTTTTTTTTTTTTATGTTTATTTTTTTTTTTTTTTTTGTGGTGAATGATTATTTGATTATGTTGTTATGATTTTTGTGTTATTTGGTGTTGAATGTGTATATTTTAAATGTTGTATTGGATGTGAAAGGTTTTTTGTATTGTTTTTATGATTATTGGATTGTTTTTTTTTTGTTGGATTTTTTTTATTTGATTTTATTGATTATTTGTTGTTTTTTTGATTGGTGAATTATGGGATATGATTTTTTTTTTGATTGTTTGATGGGTATGTTATGTGATTTTTTTGTTTTTTGATTTTGTTTTTTGATTTTATACTATTTTGATATTAAGTTTTATGATGGATGTGTTTGATTTTGTTTATGATGATTTTTTATTTTATTAGATATTATATAATGAGTTGATGTATTTATTTTTTTTGATTTTATTTGAGGCGAGGAGTTTTAGATTGATTATAGATATAAGATTTTTTTATAAGATATGGATGTTTTGAATTTTTTAGATAGATTTTTTAAATGAGATTGCGATTAGATATTTTATTTTTTTAGAATATTTTAAATGATATTATTTATATTAAAAAATAAAAAAAAAAAAAAAAAAAAAGGCGGTACGGCGGTCCGCGCTAGATGCCCAGTGCCGGCCGCGATGGTGAAGCTGGCGGCCAGCCGCTTCAGGTCGTACTCGAACGGACTGCGACGCTTTTTGACCTGGAGAGCGATACCGATGCACAGATCGGGTTCTTCTTGTCTGGCGACGTACCCGGGATGCCTTCGACCTGAGGTACGAGGTTCGCGTCGCCAATCGAATCGGCGCCCGTTCGTAAACTCACCCTCGGGGGACGCCACGGTGGCTCCTCGTCCATTGGGCGCGCGACTGACGATCATGTGCCGAGAGCCCATCCCCGTCGCCCACCTCGTGAGCCGGCTGGATCTGCTGGGTCTCAAGATCGAGGTGATCCACTGTCGCAGAATCGGACAACCGACGTGACGTCCTGCGAGTCGCCGAGCCTCTCGGAAGCTCGGAGCAGCAGCCTCGATGAGCATCCCGATCAGCCATCTGTTGCCGTGGCGGGTGGCAGCACATTATCCCAAGGGATAAACCGCTCAGGTCACGCATCTCCCGGATGGACTACGGCTGTAGGCCGTGACCAGGACAGCAACAAATTGACGCTCACAATGGCCACCACATCGGGAAGACGAGCTGAGTCAGGGCGGCAGCGGTGAGGTGGACAAGGACTCCTGGTCCTTGTCCACCGGTCGCGTACCGAGCATGTCGAGCCAGCGTGACGACCGTGCGGTCGCTGTCGGGTCAACCGTCGTCCCTTGCGATGGACCCACTCACGGTGTGCTCGCACCGGTCTGGTACGGGCAGATCGTCGTGCGTAGCTGTCAGGTGGTCGCGAGAGCCTTCGCCTTAAGCTGGTCGAACTCGGCCTGGGTGATTGTTCCCGCGTCGAGGAGTTGTTTGGCCGACGCGATCTGATCGGCGCTCGAGCCGCCACCGCTCGTGGCTGCGACTGAACGCACATACTCATCCTGCTGTCGCCGCATCTCCTGCTGCTGCGCCATGGTGCGCTCCGTCATGCCGCCGCCGCGGGCGATGAGGTAGACCAAGACGCCGAGGAATGGCACGAAGATGACAAACAGGCACCAGAGAGTTTTCGCCCCACCGCCCATGTCGTGGCTACGGAAGATGTCCGCGAAGACATAGAACACGCACATGATCCATGCGAAGAAGATGAAGAACTCGAACAATGCGAGCAGGAACGACCCGTTGTCGTTGAACATCTGACTGCCTCCAGTTTGGGGTTGGTGCTGAAGAGGCGCCCCAGGTCGGACCTGCGAAGATCCTTGGCGTCGGCGACCCCGCTCAGCATGCGTACACATTCGACCATGTTTCGCGGCTCCTCATCCGCTCCGGATGATTCTGGCGCCGGCCTCATCGGCGGGACTCCTGACGCCCATCAGCACACCGAATCCCATGGATGTCACCCCGACTCGACGTGTGTTTGCGTACCCCCGGCGTCCACCGAGGGGTTCAGGCGGGCCAATCCGGCCTTGTCGGCAGCGGTTCCGAGATGGTGCAAATAGAGACATCAGCGGGACTTCCACGAAATCGCGCACCCGTGATGTCGAGACGACCAGCTCGCCATCACTACCGCCGTCAACGCCGAGTTGGCGATCAAGACGTGCGAGAGCGAATCCGCCAAGCAGAGGTCGCTCGACCGCGAGGCGCTGGCGCACATCTACCTCGGGATCACTCGGGCAACTCGTCAAAGGCCAGTGTTAGCGCGCGACCCCACGTTCGTCACAGGGAGGCGTGACGTCCACAGCAACAACCTTCAGCTCGGCATCGATGAGGCGAAGCGCTCGTTCCATTGCTGTCGGCTGCAGCCGGCCCACCCCGCTGCCGTGCGGATGGTTGAAGAAGACGACCAGGAGCATCAAAAGCGTGATCACAACCGTCACACTCCCCATGAGCATGGCTTGGGTCACGGCTCCCTCACCTCGGTCGGCGAAGAACAGCATGTAGCCGAAGATCACGCCGCAGATCACGAAGAGAGCCAGCCAGAGGGGCAGTGGAATGATTCCCTCCGCCGAGTGGACCCTGTCGTTGCGCGCTTGCTGCCGATTCACCGTCTGGTCCATCCAGCGGTCGTACGCCGACTGCTCGACGGCGGTCTTTGGGGCGACTTTGGCGATCGTGCGGAACATCTCCGCGCCCCACGGGTTTATCTCGTCCCCCAGCGTCCCTGCATTGATCGCGTCCCATTCCGCTCCTGCGACGGACCGCCCGTAGCAGACCAGCTCGCCGGTGAGCTCCTTGGCCGACGGTAGAAACTGCGCCGTCTGGAGCTGCTGCGCAACAATCGTTGCCTCGGTCTCCGCGCCTATGCGGGCGTCGTCGTAGGACTGGAAGGCGAGAAAGATGATGAATCCCAGGAGCACAGAGAACCCGGTGGCCAGAACCCCAAAGACACCAGAGGCACGGTCACCGTCGGTGAAGTAGCTCCCTTCCGGAGCCCTTCGGCGCACCAGCAGCATTGCTGTCACCGTGATCGCCGCGACGCCAATGACGACCAGAAACCCCAGCACGACGTTCATGCGTGCCTCCCTCGTCGGGTCTCCCGGATCCTGTCATGCTCGCCTCGACGCTCAGACTAGACCTCGCCGCGGAGCATGCGGTGATGATCTGTCGGGATGCTGCGCATTCAGTCGATCAGTGTGGGAGGCGGCTCAATGGCTATGTCGCGACTCGCTTTTGGCGATGCAAAAGGCTCGAGGAGAGGTGCACAAGCTCCACCCACTGTGATGAGTCGAAACACTGCTCATCTCTGAGTTGGGCAACGAGTTGGCTGCTCGAGTGCACCGACCACCTGCTCGCGCCCGCGCGCGCGGTCGGCGTCCGCAAGCTCGTGGCGCAGAGCAACGCCATCTGGGTGGAACGAACCGACCGATGCGATCATCTGGCTGCCCGCGACCTGCATCTGCTGGGCGGACCTCTGGCCCTATTGCGGACTCGACGCGGTCAACGGGCCGTCGCCGTTGGGTCACGAGTACGCCGGGATAGTCGAGGAGGTCGGTAGGAGGGTCACCACCAATCAAACCGGGCCAGTTCGTGATCGGGTCGCACTGGGCCATGGCCGACTGGTACCGGCGCGCCTCGAGCGAACTGACCGCCGAGCAGCGGCACATCTCCTTATGGAGGCAAGACGGGAAGAACCCCCATCGCAGTCAGGAGTTGTCAACAGGTTCCG
Source organism: uncultured Actinomycetota bacterium (assembly GCA_963734005.1). Classification (GTDB taxonomy): domain Bacteria; phylum Actinomycetota; class Actinomycetes; order Propionibacteriales; family Propionibacteriaceae; genus Microlunatus. Next base: position 239,528 of record CAVTFS010000008.1, read on the forward strand.
CGCAGGGCGCCGGATTCGAGGTTGGCGTGGCTTCATAAGAAGAGCCGCGTTCGGGAAGAACGGAGTGGTCGAGTGGTGTGGTGGTGATGGACGGCGAGACGGCGGAGACCCTCGCCGGAGTGTCCGGTTGGCAAAGCGGGCCCGCCAGCTGGGCTGACTCCGGGCGGAGGGTCCGCGCTCGCCGCGGCAGCTGACTGCGCAAGGGTGCCGGTGCCTGATCGGCGCCGCACCCCGGCGGGCGCTGTTGGCCGCAAATGATGAGCTGGCCAGGCTGACGCTGCTCGAGGTCAGTGACGAGCGCACCGGCGATGCGCCGTGGGATTCCCGTCCCCTTGAGGAGCGAACCGAAGTCCAACTCGGGGACGCCCAGACCGCGGATAGAAAGGAAGATGATCATGGAGCGATTACTGTTGAGTCCCGACCAGGTTGCGGAGTCGTTGGGGGTGTGCCGGTCCAGGGTCTATGACCTGATGCGGACCCGCGTGCTTCCCAGCGTCAAGATTGGTCGCTCTCGTCGGGTGCCGGTCAGCGCGGTCCGAGCCTACGTGGATCAACTCAGTGACTCCTGGGACGTGTCTTGAGTGCTCGCGCGAACGGAGAGGGTTCTGTCTATCTTCGCCAAGATGGGCGATGGTCGGCTGCCGCGTATGTGCTTCGGCCGGACGGCGGGCGAGTCCGTCGACAGGTGTACGGGCGGACTCGTGCCGAGGCCAGCCAGAAGTTGACGGTTCTGCTCTCCAAGACGGCGGCGGGGATCCCGTTGGCGGGAGAGCCGTGGACGGTGCGCTCGTATGCCGATCACTGGCTGGAGACCGTGGCGCGTGCGCGGCTTAGGCCGGCCACGTGGACGAACTACTCGTACGCCGTTCGGGTGCATATCGGGCCGAGCCTCGGCTCCGTTCGGTTACGATCCCTGACGCCAGCTCGGGTGCGTCGTTTTTTGGCTGAGCGGACCGAGGCTGGTCTGGCGGCGAATTCGGTGCGGATCATCCACGCGACGCTCCGAACAATGTTGGCTGAAGCGGTTCGGGATGAGCTGGTGGAGCGAAACGTGGCGTCCATCGTCCGTGGTCCTCGTATTGATCATGAGGAGGTCCGGCCGTGGTCACTCGACGAAGCCGCGACGTTTCTGGCTGCCGCCAGGGCGCATCGGCTGTCGGCACTGTTCGCGGTGGGGGTTGCTGTGGGCCTGAGGCGGGGTGAGCTATTGGCCCTTAGCTGGGACGATGTCGATCTTGATGGCCGGATCCTTCGGGTGCGGCGAACGGTCCAACGCTTGCGGGGTCAAGGTCTGGTGTTCGGGCCGCCCAAGTCGACCAGATCACGTCGGAGCATCCCGCTACCGGAGTCCTCGCGCGCGGCGCTGTTGTCTCACCGTGAGCGCCAAGAAGTCGAGCGGCTGACGGCGGGGGACTCATGGCAGGAGTCCGGCCTGGTCTTCACAACCTCCGTAGGCACAGTCGTGGAGCCGCGAAATCTGTCCAGGACTTTCGAGCATCTGGTGCTCGGGTCCGGCGTGCGTCGGATCCGGTTCCACGACCTACGGCACACCTGTGCGTCGCTGCTTCTGGCGCAGGGTGTGTCGCCCCGCGTGGTGATGGACGTGCTGGGCCATTCTCAGCTTTCGATCACTATGGATTTGTACACCCATGTGATGCCGAGTGCCTTGCGCGATGCCGCAGACGCGATGGATCGGGCGCTCAGCGGAGGTCGATGATTGGCAGTCTATGTTGTAGACCGTTGCTGTCACCGTTGCTGTCAAAGCTGGTTAGATGGTGATCGTTTACGGGTGAAACTGCCTCTGACTAGGTGCGCCGCGAGGGAATCGAACCCCCAACCCGCTGATTAAGAGTCAGCTGCTCTGCCAGTTGAGCTAGCGGCGCGCGAAGAGCAACATTAGCAAACGCTGGCGAGCCCGGAATCGTGTTCACCGCCGGTCGTTTTGACGCTTGTGTCGCGAACGTGCCCAGAGGGCGTGCGATCAGTCGCCTTCCAGTACGGCCATGGCGGCATTGTGGCCGCCGAGGCCGCTGACCGCGCCACCTCGTACAGCTCCGGACCCACACAACAGGATGCCGGGATGCTCGGTTGCTACGCCCCAGCGCTCAGCCGCAGTCGTAGCGGACGCGTCGTCAGCCAGCCAGGGCCAAGCAAGATCACCATGGAAAATGTGGCCGCCAGGCATCCCCAGTTCGGTCTCGATATCGAGCGGCGTCATGACCTCGATGCATGGCTCGCCACGTCGATCGAGCGCGAGGCAAGGCTCCAGGGGCTCAGCGAGCACCGACTGCAGGGACCGTAGCGCCGCAGCTTTCGCGCGCTCCCGCGAGCCGGTTGGATCCGCCGGGAACACGCTCGCTGGCGTGTGCAGCCCGAACAGCGTAAGAGTGTGATAGCCCGCAGCTCTCAATTCCGGATCGAGGATCGAGCCGTCCGTCAGGGTGTGGCAGTAGATCTCGCACGGCATCGGATTCGGAAGCTGACCATTCAATGCTTCGTCGTATGCCTGCTGCAACCGGATATAGCCCTGGCCAAGGTGCAAGGTGCCGGAGAAGCCGAGCGCGGGCTCAATCCCAGAAAGGAAGCGAGGCAGCCGCCGCACCACGATGTTGATCTTGGTCTGACTGCCGACCGGGGTATCGTACGGCTTCCCAAGCAAATGCCGCAGCGTTGCTGGTGCGCAATTCACCATGATCGTGTCAGCACTGATCGACTGCCCATCTGCCAAGGACACCGTCGCTCCGCCATCGGCGAGTGGCTTGATGGAATCAACTCCACAGCTAGTCTCGATCGAAACCTTCGCCTGTTGGGCCACTCGGACCAGCTCAGCGGTCACAGTTCCCATGCCACCGACCGGTACCTTCCACTCTCCATTGCCATTGCCGATCATGTGGTAAAGGAAGCAGCGATTCTGACGCAGCGACGCATCGTGCGCCGATGTGAATGTGCCGATCAGTCCGTCCGTCAACACCACACCGCGCACGGTGTCGTCAGCGAACCTTGCCTCGATGAGCTCACCGAGCGGCCGCTCGATCACTGAGGACCAGAATTCCTGATCGACTCGCGCCCGCAGGTCAGCGGCACGGGGGAGTGGCTGCGTCAGCGTCGGCTCTATGACTGCGGCGAGCTCTTGCAGTTCAGCCTCGAAGGCACTCCATGCCTGGTATTCGCGATCGTTGCCAGTCAGCGCCTTGAACGAGTCACGCGTCGGGCGTCCTTCCTGACGCTCGATGAGGAGACCGCTGCCGCCGACTGGCGTATAGGACTTGACATGACGAGAACGCAGTTCAAGTCGGAGTCCTAGCTCGTCGATGATCGAAGTCGGCAGCAGCGAGACGAGGTAGGAGAAGCGGGAGAGCCGGGCGGCCACTCCTTCGAATACCTCCTTGCTCGCAACGGCACCGCCGAGTTCGCTGCGCGCTTCGAAGACAGTTACCCGATGCCCGGCCCGGGCGAGATATGTCGCGGCGACCAGCCCGTTGTGCCCGCCGCCGATGACGACAATCTCAGAACGAGTACCAGTCATCGGCTTCCATTACCGAGTTGTTGGGTCTGCACTCTGGACCGGGCCCGCCGACGGGCAACTGACCGTCGGACCCTCGCGAGCCGTTGCCTCCTAAGTTTGTCGATCTCCGGACGGGCTAGCGGTGGCAGCTCGTGTCCCAGCGCCAGCTCGAGCACATGATCAGCAAGCGCGGGATTCCTGGCCAGGATTGGGCCGTGCGGATAGGTGCCGATCACCGTGCCGGCGACCGCGCCCTCGGTGCCGTCGTCACAGTTGCCGACCCCAATCTCGACGGTGGCAAGCGGCCTCACACCAGGTCCGAGTCGGGTATAGCCACCATGGTTCTCGAATCCGGTCAGCCACTGTTCATTGCCGTCTCGGCCGTTCCAGCGGCTGATGATCTCACCGACCGCACGAATCGGGCCACGGGTGGTCGTGACGTCCAGCAGCCCAAGGCCGGAGATCACGTCGTTCTTGTAGCCGACGGTGAAGCTCTTCCCGACGATCTGGTAACCGGCGCAGACAGCAAGGACCGCGGCCCCGCGATCGACTGCGCGATAAAGCCCGCCGTCAGCCTTGAGCGCCCGTACGGCCGAGATCTGGGCCGCATCTTCACCCCCACCCAACAGATAGATATGGCCTGTGTTGGGCAACGGATCGCCAGGCTCCACAACAGTCAGTACCGGCTCGTACCCTCGCCAGGCCAGACGCTTGATCAGCACCGTGGCATTGCCACGATCGCCGTAAAGGCCGAGCAACGACTGGTAGATCAAGACCACCTCAACGCGTTGACCAGTGATCGGATTGCTCACTCTAGACCCTCCCCATCCTGCGAAGCCGCTGGAACGGGGTGTACGTGGCGATCACGTCGACCGGTTCCGGATGTCCCTCAAGCGCGTCGGCGAGATCGGGTATGCAGCGATAGTCGACCTCCGCGTACCTGAGGCGTACCGCCAAATCCTGCGCCCGGCGCCCGGTCGCGATCACTGACCGCCCCGCGAGGCGCTCGTACTCCACATCCCAGAGCCAGGACACGTCACGACCATCAGCCGCGGCCGAGTCGATCGCCAGCACAACCGTCTGGGACTGCGCCAACGGCAGGGCTTCGGCCCAACCAGCCGGGTTCTTGGCCAGCAGGAGCCGGGCCGTCGTGCTCCCGAACCGTGCCGTGGCGAATCGACCTGCCGGTGAGGTGACGCTACGCATCCCGGTTAGCGCGGTTCGAGGGTCGACACCCATGAGTTCGGCGGCCGCCAGGGCGCATGCGGCATTGCTGATGTTGAAGGTGCCCGGCACGCTGAGTTGTGGATCCCAGACGTGACGTGCCCGATCGACGATAGTGCCACTCTCCACCCGGTAGTCACCCTTGGGTTGGGCGAGGCCGCAACCTGTGCAATGCCAGTCACCTCCTTGACCTGAGATGTGATCAGGTTGGGTGCGCATCAGGGTTGGCGTCGCATCTGGGGCAGAGCGAGGAGTCTTGGGTCCAGGTCGTAGCCGTGTCCACCCAGATGACTTGCTTGGCCGCCAGCGCCGCCCATACGATCAGCGGCTCGTCTGCGTTGGCGACGACGATGGGCCCGGCGGGACCAGCGTCAGCAAGCGCCTCGCGCCAGCTGCGGCCAAGACCTTTGATCTCGTGGTGGCGATCGAGCTGGTCGCGACTGAAATTCAGGAGTACCAACACCTCAGGCCGGCCGAGCCGAATCACATCGCCAACCACCCGCTCGTCGGTCTCCAAGATCGCAATCTCAGCTTGAGGATGGCTGCTGAGCGCTGAGGCGAGGCCGTGATGCAGGTTGGCCCCGTCTGCGTTGTGGACCAGCCGATCTCCATCATGGTTGAGAGATTCGCGCAGTGCTGCCGCCAGGAAGTGCGTGGTGGTGGTCTTGCCATTGGTACCGGACACCACCGCGATTCGCTTGCCTGCGAGCAGCTTGCCCAATGCGTGGGGGTCGAGCTTGAGCATCACTTTGCCTCGGATCGAGGCGCCGGTACCCCGACGAGCAATACGGGAAGCGGCGCCAGCCAGGCGCCCGGCCAGCGTGGCTGCAGTCAGGCGGGCATTCGACATCGACATGGCGCTAGTGGATGTGGGACGGGTGCTGGGTCATCGAACCTCCGCGACGATCGTTCCCCGATTCCTATCACTACCCCATTGGGTCGTTCGCGCATCACACGTGGAAATCCGCCTACTTCGTCGTCACTCGCAGCCGAAAAACGTGTCTGCTCGCTCCTCCTTAGCACGGCGGCGCGCGATCCCGACGCTCGCGCCCCGAGGGTGAGTGACGGGACTCGAACCCGCGACATCCTGGACCACAACCAGGTGCTCTACCAGCTGAGCTACACCCACCATGCGAGAGGCCCCGAACCAGCGCCGCGGGCCAGACTGCGCAGCGTGAAGTGTACCGGGCGGCGTCTTCGCAGGGGTAATCAGTTCTCGCTCGGGACGGCCCCCGTCAGAGCCCCCTGATGGCGGTCTGCGATCTCCTTCGATGCCGCACTGTCCGGGCCAGGCAATGGCACGAACACCGCCTCGCGGTAGTACCGCAGCTCCTCTATGGACTCTTGTACGTCGGCAAGCGCGCGATGATTGCCGGCCTTGGCCGGGGCCTGGTAGTAGACCCGCGGGTACCAGCGGCGTACCAGCTCTTTGATGCTTGAGACATCCACGCTGCGGTAGTGAACATGCCGCTCGAATGTCGGCATGTCGCGGGCCAGGAACGCCCGATCGGTACCGATTGTGTTGCCGGCCAGGGGAGCCTTGCCGGGTTCTGCCACGAACGCACGCACATAGTCGAGGACGCGTTGCTCGGCCTCAGTCATGGACAATCCGGAGTCCAGCAAGCTGAGCAGGCCGGAGGCCTCGTGCATGCCGCGTACGAAGTCACCCATCTGCTCCAATGCCTTATTGCTGGGCTTGATCACCAGATCGACGCCTTCCCCAAGCACATTGAGGTCCGCATCGGTGACCAGCGCGGCTACCTCGATCAACTCATCGTTGATCAAATCGAGCCCGGTCATCTCGCAGTCGACCCAGACCAGAAGGTCGCTCGTGGCCATATCTACGGTTCCTGTGCCTCTCGTCTGTGTGATTGGCGATGCCGGCCTTGGGGCGTACACCGGCACCCACTTGATCAACCAAGCCGAGCCGGCCCAGGTGATCAACCCCATCGTGACAGCGGCCGCTGCCAAAGTGGCAAGTGCGCTGACGACACTGATGAGCAGCGGGCCTGCGGCGTTGCCGAGGTCGCTGCAGAGCCTCCATCCTCCGAGAAACTGGGCGCGGTCTTGTGGCGGTGAGGCGTCGGCACCAAGAGTCAGCACGACGCCGGAGGAGATGCCGTTGCCCAGACCCATCAGCGCAGCCACCAGGCCGACGCTAGTGGCCCCGCTGGTCAGCGGCAACAGCAAGAAGCCGAGCCCGAGCACGATCATGGACGGCGCCGCGACGTACACCCGTCCGAAGCGGTCCATGATCGCGCCGCCCGGATAGAACAGCAGCATGTCCACACCCGCCGAGATGCCGAAGATCACGCTCGTCGTCGCAGCGTTCACGCCGATCGATTCGGCCCACAGCGGCACGATCGACTGGCGGGTGGCACGTGCGGCCTGAGATGACCAGAATGCCGATGCCAAGCGTGAGCAGCACCCGGCGATGCTCGGCCAGCACCGAGATGACGGCTCGTCGCCGGCGACCCGCCAGAGCGGCGCGGTGCGACGGTCGCCGGTTACGTCGGGCAGGAACGCGGTGAGGACGGCGGCGGCGAGGTTCATGATGGCCGCGAACGCGTACGCGGCACCGATGCTCCAGCGCGAGACGATCGCTGCGGCAATGAATGGTCCAATGAACAGCCCGATCCGGAAGGTGCCGCCCAGGGTGGAGAGAGCGCGGGCCCGCATCCGGATGGGGATGGCCTCGGTGAGGTAGGCCTGGCGGGCCAGGCCGAAAACCGCGCCGGCCAGTCCGGTGACCACCATGGCAATGGCGAGCAGGACCAGCGATTGGGCCAGGAATGCTCCCAGCAGTGCGACTGCGTCGAGCACACAAGCCCCGATCAGGGCCCGTTTCTCCCCGATCCTGGCCGCCAGCGCTCCTGCGGGGAGATCGCCGACCAACTGACCGATGCCAATCAGAGCGACGATGAACGCCGCAGTCGCCACGCTGGCGCCGAGCGCTCGGGCTGAGAGTGCGACGAGCGGAAGGATCGCACCCTGACCGATGGATACCAGGAGAGTCGGCCCGTACGCGGTGATCGCGATGTCGCGCCAGCGGGTGAGCCTCCGGCTCCTCTCGCTGGTGTCGCTCACTCGAGCGAACCTACCCAGGATGTTCCGGCATCTCTGACGCTGCATCAACTTTCGACCATTGCGGAGTTCTCGACCGCGGACGGCCCACGGCAAGCTCAAACTTCCGACCAATGCGGAGTGTTCAGTTACTGAGACGGTGCCGTACCGCTCATGGGTGGTTACTCAGGATCGGATGCCCGCTCATGGCGTACGACGACGCTTGCCCGCGAGATCCGGCGCTACAGTGATGCGCGAGCTGGCCGTACGGTCACGGACGGCGCGCTCCCGGCCCCCGTAGCTCAGAGGATAGAGCAGCAGCCTTCTAATCTGTCGGTCGTAGGTTCGATTCCTACCGGGGGCGCAAAACATGGCTCTGACTAGGTGCTCCAGTTTCGAGATCCGTGAACAGACGGCGTTGCTCCCCACATCGCTCCCCACATGTGGGATAGGTTGCCTCTGTGAGGAACCTTGAATTGGGCGAATCCGGGGACGTCTCGGTGACCGCGCAATACAAGAACAGTGCCGGACGATGGGTTGCCGCACCCAGGCCACAGAAGGCGACCCGATGGAAAGCTCGCGTCTACGTGCGCGGCCACGACGGGATCCGTCAAGAGATCGTGCGATTCGGCCGGACGAGGCGCGAAGCTGAGGCCTCCCTGGAGGCGGCGGTGGTAGCCGTCCTTCGCGGAGCCGATGCTGTCATCAACCCGACCATGCCGCTACTCGAGGCGGGTGAGTGCTGGCTGCAGCAGATCGCGCGACCAGACTCGGGCCTCAGCGCGCGGACGATCGCTGACTACTCCTGGACCTGGCAGAAGTACGTGGACTCCACGACGTCGTCGCTCCGCGGTCTCACACTCCAGCAAGCGAATGACCCGCAGCGCCTGCGCGGCTTCCTGCAGCGGGTGGCCGAGGCACACGGCTCCGCGTCGGCGAAGAAAGCCAAGAGCGTTCTGCATGGCGTGATCGGCTACGCCGTCGACAACGGCGTGCTTCCCAGCGACGCGACGCGCCAGGTACGCACGGTCACCTCCACCGCAGCCAAGTCAAAGGTGCGCGACCACACTCGAGCCATGACACGCAGCGAACGAGACCACATCATCCAGGCAACACTCATTGCGGCTAGCGAGCCAGGGTTGAATCCCCGCACACGACGCAAGCGGCGTGCGACAGCAGATCTCATCGCGTTCCTGGCAGGAACGGGGGCCCGGATCGACGAAGCGCGGCACGTTCGGTGGCAGGACATCAACCTTGAGGGTGGACGCGTCTACCTGCGCGGCACAAAGAGCGAAACCTCCGACCGGTGGCTGAACCTTCCCGACTGGCTCGTCGAGCAGCTGGCGGCGCGCGCCGCCGACTGCGGCGCCGAGGGCTACGTCTTCGCTGCGCCGGCCCAGCGTGATCCTGAGCGTGTGTGGGACCAAAGCAACAGCGCGGGAGCTGTTCGCGCCGCTCTGGATGCGTGCGGTCTGACCTGGGCGGTTCCGCACACGTTTCGCCGCACAGTCGCGACTCTCCTTGATCAGGCGAACCTTCCCATTGCCCGGATCGCTGACCAGCTAGGGCATTCCGATGTGAGCATGACCGCTCGCGTGTACCTTGGCCGTGACCTCAAGGGTGACAAGCGCGACCTGGCACGGGTCCTATGAACCACCTGCCAGCAAGCCCTCGGATCAGGAACCGAGAGTTCGAATGAGACGCTCCACCGTCTCCCGCACCTCACTCTGGTCACCGAAGGATGCAGTTGCGGCTGGCTCCCGCGACACGAATCCCGCCTCCTCGTAGGCTTCGATATCTGAGCGGCGGTATCGGACCCGACCGGCCAACTTGAGATAAGCCGGACCTCGGCCCTGGGATCGCTGATTCGCCAAGGTCCCGCGTGAGAGTTGCCAACGCAACGCCAGCTGGGCGTCGGTTAGTAGGTCGTGCACAGCGTCCGGCGAGGCATCCTCACGTGAGACGACGGAGGCCCCTTGCGCCGCGGAACCACGGTTCCCAGACGCATCGTCAAGGGCAAGCGGCTTGCGCCATCCCCGACGACTGCTCTCGCGTCCGGTCCTGTCACTCGGATCCGACCCTCGCATCATCGCGCCCGCCCTTCCAGTCGCCGAGATCCGCTCGCAATGGGACTGGGCGGCAATGACCGTGCAGCCGCGACGTTCGACGTGCAGCGGACTTGCATCCGCCCGGCCGCAACGTCAGGACGAATCTCGTCACGGGTGCCCAGAATGTGACCGCCGAACCGAGCTAGCCCTGCCACCGGCTCCGTCGTCTTCCAATCCAATTCAGCACCACACATCACGCTCGCCCTCTCCATGCACTTGTGTCGACCCATCTCGTCAAGCCAGATCCGGGCCCCCGCCCGCACGCACTTGGCTGTGGAGAAAGCGCAGGGGTCTCCGCTCACATCAGCCTTAAGCCTTAAGACGGCGGTTGGCGGTCAGATCACGTCGCGCGGGGATCATCCGCCTTACGTTGGCCCAGCTGCTCGATTCGGCTCGCCGCGTGCTCGTCCCGCGCGCGACGACAGCGAGCAACGCGCACGGACAAAGATTTGATCATCAGTCGTGGCGCCAGACCTTGACCGAAGACACGAGGAGGAGCGCGACCAGGAGAGGGATCAGCACGCCTTCGGGGACGGCACCAAGGACAAGACCTCCGAGGATGGTGCCGATGATCGATCCGGCCGGCATTGCGAGCACGAAGCCCTTGTTGGCACCTAGGACTTCGAAGCTGCGGTCGCGGCTGTAGCGGGCGAACGCCACCAGCATGGTGGGCAAGGAAATGGCGAGGGCGAGGCTGCCGGCGATCTTGATGTCGACGGCGAACAGCAGCACGATCGTCGGGATGAGCAGCTCGCCCCCAGCGACACCCATCAGGGCGGCCACGATGCCAATGCCGACACCGGCCGCTAGCCCCAGCAGGGTCCGCGGGACGGGATTCAGCATGAGAGGGTTGAGGTCGCCAAAGTGGTTCCAGGCGAGCGCGATGGCGATCAGCACCAGTAGGACGGCGAGTACCTGGTAGAGGGTTGCTGAGCGCACTCGGGTAGCCCAGGTGGCCCCCATCCAGGCGCCGATGAGGCTGCCTGCGAGCAGGTTGACTACCACGAACCAGTAGCCGCTCACGGTGTCAAAGGTGACGGCCACCAGACGGGCCGGCAGGGCGGTCACGACCACTATCAGGGCTCATCGCCTTGTTCATGATCACGGCTTGCAGGGCCGCGAAGCCAAACAGACCAGTGAGCAGGGGAAGCCGGAACTCAGCGCCATAGAGACCGATCAGGCCACCGAGGAGTCCGACCCCGGCGCCTGTGGCGAGGGCAGCCGAAAGCGACCTGGCCCTCGCCGGCGCGGCGACGGCGTTGGTGGACGGATCTATCACAGCGACACGTTAGTCGGCGCTGCGCCCGGCTCTCCACGATTTCCCCTGAGTGTTCCTGCTACGGGACTCATCTCTTGACGCTGTGCTGCCAGATCGACTGCTAGCTCATCACCGTCCGTCTACTTGGCCTCGTCTACACCGCCTCTAAATCCTGTGATGTCTCAGACCGCCGCACTTCCGTCCGACGTACCCCCTCGAACTCTCAAAACTCCGAGTCGAACACACCCGATGCACCGGGGAAGTACCCCGGGTCGGCCTGACCGCCCCGGCGGAATACGCCCTTCGGGTGGGTGTGACGATGAGCGTGCACAAGCTCACCGCCGGGTCTGGGTATGACTATCTGACCCGGCAGGTGGCGGCGTTGGATGCGACCGAGAAAGGTCACACTGGTCTGGCGTCGTACTACACCGAACGCGGTGAGACGCCTGGGGTGTGGATCGGGTCCGGCATGGACGGGATCGACGGCTTGGCCGCTGGCGACCCGGTGACCGCGGAGCAGATGCGAGCCTTGTTCGGCTGCGGTCTGCATCCGTTGGCCGAGCTGCGGCAGCAGCAGCTGGAAGGACCGGACCTCACCCCAGGACTTTCAGAACGTGGCGCGGCTGGGGGCGCCGTTCAAGATCGTCGATAATGATCTCGCCCGTTCCGGGTCGAGGTGGCCAAGCGCATCGCGGCGCTCAATACCGCCATCGGCATGCCGGCCGACGCCTCGATGCGGCGGCTGACCGGGCGCGGGTGCGGACTCAGGTGGCACGGGAGTTCTTCCTCGCTGAGCATGGCCGGGAGCCGGTTGATGCCCGAGAGCTGGCGGGACAGATCGCGAAAGACTCGCGGCCGCGGACACAGACAGTTGCCGGCTATGACCTGACGTTCTCGCCGGTGAAGTCAGTCTCGACCTTGTGGGCGGTCGCCGATCCGGCGGTGGCTGCGGTGATCGAACGGGCCCATCAGGCCGCCGTCAAGGACGCCTTGGCGTTCATCGAGAAGCATGCCCTGTTCACCCGGACCGGGCCGCAAGGGATCCGGCAGGTCAACGTCCGCGGCCTGGTCGCTGCCGCGTTCACCCATCGCGACAGCCGGGCCGGGGACCCGGATCTGCACACCCACGTCGCGGTGGCGAACAAGGTGCAGACCCTCGACGGACGCTGGCTGTCCATCGACGGCCGGGTGCTGTTCAAAGCCAATGTTGCCGCGTCGGAGACCTACAACACCGCGCTCGAGCAGCACCTTCGCGAGACCTTGGGGGTGCGGTTCGCTGAACGGCCCGGCACCGACCCGGCGAAGCGGCCGATCCGGGAGATCGTCGGTGTCGACCCCCGACTGAACCAACGCTGGTCGACCCGCCGCGCCCACATCAACACCCGCCGCGGCGAACTGGCGATCCAGTTCCAGAATGATCATGGCCGGCCGCCGACCCCGGTCGAAGCGTTGCACCTGGCACAGCAAGCGACGTTGGAGACCCGCGACGCCAAACACGAACCCCGATCCCTGACTGAGCAACGCTCCACCTGGCTGAACGAGGCCGCAGCAGTGCTGGGCGGACGCGGCGCCGTCGCGTCGATGGTGCAGACGGCGCTTACGCCGCCCGCCGAGACCGCCACGATCGTCGACGCCCGCTGGGTCGCACAGACGGCCGATCACATCCTGGCCGTAATGGAGGAGAGCCGGTCGACCTGGCAGATGTGGCATGTCCGGGCCGAAGCACAACGGCAGGTCCGCACCATCGACCTGCCGGCCGAACGGGCCAGTGCCTTGGTGGACCTGCTGGTCGATGAGGTGCTGGATCGCCGGTCTGTTGCCCTCGCCGCACCGCGTGACGACATCGAGGAACCGGAGGCGTTGCGGCGGATCGACGGGTCGTCGGTCTACACCGTCGCCGGCGCCGACCTCTACACCTCGCAGCGGATCCTCGACGCCGAAGCAGCGCCTCGTCGCCGCCGCCGGACGACGCGACGGGTCAGCCGTCGAGCCAGACGGCGGTGGATCTGGCCTTGCTGGAAATGGCGGCGAACGGCACTGCACTCGATGCTGGGCAGGCCTCGCTGGTCCGCCAGATGTGCACCTCCGGGGCACGGCTGCAGCTCGCGATCGCCCCCGCCGGCGCCGGGAAAACAACCGCTATGCGCGCCCTCACGCTGGCGTGGACCGAAGACGGCGGCCAGGTGCTCGGCCTGGCCCCGTCGGCTGCCGCGGCCGCCGTCCTCGCCGAGCAGACCGGCATCCGCACCGACACCCTCGCCAAGCTCACCTGGTCTCTGCGACCACGGCGACCTTCCGGACTGGGCGGCAGCGGTCGGCCCGTCGACCTTGGTGATCATCGACGAAGCCGGCATGGCCGACACCCTCTCCCTCGACACCGCCGTCCAGTTCGCCATCGATCGCGGTGCGAGTGTCCGGCTGGTCGGTGATGATCAACAACTCGCCGCGATCGGCGCCGGCGGTGTCCTCCGCGACATCAAACACACCCACGGCGCCCTCCACCTGACCGAGCTGCATCGCTTCACCAACCCCGCCGAAGCGGCAGCATCACTCGCCCTCCGCGAAGGCGACCCTTAGGCGCTCGAGTTCTACCTTGATCACGGCCGCGTTCATGTCGGTGACCTGGCCACCACCACTGAGGATGCGTTCAACGCTTGGGTTTCCGACCGAGCGGCTGGGCTCGACGCAATCATGATCGCCCCCACCCGGGACCTCGTCGCCGAACTCAACCGCCGTGCCCGCGCGCATCGCCTCAATCACACGCCCTGCGGCATCCGAGGTGCGTCTTGGCCGACGGGAACCGGGCCAGTGTCGGAGATGTGATCATCACCCGCCGCAACGACCGACGGCTGCGCCTCACCGCCACCGACTGGGTCAAGAACGGCGACCGCTGGACCATCACCGCATTGAGCGACAACGGCGGGCTGACCGTCCGGCACAACCGCAGCCAGCTCACCGTCCGACTGCCCGCCGACTACGTCCGTACATCGACCGGTCTCGGCTACGCCACCACCATCCACGCTGCCCAAGGCGTCTCCGCCGACACGATGCACGGCCTCGCTACCGGGCAGGAGTCCCGCCAGCAGCTGTACACCATGCTCACCCGCGGACGGGCCGCTAACCACCTCTACCTGCAAGTCGTCGGCGACGGCGACCCGCACACCATCATTCGACCCGAAACCGTCGCACCCCGCACCCCGACCGAGACCTTGCAGCAGATCCTCGCCCGCGACGACACGCCCACCTCAGCCACCACGCTGCTGCGAGAACTCAGCGACCCAGCCGCCCGGCTGTTCGACGCCGTTCAGCGCTACACCGACGGGCTGCATGTCGCGGCCGAGCAGCTGGTTGGCCCCCAGATCGTTCAGATGCTCGACGGCCGAGCCGACCAGGTCGTCCCCGAACTCACCAGCGAACCGTCCTGGCCGACGCTGCGGGCACACCTGCTCGCGTTGGCGGCTGAGACCGGGGAGCACCCACTCCTCCACCTGCAGACAGCCGCCGCCGGTCGCGAACTCCATACCGCAGGAGACATGGCCGCCGTGCTCGACTGGCGCCTCCCAGAACCCGCACCCACCGACCCAGGGCCGCTGCCCTGGCTTCCCGGTATTCCGCAAGCGCTTCATGATCATCCCGTTTGGGGCGAGTATCTGGCCAAGCGGTCCCAGCTGGTCATCGACCTCGCCGATCAGGTCCGAGACCAAGCCGGCCAAGACGGCACCCAGCCGGTCGTGGGCGCCGCCGGGCAGCCGCCCGAACCCCGCCATCATCGGTGAAGTCGCCGTGTGGCGGGCCGCCAACGGCATCGACCCCAGCGACCCACGACCAACCGGAGCAGCACAGCTGCAGACAGCTGCCGCCCTCTGGCAACACCACCTCGACCGAAGCCTCACCCGGGGCAGCGACGACAACATCGGTCCTGACATCCCAGAGCGCCGCTCTGCTCAAACCACGGGTGATCGCCGGCACGAAGATCGACATCGCCTGCCGCAACCACCCGCGGTCCGCCCGAACCCGCCACCCCGCGCCGGCCTGTAGAAGCGCTCCCCGCCAGGTCGAAGATTTGAAGGCACCCGATCACCGCAGGCAACGCTTGTCGCGCACGTCGGGGTTGAGAAAGTGCAAAGGTGGCCCGGCCCCGAGGCTCTTGTAAACAGGCAGCCGGACCTTGAATTTGGTTTCATCGACCCACGGCCGAGCGAAGGATGCCACCGCCGGAGGCATTAGAGCAAGCTGCTCGCATCCTGTACCTAACCGTCGGCGGAGGCAACGGTCGGCCTTTCCCGGCCGGATGGCGACGTTCACCGTCGAATGGACGATCGGCAGCCCGAACGTCTTGGCCGTCTTCACCGTCGAAACGCTGTTCTTGAGCAGCAGGCCCGGATCCATGGAACGGACCCCCGACAACTGCGCCGGCTGGTAGTCGATCAGGACCAGCTCCACGTTCTGCGGCGTGATCAGGTGGTTGGCGACGGGATCCCGTGTCGAAGCGCTCGTCATCAGGATCGCCTCCTTGAGCTCAGGGATGGACATAGCGGAAGTGGCCCTGGCCGTCCCGTCGTCTATCTCCGCCTCCCATATCGGCGAAGTTAGTTCTCGGTACGCCGCGATCGGTTTGACTTTCCCGCCCGCGTTCTCATCGAAGGTGACGATGAGCTGGCTGTTGTGGCGTGGCGCCTACCGCGCGTGCGTATCGAAGTGCCTTTTTCATCCAACGCTCGCCAGTGCGGATGAAGCAATCGTGCATGCGTGACACATTTCGCGCTCACAAGCCATACCGTCGGCAGGTTGCGGCAGTCCCGCGGGAACTCGCCGAATGACCGGCTCGTGCTTGCCGGCAGCGTGCCGAGGTTGACCCACGGGTTGTGCTTACGACCCGGAATATCCGATGAAGCTGAGTCCTGACTTACGGAACTGATGGCACACGTTGGCAGTCTTCCGAAAATGCTGGGGCATGCATTACTCCTCACTCCGTGGGCGGACCCGGAAAACAGAGCCAGATAGTTCGGCTGACTGGGGCGGGTCACGCCATGAGTCGAAATTCTCCAGAACTACACTACGCCTTATCCAAGGACCTTCGGTCCAAGAGCCTCTTGATCGATGACTCCGACGCCCGTGATCGATGACTCCGACGATCCAGGAAGGGATGGCGTTGCGTCCAGAGCGACAGGCCGGGCGGTCTCCGTGGCGAATCTTGATTGCTGTTGTCGTGGTGGCGGTGCTGGGCTCTCTCACTGCTGTGGGCGTGGTTTATGCGCGTCGGCCCCACGACCGGGGCGCTACGCCGCTGTATATCGGCGCCCAGCCCGTGCGGGACCCGGGATCGGTGATTATTGGCGCGGCCGGTGACATCGCTTGCCCGCCTGGCCGAAGGCGCAACAGACCCAACGCCTGCGGCATGGAAGACACTGCGAAGGTGCTTGAAGCGATCCGGCCTGACGCGGTACTCACCCTTGGCGACCACCAGTACCCGAGCGGTTCGCTGGCCGCCTTCGAGGCATCCTACGCAGACACCTGGGGTGCCTACCGCGATATCACCTTCCCGGTGCCGGGGAACCATGAATATGAAACGCCCGGCGCTCAGGGGTACTTCGCTTACTTCGGCAAGCGCGCCGGTGAGCGCGATAAGGGCTACTACAGCTACGATCTCGGCGCCTGGCACCTGATCGCGCTGAACTCGGAATGTCACCAGATTGGTGGTTGCGGCGACTCGGATCCGCAAGCCCGCTGGCTCCGGGATGATTTAGAGGCTCACCCACGTAAGTGTGTGCTCGCCTACTGGCACCGGCCTCGCTTCAGCTCAGGAACGCACGGCAACGACCACGAACTAGATGCACTGTGGCGGATCCTTGCTGGGGCGCGCGCCGATGTCGTCCTTGCCGGGCACGACCACGACTACGAGCGGTTCACGCCAATGAATGCCGACGGAGAGGCCGACCCGGAAGGGGTGATGCAGTTCGTCGCAGGAACAGGCGGCCGGAGCCATTACAAATTCCGCAACCCCAAGCCGACGAGCAAAGTCAGGATTACCGGGCGCCACGGTGTGCTGCGCCTGCAGCTGACCGAGCAGGCGTACGCGTGGGAGTTCACGGCGGCTCCGAGAGGTGAGGTCCTCGACAGCGGGAACGGCCAGTGCCATTGAGCGGGCTCTGCAGCTCAGGAAAGGGGACCGCGGCCGGTTTCGAACTGATCAAGCAGTTGGGCTGAGGGAGGTCATAGGCGGTCTTCCCGTGAACGACATCTGTCGTGCACGAGCGGCAATGCTGGCTGATGGTGCGCAGGGGACCACACCTGACGATTGAGGTCAGTGAGGATTTCCGCGATGCCGAGCGCTGTCTGAAACCGGTGGTTTACGAGGGACGCGCAAAGGGCTCCACCCTGGAGGACATGCCCGCACCGTTGGCGGCAAAACCAGCCGTGAGACCGACTACCTCACCGCGTCCCTGCCCGCCGCCGACGCTCAACTCGCCGACCTGCAGGACTGGGCGCACCGGCGACTGTCCTGAGTAGGCGCCTGCCGAGAGTGGCGGTCAGGGGTTCTGGGCGGGAGACAGCCGGAGGATCGGCAGAACGCGGTCCGTCTTGGTTTGGTAGCCGGCATAGCGGGGCTGGCTTTCGATGATCCGCTGCCACGCTACCTCGCGAGGTTCCCCGTCTAGTTGCTCAGCGGTCACCCGGAGCTGATGACCGGCCACCTCGATCCAGACCTGATCGGGATGCGCCGCGATGTTGTGATACCAGCTGGGGTTGCGCGCTGATCCGCCCAACGATGCGACGACCAGCCAGCTGCCGTCACCGTCTGGAAAGCGGGCAAGTGGCGTCTGCCGTTTCTGCCCCGTCTTGGCACCGACGGTCGTCAGGTACAGCACGTCCATGCCCATGAACCTGTCCCCGTTGCGTCGATGAGACTTGATCATCATGCGGCCGATGAACCGCGTGAACGCGTTTGACCGAGACGGAGCACGGGATCCGCGGGTCCCGCTCGGGGTCTTTTCAAAGCTCATGGCGCGTGTCTCCCCTTTCGCGATTGACTTGGACGTTCAAGTCAACTGCAGCGGCTGTCGGATACAGCAATGCGTCCGGATGGCCAAGAACGGCAGGTCGGTCGCCGATGTAGATCGACCCTTCGTTGACCTCTTCGAGACCGGCCAACATCCGCAGCGCCGTTGACTTCCCAGAATTGGACGGTCCCACGAGGACCATGAACTCTCCGTCCTGGATGTCGAGGTCAAGCCTCTCGACCGCCGGGATCGCGCTGCCGGGGTAGATCCGGGTGGCTCCCTTGAACGTGACAGTTGCCATGGCGATAACTTCCCTTCACCGCCAGGAACGTGCCGGACGGTCGAGCAAAGCGACTTGAAGATTCAAGTCAAACGTAAGTCTAGCCTTCTGACCTGAGTTGTATCGGTTTAGTGATCACCCTCGGCGAGGTCGTCGAGGATGGCCTGGGCGTGGTCGGGGATGCGCGGGGGCGCGGTGATTTGCTGGGGGCCGAGGCTGATGGTGGCGGTCCGTAGTGGCCGTAGTGCCTGGACGATCTTCTTGATGCTCACACCGGTGCGGGCTTGTGCCTCGCGGGAGACCGCGAGCGCGGCGAACACGATGGTCAGGTGGGCCTCGATGCTGTCGCGGATCCGGTGGAACATCGGCCGTGCGGCCAGGTCGGACTTGGCCATCCGGAAGGACCGCTCGACCTGGTAGAGCTCGTGGTACGCCGCCACCACGTGCGGACCGTCCATGGTGTCGGTGTCGATGTTGGTGACGTAGCCCTTCAACCCGGCAAGGTAGCGGGCCCGCTCAACCAGGTCCCAGTCCACGCCCTTGACGGCGTCGGTGATCTTGACGAACCGGTCCTTCTTCAACGGCCGAGTGCCGGCCGCGACGGCTTCGGCGCGTTCGATCATCTTGTTGATCGCCCGGTTGTCGTGCTGAGACCGTTTGAACGAGTACTCATAAACCACCCGCCGCTCCCGCGCTTGGGTGCCGATGCCCATGGTGCGCTTCGCCTCGACGATCTGCCGATCGGTGAAGGCGTTCCCGTGCCGGTGGAAGTGGTCGGCGAGGTCGTCGGCGGCGCTGCTGGGCTTGGAGCCGACGATGAACGCGAACCCGGCCTTCTCCAACGCCACCAGGTTCGCCGCGGACAGCATTCCGGCATCGGCGACCACGACCACATCGTCGATATGGTGACGCTCGGCGAAGCCGGTCAGCACCGGCACCAAGGTCTTGGTCTCGGCCTTGTTGCCTTCGAACAGGTGCACATCCAACGGGAACCCGGCTCCGGTGGTCAGCAACCCGACGGTGACCTGCGGGTCGACGCGGCGTTCCTTGCTCATCCCGACCTTGCGGAGCCGATCTTCGACATCGGTCTCGAAGTGCAGCGTGGTCAAGTCATACAGCACCAACGCCAGGCCACCGTCGCGAACCGCCCGCGCGTAGCAGGCCTTCGCGATCATGGTGCGGTAGTCGCGTTCGATCACCCGCTTCAGGCAGCGCATGAACGTCACCCGCGTCGGACCTGGCACGCCGAGCTCAGTCAGCACCCGCACCGTGTCGGCCTTACTCGTCGGCTCGATGATCCGGGCCAGCACGAGTGCTTTGAACGCGTTGTCACCGATCCGGTCGAGGCCGAGCCAGGCATAGACCGCCTCCAACGTCTCCCACACAATCAGCGACGCCGTGCCCTCCACCAGCGGTTCCCCAATCGGCCGGCCGCCAGTCGGGCCGTCGTCGATCGGCAGCATCTGCTGCCCGGCGTGCAGCCGGGCGCGGGCCGTCTCCAGCAGCATCGCCAGCTGACCCTCGTCGTGGGCTGAGCCGATGTGGTCGATCCCCAGCACGGTGCGGCCACGTTTGTGCACGATCTGGACCGCAGTCGCCCCCGACGCGGTCCTGACCCGACGCACGAACGAGCCCACCCCGGGAGGCTACCTACCCATCAAGACGAGTTATTAGTGACCACCATCCCGCTGCGACGTCCGCGAATCCCCTGGTCAGCGCGATACGGCACCACCGGATCAGGACGAACCAGCACCAGCGATACAACTCAGGTCTGACTTGAATCTTCAAGTAAGGTTTCGCCGGTCCCTGGCTCGCCCGGGTGGTACCCATCGTCTTCACCGTGGACAGAACGGGCAGCTCAGTCACGGCCGCGTGGTTGGTCAGCGTGGTGTTCTTTGCGCTCGGCTGGGCCCTGTTCGGCGTAGCGTCTTGGCGGCCCCCGGTCTTCCCAACCGCTTTGTCCATCGCCCTCGCAGTTGGCGGTGGCTTGTTAAGCAAGACCATGATCACCAGCGTTGGCAGGAACGAGGTGAAGATCAGCAGCTAGTTCTGCCCAGCGCGCACAGCGGCGTAAGACCGCAAATCAAAGTCACACCGAGCACCAAGATCAGCGGCGGAGCCACCAGACTAATCACATACCAGCGCAGCCGCAGTCGCCAGCGGAACCTGCGCCGAGCGAGGTCGCGTAGACCTGCACTGGTCGGCCGGGCGCCTGCCGATATCAAGCCGCGCTAGATCCTCAGGAAAGCCAACCGACAAACACCCCAACACGGACCACGACGAAGCAGTCGATCGACAGCTATCCGACGCCGGATTCGA
Source organism: uncultured Actinomycetota bacterium (assembly GCA_963734005.1). GTDB lineage: Bacteria > Actinomycetota > Actinomycetes > Propionibacteriales > Propionibacteriaceae > Microlunatus. The sequence continues at coordinate 260,286 of CAVTFS010000008.1, forward strand.
TGCGTTCGAGGATCCGCTCGGACGCAGTGCGTAGCTGACGCAGCTCGGCCGGGGTGAGAGCATCGATCACCAGATAGCGGACCTCGGCGACGTGGGCGGGCGCGCTGGCGGTAAGGAGGCGCAGCCCGGCTCGGGTCAGGATCGCGTTGGTGAACCGGCCATCGTTCGGGTCGGGTTCTCGCCGGACAAGCTGGCGCCGCTCTAGGCGCTTGATCAAGTGCGACAGCCGAGACAGCGAGGCGTCGGTGACCTCGGCGAGTTCGCTCATCCGCATCGTGTTGTCGGGATTTTCCGACAGCCTGGCCAGGGCGTGGTACTCGATGAAACTGAGCCCTGCATCTTGCTGCAGCTGGCACTCCAGCGCCCAGCGCAGCTTAACCATCGCCTTGGCGAAGGCCCTCCAGGAGCCCTGCTGCTCCTCGTCCAGCCAGCGAGGAGACTCCGGCGCCATGGCTGTTCGGGTCCGGCTCACGGAACAGAGGCTATCACCTCACTTGAAGATTCAAGTCAGAAGACTAGACTACGTTTGACTTGAACCTTCAAGTCGCTGCTGTCCTCGGATTCTCGTCCAGGGAAAGGAACACCAGCCATGGCCACCCAAATGGACACAGCACAGCGCGAAATCGTCCTGATCGAGGAGGCTCACATCCGCCCCATGATGGGCCTCGAGATCCTCGAACCGTTGCCGTCGGCGCGGATTCCGTATTCGATGGTGGACCCGTACATCCTCATCCACGAGGCCGTCATTCCGATCACCCCGGAGCGCGTGAGCCTGCGAAACCAAGCACTCGCACCGCGGGTTTGACAATCTCTGGTACGCGATCTCGGGTTCCTCGAGCACGGGCCACAGCACCGGTCCCGGCGGCGCGATGGAGCGGGCGAGGCTGGAGGCAGGATCGCTGCTGAAGCTGCGAACGGGTCGAGGCGTTTGGCACGCGGAAGGTATCGGCCAGGACGAACTCCGGGAGGGCAAGGCTGGGACGCAGATGCGGGGTCTGCTGTTCTGGGTAAACCTGGCGCGCAAAGACAAGGGCGCCGAGCCGAGCGCCCAGCTCCTGCAGGCACACGAGGTGCCCGTCCGGCACGACGGCGACGCGATCGTGCGGGTGCTGGTCGGAGAAGGCTCTCCAGTCGAACTCGGAACTCCCGGGCTCATTTTGGACGTGGAGCTCCCAACGGGCGGCGGCTTCGCCAGCCTCGTGCCGCCTAGCATGAACGGCTTTGTCTACATGCTGGAAGGCCTGGCCAGCATCGGTGCTAGCCGGCGCCGGGTGAGGCGCTCGGAGATTGCGGTTCTCGGACCAGGTGATGCACTCGCCGTGGAGGAAGCCCAGCCCCGGACGCGGTTCATGCTGATGGCCGGGAAGCCGTACGGCGAGACGCCTATCTACAACGGACCGTATGTGGACTGATGCGACCTTTGCGCTGGGTCTATCACCAGCTGGCTGAGCTGCTCGGGAACCTCCCAAGCCTCACCGACAGCGATCTCTCCACGAAGGAGGACAAATAATGAGCACGATCCAGCTATCTGACCGCTTCACTACGCTGCCTGATGACCAGACACTCGCTGCGACCGTCGTTGCGCTTGAAGAGCACGGATTCAGCGTCGAAGTCGTCGATGATCTCGACGCCGCGCGCAAAGCTGTCCTGGCCCGCATTCCCAAAGGCTCCTTGGTGATGACCAACACCTCGGTGACGTTGCAGGAGACTGGCATTGCGGACGCGATCAACGGCGGCGAACTGTACGAGTCGGCGCGCAACAAGATGTTCGCGCTCGACTTTGCGACCCAAGCGCAGGAAATGAAGGTGATCGGCGGCCAGCCCGATTACGCCCTCGGCAGCGTCCACGCGGTCACCCGGGACGGAACTCTCGTCATCGCCTCAGCCTCCGGAAGCCAGCTCGCCTCCTACGCCTGGGGCGCGGCCAACGTCATCTTCGCCGTCGGCGCACAAAAGCTCGTGACCACCGTAGAAGCGGCGCACGAGCGGATCTACAAGCACAGCCTGAAACTCGAGGACGCCCGCGCGTATGCCGCCTACGGGCAGCACAGCTCCGTCGGCAAGCTTCTCGAGATCCACCAGGAGCTGCCCGGCCGCATCCACGTCGTCCTCATCCGGCAGTTGGTCGGCTTCTGAAAGCGCTAGCTCAGCCAGATTCCTGCAACGAACCCACACCGAGAGAAGATCTTTCCAATGACGCGCAATGCGATGCCGGAGAAGCGTCAGCCGACCCTAGAGCCGCTTGACGAAGCGGTCGATCACGTCCGCGGCCCATCGGCCGGCCGCCTGATCGTGGAGTACGGCGATTACGAATGCCCGTACTCGCGTCAGGCGTTTCGAGAGATCGACCGGGTCGAGCAAAGCCTGAGCGGGGGGATCCGCTTCGCTTTCCGGCACTTTCCGCTGACTGAGATCCACCCGCACGCCGTCGCGGCTGCGGCCGCAGCCGAGGCCGCGGCACTCCAGGGCCGGTTCTGGGATATGCATGAGCTGCTGTTTCACCGGCAGAAGGCACTCGAAGACGGCGACCTGCGCCGGTACGCCGCCGGGCTCGGGCTTGATGTGGCGCTGTTCGACGCTGACCAGCGCGGTGCTGCCGTGCTGGGACGAGTGCGCCGGGACGTAGAAAGCGGAGTGGCATCGGGTGAGGTGCGGGGCACACCGACTCTGTTCATCGACGGCGTCGTGCACCGTGGCGGCTACGACGCGGCGACCTTGATGGAGGCGCTGGCCAGATGAGCACGATCTGCCCGCACATCGGCAGCATCCAGCTGACCGACCTACCGGAAGTAATCACCGGGTGCGAGGACTGCCTCGCGATCGGCGGAACATGGGTGCATCTGCGCATGTGCCAGTCCTGCGGTCGAATCGCATGCTGCGATAGCTCGCCGCACCGGCACGCCTCCGCCCACGCCCGCAGCTCGGCGCACCCGATCGCTCGCTCCGCCGAACCCGGGGAGGACTGGAGCTGGTGCTACCTCGACAACGTCGCATTCGTGGTGACGAGACCATGACCCTGCCGGAGCTGCATCTGGCCGAATGGCGTGCAACGAAAGACACACTGCATCTGTACAGCCAGATCCTCGGCAAGATCCGGCTGGCGACCACGGCACCGCGCAACCACTGGTGGAACGTCCCGCTGTACGTGGACGTCCGGGGCCTGACGACACGCCGCCTCCACCATCGCGGCACGACGTTCGACATCACCATCGACTTCATCGATCATGCCCTGGTCGTGCGGACCGCTGACGGCCGGACGAAGTCGTTCGGGCTCGGCACCGGAGTGCCGGTCGGGGACTTCGATGCGCGCATCCACACGATCCTCGGTGAACTTGGCATCGACGTCGAAATCAGGGAAGAGCCGTTCGGTGTTCCCATGACCACGCCATTTGCTCAGGACCTGGCGCATGCGTCCTGGGATCGCGAGGCCATTGCACGATTTGGCCGAATCCTCGACTGGTCGGACTCGGTGTTCGAGGAATTCAGCGGATGGTTCAACGGCAAGACCAGCCCCGTGCACCTGTTCTGGCATAGCCTCGACCTTGCAGTGACCAGGTTCTCCGGCCGCCCGGCGCGGCCGGTAGAGGCCGATCGGGTCACCCGGGAGGCCTACACCCACGAGGTCATTTCGTTCGGGTTCTGGCCCGGCGACGACAATATCGGCGACGCTGCCTACTACTCCTACACCGCCCCAGAGCCCGACGGGTTGCGCGACCAGCCGCTGTCGGCGGGAGCGTGGGTGGAGTCGGGCTCCGGCTCGCTGGCGATCCTCCCCTACCAGGCCGTGCGCACCGCAAGCAACCCCAAAACGACACTGCTCGCGTTCTGCCAAAGCGCCTACGAGGCCGGTGCCCGCCTCGCCGGCTGGGACACCACTAGCTTCGAGTCGACCTGGTGCCCAACCCCCGACCAGCTCCAACAGCTCCACGCCAACGCCGCCGCCGAGTTCGGCCGGACCAAAGACGGGGTGCGCTAGAGGCAGCTGGCCGTGCCTCCGCGCCGGCCATCACGGCGGTCGGCCGTCGAACATCACCGGCATCCGCACGGTGAAGGAGAGCTATAGGCCTTGACGCTCGGCGACGGCCTAGGCATGTCCTCTCCTTGGCGGCCGCCTACCAGCCAGGGCCAAGCGTCATCTACCACGCCGTGGCAGCTACGCCGGCGTACCGGGTTCGCCGTCGCTAGCGCCGCCGTCCGCTGTGCGCGGGGTACCGAACTGGAAGCGGCCGCCGGATCCGAGGCGCCCGACACCCGCGAAGGCGGCCGGGACAAGAGCCCTCGACGCGATCGGGTACGACACCGTGGACGCCGGCATGCGGCAGCGTCTAAGCCCGCACGGCGGACGGCGGCGTTAGGCTTTGAGCGCGCCGTTGACTCCTGATTGAAGCCTTCACAAGTGGCGTCATCAGCTCAGCAACCAGCTCGCCCCTCGTGCTGCCTAGCGACCGGGCCACCGTCCGGCCGCGCTAGCCCCACCGGCTAGTCGGCGCGGCGGCCGGCGTATTGCCGGGCCATCGCTGGAACTCCACTGTCTACCGGCGGATGCGAGCACGGCCGTCCCGGCTTGACAGTGTCGAAAAGTGTCAGGTGCACGTCCAGGTACACAGGTCACCCGCGTCGCCCCAACAAGCCCATGATCAACCTGACAAGGATTACCTCGACAACGCCGCCGGTGCCGCGGTGAACGCGTTGCTGGATGCGCAGCTTCCAGCCACCACGCGGTGGACCGCCGCCGCTAGGCGGCTCTCCTCCCCATCTGGCACCGGCGCGCCTGAGCCAAGCTGCCCGCGGACATATTGCCGAGCGCGTGTCCGAACTCATGATTGACCTGATAGCGCCGTAGTTGGTCGGTCAGAGCCCGTAGGGATCGGCGCCGAGGAGCCAACGCTTGGCGTTCAGCACCACCCGGTTGCCGTTCTGACATGACACTTCTCCACGTCGACGTATGCGGCGACCTCGCAGTGCACGACACCCTGATCGCCATCGAGAAAGACCAAACGGCTGCTCGCTATCGACCCGCTTACGGCTGGCGCGACGCCGGCACGTCCTAATCACCCAGCGTTGAGGACGCCTGGAACCGGCGGAAGCCGCGATACCGACTGGTCCGGGGGCAGTGTCTCAGCCGTTATCCGTCACGGAGGCGACCTCGGCCGGGGTCAGCTTGATCGCCGCGGCGGCGACATTGTCGTCCAGGTGTGTCACCGATCCGGTGCCCGGGATCGGCAGGATCGAGGGCGACCGGGCCAGCAGCCAGGCGAGCACGATCTGCCGCGGTGTCGCGTCGTAGCGCTGCGCTAACTCGCTGAACAGTCCGGTTGCTGTCAAGATCCTGGATCGGCGCCCAGGGCAGGAAGACCATCTGCTCCTGCTCGCACAGGTCGACCAGCGACTCCGACCGGCGGTCGTCGACGTTGTAGCGGTTCTGGATCGACACGATCGGGGTGAGTCGCTGTGCCCGTCGCAGCTGGTCTTCGGTGACGTTGGACAGCCCGATGTGTCGGATCTTGCCCTGCTCCTTGAGGGTGACGAGGGCACCGATCGAGTCCTCCAGCGGCACCGCCGGGTCGGGCCGGTGGAACTGGTAGAGCGGGATCTGTTCCAGCTTCAGCCGGCGCAGGCTTCCCTCGCAGGCCTCGATGAGGTGCTCTGGCCGGCCGTTTGTCGGCCACTGTCCCGGACCGGTGCGCTCGAGGCCGCCCTTGGTCGCGATCACCAGATCGTCCGGGTACGGGTGGAGCGCCTCGCCTGATGAGCTCTTCGCTGACGTGGGGCCCGTAGGAGTCGGCGGTGTCGATGAAGTTGACGCCGAGCTCGATCGCGCGGCGCAACACCGCCTTCGCCTCGTCGCGGTCGGCGGGCGGACCCCAGATGCCGTCACCGGTGATACGCATGGCGCCGAAGCCGAGGCGGTTGACCGTCAGGTCGCCGCCCACATCGATCGTTCCGGCAATCCCGGCGTGGACGCGTCTGGAACTCTGACATGGATCATGACTCCTTTGAGTCTGCGGCTCCGCGGCGGCTGCCAAGGTATATCTGTCAGAATCGCGCCGGTCGCCGCCGTTTGAAAGGGTTACGCCGTCCAGGATGGCGCCTGGGTGATCTGCTGTCGTCAGGCCCAGCACCCGTTTCTTGCTTCTGGCCCGCTGCAAACCGGTCTACCAGCTTCCTCCAAGGCCGACCACAACGCCAGTGCGCTCCACGAACGCATCTACCGTGCACGAGCCGCTCGACCGGAAGGTGGCCCCAGAGACCGTATGCGGCCGCGGACCGGCACGGCCACCCGGGGTGCCGAGTGACCCACACACGGAGATCTCATGAGAACAGCTCATCGCCGTGCCCAGCCGCCGCCAGCACGCGTCGGCTGGCGCGCCGGATTCCGCCGAACCCGCCCGTCGTCGACGGCGGTAGCAATGATCGCCGCAACGGGTGCGGCGCCCGCCGTCTACTGGGTCGCTGCTCTCACAACAAACTCACATCGGGAACCTGTTCGCTGTCGGCCAAACTGTCGGCTAACCAACCCGTACAGTGGTCAGGCGCCTGCACGGCATGGACGACCAGCGTGGACCGACTCACTCGAATCCCACGGCTAGTCGTCCGTCGGGAGTCCTTGGAGTTGTGCATCCTTCTCTTAATCAGCGGGGTTGGGGGTTCGGACCTTGATATCCCCGCTCGGTGCGCATTTGTAGCTCACACTATTCTTGATCATTTGTTCTGATCCGGTCTGGCCCAACGAGCCCTTGCAGAGGCACCCACGAAGCATCGCGAGCTCCTGGTTTCACACGCTCAGACTCCGAGCTGCCAAGCGGCCCGGCAACCGCTTCGCAAGCTACTGATCGCGAGGCGGAATGCTGGGGATTCGGCTAAGGTCGGAACGTTGGCCGATGGACCTTGCGGGCCGGGCGCTCACGCAGATTGGTGTCACGGACGGGCCCCAGACACCTGGGGACCGCGACTTTCAAGATCATGGGCGCTCCCCACATGACTCCCCACATGGTCTCTATCGGACCCTAATTCTTGCTACCGGCCAGCGCGTAACATGGCCCCGAAAATGCACTTTCACTAGGGAATATGGTCACGTAGTCTCATTGTTGATCATGGTGTGTTTCTAATCTGTCGGTAGGTTCGATTCCAACCGGGGGCGCAAAGTACCTCTCTGACAAGGGCGTTTGCGTTCAAGCGGAGATGCCATTAGCAACGGTGCACGAAGTGGACGTAAATCTCTCCCGAAACGAGATTCTCGGCGTCAAGAGATTCGGTGAATTCGACGGATCCAACTTCTCCGAAATTTTCTGGCCGCCGGCAAAAACCCACGAGACGGCTTTTCGAAGGGCGCCGCCGGCCCGGTCGCTTGCGACAGATACCGCATTGTATCGGGCACCTTGTCGACGACCGTCTCGAGATAATTGATGCAGGCCATACGCATCGTGCCTTCAGTAAGCTGCTTCAGCCGTGCTTCGAGGGCGTTCGGGCTCGCCGTCAGGCAGTAGTGCTTCGAGAAATGCGCCGCGTTGCGGGGCTTCACCACCCGTGCCCGGTCCGACTTGAGCAACAGGTGATCGTGGGCCGAGATCGGCCAGAACTGCTCGCGATTGCGGAAACGGTAGCCGGCATTAGCGAGGAAGGCGGGCTTAAACTCATCGAACAGCTCTTCCATCGCCGACCGCAGCAGCGGATAGATCGCGTGGTCCGTCGAAAAGAAATGATCCGGCGTGAAGCCCAGCATTTCGGCGCCCAGCAGCTTGTTGCTGCCGTGGAAGCTGTGCCTTTTGTCAGGCCGCTCTTTCCAGTTGCTCCAGCGGCCGCGCAGATTGACTTTGCCTTCGTGTGAAAAAAAGTCCGTGGGCTCGACCGGGCCGACCAACATCATGTCGTCGTTGAAGTACACGAAGCGATCGGCCAGACCTTCTATGCGCCACAGCATGCTTTCGATGGCCAGCGAGTTGAAGGTGGGCAGCAACTTCTCATAGCCACGGAAGATCTCGCGGTGATCGACAATGCGGATGTTATCCCGCTCCGCCCTCCCACGATCGATCGCCGCCGGAACCTGGTCATCCGTCACCAGCCAGATCGTGCGGACCCACGGCGCGTAGTTGCGGATCGAGCGCAGGCAGAAGCGGATCTCGTCATTGTCCGAAAAGCGCCGCCCAGAGTGGGCATCCCGCTCGGGCTCGGCATCCCCGCCCGGATCGGCAAGGTACCGCTTGCGCTTGGCGCGGTGCTTTCGATCCCGCCCATCGACCCAGGCGATCACCACATCGATAGCATCACCTGCGGGACGTTCGACCTGCTGCACATCGGTCACCTCAACCTGCTCGAGTGCCTGCACGCGCTGGGCGACGAGTTGATCCTTGGCGAAGGCACCAGCATGATCAACCTCGCTCGAAGATGGAGAGCTCTACCGGGTTCTTGCTCGGTGGCGGTCAGGTTCGGTCATTTGACGATCTGAGCTACCAGCAAGGGGACTCTAGCCCACGCTCCGCGCCCATGCGGCCAAGTGACGAACCGATCAGGCTACGGACTTCGATATGCATAGTGACTCGCCAACCGTCCGCGCAGATAACTTTGCGTCCGACCTCTGCTGCACTTGCGGACATCCGCTCTCAGCGCACGATGCCATTAGCCTGCGGTGGTGCGCTGTCAGCGAGCTCGGCGTTGAGTACCGGGCCTGCATCTGTTCCGGTCTCGTTCAGGCCGCCCGGGTGCTCACCCACTACTGACCTCGCCCGGTTCGGCAGTGCGGTCCAGCGGCTTTCGAGGGCGGCAAGCCGGCCGGTCACAGGCAGCGCGTCCTCGTGCGCACGGCAGATCGCGGGCACATTTCCCGGTTCGGAAACGTCCGCAGGAGCATCTCCGGCCGGGGTTAGGTCGTGCGATAACGCGTCTTCCGGCGCTTGCGAGGTTCGCGCCGCGACCTCTCCTCCTCGATCTGGCGGATCAGGTCTCTACGCACCTCCGCGAGGGCATGATCAAGGTCGCGATGGTGGGAGGTGGCCACGAGGTGCGCCCGTCCCGCTAGCCAGGCTTGAAGGGTGACCTTCTGGTCCGGGCCCTCGATGTCTTTCAACGACACCTCAAGGTCGACCTGGTCGTGTTCCCATCCAGACAGGTGCGGCGCGAGTGCGGACAGGGCCGCGAGAATGCGCGGCCGGTCGGCTGCTGCGAAACCAGCGCCGAGGCGCAGACGCTCTTCCAGCGTCGATGTTGGGCTGTTCTCGGTTCCGCTCATGATGCGCCCCTCTCGTGGGTTCAGCGTATGACGTCGGGCCTGACCGGCCGCGTCCGTCGGCCGCGAGCGCTGTCGCCAGCGGCGCGTACGCCCGCGACCGCCCTCGTCTGGGCAGAGGTCTTCGTGGGGCCCGACACCACGGTGTTCCGCGTCGAGGGCTCCCTGTTGCTGCAGGTGTTCAGCGCGTACCTGGGCATCGACACCACCACCGGCAGCTGCCCGGCGGCCATGTCAGCACAGTCACCGGATCTTTGGTCGCCAGTCGCGATCAGGCGTGGAGTGCGGCGAGTATTGCCGCTGTGCCGGCAGGGGTACCCCGCTGGTCGCTGAAGGTGTCGTACGGCGTGACGAACGCGCGGGTACCGAACTGGAAACGGCGGGCCGCCAGAGCCGAGCGTACCGGCGTCCACGGTGTCGTACCTGATCACGTCGAGGAACCCGGTCACCGCCGCCTTCGCGGCCGGTCGTCCCCGGTGATCGGCAGGGCCTACGGTCGGCCGCGCCCGCCGCACGGGCCAGCGACGCGAGGTGCCAGAAGGTGATGTTGTTGACGTCAGGCCGTCATTTGATAGCGCGATGCGCTCGCTCATCCGACTGTGCAACTGACGAAGGCCTATGACAACGGGTCTTGGGCTTTCTGACGAAGGCGCTCGTAAGGTGTTTGGCCGCCAAGAGCGCCGTGAGGGCGGTGGTAGTTGTAGTAGTAGTCCTCCCACTCTTGCAGTTTCTCGGAGAAGAGGGTTGGCCTCGTCGATGACCTGGCCTTCGAGAAGCCGGTCTAGTGATGGCCGAACTGAAGGCTGGACCTCGGCTAGGTCGGAAAGTTGGCCGAGCACCTTCCGGCCGGGCGCTCACGCAGACCAGTGTCACGCAACGTCCAGAGAAGCCTGGCACAGCGACTTTCAAGATCGTGGGCGCTCCCCACATGGCTCCCTACATGGTCTCTATCGGGACCTAATTCTTGCTCACGGCGAGCGCGTCAAATGGCCGCGGAAATGCGGTTTCACTAGGGAATATGGTCACGAGGCTTCATTGTTGATCATGGTCTGTTTCTAATCTGTCGGTCGTAGGTTCGATTCCTACCGGGGGCGCAAAACATGGCTCTGATTAGGTGCTCCAGTTTTTGAGATCTGCGTACAGACGGGGTTGCTCCCGGAGCCGATGCTGTCATCAACCCGACCATGCCGCTAGTCGAGGCGGGTGAGCGCTGGCTGCAGCAGATCGCGCGGCCAGACTCGGGCCTCAGCGCGCGGACGATCGCTGACTACTCCTGGACCTGGCAGAAGTACATTGACTCGCCGACGTCTTCGCTGCGCGGTCTCACACGACACGGACCACCAAACGTGCTCGCCGCGCCGAAACCGACATCATCCAGCAAGATGATCAAAACATTCGGCGCACCCTCCGGCGGCAGCAAGGGCTCGATCGGAGGGAAGGCAGTGTCCGGGTCCTTCGCGTCATAAGTCGTCAGACCCGGCGATGGCCGGTCAGGGATGGGCAACATCGTGCTGCGACTGACATATTGGGCCACCACGAGGACAGCGGCGGACCAGATGATCCAGAGCATGCGCGATTTCCGCGTTGAACCTGCTGCTCGGGAACTCGACCACAATCCAGCGCCGCGCGTGCGCTGGTCGGCTCAGTCGCGGCGGTCCCTGCGGTCGTCTCGCCGATCTCCCCGGTCGTCACGTCGGTCGTCTCGCGGG
>CAVTFS010000009.1:0-237563 GCA_963734005.1 uncultured Actinomycetota bacterium
CCTGCGTCAATGGACCGCCTGGTAGCACGGACGAAGTTGCCCTGAGCATCCGGCACGTCAAAGCCGAGGTCCCGCAAGCCGCCGGCCAATGCGTCGCGCGCTTTGACGAGATCGGCCACGCAGTAGAGCAACAGCGGCTCGGCATCCAGGGCGGCGATCACCGCAGCCTGGGCCGTGATCGAGACCCCGAAGGGGAGTGACACGGCGCGAACAGCAGCGGCAACGCCAGCATCGGCCACGCAGTAACCGACACGAAGCCGGCGAGGCCGTACGCCTTGGAGAAGGTCCGAGCACCACGACATTGGGGCGTTGGGTAGTGGCCTCCCGGCTTCGAAGCATTCCCCGGATCAGTGAGGAACTCCCACGTAGGCCTCGTCGAGCACGATCATGATGTAATCAGGCAGGTCGAATCGATGAAGTCGATCACTGGTTGATGTTGGAGTGCCGGGCCGGTCGGGTTGTTGGGCGTGGAGAGCATGCGGATCAGCCTGCATCAGCGGGGTGACCGCTCGCCGCGTCGCCTTTCAAGATCATGAACGGCGCCCCGATCGAGGTGTGACCGAGCCGCCAGTCGCGCCTGTCAGCCGTATCGCGATCGGATATGCCTCGAGGCTGCGCCACGCGTAAACCACCTCATCGCGAGCCTCACACGCCGCCTGAAGCAAGTGATCGAGAACCGCCACCGGGGCCTGCGCGAAGGCAAGCTGTGCTCGCCGGGCACACTCGGCCGGGTACCCAGCGCGTTGGTCATGTAGATCTGGCCGAGTAGGGGTAGCGGTTCATCCGCACCACTGCCGCCATAGTGGCCCCTCGATGACACCCGGAAGTGGCGGGTAGGGGTTCTCATTGCTGGATGGCTTGAACGAGGGTGCCTCGCCCATCACGCGAGCAGGCTTGCCAGCAGTGTCGAACGGCGATCCCCGGATCGCTAACCGCAGCCGGATCAAATCCGGACCTCGCCGCGAGGGATGCTGAAGATCGCGGCGGCCAGGCCGGTTCGGTCCCGCGGTCGACGCCGGCCGATGTCGAACATGGCCGAGATCTCCTTGCTCCGGCCACCCAACCACTCGTCGACGCGCGCTGGATCGCCCGCTATTTCGATCTTCGAGGAGCTGGACCTCGCGGCCGCCCACCGAGGGATGGTAGGTGTCGCGCGACCACTTGACGAAGAAGGGAAGCTGCGGATCCACCTGAAGGTCCTTGACCCCGAGCTGGCGCCATGTCAGCACTGTCCCGTCCGGCAGGTGACGATGGCCCTGGATCGCTGGGCGACCCATCCGCTGTTGGAGTGACGAGAGATCGTCGACTGCGATCGCCCAACCTAGCCAACCACCACCCTGGGCCGATCGCGCGCGGACGGCTTGACCAAATGGCGCCTTGTCCGCCGAAGGATGATCCAACACGTCGACCACCTGGAGATAATGCCCATCAGTCAGCGGCAAAATTGAGTTGCGGGTACCGAACCGCGGATGGAATCCGCCGTCGCGAAAGGTCACACCCAGCTGCGCTCCGAGCCGCCATGCCGTAGCCTCCAGGCCTTCCGGCCCGGCAGCGAACAACAGGTGATCCAAATGCATGCCCACATTGTTGCCGGGGGCTTTTGGGCAAAGTAGGCGGTCTCTCCCGGACTCTTGATACCTAGACCTTGGGATCTGCGGGGTGACGCATCGCCTGGCCGCGCCGGAACTCGAAATCCTGACACATCTCGACGAGAACCGTACTCATCCGGGCCCATCAGCGCGACTAGCTCGGCGCGATTCTCCTCGTACACCGGGCGCACGCCGTGATGCGCCTCGGTATTGGACGAGCAGTACCAGTCAAGGTCTCCCGCCCCCAGGACCCAACCCTCGCGGCCGTATTCGCCAATGGTGATCTCGGTATAAGTCGTGTCGTCGGTGCGGGTCACCGTACGGAACTGGCGGCGGATCGGCAGCTGCCAGGAGACGTGGGCTTGGTTTCCAGGAATTCCCGGCCCTGACTCAGCGCAAGCAGTCCCATCGCGCAGCCTTAACCGGCTGGGAAGCCTGGACGATTGAGAAAGATGCAGGCACCGTCGATCACTCTCGTTTTACGGCCGGGCAGTTCACCTTCGGCAAGATGATCAGGATGTTCCTCCTCCGCCCAGCCGCCGACACGTGCGTCTTTCTTGTACTGCCACTGCCGGGCCTTGAGCTGCCGGACCGCCTTGCCGACACGCTTCTCGTCCGCGGCGTCGGCAAAATGCGCACCCAGGGTGCAGCAGCCGTCATTCGGCCGGCCGGCATAAATACCTCGGCAACCCTCGCCAAAAATGCAGGCCCACCGTGAGGTGAGCCAGGTGAGATCACACCGAAACACCTGGCTCTTGTCGGCTGGATCTCCGAACTCCACGAATGCGCGGGGGAAACCGATCAGCACTTCTGGCACGCGCGCCAGTGTATGCGCGACGGCCCTACAAGACGGGTTCTATGCTGGGCGCGTGCCCGCAGATCACTCGTCAGCGTCGAGGGCGCGGGAAGCGGAGCTGGTGCAGAACGCCGAGGGCCGGCTGATCAAGATCCCACCCGCCCGGATTGGACTCTCCACCTCCTCGGTCTATCCGGAGAGCACCTCGAGTGCGTTCGAACTTGCCCGCCGGCTGGGCTACGACGGCGTGGAGATCATGATCGGCATCGATCCCGTCGCTGCCGACATCGATGCGGTGGAGAAGCTGCGGGACTACCACGGGGTGCCAGTGCTGGCGATCCATTCGCCGTGCTTGCTGATCACCCAGCGCGTCTGGGGAACCGATCCGTGGTCGAAGCTCGAGCGATCAGCCGAGGCAGCGCGCAGGCTCGACGCGGACGTCGTCGTCGTGCATCCCCCATTCCGCTGGCAGCGCGACTACGCCAGAGGGTTCGTTGAGGGCGTCCGGCGGCTGGCGGACAGCACCGGCATTCTCTTCTCAGTCGAGAACATGTATCCCTGGCGCACACCAGGCGGCGAGCTGAAGGCGTACGTGCCGGGATGGGATCCGACTGAACTCGACTACGACGATCTGACGCTGGACCTCTCTCACGCCTCGACCGCCAACCAGCAGTCGATGGATCTGGTTCGTACCTGGGGGACGCGACTCCGGCATGTCCATCTCACTGACGGCACAGGGTCCGTCAAGGACGAACACCTGGTGCCCGGACGCGGCGACCAGCAGGCAGGGCGCGTGTTGCAGTACCTGGCCGAGCGGAACTTCTCCGGGCACATAGTGCTCGAAGTCAATTCGCGCAAAAGCGGCACTCGGGCGCAGCGCGAGGCAGACCTGGCTGAGTCGCTGGCTTTCGCACGGCTGCACCTCGCAGCGCCGGTTCAGCCTTCGTACGCCGTAGACGCAGCTGGGGTCGCCAGCGCGCTCTAGCAGGGCACCACGGCACGATCGCGCCGCACCCTCACGGGTCATCGGGGGAGTTGCCTGTCACACAGAAGATCATTCCGGCTGGATCACGGAAGACAATCCAGCCTCGGCCGGGCCCGAGCCACTCGCCGCCCAGCGCAACCAGCCGCTTCGCCTCGGCCTCGACATCGTCGGTGCCAAGGTCGATATGCGCCCGTACCGCGGTCGCCGGGTCTTCCGAACCGAGCCGCTGGAAAAGGAGCTGGGCGCTGGAGCCTGGCGGCGGGTACAGCTTGCCCGCGAACTCGTCGTGGTCGCCTTCGCGCCAACGCCAGCTCGTCGCCGCTCGCCAGAATGCCACCTCCTGGTCATACACGGCCGGCGGCGAATCGATGCAGATCTGCACCAGCCGGCTACGGTGCGCGTCAAGGACCAGTGCCGGTGGCCGTACGTGTTCCTCCCGGTCCACCAGGCAGAACGGCAGTCCACCAGGCGATCTCATCGGGCACCAACCTTCGAGTTGGCCGGTGACAACCGCTCCCATCTCAACCAGCCGGTCAGCGGCGTCGCGATCGGCCACCTCGAGATCAAAGTGGATCCGCGGGCCATGGTTCCCAACCTGCTGGTGGATGTACGAGTCGCCTTCTGGTGGGGCGAAGCTGCGAAACTCCGGGTGGCCCGGCCACGGCTCGGCGAGCGGCCAGCCCAGCGCCGCAGACCAGAAGCTCGCCGACTCCTCGGCGACATTGGGAGCTACGTCGATGAAAACATGCAGCCATTGGGTTTGCTCAGTCACGGAGCCTCCGAACATCGACACTGAACTCATGAGTGATGGCACGATGACATCAGAGAGCAACCGTCCATCCGTCCTCGGGCCCGGCAGGGAGCGCCAAAGTGCGATCTATCGGGCCGGGGCGCTGGGCCGAAACCTTCGGCTCCCACCGATGCGTCGAGCCTCGAGCTACGCGCGAAGAAGACCATGTCGCCGACCGCGTGGGCTTATGTCTCCGGCGGCGCGGGCGAGGGCCGGACGATGCAGCACAACCGCGCGGCCTTTGGGCAGTGGCGGATCGTGCCGCGCATGTTGCGTGTCTAAACACCACCCCTGGCGGACTCGGCCAAAACCTGCGATCGCCCGAACCGCGCGCCGCGGTCGAGACATTCCTCGAGATCTACTTCAGCGGATCTCCCGGTGCCGGCTTCCGGAAGATCAGCCTGATGCTGGTGAGGAAGCACCATCGAGGCGATAGCGCAGATGCGTGACCTTGGGGCCATCGATCACTCGGACCTTTGTGAGCTGCCATCCGTGATCGAAGCTGTCGAACAGGCGAACGCCATCTCCCACCAGCAGCGGGACAACGTGCAGCTGCAACTCGTCGACGAGCCCGGCCGCCAAGGCTTGCCGCGCGATATCGCTACCGCCCCCGATGGTTGCGTAGCGGTCGCCAGCTGCCTTCTTTGCCGCATCGATGGCAGCTGCGACACCTTGGGTGATGAAGACAAACTCCACCCCACCGCTCGGCAACGGCGGCGGGTGATGGGTGATCACGAAGTGTGGTACCGCGTACGGCGTGTCATCCCAACCGCCAGACTCCTCACCTGTGCCGTACGCGCCCCGTCCAAGGACTATGGCGCCCGTCGTCGCGATCAGCTCGTCGATCACCGGTCGACTCACCTCGGACGGACTGAAGTACCAGTCGTACAGACCTACATCAGCGCCGCCGGGGCCGCCGACGAACCCGTCAAGCGAGACCGCCATGTCCAAAAGGACTTTGGCCATGATCACACCTCTCTCTGGCCATCGAAGGCCATGAATTGGCCCGACCTGATCATTAGACCTTCGACGAGCCGGAAAGTCATCGGCTCCACAATGCGCCCTGAGCCTGTCGAAGGGCGCCATCGACCCGTCAGCTCAGGCTGGACAAGAACTCGACCAACAGCTTCGTGACCGGTTGGGGCTGCTGTGCCCGCCAGCCCGCACCGGCCCGCGGAACTACACGCAGATTACCCAGCGGCAGCGATCTTGCTAGGGCCGCGCTGGGCCCTCGGTTGGCGACGTCCTGCTCGCCGACGATGACCAAGGCAGGCACTGGCACCCGGTCGGCAAGAGATCGGAAGTCCGCCGGCCGGACCTGGTCGAAGAGGTCGAGGACCTCCGTTGGCCGGGCACCGAGTTGCTGGACAACCGTGGCAGGAAGCAGGCTGAGGACGCCGTAGTAGAGGGAGCGGAGCACGATCCTCTCGAGCCGGGCGTTGGTACTCAGCATGATTGCGGCAACCTGCTCGCCATGGGTGGCGGCGATCTGCAGTGCGACCATGCTTCCCCAACCATGGCCGAGGAGCACCACGCGATCGGTGGCGGCGGCTGAGATAGCGTCGAGCACGGTGTGGGCCGGGTCCTCCAAGATCACTGTCGTGGCCGTGCTGACAGTGATGTCAGGAGTGAGCACCTGGCCCACATCGGTTAGCGCTGCTCTCAGAGCGGTCGTCTGGGTGTTGGTGTCGTGCAAGCCGGGCAACAACACGACCGTGTGGTCGATGCTCATGGGCCAAGGTTAGAGTCGTGGCAGTTCGCAGAAGGTGCACGTGTAACTCCAGGCATTTGCGAAGGGAGGAAGCGAATGCTGCGTAGCGCCCTGCTTCGAATCTCCCGCAGCGAGAAGATCAAGAACTTGGTGACCACGGCGCCAGTTACCTCCGGGGTGGTCGATCGCTTCATTGCAGGCGAGACCTCCGCCGAAGTGGTAACGGTGACGCGCCGCCTGATCGGTGCCGGCCTGTTGGTCAGCATTGACTATCTCGGGGAGGACACCACCGATCGGGCGCATGCCGACTCGGTGGTGGTCGCTTATCTTGATCTGCTCACCAAGCTTCGGGAATCTGGCCTCAGTGGTTCTGCTGAGGTCTCGATCAAGCTGACCGCACTGGGCCAGCATCTCCGAGACGGTCCACAGCTCGCGCTGGAGAATGCGGAGTTGATCTGCAACGCGGCGCGCAAGGCCAATACTGCGGTGACCCTCGATATGGAGGATCACCCGACCACGGACTCGACGTTGGAGATCGTGCGGACGCTGCGCAAGGAGTACCCCGACACTGGCGCGGTGCTGCAGGCGTACCTCTACCGAACCGAAGACGACTGCAAGGATCTTGCTGTGACCGGATCGAGGGTGCGGCTTTGCAAAGGGGCGTACGCAGAGCCCGAGAGCGTGGCATTCCAAGATCGTCAGGAGATCGACAAGTCTTACGTGCGCTGCATGAAGATCTTGATGGCGGGCGATGGCTTTCCGATGCTGGCCACTCATGATCCCACCTTGATCGACATCGGTCTCAAGCTGGCCAGTGATCATGGGCGTGGCCCGGGAGACTTCGAGTTTCAGATGCTCTACGGCATCCGGCCGACGGAGCAGCAACGACTCGCCAAACTCGGTCATGCGGTACGCGTGTATGTCCCTTATGGGACGGACTGGTACGGCTACCTGGTGCGGCGCCTGGCCGAGCGCCCATCAAACCTGCGGTTCTTCGCGCGCAGCCTGATCACCAAGAATTGAGTGCACTCAGAGCCAGTCGACGTGGGGAGCGATCAAGGCGTATCCGACGAAGGCGGCGACGTCGAGCAGGGTGTGGGCCACCACGAGCGGACCGACTCGTTTCCAGCGAAGGTAGATCAGGCCGAAAATCACTCCCATGATCAGGTTGCCGATGAAGCCGCCGATGCCCTGGTAGAGGTGGTACGAGCCACGGATGACCGCGCTGAGAGCAATGATCGCAACGGCATTCCAGGCGAGCTGGCGCAGTCGAGTGAAGAGATAGCCGACTACGACAACCTCTTCCAGCAGGGCGTTCTGAGCAGCTGACAAGATCAACACTGGGAGGGTCCACCAGTTGTCAGCCAGGCCCGACGCCTGTACCTCGGTGTTGATGCCGAGTGCCCGAGCAAGGACGTACAGACCAAGGCCAGGTACGCCGATGACGAGAGCGATGAGTACTCCGAAGCCGAGGTCGAATCGAGGCCGAGTCAAGTCCAAGCCGATGGTGCGGCCGGCCGGCGGATCGGTAAGGCTCAGCAGATATAGCGCTAGCAGGACAGGCATCAGGCCGAAGGCGATGCCGACCAGCTGGTACGTCAGGTCGAGCCAGGGACGGTCCGGGGTGACCGAAGCATTCAGAGTGGATGTTTGCTGGGCCAACGGCACATTGCGGGTCAGCCGCTCGATGATGCGGAGCACCGCATAGACCGCCGACTGGCCAAGCGAAAGACCGAGCACGATCACGACCTCGAGGCCCAGGCGCCTCCGATCCACTGCAGTCTCAGGCGCGTCCAGCTGTGTCACGACGCCCATCCTGCCTGCTGTACGACTACTTGTGCCCGCACCCGACGTGAGTGAGCCTCGCTTGGTCTGCGACGGCTCCGGAGAGCTGGCTGGAGTCTGAGGACGGGAATCTGGCGATGTGACGCCCAGCGGCGGTACTGGGTGAAGCCGGGAAAGATCTCCTCGCCGCGCTGATAGCTCAGTTCTCGTTCTGAGCCACTGAGCTCGCGGGCGACTACCTCACGGCTGATGCCGTTCCGGGCGATCGTCGCGTTGGGGTTCGCGCGCAGGTTGTAGTACCAGGACGGGTTGCGCGGACGGCCGAAGTTGGACGCGATCAGGATTGTGTCCTCTCCGTCGGGCAGGCCGAGTACGGGCAGCGTGCGGCGCATTCCTGTCCTGGCGCCCGTGGTTGTCAGCATCGTGATCTCGACGCCGGCCAGCCACGACGTCGCGGTGGTGGTGCCGCGAGTGAGGCGATAGACGAGCTGATCTAGAGGCTGCTGAATCACGCTGAAGATCTTCGCCATCGGGCGGGTGGCCGCGGTTCGTCGCGCAAACCGGTGCATCGGGTGAGCCTGCCGGTAACTCTTCATTGTCCGAAATTAACAAACGCAACTCAAAGTTGCAACGAAAAGTTGCGTTAATGTAAGTGACGTGGCGATGGACAAACTCGAGAATTCGACCCAGGGGATCGAGCAGCTGGCGCTTCGCCGACGGCCCGGCGGGCGCAGTGCCCGAGTGAGAGCGGCCGCGATCGCGGCAACGCTGGCTGAGTTGGCCGAGTCCGGCTACTCGGCCCTCAGCCTCGAGAGCGTCGCCCGGCGGGCAGGCGTTCACAAGACCACGCTTTACCGGCGCTGGGGCACTCGTGAGGATTTGGTGCTCGAGGCGATGCTCCAGCGCGCAGGTGAGCACATCCTTGTTCCCAACACCGGCTCGCTGCGGAAAGATCTCTTTGAGCTGGCACAGACCGCCGCTGTAAACGCGGCCAGCCCGGAAGTCGCGGCGATGGCTCGCGCAGTGGTAGCGCAGATGCCACACGACAGCAGGCTTGCCGCGGCGAACCGTCGCTTCTGGGACGAGCGTCTTGCCCTGGACGGCATCATCGTCGAGCAGGCGATCGAGCGCGGCGAGGTCGCGCCCGGTACCCAGCCCCGCCAGGTCATCGAGTCCGTGCTCGGCCCGATTCACCTGCGGCTGTTGCTCACCGGCGAGCCCATTAGCCGCGACGTCCTCCAGGCGATCGTCGATGTCGTGGTCGATGGCATTGCGCAGCGCCGCGGTCAAAGACGGCGCACGTCGCCTCGATGACAGCCGGCCAGGTCTGGGAATGGAAAGGGTGGTCAGATGCAAGGACTTAGGCTTGGCGTCATGCGTGTTGGGGTCTTCGGCGCCACCGGTCAGGTGGGCGGTGTGATGCGGAGGCTGCTTGAGCAGCGCCCGTTCCCGATCAACGAGGTACGGTTCTTCGCTTCAGCTCGCTCAGCCGGCAGACACCTGCCCTGGGGTGACGATCAGATCATCGTGGAGGACGCCGCGACGGCCGATTTCACAGACCTCGACCTCGCACTCTTCTCCATGGGCAAGACAGCCTCGCTGGCCACTGCGCCCAAGGTGGCGGCTGCCGGTGCGATCGTGATCGACAACTCGTCTGCCTGGCGGATGGACCCGGACGTTCCGCTGGTGGTTTCAGAAGTCAATCCAGACGACGCGATTCGCCCGCCCAAAGGCATCATCGCGAACCCCAACTGCACCACGATGGCTGCCATGCCGATACTGGCTCCACTCCATCGCGCCGCCGGTCTGGTGCGCCTGCAAGTTGCGACCTACCAAGCGGTATCAGGATCAGGTGGCGCAGGCGTCGAGGAGCTCGACAGCCAGGCAAGGGCCGTGGTCGATCAGGCGATCGAGCTCACCTTCGACGGCCACGCCGTCGACTTCCCGGCGCCGAACAAGTACGTCAAGGCCATTGCCTACAACGTCCTTCCGCTGGCCGGCTCGCTCGTCGACGACGGTACGGGCGAGACCGACGAGGAGCAGAAGTTGCGCAATGAGTCGCGGAAGATCCTGCACATTCCCGATCTTCGCGTCTCCGGCACCTGCGTACGCGTGCCGGTTTTCACCGGGCATTCGCTCGCTGTCCACGCAGAGTTCGCAGAAGATCTCAGTCCGGACGAGGCGACGAAGCTGCTGGCTCGCGCTCCGGGCGTTCGGTTGATCGAGGTACCAACGCCGCTCGATGCCGCGGGTCAGGATCCGAGTCTCGTCGGGCGGATTCGGGCTGACCAAGCAGCGCCGGCCGGCAAGGGTTTGATCATGTTCATCTCGAACGACAACCTGCGTAAGGGCGCAGCGCTGAACGCCGTGCAGATTGCTGAGCTGGTGAGCACGCCAGCTCGTGGTCGGCGGGCGGGCTGGAACCCTGTGACTGAAGCGATATTCGACCTCGAGTGGGCATCCGCTGGCGATCTTGGGCGCGGGTGTCATGGGCGAGACCGTGCTGTCGGGTCTGCTTCGGGCCGGTTGGCACGCCGATCAGATCGTGGCTACCGACCGCAGGCTGGAGCGGCAGCAAGAGCTGTCCGCCCGGTACGGGATCAAGATGCTCGAGAACATCGAGGCCGTGGCCGAAGCAGAGACGGTGATCTTGGTCGTCAAGCCGCAGGACATGAGCGACCTGCTCAAGGAGATCGCACAAGCGATCAAGCCAGGCACACTCGTGGTGTCGCTCGCCGCCGGAGTCGATACCACTTTCATCGAGTCACGCTTGCCGGAAGGGGTTGCTGTGGTGCGGGTCATGCCGAATACGCCCGCTCAGGTGGACGAGGGAATGGCCGCGATCTCGCCGGGATCGCACAGCACCCAAGATCATCTTGATCGGGTGACGGAGATCTTGTCAGCGACGGGCCGCGTGATCACCGTGCCAGAGCGCTACCAAGATGCTGTGACGGCGATCTCAGGCACTGGCCCCGCTTACCTGTTCTTCGTGGTCGAAGCGATGATCGAGGCCGGGGTGCATCTGGGATTGCCGCGTGACACCGCCACAGAGCTGGTGGTGCAAACCATGCTCGGCTCGGCCAAGCTGCTGCGCGAGACGGGCGAGCATCCCACCGTGTTGCGCGAGCGTGTCACTTCGCCAGGCGGTACCACGGCAGCGGCCGTACGCGAGCTCGAAGATCACAAGGTACGGGCCGCTTTCCTGCGTGCGATGGAGGCGGCACGCGATCGCAGCCGTGAGCTTGCCGCCGCCGCCCGAGAGGACAAGCAGGGCACCGGCAGGCCGCGGATGAGCTGGGCTGCTCGTCTTCTCGGACGATCTGACCAAGTACGACTTCGGATCCGATCATCCGATGGCACCGGGCCGGGTCACCAACACCATCTCGCTGGCCCGTCAACTCGGTGTATTGGACCGGCTTCGGGTCGTGCCACCACCTGAAATCGATCTTGCGCTATTGAAGACCGTGCATACGCCGGACTACATCTCTGCTGTGCAGCGAGGCGAGCCCAACCAGCGGTACGGACTCGGGACGAGCGACAATCCGGTCTTTCCGGGGATGCACGAGATCGCAGCCCGGGTCAGCATGGCAAGCGCTGAGGCGGCCCGCAGGGTCTGGACTGGCGACGCACGACGTGCCTGCAATATCAGCGGAGGCCTGCATCACGCGATGCCCAGCGCGACCAGCGGCTTCTGCGTCTACAACGATGTCGCCATCGCAATCCGCTGGCTGCTGGACAACGGCTGCGAGCGGGTGGGTTACGTCGACGTCGACGTCCACCACGGGGATGGTGTACAGGCGATCTTCTACGACGAGCCGCGCGTCATGACCATCAGCCTGCACGAGACGCCGGCATACCTGTTCCCAGGAACAGGCTTCCCGAACGAGACCGGTGGACGGGGAGCCGAGGGTACGGCGGTGAACGTCGCACTTCCCCCGGGCAGCACCGACGCGGATTGGCTTCGGGCCTTCCACGCCGTCGTACCACAGGCCCTTCGAGCGCACCAGCCGACAGTCTTGGTGACGCAGCACGGCTGCGACTCCCACAGACAGGATCCGCTGGCCGATCTCAACCTTTCGGTCGATGGCCAGCGCGCCTCCTATCTCGCGCTGGCAAACCTGGCCGACGAGCTGTGCGCCGGACGTTGGATCTCCACCGGGGGCGGCGGGTACTCAATACGCAACGTGGTGCCTCGGGCCTGGACCCATCTCCTCGGCATTGTCAGCGGGGAACCCATCGATCCCCGCACGCGCGTACCTGAGAGCTGGCGCGCTGAAATGGGAGAGTCAGCGCCGCTCACCATGTCTGATGGCTCCGATGCCACCTTCCGACCGTTCGATGCCGGCTTCACGCCGCACAGCCGCGTCGATCAGGCGATCCTCGCAACGCGACAGGCGGTATTTCCGGAGCTAGGTCTCGATCCAAGCCTGTGAGTCAACATGCTGACCGGCTAAGTTTGCTAATCGGCTCGCCGTCAATCATCTGAGCGGCGTGTCGGTGAGATTTCCTATGTAACTGCTGTACCAATAGCATCTTTTGCCACTATTCTCACTTCAGTACCTAAGGACGCTGGAGGGGAAGCCGGCGCTGACGAGGTGCAGATTGAGAGCAAGATGAACGACGAATCGAGGTCGGCAGAGTCAGCCGGTGGCGTGACTCCGCTCGCCAGCAATCTTCAGGCCGGCAAGTTCCTTACCGTCGCCGAGGTGGCCGCAATTCTCCGACTCTCCAAGATGTCGGTCTACCGGTTGATCCATTCCGGCCAGCTCGAGGCTGTGCAGTTCGGCCGCAGTTTTCGCGTGACCGAGAAGGCACTCAACACTTATCTGGAGCACGCCTACTTCAGCGCTGGCTGACGCTACGGCTGGTGAAACTCGAGCCCGAACTGTCGCTGGCCCGGCCACAGCGCGTGCTCGGGCAACACATCGACGCCGCACGCGCGTGAACCGATGCCATGCACTGCGTCGTCCAGGAACAGGTAGACGCGATCGCTCGGACCGAGCTCGTACGGATGGCGTGCTCGATCGAGCTGCTGTGGCGTGTACCCGCTCAGTGTGAAGCCGGGGCGGTGCTGCCCCCGGTTCGGCCAGGTCGTGACGCGTAATCGCTCGGTCGTTCCGTCGGAGATCACCAGCGAGCGCAGCTCGCTGCGGTGTCCGGTCTCCTGGGGGCGGGAGTAGGCGACGTTCAGCTCGTCGATGTCTGCTGCAAAACGGCCGACCCGTGCCGCCTGCCGCGTGTCGGGATAGGACTCGTTGGGACCCGTGCCGAACCAACTTGCGTGCCGCAGCTCGCGCGGCAGGTCGAACCGTACGCCGACTCGTGGCCAGGTGCAGTCCCAGCCGGGGGAGGGCAGGATGCTGACCAGCAGAGCAAGTCCGTCTGCCAACCGCCACTGGTAGGTCACATCGACAAAGAGGTTGGTTCCGGCGGCCGATGCTCGTACCACTGCAAACAGTTGATCATGGTCGTGGAAGATCTGATCCAGCCGGTGCACCAGTCGATCCAGGCCTCGCTCCCGCCAGCGTTGCTCCGACGATGGTCCGGGCACGCCTTCGCCATTGGTCTCCTCCGGACGGCCGCAGCTCAAAGGAGCCTCGGGCACTGCTCCGGTCGTTGTCGGTAGGTGCCCGCCAGAGCTCGAGTCGAGGACCGTCGACGTCCATTCCGTAGAGCCGGAGGAGGCGACCGCTATGGGCGTCGAACTGCGCCGGCCCAAGCGCGACCACCTTCTCTTGTGGCTCCCGCGACGGCGCCGCCGGCCAGCCCGGCAATTTCGGGACCAGTCCTGGCCCGGTCAGCTTCCACTGACCGAGGGCCACCTCATGACCGCGCTCAGCCCATGCCGTCGCCTCGGCCAGCTCGGCTCTCATCGTTAGCCAGGTCTCGCCGTTGCCAGGTCCTCACAAGACCATCAGGCAATCTGACTGTTTCCTTCCGGCCTGGGGCGACGGCCGGCACCTGGACTTCCGCCTCCACCACCGGATAGCCGTCCACCTCTTTCACAGCGAGGAAGCGAAGGTGCTCGGTCGAGAGCGTGTGGTAGCGATTGCGGACCGTGACGAGACGGCCGTCGAAGTCGAAGAGGATCGGCTGGTTCACCCGGGTGAACTCGGCCAAGCTCGGCGTCGCCGTACCGTCCGGCAACAGCATGCCATCCATGACGAAGTTGCCGTCGTGAAGTACCTCGCCGAAGTCGCCGCCGTAGGCGTAGAACTCGGTGCCTTCTGGCGTACGCGTCAACAGTCCATGATCACGCCACTCCCAGACGAAGCCGCCATGCAGCCGGGGATAGTGCTCGGTCAGCTCGTCGTAGATGGTCATGCCTCCTGGACCGTTGCCCATCGCATGCACGTACTCGCACATCAGAAAGGGTTTGCTGCGGACTCGCTCGGCATCCGCTGGGTTTCGGAGGTAGAAGATAAAGCCGCGCTCCGCGCCGATCGCCTCGGTCTCCAGGTAGTTCGGGTACATCCGCGAATAGATATCGGTGTAAGCGCAGGTGTGATCACCCTCGTAGTGCACCGGCCGCTCGGGGTCGCGGCGGCGTACCCAGTCGGCCATCTGTGCCAGGTTGCGGCCGGTTCCCGCCTCGTTGCCGAGGGACCAGATGATCACCGACGGGTGGTTCTTGTCCCGCTCGACGGTACGCGCCATCCGGTCGAGGCAGCACTCTGCCCAGCGTGGATCATCGCTCGGATTCCCTTGCCAGTCGCAAACTTCGAACCCGTGCGTCTCGTAGTCGCACTCGTCGATCACCCAGAAGCCGAGCTCGTCAGCAAGATCGAGTACGCGCGGATAGGGGGGATAGTGGCTGGTCCGGATCGCGTTGACGCCAGCGCGCTTCATCATGATCAAGTCGGCCCGGGCGTACTGCTCGTCGAACATCCGGCCCAGCACCGGGTGAGTCTCATGCCGGTTGACGCCGCGGAAGATCACTTGCCTGGAGTTGACGCTGAGCACGTCACCGTCAATCTGAATCCGGCGAAACCCCAGTCGGAGGCTCAGCGCCTCGCCCACGGAACTGACGCGCGCCTCGTAGAGCCTGGGCACCTCGGCACTCCACGGCTCAACCTGACCCACAGAGAAGGCACCGACCTCACCGGGACGCACGAAGCGCTGCTCCACGCCGAGCTCGGGAATCTGAATCACTATCGGAAAAGCCAGCTCGGAGGCGATGATCTCTGGATCAATCGATCCTGTGCCGTCCGCCGCGTACTCCGTGCGCAGCCAGACGTCATCCACCGCGCCGTATGGCCGGCCCAGCACAGTGACATCGCGAAAGATCCCGGGCAGCCACCACTGATCTTGATCTTCCAGATAGCTCATCGACGACCACTGGTGCACCCGGACCAAGATCACATTGTTGCCTGGTCGGGCCACCCCGGTGATGTCGAACTCCTGCACCAGCCGACTGCCCTTGCCGACCCCGATCTCGATGCCGTTCAACCAGACGCGGTAGACCGACTCCACACCGTCAAAGCGCAACAGAACCCGCTCTGCCGACCAGTCCGGCAGCTCAAAGGTCCGGCGGTGATCAGCAGTGGGGTTCTCGTCAGGGACATGCGGCGGGTCGATCGGGAACGGATACCGGATATTGGTGTAGATCGGCCGGCCGTACCTGCCTTCCTGAGCTTTCGCGGAGGCGCCGGGCAGCACCCAATGCGACGGCACTGGGATGATGTCCCACGCCGCGTCGTCGAAATCTGGATCCGCGGCTGCATCGTCAAGGCCGTCAGCGACGGGCGACCACCGAAACCTCCAATCACCATTCAGGCTGAGCATGGGCGCCTCCGTTGCCAGCCAGGCCCGTGGCCGGCTGCGCCGACCACTTCCAGGAGATAAGTCGTCGAGATAGCTGCTCACGAGACCAGTCTCGTGGCGAGTCGCCTCAGAGCGGCATGCGGGGCTGAGCGGGTGGAAGCCCAGCTGAGTTCCCTTCGACGGCTCAGGGCACATAGACAGTCAGGACACATAAAAGACCTCTGACTCGCATCTGCTGGTCATGGCCAGGTAGCATGCGGGAGTTGTCCGGTGACAGGCGCCGGCAGTGATCAAGTCCGGGACCGGAGTGACGTCTCGGGAGCGAGAGGTTACACAGTGGGTTCGGTCATCAAGAAGCGTCGCAAGCGGATGGCGAAGAAGAAGCATCGCAAACTGCTCAAGCGCACACGGATCCAGCGCCGTCGCGCGGGCAAGTAGCTTCGCGGCTGGACCTTGATGGCCACGAAACGGGTCGTCCTCGTCACCGGAGTCTCGCGTGACCTGGGTGCCCGGTTCGCTCGATCGCTCGCCGCTGACGACGATGTCGAGGTAGTTGGGCTCGACTTGATTCCACCTCGTCACGATCTGGGTACCGCCGATTTCGTACGCGCCGACATCCGCAATCCCGTGATCGCAAAAGTGATTGCTACCCGCCGGCGTCGACACCGTCGTCCATCTTGCGATGGTGGCCACGCCGGATAGTGCCGGTGGCCGCTCCTCCATGAAGGAGCTCAATGTCATCGGCACGATGCAGCTGCTCGCCGCCTGTCAACGGGCGGAAAGTTTCCGAAAGCTCGTCGTGCAAAGCTCAATATCGGTGTACGGAGCGTCCCCGCGAGACCCCGCCAAGTTCACCGAGGACATGTCTGCGAGAGCACAGCCGCGTAGCGGTTTCGGCAAGGATTCGCTGGAGATCGAGAGCTACGTCCGTGGGCTGGCCCGTCGCCGGCCAGATGTCATTGTCACGACTCTGCGGCTGGCGAACCTGATGGGCGCTGGCGTGGACAACCACGTCACGCGTTACCTGTCGCTCCCAGTCGTGCCGCGAGTCATGGGCTTCGATGCGCGACTCCAGTTCCTGCATCCCAGCGATGCGGTCGACGCCCTGCTGCTGGTGACGCGCCGCGATGTGCAGGGCACCTTCAACGTGGCGGCGCCCGATGTGGTGACCCTTTCCCAAGCTCTTCGCAAGATGGGCCGGCCCACCGTCGGCGTCCCGAAGGCGGCCGCGCCGTTGGTTGCCACGCTGGTACGCCAGGCACGACTGGTCGACTTCTCAGCAGACCAGATCGACGCACTCACCTATGGTCGTGGCATGGACACGTCCCGTTTCACTTCCCAGACAGGATTCGTCCCGAGGTTCACCAGCCTTGCTGCACTGCAGGAGTTCGTCGGAGCTAGCGAGCTTGGCTTGCTGAGTCCCGAGCGGGTTGACAATGCGCTCGAGGCAGCGACCCGGGTGCTCAGAACTGCGGCGGCCCGCGATGGCTGAGGCGGAGATCATTGACTTCGGCAGCCGCGGTCAGGCCACCCGCGCGCGGCGCGGCGCCGGACTGCCGCCGGAGTCCCAAGAGACACCCACCCTCGGTGACGAAGGTCCCGGTTTCGAGTCCGAGGGAGTCCCCCAGACTCCAGCACTGGGCGCTTTGTTCAGCGAGTTGGCCGGGCTTGCGTCGCGGTCGCTCCGGAGCCTGAGGTCGGTGCCGATGACCCAACTGGGTGGGTTCGCTGCCGACCCGTTGCAC
The DNA here is from genome assembly GCA_963734005.1 of uncultured Actinomycetota bacterium. Classification (GTDB taxonomy): domain Bacteria; phylum Actinomycetota; class Actinomycetes; order Propionibacteriales; family Propionibacteriaceae; genus Microlunatus. Next base: position 17,166 of record CAVTFS010000009.1, read on the forward strand.
ACCCTGGCCTCGTTGGCGCAGACGCTCGGTGTCGACTGGGAGGACTCACTCGATGAGACGGTGACCTTCATCCGCAAGCGTCTTCGTGGCGACTACGCAATCGATGAGTTCGGATTCGACCCCGAGTTCACGACCAAGATCTTTCTGCCGCTGCTGCGGCGGCTTGCAGACTCCTGGTTCCGGGTCGAGGTCCGAGGGGCGGAGAACCTTCCCGCTGATGGCTCGGCGCTGCTGGTTTCCAACCATGCCGGCACATTGCCGATCGATGGCATGATCTTGCACTCGGTCGTCTATGACGAGATCGGCCGCCACGTCCGGATGCTGGGGGCGGATCTGATCTTCAAGACGCCCTACTCACATGATCTTGCTCGGAAGACAGGCAGCACCTTGGCCTGTCAGGAAGATGCGGAACGCCTGCTCGCGTCCAACCAGCTCGTTGCGGTGTTTCCTGAAGGCTTCAAAGGCCTTGGCAAGCCGTACGCCGATCGCTACAAGCTGCAGCGGTTTGGCCGCGGAGGATTCGTTTCGGCCGCTCTGCGGGCTCAGGTGCCAATCATCCCGACGGCAATCGTGGGGTCAGAAGAGATCTTTCCGCTGATCGCCAGGGCGCCGGGGCTGGCGCGGCTGCTGGGCCTGCCGTACTTCCCGATCACGCCGCTATTCCCCTGGCTCGGGCCGGTGGGCATGATCCCGCTGCCAAGCAAGTGGATCATCCAGTTCGGCGAGGCCATTACCACCGATGAGCTCGGTTCGGGTGCCGCCGACGATCCCATGATCGTGTTCAACATCACCGACCAGGTGCGGGAGACCATTCAGCAGACTCTGTACGCGCTGCTCATGCAGCGGCGGAGCGCTTTCTTCTAGCGGCCGAGTCCCGCTTCTGCCGATGCCGGAACCTACGTGAACGTAGCTTCCGGTCGCTCTGCATGGGTTGCAACGTGTGCAGACCGTCAGCAAGCTATGCAGACCCTCGTAGCAAGGCAAGAGGGTAATTGTGCGGAGCTAATCTGTGCCACGTGTTCTGGGCGTTGGCGATGATCTTGCTAGCGTTCGCCGGCTTCACCGTCATCGTGGTCAAGCTACGCCGCCCCGTACGCGCCGCAGATGACCCGGCTGAGGCCGCGACCAGCGCCGATCTTGGGCGGCGGCTTGACCTCGAGCAGCTCAGGGGTTTCGTGTACGTCGGTGCCGCCGCATTGGCCCTATTCGCGGCGGCCGTCATCTTGATGGGGTTGTTCGCGAACCGGACCGGTCGCGCCGAGGGTCTCGCCGTACTTGGGCTCTTCGGCTACGCGGCCTATCTCATCGCCGCGACACTGGTGCTCTACGCCACGAGCCGCAAGGGCTAATCCTGCGCGTCTATCCCCTCAGATGGCGCCGGACGGCAAACCCCGTTGCCACTGCGCCGGCTGTCGCACCGGCCGCCCCGGCGCCGAGCAGCCCCAGCCGTGCCGCCCTTCGACCGCTTCGGTAATCCTGAACCTGCCAGTCCTGCTCTTCGGCATACGCCCTCAGCCTGCCGTCGGGGTTGATCGCGCACGGATGGCCGACCAGCGACAGCATGGGGAGGTCGTTGTAGGAGTCCGAGTACGCGAAGCAGTGAGCAAGATCAAGCCGGTGCTCATGTGCCAGCGCACGTACGGCCTCCGCTTTGGCCGGGCCGTGGAGCAGATGGCCCTTCAGCCGCCCGGTATAGACGCCGTCGATGTGTTCTGCCGTGGTGCCCAAGGCACCGGTCAGTCCCAATCGCGCGGCAATGATGCCGGCTACTTCCACCGGTGCGGCGGTGACCAGCCAGACTTGCTGTCCGACGTCGAGATGCATCTGAGCAAGTGCGCGGGTGCCCGGCCAGACGCGTTCTGCGATCGACTCTTCGTACGCCTCGTTTGCGATCTCGGCCAGCTCGGCGACGGTATGACCTTCAATGAACCCCAATGTCACGCTGCGCACATCCTCTATGTGGCCGGGCTTTTCTCGCCCCACCAGGCGGAAATAGACCTGCAACCACACACCCCTCACGATCACTCGGGTCGGAAAGAAGCCGCGACGATACATACCCTTGGCGAGATGGAACAGTGAGGCGCCCTGGATGACCGTGTTGTCAAGATCGAAGAACGCGGCTGCGGTCGGATCCTCGTGGATCAATGGCTTCTGGCGGAGGCCGGCTTCCTCCAAGTCCTCCGGCGCCTCGTATAGAGGTCCGGTTGCTGCTAACGGATCGTCGTGATCGACCGGAATTGCCGATGCGTCACTGCCCGGCAGAGACTCGACGTGACCGATGTGCGCGCCGGACCTGCCTTCCGGGTCATTCACTGCGCGGTTGCGTCCGATCACGTCATCACCATAGTGTCCGCCTGGCGATTTCTCGTGACAGACTCAGGTGGGTGAACGACCTCGACACAGCGGTCCCGTCGGTCGACATGGGCCCCGTCGACACCAACCTTGCTGATCTTGTGACCCGTCAGGCAGAAACGCAGCCTGGGGGCGTAGGGCTGGTTCAACCAAGGCCGGTGCGCCGCACCATGACCTGGGCTGAGCTCGAGGGACGAATCGATGCGGTCGCTGCCGGATTGGCGGCGCACGGATTGGTAGCGGGGCATCGAGTCGCGATCTGTGGACCCAACAGCATCGAGTTCGTCGTGGCCTATTTCGCCACTTTGCGCGCTGGATATGTAGCAGTACCGATCAATCCGGAGTCGACAGCCACCGAGTTGCTCGCGATGATCAACGATTGTGGCGCCAGGGTGCTGTTCACCGCCGCACAGCAACCTCTCGAGGACGTCCATCAGATACCCCTCACCGCTGCGGGGCTGGACGAGTTGTCCGACCTGGCGGCCCTGCCGGTCAGCTCGCCCAAAGATCCTGAAGCACTGGCCGTCCTGCTCTACACGGCCGGCACCTCCGGTGAGCCGAAGGCGGCGATGCTCAGCCACCACGCGCTGCTTACTCACGTGCACAGCATCGCGTCTCTCGGGGTCCTCGACCGCGGGGGCGTGGTGCTCGCCATGCTGCCGCTCTTCCATGTGTTCGGCCTGAACGCGGTACTCGGGAGCTGGGCGGCCTCAGGTGCTCGGTTGGTGATCATGGACGGGTTGGACGGCTTCGCCGAAGTGCTCACAGAGGAGCAGATCACCAACTTGCCGGTGGCGCCTCCGGTGCTTGCTCGAATCCTGGATGACGAGCGGGCCGTCGCCAGACTGAAATCGGTTACCACCGTCGTGTCTGGTGCGGCGCCGCTGCCAGTTGATCTTCGAGACCAGTTCACCGCGGATACCGGACTCAGGGTCGAGCAGGGTTACGGCCTGACCGAGGCGGCCCCGGGCGTCTCGGCCACCTTGGGCGGGCAGGTGCTCGGGCATGGCCACGTCGGTCGCCCTCTGCCGGGGGTCGAAGTGAGGATCGGTGATGGCACCGAACCGACCGAGCCTGGCGAGATTTGGATCCGTGGCGACAACCTGTTCTCCGGCTATTGGCCGGATGGCCACGGCGGTCCCGGAGAACGTGGCTGGTTCCCCACTGGAGACATCGGCTACCTGCTCGATGGAGAGTTGTTCCTCGTCGACCGGGCGCGCGAACTGATCATCGTCAACGGCTTCAACGTCTACCCTGCCGAAGTCGAGGAAGCGATCGCAGAGTTGCCAGGCGTTGACTCGGTTGCGGTGGTCGGCCGGTCTCACCGGCGCACCGGCGAGCAGGTTGTGGCATTTGTCACTGGTGCAGATGTGAGTGTCGAGATGATCAACGAGTACTGCGCCGACCGGCTCGCAAAGTTCAAGCGTCCGAGCCTGATTCAACTGGTCGATGAACTGCCCAGGGGGATAACAGGCAAGGTGAGGAAGGGTGTCTTGCGGGACATGCTCTCTACGTAGGGTGCTGACGCCGCCAAACTGCCACCGTCCAGCCAGGGGAGCACTGCTGCTGCCGTCCTGCCTGACGCTATGCGTGACCAGGCATCCGTCTTAGAGTCTTCGAATGAGGTTAACTCCGGCCGAGATCAGGGCGGTGGTTGCGCTCGCGGTCGGCATGTTCTGCGTCCAGGTCGATTTCTTCGCGCTCAACCTGGCGCTACCGCGAATGGCGGTCGACCTCAACCAGACGACGACGAACATGCAATGGGTGATCAGTGCCTACATGATCGCCGTAGGCGCAGCCATGATTCCGGGCGGTCGGCTTGGTGACCTGCGGGGTCACCGCCGGGTTGTGGTGGCCGGCCTGGCTGTATTCGGCGGGGCGTCGTTGGTCTGTGGACTCTCCTCCTCGTACGGCCTGCTGATCGGATTTCGGGCTCTGCAGGGCCTGGGTGCCGCGGCGCTGTTCACCGTAAGTGTGGCTGCGGCCAGCAATATAGTCGCCAGTGATCATCGGGCCCTGGCCATCGGTGCCCTCTTCGGAATCGCGAACATTGGAACCGCACTCGGCCCGTTCATCGGCGGACTTTTGACCGAGCAGCTCAGTTGGCGCTGGGTGTTCTTCCTCAACGTCCCGCTCAGTGCGATCGCCATCTTCTACTGCCTTCGATGGTTACCCTCGATGCCACCCGCTGGGGCGAGGGTGCGGATCGATTGGCTGGGATTGATCCTGGTCAGCTCCGGTATCGTCGCGGTGGCGTACGCGGCTGACCGCGGCGGCGAATGGGGCTGGAGCTCGCCGAAGCTGATCGGATTGCTCACCCTCGCTGTCGTGCTGCTGGTCGCCTTCATCGTCGTGGAGCGGCGCGTGCGGGATCCGTTGATCGACCTATCCCTCTTCCGGAATCGGGCCTTCGACTTGATCACTGTCGGTGGCACGATAGCCAACATCGTGTACACCGTGACGGTGCTGAGTACGACGATCTATCTGCAGGACGGTCGCGGACTCAGCCCAATCGTTGCCGGCCTGGTATTCCTCGCTCCGTCCGTGGCCGTCGCACTGTCTGGTCCGGTGGCTGGCCGACTCGCGGGGTGGCAACCGGTGCCGGTGCTTATTCCTGCGGCCCTGCTGCTCGGCGGCGTCAGCCTGCTCCTTACCACGGAAGTGGATGCCTGGGGAGCCTACCTACCGCTGCTCGGCCTGACCGGTTTCGCCTTTGGCCTCGGCTGGACACTACCGAGTATTGGAACCCAGACGGCCGTCGATCCGGCTCGCGCCGGGGAGGCTGCTGGAGTCAACCTCACGGTGATGGTGACGATCGCCGGCGTGGCGGTCGCTGTAGCCGGAACGCTGATCGAGCTCGGAGCCGACGGAACGGCTGACATCGCCGGCGCTACCACGTGGGTCATGCGGCTTGTCTCGGTGCTGTCCCTCGTCGGGGGTGCCGTTCTGTTGGCCATCTCCCTGGTTGGCCGCACCCGCTGGGCCTCCGAGGTGGCATCGCCCGCGTCGTGAAAGATGGTGACGTGGTCGAGTTCGCCGAGTGGGTGGAGCGGGTCGTCGTACTAACCCGACAGGGCTGCCATCTGTGCGACGAGGCGATAGCGCAAGTGGCTGCCATCTGTAACGAGATCGGCGAGGCGTACGGGGTGCTTGATGTCGACAGCGACCCGGAGCTGCAGCGGCGCTACACCGATCAGGTGCCCGTAATCTTCGTCGACGGCGCGCAGCACGACTTCTGGCGGGTGGATCCGGCACGGCTCAAGGCCGCTCTGCTGCGGACTCGCTGAGCCCTGATGTTGTTCACCGCTGCGACACTGCGTGGCCTCACCGAGGGTCGGGTGAATTGCACATACCGACGGTGGGAGGTCGTACGGCCCAAGGTCGGGTCGAGATTCACCACGACCGCCGGCGTCGTCGAGGTGACCTCGATTGCAGCGGCTGACGAGAAACAGTTGACCGAGCAGGACGCTGCTGACGCAGGCTTCGACTCGATCGCCGCGCTGGTCAAGTGGACGAGCGCGAAAGGCGCGGGTGATCTCTACCGGATCGGCATCGCCTTGGCCGGACCAGATCCGCGCGCTGCGCTTCGCCGCTCAGACCAGCTCGCTCCCGCAGATGTCTCCGCGCTGACCGCAAGACTTGAGCGAATGGACCGCGCAGCTGAGCAGCCTTGGACTCACAGCACGCTGCGGCAGATTCAGCGGCTGCCCGGGGTCGTGTCGACTGAGCTCGCCGCGGAGGCCGGCCAGGAGCGCCGGGCGTACAAGCTTCGGGTACGCCGGCTCAAGGCGCTCGGCCTGACCGAATCACTGGAGCGTGGCTATCGACTCTCACCGCGCGGTCAGGCCTACCTCGAGCGCCTCGACGCAGCCGAGGAGAACAGCGGCGACAGCTAGGCACACCAGCTGCGAGCGTCGGGAATCGCGCGCCCGCCGCGCGGAGCGGAGGCGTTCTGGGCGACGAGCGCGCGTCAGCGCGCGGAGCGAGAAATGAGCGAGGAGCGAGCGGAGGCGTTCTTTCCTCTGCGAGCGACGACGACGGCGGCGGATCCCAAGCGCGATGCGCGAGCAGCTGAGAAATTAGCTGCGAGCGTCGGGGAATCGCGCGCCGCCGCGCGGAGGAGGAGGGAGCGGAGGCGTTCTTCCTCTGCGAGCGACGACGACGGCGGCGAATCCCAAGTGCGATGCGCGAGTAGCTAAGAAATCGAGCGCCTCGACGCAACCGACGGGATGAGCGGCGACAGCTAGTCGCACCGGCTGCGAGCGTCGGGAAATCGCGCGCCCCTGTCTGGACGAGCGAGCGAGCCGACACGCTCTTTCGTCGGCGAGCGAGTGAGGAAGACGGGGATTGTCAGCGCGATTGCGCGAGCAGCTCCAGAAAATTGTGCAGCGGTTCACAAACATCCTAGAGTGGCGCTGTTTGGTGCAGATTCGAGCGCCGATTCAGGAGTCGTGTGTCGCATACCTTCCCGACTGAGCCTCCGTCGCGAGCCGCGGCAGGTCAGCATTGGCGAACGGTCGCCACTCTCAAAGGAATCCCGGACGCGACCGTTGCCCGGCTGCCTGTCTACCTTCGAGCGCTCAACCAGCTGGCCGAACAGCAGATCGACACCATCAGCAGCGGCGCCCTCGCCGAGGCGGCGGGCGTGAACTCGGCCCAGCTCCGCAAAGACCTCTCGTACCTGGGCTCCTACGGCACCCGCGGGGTCGGCTACGACGTGGAGTACCTGCGGCTTCAAATCGGCCGCGTTGTCGGCTCCGCTCACGACTGGCCAGTGATCATTGTGGGCCTCGGCAATCTCGGCACGGCGCTGGCCAACTACTCCGGTTTCTACACCCACGGGTTTCGCGTCGTCGGCTTGATCGATACCTCCCCTGATCTAGTAGGCAAGCGGATTCATGGGCTGGCGATTTGCGACTTGACCGAACTCGAGGAGGTCGTCGCTCGTACAGGCGCAGTGATTGCCGTCATTGCGACTCCGGCTGAGGCCGCCCAAGCCGTCGCTGACCGACTTGTGTATCTGGGCGTCACCAGCATCCTCAACTTCGCACCGACTGTGCTGGTCGTGCCCGAGGGCGTCAACGTCCGTAAAGTCGACCTTGGCCAGGAACTGCAGATCCTCGCCTATCACGAGCAACGCAAGACCCGCGACAGCAGTCAGATCTTGGCTGAAAGCAGAGGGACGGGTACATGAGCATTCTGGTGGTCAGCGTCTCGCACAAGTCGACCTCGGTTTCCCATCTGGGTCAACTGGCCCTGGATTCCCACGCTTCGGCCAAGCTCGCTGAGCAACTCGTCGGATCCGAGCACATCGACGAGGCTGTGGTGTTGTCCACGTGCAACCGGACCGAGCTCTACGCATCCGTCTCCCGGTTTCACGGGGCCTTGGATGACGCGACCCAGGTTCTCGCCGATATCGCGGGCCTCCGCGGCAGCGAGCTGCGGTCGCTGTGTGCGGTGTTCTTTGACGAAGGTGCCGTCGCTCATGCGTTCTCGGTGGCGTCCGGACTTGATTCGCTCGTGATCGGTGAGAGCCAGATTCTCGGTCAGGTGAAGAGCGCCCTGACCCTTGCCCAGTCTCATGAAACTGTCGGGCCGGTGCTCAACTCCTTGTTTCAGCAAGCGATCCGGGTGGGCAAGCGGGTCCACAGCGAGACAGGGATCGGCTCGGCCGGTCATTCGCTGGTGAGCGCTGCGTACCGGCTCCTCGCCACTGAGCTGGGCGGCCTCGACAGTCGGCGGGTGCTCGTTGTCGGGGCCGGCGCGATGGCTGGGCTGGCAGCGCGGACTGCAGCGGCGGACGGCGCCTCGGTCACCTGCGCCAACCGGACGCTGTCCCGTGCCGAACGGTTGGCCGAAGCTGTCGGCGGCAAGGCTGTCGCACTCTCAGATCTCGCCCAGGCGCTCACCGAGACCGACGTCCTGGTGACCTGTACCGGAGCACGGACGCTGACCATTGGGATCGAGGATCTCGCGGATACACCAGTGCGCGGAGTCGTCGATCTCGCCCTACCGGCCGACGTAGCACCGGAAGTCGTCTCGCAGGGTATTTGCCTGGTGAATCTGGATCGTCTCGTTACCGAACAGCCAGATGCAGCGAGTGCCCAGGAAATCGAAGACGCCCGCGGCCTCGTCAGGGAAGAGGTTGGCGACTTCCTTGGCCTGCGCCGTGCCGCCCAGGTCGCCCCCACGGTCGTCGCGCTGCGTTCCATGGCCTCGGAGGTGGTGGCTAGCGAATTGCGCCGGTTGGACGCCCGGCTGCCCCAACTGGATGATCATGAACGCGATCAGATCCAGCGCAGCATGCGACGTATCGTCGACAAGCTGCTGCACGCTCCGACTGTACGCGTCCAGGAGCTGTCTGCGGAGCCGGACGCCGTTGACTACGCGGCCGCCCTGCGCGAGCTTTTCGCGCTCGACCCGCAGACCGTCGCTGCGGTGATGTCACCAGAGGTCGGGCCATGATCGTGCGTCGGCCCTGATGACTGCAGTTCCCTTGACCCGGTCGATCAGGCTGGGCGCCCGAACATCTTCGCTTGCCCGAGCTCAGGCGAACCAGGTTGCCACCGCACTCGCGGCCGACGGCGTCGAGGTGACTTTCGTCGGCATTACCACGACCGGTGATCTTGACCAGCGTCAGCTCACCGAGATCGGCGGCACCGGAGTCTTTGTCAGCGCGGTGCGCGACGCCTTGCGCCGAGGTGAGATCGATGTCGCGGTGCACTCACTCAAGGACCTGCCCACGACGCCTGCAGAAGATCTGGAGATCATCGCGATTCCAGCGCGCGAGGACAGCCGCGACGTGCTGGTGGGGCGGCGACTCCATGATCTGTCCAACGGCGTCCGGGTCGGCACCGGAGCTCCGCGGCGCGCAATGCAGCTACTCGACTGGGCAGCCGGCCGGCATCTCCAGCTGGAAGTCGTGCCGATTCGAGGGAACGTCGAGACGCGAATCGAGCGGGTACGCGAGGGGAAGGTCGATGCAGTGATCTTGGCCGCGGCCGGCCTGCGCCGGCTCGGCCTGCTGACGGAGCTGGATGCGCACCCCGAAGGCATCACCATCAAGCAGCTCCCAGCACAGATTCTTGATCATCAGGTGATGCTTCCAGCACCTGGACAAGGGGCCCTCGCTCTAGAAATTCATCGTTCTCTCAGCATTGCGCTGCGAGACCGCTTAGCACTTCTCGACAACTTGGTTGCGCGAGCAGAATCCCTTGTGGAGCGGGGTTTTCTCAGTGCACTGGAGGCCGGTTGCACCGCGCCGGTGGGGGCCCGTGCGGTTGTCACGGCCGTCCGTGGTACAAGTCTCGATTTGACTCTGACGGCGGTAATTGGGAGAACGTTACTGAGCAACTTGTCAGAACCCACCAAAGCAGGCGCAGTCCTACGGCTGGAGGTGCACGGATCGTCGGCTGATCCGGAGCAGTTCGGGGTCGCCCACGCTGGTGAGGTGCTGGCGAAGTTGCGGCAGCAAGACGTTTGAACAACCTAAAGGCTCAGACCGCCAAAGAGGCGGCCGGCTGGACAACAGAACGCGAGAAGTCAGTGAGCACATCCTCGGCTCGTAGGCCCCGGACCTCCACCTCAGCCACTCCAACCGCACCTATCGCCAAAGGTCGTGTGATCTTTGTCGGCACCGGACCCGGTGATCCCGATCTCCTGACGCTGGGGGCCATTGCCGCCCTGGCGGACGCCAGCTCGGTGATCTTGGACAATGATCGGCAGCGAGAGATTCTGACTCATCCTGCCATCACGCTCGCCGACGGTGCCGGTGTGATCACACTCGGGCTGACTGAAGCACGCAAGCCACTCAGCCCTTCCGCACGCGCCAAGATCGTGCTCAAACAGGCCTCAACCGGTACCCGAGTGGTACGGCTCGTCAGCGGCGATCCGTTCCTGGACAACGCCGTCGCTGATGAGGCCGCAGCATGCGTGCGCGGTGGCATCGACTTCGAGGTCGTGCCTGGTGTGTCAAGTCTCACCGCAGTGCCCGAGTACGCCGGCATCGATCTGATCCATGCTGGAGGGGTGCAGTTCGCTTCCATCACCGATGGCAAGTTCAGCAAGAACGGAACGTCTCAGTGGGGTGCCGCCTCAACGATTGTGGTGAGCACTGTGGTCTCGATGGTTGGTGGTTTGGTCGAGGCAGCTAAGGCCGCCGCCCGGCCGGGAGATGATCATGTCGTCGTCACCTTGCACGGGGGCAGCACCGAGCAGATCACCCTGACAACCAGCTTGGATGGGCTGGCGGCCGCAGTCCGGTCGGTCAAGCCGCCAGCATCCGACCCGGTGCACGTCATCATCGGGGCCGCCGCCGAGCAGCGCCACGAGCTGAGCTGGTACGAGACGAAGCCGCTCTTCGGCTGGCGGGTGCTGGTGCCGCGTACCAAGGATCAGGCGGCGCCGATGGTGGCGCGGCTACGTACCTACGGCGCCCATAGTGAGGAGGTGCCGACCATCTCAGTCGAGCCTCCGCGCAGTCCACTACAGATGGACAAGGCGATCCGAGGGCTGGTCGAGGGTCGCTATGAGTGGGTGGCGTTCACATCGGTCAATGCGGTCCGGGCCGTACGGGAGAAGTTCGAAGAGTATGGCTTGGACGCTCGTGCCTTCTCCGGGCTGAAGGTTGCAGCCGTCGGTCAAGTAACTGCGAATTCGTTGCAGGCTTGGGGAATCGAGCCCGATTTGGTGCCGCAGGGCGATCAGTCCGCCGCCGGCCTGGCAGCTGAGTTCCCGCCGTACGACGACGTACTCGACCCGATCAACCGCGTCTTTCTGCCGCGTGCCGACATCGCCACCGAGACTCTGGCCGAGGGTCTGAAGGACTTGGGCTGGGAGGTCGAGGACGTCACTGCTTATCGCACGGTGCGAGCCACTCCGCCCCCAGCCCCGGTACGCGAGGCGATCAAGACCGGCAAGTTCGACGCTGTGGTTTTTACCTCGTCCTCGACAGTGCGCAACCTGGTCGGCATCGCGGGGAAGCCGCATGCGTCGACGATCATTGCGGTCATCGGGCCGGCGACGGCGCGCACGTGTGAGGAGCATGGCTTGCGCGTCGACGTCATCGCCGCCAAGCCGTCGGTTGTGGATCTGGCGGATGCTCTAGCCAGCTTCGCTGCGCAACGCCGAGACACCCTCCTCGAGGCAGGTGAGCCGGTCCTCAAGCCGTCCCAGCGCCGTCCTGGCACCCGCCGCAAGGTTTGATTGCTCCGCTCGCTTTCGCTCGCTCCGCGCGGAGCGCGCCTTCGAGCTCGCCTACTTCGTCGTCGCTCGCAGACGATGAAGCGTGTCTGCTCGCTCCGTGTGCATTCGCTCGCTCCGCTCGCTGAGGCTGGCGCTTGTCAGCCGCTGCCTTCCTCGCTCACTCGCAGGCGAAAGACGTGCCTGCTCGCTCGCTCGTCCAGCACAGCGGCGCGCCAGCCTGGCACAGCACGGCGAGGGGCGCGATCCGCAAGGTTTGATTGCTCCGCTCGCTTTCGCTCGAGGTTCATTGGCTCGCTCCGCTCGCTGCGATGTTCGCTGGAAAGCCGCCATCTTCGTCGAACCCGACGAAACGACTGTCTCGACGGATCTTCTCGACTCTTATGCGTTTCGTCGGCTTCTCCTGCAGATCGGCGGCGCGAACATCGCGGCCGCGCGGAGCGCGCCTTCGAGCTCGCCTACTTCGTCGTCGCTCGCAGACGATGAAGCGTGTCTGCTCGCTCCGTGTGCATTTGCTCGCTCCGCTCGCTGAGGCTGGCGCTTGTCAGCCGCTGCCTTCCTCGCTCACTCGCAGGCGAAAGACGTGCCTGCTCGCTCGCTCGTCCAGGACAGCGGCGCGCCAGCCTGGCACAGCACGGCGAGGGGCGCGATCCGGGTCTTATGCCAACCTCCGGCCATCGTCTTGGTAGAAGAGTGCTGAAAGCTTGCAGGCTCCGGGCTCGGTAGTCTGCAGTTGCCAGCACATTTAAAGGAGCGAACGACCAGTGCAGCGTCCGAGGCGGTTACGGACCACAGCAGCGATACGAGCCATGGTCGCTGAGACCAGTCTCGAGCCGCGCCAATTGATCTTGCCGATGTTCGTGGCGGAAGGGCTTCGTGAGCCACGCCCGATCAGCTCCATGCCTGGGGTCGTTCAGCACACCCTCGACACGCTCCGCAAGGCTGCCGTGGAAGCCGCCGATGCGGGTCTGGCCGGCGTGATGCTCTTCGGCGTCCCGGTGCACAAGGACGCTCACGGCTCAGGGGCGCTCGATCCGGACGGGATTTTGACCACCGCAATCCGCGCCGTGCGTGAGGAGGTCGGCGATGAGTGCCTGGTCATGTCGGATGTCTGCCTCGATGAGTTCACCGATCACGGCCACTGCGGCGTGCTGACTCCATCGGGTGCAGTCGACAATGACGCGACCATTGAGATCTACGGCCAGATGGCGGTGCTGCATGCGGCCGCCGGTGCCCACGCCGTTGGACCCAGCGGCATGATGGACGGCCAGGTCGGCGCCATCCGCGAGGCGCTGGATACATCGGGAGCCCTGGACGTGGCGATCCTGGCCTATTCGGTGAAGTACGCTTCGGCGTTCTATGGCCCCTTCCGTGAGGCCGTTGCATCCTCGCTCAAAGGCAATCGCAGGACATACCAGCAGGATCCGGCCAACATCCGCGAGGCGCTCCGCGAGGTTGCGCTCGATGTCGCTCAGGGTGCCGACATCGTCATGGTCAAGCCGGCGCTCGGCTACCTCGATGTGGTACGAGCCATCCGCGACGTCGTGGACCTGCCGGTGGCGGCGTACAACGTGTCCGGCGAGTACGCCATGGTCGAGGCGGCGGCGACAAATGGCTGGATCAACAGGGAGTCGGCGATCGACGAGGCACTCACCTCCATCCGCCGGGCGGGCGCCGATCTGATCTTGACTTATTGGGCACTGGATTGGGCGACAAGGCGGCGATGACTGTCCGACCAGCTCCGGGGACAGTACTGAGCGAGGCTGCCTTCGAGCGGGCCAAGAGTGTGACGCCGGGTGGGGTGAATTCACCGGTTCGCGCGTTCAGATCTGTGGGCGGGACGCCACGATTCATTGCTCGTGCCCGTGGCGCCTACCTGTATGACATCGATGGCAACGAACTGGTTGACCTGGTCTGCTCCTGGGGTCCGATGCTGCTCGGTCATGCCCATCCCGACGTTATCGGCGCCGTGGCTGAGGCTGCTCGGCGCGGAACCTCGTACGGCGCGCCAACGGTCGCCGAAGTTGATCTTGCAGCGGAGATCATCGAGAGGGTGCCCGTCGAGCAGGTACGTTTGGTCAACTCGGGCACCGAAGCCACCATGTCGGTACTGCGCCTGGCCCGAGGCGTCACTGGCCGCAACAAGATCATCAAATTCGCTGGCTGCTACCACGGACACGTAGACGCGCTGCTCGCTGCGGCTGGCTCAGGAGTGGCAACCCTCTCGATACCCGGTACTCCCGGTGTAACAGACGCCACAATTGCAGACACTCTCGTGCTCGGCTACAACGACCGGGCCGCCGTCCGAGGGGCGTTTGACGACCTTCGGAGATGAGATCGCCGCGGTGATCACCGAGGCCGCTCCAGGCAATATGGGCGTCGTCCCGCCTGGGACCGAAGACGGCATCGGTTTCAACGCTTTCCTGGCCGCCATTGCCCACGAGCATGGTGCCCTGTTCATCTCCGACGAGGTGATGACCGGCTTCCGGGTGAGCCGATCAGGACAGTTCGGGCTCGACGGCGTACGGCCCGACCTGATGACCTTCGGCAAAGTGATGGGTGGCGGGTTCCCCGCCGCGGCGTTCGGTGGTCGCGCCGACCTGATGCAGAACCTGGCGCCGGTGGGCATTGTCTACCAGGCTGGGACACTCTCGGGAAACCCCATCGCCACCGCCGCTGGTCTGGCGACACTGCGTCTGGCAACTCCTCAGATCTACGAGCAGATCGACCACATGTCGGCGCTGCTGCGGGCCGAGGTGGGGGCTGCACTCGACAGCGCGGGAGTGCCGCATGTCATTCAGAACGCCGGGAACTTGTTCAGCGTTTTCTTCGTAAGCGAGGGCGTGACCGCTGTGCCGGACTACGCCACTGCCACGCAGCAGTCCACCGCTGCCTACGCGGCACTCTTCCATTCGATGCTGCGCTCAGGCGTCTACTTACCGCCGAGCGTGTATGAAGCTTGGTTTCTTTCGGCGGCGCACGATGATAGAGCGTTAAATCGGATCGTCGATGCGCTACCGGCCGCGGCAGCCGCCGCTGCGAGCGCCTCGGGATAGTGGACGAGGGGGCCGGATGGGACAGAACTGGACGATTGTGCATCTCGTGCGACACGGTGAGGTGGACAACCCCGCAGGGCTGGTTTACGGACGGCTGCCTGACTTTCACCTCTCTGAGCTGGGCATCCAGATGGCGCGAGCGGGTGGCCGATTACTTCCGGGAGCGGGACGTCGTGCATCTGAGGAGCTCGCCGCTGGAGCGTGCACAGGAGACGGCAGCGCCAATCGCCGAAGTGCTTGATCTGCCGGTGGTGATCGACACTCGGATGATCGAAGCGGCGAACCATCTGGAGGGCCTGCGGCTCTCATTTGATGGCGCACTGCGTCATCCGAGGAATTGGCTCTATTTCCGAAACCCGTTCAGGCCGAGCTGGGGCGAGTCGTATCGCGACGTCTTTGCCAGAGTGCGCCCGGCAATGAGAGATGCTGCCGAGGCGGCGCTCGGTCACGAGGCGGTGATTGTTACCCATCAGTTGCCGATCTGGGTGGCACGAAGCAACGCCGAAGGCCGCCGGATGGCTCACGACCCCCGCAAACGGCAGTGCACATTGGGCAGCGTCACATCGTTCACCTACATCGACGCCCACGTGACCTCGGTCAGCTACTCCGAACCAGCTGCCGAGCTGCTCCGTGCGCACCAGACCAAGAAGTTCGTTGCAGGGGCCTGATGTCGCCACGAGCTGCGATCCGCATTGCTGCGGCCTTGGTCGCGATGCTGATCCTGGCGTCCTGTGCCCGCACCGGGGCAGATGAGCAAACCCGCAGTGCGGGTCAGGTTGGCTATCCGGACGTGCCGCGCAACCTAACGCGAGTCCCGCCGGACCAACGTAAAGAGTTGCCCAGTGTGTCCGGGCCCGCTCTCGGCAGCAACCAGACAATTTCGACTCAGGACTATCGCGGCAAGGTCGTCGTGATCAACGTCTGGGGCTCCTGGTGTCCGCCGTGTCGCAAGGAGGCTCCTGATCTCCAGGCAGCCAGTGTCGAGACAAAAGACGTCGCCCAGTTCGTTGGCATCACCAGCAAGGACTACGATCCAGCGCCGGCTGAGGCGTTCGTTCGGAGCTTCAAGATCACCTATCCCAGCATCTACGATCCCACCGGGAAGGTGTTGCTGGCGTTCGCCGGCGACCTCCCACCGAGCGCGATCCCATCGACCATGATCATCGACCAGCAGGGCCGGCTTGCTGTCCGAGTACTCAGCGAGGTCTCCAAGATCACCCTCGTGGACATGATCAACGACGTGGCGGATGGTCGCTAGATGACCCCACTTGATCTGGCGAGTTGGGCGGAAACCGCGGTCGGCGGCTCGATGGCCTTGGCGCTGCCGGTGGCTCTGTTCGCTGGTCTGGTGGCGTTCTTCTCGCCCTGCGTGGTGCCGCTGCTGCCGGGCTACCTCTCGTATGCGACGGGGCTGGGAGCCGCCGAGGTCGTCGAGGGATCGCCCCGCCGGGGTCGGATGCTCGCCGGCGCATCGCTCTTCGTGCTGGGATTCGCGGTGGTCTTCGTCGTGACCGGCGTCGTCGCCGGTTCCGCGGGCCGGCTACTGGCCGAGTATCGCGATGTGATCACCCGAGTGCTCGGGGTGTTGATCATCGTGCTTGGTCTGATCTTTGCGGGCGTGCTGCGGATCGGCCAACGAGATCTACGGATCCATCGCATTCCGGCGGTCGGCGTAGCAGCGGCACCCCTGGTCGGTGTGGTGTTCGCGCTCGGCTGGACGCCGTGTCTGTCCCCGACGCTCGGCGTGGTGGTCAACCTCGGCTTCAACGAGGGCACAGCTGCTCGCGGCGGTCTGCTCGGCTTTGTCTACGCCCTTGGGCTCGGCATCCCGTTCGTGATCGCCGGACTCGCGTTCACCAAGATGGCCAGCGCGGTCGCGTTCCTCAGGGAGCGCCAGCAGCTGATCATGCGCATGGGTGGCATCCTGATGATCATCGTCGGGCTGCTACTTGTCTCCGGCACCTGGAACACGCTGACCGCGCTGCTGCGACAGTGGGCGTCGAACTTCGAGACGGTGATCATGACCACGATCAAGACTCGCGAGCCGGCAGCCGAGTCCAGCAAGCCGACTGCGAATGCCGATCTGCCCCAGTTGGGGTGGGGCGGCGGACTGCGCTACCTGTGGACTCAGCTCACCTCGATGCGTACCGCGCTGGTCTTGTTGTTCGCGCTGGCGCTCGCCGCGATTCCCGGCTCATTGGTGCCGCAGCGCAGAGTCTCTCCGGTTCGTGTAACCGACTTCATCAACGATCATCCGACACTCGGGCCGATCTACGACAAACTCGAGCCTCTTCAACGTCTATACGTCGCCGTGGTTCTCTGCGATCTACCTGCTGCTTTTCGTGTCCCTGGTTGGCTGCATAATCCCCCGGATCGGCGTATACGCCAAGGCCCTGCGGGCCCGCCCACCCAAGACACCGCGCAACCTCTCCCGGCTGCCCGCGTACGCGGCCGCGGAGATCGCCGATAGCGATCATGAAGTCCTCGACCGCGCTGCGGCCGCCTTGCGGCACCGGCACTACCGCGTTGATGCCCACAACGACAGCGTGGCCGCAGAACGTGGTTACCTGCGCGAGGCGGGCAATCTGGTGTTTCACATAAGCCTGCTCTTCGTGCTCACCGGTGTGGCGATCGGCGCACTCTTCGGTTACCGCGGCACGAGCGTGGTGATTGTTGGTCAGGGTTTCTCCAACAACCTCACTCAGTACGACGACTTCTCGGCCGGGGCCAGGTTCACTGATGCGGATCTGGTGCCCTTCAGCGTCACCTTGAAGAACTTCGACGTGAGGTTCGAAACTGGGCCGGTGCAGCGCGGGGCAGCCCGGCTGTTCAGAGCCGACGTCGAGGTGACTGAGGGGGCTGGCGCGGCACCTCGCCAGGAGATTCTCGAGGTCAACAAACCGCTCCACATCGGTGGCACCACCGTGCACCTGATTGGCCATGGCTACGCCCCCAAGGTCACCATCAAGGACGCCCAGGGCAACGTTGCGTTCTCGGGGCCCGTCGTGATGTTGCCCCAGGACGGCAACTTCACCTCGATCGGGGCCATCAAGGCTCCGGACGCTCGACCGGAGCGGCTCGCCTTTGAGGCCTTCTTCTTCCCGACTGCGATGCTCGACGACCAGGGGCCGCGCTCGGTCTTCCCGGATGCCCTCAACCCCGCATTGTTCGTCAACGTCTGGTATGGACCGCCGAAGGTGGAGACCGGAAAGCCAGAGAACGTCTACTCTCTTGACATCGCCGGCCTCAGTCAGCTGAAGGAAGCCGACGGTCAGCCGGTACGGATTGGCCTCAAGGTCGGAGATGGTGTGAACCTTCCCGATGGCAAAGGCTCGATCCAGCTGGACGGCTGGGTTCGCTGGGTCAAGCTTCAGATCGGAGACACACCCGGCGTACCGATCTCGTTGATAGCACTGGGGTTTGCCGTAGCCGGCTTGTGCTTCTCGCTCTTCATCCGTCCGCGCCGGGTCTGGATTCGCGTCCGCGAAGGCGAGGCAGGCCGTAGTGTGGTGGAGGTCGGCGGCCTGGACCGTGCCGACGCTCGAGCTGGCCTCACCGAGGATGTAGCCGAACTGGCCGCCGAGCTGTCCCGCAGGCCCGAGGATGTGAGCGCGAGATGACCTACGAGTACTACTCCAGCCTGGCGCTGGTCAGCTCGGTCGTTGTCTACGCGCTCGCGATGTTCGCCCACGCGGCCGAATGGGCCGCGGCACGGCGAGTTGGCGTGGCCAAGCCTGCTGAACGCGAGTTGGTCGATGTCGCCGCTGCCGAAGCGCGCCCTGATCCTGCCAAGATGCGCCCTGAGCCTGTCGAAGGGCACGCTCAACCCGCCACTCTTATCACCGACTCGGAGATCGATCTCGTAGCCAGCCGGCGAGTCCAGCAGTTCGGCCGGATCGGTGTGGCGCTGACCGTGCTGGGGTTCCTGCTGAGTGTCTTCGGCGTCGTGATGCGGGCGCTTGCGGCGCAACGGGCGCCGTGGGGCAACATGTTCGAGTTCACGATCACGGCGATGGTGTTTGTCGTTGGCGTGTACCTGATCTTGGTCTGGCGAGCCGGAGTCCGCTGGCTCGGACTGCCTGTCACCCTGCTCGCCGCCGTTGGAAACGGCCTTGCCGTGACCGTGTTCTATGTCGCGGTGGCGCCGCTGGTTCCCGCGTTGCATTCGGTCTGGTTCCTGATTCACATCGTGGCTGCCGCTATCTCAGGGGCCGCATTCAACGTGGGCGGACTGATGTCGATCCTCTATCTGATCAAGAAGCGCGCTGAGCAGCGCGGCACTGTCCGCGGCTACCTCGGGCGGCTCCCGGACTCGCGCAAGATCGACTTGATCGCCTACCGATTCCTTGCTTTCGCCTTCCCGCTATGGACCTTCACCGTCGTCGCGGGAGCGATCTGGGCCGAGTACGCCTGGGGACGCTACTGGGGCTGGGACCCCAAGGAGACCTGGGCTCTGGTCACCTGGGTGATCTACGCGTGTTATCTGCACGCTCGTTCGACAGCCGGCTGGCGTGGCACGAAGGCTGCTGTGATCGCGATCATTGGCCTCGCGTCGTTCTGGTTCAACTTCGTCGGGATCAATTTGTTCGTCTCCGGCTTGCACTCCTACGCGGGCATCTGAGCTTCGATCTTGCTCAGTAGGCAACGGCCTGAGGATCGTTTCACGCCAGCGATCGAATCGTACGACGCACGGGGCCAACGCCGCTTCCGACATGGACTATCGTCGGCCGATGGACGCATTCGCGATTGATCGCTCCGATGGCCGTGAGGACGGCGAGGACTGGACTGAGAACTACGAGGAGCTGCCGGGTAGCGCCAATATTTCGATCATTCTGGAGTCGACGACCAAGGCAGGAGTCGGGCCACGGCTGCACAAGCACCCGTACGCCGAGACGTTCATCATCCGGCGCGGTTGGGCAACCTTTACGGTGGGATCTGAACAGTTCCGGGGGCATGCAGGACAGGTTCTTGTTGTACCTGCTGATACCCCGCACAAGTTCTCGACGGGACCTGATGGTTACGAAGGCGTCCATATCCACGCCAATGTCCGCTTTGTCACGGAATGGCTGGAATGAGCACTTCGGGCCTTGTCGGAAATCGGGATTCTCAGAAACAGCCAACGGTGCTTCGTAAGCGAGCTGCGCTTACGAAACGGCTGCCGTGGAGCTCCACACGGGCTGAACCGCCGTACCTTTGCGCGCTTGTGATGGTCTGGTTTCAGAGCAGATCGCGCCAGGCGGCGTACCCGCCGATCACGTCGGTCGCTCGATGGATGCCGAGGTCCTGCAACGACACGGCGGCGAGGCTTGAGGCATAGCCCTCCTGACACAGCACGATCACCTGGAGGTCGTAGTCGGCGATTGTCAGTCGGGCATCACATGCGGGATCGAAACGCCACTCGAGGACATTGCGCTCGATGACCAGGGCGCCAGGCAGCTCACCTTCAGCCTCGCGTTGGGCCACGGGCCTGATGTCTACCACGACCGCACCGGCGTGCCAGTCGTTCTTGGCCTGTGCTGGCGTAAGTCTCGCAAGGCGCCGATCGAGCTGATTCGAGCACCCCGTCGATGGTCCGGCGACCGGTCGGTGCCGCGCTTTCTAATAGATCAGGAGCGATCACCAATTCACCCCGATCAGCTGCGAACTCACGGCGTGCAGCAGGTCGCCTCGTACCTCGTACTGATGCATCTCAACCAGTGACGGCGCATAGACGTGCAAACTCACCGCTGGTTCGACCCCGCGGTTGATCACCTCATGGATGTGCCGCGCACCAAAGGAGCGCAACGTTCCTGACACCAACTCACGGCCTCCCGGAACAATTCGCGGGAGGCCATAGCCAATCTCGGCGTGTCGCTCGGTCAGTACGCCGCGAAGGGTGATGAAGGCGCCGGCACTGCCGCCGTGATCATGCCAGTCAGTGCCTTGGCCGGGCAGCCAGGTCAGCAGCCAAGCCTCGAAATCTTGCTCACGGGCAAGGCGGACGTAGTAGCGAGCAACCGGATCGTAGGACACCAATGGCTCCCACAAGGCTCGCTGGTTGGCCAGGTAGTGGCGATCTTGACAAGGTTGATCGGATTTCTGTTCTTCTTGGGCATGGAAGCTTCCTTCGAGACAAGACGGATGATCAAGGAGCGGCAGCGAGAACGGGATAGTGACCGGCCTGCGCGTGCTACCGAGCTGATGGGGCCGGCGCGCTCAGCGCATCGAGAGACAGCCGGAGCTGGCGGTGCGCCGCAAGTCGAGATGAATCCTGCGGTACAGAAGGTTGTTCACGTCGAGTCCTTGTCCTTGACGCTTGCCGGAGGCAGCGAATGCTGAGGTCATTGCCCAGGCGCTACCGTTCGCCGCGGTGCCGGCAACCAGGTTGTGCGCTGGGCGAATGACCCGGCTCAAACTTAGGCAAGGTCAATCTGGCAACAATCCCCTGTCTCACTATAGGAAATATCGGGTTTTGCACGATTCAGAGGAAGGGAAATGGCCGCTCCATGCCCGAGTGTCAGCGCCTCATGGCATTGTGACGATCATGGACGACCTTGTACGGGCCATGGAGGCTGCTGCCAGTCCGGAGAATGCGCGGGCGCTAGCCAGGTACTTCAAGGTAGGGCCCGGTAGCTACGGAGAAGGCGACATCTTTATCGGACTCAAACTCGGCGAGCTGCGCCAGACTGGCCAAGCCGTACATCACCGCTGTCTTCGAACCTGATCAGTGGCTGCCGCTGCTGCGCAGTCCCATCCACGAGCATCGGCACATCACCCTTGTCGTGATGAGCGAGCGGGCCAAGAGACTCCTCAAGCGCGGCCCCGATGAGGAGTTGCGGCTGATCTATGACACCTATCTCGACAACACCAGATACGTGAACAACTGGGACCTCGTCGATGTCAGCTGCGGCCCGATCGTCGGGGGTTACCTGCTGGATCGGGACCGGTCACCGCTCTACGAGCTGGCGCGTTCGGATCTGCTGTGGGAGCGCCGGATTGCCATGGTCAGCAGCCAGAACTTCCTCACCCGCGGCGAGACGTCTGATCTGTATCGCCTGGCCGAGATCCTGCTGCCAGATCGTCATGATCTGATCCACAAGGCCGTGGGCTGGTCGCTCCGTGAGGCGGGCAAGAAAGTGGATCGCGACGAGCTGCGTCGCTTCCTTGATCAACATGCGTCGACAATGCCGCGTACGGCGCTGCGATACGCGATCGAGCATTTCGACTCGTCCGAGCGCCAGCACTACCTGAGCCTTCCTCGAGCGCCTGCTTCCAACGCGGTGCAGCGGGCAGAACGCTGGTCACGGCTAGCCGCGCCGCCGGGTACCAGGTGACATCACCGTTGAAAGATCCGGTGCGGTGAGAAAATGACGGTGCTCGGCGGCGAATGCCGCCAGGATGCCCTTCTTGTTTCGGGTACGACCCGGGTGCGGTATGTCGTGGAACTTCTCATTGAACTGGATCGGCTGCCTCGGTTGCGCGATCCTTGAAGCCTCGCAAGCTACTCGAATCGACGTGCAGCATCTCAGCGACAAGCGCCATGTCGCCGGCGGCGTCGCGGATTGCCCGCCAGATTCTCACCCACGATGCGTCGGCCAGCAGGTTGTCAATCAGCGGAGCCCACTGGAGGCGCCGCTGCCAGGGCACAGGCGTCGGATTGATGCCATTGCAGATCGACTCGCGATAGTGCACCAGGGTGCCAGGATCGTTCTTCGTCTTGTCCATCAGCGCAGACGCTTTGAACCAGTGATGACCGGCGGCCGCGTACAGCGTCCGACCGCTCTCAGTGAACTGGCTGTAGGTGACGATCTGCGTGGCCGGACGCTCGTGATGTAGCCGGAGCAGGGCGGTCAGCCCAGTACTGGTCTGCGAGCTGAGGTTGAAGTCCACAAACGCGAGGTCCCAGATCAGACCGCGGCGCAGCTGCTCGTTCAGCTGGTCGATTGACGGAGCCACCGTAAGATCACGTCCGAACGCGTGCTCAAAATTCGCTCGCTCGCCGGGCACGTCGTCTACCAGTAACACTCCACCTGTTGTCATCGTCGGTCCCCGATGCACTTGATCACCTGTCGAAGCTTGATCATTTGTGGACTTTGATCACTCACTTTCTGGTAGCCAGCGAGCCGTGACAGTCTTCGTAGCTCCGTTCTGTACTGAGGTCAGCGATCCGGAGACGTCTCCCAGACGAGCCTCTAGCCACGCCGAGCTTGTTCCCGGAGTCTTCCACACTCCGTCAGCCATCGGGGGAGCATCGTCAGTCACTGAGATCGCAACCTGTGCTCCAACGGGCGCGACGTGTAACGTGGATGGCGCCCGCTCCGGCGTTCAACGCATTGCCGACCAGGTCGTTCAGCACCAGCCGCGCAAGATCACGATCGCCCGCGGACAGCGTGTCGACACTGATATCGACTTCGGCCTTTGCCCCGACTGCCCGCGCCAAGGTGAGGACTGGCGCCTCGAGATTCTGCACACTCGTCGAGCTGTCGCGACCGAGTTGCGCGAGCGTCAGCGTCTCCCGCAGCCGGCTGTTGGCCGAAACAGCAAGCTCGTAAAGGGAGGGTGCGACCTCGCGGATTTCACGGGCCCGCTGCTCGATGAGCCGCAGATGAGTGGAGAGCGCGCCGTGTGTCTCGCTGATCACCAGTTCGCGCCCAGCGTGCGACTCCTGCCTGAACGAGGTCGGGCAGCGCCTTCATGATCAGGTCAGTGTCTGATATTCGGGAACCCACGACCGCAAGAGGCATCAACGAAATGGCCAGCGCCGCAAGCCAGCCGTTCGGTCCCCAGTCGGCCGGCAGCGCGATCAGACAGACAGGCAACGCCGTGATCGGCCCCGCGAGTCGCCGGAAGATCTCGTGCCATGCCGGGGGGTCCATCTCGTCCGGGTTGAACCAGGTGTGGTCGTTGAAGATCAGCAATGAAGTCGTGATCAGAAACACTGTGCCCGCCGCCAACATGATGAGGCGCGCCCAGAGCGGATCATCAGTCGCTATCCAGCAAGGGATGGCGATCAGTACAAAGGCTTCCGGGATCTCGAAGTACGAGCCAAGGCTGAGGCGGTGTCGACCGTCGGTTTTGATCACGTTCCGCAGATAGGCCTGGGATAACCAGAAGCGCGGCTGGGTGCCCCGTCGCAGGTGCCGCTCGTTGATCCACAGCAGAAAGCTGCCGAGCGAGGCAGCGAGACAGAGCGCTATCGCCAGCACGCTTTCGCGACTGCCGATCGACAAGCCGGCGATGGTGACCAACGCGATCACTCGGACATACCAGCGCATGCATCGTGTAGTCGGTGGAGCGCCGGGCAAGTGCGAGGTAGGAGATCCGGTTACGCCGATGACGGCTCAGTCTGCCGCCGAGGCTTGTGCCACCCACGCCTTATCGTGGCGCGATTTTCTTCTGCGCGGCAAGCGCTACCGAGCAGTAACGCTGAGGCGCGTGCTGGCACGATGGCGGGGTGAGTCATTTCGATCTCTGCATCGTCGGTACCGGATCGGGAAACTCGATCGTCGACGATAGGTTCGACCACCTCACTGTGGCGTTGGTGGAGATGGGAACGTTCGGCGGGACGTGCCTCAACGTTGGCTGTATTCCGAGCAAAATGCTCGTCCACTCGGCCGATCTCGCGGCCTCGACGGTCGAGGCGACCAGGCTTGGGGTCGATCTGGACCTCCGCGGCGTCCGGTGGCGGGAGATCCAGGATCGGATCTTCGGTCGGATTGATCCGATGGCTGCTGACGGCCGGGGCTATCGCCAGCGAAGCGACAATGTCACGGTTTTCGATGCGCGCGCACGCTTCGTCGGGCCGCGGGAGTTGGATGTGGGGGCAGCGGAGACAATTGCCGCCGATCGGGTGGTGATCGCCGCCGGCAGCCGCCCGGTGGTTCCCTATTTGCCGGGCCTGAGCTCTGTGGAGTTTCACACCTCCGACACGGTGATGAGATTGACCGAGCTGCCCCGATCGATGATCATCATCGGCGGCGGGTACGTCTCGGCCGAGTTTGCTCACGTCTTCTCCGCATTCGGAACGTCGGTGACGGTGTTGAATCGCTCAGACGTGCTGCTGGCGAGGGAGGATTCCGACGTCGCGAAGCGCTTTACTGAATTGCTCGGCCGGCGAGTGGATGTCCGCCTGGAAACCAGCGTCGAGGCAGTCCAGAGCACGGGCGACGGGGGCGTACGGGTGCGGGTCGGCGGTCCGCAGGGAGAACGGGAAGCGCTCGAGGCAGAGGTTCTGCTGGTCGCCACCGGCCGGTCGCCGAATGGCGACACCCTCGACCTCGCACAAGGAGGGATCGAGGTAGACGAGGACGGGTTGATCGTTGTCGACGATTACCTCAGGACCAGCGCTGAAGGAGTCTTCGCGCTGGGCGACGTGTGCTCTCGCGAGCAACTGAAGCATGTGGCGAACAAGGATGCCCGGGTGGTACAACACAACTTGCTTCATCCCGACTCGATGATCACCAGTGACCGAAGGTTCGTGCCCCACGCCGTGTTCTCCATGCCGCAGGTGGCCTCAGTTGGGCTAACGGAGGCACAGGCTGTGGAGCAGGGGATTGACTACGTTGTCTCGCGCCAAGACTACGGGGAAACCGCATTCGGCTGGGCCATGGAGGACACCGACCATTTCGTCAAGATCATCGCCGACCGCAAATCAAAGATCATTCTGGGTGCCCACGTGATCGGACCGCAGGCATCATCACTGATTCAGCCGCTGATCCAGGCAATGACCTTCGAGCAGCCGGCTCTCGAAGTGGCCCGCGGCCAGTACTGGATTCACCCGGCATTGACCGAAGTGCTCGAGAACGCCCTGCTCGGCCTCGACGACTGAGCGCCGCCCGTCGCTGATGGAGCCCGTCAGCGAGGCTCGGTCAGCCGTTTGATCGGTCTTGGCTACGCGATCAGCACGGGTTTCAGGCTTCTTCCCCTCGTCGATCCACCGTGCGTATTCGTTGCGGTGGGTGAAGGGCAGCTGCTCGTACGCGGCCTTGGCGGCCGGGTTGTCTGCGAGCGCTTGGGTGAGCTCGGGCGGCTCCACGACGACTCGTTCCTCATGGTCCTCGATCAGCTCAATCTGCACAGCATCGCCGACTCCCACTTCGAGCTGCCGAAGCAAGTCTTTGCGTAGGCCGAGATAGCTCTTGCCGCCATAGACCATGAGCCGCGAGCGGTACTCGACGCCGTTGACATGCGCCAGAACGGGAGGCCGTTTGGAGCTGAACGCCTCGGCGACCTCCTTGGGTACCAGAACCGCGTGGCCGCCACCCTGGCCCGCGGAGAGGACTTCGGCCGAGAACGCCATGGCTTGCGATCTAGGAACTACGGCGGGAGTTGATCAGCTTCCAGGTGCCGGGCAAGAGCACCGCGGCCAGCAGGATCTTGATCGCATCGCCGATCAGGAAGGGCAGCACTCCCAGAGTCAGCGCCTTGCCGAACGACATACCCGCCAGCACCATCAAGCCGGCTACGCCAAAGACGTAGATGACGATGTTCCCCAGCGCCATCATGCCAATGGTCGGCACCACGCGGCGGTCGGCGCCACGCTCGGCAAGCCACCCGACCAGCCAGGCCGCTGCGATAAAGCCCACAATGTAGCCGAATGAGGCGAAGGCCCAGCCGCTCTGGTGGTTCGCAAACCATGGCACGCCGGCCACCCCGGCCAACAGATAGAGGGCCATCGAGCAGGCGCCGCGGACACTGCCCAAGGCGGCACCGACAAGCAGGACAGAGAAGGTCTGCAGCGTCAGCGGAACCGGTGTGAACGGCAACGGAATCGACACCTGAGCCGTCAGACCAACGAAAATTGCTCCGCCGATCACGAGGGCGATGCTGCGGACCAGTCCGCCCGGAATTACGTCGCCAAGTGTGCGTGGGCTTACGCTGGTGACGCTCGACATGGGGTTGTCCTCCAAACCGTGTTGGCATGCAGGTGCGGATACCGTCGCCTCCGTACCGGGATGCGACAACCCTAGTGTCCGGACTGCTGCGTCCGCCAACAGGCTCATGCGGTGAAATCCGACGGGGATCGAGGTGCTGTGCGTCCAGCGACACGCGGTCGGCGTGCCTGGCTCGTCGGCTGCGCGATGACGATCATTGCCGTGCTCGGTGGCTGCGGCATGCCACCAACTGCTGCGCCAGTTGCGGTGACGCCGTCCGGGTCAACCACTCCCGATCCGCGGATCCGACCTCATCGCCGAGCGGTAGGACAGGGGCCCACATCGGCAGAGTCGTTCACAGTTCATGAGAGTTGCGCACAAGTCGTCGCCAACATGAGCCTGTCAGAACGGGTCGGCCAGCTGCTGATGGTCGGCGTCAGCTCGAGCGGGATCAGTGCGTCAGAGAGAGCGATTATCGAGGAGACCCGGGCCGGAAGCATCATCCTGCTCGGTAACTCCACTGCCGGAACCCGCGCCATCCGAAGGGTCGTCAGTAACGTACAGTGCAGCGGCCCGAAGTCCTGAAGGCGTGAAGGTGATGCTCGCCGCTGACCAAGAAGGTGGGCTCGTGCAGCGGCTCAAGGGTCCCGGCTTCACGACGATTCCATCGGCGGCGGTTCAGGCTAGGCGGTCCGATACCGCGCTTCAACGGAATGCTTACGACTGGGGGCGCGAGCTCAAGGCGGCCGGAATCGACGCCAATCTGGCGCCCGTGGCCGATGTCGTGCCGATGACAATGGTCTGGGTCAACCGGCCGATTGGTCAGCTTCGCCGCGGATACGGCCAATCTGCCAACAAGGTGGCCGCGAAGGTGACGGCATTCACCGAAGGGATGGATCGTGCCGGTGTGGCGACGGCCGTCAAGCACTTCCCCGGGCTCGGGCGAGTACGCGGCAACACCGATTACATGTCCAGTGTGATCGACACCAGAACAACGCGAGACGATGCTGCTCTTGCTGGCTTCAGGGCTGCCGTTGAGGCCGATGTTGACATGGTGATGGTGTCCTCGGCGACCTACCGAAAGATCGACGCGGAGCATCGGGCAGCCTTCTCGACCATGATCATGGAGGAGATGCTGCGCAAAGATCTCCGATTCTCGGGTGTTGTGATCTCCGATGATCTGGCGGCAGCCGCCATGCGGGTCCTTCCTGCGGAAGAGCGCGCACGCCGGTTCATTCGCGCGGGAGGCGATCTGATGATCATCGGCGACGCGCGGCTGGCGACCAGGATGGCCGACGCGATCAAGGAGGAGGCCGATGACGACCCAGCTTTCGCGAAGCGCGTTACGGAGAGCGCAGCACGCGTGGTGGCGATGAAGGAGCGCCGCGGCCTGGCACACTGCTGAGCGCGCCTTCGGGGAGGCTGCTCGCGCATCGGGCGTGAATCGCCTCGGCACGACGATGGCGGCCTGACACTGATCCCGCCTTCATGGCCGAGCTGGGCAAGCCATCTGGGGACCCTCACCGAATCTTCAACAGATAGGTCGGCAGCACGGATGCGGCCATGAGTCGCTGCGGGCCCACCTCTTCAGGAATCGAGACATCTCATGTCCAGAACAGTTCTAAAGCCACCACATCGCTGCTGGTTGCGCTCGCCACCGATCTGGTCGCCATCGCGCTGCTCGCCTATCTCATCTACTTCCGCCGCTACTACCGCCGCGACCTACTGCTCGCCTATGTGGCACTGAATGTCGGAGTCTTGGCCGTTACCATCCTGCTGACCGGCGCCCAGGCCGGCATCGGGCTCGGGTTGGGGCTATTCGGCATCTTGTCGATCATCCGGCTGCGTTCGGACCAGATCACCCAGGAGCAGGTCGGTTATTACTTCATCGCCCTCGCTCTGGGGCTGGTCAACGGCCTCCGGCCCGACCTCGGTTGGCTTGCTCCGCTGGTGTCGGCCTTGCTGGTGGTGATCATGTACGCGGTGGACCATCCCCTGCTGGGCGCCCGCACCCACCGGCAGCTCGTGACCCTTGACGTCGCCTACCCCCAGCGCGGTGGCCAGGCTGCCGGCAGCGAGCCGGGCCGAGGTCGTCGAACGAGCCGCCCTGCAGACGCGCACGGATCGGAAGTATTTCGTGCCAGTCGACCGGTTCGCCGAGCTGATCGCCCGGCTGACTGACACCTGGGCGGCGCTGCAGATCGAGCGGCGCTGCAGATCGACGGTCGCCGCGGATTCGCATACGAGTCGGTGTATTTCGACACCTGTGACCTGCTGACCTACCGCCAGCACCTGCAGGGCCGGCGCCGTCCCTACAAGGTCCGTGCTCGCGCGTACCTCGACTCGGGCGACGGCGCCTTCGAGGTCAAGCTCAACGGTGGCCGGGACAAGACGGTCAAGGCGCGCCTTCCATATCCGGTCGCGCACCGCGCTCGCATCACCCCGCACGCGCAGGCATTCCTCGCCGCCCGGCTTCGCGAGGCCTACGGACTCTCCGCGCCGCAGTTGGAGTCGGTGGTGACAACGACCTACCGGCGCACCACCCTGGTAGATCTTCTCGGAGATGCCCGCCTGACCTGCGACGTCGACCTGATCTTCACTGGTGCAGGCCGGGTCGCGCACGGACCGTCCGGGCACGTACTCGTTGAGACCAAGAGCCCTGACTCGAGCGGCGCAGACCGCGCTTTGTGGAAACTCGGGCTGCGGCCCGTGCGGCTCAACAAGTACTGCGTCGCCGTCGCTCTGCTGCACTCCGGAATCCGCGCCAACTCATGGCACCGAACCCTGCGACGCTACTTCGCTGCGAGCATCGCTTCCGCTTCGACAGCCGGCTGAATGGCTGCGAGCCTCGGAGATCGCCTGCCGCTGGGGCTGACCCTCAGCGAGCGGAGCGAGCAATGTACAAGGAGCGAACGGAGGCGTTGTTCCTCTGCGAGCGACGACGAAGTCGGCGGATCCCAAGCGCGATGCGGGAGCAGCCCTCAAATAGGGCGCCTAGCCGTCGACCTGCAGTTGCTTCAAGATCTCCCGGGCGGGCTGCACGAGTTCGGGCACGGTGTCGGGGATCGTGGCGTAGTAGAGGCCCGACTTGTCGCCGGCAGACACGATTACCACGATGATCAGCTCGCCCTTGGTCTCCAACCCCGCAATGTCAAAGCTGAGTTGAGACTCCACCAGCCAGGCCTCGTGGCCGTCGATGGTCGTCTTCTCGTTCACCTTGACGTTGCTGTTCACCGGATTGTCGCCGTAGAACGCACCGAGAATGCACTTCACCACGATTTGTGACCCCTGTTCTGGGGTGAAGAACCCATCACCGGCGTGCAATTCACCGACCAGGATTTGGGCAATCCAGTTGGTACCGGCGCCGTCAAAGTTCTGCTCAACCGTAACGATCTGCGTTCGGACGTCACTGCCGAACGGCACGCGGGATTCCCCTTGCGGCGGCCCCCAGGGCGAACTGAGCTGTGGGTAGGAGACCGGACCTCCGTGCACCCGTCCGTCGGCCGGGTGGGTGGGACCGGGCGCAGGGCTCGCAGTACTCTGCGGCGGGCAAGCATCTTGAGACGGTTGCACTACCGGCCCACTCCCGCTTGTGGTGCCCGTGTCGCCTCCGGTCACGGCACGGATGGCCATCACGGCCACAACGATGATGACGATCACCAGTGCCGCCCCGGCGATCCACCAGCCGATCGGCGACCTCTGTTTTTCCAACTCCTGGTAGTTGGCGTAGGCACTGCCGTAGTCCTGGCCGTACGGCGACCGCCCGTACGCGGGCTGTCCACCCTGCCCGTAGAGCTGGCCACTCTGCTCTGAGGTTCCGCCAATGAGGCCTTGCGATGGTGGAGGCGCGCTCGGATTGGGCGAGGTTGCTGCCGACCAGGCCTTGCCGTCCCAGTATCGAAAGAGACCTTGTCCGCCGCCCGGATCGGGATACCACCCAGGGTTCGCACTCACGGGCCGAGTTTATGTGGCAAGGAGAGTTATGCCACCGCGTACCAGACCAAGATCAGCAGCGGGGCGGTCCCACCGTATTCGGCAGCATCTGTACCGTTCATACTCGGCCGGGCACGGCCATGCTGACTGCGCTCACCGAGGGCATAGATCGGGCCGATGTCACGACGATCAAGTGGCCGGCTTCACGCGTTGCGAGCAGCCGTAGAAAATAGAGCGCTCAGCCGTCGACCTGCAGTTGTTCCAGGGCGTCACGCGCCGGTTGCACGAGCTCGGGTTTGGTGTCGGGGATGGAGGCATAGTAGAGACCTGACCGGTTGCCGGCCGACACAATCGCCACGATGAGCAGCTCGCCCTTGGCCTTTAGCCCAACGATGTCGAAGGTGAGCTGCGACTCCACCAGCCAGGCATCGTGACCATCGATGGTGATCTTCTTGTTCACCTTGACGTTGCTGTTGACGGGATTGTCGCCATAGAACGCACCGAGAATGCATTTCACAACGATCTGGGAGCCCTGCTCGGGGGTGAAGAACCCATCGCCGGCCTGCAATTCCCCGACCAGGATTGAGGCGACCCAGTTGTTCTGGCCGTCATAGTTTGGCTGGTCGAGAACCCACTGGTTCTGGACGTCGCTTCCGAACGGCACCGGGTTTGAGGGCGGTTGCGGCGGTTCCCATGGCGGGCCGAGGATCGGGTAGGAGACCGGGCCCCCATGTACCCGTCCATCGGCCGGGTGATCAGCAGAAGGCTCTGCGGTGGGGGTGCTCGCGGCCGGACACACATCCTGCGACGGTTGCGCGACCGGCCCGCCAGTAGTGCCAGTGTCGCCGCCGGTCACGGCACGGATGGCAATGACGCCAACGATGATGATGCCGATCACCAATGCCGCCCCGGCGATCCACCAGCCGACTGGCGACTTCTTCTTCTCCAGTTCTTGGTAGTTCGCGTACGCGCTGCTGCCGTAGTCCTGGCCGTACGTCGACTGACCGTACGCGGGCTGGCCGCCCTCACCGTAGGGCTGGCCGCCCTGTCCGTAAGGCTGGCCGCCCTGCTGCGGCGTTCCGGCGCCGACGAGACCTTGCGATGGTGGAGGCGCGCTCGGATTGGGCGAAGTTGCCGCCGACCAGGCTTTGCCGTCCCAGTAGCGGAAGAGACCCTGACCGCCACCCGGATCGGGATACCACCCAGGGTTCGCACTCACGGGGCGAGTCTATGTTGCGTCAGCGGTAACGCGAGTGGACACAGCCAGTCGTTATCAGACACACAGAGTCGCCGTGGTGTGATGCGTTCTGAGCTTGTCGTAGGGGCTGATCCGCGGACTTCGACAAGCTCAGCCCGCAGCGTCAACCCGGATCAAACTGTTCAACCGAACCTTCCGGTGATGTAGTCCTCGGTCGCCTTCTCGTCAGGGTTGGAGAAGATCTTTTCGGTGGGGCCGATCTCGACGAGCTTGCCCGGCTTCCCTTGGGCGGCGAGGTTGAAGAATGCGGTCTGATCGCTGACTCGAGCAGCCTGCTGCATGTTGTGAGTGACGATCACCACGGTGTATTGCTCCTGGAGCTCACCGATCAAGTCCTCGATGGCAAGAGTGGAGATCGGATCGAGTGCGGAACACGGCTCGTCCATCAGCAGTACCTGAGGCTCGACGGCGATGGCCCGGGCGATGCAGAGTCGCTGCTGCTGCCCGCCGGACAGGCCAATGCCGGCCTTCCCCAGGCGGTCCTTGACCTCAATCCACAGGTTGGCCGACATCAGCGAGCGTTCGACGGCGTCGTCCAAGATCTTCTTGTTCTTCACTCCGTTCAGCCGCAGGCCTGCGGCGACATTGTCGTAGATCGACATCGAAGGGAACGGGTTGGGTCGCTGGAACACCATGCCGACAACGCGGCGCACCGCGACGGGATCGATGCCCTGCCCGTACAGCTCGGTGCCGTCGAGTTGCACGCTGCCCTTGACGTGTGCGCCCGGGATCACCTCGTGCATCCGGTTCAAAGTCCGCAGCAGCGTGGACTTTCCGCATCCCGATGGGCCGATGAAGGCCGTCACGGTGCGCGGCTCCACCGTCATCGAGACGCCCTCCACCGCGTGGAAGCCGCCGTAGTAGATGTCCACATTCCGTACGTCGATTCGCTTGGCCATGGTTATTTCTCCTTCAGCTTGCTGGCCCGGGCGATGAAGCGCGCCAGCAGGTTGAGCAACATCGAGATCAGGATCAGGGTCAGGGCGGCAGCCCAGACGCGTTCGTAGCCAGGCAGCTGGGGCGCTTGGTCCCGCCCGGAGTTGATCATCGTTGGGAGCGCACCCATAGTGTCGCTGGTGGGCGAGAAGTTGATGCCGACCGCGTACGAGACCAAGATCAGCAGCGGCGCTGTCTCGCCCATGACACGCGCCAGGCCAAGCATGATCCCGGTCATGATGCCGGCGAATGCGGTCGGAATGACCACCCTCAGGATGGTTTTCCACTTCGGCACACCGAGCGCGTAGGAGGCCTCACGCAGCTCATTCGGCACGAGTTTGAGCATCTCCTCGGTCGATCGAAGTACCACGGGCAGCATCAGCAGTACCAGGGCCAAGGACACCGCGATTGCGGAGCGGCCCAACCCGAAGATCGTAATGAACAGCGCGTAGATGAAAAGCGCGGCGACGATCGACGGGATCCCGCTGAGGATGTCAACCGTGAAGCTCACGGCGCGCGCGACCTTGGTGCCCTTGGCGTACTCGATCAGAAAGATTGCGCCCAAGATACCTATCGGAACCGCGATCGCAGCACAGATCAAGGCCATCTCAACAGTACCGACGATTGCGTGGTAGGCGCCGCCGCCTTCTCGGCGCGGCGTGATGCCGCGCTGGCTTTGCAGCCACCAATCTGGGGTGAGAATGAGGCGGATGCCCTTGGTGATCACGGTGTAGAGCACCCAGGCCAGCGGGATGACCGCAAGCGCCGTGGCGAGGAACACGTAGACCGTTGCGATGGCATTCTTGGTGGTGCGTCCCCCGCTCGGGCGCCGGAAGGACACCTGGGCGTCAGTGGTGGTGGTCGCCGCGCTCATGACTTCGCTCCCCCCCGGTCGGCGATGATCCGGGCCATTGCGTTCACCGCGAATGTGACCACGAAGAGCACCAGGCCAGCCGCAATGTAGGCCCCCGTCTTGGACGGGCTGTCGAACTCGGCAGCATTGTTGGCGATCTTGCTGGCAAAGGTCTCGCCACCAGCGAAGATCGAGGGGCTGAAGGGGCTGCTCGGTGCCGGCGTCGTCAGGATGATCATCACCGCGATGGTTTCGCCGAGCGCACGGCCCAGGCCGAGCATTGACGCGCTGATCACGCCAGAACGCCCATAAGGCAGCACCGCAGTGCGGATGACCTCCCAGCGGGTCGCGCCGAGTGAGAGTGCGGCTTCGATGTGGTCGCGCGGGGTCTGAGCGAAGACATCGCGTGAGATAGCCGACACGATGGGCAAGATCATGATGGCCAGCACCACAGCGGCGACGAACACCGACCCCTTGGGATCGACGTTCTCGCTGAACAGCGGTATCCAGCCGATCTTGCTCGTCAGCCACACGGCTGCGGGAGCGAGGAACGGTCCCAGGACGGTCAGTCCCCACAGGCCGAAGATGATCGACGGTACCGCCGCGAGCAGGTCTACTACGAAGGAGACCGGGCCTGAGGCCCGCTTGTGCAGGTACTGGGTCAGACAGAGCGCCACGCCGACAGCAATCGGGACCGCGATAGCCATCGCCAGCACCGAGGACAAGACGGTGGTCCAGAGCAGCCCGGCGATCCCGAAGGCTAGATCGGCGCCGCTGACTGTCCAGTTACGCGAGGTGAAGAAGTTGTCCTGGTCGGCCCGCAGGCTGGGTAACGCGAGAGCCAGGAGGAAGATGCCGACGAAGAGCACGAGTAAGACGATGCTCAAACCGGCGGTGGTCGCCAGCGCACGGAACACACGATCCCCGGTCTGGCTGATCTTGGCCAACTTGACCCCGCGTGGAGCCCTGTCGACTTGGTCGATGGTCGCGGGAGCAGGCGCTGCGTGATGTACGACCTTGGGTACGGGGGTGTGCATGTGCTCCACGTGACCCGTTGCCGGCGACAGGCTCGGATCCAGCGCCGCGGCGGGCTCGGGCTCGACCCTCTCGGTGGCATCTGTATCGGTCACAGCCATGGGTCTTCCTGCTCGGTGAATGGCGGCGGGCCACCGCGGATGCGTAGCCGCGATGACCCGCCCCTGGGGGAGGTGACTACTGGATCGCTGCGACCGCCGTCTGGACCTTTGACTGCAAATCGCTGGGGAGCGGGGCGTACCCAAGATCCTGCAACTTGCTCTGCGCCTCCGGCGAGGAGAAGTAAGTCAGG
Organism: uncultured Actinomycetota bacterium; assembly: GCA_963734005.1. Taxonomy (GTDB): domain Bacteria; phylum Actinomycetota; class Actinomycetes; order Propionibacteriales; family Propionibacteriaceae; genus Microlunatus. The sequence continues at coordinate 51,934 of CAVTFS010000009.1, forward strand.
AAGTCCTTGACGATCGCCGTCTTGTCCGCCGCCAGACCCTTGCTGCACACGATCTCATAGGTGACCAGCAGTGCGGGGTAGGCGCCGGCTTCGGTTCCGGTGTACTTCAGGTCGAGGTTGAGGTCATTGCCGCTGCCCTTGACCTTTGCCTCAGACACGGCCTTCGCCACGGAGTCACCTGTCAGCTCTACTGGGCCGTTGCCGCTGTCAAGCTGAGCCATGCTCAGGTTGTTGTCCTTGGCATAACTCCATTCGATGTAGGTGATGGAATTCTTCGTATTGGCAGTGGCCTCGGCAACGCCGGAGGACTTGTTCTTGCCCTCTCCGGTTCCTGTCCAGGCCTTGCCGGGCTCGTCCTTCCAGGCACCGTTTCCGGCCTTGGAGAGGAACTTAGTGGTGTTCTCCGTGGTGCCCGACTCGTCGGAGCGGAAGAAAACGGTGATGTTCGCGCTAGGCAGCTTGGCGTCTGGGTTGAGCTTCGCGATCTTCGGGTCGTTCCAGGTCTTGATCGTGCCATTGAAGATCTCCGAGAGCACCTCGGCATTCAACACGAGCTTGTCGACGCCGTCGACGTTGTATGCGAAGGCGACTGGGCCCACCACCATAGGCAGGTTCCAAGCCGGGTTGTTCGCGCAGCGCTCCTTGGCCTTGTCAGCTTCGATAACGCCGTCCTTCTCCTCGGTCTTGAGTGCGGAGTCCGAGCCGGCGAAGTCCACCAGGCCGTTGTAGAACGACTTGATGCCGGCACCTGAGCCAGTCGGGTTGTATTCGATCGTCGCCTTGTCGCCGCATTGGGCGTTGTAGTCGGCAATGACTTCGGTGATGGCGTTGGCCTGGGCGCTCGAGCCCTCGGCGGAGAGTTTGCCCGCGGGGCAGGCGAGGCCTGACGCACCGGCGCTGCTGCCCGGTTCAGCTCCGGCAGGCTCGTTTGCGCTTGTCGGGTCAGAGCCGCACGAGGTGAGACTGAGGGTGGCCAGAGCAGCCAGCGCGGCGAGCTTGCTGGCTCGCGAGCTCACGAGGCGGTTCATGGTCATGCGTGTCCTTCACAGACGAGGGGAGTTCCCCTGGGTGAACCCGGAGGCACAATGCTCGCCGGGCGTGACTCGGAGGGGCGCGTCCGTGCGCCTTCCGATGCCGCGAACGTACGCGCGTCGGGTGTCGTGATGGGCCTGCGAAGGTTAACAACGGGTGAACGATCCACTCTAGAGTCCCCTCCTCGGCTCAGGCTCTCCGCGGAGCTACCGTGTCTGAGCTCAACGACGGCTGATGAGTGCCAAGTAGCCGTCGGCCCAACGCCGTCCGAGCACGGTGGATGCGTCGCTTGAGGCGGCGCCAAACCGTCGGTTTTGGTCGTGGTGACGCTGCCGGCAGCTTGCCTGGCAGGTCGAGAAGTGTAAGTCGGCGACGTTTGAAGTACCGCGAGTGGCTTTCATAGTGAGCTGCAAGGAATGTTGCGGCCTCTGGGCGTCGGGCTTTCAGCCGGACTGGCTGCATGGCAAACCCGACAGCAGTTATCAAGGCAGTGACGTCGGCTTGACCGGAGTAGCGCCATTCCTTGCGGGTTGGGGTCAGCGATGACAGGTCCGGCACGAGAGCGTCCACGAGCGTGACAGGAATCCGGTTGCTGTTCTGGTAGGGCGTGAGCCGTTCCAACATCAGTTCCGTCCCAAGTCGCGCCACAGGCAACCCATAGAGGCTCCGCGCCGTCATCAGGGCCGTGGAAAAGCACCCGACCACGAGCTCGACGCCACCGCGCTCGAACCGCGCCTCGGCAAGCTCTCGCTCATCTGGTACGGCGAACCGTACGCCGCGGTCTTGGGCGACATCTCGCAACCCTGCCAGCTGCCCGGCCGGCGCACTCGGATGCGGCTTGAAGGCAACGGATCGATAGCCCGCCGCTGCGCAGCCCGACACCATCGCCGCATACAGGTCAAGTTCCTCGCGCTCGCTCAGCAACCCACCGGCTGTCAGGTACTGACCGACGATCAAGGCGAGCCGATTGTCGCTCGTAACCCCGGGTTGGTTCGCAACCATCGTCTTGGCAACCGCCCGGAAGCTCTCCGTCGTGATCAGGTCCGCGGGCACCTGCCGCTCGCTGAGCAGCAGCGGCGTGATGCCAGGCACAAGATCAAGATGTAGCAGCCGCTCTATCCGTCCAGCAACCATCCCCGGCAGCGTCGTGCGAGTCGGACCGTAACTCATGAGACCGTCGGCGTATACATCGATCCGTGCATCGCCGAAGATGCGGCAGACTGCCTGTGCTGGATTCACCTGGATGCTCTCCACCACCAGGTGCAGATCATCAGTGCCCAGATCCCAGAGCTGACGGAAGTAGCGTTCCCACAGCGGAAGATCTGCCGGTCGTGGGCGCCAGACCGACGGGTGTTGCGGCTCGATTGATGCGTTGTAGTCGTACACGGCGTCGAACCGGCCCATCAGACCTCGTACGCCGGCTATGTCGTGCATCGGCGTCGTCGCCTCAGGCATGGCCGTGGTGCATGCGACCACCAGGATCCGGCGTTCGCAGGGTTCGAATGCGCCGCTGTCGTACGCCGCGATCGTCGTAGCCAGCCCGAACGCCGTGGACGCCAGTACGATCTGGGTCGTCATGCGGCCTCCAGCAGAAGGCTTTCCACTGTCGCCGCTCGATCGATGTCCAGCTCCGCAATGGTCGCCCGCAGCGGTTCGGCCGGCAGCTGACCGAGTGAAGTGACTACCGCCGCTCGCAGCTTGTGTTGCAATTCGGGCGGATAGCGATCACGCAGGCTGAGGTGGTGACAGACAACGGCGCAATAGGATCGCAACGCCTTTGGCAGCAGCGATGCGGCTTCGCGGTCGACGTCAACCTGCTGCACGATCCGCTCGAACGCGGGGATGAAGTCGAACTGGCGCTCGTCGCTGAGTTGGGTCAGCGACGCCGAGACGTCTCGCCGGTAGCGGACTCCATGGAGCCCGACCACCGCAAACGTGCGTGCATGCAGGTGCAGTCCCCAGATCCATGGTCGGTCCTCACACGTGCGCAGGTCCTCGTGGAAGCTCAGCAGCCCTGCGTCCAGCAGCCGTCGGTCGTAGATGCCAGCCCACGCATATGGGGCGTCCACCGAGCTGGGCAATCCCGGCCGGCCGATGCCTGAGCGTGCTGGGCAAACCACCCCACGCGGCATGTGGCTGGTGCGATGCAGGAACCGCTGGCGGTCGCGGACCTGGACATGGTCGGTGCGGACGAAGTCGCAACCCAGCCGCTCGATCACCGAAAGCAGTGCCGGAAAGTGGCCCGGGCCCGCGACATCGTCGCCGTCGAGAAAGCTGAGATATCGCCCCCGAGCGGCCGACAGGCCTGCGTTGCGTGCGGCAGAGAGTCCTGAGTTTCTCCGGAGCCTGAGAAGGTAGCCGCCAGGTAACCGCTCTCCGGCATCGGCGACGATCGACGATGTGGCATCGGTGGAGCCGTCGTCCACAAGTACGAACTCGATGCCTCGTGCAGCGTTGTGCGCCAAACTGATCAGGTTCTCTACGGCGTATCGCTCTACGTTGAAGAACGGCACGATCACCGACAGCCTGATCACCTTCTCGACCATAAGCAATAGCTGAACGTAGTCGATGATCACTAGGTAAGTGCTGGGGTAACGGTGGGTGAACTCCAGGTCACCACTGCCGGCATGTTGTCGGAGTGTTTGCCTGATGTTCAGATCGCAACGCCCGCTTCGCCATCTACCCTGCCTACGGTCGTGATCATGAGAGAACTCGGGGGCGATGCCACCGCTAGCCCCACTGAGGAGGTGTGATGGCTAACAACTCATGGATTCTAGAGAGTCCTTCCCGGCACCTCGGCGATCGAGTGGTCGGTATCGGTCGGCCCGTCTACATCACCGGGGAGATCGGAATCAACCACAACGGCGACCTCGCCAACGCGATCGCTTTGATTGACCAGGCAGCCGACGCTGGCTGTGATGCGGTCAAGTTCCAGAAGCGGACGCCGGAGATCTGCACTCCCCGTGATCAGTGGGGAATCGAGCGCGACACGCCCTGGGGGCGAATGAGCTATATCGATTACCGCCATCAGGTGGAATTCGGCATCGACGAATACGCGGCGATAGACGAACACGCGAAGCGTCGCGGCATTGCCTGGTTCGCTTCTCCGTGGGATATCGAATCGGTCGAGTTCCTGGAAGCGTTTGATGTGCCTGCGCATAAAGTAGCGTCGGCATGCTTGACCGATGACGACTTGCTCCGGCGAATGCGAGCCACCGGCCGAACGATCATCCTTTCGACCGGCATGTCGACGATGCGCCAGATCCGCCACGCCGTCGAGGTGCTCGGCAGCGACAACATCATCCTGTGTCACGCCACCAGCACCTACCCTGCGCCGACCGATGAGCTCAACTTGAAGATGATCCACACCTTGCAGGGCGAATTCCCCAACGTGCCGATCGGCTACTCAGGACACGAGAGGGGGCTGCAGACGACCTTGGCCGCCGTGGCCATGGGTGCGGTCTTCGTGGAACGACACATCACGCTGGACCGGTCAATGTGGGGGTCGGATCAGGCCGCATCGATCGAGCCACAAGGTCTGGTGCGGCTGGTGCGCGATGTACGGGTGATCAGCGACGCCATGGGCGACGGCGTAAAGCGGATTTACGACGGAGAGCGAGCCGCGATGAAGAAGCTGCGCCGGGTGCCCGGCGTGCTGGCGGAGCAGGCTGATCTGATGGCCGCGTCGTGAGCTTCTACGCCGGACCGGAGCGGGGGGCACTCGCGCTGGTGGAGAGCCCCGCTCAGCTTCTCAACGTGATCGAATTGGCGCAGCACGAGGAGGACCTCGCAGCGTTGAAGATCGCGGTGCTGGCGCCCAGTGCCGGGCTCACACGTACCCAGCTACGGTCGATGATCGCCTTGGCGCGCCAGGCCGGCCACTCGGTGGCATGGCATGAACCGCGACTTGGCGGAATGGCTGTTGCCCGCAGTGTCCGTGCCTTGGCTGGCGAGATGAACGGCGTACAGCGGCTGGTGATCGGTGATCCCTACTCGGGTGTCATTCAGGTGATCATCAGTGTCACGAAGCTCTCCGAGGTGACCATCATCGATGACGGCACAGCGACGCTCGAATTCGCGCGGCAGTGGGCTGCAGGAGAGCAGCTGTCACGCTGGCACCAGGCAGCAACACCGAGCCAGCGCCGACAAATCGCCACGCTCGCGCGGGATCAGATTGCCGGGACCATACGGCGCCGGCTCTCACCTGGCTCGGGTTGCCGACTCCGGTTGTTCACCTGCATGCCAGTAGAGGTGCCGCGCGTTCGGACCATCCGCAATGACTTCTCCTGGCTGCGTGCCCGCCACCCGGCACCTCAGTTGAAGGCCAGCGCGGATCTAGTCGGCACCTCGCTCGTTGAGTCGGGTGTTGTCAAAGCGGATGCGTACCTGACTGGAGTCGAGACTTTGATCACTCGCTTCGAGGCCGACCGGTACTTTGCACATCGCAAGGAAGCCGACTGGAAGCTCGACCTGATCGAACGAATGGGTATCAGAGTCGTGCGACCTGCGTTGCCGCTGGAGATCATTGCGCGCCGGGGCCCAATCGGCCGCACGATCGTCAGCTTTCCTTCGACAGTGGTTCATACGCTGCCGACGGTACTGGCCGAAACAGCCGTTGAGGTCGTGGTCTGCGAAATCGCGAACGAGTGGTACGAGCCCGGAGCCACCTTGCGAGCCGACGAATTCCTTGGTCGGGTCAGCACATCGGCACGGCAGAGCCACGACCGCCTGGCGGCCGTCGCGGTCTGATGCCGCTCCATCTACCTCAGAACCCATGTCTGTCCCGAGCAAAGAACACGTGCATTCGCGAGTGATCGCGATCATTCCGGCCCGAGGTGGTTCCAAAGGCCTTCCTGGCAAGAATCTTCGGCGGGTCGGCGGACGCAGCCTGGTTGCGCGCGCGGTCGACGCCTGTCGTGCGTCGCGTCGCGTAGACGAGGTGTACGTCAGCACTGACGATGCCGAGATCGCGGCAAGCGCTGAAGTGGCTGGCGCGAAGGTGATCATGCGACCTGCTGAGTTGTCCGACGATACGGCCTCTTCGGAGTCGGCGTTACTGCACGCCCTCGACCAGCTGATCATGGTGGATGCGGAGCCTGAGGTCCTGGTGTTCGTGCAGTGCACCAGCCCATTCATCGCGCCCGATGATCTTGATCGGGGCATCGAGATGATCATCCACGATCGTGCCGACTCGGTCTTCTCGGCCGTGGCGACCTATGACTTCCTGTGGCGTGGCAACGGAAGCTTTGGCCTGGTAACGGGTCAGAACCATGACCCGGCTGTGCGGCCGCGACGTCAGGAGCGAGAGCCCGACTTCCGCGAGACGGGTGCGTTCTATGTCATGTCGGCAGCTGGGTTCCGGGCTGCACGGCATCGCTTCTTCGGGCGTACCGCCGTGGTCCAGGTACCCGAGCTGACCGCGGTTGACATCGACCACCTACACGACCTGGCCTTGGCGGGCGCACTGGCCCAGGTGATGGAGCCGCCGCAGGAGGTCGACGTCGATGCATTGATCACCGACTTCGATGGCGTTCACACCGACGATTCGGTCACTGTCGCGCAGGATGGTCGCGAGTCGGTCCGCGTTAGCCGCGCCGACGGGCTCGGGGTTGAGCGGCTGCGGTCGGTTGGGATACCGCTGCTGATCGTGTCCAAGGAGATCAACCCAGTCGTCGAGGCCCGCGCGGCCAAGCTGCGTGTTGAGGTAGTGCACAGCGTTACGGAAAAGCGCTCCGTGGTACGCGACTGGCTGGCAGCACTCAACATTCCCCCGCATCGTGCTGCGTACCTCGGCAACGATGTCAATGATCTTGGTCCAATGGGTCTGGTCGGCTGGCCTGTTGCGGTTGCCGATGCTCATCCATCCGTTCGCCAGGCAGCACGTCTCGTGCTGGCGCGGTCAGGTGGTCATGGGGCAGTCCGAGAGCTTTGCGACCGCATCATCGAGCACCGCCAGCGCGCCTCGCGCGCCATTGTCTCCGAGGTTGTACCGCCGGTTCGTTTCTCAGCTCACAGTCGTGTATGAGGCCTGATTCAACCTGAATCGGAGTCATTCGCAGCCGGGTGCGGAGAAATGACCAAGGGAGGGGAGACCGGTGTCGAGTGCCGCCTTGTGCTCACAGGAACGTACAACCGGCGAAGGTGAGGCCACATCTGGGCAGGAATCATCAGGCGGAGGCGCCGCCGTACTCGCCTCCACAGGGAGCCTGTTGACCGAGGCCGCTCAGGCAACTGTCCAGTTGCACGGAGCTCAAGTAGTTGGTTGAGCAGTTCCAGCCAGTTGTTCTCCTCGGCCTGATGGAAGTAGTTCGCCGCCATCCACTGTGGATCGGGCTGGCAGAGTCTGCCGGAGCGAACATCATCCAGCGTGCCGAGGCAACCTGATCCCTCGAAGACGAGGTTGATCATCTCCGCCGAGACCCCGAAGTCAGAGATGATCAAGGTAGGCCGACGGATGGCCATCGCCTCCAGCGCCGCGGTCGAGGAGACCGTGACGAGGCCGCGCGACCTGTCGAGTGCGCCATGCATAGAGCCTCCAACGAAGCCGACGGCGTCGGCGGGGAGGCGGCGCCGCGCAACCAGGTCGTTCATGATCTCCGGGTAGGACCAGGTCTCTCTGTGCGTCTGCTGTTCCTCAGACCAGGCGCGGAGCTTGACGACGGCAGACCCGGCGTCGGCCAGTGCCAGCAGGATCTTTTCCCGGTCCTCTCGTTCCATTGGCACCTTCGCCTGAGCAGCGAACACCAGGTTGGGTCCGAGCTCGGAATCAGGCAGAGGCTCGGGCGTAGGAGCGGGCAAGAAGGGAAGCGTCGCCAACCCGAAGATGAGACGTGGCGCTCGTCGGGCACCGATTTCGGCGAACTCGGCGAGCTCGCGCTTGCTGTGCAACAGAAAGAGGTCACATGCAGCGCGCGAGGTCACTGCCCGGCAGGTCGCCGGCACGCTTATCCCGGGCAGACCGGTAACCAGCACGGGCCTGGTTCGGCCCTCGAAGACTCGTTGGGCCGTCAGGGCGGCGACTACAGGCCCGGTGCATGCCAGCAGTACCACGTCAGGACGCTCGAGGCGGATCCGGCGTCTGAGCGCAGCGTGCGACACGAACTCCACCGGCCGGCTGCTGGCCGCCTGAGTTTGGCCCTGGGACGGCATGACTGGGTTCTGGATAAGCAACTGCCTGGATTCCCAAGAACTGGGGAGCGCATCCAACGTTGTGGCGCTCCACTTGAGGTAGGAGTCAGTGTCCGCAATCGCCAGCACGCGGACGGTCGCGGGGATTGCGGCAGCGGGTTCAGGGCGCACAGCACATTTGCTCATTCATGGTCACCAGGAACCTATGAGGACCGGATGTCCGGATGCGCAGCCTGCAAATGAACGTCAAGTGAACTCTGACCTGGGATTCGGTGGCGGCTGGCTGGCCTAGACTCACGCAGGTACCAACGCATCAGTCCCTGCCCATGATCGGCCGCACCCATGGCAACCGCAGCGCGGTCACGTGCCATCTCAAGTGCGACAGCGCATGTGCGCACCCTGCTTCCAACACGAGCACCGAGGCGACATTCGCCGAGATCGCTGCCCGGCAGCTCAGCCGGCGGTCTTTGCTTGCCGCCGCCGGCTCCCTCGCTGCTGCGGCAGCACTGCCGAGCTTCGTAACCGGATGCACGCCTGGCGAGCCGAAGGGTTCCGCCGGCCGACATGAGAGCTCGACGGCTCCGCCCGCGGGTCTGGACTTCCATCCGATCGCCCCGGTACCGGACAACGTCGACGCCCTGACAGTGCCGGACGGTTATCGCTGGACACCGATCCTGCGCTGGGGCGACCCTCTTTTTGCTGACTCGCCGGACTTCAATCCCGAGGCACCCGACGCGCGGGCCCAAAAGCTTCAGTTCGGCTACAACAACGACTTCCTGGCGATCATGGACATTGACCGCCTCGGCCGGTCAGCCCTGCTGTGCTGCAACCACGAATTCACCAATCGAGCGATCATGTTCCCGCCAGCAGCATCTGAAAATGAGGAGCGCGAAGCATTCAGGGCCACCATGGCAGCGCAGGGCTTCACTGTCGTGGAGCTGGAACGCCCGGCTCTGCGCCAGCCGTGGCGTTACGTCAGAGGAGCGCCACGAAACCGGCGGATCACCGCCAGACACGCCGTTCACCCTGACCGGCCCCGCCGCTGGCAGTGATCTTGTCAAGACCGCTGCGGACCGGACCGGGCGCCGAGTGTCCGGCACCTTTGGCAACTGCTCTGGCAGTACGACGCCGTGGGGCACGGTCTTGTCAGGTGAGGAAAACTTCGACGGCTACTTCGTCGCCGACTCAGCTGCGTTCGGCAGCGACCGCTATGGGCTGAAGAACAAGCCGAGCGTCTACGGCTGGGAGGCCATCGATCCGCGTTTCGACGCCACCCAGCGGGATTACGCGGCAGAGCCGCACCGGTTCGGCTACATCGTCGAGATTGACCCACATGATCCCGGATCGACTCCCCGCAAGCACACCGCTCTCGGGCGGTTCAAGCATGAAGGAGCGAACCTCAGCATCGATGACGACGGCACTGTTGCCGCGTACATGGGTGATGACGATCGTTTCGAGTATCTCTACAAGTTCGTGGCCAGGAAGAAGTACCGCCGAGGTTCCTCGGCTGCAGCGCGGCGCCATAACCTCCGGCTGCTCACCGAAGGCGACCTCTATGTGGCCCGCTTCAGTGGGACCCAGCAGCCTGGGAACGACAACCTCGGCCAGGGTGCATGGATTCCACTCACCCTGAACGGCAAGTCCGCTGTGCCGGGAATGACACATGAGGAGGTGCTGGTCTTCACCAGGGTGGCCGCTGATCGAGTCAAAGCCACGCCGATGGACCGCTGCGAGGATGTCCAGCCCAGTCCCCGTACCGGCAAGGTCTACGTGGCTTGCACCAACAACCGGGATCGGGGCGAAGATGGCACGCCGGGTCCTGATGCTGCTAATCCCCGTGACATCAACAAGAACGGTCACATCATTGAGATCACCGAGCGGAACAATCGGGCTGGCGCGACCTCGTTCTCATGGGACCTATTCCTCGTCTGCGGTGATGCCGACCAAGCGGGCACCTACTTCGGAGGTTGGAAAGGTCCTGTCGCGCCAATCTCATGTCCCGACAACCTCGCGTTCGATTCGGTCGGAAATCTCTGGATCGCCACTGATGGGGCGCCCGGGTCCATCTCCAAGGCCGACGGGTTGTTCCGGGTGCCACTTGAGGGCGACGAACGAGGTCATCTGGTGCAGTTCCTGGCAGTGCCGTATCAGGCCGAAACCTGCGGCCCGGTGATTCATGATCGTGATGGGTCGGTCTTCATCTCGGTGCAACATCCGGGTGAGGACGGATCCTGGGACGAGCAGCTCTCCTATTTTCCCGACTACGTTCCGGTCGGTGCCGAGCCCGCAGCCGGAGCTTGGCGGGGCCCACGACCTAGTGTCGTTCAGGTGACCCGTGATGTCTGAGTCGTGCCGGGACGGGCATACGGTGTCGAGCGCTCGAAGCGCAAGAACGCACTCACGCTTGGGGCCGGTGCCGTTCCAGCGCATGCACTGTGCCCTCCGCTTTCAGGTGCGCGACCAGGAATTCTCCGGTCACCAACGTCGTCTGCGCAATCTCGAGGGCATCAAGAATGTGCGGCAGCACCGGTCTGTGCACGCAGATAGCGGTTGGTTCACCACTGGCGAGTGTCGCGGCCTTGATCTTGCGTGCCAGGCTCCCAACCCCCTTGGGATCCCCTTCGCCTTCCTCCTCGCTCAGCAAGCTGTGGGTCTCGATGGTCATCTCGCGCAAATGGGCGTATGGCAGCAATGTCGAGGTGCACCGTGTCGAGGTGGAGCTGACGAGTTTGGTCACTCCGTACGCCGCCAACATCGGGCTCAGCATCTTGGACTGCCGCCGACCGCGGGAATTGAGGGGCCGGGCCGAGTCCTTTCGTGACCAGTCCTTGCGATCCATTGCCTTGGCGTGCCGCACGAGGATCAGCGGCGTGGTGGGAGGCTGTGCAAGGTACTGCTCCACCAGAAAATGATCATGGGAGTAGGTGAGCCGGCCAAGCGCTGCGCGCACCGGAAGCCAGGAGACGACATCGACCTCGGCGTCCGGCGCCCGGCGTACCCAGTCCAGGACTACGCCGCCCCAGTAATCGACCTTCTTGAGGCCGGCGTTCCCGGCTTCGTAGGTGATCGAGTCCAGGGGCACGCTGAGCCGTATGGTGACTCCTGTCTCTTCACGTACCTCCCGCACTGCACATGCCGGCAGGGACTCACCAACATCGAGCTTTCCCTTTGGCAATGTCCAGTCGTCGTAGCGCTTCCGATGGACGATCAAAACCTCGGTGCCCCGCAGCGGATGCTCGCGAGTCGCTACGGCGCCGGCGGCCAGGATCGGGCGCCTCGCAGAGGGCACCGCGTCCTTCTGGCTGCGGGCGGTGCTCACCGAAGGCACGGGGCGGCTACTTCACAGCGGCGCGGCGCCGGCTCGCGGCGTTGATCAGATAGTCCTGCATGTCGAGCAGGGGGTCACCGGCGGCGTCCGTAGTATGGGGAATCCAGGTACCGTCCGGTTGCAGCTGCCACGAGGCCGTATGCTCGTCGAACGCGAGGTCGAACAGATCTCCAATCTCTGCGATGTGTGCTGGATTGGTGATGGAGACAAGCACCTCCACCCGGCGGTCGAGATTGCGATGCATCAGGTCAGCGGAGCCGATGCCGACTGAGGGCGATCCGTCGTTGGTAAACCAGAAGAGCCGGCTGTGCTCGAGGAAGCGGCCAAGGATGCTACGCACTCGGATGTTCTCGCTGAGGCCCGGCACACCGGGCCGGATCGTACAGGTTCCGCGTACCCACAGGTCGACCGGGACACCGGCCCGTGAGGCACGGTAAAGCGCATCGGAAGTCGCCTCGTCCACGATCGAGTTGACTTTGATCTTGATGCCTGCGGGCTTGCCGTCCTCGTGGTTGGCGATCTCATGGTTGATCCGGTCGATCAGCCCATTGCGGATACCGTGCGGAGAAACGAGCAGCCGCTTGTACTGGATCTCTTGGGCCATTCCTGAAAGATGGTTGAAGAGTCGGCCGATGTCATCGGTGACGATGGGATTGGCAGTGAGCAGCCCCATGTCCTCGTACAGCCGAGCGGTCTTGGGGTTGTAATTCCCGGTGCCGATGTGCGCGTAGCGGCGAAGGCCGTCCGGCTCGTCGCGGACCACCATCGAGAGCTTGCAGTGGGTCTTCAGCCCGAGCAACCCGTACACCACGTGACAGCCATGCTGCTCGAGTCGCCGCGCCCACGCGATGTTGGCCTGCTCGTCAAACCGAGCCTTGATCTCAACAAGGGCCAGTACCTGCTTGCCCGCCTCGGCTGCCTCGATCAACGCGTCAATGATGGGGGAGTCGCCGGACGTGCGGTAAAGGGTCTGCTTGATCGCCAAGACGTGTGGATCATCGGCGGCCTGCTCAATGAAGCGCTGCACGCTCGTCGCGAACGAATCGTACGGGTGGTGCAGCAGCACATCACGCTGCTTGAGAGCTGCGAACATGTCGGCCGGCTTCGCCGTCTCCACCTCGGCGAGATGGGGATGGGTTGAGGGCAGGAAGGCAGGGTACTTGAGTTCGGCTCGATCAATATCGGCCAGGGAGAACAGGCCGGTCAGATCAAGCGGTCCGGGCAAGTGGAAGACTTCCCTCTCGCTGATGTCCAGCTCGCTGACCAGCAGCTCGAGCATCTTGGGGTCCATGTCGTCCTCGACCTCGAGCCGAACCGGCGGCCGACCGACTTTGCGACGAAGCAGCTCCTTCTCTAGGGCAAGCAGCAGGTTCTCGGCGTCGTCTTCCTCGACCTCGACATCTTCGTTGCGTGTCACCCGGAACGTGTGGTGCCCCACTACCTGCATGCCGCTGAACAGCTGATCAAGATGATGAGCGATCACGTCCTCCAGCGCGACATAGCGGCCCTCGGCCAGTGTGATGAAGCGGGCGAGCATTGTCGGCACCTTGACCCGGGCAAACTGGCGAATGCCCGTCTCCGGGTTGCGGACCAAGCACGGCAAGGTTGATCGACAAGCCCGAGATGTAGGGGAAGGGATGTGACGGATCGACAGCCAGTGGGGTGAGTACCGGGAAGATCCGCTCGGCGAACAACTCGTCCATCCGGTCTTTCTCGGCAGATGTGAGCTCATCCCAGCGAAGGATCTCGATACCTTCCTTGGCCAGTGCGGGCCGGACGTCCTCCTGGAACACCTGTGCCTGCTCAGTGACCAAGTCTCGGGTGCGACTGAGGATCGCTGAGTGCACCTCCCGGGGCATCAACCCGCTGACCGTTGGCACTGCAACACCCGCGGCGATGCGGCGTTTCAGGCCGGCGACCCGGACCATGTAGAACTCGTCCAGGTTGGAGGAGAAGATCGCGAGGAACTTCGCCCGCTCCAGCAACGGCACCCGTTTGGCGTCCTTGGCCAGATCAAGGACTCGGTTGTTGAACGCGAGCCAGGACAGCTCTCGGTCCAGGAAGCGATCAGGCGGCAGCCCCGGTGCTGGAACGGGAAGCAAGTCCTCCATCACGGTTGACATTTCGACTGCTTCCATATCTATCTCCTGATGTGCTCCGATATCCCTCTATATAGCGTCCAGGCGGACCTGATGAAGGCTCAACCCTGCGCGTACATCACATCACGGCTGACTGTGGCGAATCCATAGGACAGATATAGTCCGATGGCGGCCCGGTGATCTGCCTCTACGTACAGCTCTACGCGCGTGTTTCCTCGTTGCTGCAACGAGCGCAGCCCGGTCAGCAGCAGTGCCTTGCCGAGTCCGCGGCCGGCCGCCGACGGCTCGATGCCGAGCACGTAGACCTCGCCAAGCTGATCTTGGTGCTGCTTGGTCCAATGGAAGCCGACCATCGTGTCGTCAATCGTCGCGACAAAGAAGCCTTTCGGGTCGAACCATGGCTCGGCCATCCGATCCGCGAGGTCATCAACGTCGATCAGGGCCTGCTCGGGATGGTGCGCGAATGCGGCAGCGTTGACACGTAGCCACTCCCGCTCATCCTGTCCGGGTACAAAGGTTCGGATCTCTACGCCGGGCGGAACCACCGGCTCTGGCAAATCCCCATCCAGTCGCCGTTCCATGATCAGCAACTCGCGCTGGGGAGCCATCCCGGCGCCCCTGGCGAGGGCTCGGGCGGCCGGACTGTCACCCATCGCCCACACCCGCAACGGGCTGCTCGACTCCATGATCAGCCGCTGCAGCAGCAAAGTGCCGATGCCCCGCCGCCGATGGTCGGGAGAGACCACGAGCTGGCCAGCACTCCATTCGATCCCGGACTCCAGTTGGGCGTACGCCACCAGCTGCTCATCCTCACTTACCAGGAGGTGTTGCGTCGTCGGGTGTGGACGCCGCAGCCGCAGCATTGCAGCTTCATTGAGAGTCTTAATCTGGTCGACCGCCTCGGCATCGCCCACCAACCGCAGCACGCCGTCAATCTCTGTCTCGGTCAGCTCAGTTGCCATGGCGATGGTCAGCAGCTCCGACATACACACCACGCTAGCCCTCCTTTTTGGAGCTGCTCGCGCAATGCGCCTTTGGCTGCTCTGCTTCGCTCCGCTCGCGAGGATCGCGCTTTCGAGCCGCCTGCCTTCCTCTCTCACTCGCAGACGAAAAGCGTGTCTACTCGTTCGTTCGTCCAGGACAGCGGCGCGCGATCCTGAGCGCGCGCCTTGGATCCGCCGCCGTCGTCGTCGCTCGCAGAGGAAGAAGCGTGTCTGCTCCCTCCTCATCAGCACGGCGGCGCGCGATTCCGTGTTTTATTGCTTCGCTCCGCTCAGCGAGGATCGCGCTGTGAACCCGCCGACCTCGTCGTCGTTCGCAGACGATGAAGCGTGTCTGCTCCTTCCTCCTCAGCACGGCGGCGCGCCATCCCGACGCTCGCAGCTAACGCCGACACATCTATGCTGCCCTCCATGAGCGATGATCAGGACCCGTCGAGGCAGGTCGCTGCGTACGGTGCCACAGCACAGCCGGCGATTGCTGCCCGTATGGCGCCTCATCTCCGGCTGACGGAGATCGGGGCAGTGTGTGCTGTCGTTGGGGTCATCGCGGCTGCTGCGGCAGTCATCGTGTTCCCGTCGTTCGCCGGTGCTGGACCAGGACTCGTGTGGGCGGTGGGAGCGCTCGTCTCCGCGGCTCTCATGCTGGCCATCTGTGTCATCCAAGTTGTCGTCTGGCGGCGTGCCATGGCGTCTTGGCTCGGCAAGCGCGTACAGGATCTGCACGCCGAGAAGCAGCTCTCATGGATCGCGCACCTGGCGTCGTACGCCGTGACCCTGGCCGCACTCTTCGCTACCATGGCGGGCAGCGCCGCAGCTGGCTGGGCATCTGCGTCGGCTGTGCTGCTGGCGGTCACCTTGCTCTTCGTCCTTGCCGCCCAGGTACTCGCCGGAGTGCAGTTCCTGCGCACCAGCGGCCCTCCGGGAACACTCCCAGCACACATTCGGCGCCTCAATAGGCGGTCCCGGTACCGCAACGATTGAAGCAACCTTTGGAGCTGCTCGCGCATAGCGCGTGGAATCCGCCGCCGTCGTCGTCGCTTGCAGAGGAAAGACGCCTCCGCTCTCTCTGTGTACATTGCTCGCTCCGCTCGCTGAGGCTGGCGCTTGTGAGCCGCTGCCTTCCTCACTCGCTCGCAGACGAAAAGCGTTTCTGCTCGCTCGCTCGTCCAGGACAGCGGTGCGCCAGCCTGGCTCCGTGCGGCGGCGCGCGAAAGCTGAAGCTCGCAACTCGGAACAGCGGCATTACCCGGTGAGGCGAGCCGACTCTTCGACGGGGGTGACGAACCGGTATCCCACATTGCGAACAGTGCCAATGACCGACTCGTATTCGGGGCCTAGTTTGGCGCGCAGCCGCCGTACATGGACGTCGACGGTACGCGTGCCGCCGTAGTAGTCATATCCCCAGACATCGCTCAGCAGCTGCTGGCGGCTGAACACACGTCCCGGGTGTTGTGCGAGGTATTTCAGCAGCTCGAACTCGGTGTAGGTGAGATCCAGCTGAACCCCGTTGAGCTTGGCGCTGTAGCCGGCCTCGTCGATCATGATGTTGCCGGACTGGATCACCGGATCGGCATTGGCTGCGACTGACGGCGTCATCGCGAGCCTGAGCCGTACGTCCACCTCGGCGGGTCCGGCAGTCGCGAGCAGCAGGTCGTCGAAGCCCCAGTCAGCCGACAGCGCGGCCAAGCCGCCCTCGTTGCGCGATGACGAGCAGGGGCGCCTCTTTGCCTGTCGTCTCGATGAGCCGGCACAGCGACCGAGCGCCGACCAGGTCTCGTCGGGCATCGAGCAAGATCACGTCGGCGGCCGGCGCATCCAGCAGCGCGGTGGCTTCGGCCTGGGCGACTTTGACTTGGTGGGGGAGGAGCTCCAGCGCGGGCAGGATTTCCGAGGACGAATGCATATCGTTGGTAAGCAGCAGCAAGGTGGCCACATCGGTCTCCTCACCTCGGGGATTGCCGGTGCTAGCCTTCAGCCCACCTGGAGAAATGGCCTGAACGCATGCTTGAGACTAACGCAATGGTGTCCGTTTCCCTTCATTATTGGGCTGGGGCAAGGGCCGCAGCAGGGCGTCGCGGAGGAGCAGATCGAGGCCCGATCCGTCGCGGAAGCACTCCGATTTGCCTGCGATGAGCGATCAGATCCGCGTTTCGACAAGGTGATCAAAGCGAGTTCGGTGTCTGATTGATGGACTTACAGCTCACCAGGCAGATCTCGAGCGGCCACTCACCGCGCCCGTACGAGTTGAGGTGCTGCCGCCTTTCGCAGGTGGCAGATAGGCGTCCATTATCTGGGACGCAATCTCGCGATATGAAACACAATGTTGGGACGGATCCAACTCCGCCTCTACTCTTCTGCTCGTGACCTCGACGAACGCGTGGGCGCTGCCGCTCACCCGCCGGCGTGCTGTAGACCACGGCCGGATGCGCTCGTCTTTGTGTCAACTTCGGCGAATGTAGAGGCGCGCTCTCGTCGTCTCGAGTCTCACGCGTTGGGCTCGGGATCGACCACGCTTCATACCGCCTCCCCGTACGGTTGCCCGTACCCTCACCCCTCGGCTGCCGAGCCACGAACACACCAGGAGAAAACACAAAATGAGCAGGCAAGAAGTACTCGTCGACGCTGATTGGGTCGCCGAGCATGCCAGCGACGAGAACATCGTTCTTGTCGAGGTCGATGAGGACACCACGGCTTACGACGGTGGTCACATCTCTGGCGCGATAAAGCTGGATTGGAAGAAGGATCTGCAGGATCCGGTCCGCCGCGACTTCATCAACAAGGAGCAGTTCGAGAAGCTGTTGTCAGAGCGCGGCATCGGCAATGACGACACCGTCGTGCTCTACGGCGGCAACAACAACTGGTTCGCCGCGTATGCGTACTGGTACTTCAAGCTGTATGGGCACGACAAGGTGCTGCTTCTCGACGGCGGCCGCAAGAAGTGGGAGCTGGACGCCCGCGACCTGAGCAGCGAAACGGTCACTCGACCGGCCACTAGCTACTCGGCCACGGATCCGAACCTCAACATTCGGGCTTTCCGCGACGAGGTGGTGGCGGCGATCGGCACAAAGAGCCTGGTCGATGTGCGCAGTCCGGATGAATACGCCGGCCGGCTACTCGCCCCGGCCCATCTGCCGCAGGAGCAGGCACAGCGAGGTGGTCACATTCCAACCGCAGTCAATGTGCCATGGAGCAAGGCAGCCAATGATGACGGCACCTTCAAGTCCGATAACGAGCTCAAGGAGCTTTATAGCGGCGCGGGCTTGAACTGGGACAAAGACATCATTGCCTACTGCCGGATCGGGGAACGGAGCGCACACACATGGTTCGTTCTGCACCAGATCCTCGGGCAGCAGAACGTGAAGAACTACGACGGTTCTTGGACCGAGTACGGCTCGCTCGTCGGTGTGCCGGTCGCCGTCGGTGACGAACCCGGCAACGCCTAACCATCATCAGGGCCTAACCAACCATTCGATTCCCGCGTCAGTTCAAAAGGAGGAAAATCATGTGCGCAGCAACCAAGGGCGGACTCAGTCTGGCCGGCGTCGACGTGACCAAAGAAGCTGTGATTCAGGGCCGCGTGCTGCGCGGAGGGAATCCAGTCTCGGGGGCGTACGTGCGGCTGCTCGACTCGAGTGGCGAGTTCACCGCAGAGGTTCCGACATCGGCGACCGGTCACTTCCGGTTTTTCGCCGCTGACGGCAACTGGACGCTCCGGACTCTGGCACCGGGGGCAAAGACTGTGGATCGCGCCGTCGTCGGTGCCCGCGGCAGCGTCAATCGAGATCGACGTCGACATCGAAGCTGCTTGACGCCGAGGTTGTGACGTTGGTCGGACCCTCGCGGAAACGTCCTCCAGGCACGCACCTCGGCGTTACCGTGAGGGTCTATGTCTCAGATGTCAGGCAGCGAGCCATCTCACAATGAGCCGGCGTCCGGCGGGCCCAAGGCCGTCGCAGATGACTTTGCCTGGCTGTACCGTCGGGACGAGTTCGCTACCGGCGTAACAGGCGGCGACCCGCAAACGCTTCTGCTGCCACTGGACTCGCCTCCGTCGTCGCTGCCCAGCGCCAGCCAGTACCCGCCCCACCACGTGGTCGCAATCCCATGATCATCATGATCGTGATCTTGTTGTGCCTGACAATCGGAGCAGTCGCTGGGATCGCACTGCTGCTGCACCCCGACTCGCGAACGGCAGCCTCAAGCTCACCGGAGTCCAGTGTGAAGAAGGCTGGTTCCGCTGCCACATCGTCCTCCGGGCAGGTGGCGTCAGCGACGCCAACTCAGGTGAAGGTCGGTTGCCAGGCGCGGCAGACCACCGATGACGCCGGCAATCCTGTCTACTACGTGCCGGAGCAAATGTTTGACGGGAAGATGAATACGGCTTGGCGGTGCAATGGCGATGGCATTGGTCAGGTCGTCACGTTCGAGTTTCCGACCGGAACCACCGTCGCCGAGGTAGGCCTGGTGAACGGCTACGCCAAGGTGGACCCGGCCAGCGGTGTCAAGCGCTATGGCGAGTACCGCCGGATTACCAAGGCGACCTGGACCTTTCCAAATGGCACGTCCTTCCAGCAGTCGCTGGAAGACGGGGTGAAGATCGTGCAGAAGCTGAGCATTCCCACCCAACCGGGCGAGCAGGTGACGCTCACGATCGCGGCCAGCACTGGTCCTGGATCGAATGCCAGAGGTCGCGATGCCGTCCTGATCTCTGAGGTCGTCTTCGGAAGCCCGGCCTAGCTCTCAGAGTCGAGGATGAGCGTTACGGGGCCGTCATTGGTCAAGGAGACCTGCATCTCGGCACCGAAGACGCCGGTCGCGACCTCCGCGCCCAGCAGCCGCAGTGAAGAGACGAATGCCTCGATCAGTGGCTCGCTGATGTCACGTGGCGCTGCCGCGCTCCACGACGGGCGGCGGCCCTTGCGGATGTCCGCATAGAGCGTGAACTGACTGACGACCAAGATCGGCGCGTTTTCCTCTTGACACGATTTCTCGCCCCGGAGGATGCGAAGCGTCCAGACCTTCTCGGCCAACCGCTCTGCAGTGGTCGGCTGATCATCGTGGGTGACTCCCGCCAAGATCAACAGGCCGGGCCGGTCGATTGCCCCGACAACCTGGTCGGAGACCGTCAACGCGCGCCGAAGTTACTCGCTGGACCACTAGACGCACGGTGAGATCCGCAACTCGCTCAGACACGGCCGCCAGTCTTTCACCGTGCCGTGAGCGGAATCTCAGCGACCGACGTACGCCTCGACTTCGACCTCGACCAGATGGGCAGGATCAGCGAGCCGCGCCACCTCAACCATGGTCGCTACCGGCCGAACATGCCCGAGCATTTCTTGGTGCGCGCGCCCGATCTCCGCCTGCGAGGCGATGTCGGTGACATACATCCGGGTACGCACCACCTGCTCCGGTGCCACACCGGCTGCCTTCAGAGCGTCGAGCGCGATGCTGAAAGCAGCCAGCGCCTGCCGGTACGGGTCACCTGGATGTAGCACCCCGTCCAAACCAGTCGCTGTCGTGCCAGCTGTAATAGCCCAATCTCCAGCGACGACCACGCGCGAGTAGCCGTATCTGGCCTCCCACGGCGCCAACCCAGCGAATCTTGTGATCAACACAGCGATACCTTCTGCCACAATGTCGGCCATGTCCACCGAAATGACATCACGCTCGCTTTTGATCAAGATCACTTGCGGCGCTGAAGCAGCCGAGCGGGCGAACCAGGCGTGGACCGTCGCCGCGATGGGCGTCGCTGCCGGAGCTTCGGTATCGGTCTGGCTGACCGGCGAAGCAGTGTGGTTTGCCGTGCCGGGGCAGCAGCCCGATCTTGAGCTCCCATACGCGACGCCGGTCGCGGATCTGGTGGAGACCGTCAGGCTCGGCGGCGCGATCACAGTGTGTACCCAGTGCGCCGCGCGGCGCGAGCTTGGCGAGGGCGACCTGGTCGAGTCGGCAACGATTCAAGGCGCTGCGAGCTTCGTTGAAGCAGCGCTCGCCGACAATGTCCGCGCCCTGGTCTACTGACGCTTACTGCTGCAGGAGATCCGCCAGTTGGTCGACGTTCATGTCTCCAGGCTTGGCGCCGGCAGCGGCCGCCCGCCGAGCCAGTATGGCCAGTTGCTCGTTGATCGGAGCCTCCATCCCGAGCCGGTGCGCGATCATCACGACTTCGCCGTTGAGATAGTCCGTTTCGATGTCCCCCGTGCCGCGTTGCAAGGACTGCCAGGTCGAGCCGCCGACGAACTCAGCAACCCCAGCCACCGGCCGCATGGTGAAGCCGGCCGCCCGCGCGACGGTCTCCTCCTCCTCGCTGATGTATCCAATTCCGGCAGCATCGAGCACTTGGCGCGCCTCGGCCTCGGCATCGGCGACCAACGGCCGCCAATCTCCGTTGCGGGCTACCAATGCCTGGAAGACGTTGCCAATGTTGCTGATCAACTTGCGGTACTTCCATGGCATCACATCGTCGGGTAGCGGAACGTCGAAGTTTGCAGCCACCAGATCGGTGGCAACCTGCTGCAGAGTTTGATCATGATCGTCCGGATTCGCGGGCACTCGGCCGATATGGAGCATTCCTGATCGCGGAGTGCTACGAATGATCACTTCCCCGGGCATCAGGTGTACAACCGGCATCCAGACACATATCCCGTAGACGCGCCGAAAATATCGATGCGCCATCGCCTCCGCCGCGACCCCATTGAGCGCAATGAAGATCGGCAGACGCTCACCTGCTGTGCCAATGGGCCGAGCGTTCTGGTACACCGCGGCGTCAGCCCAGGTCACAAGCGCCTCGTTTGCCTGCTGGGTCTTTGTCGCGAGAATCAGGATGTCGTCACCATTGAGCTCGATTTCCTCCGGCCCACCGATCGCCGAAATGGAGCGTGTCACGTCCTCGTCGGGCGTACGCAGCCGTAGACCGTGCTCACGGAGGGCAGCCAAGTGGTCGCCGCGGGCCGCAAGCACGACATCGCGCCCGGCCAGCCCGAGGCGACCGCCAAGGGCACCGCCGACCGCCCCCGCACCAAGAATGATGTAGCGAGGCATGTTTCTCACCGTAACCTGGCACAGTTGTGGCCCATGGACGCGCGGCTGAGTTTCCGTGATCTTGAAGCGGCCGACCTGAGCGATCTGGACTGGTCAGGAGGGCCGGAGCACATCCGCGCGGTGGCTGATGCCCTCGAGGCCTCGTACGCCGGAGAAGTCGCGTTGCTGGTGGGTTGCCTGCCGAACGAACGGCTGATCGCCATAGGTGGCGTGGACTTCCGGCCCTCGGAGGATGCCGGCAGTATCTGGATGCTTGCAGTGCACGAACGGTTCCAGTCCCTGGGAGCCGGAGCTGAGCTGATCGCCGCCTTGGAGCGCAAGATCATCGATCATGGTCGACCCCTTGCCAGGATGCTGGTTGAGCACGATAACCCCGGAGCTAGGGCGCTTTATGAGCGTTTGGGCTATTCGGAGGCGTGGCCGACGCTCGACAGCTGGCCGGTGGCAGGCGGGAAAACCTACGTGACTGCCTGCACGATCATGGAACGCCGGCTGGTCGAGTTCCAAGGCCAAGATGCGGTGCCCGACTAAACTCCGAGCCATGTCGCTGTCCTTCACCTTCGCGGTGCTGCTGATCTGCGGTGTCGCCGGCATCGGTCTGTTGTTGCTGATCATGCTGGTCCGGCTCATTTCCCGAGCTGCTCGCGCATCGCGCTTGGAGTCCGCCTCCTTCGTCGTCGCTCGCAGACGATGAAGCGTTTCTGCTTGCTCCATGCACATTGCTCGCTCCGCTCGCTGAGACTGGCGCTTGGGAGCCGCTGCCTTCCTCACTCGCTCCCAGACGAAAGGCGTGTCTGCTTGCTCCTCCTCAGCACGGCGGCGCGCGATTCCCGACGCTCGCAGCTAGCGGCAGCCGCGCGCTCGGGCGGTTGAGCAGATGTCATTCGAGTTCTCAGCGGACCTGCATCCGGATCTGACGCCCATCGCCTGGATGATCGGTCGCTGGGAGGGCAGCGGTAAGGCAACGTATCCGGGCACTGAGGACTTCGACTTCGGACAACAGATCGACTTCGCCCACAATGGCGGGAACTACCTGCACTACCTGTCACAGATGTTCGAAGTCGATGATCAAGGGCTGGCGATTCGGCCGCTCGGCATGGAGACAGGCTTTTGGCGGCCGCAAAGCGATGGCGGCCTGGAGGTGGTGATGTGTCATCCAGCCGGGTACGCCGAGGTGTGGTACGGATCGATCGTCGGACCCAAGATCGAGTTGGTGACTGATGCGGTGGTGCGTACTGCCTCCGCGGAGGACTATGCAGCGGGTCAGCGCCTGTACGGCAATGTTGCGGGCGATCTGTTGTGGACGTTCGACAAAGCCGCACAGGGCCATGGTTTGCAGACCCACATGTGGGGCCGGCTGCGTCGGGTCTGATTTCACCCGCTCGACTGATCAGTGGCGTGATCAAGTTGTTAGCCGTCTGAGGCTCGAATTCCCTTGGGTCGCGTCGGTACCGTGACAGAGGTGGGGACGACCCGAGTGGCGGTAGCGGCGACTGCGACTGCGACTGCGCTGGTTGTCGGGGTGGTGGGAGTTGTACTTGCGACCGACGACCGTCGGCGCGCGGCCTCGAACATCACGATCCCTTCCCCCAGCGGCTCCACGCCGAGCGCTACGCAATCGACGCAAGCTACCCCAAAACCGACTCCGAGGGTCCTTCAACCCGCTCCGCTGCTGCTTCCGAATATGAGGAGTTTGAGCGCGAGTGATCTACAGATCGAGGTGGTCGGGAGTACCCTACGGCTGCGGTTCGCGGCCTCGCTCGCCAACGTCGGACCTGGGCCACTCTTCCTTTTGCCCCGAGGGCGGGGCAGATGCCCGTCGGGACAGCACGAGGCAATCCAACTGGTGCATCGCGATGTCAATCGGGACGGGAAATTTCAGCAGCGCCGCGACCGGCAACTGTATCGGCGAGTGAGCGGGTGCATGCTCCGCCATTCCGGCCACAAACACTGGCACTTCGACGCGATGGCGGCGTACTCACTTAGGCGCGCGGGTTCCTCGCGGGTGCTGGTTGCCCGGGACAAGGTCAGCTTCTGCCTACGAGACAACCTCAAGGTGCCTCGGCAGCGCGTGCTGGTTCCCCGGCGGCACTTCGGGAAATGTTCGCGAAATAGCCAGCAGGGAATCTCACCAGGCTGGGTGGATCTCTACAAGGCGGATCTGTCCGGACAGTGGTTGCGACTGCCGGCCAATGTGGGCTCCGAAGTGCTCTGCCTCGACCTCGAGGCGGACCCGCTGAGTCGGCTGGTAGAGACTGACGAGACCGACAATGCGATCTCGGTGGCCTTCCGCGTCGACGGCACCAGGGTGCGCCGGGTGAACTCGGCCGCCTGTCGCTGACCCTCGCTATTCGGATCAGTGGGTGCGGCGGCGTACCAGGAGCCAAAAGGTGTATGGGAAGAAAAGCATGAATGGGAGTGCTGAACCAACATGACCGCTGTAGTGGCAGAAACAGGGCCAGATGTCGGCGTCCCTTGGCATTACGGCGACCCGATGCGCGAGCAGCGACTGCTGACCGGTGGCGAAGGTGTGGTTGACCTGTCCCACCGTGGTGTGATCGCGGTGACCGGTCCGGACCGGCTGGCGTGGCTCCACTCGCTGACAACGCAAAGACCTCGAGGGACTCGAGCCCGGCCGTGGCGTAACCACGCTCGTGCTGTCCCCCAACGGCCACATCGAACACGTGTTGTACGGCGTTGACGACGGCGAGACCTTCTGGGCGCACACCGAACCAGGCTCGGCGCCAGCACTGGTGAACTGGCTCGACAGCATGCGTTTCTTGATGCGAGTTGAGGTCGGCGACAGGAGCGATGATTACGCGGTGGTGTGGTGCGCTGGAGAGGTTTCGGGCGATCATGTTGTCCGGGTAGGACCCGACTCGCTTGGCGGCCGAGAGCTGTTCGTGCCGCGTGATCGACTTGAAGATGTCATGAGCCGCGGTCCGCGAACTGGCACCTGGGCACTCGAGGCTCGCCGGATCGCTGCGGGCGTACCCAGGATCGGCCTCGACACCGACCACCGCACCATTCCGAACGAGATCGGGCTTCTCGGTGTCGCCGTCGACCTGGACAAAGGCTGCTACCGAGGTCAGGAGACGGTTGCGCGGGTCCACAACCTCGGAAGGCCGCCGCGGCGACTGATACAGGTGCATTTGGACGGCAGCGTCGATGCGCTGCCGGCTCCTGGGGGCGAGCTGTTGCTCGATGGGCGCGCAGTGGGCTTCGTAGGCGGCTCTGCACGCCATTTCGAGTTCGGCCCCATAGCGTTGGGACTGATCAAACGCGGCACTCCCGTCGAGGCCCCGCTGACCGTCGATGGCATCGCAGCAGCACAGGTGCCCCTGGTGGATCCCAACATCGGCCTCCACGTACGGCCCGCCCTCTGACCACTTTGCGTTCGCCACGCGCCGAACTGCCACATCAGCTTGTCAGAAACCTGGGTTAACCCAGTCTGCAGACGCTTTGCTCAGGTTGCTACCTGTGCAGACCTTCCGAAACCTACGTGAACATAGGTTCCGACAGAGCCACGACAAGCGCGCCCGCGGAGCGGTATTAGGCGCCGAGTTCGGCCAGAGTCTCCTTGCAGGGGCGGATCTCGCCCACTCGTTCCCCGGCACCCAGCACCGGAGCGCTGGCGTGAGCGTCCAGGGTTTCATGATCAAATCCGAGGCGCTTGAGTACCCCAGCCATGGCGACGGGTCGGGCGCGTGGGTTGCCGTCACTGATCTTGATCGCCACGCCGCGGCCGTCGGCGAGCCCGACCGCGTACACCGACTCAGCGCCCGCCTTGGCCATCAGACCGGGAATCGCGCGATGGAGCTCGAGCTCGTCCCGTCGGGTACCTGACACATACTCTGGATAACTTCGTATCGCAGACGCGACGCGGTGCTCGGGGCCATCGGGTGCGCTGGCGATCCGCCCGAATGCGCGGGCCAGGGCATAGAGGGAGATTGCATACAGCGGCGCGCCGCAGCCGTCTATCGCCAGGTTGGTGGCCTGCTCATAAGCAAGATCATCAATAGCTTGCACGATCGCCAGTTGAATCGGATGATCAGGATCCCGGTAATTCGCGGTATCTCCGCCGTTCAGGACGGTTGTCCTGATCATCCCTGCGTGCTTTCCCGAGCAGTTCATGGCAAGGGGCGATTTCGCGATGCCGGTGCGAATGGCGTCCTCCCTGGCCTGCTGGTCCAGCGGCCATTCCGGTGGCATCTGCAACGCCGACTCGTCGAGTCCCGAGCTAGCGAGAATGTGCTGGACACCGTCGAGGTGAAACGACTCGCCTGAATGCGATGCACAGACCAGCGCGAGCAGCTCGTCATCAAGATCAAGACCTGCCCGCAACATGCCCACCGCCTGAAGCGGTTTGTTGGCGCTGCGCGGATACATCGGGGCGAAATCAGCACCGACGGAGGAGGCCAGACTCCCGTCGGGATTCGTGATGGCGACCCGTCCCCGATGGACGCTTTCAACGAAGCCGTTGCGGACGACCTCCACCAGTACCGGATCCGATTCGAAAGGGCTGCCCACCCCCTGACCCTACGCTTTGATCACCCGCCGAGCGCCTTCGTTCTGCGGTGGGCGAACGCACTTCTCCGTTATTCCGCAACGAGGCTCGCCACGCTCTAATCTTCATGGTGTGAACTGGCATGAGTACGACGCCGCCCTGTTCGATCTGGACGGTGTGCTGACCCCGACCGCCGAGGTGCATATGCGGGCGTGGCGGCAGCTCTTTGTCGACTTCCTCACTAAGCGGGGCATCGACCAGCCCTACGTCGCAAGCGACTACTTCAACTACATCGACGGCAAGCCACGCTACGACGGCATCCGCGCGTTCCTCGCATCGCGTGGCGTTCAGCTGCCGGAGGGCGATCCCAGCGACAGTCCCCAAGTCGAGACCGTCTGCGGACTCGCCAATCGCAAGAACGAATTCTTCATCGCCCTGTTGCGGGAAGAAGGCGTCCGACCGTACGCCGGGTCGGTACAGTTTCTTGATCATCTCGCGGAGTACGGTACAAAGGTCGCGGTCGTAACGTCGTCGCGCAATGCGTCTGCAGTGTTGGAAGCCGCAGACCTCCGGCCACGATTCGACGTCGTAGTCGATGGCAATGTCGCCGCGGAGAAAGGTCTAAGGGGTAAGCCTGCCCCTGACACTTTCGTCGCTGCCGCCGACCAGCTCGGGGTACCAGTCGAGCGCGCCGCTGTCTTCGAAGATGCAGTCTCCGGAGTCCAGGCAGGCCATGCCGGCGGCTTCGGCCTGGTCGTCGGGGTCGACCGTGGCGTCGGCGCGCAGCGGCTGACCGACTCCGGCGCGGACGTGGTCGTCGCTGATCTTGCTGAGCTGGCGTCATCATGACCCGTCGCGGCCCCGACGACCCGATCAGTGCGGCCGATCCACTCAACCGGAATCGTTTCCCGATCGACGAGTGGAAGTTCACCGAGGTCGAGTACAGCACGGATGATCTTGGTGTCGCAGAGTCGCTGTTCGCGGTCGGCAACGGATATCTCGGCATGCGAGGCAATGTCGAAGAGGGCCGGGAGACCTACTTCCACGGCACCTTTATCAATGGGTTCCACGAAACGTGGCCGATCAGGCATGCCGAGGAAGCCTTTGGCTTCGCGCGCGTTGGCCAAACCATGGTGAATGTGCCGGACAACAAGACGATCAAGCTGTACGTCGACGATGAGCCGATGCTGCTGTCGGTTGCCGATCTTGAAGCGTATGAGCGTTCGCTGGACTTCCGTGACGGTGTGTTGCGTCGCAACATCGTCTGGCGCACACCCGGCGGCAAGCTAGTCAGGGTGTCCTCGACTCGCATGGTCTCGTTCACGCAGCGTCACCTGGCGATCATGACCATGGAAGTCACGGTGCTGGATGCCGAGGCTCCGGTGGTGATCTCCTCGCAAACCTTGAACCGCCAGGACGGCCGTGACGAATACCACGTACGATCCGACGCGATGGGCACCGGCGTCGATCCGCGTAAGGGTGTCGCCTTCGAGGCTCGGGTGCTCGAACCGCAAAGCCATTGGTGGCAAGATCATCGGATCATCCTGGGCTACCGCTGCGCCAACTCCAAGATGACGCTGGCCGTTGGAGTTGATCATGACATCATCACCGACAATGACTATCGCACCTTCACCAGTGCCGATGAGGACACCGGCAAGATGGTCTATCGGGTGCAGGCCAAGCCAGGCCAGCCGATCAAGGTCACCAAGGTCGTTTCCTACCACACCTCACGTGGAGTGCCTTCTCGCGAGCTTGTTGATCGCTGCCGGCGAACCCTTGATCGCGTGCGTGAGCACGGTGTCGACCCGGAATTCGCCGCCCAGCGGGAGTGGCTGGACAAGTATTGGGAACGGTCCGATGTCGTGGTGCACGGTCAACCAGCACTGCAACAGGCGATTCGCTGGAATCTGTTCCAGGTTGCTCAAGCTGCTGCGCGCGCTGAGCAGTCCGGCGTGCCCGCCAAGGGTGTGACCGGCACCGGCTACAGCGGGCACTACTTCTGGGACACCGAGATCTTCGTGCTTCCGTTCCTCACCTACACCTCGCCGCTGATGGCACGCAGCGAACTGCGTTTCCGTTACAACATGCTCGGTGCGGCCCGGCGCCGCGCCGAAGAGCTTGCCCAAAACGGCGCGCTCTTCCCGTGGCGTACGGTCAACGGCGAGGAGGCCTCGGCCTATTACGCGGCCGGCACGGCGCAGTATCACATCGACGCCGACATTGCCTTCGCCCTCTGCAAGTACGTTGCCGCCAGCGGTGATCAAGACTTCATGAACCGCGAAGGCGTGGACATCCTGGTCGAGACCGCGCGGCTATGGGCCGATCTCGGCTTCTGGCGTGAGAACGGCTCCGGCCGTCGCAGCTTCCACATTCACGGGGTAACCGGACCCGACGAGTACACCACGGTCGTCAACGACAACCTCTTCACAAACGTCATGGCCCGGTTCAATCTGGCCAAGGCGGCAGAGTTGCTCCGTCAATTGGAACGTGAGTTTCCTCGCGCGTACCAGCGGGTCGTTGAACGGCTGGAACTGGGTGCTGAGGAAATCACCGAATGGGCCGCTTGTGCGGAAGCGATGTCCATCCCATACGACAAGGTCACCGGGATCAACCCACAGGACGCGCACTTCCTTGATCGAGAAATCTGGGATCTCAAGAACACACCCGCCGACAAACGTCCGTTGCTGCTCCATTACCACCCGCTGGTGATCTACCGGTTCCAGGTGTTGAAGCAGGCCGACGTGGTGCTGGCGCTGTTCCTGCAGGGTGATCATTTCACCAAGGAGCAGAAGCGCAACAACTTTGAGTACTACGACCCCATCACTACCGGCGATTCCACACTGTCCGGGGTCGTGCAATCGATCATCGCCGCCGAAGTCGGATATCGGGAGCTGGCGCTGCGCTACTTCTACAACGCGCTGTTTGTCGATCTGGCCGATCTTCATGGCAATGCCAGCGACGGTGTCCATGTGGCTTCGACTGGTGGCGTCTGGAACATCCTTGCTTACGGGTTCGGCGGCATGCGGGACTACAACGGGATCGTCACCTTCGATCCCCGCCTGCCCGACTCGTGGGTCGGTCTGACGTTCCAGATCGCGCTTCGCGGCACGCGCATTAAGGTCGAAGTCACAAGTCGCGAGATTGCCTTCACCGTCGTGGAGGGCGAAAGCGCCGAGTTGGCCGTTCGTGGCGACTGTTTCACGGTATCGGCTGGCAGGCCGGTACGGGTTTCACTGGCCGACCAGGGCCCATTTATCGACGGCCCGCTCCCCTCCAGGACGGTCGATCGACGGCCCGATGGGACGCTGATCACTGCTTCGGTGCCGCAGGCCGTCATGTTGGGCCGGTGAGCCGGCGACTAACTAGCGCAAGCTGGTAGCTTGCAAATGCTTGCAATTGCAAGCACACTGGGCAACATGGTGAGAATCCGAAACGCCAAGATCGGCGAGCAGCTCGGCTCGCTCGGTGAGTTTATTGCCGCCCAACGCAAGACGGCCCAGCTGTCGCTGCGTCAGCTCGCCGAGCAGACTGGCATCTCCAACCCTTACCTGAGCCAGATCGAACGCGGCCTACGCAAGCCCTCGGCGGAGGTGCTGCTGCAACTGTCCAAGGCGTTGCGTATCTCAGCCGAGACGCTCTACGTCCGTGCCGGGATTCTCGATCCGGATGACCATCCTGGTACGCCGGTGGAGATGGCCGTGCTAGCAGACACGGCAATCACCGAGCGGCAGAAGCGTGTCCTCATCGATGTGTACACGTCGTTCGTCAAGGAGAACGAGAAGGCCACGGCGAATGGGAAGCCCCGCAATGACCACGACAAACCCAACCAAGAAGGAGAAAGAGATGGCGCACGAGGAAACCTCAGCCGAGGCTCGTAAGTCGGCCCTCGAGTCCGACTACGCCGCACTGTACGCGGTTGCCGGCCTCACAGATGCGCTGGCAGACGCGCTCAAGGGCGCTCTTGCCGACACGCAGCAGAAGGCCAGCAAGCGGTTGAACGAACTGCAGAGCAAGCGCCCGGAACTGAGCAAGCAAGCCAAGGCAAGCGCCGACGAGGTACGTACCTTTGTGATCACACTGCCGGAGCAGTTCAAGCACCTGCCCGAAGCGACCAAGGCCCGGATCGCCGACTTGCAGAAGCAGGCAAATGAGCTGCTGGCTCAGGCATCCACCACCTATGGCGATTTCGCCGGCCGCGGGAAGGAAGCGGTCGACGAGGTACGGAAGTCGGCGCACGACCGGTCCAGCAAGGAAACGAGGCTGATCACCCCGCGGAGTTCTGACAATGGCTCTCAGTCCGGCAAGGCCCCGACCAAGAAGACGACCGCTACGAAGGCCACCTAACTAAGCAAAACGACCCCTCACGCCCCACCTCATGCGCGCGCCCCCCGCGAGCAATGAGGTGGGGCGTGAGTTCGCCTCCCCCCGGGCTGACCTAAACCTTCAATTACGGCTGGCGAGTGGTGTCGTTTCCACGGTGGGGAAGGGCCGAGGTGCATAGCGACAACAGGAATATCTTCACCGATCGCCGGGCGAATCGCTGGCGAGCGCCGCGGTCGTGACCGACTTGTGTCGAAGGTCCCGGTATGAGGTCACGAAATGGGAACGAGCGCCTTCAACCCTTGCCAACGGTGCTCGCTCAGGCCTGTTTGGCGCGGGCTCGACTGCGCGCTCGGTCCGTCGCCGATAGCACAACCTTCCGCATGCGCACCGCCTCTGGGGTCACCTCCAGGCACTCGTCGATGCGGCAGAACTCCAGCGCCTGCTCCAAGCTCAGGAGTCGCGGCGGTACCAGCCGCTCCAGCTCCTCGCCAGTGGAAGAGCGCACGTTCGTGAGCTTCTTCTCCTTGGTCGGGTTGACGTCCATATCCTCGGCGCGAGCGTTCTCGCCGATGATCATGCCCTGATAGACATCTGTGCCAGGAGTGACGAAGATGGTGCCGCGCTCTTGCAGGTTGAACAGTGCGTAGGAGGTGACCTGGCCGGACCGGTCTGCCACCAGCGAACCTGTCAGCCGAGTGCGCAGATCACCGGCCCACGGCTCGTACGCCTCGAAAACGTGATGCATCTGTCCGGTGCCACGGGTTTCGGTCAGAAACTCGGTACGGAAACCGATCAGCCCGCGGGCCGGAACGAGATATTCCATGCGAACCCAGCCGGTGCCATGGTTGACCATCTGTTCTAACCTGCCGCGACGCAGTCCGAGCAACTGAGTGACGACGCCGACGAAGTCTTCTGGAATGTCAACAGTCAAGCGCTCGACCGGCTCGTGGATCTTGCCGCCGATGTCTCGAGTCACCACTTGTGGTTTCCCCACAGTCAGCTCGAAGGACTCCCGGCGCATCATCTCAACCAGAATCGCTAACTGCAGTTCGCCACGGCCCTGCACCTCCCACGTATCTGGCCGTTCCGTCGGAAAGACCCGGATCGAGACATTCCCCACCAGCTCAGCATCCAGTCGCGCCTTCAGCAGCCGCGCCGTGAGGTTCTTGCCCGCGCGTCCAGCGAGCGGGGATGTGTTGATGCCGATGGTCATCGAAATCGACGGCTCGTCCACCGTGATCAGTGGCAACGGCTTCGGGTCGTCTGGATCCGACAATGTCTCACCGATGGTGATCTCCGGGATACCGGCGATTGCGACGATGTCGCCGGGCCCTGCTGACTCCGCGGGCTCCCGATCCAATGCGTTGGTCATCAAGAGCTCAGACAGTCTGACAGTACGGATCGTGCCGTCTGCGCGACACCAGGCGACATTCTGATTGCGCCGTAAGGTTCCGGCGACGACTCGGCACAGCGCGAGGCGGCCGAGGTACGGCGAGGCGTCGAGGTTGGTGACGTGTGCCTGCAGCGTCGCTCCCTCCACGTAGCTGGGCGCCGGTATGTGCCGCAAGATCACATCGAACAGAGGGTTGAGGTCAGGACTGTCGGGCATCTCGCCGTTGCCGGGAGCGGTCAGCGAGGCGCGGCCCGCCTTGGCCGAGGCATAGACCACAGGGAAGTCGAGGCCGTCAGTGCTGTTGTCGTCCAACAGGTCGAGGAAAAGGTCGTACGTCTCTTCCACGACTTCGGCTATTCGGGCATTCTGGCGGTCGACCTTGTTGACAACGAGGATGATCGGCAGCTTCTTGGCCAGGGCTTTCCGGAGCACGAAGCGAGTCTGAGGAAGAGGTCCCTCAGAGGCGTCTACCAAGAGCAGAACCCCATCGACCATCTCCAGGCCGCGCTCGACTTCGCCACCGAAGTCGGCGTGGCCTGGCGTATCAATGATGTTGATGGTGACAGCCGAGCCGTCTGGCAGCCGGTGTCGTACGGCGGTGTTCTTGGCGAGGATGGTAATGCCCTTCTCGCGCTCCAAGTCCATCGAGTCCAACACCCTTTTCTGGACAGTCTGACCGACGCGAAACGCCCCCGACTGCCAAAGCATCGCGTCGACCAGGGTGGTCTTGCCATGGTCGACGTGGGCGACGATGGCT
The DNA here is from genome assembly GCA_963734005.1 of uncultured Actinomycetota bacterium. Lineage (GTDB taxonomy): Bacteria > Actinomycetota > Actinomycetes > Propionibacteriales > Propionibacteriaceae > Microlunatus. The sequence goes on from CAVTFS010000009.1 coordinate 84,543, forward strand.
AGGTTCCGCAGATCAGAACGGACGGGCACGCAAAACACTCTCTTCGGGGTGGTGGACAACCCGGCGAGTCTATGGCAGGGGTGCCAACTGAATCATTGGCTGCAGCAGGTGGCCGATAACACCTCTGCTACCAGCCGGCACCGAAGCAGGCGAACGGAATGGGTTCTGGGGCGGCCTGGAGCGCCTCAGCGAGCGCGTACGCCGGAGCCGCGCCGGCGGCAAGTCTGCGGTGGTAGTCGACCATCAGATCAGCGGCGCCCTCGTCCGACACTTTGGCGACGCCGGAGATGATCGTCGACGTCCCGCTGTGAAGCAGGGCACGGGTAAGGCCGAGCGCTTCGTCTCCAGCCCGTACGGTGGCTTGTCCGAGCTCGCACGCAGAAAGCACGACCTGCTGCGGTGGTTGAGAAACCCGATCGAGGTCGTAGCCTACGACGGGCCCGTCGACCAGCCTGATCGAGGAGAAGAGCGGGCTCTCACGCTCGTGATGGCCGTGAGCAGCAACGTGGACCAGATGCGCACCGTTGATGCTGTTGAGAAAGGCCTCGCCCGTGGCCTTCACGCCGGTGAGCGTCTCACAGCCCGGCCAGCTCAGCGCCACGCCCGCCACCTCCTGGTCGGCGCGCGCGAGGTCGGGTCCGGCAACGGCCACCACAGGTCCGGCTTTGGCGTGGAACCTCGCGTGGGCGCCCAGCCAAGCGGCTGCGGAGGGAGCTACGGTCAACGGCCGACCTCTCAGAGTCGGAAGATCACCCCAGGGCAGTGCGGCTAGCCGACCGGGTGGCACAAGAACGATTGGCGCATCGGGCAGGTTCAAGGGTGTGAGCAGCAGCTCATCGAGTGTTCGCACACCTCTGGCGAGAGAGTTGCGTGCCGAGGTTCGTAAAGGTTCCGGAACATGACCTAACGCCAATGCATCAAGATCAGCGGTGATTCGCCGGACCAGCCGTTCCGCTTCTGCCATTGTGGTCAAGCGCTGCATCCAGCAGCCTCGCCGGGTCAGCACAATGCCATGGATTTCGTCGTCAATGCCGAACGTGGTCACCATCGCTGCTCCATCAAGGGCGGCCTGCATGTCGATGGTCCTCGGGACTTGGACAACAGAGCCGCGTGCCCTGAACCGTCCAGGAGCGAGCTCGAATCTCTCGCTGCAGAGTCTGCCGACGCTTACGCAGCGGTTCGACCTTCTCGCTGTCGGCCTCTTCGGGCTCCAGTTGGCTCATCACCCAGCGAAGCTGAGTCAACAGGTCCGCGGTGATCTTGTCTTCAGGCGGCCGTACCGGCGTGATCCGACTGGAAATGGCTCGCGCCCGTTCCAGCCAGGCGAGGACAGCAGCTGGCCGGTCGGCTGCGATCTCCTCAGTGACGGCCAAGGCTGCAAGGCTCACCCCATGTGCCGCGCTCGAGGTCTGCAGGTCCAGGCTGCCAAATTGCGCCTGGTGCTTCATCAACTCAGCCATTCCGGCCCGCGCCTGCCGTTGGCCTGCCCTTCGGTTGCCGCGGGCGAAGGCCAGCTTGGTTCGAACCAGGCGGCCATACAGCCGGAGATCGAGTGATTGTCCAGCCGAAATGGTTGGCAGCGGCCGAGGCCTGCCCCGCCGGCTGGGTCCGGAGTACTCGATGGCAATCAAACGCGCGAGTGTTGCCTGGTCGCGCAGGCCCAAGCGGCTGAGGGTGGCCGCGAGCCGGTCGGCGGTGCGTATCAACTTGTCGGCCCGCTTTCCGGCCTCCGCGTCGGCACGCAGCACCACCAGCTCACCTAGCGCGGTCGCCCGTGGATTGCTGCGCCGACGCAGTCGGGATACCGCAGTACGGCTCACCTCTTGAGCCAGTGCGTAATTACCCGCAAGCAAGGCGACTTCGGCGCGAGCTAACTCTGCCTCCGCAAGCAGAGGTCAGCATTTCAGTTCGTTCCAGAGCCGCCGACGCTTCCAGTAGCGTCCGATCGGCGTCGGCAACAAGACCTGCGCTGAGCAGAACTCTGGATCGGTCGATGCCCACGACGCCTTTGTAGTGATCCGAAGCGGCCTGCTCGACCGTTGGCATCAATTCAAGTGAGCGCGGCAAATTACCCGCCAAATAGTGCATATAGCCCAAGTTGTGCCGAGCGGCAAACTCCAGGTCGGTGAGACCGTAGCGACGGGACAGATCAACAGCGTGACTGAAATCCTCGATAGCCGACTGAATGTGTCCCAGCTGATTGTGAGCCTCGCCACGACTGATCAAGATCTTGCATTGGTCTTCTGGCTCGGCATCATCGATCAGCTGTACTGCTCCGTCCAACTGGCTGATGGCGTCTGCGACCCGACCCTCCTGAAGCAGCAGCAGACCGTGCTGAGCTCGCGTGACGACAGTCAGCTGGCCGAGCGATCGTCCGATGGGCCAGCTCGCTCGGCGTACACGAGAAGACGGATACTTTTTGCTCTTTGGCCCAGCTCATGAGTTGGATAGCTCAGGCTCAACAGAATTCGCGCCGATAGCCGGTCGTGCTCGATCGAGCAGTCCGAGAACTGGAAGTTCGCGCCATTGCCCGGCACGGCCGTGTGCAGCGCGGTCATTGCCTCTGCCCAGCAGCGCGATTGCTTGGGTGTAATGGCCGAGGTCAGAGCTGGCAATACCTTGAGTTAGCAGCTCCGCCGCGTGCTGGTGATCACCCCCGCACGCAACATCTGCCCCCACAGCAGAAATTTTGCTCTGCTTTGGACCGGTATGCCAGATCAGACGAATGGTGCTCGGCAGTCAAAACTTATGTCGGATGTGAGGGGCCGAATCTCCGGCGTTGCTGCGAGAGGTAGCCGGCTTTACCTGGTTGATTTTCCTTATATCGAGAAGTCGATTTTCGGCCGTGCCTACCTCAACAATTCCGTCCGTACTCGTGACGTTGACGGTGTTTCTGCCTCGAGTTCGGGAGAGGCGTACTGCCCGGACTCGCACAGTCCAACGACTGCACTCGTTGCGTCTGTTGGAACACCCAGACTTTTGTTCCCCGTACCCTTGCCCTATGGCGGGCAGCACAGACTGGTTTCGAGACTCGTTCCGCACCGAATTCGAGAAGCAGAACACGGCAATCGGGCGGTTCAACCTCGCAATCTTCGGGAAGACGGGCGTCGGCAAGTCCACCTTGATCAACGCGATCTTCGGCGAGGAGGTCGCGCGTACCGGTATCGGCGAGCCCGTCACCCGTGGCAGCCACCTCTATCTCGACAAGATTGGCCACCTGGGCATCGTCGACACCCAAGGTCTGGAGGTGGGCAAGGACAACAAGCAGATCTTGTCCGACCTCGACAAGGCCATGACCCAAATGCGGCAACTGCCGCTGTCAGAGCAGATCCACGTCGCCTGGTATTGCCTCCGCGGCATGGACCGGCGATTCGAGGAGGCTGAAGCCGATTTCATCCGTCGTCTCGACGGGATGGGCCTGCCGGTGATCGTGGTACTGACCCAGGTGCCTATGCGCGGCGGCTACTTCCATCCCGACGCGGTGCTGCTGGCCGAGCAGATCATGGCCAAACAGCTGCCGATCGTTGCAGGGCGGCCGTTCATGACCTACGCCAAGGCGGACGAGTTCGCCGGCCAGCCAGCCTATGGGCTCAAGGAACTTCTCGATGCCACCTTTCGCGTTGCGCCCGAGGGTGTTCATGGAGCGCTCGTCGCGGCGCAGGAAATCGATCATGCGCGGAAAGCGCAGGAAGCGAACAAGTACATAACCGCTGCCGTCGCCAGTGCCGCCGCTGCTGCCGCCACGCCGATCCCGTTCTCATCTGCCGCCTTGCTGGTGCCGATCCAACTCGGCATGATGGCCCGGATCGCCCAGATCTACAAGATCAAGTTCGATCGCGCAGCATTGATGGCGATCGCTTCGACTACGGCGGCAACACAGCTCGGACGGGCGACTTTTACGAGCTTGATCAAGATGATCCCTGGGGCCGGAACAATCGTGGGTGGTGTCATCGGAGCCGGGGTCGCGTCGACCTTCACCTATGCCATGGGCCAGGCCTGGCTGACGCTCTGTCAGCGGGTGGTCAAGGGCAAGCTGGGGACCGCAGGCACCGTCGTCGACAATGAAGAGCTCCGCGAGGTCTTCATGGACGAGTTCCGGAAGCGGATCAAGATGGGGCGCAAGGAGCTGCGCGCAGCCTCCGAGACCGATCCCAATCTGATTGATTCCAGCAAGTCTGGCTGATCCCGGCCGTTGCGAACCTGGCACTGCTGAGCAAATTGCTGACAAGCTGAGCGTTGCTCCAATAGCCTGCGAGCGATGACTATTCCGGACATGGCGCCGCTGCTGGAGGGCGAGCCGCCTCATGATCAAGTTGTCTTTGCGACCCGACTGCAGCGCTATTGGCCGGACCTCCTGACCGGTCTGACCGGGGCCTACCCGGACCATGCGCCGGAGATGGCTTATCGAGTGGTGGAGATTGCGGCCCAGAACTTCCAGCAGCGGCCGGCAGACCTGCGGCTGCTGGACCTGCGACGGCACGCCGATCCGCAGTGGTTTCAGCATCCGCGGATGCTCGGCTACGCCACCTACACCGATCTTTTCGCGGGTGACTTAAAAGGGATCGCCGACCGGGTCGACTATCTCGCCGAGCTTGGAGTCACCTATCTGCATCTGATGCCACTACTCAAACCGCGGCCCGGTCAGAACGACGGCGGCTACGCAATCATGGACTATCGCGCCGTCCGCTCCGACCTCGGCAGCATTGATGATCTCCGGGACCTGGCCACCGTGCTGCGCTCCCGCGGGATCTCGCTGACTCTCGATCTCGTCTTGAACCATGTAGCGGCCGAGCATCAGTGGGCGATCAACGCCCGAGCCGGAGACCCGTTCTACCGGCAGTACTTCCACATGTTCGCCGACCGGGAGCTGCCGGACGCGTACGAGCGGACCTTGCCTGAGGTCTTTCCCGACTTCGCGCCTGGGAACTTCAGCTACGACGATGAGTCGGCTTCCTGGGTCTGGACCACCTTCAATACCTGGCAATGGGATCTCAATTGGCACAATCCTGATGTCTTCTACGAGTTCGCCGATTTGATCTTGTGGCTGGCAAATCTAGGTGTGGAGTGCCTGCGCCTCGACGCGATTGCCTTCATCTACAAACGGATGGGCACCAACTGCCAGAACCAGCCCGAGGTGCATGCCATCACGCAGGCATTGCGTACTGTGGCACGGATCGCGGCCCCAGCGTTGATCTTCAAGGCAGAGGCGATCGTCGGCCCCTCGGACCTCGCGCCGTACCTAGGGGTGGGTAAGCACGCCGGCAAGGTCAGCGACATGGCGTACCAGAACTCCTTGATGGTGCAGATCTGGTCTGCGCTGGCTGCCAAGGACACCCGGCTCTTCTGCGCCGCTATGAACCGGTTCCCGGCCAAGCCGCCGACCACGGTGTGGGGCACCTATCTGCGCTGTCACGACGACATCGGCTGGGCGATCGATGACGGCGATGCGGCCTCGGTCGGGCTGAACGGTTACGAGCATCGGCGCTTCCTCGCGGACTACTACGCGGGGGTCTATCCGATGAGCGATGCCCGCGGCCTGGTGTTCCAGGAGAATCTTGCAACCGGCGACCGCCGGATCAGCGGAACCGCGGCATCGCTGGCTGGCATCGAGTCGGCGCTCAACAGCGGTGACGATATCCATCTCGACCTGGCGATGCGTCGTTATCTGCTGGCCCACAGCCTGATCTTGGGGTTCGGCGGTCTGCCGCTGATCTACATGGGCGATGAGCTTGCTCTGCGGAACTACTACGACTTCGTCGAGGATCTGGACCATGCCGACGACAACCGCTGGGTTCATCGGCCGCCGATGCCGTGGGATTTGGTGGACAATCGGCACATCGAAGGCACCGTGGAGCATCGAGTCTGGCATGGCCTGCGACATCTCATCGCGGTGCGTTCGTCGCTGCCGAGTCTTGACGCGTCGGTCGAGAGTGAGATCCTCGATCCGGTGAACCCAGCAGTCCTGGTGTTCCAGCGCCGGTACCAGACCCAGACGATGATCGGCGTCTACAACATGACGCCAGAGTCGCAGAAGCTGCCGCGTTGGGTGATCCCACTTGGCAACTGGGCCTGGGATGCGCTTACGGAGGAAACTCCGCTGACCGATGGACCGCTAAGCCTGGGCGGCTACCAGGTGCGCTGGTTCGTGCAGCAGACGTGAGCATCGTCCGCGAAAACGCGATCAGTGAGATACGCGCCGAGCTCGCCGAGCTTGACCTCGACTGGGCCGAGTCGGCGCCGGGCTTGTTCTCCGTCCGACTGCCCGGAACCCGCAAGCTGATCACCGAATGTGCCCTCCAGGTGGGCAAGCATGGCATGAACCTGCGGGCCTTTGTCGCCCGGAAGCCCGATGAGAACCATGCCGGCCTCTATCGCTGGCTGCTGGAGCGCAATCTCAAACTGCACGGCATCTGCTTTGCATTGGACGCGCTCGGAGACATCTATCTCACGGGGAGTGTGCCGGTTGAGATGGTCACTCGAGCCGAGGTCGACCGGCTGCTGGGAGCAGTGGCCGAGGCGGCCGATGACAGCTTCAATGTGATCTTGGAACTGGGATTCGCCGAGAGCATACGGCAGGAATGGGCTTGGCGGCGCTCGCGTGGGGAGTCGACGGCGAACCTGGCAGCCTTTACCCATCTGGACCCGGGCGAGCGTCCGAAAAGCTGATCTGGATGAGGCGGACAAGGGCGGTTGGCCACTAGGCTCGCTGCCATGAAAAGGACGCGGGAGCGTGTGTCATGACGGGTACCTTGATCCTCTTGCGGCACGGCGAGAGTGATTGGAACGCCAAGAACCTGTTTACCGGCTGGGTCGATATCGATCTAAACGCCAAGGGTGAGGCCGAGGCCAGCCGTGGCGGAGAGTTGCTTGTCGAAAGCAACCTGCTGCCTGATGTGGTACATACCTCCGTGCTCCGCAGGGCAATCCGGACCGCGCAGATTTCGCTGGACATCGCCGACCGGATGTGGATCGAGACGAAGCGTTCCTGGCGGCTCAACGAACGCCATTACGGTGCGTTGCAGGGCAAGGACAAGGCGGCGACGCTCGCGGAGTTCGGCGAGGAGCAGTTCATGCTCTGGCGGCGCTCGTATGACGTTCCGCCGCCGCCGATAGACACCAACGATCAGTACGCGAACTTCGACGACCCGAAATATGCCGGCCTGCCAAGCGAGGCTCGACCGAGTACCGAGTGTCTCAAGGACGTACTGATTCGCGCGCTCCCGTACTGGTACGACGAGATCGTGCCCGATCTGTTGGCGGAGAAGGTGACGCTGGTCGCCGCGCACGGCAACTCCCTGCGCGCAATCGTCAAGCACCTGGACAAGATGACCGATGAAGCGGTGGTGGCCCTCAACATTCCCACCGGTATCCCGCTCGTGTATGAGCTGGACGACGATCTGAAGCCGATCGAGATCGGCGGCCGCTACCTGGATCCTGAGGCGGCGGCGGCGTCAATCGAAGCCGTCAAGATGCAGGGCAAGAAGTAGCCTCTGGGTTTCTGCGGCGGCTCTCTCGGCGTACGTCTTCCATCACAGCCGTGAAAAGAGGGCGTGGATTCGGCGAGGGTGAGCTCGTCGTGACAGCGGGGGTCCGCTACGACGCGCAGAGCAAGTGCTGGCCCGAGCGCAGACGGCCTTGATCCACCGCGGTGCAACGGGTATCCGGCGGCATTCAAGACAAGTGGCTGCACTACTTCACGGCGTCATGAAGGTTCCAACGGCTGTGGTAAGGCCCGCTTTGCACTCACAAGGCCGCTCGTTTTGACGGCTGGGATGGGAAACGTACGCGGTCGAGCCCGACCGCTACGAGTGCGACCAGGCCCGATCCTCGGGGAGCTGGCCAGTCACAACGTAGATGATCCGCTGGCCCATCGATGCTGCATGATCGGCGATGCGCTCGTAGTAGCGTCCAAGCAGGGCGACGTCCACCGCCGCTTCCACGCCGTACGCCCAGTCGTCGCTGAGCATCACCCGGAACTGCGTACGCCGCAGCTCATCCATTTCCTCGTCGCGATCTCGCAGCTCTTGCGCGCTTTGGATGTTGCGGTCGTTCAGAGTCTGCCCGGCCGTTATCACCATCTTCTCCGCGACATCGCCCATCCGTACGAAGTTGGGCCGCAGCGTCTCGGGCACAGCGGTCTCGGGATAGCGGAGCCTCGCGATCTTGGCGATGTGGGCGGCGAGATCACCCATGCGCTCCAGCTCGGTCACCATCCGCAACGTGGCAACGATCGTCCGCAGCTCGCCCGCGACCGGCGCCTGGCGGGCGAGCAGCGAGAATGCCCGTCCTTCGATCTCGGCTTGCTTGGCATCGATGAGCTCATCCTCGCCGATCACCTGTTCAGCCAGGTGGATGTCGGCTTCGAGCAGCGCAGTCGTCGCCGAGCGAACGGCCGATGAGACGACCTGGGCCATGTGCACGAGGTCCGCAAGGACGTCGTCCAGCTGTTCCCGATAAGAGTCCCGCATGAGTTACGTCCTCATCTGTCTGCGCTTCAGCACCAATAACCATATGCCGCACCTCTACACCGAATAGTGCGGGTGGTTAACGAATCGTGAACATGTGCCAAACGCTTGAGGGCCCCACGTGCGTATCCATTGGTCAGCTGAACCGGTAGCGCCCGTCAGACCCCTACTATCTTCGTGTGAACCCGATTGGGGTCGCTATCGCGGCGCTTGTCGTCGGCCTTGCGATCGGTGTGCTTCTCACCTGGGGTGTCCTCCGGACACGACAGGAGGAGCCAAGCCCGACCTTCGATGTCGCCGAGCCGGTGGTTCCGGTTGGTGTGGCGGAGGTGCTTTCGGTGCTGCCCTCTTCCGGCGTCGTGGTCGGCCCACACGACGAGGTGCTCGAAGCAACGACGACCGCGAGGACCCTTGGCTTGGTCCGAGGCAGTCGGATTGCAATACCTGAGTTGCTCCACCTCGTCCGTAGCGTGCGGCGCGGGGGCGAGGGCCGGATGGTCGACCTTCAGATCAGCCGAGGCGCCCGCGTTGCCTCCACCTACCTCACGGCTCGCGCCGCACCACTGGACGAGAGCCTGATCCTCATCCTGGCCGACGACCAAACGGCAGCTCGGCGGATTGAGGAGACCCGTCGTGACTTCGTCGCCAATATCAGCCACGAGCTGAAGACTCCGATCGGGGCGATTTCGTTACTGGCTGAAGCGGTTGAGGACGCGGCCGAGGACCCTGATGCCGTGCGCAAGTTCGCTAGCCGCATGGGTATTGAGTCGGCGCGCCTGACCGATCTCGTTAGTCAGATCATCGAGCTGTCGAGACTCCAGGCCGACGATCCGCTGGTTCATCCTGAGGTCGTTGACATTGATGAAGTGCTGACCGACGCTGTCGAACGGCGACGTATGGACGCCGAACGGAAGCGGATCACCCTGACCGTGGCAGGGGTTGCAGGAACCCGAGTGTTGGGCAGCGCCCGCCAGCTCGGCGTGGCGGTCGGGAACCTGGTTGAGAACGCCATGGTCTATTCGGATCCCGGAGCACGCGTCGTCGTCGCGGCGCATGTGCAAGCCAGAAGTGACGACGACTACGTCGAGATCACAGTCTCTGACAACGGGATCGGCATTCCGGCGGCGGAGCTCGAGCGGATCTTCGAGCGCTTTTACCGCGTCGACTACGCACGAAGCCGGGCCAACGGGGGCACCGGACTTGGTCTTGCGATCGTCAAGCACATTGCGGCGATCCACGGCGGTGACGTGTCGGTGTGGAGCCAGGTCGGCCAGGGATCAACCTTCACCATCAAGATTCCTGCGCATCTCCATGACGTCGCGCCAACTGCGTCGAAGCACGCCACATCGCCCAACAGCCAGCGGCCGCCGGATCAGCTCACGCATGAGCGTCAGGAGATCAACCAATGAGCAGGGTGCTTGTGGTCGAGGACGAGGAGTCGTATCGCGAAGTTCTGTCCTACATGCTCTCCAAGGAGGGCTTTGAGGTGATCGAGGCACCAGATGGCGCCAACGGGATTGCCCAGTTCGACCGGCATGGCGCTGACATCGTCTTGCTCGACTTGATGATGCCGGGTCTGTCCGGGACCGAGGTATGCCGCCAGCTGCGGCTGCGTGGCCCAGTGCCGGTGATCATGCTCACCGCGCGCGACAGCGAGGTCGACAAGGTCGTGGGCCTCGAGCTGGGCGCCGACGACTACGTTACGAAACCATTCAGCCACCGCGAGCTGGTGGCGCGGATCCGTGCGGTGCTCCGTCGCGGGCACGAGATGGAGCTGGTGCCCGACGTCATCGAGGCGGCCGGGGTCCGCATGGACGTCGAGCGGCACGAAGTATCCGTCAATGGTGAGCGCATCAAGCTAGCTCTCAAGGAGTTCGAGCTACTGGAGATGCTGCTCCGCAACGCTGGCCGGGTGTTGACCCGCGCCCAGCTGATCGACCGGATCTGGGGTGCGGATTACGTCGGCGACACCAAGACTCTGGACGTCCACATCAAGCGGCTCCGGACCAAGATCGAGCCGAATCCGGCCGATCCGCGATATCTGATCACCGTGAGAGGCCTCGGCTACAAGTTCGAGGCCTGAGCCGTCCCGCTCAGACGCTGGGCGTTGGCGTTGGCGTTGGTTTGAGCGACAGGTACGGACCTTCATTGCCATCGACGATTGGCACGCGCAAGGTCGCTTCACCAGCGTTCTGGAACGCCAGCGTCACAACCGCGTCAAGACCTGCCATCAGGTCGGGACTCTTCACGGTGAGCGGGGGCGACTGATCCGTCAGCACTACCTGTGCGCCGTTGGCAATCGAGACGGTGTTCGGGATCGTGGCGGTGAAAGGAACGCCTTCGGTTCCATCCACCTTGATCGGTGCGCCGCTGACAGCGGTCAACGCATCCCGGTCGGCGGTCACAATTGAGCCTGAAACGATGCCTTCGCCGGGCGCAAAACTGATGATGGCCAGGTTGCGTACGTGCACCACCTTGTTGGGATTTGCCGGGTCTCCGACATCGATGTTGATGCCCTCAGCTGGCGTGTAGGGCCTGTTTGTCTGCACGTTCTGTCCGCACGCGCCTGACACCAGCAGCAGACCGATGACGAGAAGCAAGCTGGCACCGCTCCGCAGGGCCAGGCCCCCCGCGCCGGCGCGGAACCTGATGCGGCCAGCTCGACTTGCTCGACTCGGTTTCCAAGACACGATGGCCGACTCCTGCCCGGCGAGGGGATACTTTGCGATGCAGCCTATCGACACCTTTGCCGTTCGTGCATGTATCGGCGAGGCGCCGTTTCTGCAGTTGCTCGCGCATCGCGCTGTATTGCATGACTCGCTTCGCTCGCGGCGATGCTTCGCTGGGTTGCCGCCGTCTTCGTCGGAGATGCCGGAACGGAAAAGCGTGTTCGGTCGTCTCCTCCTCAGATCGGCGGCGCGAACATCGGGAATTCGCCGCCGTCGTTGTCGCTCGCACCGGATGGCGCGCCGCCGTGCTGCGAAGGAGCGAGCGACACGCTTCTCGTCGGCGAGCGACGACAAAGTAGGCGGCGTCCCGGCGCGTCCCGCAGCGAGCACTCAGACAGAGGAAGAACGCCTCCGCTCACTCCGTGCAGATTGCTCGCTCCGCTCGCTGAGGCTGGCGCTTGTGAGCCGCTGCCTTGCTCACTCGCTCGCAGACAAAGACGTGTCTGCTCGCTCGATCGTCCAGGACAGCGGCGCGCCAGCCTGGCTCCGTGCGGTATCAGTGACCCAGCGCACACTGAAGGCACATTGCGACCGGTTTTGTCAAGCCCAACACCACCCCAATACTGCCCTCTGGCTAGCGCAAACGCTGCAAACGGGAGGTGGTCACCGTGCTAAACTTGGTTGCGCGAAAGGGGTACAAAACAATATGACCTTTACAGTCGGCGAAACGGTGGTCTACCCCAATCATGGGGCCGCCGTCATCGAGGACATTGAAACCCGGCAGATCAAGGGTGAAGACAAGCTTTATCTCGTACTGAGGATTGTTGGCCAGAGTGATCTCGTAGTCCGCGTACCTGCATGCAACTTGGACCTCGTTGGTGTTCGTGACGTTGTGGACGCTGACGGTTTGGAGAGAGTCTTCGGTGTCCTTCGCGCGCCCCATACCGAGGAGCCGACCAACTGGTCGCGCCGGTACAAAGCCAATCTCGAGAAGCTTCACTCCGGCAATGTGCTGAAGGTTGCCGAGGTTGTCCGCGACCTCTGGCGCCGCGAGCGCGAGCGTGGCTTGTCTGCCGGCGAGAAGCGCATGCTCGCCAAGGCTCGGCAGATCCTGGTCTCCGAGCTCGCCCTTGCGGAGCGTGTCGAGGAGGACAAAGCCGAGGTCCTGCTTGACGAGGTCCTTGCTTCCTGACTTTGCAGGCCCCCTCTCGCACCGGAATCGGCATCGACGTTCATCGGCTGGCACCAGGCCGGCCGATGAACGTTGCTTGTCTGCTCTTCGATGATGAGGTAGGCCCCCACGGTCACTCCGATGGTGACGTTGTCGCCCACGCTGCCTGTGATGCGTTGTTGAGCGCCGCGGGGCTCGGTGATCTTGGCAGCAACTACGGAACGACTGACCCGGACTGGTCCAATGCCCCAGGTGCAGCCTTTCTGACCGAAACCGCTACCCGAGTACGAGCGGCCGGCTTTGACATTGCCAACATTGCCGTCCAGCTGATCGGTGACCGTCCCAGGCTCGGATCGCGGCGGGCTGAGGCGGAGCTGGCGATGAGTGAAGCTGTCGGCGCTCCTGTCAGTCTTTCGGCGACCACCACTGATGGCCTTGGGTTGACCGGTCGCGGAGAAGGCATCGCGGCAATCGCCACCGCACTCTTGGTGTGAACTACTGCCCCTTCGACAGGCCACGCGCATGACGGCTGAGGTAAGTGGGCCGGCCCAGGGCACATGCGGGATCGACTCAGGGGCGTATGGCTCCTGGCGGAACGCGTACAGCTATCGCACGAGGCTGGAAGGAACGACGAATGTGTTGCACTCCCCAACGTTGCTGGTGCTCAAGCCCATGGTTCCCCAGTATTGGCGTGATCGGGCGAGCCCGTGGTTTCCGACAATGTCAGGTCTACCGGAGAGTCTGTCGTCGCCGATGGCGTCGTAGATGGCCAAGATGCCGTCAAGGTCCTGCTGCTGTACGCCCATCGACTGCGAAACAGCTCGTATGAACATGCCCGAGAAACAGTCCGCCTGGGTTTCGAGCCGTCGCGTGTACTGCAGAGCGGTCGCCTCATCATCAGAGTTCTGACCCAGGGCGTATGCAGAGACCAAAATGCCGGTTCTGGCCTGCAACGCATGTCCGAACTCATGCGCCATTACGACGTCGGCGGTCCACTTGTTCCTTGTTACGACCGACAGAGCCTGTGGTAACAGGTTGCTGTAGTACACCTGCTGATCAGCCGTGCAGTAAAACGCGTTCACTCCACTCTTGCCACACTTGGTGGTCAGCTCCTCGCCATAGATGGTCACCGTCGGCCGCACGATGATGAATCCGGCATTGGTGACTGGTGGCTCCCACACTCGTACCAAGCACTCCACCAAGCCCTCGAAATGGGCCTTCAGCTGAGCGTCGCTTGCAGTCGTCACATTGATGGGCTGGGAGTTGCAGCGCACCGGTACAGGCGCCGTTTGGCTGTAGAACCGACTCTGCGTGATCCACTGCTCGGCTTGCTCGTACGTCTCCGGTACCGGGATAGGCGGCGGGTTCGTATCCGGGGGCGGCACCTGGTAGTTCTCATTCTGGTAAGCGACAGTCGAGGACTCCGCGGTCAGGCCGGTGATCACCAGCCCAACTAGAGTGGCCAATCCCAGGATGATGATCACCAGCAGTAGCAGCCGCAGCGGATTCCTCCGGCGTGGCGCAGGCATCGGCGGTGTCGGCCCGTACTGCGGAACTCCGCCACCGAAGGACTGCCGACCGAAGCCGGGGGGCGGGTATCCCTGGTAGTAGCCGCTGCCAGTCGGCTGCCAACCGCGAGCTGAACCGTACGAGGCGTACGACGGTGAGCCCGCTGGTGGACCTCCCCGGGGTGGTGCGTACTGAGCGCCGCTCCACTGCTGTTGGCTCACACGCGCAACGATAACCGCGCACACGAGGCCTAGGGGCTGCTTCCTCAATCAGTCTTGTGGGCCGGGCCGCCACAGTCCTCACAAGATTGCGAATCTTTCTAAGTTGCCAGCCGTTTTTTTGGCATGCAGCGTCACCCTTGTACGACTAGTGGGAGGCTGTATCTCGTGCTCCCCAGCCTCCCAAGGACGCTACGTCGGGTCGGGTCGATGATCGCGTTCTGCCTCTTGACCTGCGGTCTGCTCGCCGGCCCGCTGGCATTGACAGCCTATGCCGAGGGCACGGCGTCGACGTTCATCGCCGAGGGCAATCTGGCAAAGGACGGCACGCTCAAAGTGAAGCAGACGATCACCCTTGACCGGAGCCGTACCACCTGAGCTCTCGCAGAAATTCGAGACCCGCGAAGACCTCGTCGGAGACCGCCAATATGTTCAGACGCTCTCCGACATCACGGCCACAGTCAAAGGCGCGCAGGTTCAGCCGACGATCACGACCGATGATCGCTTCACGACGGTGACGGTGCCCACGAGCGGGTCGACTGAGATCATGATGAGCTACACCGTGACCGGTGCGGTGGTCAAAATCGACAGCGGTACGGCACTGCGCTGGCAGCTGCTGCAGGGGCTTAGCGCACAGGTCGACGAGTTCAGCGCGACTGTACAGATCCCCACTCAGTTCAGCTACATCAAGTGCACGGCTGGCAGCCCAAACTCCACCGTTCCCTGTAACTTTGCCGCCGCCGGCACTGAGGGTTCCCAGATCCCCACCTTCCGGGACGGCCCTCGCGGTGAGGGTGAGGTCGTCGCAATCGACATCGGATTTCCTCCTGGGGGCGTCGCAACGAATGAGGTGATCGACTATCGATGGACGCTCGGGCGAGCCTTCTCTGCCAAGCCGCTGCAGCTGGCCCTGGCCTTGGGCCTGCTGGCCCTCGGCGGCGTCGTGCTGTACGGAATTCATCGACGCGTCGGCGCCGACAGGAGCCCAGACGGTCAAATCAGCAAGGCTGGCGAATTTGTGCCGACCGGTGCGGGCCAGTCCGAGTTCCGGGTGGTCGGCGATGTTCGGCCAGGTCACGTCGGCACGGTGGCCGATGAGCGTGTCGATCCGATCGACGTCACCGCAACTCTTGTCGACCTAGCGGTACGCGGTCATCTGGTGATCAAAGAGCTGCCCCGCGAAAGCGAGTTTGCCCGGACCGACTGGGAGATCAGGCGGGTAAATGGGGATGACAGCCTGCGACCGTTCGAGCAGCAGCTGCTTGACGGCATTGCCGCGCCCGGCTCGAGCGTGCAGGTGTCTGAGCTGTCTGGCAGAGTGCAAGAGTCCATCGGTGGGGTTCAGAATGCGCTCTACGACGAAATGGTCAGCAATGGTTGGTTCGAACGCCGACCGGACGACACCAGGAACCGCTGGACCCAGCTTGCGCTGGCTGCACTGATCATTTCCGTGGTCGTGACTGGTGTGCTCGCAGCATTCACCACCTTCGGATTGGTGGGATTGGCACTCATCGTGGTGTCGCTCGGCTTGGTGTTCGTCGCGCAGGAGATGCCGGCTCGGACCGCCAAGGGAGCCGCGCTACTCGGGGGCCTCGGCGCCTTGCGGTCGGATCTCATGAGTCATCCGACCAACCAAATGCCGCCGGGCAGCGAGTTGCGGGAGATCTCTGAGGTGCTGCCGTACGCGATTGTGCTCGGTGGTAGCGACCGCTGGCTGGATGCCATGGTCTCCAGTGACGCTGACGAGCATCCAGACTCCTACGACCTTTCCTGGTATCACGGTCCGGAGAACTGGCATCTGCGCGATCTACCGGACTCGATGAGGAACTTCGTGACGACCGTGTCAGGGAGTTTGTTCTCTCGCTGATTTCCCTAGCTCTGCGAAGCGGTCGATCAATCGCGCGCCGCAGCACTGGGCCAGGCTGATCAGCCGAGGTTGTGCAACGGGTACCCGTTCTTCGCGCAACCGTCAATGATCAACTTTTTGGCGTCAGACGAAGCATCGTTCGGGTTGTCGGACTCCAACAGGCTGATGGTCGCGTCCAGCCATCGCTGCGGCTCGGGGTCGAGCTTGCCCGACTCGCTCAGCTTCTTCAGTCCGGCCAGCGTCACCTTGCTGACCATCGAGCCACCCCCGGCTGCGGCGTCGACGGCGGGACAGCCGATCTTGTAGACGTCTGATACCTGGACATCAGCGGCGCAGGAGGTGAGTCCCAGCAGCGCGGCAACGGCGAGGACAGTGGCGACAACGACACGGCGCATACATCGAGCGTATGTGAACTGGACTCACCCCGTGCCTGGCGCAGGAACGACGTGCTGCGCACTGATCCCGGCGAAGGCGACCCCCGCCTCGAGGTGATCAGCTCAGAGGTGCCGCTCACCTCGCTCGTAGTCATCAATTGCCTGACGCATCTGCCGTACGGCCGCTTGGATCTCGGCCTCCAGCTGCTCTTCAGGACTCAGGTATCGCCGCACGACAGGCTGCCAATCACTGAACCAGCAGTAGACGGCCCAACTCGTGACGCCGATGGCAAACAGAATCATGAAGATCGTCGTGATGGTCGTCGGCTCCATGCCTGAGTCCTTCGGCAGCAGTGTCTATAGAGCAAGCCCCGGATAGAGCGGGTTGGCGTCCAGCAGTTCGGCTGAGGCCGCCTTGGTGGATTCGGCTACGCCTTCGGCAAGCACATACTTAGCCTTGCCCGGCTGACCGCTTGACGCAATCGCAGGGGTGGTGTTCTTCAGTACGTTCACGATCAGCTCAGCCACTTTGTCGAACTCATCCGCACCGAATCCGCGAGTAGTGAGCGCCGGCGTACCGATCCTCACACCCGACGTGTACCAGGCGCCATTGGGGTCGGCAGGAACCGCGTTCCGATTGGTGACGATGCCCGCGTCCAACAGTGCTGCCTCGGCCTGTCGGCCGGTCAGTCCCGAACCCTGTTACGTCGATCAGCACCAAGTGGTTGTCAGTACCGCCGGTGACCAGCTTCGCGCCGCGCCGCAAAAGACCATCGGCCAAGGTCTTGGCATTGGCCGCGACCGCCTGTGCGTATTCCCGGAACTCCTGGGTCCGTGCTTCAGCAAGTGCCACGGCCTTGGCGGCCATCACGTGGCCGAGCGGCCCGCCAAGCACCAGCGGGCAGCCTCGGTCGACCGAGTCCGCATACTCTCTGGTCGCCAACACCAGACCGCCGCGCGGTCCACGCAGGGACTTGTGTGTCGTCGTTGTCACCAGATGCGCGTGGGGAACTGGATCCTCGTCGCCGGTAAAAACCTTGCCGGCTACCAGGCCAGCGAAGTGCGCCATATCGACCATGAAGGTCGCACCGACCTCGTCGGCGATCTCTCGCATCGTGGCGAAGTTGATCCGCCGCGGATAGGCGGAGTAGCCGGCGATCAAGATCAACGGCTTGAACTCTCGCGCGGCCGCTCGGACCGCGTCATAGTCCAGCAGCTGGGTCTCAGGATCAGTGCCGTAGGACCGTTGATGGAACATCTTGCCGGAGATGTTGGGCCGGAAGCCGTGGGTGAGGTGACCGCCGGCGTCCAGCGACATGCCGAGCGCTCGCTGGTTCCCGAACTTGTGCCGCAGCTGCTCCCACTGCTCCTCACCCAGGTCGTTGACACTCTTGACGCCCTGCGCGGCCAGCTCAGGCAGCTCGATCCGGTTTGCCAGGATCGCCCAATAGGCAACCAGGTTCGCGTCGATGCCGGAGTGCGGCTGAGCGTACGCGTACTCGGCGCCGAAGAGTTCGCGCGCATGCTCGGCGGCGACCGCCTCGACTGTGTCGATGTTCTGACAGCCGGCGTAGAAGCGGTGCCCGACGGTGCCTTCGGCGTACTTGTCGGACAGCCAGGTGCCCATAGTGAGCAGTACTGCGGGCGAGGCGTAGTTCTCGGACGCGATGAGCTTCAACGAGCCGCGCTGGTCAGCCAGCTCGGATCGGATGGCGCCGGCGATCCGTGGCTCGACTGTTTCAACCACCGAGAGTGTGGCGCGGTAGGCCTGCGATGCCGTGGCCGAATAGTCGATGCCCGAGCCTTCGGTCGGTGGGGCTGGGGAGAGGATGTCGGTCACGAGAGTGCTCCTGAGGTGAGAACCGGGCCGCCGCCCAGACTAGTCCAGCCCGCCGACACGACGTCGTGACAGTTCATAGAGTGCGATACCAGCTGCCACTCCAGCGTTGAGAGATTCGATGCTCTCGCTGATGGGGATTGAGGCGAGAGAGTCACATGCCTCGCGGACCAGTCGGGACAGGCCGGCTCCTTCGCTGCCGACGACGAGCACGACGGGTCCTGATACGCCAGTGCACTTCGGAGATGCTCGTGGCGGCGTGACCGTCCAGGCCGATCAGGCTCAGCCCTGCGTCGGCGTACGTGCGCAAGCTGCGGTTGAGGTTGGTGGCGCGTGCGATGGGTATGCGCGCCGCCGCTCCGGCCGAGGTCTTCCAGGCGGCAGCTGTCATGCCGGCCGAGCGCCGTTCTGGGATGAGCACGCCGTGCGCGCCGAATGCCGCAGCAGAGCGGACAATTGCGCCGAGATTGCGTGGGTCGGTGATCGAGTCGAGGGCGACAATGAGCGCCTCACGATCGGAATCGAGCGCAGCCGCCAGCAGGTCGTCAGGATGGGCGTACTCGAAGGTCGGCAGTTGCAGGGCGATGCCCTGGTGCACGGCTCCGCCGGTCAGCCGGTCGAGCTCGGGTCGGGTGACCTCGAGCAGCGCGGTACCTCGGTCTGCCGCGATCTTGAAGATGTCGCGGAGCCTGTCGTCGCGTTCAGCGCCCTCTGCTACATATGCAGCGCGGATGGGGATCTCCACCTCCATCGCCTCCAGCACGGCATTGCGCCCGACCACCCATTCCGGGCCTGACCCTGGACGGCCGGTCTTTGGAGCCGATGAGCCGGAGGGCCTGCGATGGGCTGCCGCCTTCTTGGCACGGTAGGCAGCGTGATAGGGCCGATCTTCGGCTTTGGGCGTTGGACCCTTCCCCTCCAGCCCGCGCCGCACCCGACCACCTGAGCCAGCGGTATTGCCTCTGCCTTTACGCCGCACTGCGCCTTTGCGCTGGCTGTTGCCGGGCATCTCGCCGCCTACCCCTTGACCGAGTTGTCAGCGCCAATGGTTGCGTGGGCAACCGCCCGCGCTGACAAGTCGGCGTGGAGGGACCAGCGGGTTCCGGAGGGAGTGTCGGAAACCTCGACACCCAGGGCTGTCAACGAGCTCCGGATGGCGTCAGCTGTTGCGAAGTCCTTACGATCGCGGGCCGCAGCGCGCTGCTTCAGCAGCTCGTTGACCAAGCCCTCGACCACGGCAGTCAACCGGTGGTTGTCGGTTTGCCAGACCTCGCTATCAGCGTTCAGGCCCAAGATCATGAGCATGCCGTTAACCTCGCTGAGACGGCACGCAATCTGATCACGATCACCCGCCTCGAGGGCCTGGTTGCCTTCCTTGACTGCGTTGTGCAGCGCGGCCACGGCTGCCGGCGTGCCAAGATCATCATTCATCGCCGTGATGAACTCCTCAGGCACCTCGGGTGGCCGGGTGCCCACCTGCTCGGTGGCGCGCTCGACGAAGTTGTCGATTCGGGCAAGTGCGGCGACCGACTCCGCAATCGCAGCATCGGAGTACTCGATCGGCGAGCGGTAGTGCGGCTGAATCAGGTACAGCCGGACCGCGCGCGCCGGGAATCTCTTGATCACCTCTGAGACAAGTGCGCTGTTGTCCAGCGACTTGCTCATCTTCTCCCCGGCAGTGGTCACCAGCGCGTTGTGCATCCAATACCGTGCGAATCGCTGTCCTGCGGCTTTGGACTGAGCCAGCTCGTTCTCGTGGTGGGGGAAGCGAAGATCAAGACCGCCGCCATGGATATCGAACTCGTCGCCTAGGTACTTGCTGGCCATGGCGGAGCACTCCAGATGCCATCCCGGCCGGCCGCGTCCCCACGGGGTCATCCAGCTGGCCGTCTCCGGCTCGGTCTCCTTGTGTGCCTTCCAGAGTGCAAAGTCTCGTGGATCCTTCTTTCCGCGCGGATCGGAGTCGGCGGCCGGTTCCATGTCGTCGATGTTCTGGTGGGACAGCGAGCCGTACGCCGGCCAGGACTTGACGTCGAAGTAG
The DNA here is from genome assembly GCA_963734005.1 of uncultured Actinomycetota bacterium. Taxonomy (GTDB): domain Bacteria; phylum Actinomycetota; class Actinomycetes; order Propionibacteriales; family Propionibacteriaceae; genus Microlunatus. The sequence continues at coordinate 104,694 of CAVTFS010000009.1, forward strand.
ACATCGCCAGACGAGTCCGGTGCCGGATAGGCGTGGCCGCGTTCGATGAGCACCTTGATCATTTCGATCATTTCGGGAATGTGCCCAGTGGCCCGCGGCTCGTAGGTGGGTGGCAGGCAGCCCAGCGCGGCGTACGCGTCGTGCAGCTCCCGCTCGAAGCGGTAGGCGTGCGCAAACCACGGCACGCCGGCCTCAGCTGACTTGATCAAGATCTTGTCGTCGATGTCGGTGATGTTCGCGATCACGGTGACCTCGTGGCCGGACCATTCCAGCCAGCGTCGGAGGACGTCGAAGACCAACTTCCTTACGGATATGCCCCAAATGCGGACCAGACTGCACCGTGAGTCCGCAGTGGTAGATCGACACCTGGCCGGGCACAGCCGGCTCGAAGGCACGTACGGAGCGCGTGGCGGTGTCGTAGAGCCGGAACGCGCCTGACGTTGCATCCGATTCGGTTTGTCGGGTCACGACTTTCGCGTCTCCATCTCCACGGCCATCAGGCGGTGCATCGCCTCCACGCCCTCGCGCAGCGCCTTCAGGTCGCGTCGGGACATCGTGGCCAGATAGGGCTCGAGGCTGGTGCCGATCGAGTCGCGCATCAAGGACAACTGCTGGTTGCCTTTCTTGGTCAGCTTGATCATCCACGCCCGGGCGTCACGCGGATCGGCGGTCACGGTCTACCAAGTGTGCCGCCTCCAAACGCTTGACATGGTTGGTGATGGTGGGTTGGGAGCAGTTCTCGGCCAACGCGAGCTCGCTGATCCGCGTCGGCCCGTTGTCCTCCAGACGAGCCAGCAGCCGGGCCGCCGCGAAACTGATGCCGAAGCCATTCTCTTTGGGAACCCAGCGCACCACGCGTGCGGCGGTCGTGATGAGGTCTTCACCGAGCGCGTGCAAGTCGTCATCCATTTGGGCAGGATATTCGGTTCTGTTGGTTCAGGGAGCGGCGTGTCACCGGCGGATGGCGGCGACCACAAGCTGAGCCAGCTCCGAGTAGGCATCAGCGTCACTGAGGCCGGTGACCGCGGCGATCTCGCCGCTCGTAATGCGGCGCATTGTCGCCGTGACCACTTCACCGACGAAGGCCGCCGGGACCCGCCGGAACGCGCCGACTCGGGTGCCTTCGTCGATGAGCTCGCGCACTCGCCGGGCCGCACTCAGGGTGTTCTGTTCGTAGATCTCCGTGGCTGGGCGGAAGTTCGCGATGTCGTCTCGGAAGGCGCGGCTGGCCGGGCGCAACGCCTCGGCAACGGCCTCGAGATAGCGAGTGACACGCTTGGCCGGCGCCCGGGTGCGGGCAATCGCCGCCTCCACCTGTTCGGTGGCCCGCTTGAAGAAGTGCCGAACGGCCAGGACCGCGAGCTGTTCCTTGCTCGAGGCAAGCGCGTAAAGCGTGCGTTTCGAACAGTTCAGCTGGGCCGCGAACTGGTCCATCGTCAGGTGACTGAATCCCTGCTCAAGAACGAGATCGACCAGCGCATCACGCAAGTGCGTCTGGCGGCTGGTCAATCTGGGTTCCAGCAAAGTGGCTACCATAGTGGTACTAGCGTACTATCTCTAGTACCGGTTTGCAGTGATGACAATAGTAAGACGAGGAGTGGGATGGCCGTCGATCGCCTATTCCCAACCGAAGAGGCAACGGAGCTGGTCGCCCTGGTGCGCGAGATCGCACAGGCCGAACTGGCGCCACGCGCGTCCGCCGATGAAGCTGCGGGTCGGTTTCCTCGCGATGCCTTTGCGCTGTTGGGTGAAGTTGGCCTGCTAGGCCTGCCGTACCCGGAGGAGTATGGCGGCGCCGCGCAGCCGTACGAGGTTTACCTGCAAGCCCTCGAAGAGGTGGCATCGGCATGGATGACAGTCGGCGTCGGGGTCTCGGTGCACGTGATGGCGTCGTACGCCATGGCCGCATTCGGGACGCCAGATCAGCAGGCGAGCTTCCTGCCGGAGATGATCGGCGGTCGGATGCTGGGCGCGTACGCGTTATCGGAGGCGCAGGCCGGGTCGGACATTTCTGCGATGACCACCCGCGCCAAGCATGCTGATCATGGCTATGAGCTCAACGGTGCGAAGGCCTGGACGACCCACGGTTCGTATGCCGACTTTTACACGACCTTCGCGCGCACTGGCGACGATCCGCGCGGAGGTGTGAGTTGTTTCCATGTGCCTGGGAACGCGGCTGGCCTGACCTTCGGCAGTCCCGAACACAAGATGGGACTGAACGCTTCGCCGACCACCGCGCTGTACTTCGACGCTGTCCCCATTGATGACAGTCGGCGCATCGGGGACGAAGGCCAGGGTGCCCGGATTGCCCTGTCCGCGTTGGATTCTGGGCGGCTCGGAATTGCTGCCTGTGCTACCGGACTCGCTCAGGCCGCCCTTGATCTTGCGGCGGATTACGCGAAGCAGCGAGAGCAGTTTGGGCACGCAATCGCGGAGTTTCAGGGGTTACGGTTCTTGCTCGCGGAGATGGCGGCGTCTGTTGACTCCGCCCGTGCCACATACCTGATGGCGGCCCGCAAGCGGGACGCTGGCCGACCCTTCAGCCGCGACGCTGCCGTCGCGAAGTTGATCGCATCGGATGTGGCCATGAAGGTGACAACTGACGCAGTCCAGGTGCTCGGTGGCTACGGCTATACACGTGACTATCCGGCCGAACGCTATATGCGGGAGGCCAAGGTGACCCAGATCTTCGAGGGCACAAACCAGATTCAGCGGCTCGTCATCAGTCGCCAGTTGCTCAAGTAACCTCCCGACTGGAGGCGGACGAGGGGAGCGGGGAATGAGGCTGGGCGAGAGCGATGTCGTTCTGGTGACCGGGGGGGCGTCGGGGCTCGGGGCGGCCACCGTACGGGCAGTGGTTGCAGAAGGATCGTCGGCGCTCATCGTTGACCTGCCAAGCTCGCAAGGGCCCGAACTGGCCGCCGAGCTGGGGGAGCGCGTGGGGTTCGCTGCGGCAGACGTGCGCGATGAAGATCAAGTGCAGGCGGCCGTCGCGGCGGCTGCTCAGCTCGGCACTCTCCGAGTCGCGGTCAACTGCGCGGGGGTAGCGACGCCCGGACGAGTGATCGGCAAGCGTGGAGTACTGCCGTTGGAGACTTTTCGGACAGTGATCGACATCAACCTGGTAGGCACCTTCAATGTGCTGCGACTGGCAGCCGCAGCCATGATCGAAAATGAGCCGCTCGACGGCGATCGCGGTGTAGCGATCATGACCGCCAGTGTCGCCGCTTTCGATGGTCAGATAGGCCAGGCAGCGTACGCGGCGAGCAAGGGCGGCATCGTCAGTTTGACATTGAGCGCGGCAAGAGACCTTGCAGACAAGGCGATCCGCGTCATGACCATCGCGCCAGGTGTCATGGAGACCCCGATGATGGCCGGTCTTCCAGGGGAGACGAAGTCGATCTTGGAGGCCTTGGTGCCGCATCCACCGCGGCTTGGCCGACCCGAGGAGTACGCCATGCTCGTCTCCTCGATCATCAAGAATCCGCTGCTCAACGGCGAGGTCATCCGCCTCGACGGCGCCTTGCGGATGCCGCCGCAGTGATCATGAGCTGATGTCCCTGAGCTTGTCGAAGGGCGTCTTCTTACTTCTTGGCCTTGGCGCGCAGAGCGGCAATATCCAGATACGCCGCGGCCGGCTCCTCTCCTCCCCTCTCGGACACGGACGCCTCGTCTTCCCAGGGGTCGTAGGGCTTCTCCGGCTCTTCGTCGACGAATCCTTGTGATGGATCAAAAGGATTGGCCAGCGGTCCCATCGACTCCATCGCCGAGACGGCGATCGCCTCATCCGGCAACCCCTGCAGCACCGTATTCAGGTACGACTGTGCCGCTTCCTCCATGGAGATCTCAGAGCCGGCCGATTCACTTTGGAACCAGCGATGCTCCAAGACCTCGTGGTAGAGCTCGGCCGGCTCCAGTTTGGACCGTAACTCCAGCGGCACCGACTGCACGATCGGCTCGAACTGCTCGGTTAACCACTCGTGCGCCACGATCGCCTCGTCGGCACCCTGCTGATCAGTGCGCGCACGGTAGTAGTCGAGATCATTCAGCAGCCGCCGAGCCTGGTTCTCCTCGGTATCCATCCCGGTAAGCCGAATCAGCCGTCGCGAGTGATGTCCGGCATCGACGACCTTGGGCTGGATTCGGATCGTGGAGCCGGCGAAGTCGGTGGTGATGTCAAGCTCGGCGACGTCGAAGCCGAGAGCGTTGAGCCGGCGGACCCGGCTCTCGATGCGATGCATCTCGCCGGTGTCGAACTCCTCAACGCCCGTCAGCTCGTCCCACAGCTCCCGATATCGGCTCTCGATGGTCTCGACCAACACGAGCGGATCCAGCGCCTCGTCCAAGAGACCGCCAGCCTCCAGGTCGCTGAACTCCCCGTACAGATTGGTGCGTGCGATGGTCAGGTCATGTTCACGCTGACCCCGGGTCAGCGTGTCGTGTAGCTCGCTGGTCTCCGCGTCCACCAGATAGGCCGCGAACGCTCCGGCGTCGCGCCGGAACAACGTGTTGGACAGCGAGACGTCACCCCACATGAACCCGATCAGATGCAGACGCGCCAACAACACCACCATGGCGTCGACCAACCGGTTGACTGTGTCCTGCCGTACGCCACGGTTGAACAAGGACCGATACGGCAGTGCGAACTGCAGATGCCGCGTGATCAGGATCGGGTCAAGCGGCTCGCCGTCTCTGTCGACACGCGCCGTGACCACCCCGACCGCCTCAACCGAGGGAGTGTCCAGCCGAGTGAGGTCACGCAGCAGCTCGTACTCATGGAGTGCGAGGTGCTCCATCACCTCCTTGAACGCGTACACCTCGTTGCCCACGCGGACGAAACGTACGACGTGCCGCGAGATGCCGCGGGGGAGGGCGACCAGGTTCTCCTCGGGCCAGTCGGCCAGCGGCGTGTCCCACGGAAGAGTGATCAACCTGGTGTCAGGCTGTGCCGCGAGGAACCTGGGCATGAGTCCAATCTTGGCATCAAACAATCGGCCTCCCGCGCGATTTGCGGGAGGCCGGCTGTTCTGATCATATTTGCTAGAACCCCCCGCGGTGAATGGTGGGGGTGGGGTGGGTGGGGTGGTTCGGTGGAGACGCTTGTCGTTCAGGAGATATGCGGGCACCAGTCTTCTTCGAGAAGACGTGCACGTGCGTGGGATCGATCAGCAGCCGGACGCTCTCGCCGCGGTGGGGCGGTGCTAGCGCCATGGATCCGGGCGACTATCTGTTGAGCGCTGATCAACTCGTCCTCGGCGATGCCAGACAAGGTGCCGTATATGAACGCATCGGCCCCCAGCTCCTCCACCACGCCAATATCGATCGGGATGCCCTCGCGACTCTCCGGGTTGTCGGAGAGTCGGAAGTTCTCTGGACGGATTCCTAGCACGAGATTTTTCTCGTCGGATGCCTTAGCGAGGGTCTCGCGAGGCACCGGAACGGTGTAGTCACCCAGGTGCACGCCGTCCGATTGCACTTCGCCCTCAATCAGGTTCATGGCAGGCGAGCCGATGAAGCCGGCCACGAAGAGGTTGCGTGGCGCGTCATACAAGGTCAGCGGGGTGTCGCATTGCTGCAAGAGGCCATCCTTCATCACCGCCACGCGGTCACCCATCGTCATCGCCTCGACCTGGTCGTGGGTCACATAGACGGTCGTGACGCCGAGCCGAGTTTGCAGGGCCGCGATCTGGGTGCGGGTGGAGACACGAAGCTTTGCGTCCAGGTTCGACAGCGGCTCGTCCATCAAGAAGACCTGCGGTGAGCGGACGATGGCACGACCCATAGCGACGCGCTGCCGCTGGCCGCCGGAGAGTGCCTTCGGCTTGCGGTTGAGGAAGTCCTCCAAGCCGAGCAGGTGGGCGGCCTCTTGAACACGCTGCTGACGCTCCGTCTTCGGAACGCCAGCCATCTTGAGTGCAAAGCCCATGTTGTCGCCCACGGTCATATGTGGATACAGGGCATAGTTCTGAAAGACCATGGCGATGTCGCGGTCCTTGGGCGGGAGGTCGGTGACATCGCGTTCACCGATCCAAATGGCTCCGGCGTTGATCTCCTCCAGGCCGGCGAGCATCCGGAGCGAGGTGGACTTGCCGCAACCGGATGGTCCGACCAGGACCATGAATTCGCCGTCGTCAATGTCCAGATTGAGTTTGTCGACGGAGGGGTGGTCTGCACCCGGGTAGACGCGTGTCGCGTCCTTGAACGAAACAGTGGCCACGCCACAACTTCCTTTCCACGGGCAGGTACGTGCCCGACGATCCGTAGTGGAAATTCACAGCTAGGGGACAGGGACCCCGTGCTGGTGAGAACACTAGCGCAGCAGCGCCGTCATAGGCAGTGGCTGCGCCTGCGGCGTATCCGCGCCGCCCGCCGCTGCACATCAAGATCAGCTAACGACCGGTGGTTCACCTTGTGGCTGCAACGGCGTACGGCCTAAAATCCGGGTGGGCAAGGTCGTGGTGGCACCTCGGAAAGGGACGGCCATGCGAGGCTCAATCAGAAACTTCCGGCTGGCTCTCGAAACACTGGTCATCGTCGCGATCATCGTCGGTCTGCGGGCAGTGATATTCGCCCTCGGATTCCCAGGATTGTCGCCGACCGCCCTGGTCTCGAGCATCATCGGCGGCGGCATCTTCGTGATGGGTCTTGTGATCGCCGGCACGCTGTCGGACTACAAGGATGCTGAGCGCGCCCCCACAGATCTCGCGGCAGGCCTTTACGCGATCCTTCGTGAGACGGAGTCGATGAATCGCGTGTGGGGCAAGCCCGACATGCACCGCCTCCGGGCACGGCTTGTCGAGGTAGTTGATGGCTTGCGTCGCGATATCGACGCCGGCAACACTCGTGATTGCCAGGCTGCCATCGAGGACCTGTCGGATTCCTTCATCGAGTTGGAGGAGTCCGACGTCCCGGCCAACTACGTCGTGCGCCTACGGCAGGAACAGGCCGGGCTTCGCAAGGCCGCCTTGCGGATCTATCACATCCAACGTGAGGAGTTCCTCCCCTCGGCGTACGCCATGATCGTCAGTTTCGTGATCCTGATCTTGCTTCTACTGCTGTTCACCACAATTGAAGGTCCTGCGGAGACCCTGGTGACGGTGGGGTTCCTCACGTTCTTCTTCGTGTACCTGCTGCGCCTGCTCAATGTGATCAACAAGCCATTCAAGGTAGGTCGTGAGCGCAACGACGATGACGTCAGCCTGTTCCTGCTGTATGAGTTCGCTGTGCACGCGCGTCTCGCCGACGCTGATCTCACCAGTGAGCAGATTGTCGAGATCGCCGAGCACCTCGAACGCATCGAGGACAGCGAGGAAGTGGCGGCGGACGAGGCAGGAGGGAGCCGGTCGGCCCAGCGAAGACGAAGCGGCGGTGGCCATCTCGACGAGGTCGTCGACGCCGCCGTTGCGTCCGCCCAGGCTGAAGAGTCGGACGGCGAAAGCAAGCGCTGACATACGCGGTTGCTTTCACAGGGAAACCTTCGCTCCGAGGTCGGTAGCGCGCGTCAGCACTCCACGATGTTGACGGCTAGGCCGCCGCGTGCAGTCTCCTTGTACTTGACCTTCATGTCCGCACCGGTCTGCATCATCGTCTTGATCACCTTGTCGAGGCTGACCGTGTGGGTGCCGTCGCCATGGAGTGCGAGCCGTGCCGAGCTGATCGCCTGCACCGACCCGACGGCATTTCTCTCGATGCAAGGAATCTGCACCAGACCCGCCCACCGGATCGCAGGTCATGCCCAGATTGTGCTCCATGCCGATCTCGGCCGCGTTCTCCGCCTGCTCTGGCGTACCGCCGAGAATCTCAGCCAGCGCACCCGCGGCCATCGAGCATGCTGTCCCGACCTCCCCCTGGCAGCCGACTTCCGCGCCCGAGATCGACGCTGTCTGCTGGTAGATCGCGCCGAGAGCCCCGGCAACGAGCAAGAAGTTGACGATGGTGTCGTCGTCGGTGCCGGGCACGAACCTGACCGCGTAGTGCAGGACAGCTGGGATGATGCCGGCAGCTCCGTTCGTGGGCGCTGTGACCACCCGGCCACCGGAGGCGTTCTCTTCGTTGACCGCTAGCGCCCACAACGTCACCCAATCCATGGCGGCGAGAGGATCGACTTCATCGCGCCCCGCACTCTGGGTGAGTCGCTGGTATATCTCGGCCGAGCGGCGCCGTACCTTGAGGCCGCCGGGAAGCACTCCAGGTGTGGAGCAACCGCGCTGGATGCACTCAGCCATGACCGACCAGATCTTGAGTAGGCCAGCGCGAACCTCCGCCTCGGGCCGTCGTACACACTCATTGGCAAGCATCACTTGGCTGATGCTCAAGTTTTCCTGGTTGCAATAAGTCCAGCAGCTCGGTGCCGGTACGGAATGGATACGGCACCGGCGTCGGATCCGGCAGTAGCTGAGGGTGTCCGGAGTCGTCATCATCCAAGACAAACCCGCCGCCGATGGAGTAGTAGGTCCGCTCAGACAGCACCTTGCCGTCGCAATACGCGGTGAAAGTCATGCCGTTGGGGTGGAAAGGCAGCGAACGGCGCCGGTACAGGATCAGATCATTCTCGGGGTCGAACGCAACAGGATGTGTGCCATTGAGCCGCAGCTGACCGGTTCGTCTGATCTCGTCGGCTCGCAGCGGCCCGCTGCTGGTGTCGACCGTTTCTGGATCCTCGCCCTCCAAGCCCCACATCACGGCGTTGTAACTGCCGTGTCCGTGGCCTGTTGCGCCCAGCGAGCCGAAGAGTTCCGCGCGAACCCGTGTTGTGCGGGCAAGAAGATCGTCGCGGTCCAATGAAGCTACGAAACGGCCCGCGGCACGCATCGGCCCAACTGTATGGGAACTTGACGGACCAATGCCGATACTGAACAAATCGAAAACACTGACCGGCACCGTTCCAGTTTGCCTCACTCGCTACCGGAACGAATGAGCCCTGCCGGCTCATACCCGGCAGGGCCCGGGAAGGGCACTCTCAGTCTCCTGCCTTGTTCTTGTTGAACCCTGCATCGACACGCCCCCGGGCCCTCACTTACGTATCAATTATCTCGACACGCCGTTAATTCCACGTGACACGCCGGTGACGAAAAAAAGGCAGCGCAGCCTCTTGCCAAGGGGTCGCTGGAGGCATATAACTGATCTACGCCACACCGCGAGCTTCGGTTCGCAACGTGGCTACGAAGCTCCGGTCAACTCATACTTGACCGGAGCTTCACCCATTTGTTTGGGGTTGCGCTCGCGCACGGGGCGCAGGAAGCCGACTCGTTCGTTACTCTTCGCGAGACGAAAAGCGTGTTTCGCTCATCGCTCCTGCACTCGTCGGCGGCGCCCCTCCGACGCTCGCGCAACGGGCCTTTTACGCGCTCGCGCACGGGGCGCAGGAAGCCGACTCGTTCGTCACTCTTCGCGAGACGAAAAGCGTATTTCGCTCATCGCTCCTGCAATCGTCGCGGCGCCCCTCCGACGCTCGAGCAACGGGCTTTTACGCGCTCGCGCACGGGCGTTGTGACTCCTCCAGCCCACCTCCGTTATGAAGCAATGTGGCAGTGTGGCGCTGTGGGAAGCGGCAAGTGAAAGCCCTCGTGAAAACACAACCTGGACCAGGGCTGGAGTTGGTCGAGGTTCCGGTGCCAGCGGTCGGGGGAAGCGATGTGCTGGTCAAGGTGAAGGCGACGGGCATTTGCGGCACCGATTTGCACATTGACTCTTGGGACGAATGGGCGCAGAAGACGCTGCGGCCACCTGTGACGGTGGGTCATGAATTCTCTGGCGAGGTGGTTCAGATCGGCTCCAGCGTCACCGACGTTGCGGTAGGCGATCTCGTCAGCGGCGAGACGCACCTTGTCTGCGGCAGGTGTCGCAACTGTCGCGCCGGCCGGCGCCATCTCTGCATTCACACCCGAGCCATCGGCGTACACCTCGACGGTGCCTTCGCCGAATACGTCGCGCTGCCCTCTGGGAATGCCTGGGTGCACCGCGACCCGATCGATCCAGGTGTCGCAGCGATCTTCGACCCGTTCGGTAATGCGGTGCATACCGCACTCGCCTTTCCGATGCTTGGCGAGGACGTATTGGTCACTGGAGCGGGACCTATCGGCATCATGGCGGCGATGGTGACCAAGCACGCGGGTGCACGGCATGTAGTGATCACTGACCGCAGCGACGAGCGGCTGGCCCTGGCAAGCAAGCTGGGCGTGACGCGGGCAGTCAACATCGACCGCGAGAACGTTGGGGACGCTCAGCGGGAGCTGGGCATGCGCGAGGGGTTCGATGTCGGGCTCGAAATGTCCGGCAGTTCAGCGGCACTGCGGGACATGATCACGCAGATGACCCATGGCGGCAGAATCGCGATGCTCGGCCTACCGTCGTCGGAGATCAGTGTTGATTTTGCTGCGGTGGTTCTCAAGATGCTGACCATCAAGGGCATCTATGGCCGCGAGATGTATGAGACCTGGTACGAAATGTCGGTGCTACTGGAGAGCGGCCTCGATATCTCCGGAGTGATCACAGATCGATTCCACTACACCGATTACGAGAAAGCCTTCGCGGTGGCGCGTTCGGGTCACGGTGGAAAGGTGATCATGGGCTGGGAGGGATAGGAGCAATCATGTACGCAACGCTTAGAGATCAGCTCGCTGATGATTTGGCGACGATCAAGGAGGAAGGTCTCTACAAGGCCGAGGCAGTGATCGGCACTCCACAGGCGGCCCGGATCGGAGTCGGCGACCAGTCATTGATCAATTTCTGCTCCAATAACTACCTCGGTCTCGCTGATCACCCAGCGATGATCACCGCAGCCCAACAAGCTCTTCATCGTTGGGGGTTCGGCATGGCTTCGGTACGTTTCATCTGCGGAACCGCCGAGATTCACAAGGAGCTCGAGCACCGCATCGCGCATTTTCTCGGGACTGATGATGCAATTTTGTACGGCTCCTGCTTCGACGCGAACGGCGGACTTTTCGAGACGCTGCTCGGTCCTGACGACGCCGTCATCTCCGACGAGCTGAATCATGCCAGCATCATCGACGGCGTACGTCTGTGCAAGGCAGCCAGGATGCGCTACGCCAACAGGGACATGGCCGACCTGGAAGCAAAACTGCGCGAGTCGCAAGGTGCACGACATCGGCTGATCGCAACCGATGGAGTGTTCTCCATGGACGGCTACGTCGCCCCCCTCGACGCCATCGTCGAGCTGGCCGAGCGTTATCGCGCGCTAGTCATGGTGGACGACTCTCACGCCGTCGGGTTCGTCGGCCCTACCGGAGCTGGAACCCCAGAATTGTTCGGTGTCCAAGATCGGGTTGACATCGTGACCGGAACGCTGGGAAAGGCCATGGGGGGCGCCAGCGGAGGGTATACCGCTGCCCACGCGGAGATCGTCGAGATGCTGCGGCAACGGTCCCGGCCGTATCTCTTCTCCAACTCCCTGGCACCTTCTATTGCAGCTGCCGGCATTGCCACGTTGGATCTGCTCGAGACATCAGGCGAGTTGTTGCAGCGGCTGCGCGAGAACACGGCGTACTTCCGCGCCGAGATGGTCGCACGTCAGTTCGAGATTCCCGAATCTGATCATCCGATCGTGCCGATCATGATCGGCGATGCGGTCGAGGCGGCCGCGATGGCGGACCGGTTACTGACCGAGGGAATCTACGTTCGCGCGTTCTCCTACCCAGTCGTACCGCGTGGGAAGGCGAGAATCAGGACCCAGATGTCTGCCGCACACTCCCGCGAGGATCTTGATCAGGCGATTACGGCATTTGAGAAGGCGCGCCGGTAGCTGGAGGCTCTACTGGCACCTGCACCGAACGTGCGGGCTTCCGGACGATCTGCTTGCCTAGGGGCATCAGGGAAACCGGGATCAGCTTGAAATTGGCGATCCCGAGGGGGATTCCGATGATCGTGATGCAGAGCAAGATTCCGGTCGCAATGTGAGTCAGCGCAAGCCACCAGCCCGCGACGATCACCCAGATGACATTGCCGAGGAACGAGAAGATCCCTGCATTTGGCTTGTCGACCAGCTCCCGGCCGAACGGCCAGGCGGCATAGCTTGCCATCCGGAACGACGCAATGCCCCACGGAATGGTGATGATCAACACGCAGCAGATGATCCCTGCGAGCATGTAGGCCAGCCAAAGCCAGAAGCCACTGAAGACGAACCAGATGATGTTGAGCAGAGTACGCACAAGTCAAGGGTCCTACCGACGTCCGATGCAGGCAATAGGGCGCTTCCCGGGGCTACCCCTCAGTGCTTGATGCCTGCGCGGTGAATGCGTCGTACGCGCGCTGGTCGAAGAGCACGAACCTCACCTCAGCCACGCGCGTGTCGCTGCTGCCGCACCGTGTTCAGGGCTATGCGAGCTGCATCGTCTACCGGCCAGCGATACACGCCGGTTGAGATGGCGGGGAATGCGACTGTGGCGGCACCGAGCTCGTCAGCGATCCTCAGCGAATTGCGAAAGCAGTCAGCGAGCAGCTGCGACTTGTCCTTGGACTCGGCGTACGTCGGTCCCGCAGTGTGAATGACCCACCCTGCCTTGAGTCGACCAGCCGTCGTCGCGACAGCCTGGCCGGTCGGCAATCCGTCGGGGTATCGCTCCTCCCGGAGCTTCTGGCACTCAGCGAGAATCTCCGGACCGCCCCGGCGGTGAATGGCCCCGTCAACCCCACCGCCGCCCAGCAGCGAGTGGTTGGCTGCGTTGACAATCGCATCGACGTCTTGTTCGGTGATGTCGCCCTGTACGAAGGTGATCTTCATTCCCTCAACGTAATCCCCGACAGGGCTGCCAGCATCTGCGATGACTTTGACCCACGGGTCGAGTCCATCCAAGGAGAGGCCATGCTTGTCATCGCATGAACGATCAAGCGACAAGGAGTGATGTGATGGACGCGTTCACCACATGTCTGTGGTTCGACACCAAGGGCGAAGAGGCGGCGAGCTTCTATGCCGGGATATTTCCGAACTCGAGTGTGGGCAAGGTGACGCCATACCCTGACGGAGAGCGGGCGGGTCAGACGATGACCGTCGACTTCGCGTTGAACGGAAGCAAGTTCGTAGCACTCAACGGCGGACCCAACTTCACATTCAACGAGTCCATCTCCTTCATGGTGGCGTGTGAGGATCAGGCGGAGGTGGATCGTTACTGGACAACGCTTACCGAGGGCGGCGGCGAGGAATCCATGTGCGGCTGGTTGAAGGACAAGTACGGCATCTCGTGGCAGATCGTGCCCACGCAGCTTGAGGAGCTGCTGTCGGATGGCGATCCCGAACGCGCACAGCGCGTGACACAGGCACTGTTCCAGATGAAGAAGATCGTTATCGCCGACCTGGAGGCTGCCGCAGCGGCTTAGGCCGGCGATCGGTTTGCGACGTTAGTGGTGCGTAGCCGGATGACGTTGTTGATCTTGATCCGGCGGCGGCGCAGCTCATCCTTGACGGTACGCGCTCAGCGTGTCGTACTGCGGCTGCTCGATCCGGTACAACAACCGATCTTGTGGCCGGAGCATTTCGATGTGGCGATCTTGCTCGACAACGGTCGTACGGATCATCACCAGGAGACGACTTCTATCCGGCTCCGTACGCTTATATCGGCGCGCATGATCATGATGACGGCCCCTTCTGACGCGAGGGTCGAGTGCTGCTGCGCGGGACTTAGCCAACGCGGCCGACTGGAGCTGCAGGGTTACAGTGAGAAAGCCGAAAGGATCCACGGTGACTATTGATCTCGAGGGGATTAGTTCGCCTGCCCGAGTTGCAGGTCCCGAGGAGGGCATTTCGTCGGACGAGCTGCAGCTGGCCGCCCGCAATCACGGTATGCCGTTGGAGTCCTTGCGCTGGGACATCACCCCACCCGGATTGCACTATCTGCTGACCCACTACGACATCCCCCACATTGATCCGAGCACGTTCCAGCTAGTCGTCGACGGTCTTGTCGGGACGCCGATGTCGCTGGATCTTGACACAATTCGCAGCCGGCCCCAGGTCTCAGCGGTGGTAACGCTCGAATGCGCAGGAAATGGCCGGGCCCAGCTGCTGCCGCGTCCGGTAAGTCAGCCGTGGCTGAGCGAGGCGGTCGGCACCGCCCGCTGGAGCGGAACACCACTGTCGAGCTTGCTGCAGGAGGCAGGAATTGCCGAAGGGGCCATCGATGTGGTCTTCACCGGCGCAGACCATGGCATCGAGCGAGGCTTCGAGCAGGACTACCAACGGGCGCTCCCCGTTGCCGAAGCGATGCGCGATGACGTCCTGCTGGCGTACCAGATGAACGAAGGGCCGCTGCTGCCGCAGCACGGGGCGCCGCTGCGGCTGGTCGTCCCTGGCTGGTACGGCATGGCGCATGTGAAGTGGCTGCGCAGGATCACTGTCGTTGCCAAGCCGTTCGACGGGTTCCAGATGCGGGCGTACCGATTGCGCGACACTCCTGACGAACCAGGTGTGCCACTGACTCGGATGGAACCGCGAGCACTGCTGGTGCCGCCCGGATTTCCGGACTTCATGTCACGCAGGCGCGTTGTCAGATCTGGTCCGGTGAGGATCGAGGGTCGGGCCTGGTCAGGGTGGGCGCCGGTCAGCATGGTCGAGGTCAGTATCGATGATGGGGACACCTGGGAACCTGCTGATCTTGAACCAGCGCAGGCGGCCCACGGCTGGGCACACTGGACATGGACCTGGCAATCTGAGCTGGGGAGCTATGTGCTGTGCTGCCGCGCAACAGATGCCAGCGGTCGGACTCAGCCGCTTGGGCAACGGTGGAGCCGTGGTGGTTTCGCCAACAACACCATCCAACAAGTCCCCGTAACCGTGATCAGTTCGGAAATGTCACTACCGGCGCCCTGAGTGTTGACCTTCGCCGAGATTGGGTAAGAACGCGTTAACCGCTCCGCTCCAGGTACGCGGGGCAAGACCGACGCACCAGAACAGGGAGGTTCTTATGGGTTTGGTTGACAAGGCAAAGAACAAGGCCGAGGAGCTTGCCGGCAAAGCCAAGGCAGCGACGGGCGATGCAACGGACAACCCGGATCTCGAAGCCGAAGGGCGCATGCAGGAAGCCAAGGCGGACGTCAAGCAGGCTGGCGAGGACGTCAAGGACACCGGCGATGACATTGCGGATGCCCTCCGTTCGGCAAGCAGTGCAACGAAGTTTGACAAGGAGTAAAGCCTGAGGTAGTCAATCGCTCGAGCCTGAATTTGGGTTCAACTGAGAAGTTGCCCAACACCACAGTGCGCGCCAAGGCTAGGACTCCTTCCCGGAGACCAATCCCGGACCGCGCACTTTTCTGTGTGGCGGAGCAGGGCCGCAGTTCGGTGGCCGGGTGTGCTAGAACCCTGCGTGTGGAGTTGATTCGCCAGGGCAAGGTACGCGACGTATACGCTGACGGCGAGGACTTGATCTTGGTCGCCTCGGATCGGGTGTCGGTGTACGACGTGGTGTTGCCGACACCGATTCCTGACAAAGGTGCGATCTTGACGCAGTTGTCGTTGTGGTGGTTCGGTCAAGTTGCCGATCTGGCGCCCAATCATGTGATCGGCGAAGATGTCCCAGCTGAATGGAAGGGCCGGGCGATTCGTTGCCGCCGGCTCGACATGGTTGCTGTGGAATGCATCGCCCGCGGCTATTTGACAGGGCTCGGCTTGGAGAGTTATCGCGCGACGGGCTCTGTTTCAGGTGTACAGCTTCCGCCTGGACTGGTTGAGGCAGACCAGCTGCCCGAACCGATTTTCACTCCGACCACTAAGGCCGAGGCGGGGCATGACGAATTCATCACCATGGATGACGTGCGCGAGGTGGTTGGCGAGGCGACCGCAAATGAGCTTGGACGGCTGACGCTGGCGATCTATTCCCGAGGTGCGGAGATTGCGCGGGAGCGCGGCGTGATCATCGCGGACACCAAGTTCGAGTTCGGACGGGATGCCTCGGGGACGTTGATCTTGGCCGATGAGGTGCTGACTCCAGACTCATCAAGATTCTGGAAGGTGTCTGAGTACGAGCCGGGCCGGCCGCAGTGGTCGTACGACAAGCAATATCTAAGGGATTGGTCCTCGTCGTTGGGCGATTGGGATCGCACCTACCCCGGACCACCGGTTCCCCCGGATGTGGTCGCCGAGACCCGGGCCCGTTATGTGGAGATCTTTGAGCAGCTCACGGGTGAGAAGTGGAGTTCGTGAGCTTGTCTCGCCGTCTGCGAGGTTGATGCTTAGCTGAGCTTCGTGAACTTCCCGATCAGCGTGGCTGTGGCCAGTGAGTTCTGTTGTGCAGCATTCCTGAACTCCCCCAACCCGGCGGCTGGCCTGACGCCGAGCCTGTCGGTCCTCAGTGCGTAGATGGTGAACTCGTAATCATGTGTGCCAGACGGCGGGAAGGGGCCGGCGTACGGCTCGATCTCGGTAAAGCCGGAATTCGTCCCGCCTGCTGCACCTTCTGGTAGCGAGCTGAGCTGCGGGCTGATGTCGGCGACCAACCAATGGACGTAACCTCTGGCGACCGGATGGATATCGACGCAGGCGAGCGCGAAGGACCTCGTCCCCTCCGGCGCGCCGTCCCACTCCAGGGGAGGCGAGACGTTGTCCACCTTCTTCCCATACTTCTGAGCCATCTCCTGGCCATCGCCAAATGCGGGCGAGTTCAACCTGAACATGCAACCATCCTCCTCTGATTGACACGTCCGGACGACCACGCTAAAACCCGCTATGCATCCCGGGGTGCGGGGCCGTCAGCGATGGTGCGGCCCAAGCAAGGGCTATGTCACGCTGCCCCGGCGGGGGTCTTGAGCTTTGGGGCGTTGCGGAACCACAGCCACATCAGCGGTGACTGGTAGCCGGTCGGTTCCTTTGGGGACAGACCGTCCTTGGTCGGCGTTCGTAGATGCCACCAGGCGAAGGCGACGCCGAGAATCAACATGCCTGCGGCCCCCAGCCAGCCGAACTCACCGAGCAGATGTTGGCTCCCGGTGAAAACCCGGTCCTCCACCGCACCGGAGGCGGAGAAGTACGTCGCGACGACCGCGTTCCAGGAGCCGTGGGCCAGCACGCTCGGCCAGACCGACCGCGACCGCTCGGTGAGTACGCCGACGAACAACACGAAACCCAGCAACCCGACCGTGAACGCCGGGATGCCACCGATGAATCCGTACCAACCGGCGAAGGTGAGCCCGGCGTGGTAGATCCACCAGACCAAGGACATGATCGCGGTGCTCGCGAGAAAGCTCAGACGCCGCCGCATCAGCGGCCAAAGGAACCCGCGCCAGCCAATCTCCTCACCGAGCGCAAAGATGCAACCCAACAGGCTTTGCGGCACAGCCATCAGCAGCAACGCCCCTACCTGATCGGGGTGGAACATGACCGCAGCGGAGACCGGCGCGGCGACCAGGGTGATCAAGAAGACCAGAACTGCCGGCAAGAACGCAGCGAGCAGCCACCATGACGGCATGCCGAACCGGATCACACCGGGACCGAAGACGCACGCTAAGACGGCACCGACCGTCGGCGCCAGCATGACGCCGATCACGAACTTGTTGAGCTCGGCCTCGCCGCCATTGAGGACGGGCCGTGTGATGAGGAGAACCCCGACGTAGAACACGATGAGCCCGGCGAAGAACAGGATGAGTCTGCGCCTATCGAGCGCTGGGTCGATCCGTCTATTGATCATCGGACCACCACTGCTGTCCGTCGCTTGACCATCGCTGTCCCTCAGCATTGCGTAGGGATGATCCCGACTGAGATCGTCATCATGGCACCCTCGCGCGCTGGAGTCACTGTGCGTCGACGTACTCCGGGCAGCAATTGCGGACAGTGCCCACTCGTTGGGCGTGCTAGCAAGAACGATCGACCCAAAGGACGCCGAGCCCTCACGGCCCCCGACGGATAGCACTCGCCGCTCGCCGTCCGAAAATGTCCTACAGAGATGGCGGATTCATAAAGTGGCTGGCGATGATCGCTGCTCGCGATCAGTTGCCGCTTCTCCCCCGGGTCCAGCTCGGCGACACTCATCTCCCTCATACGGGAGTGTCAAGGATCAACCGGAACCGATGTCAACCATCAACCGGAACCCTGTAAAGCATCAACCGGAACCGGAAAGTCAAGAATCAAGCGGAGCAATACACCGACTAGGAGCTGGCGACGAGACTCGAACTCGTAACCTGCTGTTTACAAGACAGCTGCGCTACCGATTGAACGCCAGTATTGCCGGGAAAGCCTACCTAAGCTCCGAGTCAGAAGACTCCCGGACCACCGACGAATGCCGTCCCGCGGCCGGCCAGCACAACCTCGCTCGCCAGCAGTCAGTAGGGCCGATTCACCGCGTACCAGATCAAGTCGCGGTTGTGCTCGACGTGAGCGTGAGATCACCGTCGGTCACCAGGAGGACACGTCCGCCGCCTGTCGCAGGAGCTACCACCGGCTCGTCGCGAGGCTCGATGCGCCAAAGTGCAAATTCGGGAGCCGGCGTCGGATAGCGCCACACCCCTCGGGACTCCTCGCTCGGCGTGATCAGACCCCGAAGGCCAGGTGTGAAGTCCAAGATCGCAAGCAGTTCGTCAATGTTGATGTACTTCGGTGTCAGACCGCCTCGCATGACGTTGTCGGAGTTGGCCATGATCTCCACGCCACCGCCGCTCAGGTAGGCATGCAGATTTCCAGGCGGCATGAACAATGCGTCGCCCGGCTGCAGAGTGATCCGGTTCATCAGAAGAGCGGCCAGCACGCCTGGGTCGCCCGGGTAGTACGCATTGAGCTCGTGAGCAGTGCGCGCGAAAGATGCCCAGCCATCGGATCCCTGCATCGTTTCTGCGGCCCGAGCCACATCCAAGATCACCGACCGCACATCGGATCCGAGACGCAGTAGCCGCGAGAACACCACCCGCAAGCGCTCTCCGGCGGGCATGTCGGCATCGACCAACGGAGCGACAAGTTCCAGAGCCTCGGTGACCGCAAGCTTCTCGAACAATTGGTACGCCTCACGCGGTTCACGGAAGCCGCACAGAGCCTCGGTCTCGACCAACGCACACAAGAGCTCGGGCTTCGGCCAGCCGTCGCGGTAGGTCCGGTGTGGCGCTTCTCTTGGAACGCCCGCCGCCTGCTCCCGTGCAAACCCGGCCTCGGCCTGCTCGCGCGACGGATGCGCCTGCAGGGACAGCGGCTGTGCGGCGGCGATGATCTTCACGAGAAAGGGCAACCGGGGGCCGAACGCTTCGACCGAGGCCCGGCCGACCATGCCCACCGGGTCGTGGGCGACAACCTTGTCCAGTGGCTCTCCGTCCACAATCGAGGGGGCGAGTGGATGCGCGCCAAACCACAGCTCAGCCTGCGGCTCACCTGTGGGTGCCACACCAAGGAACTCCGGAATAGCCGTCCGCGAACCCCAGGCGTACGGCTGAATCACCCCCGTCAGCCGCTCGATCATGATTCCTCCTGTTGTGGCGTGGCATCACCGACTGCGGCTTGCCAGAGGGCGAGCGTACGCGCAACCGCCAGCGAATCGCGCCAGGGGACCATCGGCGACTCCACCTCGCCAGCCCGCAGGCAACGCATGACTTCTTGGGCCTGGAAGGTGTAGCCGCCGCCCGGCCACTGCGTCACGAAAACCTCAGGCGCAGCATCACGATGATGACCGCGGTAGACCAGCATTTCCTTCGGAAGAATGAAGAAGTCGTTGATCATGATCCGGCCGAAGCTGCCGTACACCTCGAGGCTGGTGGGTAGGTCCGCCTCCAAAGAGCAGATCACCGTTGCGGTAGCCGCCGGCCGATCCTCAGTCGCCGGGTAATTGAGCACGGCAGCGGCGTGGCTGTCCACGCCCGTCGCTGCGTGGCTGCCGTAGGCACGCAGCGCTGCCGGCTCACCCAGGAAGAGATTGACCGCATGCAACGGATAGACGCCGGCGTCGAGGATCGCGCCGCCAGCCTGGGCGGGGTCGAGTAACCGGTGGGTTAGTGGTCCACGAAACGCGAACCCGAAATTTGCCGAAACATGCCGGATCTCGCCAAGATCACCAGAGGCTGCCAGCGCTGCCGCCTTGCGAAGCAGCGGGTTGGTCCGGGTCCAGAGAGCCTCCATCAAAAACAGCCCGCGCTCGTCTGCCAGGTTGATCAGCTCTGCAGTGTTGTCAGGGTTGGTGGTCAGTGGTTTCTCAACCAGGACAGATTTTCCAGCTTCGAGGCACAGCTTCGCAGAGGCAAAATGATCAAGGTGGCTGGAGGCGACGTAAACGACGTCGACATCTGGATCTCCGGCCAATTCTGTGTAGGAGTCATACGCGCGGGGGATGCCATGATCGGCTGCGAACCCCATCGCCTTCTCAAGCGTGCGTGAGCCGACCGCGACCAGTCTTGCCTCAGTCGGCAGCAGCGCAAGATCACGGGCGAACACCGATGCGATGTGCCCGGTGGCGAGGATGCCCCAGCTCGTGAGATCCGTCACAGTCCCATCCAACAACATGGCACCCCGTCGGGCGGCGAGTAGCCGAACCGGCCATCAGCGGCTATCTTGCTCCCTTGTGGCCAACGGAGAGCAGCTGGAAGCAAGCTGGGCCAAATCCCGCGGCGAAACGAATGACATCGATGTGATTTCGACCTACGATGACCCTATGATCGGCGCTTCGAGTCAGCATGACGGTAGGGAGCCGCTTGGTGAGTTGAGCGCGCGGGACGCCGAGATCCTCACTTTCGAGCGTCAGTGGTGGAAGTTCGCTGGAGCCAAGGAGCAGGCGATCCGCGACAAGTTCCAGATGTCGGCTACGCGCTACTACCAGGTCTTGAACGCCTTGATCGATAAGCCGGAGGCGCTGGCTCAGGATCCGCTTCTCGTCAAGCGGCTGCGTCGTCTGCGGGCGACCAGGCAGCGCAATCGCTCAGCCAAGCGGCTGGGTATCGACCTCACGATCGAGTAGGTTTCAGCTTCCCTAGCAGGGCCCGAACGCCCTCCCGGACCGGTCTCACCGGGTAGTCGACATAGCCCCCTATGGCAAGTCCTGCCTGGCGCTCAAAGAAGTTCCGTGCGGCGCGATCCCCGGTGCGCAACACGGACCAGCCCATGAAGATCACGTACGGAACGTAATAGGGCAGCCCGAGGCAATAGAGGTACTGCCAGGTGTGGCCCTCCTCGTGCTTGATCAAGTAGGGGTACTTGGCCAACATTCCGTCCCACGTGGTGCTAGTGGTGATCACATTGCCGATCGTGAATGCGCCGGCGATGGGAAGCTTGAGGCGGTAGCCCTCGCCGAGGTACAGCCCGCGGGGGCCGCGCTTGATCTCCGCGCGACCAATCTTTGCCACGCCCAGTCCGACGAGCGTGCTGAGGTTGACGTAGTTGCCGACGAATCGCAGCCATTGCCATCCGGTTGCGGGCCTGCCAGGTTTCACACTCCGGGCGGCGTCGATGCTTGTGGTCATGTGCGCTAAGACCTTGGGGTGAGGGCTAGGTATTGCCAAGTGTTCCAAGTCGCCGGTCCCCGCCCCGTCGCTCTATCTACATTTTGGATTGTGTTCCCAGGATGCGGACCCAAGGTTCGTGATGTCCTACCCGGCGCCTACGCTGAGCCGTGTTCATCCAGAGGGGACGAGGGACCGGCCCGATGACTCCCCGGCAACCGGCTGACCGATCAGAAACGGTGCCAACTCCGACTCGGCCGAAAGCCGGCTGAGAAAGATGAAGTGAGGACGACGATGACCGCGGTGGTCGACACCGATCCAGCTCCCGCTCCTGGCGTCCGGGCAGGCGCCTTTGGAAACGCCGCGCACCTGATCTGTCGGGAATGTGGGGCGAGCACAGCGCTCGGCCCCTTCTATGCCTGTACCGAGTGCTTCGGTCCGCTCGAGGTCGGCTACGAGTTTCCGACCATCACCCGCGAGCGGATCGAGGCGGGCCCGCGGAGCATCTGGCGATATGCCCCGCTGTTGCCGGTCCCAGCCGATATCGCCACTTTTCGCTCTACCGATCCCGGCTTCACCCGGCTGGTCGATGCCCGCAGTCTCGCGGATGATCTTGGTCTGAAACAGCTCTGGGTCAAGGATGACTCAGGCAATCCGACTCACTCGTTCAAGGACCGTGTTGTCGCGGTCGCGCTCTCGGCGGCCCGCGAGCTGGGGTTACAGGTCCTCGCCTGCCCCTCCACCGGCAACCTCGCCAACGCTGTAGCCGCAGCCGCTGCCCGGGCTGGCATCAAGTCGGTTGTCCTCGTACCCGACAATCTCGAGCGGCAAAAAATCTTGGCTTCGGCCGTCTATGACACGACCCTGGTCGCCATCGAGGGCACCTATGACGACGTCAACAAGCTCGCCATTGAGATCGCGGCTGAAGAAGAGGGCTGGGCCTTCGTCAATGTGAATGTCAGGCCCTACTACGCGGAGGGCTCGAAGACTCTGGCGTATGAGATCGCCGAGCAGCTCGGCTGGCGAATTCCCGACCAGATCGTCGTACCAGTGGCTTCCGGCTCCCAGCTGACCAAGATCGACAAAGGTTTCCGCGAGTTAGTCAAGCTGGGGCTAGTCGAGGACAAACCATTCGTGATCTTCGGCGCCCAAGCAACGGGCTGCTCGCCGGTGGCCCAGGCCTACCGCGCCGGTCAGGACTTCGTAGCACCGGTGAAGCCAGACACGATCGCCAAGTCGCTCGCCATCGGTAACCCGGCTGATGGGCCCTACGTGCTCGATGTGGTGCGGCGGACCGGCGGTGTGGTTGCCGATGTCGACGACGACACTCTGGTGGCCAACATCCAGCGTCTTGCGCGTACTGAGGGCATCTTCGCTGAGACCGCTGGCGGCGTGGTGGTCGGCGTCACCGCCAAGCTCCTCTCCGACGGCGTGCTCGACCCGGCGGTCGAGACCGTGGTGATCAACTCCGGTGACGGGCTGAAGACGCTCGATGCGATTGCCAACCGCGTCGGGCCGAAGATCACAATTCCGCCGCGTTATGAGGCGTTCATCGATTTTTGGAAGGATACGAACTCGTGAGTGCCACCGTCCGCATCCCCACCATCCTGCGCACCTACACCGGCGGCGTGGGCGAGGTGAGCGCCGACGGCAGCACTCTGGCCGAAGTCCTGGATTCCTTGGAGAACAACCACCCGGGCATCCGGGCAAGGATTCTTGACGATGCCGGCGCGCTGCGTCGTTTCGTCAATGTCTACGTCGGTGACGACGATGTGCGTTTCATCGGTGGCCTGGATGCCCAGGTGGCTGAGGGCACCAAGATCTCGATCATTCCGGCCGTTGCAGGCGGGGCCGAGGGCTAGCTGAGTGCCGCGCCAGGCACTAACGTCGGCGCATGGACCTCGAGCGTTTCGTCACTGCGCAAGACAGCGGCGGCACGTACCAGCGCGCGGTCGCAGAACTGCGCAACGGGACGCAAGACCAGTCATTGGATGTGGTTCATCTTTCCGCAGATCGCCGGGCTCGGGCGCAGTGCCATGGCTCAGGCGTACGCGATCAGCGATCTCGCCGAGGCACAGGCCTACCTCGCACATCCCGTGCTCGGACCGCGTCTGGTCGAATGCGCAAAGATCGTCGCTTCACATCAGGGACTCAGCGCCGAGCAAATCTTCGGCGGCATCGATGCGATCAAGCTGCGCTCCTCAATGACGCTGTTCGCGCACGCCGATCCTGATCAAGAGGATCTTCAGGCAGGTCATCGACCAGTATTTCGACGGACCCGATCCGGAGACAGAGCGGCGCATATAACGATTCCTTGATCAACTTGATGCCAGGACCAGTGACCGTGTGCAAGGCAGCTTTACCTTGCCGCCGTAGTCTGAACGGGCAGTCAGGTGCTGAGCAGCAAAAAGGGGAGGCAGCCTTGTCGGATCGTAGCCGCGCAGCCAAGGAGCTCACGATCATGATGACCGACGTCGTCGGCTCGACCGCGCTGCGGCGGGCGCGCGGCGACCCGGACGCCGACGACATGCTCGGGTACCAGGCAGCGATCGTGCAGAGATCAGGTCGTGGCATTCGGTGGCCGGGTGCGCAAGTCCCTGGGCGACGGGTTCCTGATCTCCTTCCCCTCCGCCGTGGCAGCGGTCCGATCCGCCGC
Organism: uncultured Actinomycetota bacterium; assembly: GCA_963734005.1. Lineage (GTDB taxonomy): Bacteria > Actinomycetota > Actinomycetes > Propionibacteriales > Propionibacteriaceae > Microlunatus. The sequence continues at coordinate 128,695 of CAVTFS010000009.1, forward strand.
CGCCATCCAGGATGCGTTGCGCGAGCACAGCACCGCCGACCCGCAGCGCGCGGTCGAGATCCGCATCGGCATCCACACCGGCCAAGTCACCGAGCACGACGGTGACCTGTTCGGGCAGGCTGTGCACGCCGCGGCCCGGGTGATGGACGAGGCGGTCGGCGGGCAGATCCTGACTTCCGATGAGGTGCGCAAGCACGCCGAGCCGCAGGTGGATCAACCATTCCTTGACTTGGGGCTGTTCTGGCTGCGTGGCTTCCCAGAGCGGTGGCGGCTTTACGAGGTGGCATGGAACGACACCTCCGTGGGGGTGGTAGGCCACACTGGGGGACCGGCACCGCTGACTCCGTACGTGGAGCGAGAAGCCGAGCGGGCCAGCCTGCGCCGGCTCCTCGACGACACGCTCGTCGGACACGGCAGGCTGGCCTTGATCGCCGGTGAGCCAGGCGTCGGCAAGTCGCGGCTGGTGGCTGAGATCGGCGACGTGGCCCAGGCGCGCGGGATGCGCCAGCTCACCGGGCACTGCGTGGAGATGAGCGGTGCGCCGCCGTACTTGCCCTACGTGGAGATCATCGAACAGGTGATCAGCAGCCCGCGGAGCTCCCTGGAGCTATGGAAGGCGCTTGGCGATGTGGCCCCCGAGATAGCCCGGATCGCGCCGGCGCTGCGGCGCGTCTTTCCGGACATCCCGGCCCCAGTCGAGCTGCCGGCAGAGCTGGCGCGCCGCTATGTGTGGAACAGCTTCAGCGAGTTCGTGGGCCGCGCCGCGCAGAGCCAGCCCTTGCTGCTGGTGCTGGAGGACCTGCATTGGGCCGATGAGTCGAGCCTGCTGCTCACCGAGTACCTGGCGCCCCTGTTGCCCGAGATGCCAGTGCTGGTGCTCGGAACCTACCGGGATGTCGAAGTCGACCTCCATCATCCGCTAGCCCGAGTCATCCGCGAGATGGGGCGTCGGCGCCTGGTGGAACGGGTAAGCCTGCGCAGGCTTTCCTTCGACGGCGTACGCGCGATGCTGCGGGGCCTGGCGGGGCAGCCTGCGCCTGAGCAGTTGGTGCGGGTGATCGACCGCGAGACTGAGGGCAACCCGTTCTTCGTGGAGGAGGTCTATCTACACCTCGTAGAGTCCGGCGTGCTGCTCGACGAGCATGGCCGGATGCGTGCTGATCTGCAGCTGGATGAGGTGTCGGTGCCGGAGAGCATCCGGCTGGTGCTCGGGCAACGGCTCGGCCGTCTGGCCACGTCCACTCGCGAGGTGCTGATCGCGGCCGCCGTGTCCGGCAGGGTGTTCGCCTCCGAGCTGGTCGGCGAGGTGGCCGAGGCTGGCCCAGATCAGCTGGTCGATGCCTTCGACGAAGCGGAGCGAGCCAGGCTCATCACGTCCGGCAAAACCGCCGGCGAGCTCATGTTCAGCCACGAGCTGATCCGCCAGACACTGCTGTCCGGCGTCTCTGCTACCAAGCGCGAGCGGCTGCACCTACAGGCGGCTACGGCAATCTCCCGCCTCTACTCCGATGATCTCGAGGGGCACGCCGGAGAGCTCGCCTACCACCTGTCGCACGCCGGGCGCTCCGGCGATAGAGCCAGCCTGGTTCACTACTTGACGATCGCGGGCGAGCGGGCGTTCGACGCCGCTGCCTTCGACGATGCGGTCGGCTACTTCGAGAAGGCCCTGTCGCTGATGCCGGACGATGGTCAGCTCGGCCGCGCGCAGCTGCTGGAGCGGCTGGCGATGGCGCTACGCAATGTCGGGCCGCTGGGACGACGCGCTGTGGCACGATGAACGAGGCGTTGGACCGCTACGAGGCGCTCGGACAGGTGGAGGCCATCGGCCGGTTGGGTTGGGCCATGGTGTACCAGCTGGTCTGGACCGGCCGGCTGGTCGAAGGAGTGCAGGTCGGCCAGCGGACGCTGGCGGCACTCGGCAAGACCGTGAGCGCGGACAGGGCTCGCCTGCAATCCGCGCTGGGACGGGCGATCAGTATCAGCGGCGACTACGTCGCGGCCACGGCCACGTTCGACCAGGCGCGTGCGGTTGCTGAGCAGAGTGGGCAACGAGCGCGCGCTGGCCGATGTGCTGCACATGCAGACACTCCACCATCTCGCGTACGCCGAGTTCGCCGAGGGAGTCCAGGTCGGCCTACGCGCCGCCGAGGTGTTCGAGCAGGAGCGCGCGCTGTGGGATCTCTGCAGCGTGCAAGCATTCGTGATTTATCAGGACGGAACGCTCGGCAGTCGGGAACAGGCGACAAGCCTCGCCGACAAGACGCTGGCTATCGCCCAGCGGATAGGTCACCTCGGCGCGGAGTTCATAGTGCTCATGGACCGGATCCGGGAGGCAGCGATCCTCGGCGACCTGCCGCAGGTGGAGGCGCTCGGTCCGCGGATTGTGGACATCGGCGAGCGAGGTGGGCTGCCATGGCGCTACCTCGGCCACCTCTACCTTGGTTTGGCCGCGCACTGGCGAGGCAATACCGAACGGGCCGAGGCTGAGCTGCGCAGCGCTGTCGAACTTGAGCCACCGACCGCCTACGCCGGGCAGTGCGCCTCGCTGCTTGCGCGGCACCTTGCCCACCTCAGGCGCCCCGACGAAGTCATGGAGCTCTTCAAGTCTGTGCAGACGCAATCGAAGCTGCCCAGCCTCGACCGGGTGAACGGCATCGGGTCGTGGAGTTGCATGCTCGGCTTCGTGGAGGCGCTCTACCTGTGTGGCCTGCACGAGGAAGTGGCAGCGCTGTCCCCGCTCATGGAACGAGTGCTCGAGCTCGGCAAGACGTGGCTCACCTACGACGGCCGGCTGCTGGAGACTCGCGCCGGTCTCGTGGCCGCAGCGGCTCGTCGATGGGATGAAGCCGAACGCCAATTCGGGATCGCCCGCGAGGTCGCCGAGCAAATGCACAATCGGCTTGAGCTGGCCGACTTGGGTCGCCTGCACGCCGGGATGCTGCTGAACCGCGGCGGAAAAGGCGACCGCGAGCGCGCCGCCGAGATGCTCCAGCAGGCTTTGTCCGCTTACCGCACGTTTGGCATGCCTACCTACGCCGCTGAGGCGGAGCGCCTCCAACATCAGGCCGGGTTTAGCAGTGGTGCGCGAGCCGGCGGCACACCTTCTGCTTCGGACCAGTATTTCGATGGCGCAGATCCAGAGCCGGAGGCGCCTCCGACGATCCACGAACGTCACCGTGGGTAAAGTGAGGCCGCTCTGACGCCGTAGTCTGAACGGGCAGGTCCGCTGATAATGCAGCTAACACGGAGGCAGGCCTTGTCAGATCGCAGCTCCGCAGCCAAGGTGCTCACGATCATGATGACCGATGTCGTCGGCTCGACCACGCTGCGCCGTACGCGCGGCGACGGCGACGCTGACGACATGTTGGGACTGCAGGCAGCGATTGTGCGCAATGAGGTGGCGGCATTCGGCGGCCGGGTGCGCAAGTCCCTGGGGGACGGATTCCTGATCTCCTTTCTGTCTACCGTCCCAGCGATCCGCGCCGCCGCCGCAATCCAGCGAGCGTTACAGGAGCAGAACACCGCCGACCCACAGCACGCCATCGCGGTCCGCATCGGCATCCACCTCGGCAAGGTCACCGAGCGGGACGGCGACCTGCTCGGGCAGGCCGTGCACGCCGCCGCCCGGGTCATGGCCGAAGCGGTCGGCGGGCAGATCCTTACCTCCGATGAGGTGCGCAAGCACGCGGAGCCGGATCTGGACTGGTCTTTCCTCGACTCTGGGCTGTTCTGGCTGCGTGGGTTCCCGAAACGGTGGCGGCTCTACGAGGTGTCCTGGAGCGATACCGCAGCGGGTCCCCGTCCCCGTGCTGCGCCCGCGGGGCTCACGCCGTTCGTGGAGCGGGACGCCGAGCGGGCCAGTCTGCGCCGGCTCGTCGACAACTCGCTGGCCGGTCACGGGGGGCTTGTGCTGGTCGCCGGAGAGCCAGGCGTCGGCAAGTCGCGGCTTGTGGCCGAGATCGGCGACGACGCCCAGGCGCGCGGGATGCAGGTGCTCACCGGGCACTGCGTAGAGAGGAGCGGTGCCACGCCGTACCTGCCCTACGTCGAGATGATCGAGCAGGCGATCAGCAGCCCGCGCAGCCCGCTGGCGCTGCGGAATGCGCTTGGCGATGTGGCCCCAGAGATAGCCCGGATCGCGCCGGCGCTGCGGCGCGCCTTCCCCGATATCCCGCCCCCGGTCGAGCTGCCCGCAGAGCTGGCGCGCCGCTATGTGTGGAACAGCTTCAGCGAGTTCGTGGGCCGCGCCGCGCAGGGCCAGCCGCTACTGCTGGTGCTGGAGGACCTGCACTGGGCCGACGAGTCAACGGTGCTGCTCACCGAGTACCTGGCGCCACTGCTGCCCGAGATGCCAGTGCTCGTGCTCGGCACCTACCGGGATCATCGAAGTGGATCTCTACCATCCGCTGAGCCGGAGTTATCGGCCAGCTTGCGGCGTCGGCGCTTAGTGGAACGGGTGAGCCTGCGTCGGCTGTCGTTCGACGGCGTACGCGCGATGCTGCGGGCGCTCGCTGGGCAGCTCGGCGCCCGAGGAATTGGTGCGGGTGATCGACCGCGAGACCGAGGGCAACCCGTTCTTCGTCGAGGAGGTCTATCTGCACCTCGTCGAGTCCGGCGTGCTGCTCGACGAGCATGGCCGACTGCGTCCTGACCTGCGGCTGGACGAGGTGTCGGTGCCGGAGAGCATCCGGCTCGTGCTGGGGCAACGGCTGGACCGCCTGGCTGCGTCTACCCGCGAGGTGCTGGTAGCGGCGGCCGTGTCCGGCAGGGTGTTCACCTCCGAGATCGTCGGCGAGGTCGCGGGCGCGGAGCGAGGACGCGCTGGTCGAGGCCTTCGACGAAGCGGAGCGAGCCCGGCTCCTCGCGCCCGGCAAGGTCCCTGGCGAGCTGATGTTCAGCCACGAGCTGATCCGTCAGACACTGCTGTCCGGCGTCTCTGCGGTCAAGCGTGAGCGGCTGCATCTAGCAGACCGCTGAGGCAATCTCGCGGCGCTACTCCGACGATCTCGAGGCACACGCCGGGGATCTCGCCTATCACCTGTCTCGTGCGAGACGGTCGAGCGACAGGGCGAACCTGGTGCGCTACCTGACGATCGCCGGCGACCGGGCCTTCGACGCAGCCGCGTTCGACGACGCCGTCGGGCACTTCGAGCACGCGCTTTCGCTGATCCCGGCCGCCGATCAGCTCGGTCGTGCCCAGCTGCTCGAACGGCTGGCGATGGCCCTGCGGAGCGTCGGCCGCTGGGACGACGCCCTGCGCACGATGAACGAGGCTCTGGACCGCTACGAGGCGCTCGGACGGGCGGAGGACATTGGCAGGTTGGGCTGGGCAATGGTGTACCAGCTGACGTGGAGTGGTCGGCTGGTCGAAGGAGTGCAGGTTGGCCAGCGGACGCGTAGCGGCACTCGGCGACACCGTCAGCGCGGACAAGGCTCGTCTGCTGTCCGCGCTGGGATGGGCGCTCAGCATCAGCGGCGACTACGCCGCGGCGACGGCCACGTTCGACCAGGCGCGTGGGCTTGCTGAGCAGGTGCGTAACGAGCGGGCGCTGGCCGACGTGCTGCACATGCAGACCATCCACCATCTCGGCTTACGGCGAGTTCACCGACGGAATTCGCGTCGGCCTGCAGGCCGCCGAGACGTTCGAGCGGGAGAGTGCGCTGTGGGATCTCTGCAGCGTGCAGGCGTTCGTGATCTATGAGGACGGAACGCTCGGCAGTCGCGAGCAGGCGGTCAGGCTCGGCCGACAAGACGCTGGGCATCGCCGAACGGCTCGGTCACCTCGGCGCAGCGTTCATGGTGCTTATGGACCGGATCCGCGAGGCGGCGATGCTCGGTGACCTGCCGCTCGTGGAGGCGCTCGGTCCGCAGATTTTGGACATCGGCGAGCGGGGCGGGCTGCCGTGGCGCTACGTGGGCCACATCTACCTGGGTCTGGCCGCGCACTGGCGAGGCAATGCCGAACGCGCTGAGGCCGAGCTGCGCAACGCGGTCGAGCTGGAGCCGCCGGGCGCGTTCGCGGGCAGAGCGCTTCGCTGCTGGCGCGGCACCTGGCATACTAAGGGCGCGCCGAGGAGGTCATGGAGCTCTTCGAGTCGGCGCGGTCCCGATCCAGGCTGCCCAGCCTCGACCGGGTCAACGGCGTCGGGTCGTGGAACAGCATGCTCGGCTTCGTTGAGGCGTTCTACCTGTGTGGCCTGTACGAGCAGGCCGCGGCACTGGCGCCGCTTGTCGAAGGGCTGCTCGAGCTCGGTAGAAGGTGGATCACCTTCGACGGCCGGCTGGTGGAGACTCGTGCCGGTCTCGCTGCCGCGGCGGCCCGTCGGTGGGACGAAGCCGAACGCCACTTCGCCATCGCCCGCGAGGTCGCCGAGCAGATGTCCAACCGGCTCGAGCTGGCCGACCTGCGTCGCCTGCACGCCCGGATGCTGTTAGACCGTGGCGACACCGGCGATCGCGCGCGTGCCGCCGAGATGCTCGAAGAGGCGCTGGCCGCCTATCGCGCAATCGGCATGCCCGCCTACACCGCCGAGGCGGAACGCCTACTGATTCAGGCGCGGAGCTAGCGGTGATCCGCGATCGAATCTGAGACATGATCAACCTCGGCGGAGCGCTGCGAGCAGCGGCGCACACCGAACAAGATCATCTGCGCCTGACAGATCGGGCAACGCAACAAAGATAGTACTGACTCCGAGATCGGCTAGCTCGAGATATCGCCGTGCATGATCAACGGCAGGTCCCGCATGATGGCGGGAAGCGTAGACAGCGGCTGGCAGGCGTCCGCGTAGTCGCTCCACCCGGACTGCTACGTCCTCGCGGTCGGTGCCGATCACCGGCAGGTCCAGGACGGTGATCTCCACGCTTTCCGGGTCGCGACCCACGGCCGCGCAATGCTTGTGCAGTATGTCGATCTTGGCTTGGAGGAGGGTCTGGTCCGAGGGCAGATTGCAACCGTCGGCCTGCTCGGCGACGATCCGCAGCGTCCGGCGCTCTCCGGAACCGCCGACAATGATCGGCACATCACTGACCGGCCGCGGATAGCAAGTGGTCTCTGGCAGGTGGACATAACGGCCGTGGTAGGGCTTGGTGCCGGGCGCCCACAGTGCACGGAGAGTCTCGATGCAGACCTGAAGTTGATCAAGCCGTTGGCGGTTGCTGGGGAAGTCCAGACCGTACGCCTGGTGCTCGCGCAACCACCAACCGGCGCCCAGGCCACAAAACGCACGGCCGTTGCTGAGCACGTCCAGCGTCGCGACGGTCTTTGCAATGATGCCCGGTTCGCGAAATGTCACGGGGGACACCAGCGTGCCCAACCTGAGGTTGGTGTCCAGCGCGGCGAGCATGCCGAGGGTGACCCAGGGCTCGGGTATCGGCTCCCAGGCGCGGTCGACCTGCGGAATCTGGATCAGGTGATCCATGAGTGCTAGGCCGTCGAATCCGATCTCGTTGGCTGTCAGGGCCAGCTCACGGAGCCAGCTGCCGGGATCTGTTTCTCCCCAAGGAAACCGCGACACCTGGAGCACGACTCGCGGCCGACGTGACCGGACCATGATCACGATCTGGAGTCGGCTCGTCGCTGGGAGTGTGCGCTGGACTACCCTGGTCAATGATCAGGACCTGGTCCCAGCCCTCATCGTCGGCCGACTCGATGAGTCTGTTGATCTTGCGCAGCTGTTCGGTCAGCACGGTTGCCGGGACCGGCCGATCCCGTTGCCTATTGCGCTCTCGACACAGCTCGGCGGCGGTGTTCATGATCACTAGCACAGCAGGAAGCCGGGTCACGCGGGCTAGGCGCAAGTAGTCCGCGCGTCGCTCAGGATCGAGCCCGAGGGTGTCTATCACGGTCATGAGCGAGCGCTTGGTACGCGCCGAGACAATCTGATCGAGCAGCGCGAACGCCTCTACTGATGCATCCAGGTCTGAGGGGCCGCTACCGACGGCTGCCCGCAGCGCATCCGAGCTCACCACCTCGGCCGTACGGAATCGCCGCCCTGCCCAGGTTGACTTTCCCGAACCCGCCGCCCCAGCCAGCACCACCACGGCCGGGTCGGGGAGGCGATCATCGGTCATACGCCGAAGTCTGGCAGCAGGTGGCGGGGCGCAATGAAAAAGCGTCAAGCGCATCCCTGCGCGGCCGGGCGCAAGCCAGGGAAGAATGTCTCCCATGACCGATAAGCCTGTCGAATCGTGGCTGACTGACATGGACGGCGTTCTGGTGCATGAGGAGCTGGCGTTGCCGGGTGCATCTGAGTTCATCGCCGCTCTGCAGGAGCATGGACGGCGGTTCTTGGTGCTGACCAACAATTCCATCTACACCCCTCGTGATCTGCGAGCGCGGCTCTTGCTCAGTGGTATCGACGTGCCTGAGGAGTGCATCTGGACATCGGCGCTGGCCACCGCCAAGTTTCTGGCCGATCAGCGGCCCGGCGGCACTGCCTACGTGCTCGGAGATGTCGGGCTCACGTCGGCACTGCATGATGTCGGGTTTGTCCTGACCGAGCGTCGCCCGGACTACGTGGTACTGGGCGAGACCAAGACACACTCCTTCGAGAACATCACGCGGGCCATCAGGCTTATCGAGCGCGGAGCGCGGTTCATCGCAACCAATCCCGATCCGACGGGCCCGTCATCGGAAGGGTCCGTACCAGCGTGCGGGTCCTTCGCTGCCTTGATCACCCAGGCGACCGGCATTCGACCGTACTTCGTGGGCAAGCCCAATCCACTCATGATGCGGTCCGCGCTGAACGCCATCGATGCACACTCTGAGACCGCCATGATGATCGGCGATCGGATGGACACCGACATGGTCTCCGGCATCGAGGCCGGTATGCGCACAATCTTGGTGCTGACAGGATCGACCAAGGCCGAAGACGTAGAACGTTTCCCCTATCGCCCGACGCGGGTGGTAGACACTATCGCCGACGTGGTGGAACTGGTCGGCAAGCTTGCGCCTGCGAATGCCACTGCCTAGCGGACAATGGCGTCCACCGTGACCTGGAAGCTCTGTAACTTGTTCGTCCGCGGCAGAGGAGTCGGCCAGTCTCGCGGTACCCACCCCGGATGTTGCTGGTACGGCCGATAAGTCCAGAACGACACGTCACGCACTGCGGGCCCGGCTGAGCGGAAGGTCGAGTCGGGAGCCGGTGTGACGGCGACGTCGGCGAGGGTCGTCAAGCCTGGAAACACAATCTCAACCTTTGCAGTGCCGGATGGAAGGGGCGGCAGTGTGGTTACCACGCTCATTTGCTCGCCCATCTGACGCAGGCTGGAAGCTCCGATACGTAGGTCTGTGCAAAGGCATTCCAGCGTGCCTCGGCCGGCGAGCTTGCTGGTCACAAGCCGAGCTCGAGCGAGAGCATGGCGGGTGCCGAAACGGATCTGGGGTCCTCCCGCCGACGCTTGGTTGTATGGCTGAGGCGGTGGTTGGGCATCGGCGAGCGGCGGCGTCGAGGCCGTCTGCAAGCCCAGGCCTGGCTCCACCGCGTGGATAGCCCAGACGATCGAGGTGAAAGTGCTACTGGCGTAAACAGCATTGACCATGACGAGAAAGGACTGATCAGCCACGGGGTAGCGGAACACCTTCGTACTTGCAACCACCGGTGTAACTTTGGGGCCCCGGCTGAGGTCAGTGGGAGAGCTGGCAAGCGGCAACATGCCACGCGGTGTCACCGGTACCCGCCAGAACGGGGGCACGGTTGCAAGATGCACGTCAACTGTCGCGAGGTCGTCTGGCAAAGCGGGAAACGCGATCTGGAATAGCGAGGTGTAGCCAATCCTCAGACTGTGTCGAAACATCCGCGTGCACAAGCAGCGCGAATCCGATCCCTTGAGGGTCAATGGCCGATAGACGCGCGATCGTGCCGCGTCCACTAAGACGATGTTCGGATAACCCTCGTCCGGCCTGCTGAGTCCGAGATCAAGCCTGCTCGGAACCGGATCGCTGGGTCGTAAGCCTGGCCCATGAAGTGGGGTCACTGACCAATCGAGCACCGTCCCGCCTGGGAAACGGCGAATGGCGTGGACGGCAATCCGGACAGTGATGCCGAGGCCATCCGCAGTGGTCCAGATCGCCTCGCCGACGACTGGAAGCTCGGGGTTTTGGACTTGCCTCTCCTCGAGTGCGGCGCGATGGATTGTCGGCGCGGTCGTGTCCCGGGTCATCGGGCGGCCGAAGAGGCCAGGCTCGACGGGATTGCTGGAGCATCCGGCGACCAGGCAGACAAGGGCAAGGAGGGTAGCGAGGAGGCAGTGCCTCTTTATTGATGCTGCTCGCGCATCGCGCGCGGTGGATCCGACGTCGTCGTCACTCTTCGCAGACGAAAAGCGTGTCCGCTCATCGCTCCTCCGATCGTCGGGCGCGCGATTTGCCGACGCTTGCAGCATCGGCCTTGCGGCTCGCGCATCGCGCGCTGGCATGGATGGATGCTACGACGGTGGCGCACCCCGATCGATGTGCAACCGGCGCGGCATGATCAGCACAGCGGTTGCCAGCATGACGGCAACCACTGCTGTGGCCAGGAAGACTTTGTGCAAGGCCGAATCGAGGATGTTGACCGGGATTGCGCTTGTGGTAGAGGAGATGTGCCCGCCCACCCGTTGGCTTAGCGATGAGTTGGCGATCGCACCGAAGACCGCAATGCCCAGCGCGCTGCCCATCGAGCGGGCGAACACGTTGGTGCCGGTAACCACGCCACGGCGCTCCCACTCGACCGACGACTGCGCAGCGATCAGCGTCGGGCTTACAACAAGGCCCATGCCCAGACCCATCACAAAGCAGGTCGCGGCGACCTGCCACACCGAGCTGCCCGAGGACAGCAAGGCCAGCAGCCCGGAACCGATCATGATCACGGCTGCACCGATCAGCGCGGTCCTGCGGAACCCAATTCTCAGATAGATTCGGCCGGCCACTGAGGCTGCGAGTGGCCAGCCGAGTGTGAGGGCTGCTAGTGCGAAGCCTGCCACCAGCGCACTCGTCCTCAGCACGCCCTGGGCGTATAGGGGGATGAACGACGTCAGGCCAATCAGCATCACCCCTACCCCAAGCGCAGCGAGATTGGTCGAGTTGAGCAGTCGGCTACGAAAGACCCAGGCAGGCAGGATGGGCTCGGCCGCACGTCGCTCCACGAATGCAAAGCCAATCAAGAGCGACGCCCCGGTTGTGAGAATCGCGATGCTCGGCACGGAGGCCCACGGCCATAGGATGCCGCCCTCGAGGAGCCCGAGGATGATCAGCGAGGCACCAACGCCCAGCAAGACCGCGCCGCCGACGTCGATGCGGTGCTGCTTACGGACCACGTTCTCGTCGAATCGGCGAAACAGCCACCAGGCCGCGAGCGCAGCCAGCGGGACGTTGACGAAGAAGATCCACCGCCAATCCAGAAAGTCGACGAAGAGTCCGCCCAGCGTTGGTCCGACGACTGCTGAGATTGCCCAGACGCTGGCGACGTAACCCTGGACCCGTGCACGCTCGGCCACCGAATAGATGTCGCCGATGATCGTCATCGCTGTCGGCTGCACCGCCCCGGCACCCAGACCTTGCAGCGCTCGGAACGCGATCAAGGCGGGCATGCTCCACGCGATACCGCACAAGATCGAGCCGAGCACGAACAGCCCTATGCCCACCAGCATGATCGGCTTGCGCCCGATGAGGTCGGTGAACTTCGCAAAGATCGGTACTGATACGGCCTGGGCCAACAGGTACACCGAGAACAACCACGGGAATTGGGCGAAACCACCGAGATCGTTCACGATCGAGGGGACGGCTGTGGCAAGGATGGTCGCATCGATCGCAATCAGCCCGACGCTCAGCATGACCGAGAGCAGAATCGGACCGCGTTCCGAACGGAGGCCAACCGCGGCGCGGGAGATAGCCTGCTGCTCGGTCGGCTGGGCCATGTCTTGGGCAACCTTCAATCGCCGTCTGGCATTCCCAGACCTCGGTGCGATAGCCCGGTCTCGTGGGTTTCGACGCTCGTGATCGCGGACGGCCGGCTCTGAGCCAGTCGGTGGATGGGCAGGCCATGTTTGCACTCACATAGGGAGAGTGCTAAAAATGCAGTTAGCACTCTCCCACGGAGAGTGCCACCTCTTCTGGCCGGTGAGGCTCCCATGGGCCGTCCGTCGCGGGCACCGCAGGAAGAGCCGTCAATCACTCACAGGACTAGCGGAGAACATGCCCAAACTAATTCAGTTCAACACTGAAGCGCGGCGTGGCCTCGAGCGGGGGATGAACATCCTCGCCGACGCCGTCAAGGTGACCCTTGGACCCAAGGGTCGCAACGTCGTGCTGGAGAAGAAGTGGGGTGCTCCGACCATCACCAATGATGGTGTGAGCATCGCCAAGGAGATCGAGCTCGAGGACCCGTACGAGAAAATCGGCGCCGAGCTCGTCAAGGAAGTTGCCAAGAAGACCGATGACGTGGCGGGTGACGGCACCACAACTGCAACAGTGCTGGCCCAGGCGATGGTCCGAGAGGGCCTGCGTAACGTGACCGCCGGCGCCAACCCGATGAGCCTCAAGCGGGGCATCGAGAAGGCCGTTGCTGCGGTCGTCGAGCAGTTGGCCGCCATTTCCAAGGATGTGGAGACCAAGGAGCAGATTGCTGCTACCGCCTCCATCTCTGCCGGTGACACCCAGGTCGGCGAGATCATCGCCGAGGCCATGGACAAGGTCGGCAAGGAAGGTGTCATCACGGTCGACGAGTCGAACACCTTCGGGCTCGAGCTCGAGCTCACCGAGGGCATGCGGTTCGATAAGGGCTACATCTCGCCTTACTTCGTGACCGACACCGAGCGCATGGAGACCGTGCTCGACAGCCCGTACATCTTGATCGTCAACTCGAAGGTCTCCAACCTGAAGGATCTGCTGCCGGTCCTCGAGAAGGTCATCCAGGCTGGCAAGCCGCTTCTGGTGATCGCTGAGGACGTCGACGGTGAGGCTTTAGCGGCGCTGATCGTGAACAAGATCCGCGGCACCTTCAAGTCCGCCGCGGTCAAGGCCCCGGGCTTCGGTGACCGCCGTAAGGCAATGCTGACCGACATCGCGATCTTGAGCGGTGGCCAGGTGATCAGCGAGGAGGTCGGGCTCAAGCTCGACAGCGTGACCATGGAGCTGCTCGGCCAGGCTCGTCAGGTGATCATCACCAAGGATGAGACGACGATCATCGAGGGTGCTGGCAGCTCGGATCAGATTGCCGGTCGGGTCAACCAGATTCGCACCGAGATCGAGAACTCTGACTCCGACTATGACCGCGAGAAGCTGCAGGAGCGGCTGGCCAAGCTGGCCGGCGGTGTTGCGGTGATCAAGGTCGGGGCGGCCACCGAGGTTGAGCTGAAGGAGCGGAAGCACCGCATCGAGGACGCCGTCCGCAACGCCAAGGCAGCTGTCGAGGAGGGCATCGTCGCTGGCGGTGGTGTCGCGCTCATTCAGGCTGGAGCCAAGGCGTTCAAAGACCTCCAGCTGGAGGGCGATGAAGCGGTGGGCGCCCAGATCGTGAAGGTCGCCCTGGAGGCGCCGCTGAAGCAGATTGCGATCAATGCAGGCCTCGAAGGCGGGGTCGTCGCAGAGAAGGTCAAGGGCCTTCCCCCCGATCACGGCCTGAACGCGGCGACCGGCGAGTACGAGAATTTGCTCGAAGCCGGCGTTCCTGATCCGACCAAGGTGACTCGCTCGGCGCTGCAGAACGCGGCCTCGATCGCAGGTCTGTTCTTGACCACCGAGGCGGTCATCGCTGACAAGCCGGAGAAGGCTCCCGCTATGCCGCCTGGTGGCGATGGCGGCATGGGTGGCATGGACTTCTGATCAAGCCACGGCAACAGAGGGGCGGTTCCGTTAGGAGCCGCCCCTCCTTTTGTGATCGCTCGCGCAATCGCGCTGACAATCCCCTGTCTTCCTCACTCGCTCGCCGACGAGGAAGCGTGTCGGCTGGCTCCCTCGTCCAGGCAGGGGGCGCGCGATTTTCCGACGCTCGCGATCCCCTTTTTTGTGATCGCTCGGGCAATCGCGCTGACAATCCCCTGTCTTCCTCACTCGCTCGCCGACGAGGAAGCGTGTCGGCTGGCTCCCTCGTCCAGGCAAGGCCGCGCGATTTTCCGACGCTCGCGATCCCCTTTTTTGTGATCGCTCGGGCAATCGCGCTGACAATCCCCTGTCTTCCTCACTCGCTCGCCGACGAGGAAGCGTGTCGGCTCGCTCCCTCGTCCAGGCAGGGCCGCGCGATTTTCCGACGCTCGCGATCCCCTTTTTTGTGATCGCTCGGGCAATCGCGCTGACAATCCCCTGTCTTCCTCACTCGCTCGCCGACGAGGAAGCGTGTCGGCTCGCTCCCTCGTCCAGGCAGGGGGCGCGCGATTTTCCGACGCTCGCGATCAAGTCACCAGCCCGGCACCTGGGTGAGTTGTTCGACAAAGAACCGATAGTCCTTCAGCTGGTCCGGATCAGGCAGAGGAGTCGGCCAGTCAGCAGTCGTCCAGCCGCGCGGAGGATCGTCGCTGTAGTACATCCACGTCTCGCCGGCGTACGGCTCCGGTGGGCCCAGCCGCGGTGCTGCGTCCTCCGCGTCAACCAAGGGGACGCCCGAGATGGTGGCGACGCCCGGCAGGATCACGTCCACCGAGCGGGTGCCGGCCGGCAGCGGGGGATAGTTGCTGGCGACGCTGGCTTGGCCGCCATCGCGGCGTAGTGAGCCGGCCCACACACCCAAGGGACTGCACAAACACTCGTACGCCTTGCGTTCAGCGACGGCAGTACTCAGCCAGGTCACCCGTAAAGGCTTGGCGCCCGCGACACCCGCACGCCTGATAGCCGGCCCGCTCACGACATCGCGGTCCAGCACATCCACTTCGTCAGGCAAGATGCCGCCTATCGGTGACAGCGCGGGCTCGAGTATGAAAGTGGACTGATCGGTGATCGACTTGATCGTCCATTCCATAGAGGTTCGACCAGGCGCTGCCACCACTCGGTCGATGGTGATGCTCTGGACGCGATGCGGCTCCTGACGGTAGCGGAAGACTCGTTCCCCCAGGGTCGGGCGCACAGCCGCTGGCGGCCGGGCCAGGTCGGTCGGATGTGGCGCTGTGGGGACTTGGCCGATCGGTGTCACCGGCACATGCACAAAGGGTGCGAAGTTGATCATGTCGACATCGATGAAGCTCAGCGCCTCCGGCAGAGGTGGAAAGGTTGCCTGCAACATTCGGGTCTCGCCGATTCGCAGGCCCTGCTGCGCCAACCACAGCGGCGTGCACAGGCATCGGTTAAACAGTCGTCGGGATTGGTGGCTTAGCGTCCGATAGATCTTGCCGCTGGCCGGGTCGATCAGAAACATGTTGACATCGCCTTCGGAGCTGCGGCTCAAGCCCAGGTCGACCCACGACGGCAACTTTTCTCCGGGTGCGTAGCGGGGCGCGCTGAGCGGGGTGACCGACCAGTCGACGACCGTTCCAACCTCGAGTCGCCGTACCGCATGGATAGCGAACCGAGTGCTGATGTGCAGCCCTTCGGCAGTTGTCCACTCGGCTTCTGCGGCTACCGGAAGTTCTGGATTGGTCGGTGCCGGCGGCGGCAGTGTCTCGACGCTCGGCGACGATGTCGCCCTACTGCGGAAGAGTCCAGGCTCCTCCTTGGCATAGGTGCAGCCGCCCGAGAGCAGGGACGTCACCGCGAGCACGACGACCAGCCGCTTGAGCGCAGCCACCTGGCAATTCTATGGTCGACCGCTCGGGCGGATCCGAGGAATATCGTGACGCCTAACGCCGATGGGGCGCCGCGCGAGCAGAGTGACAAATCTCTGCGAGCGCTACACACGCTCGCAGAGTGACGAATCATGACTATCTACATTGATCCGCCGATCTGGCCAGGCCACGGCCATCTGTGGTCGCACCTGATCAGCGATCAATCGTATGAGGAGTTGCACATCTTCGCGGCGCGGATCGGCATCCCGAGACGCGGGTTCGAGCGTGATCACTACGACGTGATCTCCGAACGGTATGCCCTTGCGCTGGCTGCGGGCGCTCAGCCAGTGCGCTCGCGTGAAATCGTCGCACTGCTGACCGCCGCCGGCTTGCGTCGCCGGCGCCGGTCGCGCTTGGCACCGCCGCCAGGCGGCCAGCCGGACGAGCGCCCCTCTTGAAAAACAAGGCCGGGGTTGCGCGCACACTAGATTGATGCAAAGAAAGGAGCCGGCCTGTGGCTAGCTGTGACCATCTCGACGCCATTCTGCTGACCCCAGTTCCCAGCAACTTCGAGGCTTCCTGTAGCGATTGCGTCGCTGTCGGCGGGCGGTGGCTACATCTGCGCCGCTGCCTCACCTGCGACCACGTCGGCTGCTGTGACTCCTCGCCAGCGCGGCATGCCAGCGCCCATGCGCAGGCCAGTGGCCACGCAGTCGTTACTTCGGCTGAGCCCGGGGAGCACTGGCGATGGTGCTACTTCGACAGGGTCGGAACATGACAGCGCCAGTTGCAGAGGCGCGGCCCGAGCGGACTTTACGCCCCGTGCTGATGACGGTGGACGACGACCCAAGCGTGTCGCGTGCGGTGGCTCGTGATTTGCGGCGCCGCTACGGTGCCGACTACCGGATCATGCGCGCCGACTCCGGTGAGGAGGCGTTGCAGGCAATCAGGGACGTGGTGCTGCGTGGTGAGCAGGTGGCTGCGATCTTGGCCGACTATCGGATGCCGCGGATGAATGGCGTCGATTTCCTTGAGAAAGCTATGGATCTAGTACCGCAAGCCCGCCGTGCGCTTGTTACCGCCTACGCCGACACCAACGCGGCGATCCAGGCGATCAATGTGGTTGATGTTGATCACTATCTGCTGAAACCCTGGGAGCCGCCGGAAGAGAAGTTCTATCCAGTCGTCGATGAGCTGCTGGAGGCCTGG
This sequence comes from uncultured Actinomycetota bacterium, assembly GCA_963734005.1. Taxonomy (GTDB): domain Bacteria; phylum Actinomycetota; class Actinomycetes; order Propionibacteriales; family Propionibacteriaceae; genus Microlunatus. The sequence goes on from CAVTFS010000009.1 coordinate 145,574, forward strand.
CAACGGGAGGGCAAGTCGCCCGAGCACAAGGTCAAGATCCTCGGCCACCCTTGGTCGGCGGCGTCGTATGAGATACGTGACTTCCTCGCCCGCAATATGGTGCCCTATCGCTGGTACAACGTCAGTGACCCGGATGGTGTGCGGCTGCTGGCGGCGGCCGGCGCGGAGGAGGGCCAGGCCCCAATCGTGATCACCAAGGATGGGTACCCGCTGGTACAGCCCAGCTTGCTCGAGGTCGCTAACGCGGTCGGCCTGAGCACCACTCCGCAGGGCGAGTTCTATGACGTGGTGATCGTTGGCGGCGGCCCGGCCGGCCTGGGCGCCGCCGTGTACGCCGCGTCGGAGGGCCTCAAGACCGTCGTCGTGGAGCGGGCAGCAGCCGGGGGTCAGGCGGGGCAGAGCTCTCGCATTGAGAACTACCTCGGGTTTCCCGACGGTGTCGCCGGCGATCAGCTCACTGACCGGGCACGCCGGCAAGCGCAGCGCTTCGGCGCCGAGCTGCTGACGGCGCGTACGGTCGTCGGCCTGGATGTCAGAGGTCCGGCGAGGCAGGTCTGGTTCGACGATGGATCCTCGGTGCTGACTCATGCGGTGGTATTAGCTAGCGGGGTCAGCTATCGGCAGTTGGACGCGAGGGGTGCCGACGACCTGGTCGGGCGTGGTGTCTACTACGGCTCGTCAGCGACTCAGGCCGAGTCCTGCATGGGAGATCACGTGATTGTCGTCGGCGGTGCCAACTCCGCCGGCCAGGCGGCCGTCTTCTTCTCTCGCTACGCGAAGAAGGTGACGATGGCCGTCCGCGGCGACTCTTTAGAGAAGTCCATGTCGTCGTACCTGATCGCCCAGATCGCCACGATTCCCAATATCGAAGTTCGGCTGAACACGACGGTGCAGAGCTGCTCTGGAGATGATCACCTGCAGTGCGTCACCTTTGTTGATCACTCTGGCGGTCAGGAGGTGGTCGATTCGGGGCATCTCTTCGTCTTCATTGGCGCAGCGCCGCTGACGGACTGGCTTCCGGAAGCGTTCGTTCGGGATTCAAGCGGTTTCGTCGTCACCGGACCGGATCTGACCGTCGGCGGTGAAGCGGCCTGCGTCGTGGGATCTGGAGCGTGACCCCTATCTGCTGGAGTCCAGCATTCCGGGCGTCTTCGTGGCCGGCGATGTCCGCGCTCAGTCGGTGAAGCGGGTGGCCTCTGCGGTCGGCGAAGGGGCACTTGCCGTCACGTTGGTCCATCGGTACTTGGCGGAACAGTAGGAGTTGATCATGAGCGAACCGGTCGCCGAGGCGGTGCGATTGAGCCCGTCGGAACTGCGCACGCTGTTCTTGTTCGAGTCGCTGGATGATGATCAGCTGGCCTGGTTCAGCCAGAAGGGATACTGCCAGAGTTGGTCGGCTGGCGAGTCGGTTTTCACCGAGGGCGATGATGCGACGTGCTTCTTCGTCCTGCTCTCCGGCACGTTGTCCATGCATCGCCGGGTGGAGAACACCGACCTCGAGACGGCGCGTACCAACCAACGCGGCGTCTATGCCGGAGCTACCCAGTCGTTCGTCAAAAGCCTGGCTGACCAGCCGTATTGGGGCTCAGTGCGCGCCGTGACGGATTGTGAGTTCTGGGTCATCGATGCGGAGGATTTCGGAGAGAAATTCCGCGAGTGGTTTCCGATGGCGGTGCACTTGCTCGAAGGTCTAACGAGCGGATTCCGCTCCAGCCAGGTGCTGATCGGTCAGAGGGAACGCTTGCTCTCCCTCGGCCGGCTGTCTGCGGGACTGACCCACGAGCTCAACAATCCGGCGTCCGCTGCCGTACGTGCCACGGCGTCGCTGCGGGAACGCGTGAGCAAGATGCGGGGCAAGCTCGCGCACCTTGTTACTGCCGACGTCGACCCCAAGGCTCTGTACGCGCTCACCGAGCTCCAGGAAGCGGCCGTGGAAAAGATGGCCAAGGCCGAGAAGCTGTCGCCCATGCAGGTCGGTGAGGCCGAAGACGAGCTCTCCGGTTGGCTTGAGGATCATGGCATGGACGACGGGTGGGATCTCGCCCCGCCTCTGGTCGCCGCCGGAGTGGACACCGAGTGGCTGGACGACGTTGCTGAGGCGGTGCCGGCGACACTGCTGGCCGACGCGCTGCACTGGGTCACCTACGCCCTGGAGACCGAGCAACTCATGCTGGAGATCGAAGACTCCACGCATCGCATCTCCGCGCTCGTGGGGGCGGCGAAGCAGTATTCCCAGATGGATCGAGCCGCGCATCAGGACATCGACGTACGCGATGGGCTGAACAGCACCTTGATCATGCTCGGACACAAGATCAAGGAATCAGGAAAGATCACGGTAGTGAAGGATTACGATGAGTCGCTGCCAATGATCCCAGCGCATCCGGCCGAGCTGAACCAGGTATGGACCAACTTGATCGACAACGCCATTCATGCCATGCCTGACGGCGGAACACTGACGATCCGGACGTCACGCGAGGACGGGTGGGTGACAGTTGAGATCTGCGATACCGGCATCGGTATTCCGCCGGAGATTCAGCAGAAGATCTTCGAGCCGTTCTTCACCACCAAGCCCGGTGAGGGCACCGGGCTCGGTCTTGACATCTCCTATCGGGTGATCACCCAGCGCCATGGCGGCGACTTGCGGGTCACATCACGTCCTGGGGATACCCGCTTCCAGGTCAGGCTTCCGCTGACGGAGCCTCCTTCGTTTGGCTGAGCACTCAGCCCGCCAGCGCGGCCGGCAGTTCTGCCGCGTGCACTACGACAAGTGAGGTGACGGCTCGGGTGAGACAGACGTACAGTCTCCGGAGTCCCGTCACCTGATCGGGTTCGCCGGCCACGATCTCGGCCGGCTCCGCCAGCACCACGTGGTCGAACTCCAAGCCCTTGGCCAGCGATGCCGGAACCAAGATCGGCTTGAGATGCTGCGTGACGTCTGCACCTGTGCCAGGGAGATCGGCGCGAGCATCGAAGATTTGCGGATCTTCGCCGAGCAGGTCGTAGTCCAGTTGCTGGCGCTCCAGCACGCGTCGGACACCCGGCACGGCGGCGTCGGCAACGATCACTCCGACGGTGCCTTCATTGCGCATCGTCTGTGTGATCGCCGCGGCGAGTTCCTCGCCAGGGCGGGTGGTGCGCCGAACATCGAGTTCGCCGCGGTGCCGCCGTACCGAGTGCGGCGGTCTCAGTGCGGGCGCGATCTTCGGCAGCAGCCGGGCCGCGAAATCGATCACTGCGCCGGGCACGCGAAAGCCAGCGACAAGCTCGGAGATCGCGGCGTCGGGATGGCCGAGATGTGCGAGCGACTCGCGCCAGGAACGGGTTGCCCACGGCGTCGTCGCCTGAGCAAGATCACCGAGGACGGTGACCGAGCCGGTGCTGGCACGACGCCCGACGGCCCGCAGCATCATCGGCGACAGATCCTGCGCTTCGTCGACGATCACATGGCCACGGCTAGGGGTACGCTGCAGCAGATCGGCTACCTCGTCGATCAATACCGCGTCGGCGAGTGACCAGCGGGCAGCAGCCGCTGATCGAGGTGGTTTCTTCATCATGATCAGTTGCTGCTCTTCAGAGCTGAGAATGCCGTCGGCGGCGACGGCGAGGAAGTCGGCATCGGTGAGCAGCTTCATGATCAACTTGGCTGCGTCGAGCCCTGGCCAGAGCGCATCGGCGTACGCCCGCACCGGCTTGCTCCTGGCAACAGCGTCCTGAACTCGATCATCAGGGGAGTCACCGCCCGCCTCCATTCGCAGCAGTACCTGGTGGGCCAGGCGCTGCGGCAGCATCGCTCGGCCAGCCTGATAGCGGACACCGCGCTGACGTAGTTCCTCGACGACCTCGGCCGCCAGGTAAGCGCCGACCCGCCACTGATAAGCCCCGCGCGGCACCACCAACGGTGCGGTGGCGGTGCCGAGATGGCTCCACACCGCCCTGTGCAGCACCTCGGCCATCCGGGCGTCTCCCTTGATCATGGCTGCGGGGACGCTGTCAAGCCCGCGGACCTCGACGCCGTTCGCCTGACACACCAGCGCTGTCACCGTGGTCTGTGCGGCATCAATCTCGCCTAGAGCGGGCAGCACGTCGGCGATGTAGGACAGAAAGCTGTCGTTCGGCCCGACGACCAGTACGCCGGAGCGGGCGAGCTGATCACGGAACGCGTAGAGGAGATAGGCGGCGCGATGCAGGCCGATGGCGGTCTTTCCGGTACCTGGTGCACCTTGAACGCACAGTGACTGACCCAGAACGGCTCGTACGATGCTGTCCTGTTCGGGCTGGATGGTGGCGACGATGTCGCGCATCGGGCCGGTCCGGGGGCGCTCGATTTCCGACTCCATGATCTCGGAGTGGGCTGTCTCTCCAGCTGTGCTCAGCTCCTCGTCCTCGTACGCGGTCAGCTGGCCGTGTGAGAAGCCGAAGCGCCGGCGCAAGCGGACACCCATCGGCTGGCCGGGCCGCGCCTGGTAGAAGGGCCGTGACATGCCGGCGCGCCAATCGATCACGAGTGGCTCGCCACCCGCCTGACTGGTGACGTGGCGCCGCCCGATGTAGAGCGTCTCGTCCTGCTCGGCGCCGAGGCTGGCGTCGTAGTCGAGTCGGCCGAAGAACAGCGGCACGGTCGGGTTGTCCTCGAGGGCCTTCATCCGGCGGTAAAGCGCCTGCTTGAGGTGCTCGGTCGATACGTGGTCTCCGCCGAAAGCCTCGAGACTCGCCGCATGTTGTCGCATCTGCTGTAACGCGGCCCTGGATTCGGTGAGATGGAGGCGTTCCCGGGCTAGCACGTCGACCGCGGTTTCAGGCATGCGAACAGCTCCGATGTTGGATCGGTGGGCGTAGGGAGCGACGGGTCACGTTACCCCTAGCTGAATGGGAAGTCCAAGGGTTTTTGGTGATGACGGTCGGGGTGGACGAGGGCACGATCGGGCTACTCGTAAGGTGTAGGCCGTGTCTTCCTCTGATACCGCGCGCAGCTACCTGCCGGTGGACCCCGCGGAACGCCCACGGAAATCCCGCGCGACGGTACGCGTGATCATGATCGACAACAATCGCACACTGTTGTTCGAAGACAGTGACCCTGGAGTTCCCGGCACTAGCTGGTGGACCACCCCTGGGGGCGGAGTCGATGAGGGTGAGAGCGAGCTTCACGCCGCCGTCCGTGAGGTGGCCGAAGAAACCGGTTACCGGCTGACCGAAAGCGAGCTGTTGGGACCGATCGCAATCCGACATGTTGTCCACGGATACTCCGACCTCGTGATCGAGCAGGATGAGTCCTTCTTCTTGGCGATGGTGTCGCCTTTCGAGGTGGACGTCTCCGCCCACACGCCCGACGAGCGGCTTACCCTGCTCGGATACCGCTGGTGGTCACACGAGGATCTGCGGCACACCGATGACTGGATTTGGCCACACGAGCTGGTTGAGCTCTGGTCGCTGGCAGGTCAGCCTGACGCGTGGCCGATCGATCTCGGGACTCAGGAGGAATCCACGGTCCTGGACGTGGCATAGCTCGCCTGAACTCACAAAGGACGCGGCAACCGCCGCTAGGCCGACCGTTGCTTTCATCAGCTCACGTTTCGAGCCTGTGGCGCGAAACCCTCAGATTCGAGTCCCCAGCTGATGATGCGGTGCGGTCGGATGCGAACGAACTCAGGCTTGAAGTTGGGGAATCGCGGATTGATCAACTCCCCACCACTGAAATGAGGCTCGGCGTCGCCTCGAATCTCGATCGCATGAGCCCCGTTGGGCGACGCGTCGTCCACCAGGAACGCGACATGGGAATTCTGCAGCACATCTCGCCACTTCTTGGAGGTCGCGAAGTCGATGCCGCCGATGTCGATTGCGTCCTCATCGGTATTGAATCTGAAGGTGAGAGGAACCAGATGTGGTCTGCCGTCAACACCGATGGTTGCCAGTCGGCCCATCGTCTTGCTCTGCAGGTAAGCGATCTCGGCTTCGGTGAAGACGCTCATGCCGGCTCGGCGGACCTCTCCAGATGCTGCGAGAGGTCCAGCTTGAGGACTCCGGCCGGCATAGGTGGATAGGGTCGACGGGGATCCCGCACGCCCGTACCGCCATCCTTGGCCATCGTCATGCCTCCTCGCTGCAGAGCGTACGCGCCACCACCGCTTGAGCCTTGCTCCGGCAGCGTCAGAAACCTGGGTTAACCCAGGTTTCCAACGGTCTGCACTGGTTGCAACCCATGCAGACCTCCGGCAGCCTACGTGAACGTAGGTTTCGGCAAGTGCGCCGAGAGTGATGCGGGTGACCTGGCACTAAGACGAGGTTCACTCGGCGGCGATGGCGTCCTCGGCGTCCATGATGCGGTAGCCGTAGCCCTGCTCGGCGAGGAACCGCTGCCGGTGGGCTGCAAAGTCAGCATCGACGGTGTCACGAGCAACTACGGCGTAAAGGCGCGCGGTAGTCCCCTCCGCCTTGGGGCGCAGTAGCCGGCCGAGCCGCTGCGCCTCCTCCTGCCGGGAGCCGAAGGCGCCGGAGACCTGGACGGCGATCTGAGCGGACGGTAGATCGATCGAGAAATTCGCCACCTTACTCACGACGAGCAGTTCGATCTCGCCAGAGCGGAACCCCTCATAGAGCTGCTCGCGGCGCCGTACGGTTGTCCCGCCGGTGATCAATGGCGCCTCCAGCCGAGCGGCGAGATCCTCCAGTTGATCGACGTACTGTCCGATCACCAGCGTAGGTGTGCCCCGATGCTTCGACACGAGGTCGACGACGACACCGGTTTTGGATTCCGCTGTGGATGCCAGCCGGTACTTCTGGTCCGGCTCGGCGACCGCGTACGCCATGCGCTCTGCTTCACTGAGCGTGACCCGGACCTCGATGCAGTCGGCTGGTGCGATGTAGCCCTGCGCTTCGATGTCCTTCCAGGGAGCGTCAAAGCGCTTTGGGCCGATCAAGGAGAAGACGTCTCCTTCTCGGCCATCCTCCCTGACCAGCGTGGCTGTCAGACCCAGCCGACGACGCGCCTGAAGTCCTGCCGTCATTCGAAAGACCGGCGCCGGCAGCAGGTGCACCTCGTCGTAGATGATCAAGCCCCAGTCTCGCGCATCGAGCAGCTCGAGATGCGGATGTACGCCGCCCCGCTTGGTGGTGATCACCTGGTAAGTCGCGACGGTGACCGGGCGGATCTGTTTCTTGATGCCGGAGTACTCGCCGATCTCGTCGGCGGTCAGCGTGGTCCTCTTGATCAACTCGTCACGCCATTGCCTGGCCGCAACCGTGTTGGTGACCAAGATCAGCGTGGTCGCGCCAGCCCGGGCCATCGCGGCTGCGCCGACGATCGTCTTGCCGGCGCCGCACGGCAGCACCACCACGCCCGATCCGCCGTGCCAGAAGGAGTCGGCAGCCTGGCCCTGGTAGGGCCGTAGCGTCCACCCGCGCTGATTGAGGCTGATCGCGTGTGCCTCACCGTCGACATAGCCGGCCAAGTCCTCGGCGGGCCAGCCCAGCTTGAGCAGTATCTGCTTCAGGTGCCCGCGCTCGGAGGGATGGACTATGACGGTGTCCTCGTCGACACGATTGCCGAGCAGTCCCTTGACTTTGCTGCTCCGCAGCACCTCGGTGAGCACCGCGCGGTCGCTGCTCGCCAAGATCAGCCCGTGCGTTGGGTGCTTCTCGATCCGCAGCCGACCGTAGCGATCCATCGTCTCGGCGACATCCACCAGCAGCGAATTGGGCACCGGATAGCGACTGTAGGTCAACAGCGTGTCGACCACCTGTTCGGCGTCGTGACCGGCCGCTCGGGCGTTCCATAGCCCTAGGGGTGTCAACCGGTACGTGTGAATGTGCTCGGGCGCCCGCTCCAGCTCAGCAAAGGGCGCGATCGCGATCCGGCACGCGTCGGCATCAGGGTGATCAACTTCGAGGAGCAGCGTACGGTCGGACTGCACGACGAGCGGCCCTGAGCCGTCGAAGGGCGTTGGCATCAGTGGTTCTTACGTTGGGCCTCGGACCTGTCACCGCTCGGTGCCTCGCTGGGCGATTCCGATTCGGCATCGGGCCTGTCGGATACGGTCGGCTCGGCGGTCGGCGTCGGCGACTCAGAGGGCGTCGGCGTGTCCGTCGGGTCGGTTGAAGGCCTTGTCACCAGCAATGTCGGTGAACTGCGGCTTTGGTTTCCAGCCGCGTCGAGGGCCCGAATCTGTACGACGTGCTGACCGCTGTCGTCGTTGAACCAGTGCAGCTTCGCCCGCGTCTCGGCGGTGGTCGCCACTTCAAAGCCGTTGAGCCAAATGCGGTAACCGATCACTCCGACGTTGTCATTGGCCGCGGGCCACTTGAGGCTCAGCCGATCCGCTGTCACCGCCGACGGGTCGATGTCCGCGACTGGCTCCGGTGGTTCAGAGTCCTTGGCGCCCTTCGGTTGGTCCCAAGCTTTCCGAGTTGTGCGACTCGTGTCACCATCAGGCCGCTGGGTGGGAGAGGCGGATTGTTGCCTGGTGGCCGCGGTCGCCGAGGGGCTCCTGCCAGATCCGGTAAGCGAATCGCGAGCCGCGCTCGGGGAGGCCGACTGCGGGGATCTGTCCGGTTGCGTTCCCAGTGGTCTGATCGTCGGCTCATCGTTGGCTTTCGGAACCCCGATCTGCTCCGGTGAGCGCGCGATGCTAGGCACGAGATAGAGGGATCCGACACCAAGAGCGCACACGCCGAAGACGATCATTCGTCTGACGGTCACGGCGCGCACCCGCTCAGTTTAGTGATCCGCAGGCCGTCAGAGGCTGCAAACGCGGCTTCTTACGTCCTACGAGAGCGGGAACGACCGAGGCGATGCGGGCCAAGGGGATGGTGACGATTTGCGCACTGTCGCGGTCGACGGCGCGTACGGCGCCGGCAGTGAGTTCCAAAGGGGCCAGCTCGCGCTCGGCACGGCTACCGTCAGCACTGACGTAGACGACCCGTACCGGCAGGGCTGCACCCGTTGCCGACCGGAGCTGGGCGACTGTGCCCTCGGTCGTCGCCGCGGTCGCTGGCTGTCCATTGACGCGATGGCGGCGTTCCCGTGCCAACAGATTGGCGGCCACGGCGTCAGCCGAAGCGGCTGCCTTGTCGGGATCCGGCAACGGTGTCGTCCGCCGGGAGGGCCGCGTCACGACAACCTCGCCGGCACCATTCTCGACCGCCGGGTTATGCCCCAGTTCCCGGAGCAGCGGAACTAGCTCATGCTCATCGACGGCAGCGACCAAGACTCCCGGAGCGACGGCGCGGAGCCCGAGATCCGAGGCGCCGGGATGAGCGAGCAGTGCCGCCGCCTGCGCCTGGTCGGCCATCCGGACGTAGCTGCCGGCCGGGCCAACTCGAATGCTGCGGTGGCGCCTGGCCACGTCGCCAACCAGATAGAGGAGCGGCTGAGGCACTCCAGTCGTGGAGTGCCGCTCCAGCCAAAGCTGTACATCCTCCGCCGACCAGCCCAGATCGAAGGCACGACGCAGGGAATTGGCGCTGAACCGATAGACACCACCGCCGCCGCGGGACTCCTGATCAGCCAGCATCCGCAATTCTGCGGCAACGGTATGCTCCAGCGGGCCCGCGGTAACGGCCGTGAGATCGGTCTGAATGATGAAGTCAGCAACTGGAGCTGGAAAGAGCTCAATCAGTTCAGCCGGCATTGACTGAGCCGGCTGTAGCGGAACTCCGGCGAACGACGACACAGCGTTCAGTGCTGCCAGTCCCAGCCACGACGCCTCCCGCCACGTCCACTGCACCAGCTCTACGGCTGTCAGCGTCCCCTGGCTCAGCCGGGGTCGATACCAGGCGGCAGCCTCGGCCAGCTGATCCAGGTCGACCACGGTGCCGCGTTCTGCCTCGGCGATGAGCCGCAGGACTGTCGTGCGCGGGCCTGCCGCGAAAGGAGCGCGGGCCTCCTGGCCGAGCGGGTGGCTGCCGGCTTCGGCCGATCGGGCGAAGAAACGGTCAGCAGCGAGCCACGCCTCGGCGACGAGCCGCCAGCGACTTGGGGCATCGCAGCCGAGCCACTGGTCATAGTCGGCCGTCGGCAGGAGCGCCCCTGAGCTGGCAGGCGCCACGAGTCGAGCGGCAGCTGCGCACTCGATAACGAAGACTGCGTGCACCGGATCCGCGCCGAGATGCTGAGCGAGGGCCGAGACGTCACGGTTGGCGAGCCCTCCGGCCCGCAGCAGTTTATGCGGCACCGATTCAAGGCGATGTGCAAGAAGTTCGATGTCGTGCAGCAACGCAAAGGCCGCCCCGGCCGCGGCCTGGTCGACGCGGTCCGGGTCGCGGTGCCGCCCGGTGATCACCGGGGGTTCGGTCGCCACTGGTTCCGGCGCGAATCTGGACCCCCGCAGGCGCCACGCCACCTCCCGCGGAATGATCACCGTCTCGGAATCCAGCGGCCGCAGCAGTTGGTTGCCGAGGAGCCGTTCGATGGGTGAGCTGGCCGACGTCACCGTCACGTTCCGGTCGGCGTGGCGTACGGCGCCGGTCGGCGACCAGAGAAGTCGTTCGAGTACGACGCCGGGCCTCCGCGCCGGACGCCTCCAGCGCTGCATCGACTTGTTCGTCCGACATCGGCCGAGCCGACGGGGGAGCCAGGCCGCCGGGATAGGGCTGGAATGCCTCGCGAACCGGCCGCACCAGGTGCAGCTGGTCTAAGTGGCCCCAGAGCAGGCCGCGCTCCCGCAGTTGCTGTACCGCTGCACCGACCTGTGTCGGTGATGAGCCGAGCATGGAGTCGAGATCGCCGGCTGAAGCGGGATCCGGCAACGCCGCCAAAGCTTCGGCGACAGTTCGGAGCCAGCAGTTGAGTTCGTCGATGGCGCGGCTGATCGAGGCGGAGGTTGTCGACCGGCTCGCCAGCTCGGCGATGTCCTCGGGAACCGGGTCGAGGAGATCTGGGCGTGCGCTGAGCAACGTGGCCAGTTCGTCGGCCGACATAGCGCGCAGTGCCTCGGTGAGGGTGCGTGGCCGCGGCGCCTCACTCGGCGCGGTCACCCGGCCCCCAGGGGGATCGGATACGTCGGCGGAGGGGGGTTGTCCGACTTGAGGCGGCGGTAGACCATGGCCAGCGTGCTGATCAGCAATGCCCAGCAGATCAGCAGTCCCCAGCTGCTGAGGAAGCGCCACCACTCGGTAAAGCCGGTGTCGACGACGAGCAGACCGAATACGCCGATGACAGCCAGCACGCCGATGCCGAGCAAGAACGTCCGGCGGACCTCCGCCTTTGCGACCTTGACTCGCCCCGCCAGCCCAACGCTGATGCACAAAATGATCGGCGAGAGGACGGACACCAGGCCGCCGATGATCAAGCACATGCAAAGTCCTGGGGTGGCGGCGTCGAGGACGGCCCTAGCGCTGACGGGAGTGTTCGGTTGCGGTTGTTGACCGTACGGCCCGGGGCCAAACCAGTCAGGCGTTCCAGGCGTCGGAAATCTACTGGGCGTGGGGCTGGCCCCGCTGCGGATGGCCAAGGGTTGTTCTGGCTGTAGGTGATGCGCACCCGGGGGTGGTGTCCAGCCCGCCGCCGTCGGAAGCCCGGTCGATTGGCCTGTCGGCGAAGCCCAGTGCACCGCTCCCCAAGCGGAGTCTGATGTAATCGTGCTGGACACCACGGCAAACGGTTCCTGCGGATCGCGGGGCTCCTCGCGCACGGGAGTCAAGGTGGTCAGGGGTGCGACTGGCTCCTCCGGCGAATCGAAGACCGGCCGGTTCTTGGGCGCCCAGGCAGCCACTTGCGCGTACGGCGGAGCAACGTCCAATGGCGGCGCATCGGGGCTGTGGAAGTCGGCAGGCCGCTCGCTGGGCGCGTACTCCGGCCCGTCCTCCCACGTTGCCATGCAGTCATCGTAGACGCGGGCGCGGTTGCAGCAGGTCCGGCGGAAGTCCAACGGATCAGTTTGGATAGCCCAACTAAGTATCGGCAACTCACCACGTGGTTTTGCTGTTGGGGCCATGGCATGAAACGGCTACGCTTAGCGCGCTGTAGTGGGGGCAAACGAGATGCCGGGCGAACCGGTGAAAGAGCAAGCGAGGTTTGAGGTGCCTGTTGGCAAGGTGAGGTTTTACGACGCCGAAAAGGGCTTCGGCTTCCTGACCAAGGACGAAGGCGGCGACGTCTATGTCCGTGCCAACGCGTTGCCTCCGGGCGTCACGACATTGAAGGCTGGTCAGCGCGTCGAGTTCGGTGTCGTGGAGGGCCGCAAGGGCGAGCAGGCACTTTCGGTCCATATCGTGGAGCTGCCGCCCTCGCTGTCCAAGGCGCATCGCAAGCCTCCCGAGCAGATGACACTGATCATCGAGGACCTGATCAAGATGCTCGACGGCATCGGCAACGGCTATCGTCGCGGCCGTCACCCGGATGCCAAGACCGCAAGCAAGATCGCGACTGTGCTTCGAGCGGTGGCAGACGAGCTCGAGCTCTAACTTTCCTCGGAGAAACGCTCACTGATGACACGGGGCAACCCGAGTACGCGGCCCTGCCCAATTGCTCGCTTCGCTCGCCTGTGATCGCGCCCTGGGAGCCGCCTACTTCGTCGTCGCTCGGGGACGAGGAGCATGTCCCCTCCCCTCCTCCTCAGCACAGCGGCGGCGCGATCCCTGTCAGAATGAGGCCATGGCTTCGAGCACCGGTACGACAAAGCCCGACGAGACCTGTCTCGCCGCCGTCGATCTTGCCCGGGCCGCGGCCGAAGAGACTTCTGGAGTGATCGGGGTGGGTGACTATCTCGGCGCACAGGCCGAGGACACCCGTGTGGTGAGCCACTTTTTCGCCTGCCCGCACCCGGGCTATCGCGGCTGGCGGTGGTTGGTGACCGTCGCCCGAGCCTCGCGTTCGCGCGTTGTCACGATCGACGAGGTTGTGCTGCTGCCCGGTGAGGAGGCAGTGCTGGCCGCGCCCTGGGTGCCGTGGGCGGAGCGTATCCAGCCTCGAGATGTGACCCCCGGTGTGCTCTTGCCAAGTTCGGGCGATGACCCGCGGCTGGAGCCCGGATATACCGGTGGTGACGATGCCACGAACGCCGATCCGGCCGAGATGAGTCTGATCCGCTCTGTTGTCGCCGAGCTAGGGCTGGGCCGGGAGCGAGTGCTATCGGGAGAGGGCCGAGACGAGGCAGCCGAGCGGTGGGCGACAGGGGAGGGCGGCCCAGACAATCTGCTGAGCAGGCTGGCCCCGGACGTCTGTGAGACCTGCGGGTTCTTCATACGCCTACAGGGCAGCCTTGGAATATTGTTCGGCGTCTGCGCCAATGCCTTTTCTGTCTCGGAGGGAACCGTCGTCAGCGTCGACCATGGCTGCGGCGCCCATTCAAATGTGCTGGCGGACGAGCGCGCGGATGACCTGCCGCCGCCGATCTGGGACACCATCGAGTGGGACGCTCCGATCTCGCTTTTCGATTGACGAAAGGCTCCCCCTGGCCAGAAAGCGGGCAGAGCGCTGCTGCGGTCACGGGAAGGCCCTGTTGTAACGGCGCGTACCCAATGGTTTCTTGCCCTGTGACGTTGGTCACAAACTGGTTACGCTCGATCAACGTGTCCGTCAAACTCGTGACTCTCGGGGATTCCCCTCACGCCAGGAGAATCACCAATGTCGGACGCGGCTCTTGATTACCGGCGCCGGATCCCTCGTATTACGCGGCCTTCCATAACCGCTTCCTCGTCGCTGATTCGCTGGACCCTCCGGACAGTCACCGTCATGCTCTTCGGTGTAGCGACCGCTATCGGTGTGAATCTCGGCATCGGTGCCCCTGAAATCTCGCCCACGTCGTTCGTACACCACGACCATGTGGCGTCGCCCTGACGGAGACCGCTGCGTCGTGCGTCTGGGACATACAGCGACCATGCTGTTGGTCCTTGTCTGCCTTGGAGCTGCCCTAGCGGTCCTTCAGGGCTTCGTCGGTGGTGGGCTGCCGATCCACTTCGGTGCTTCGTTGGTGGCTCAGGCTAGCGGGATGGCCGCCGGGTACGGCGCAGCAGTCATGGTGATCTCGATGTCGCGGGCACCGTGGCTGGAGCGTGGTGTCGGTGCGCATCGGCTCGCGCGCTGGCATGCTTGGGGTGCGCCGCTGGTGATCATCCTGACGCTCGTGCATGCAAGTGCGGCAGTAATGGCCTGGGCGCAGGTCAAATCGATCGATCTGCTCGCAGCGACCGATGACGTGCTGAATCTTCCTGGGCTCATCACCGCCTTGGTCGGCACGGTGATCCTCGTGCTGATAGGAGTTGCGTCCCTGCGGGGGCTGCGACGACGCATCTCCTACGAGCGATGGCACCTGCTGCACCTCCTCACCTACGTGGCTGTGGGTCTTGGCTTTGCTCATCAGCTCGCGGGGCCGGATCTCGTTGGCCGCAGGTGGTTGCAGATTGCCTGGGCGCTGTTGTACTGCTATGCCTTCGCGCTGGTTCTGCGATGGCGAGTGTTCCAGCCGGCTTTCCAGCTCTGGCGACACCGGCTGAGAGTCGAAGATGTGCGGAAGGAATCCAAAGACGTGATGAGCATGCTCATGTCGGGTCAGCATCTGGATGAGTTGCGGGCCGAGCCAGGCCAGTTCTTCCGCTGGAGGTTTCTCACCCGCGAAACGTGGCGCTCGGCGTACCCCTTCTCCCTCTCGGCACCGCCGACCCGCCACGGGCTACGGATCACCATCAAAGCCAACGGCGACGGGACGCGGCGGCTCTTTGAGATACCCAGCGACACACTGGTCTTCGCGGAAGGCCCGTACGGTGTCATCACCAGACGGCGTTGTCGGCGGCCCCGGGTGTTGCTGATCGCCGGCGGTGTCGGAATCACCCCGATGCGCTCCTTGTTCGAGGTCATCGACCTGCCAGGCGAGAACATCACCCTGGTCTATCGCGCCTCGAAGGAACAGGATCTGGTGCTCAAGCACGAGCTCGATGAGATTGCCGAACGGTCCGGCGCCCGGGTCGTTTACCTGGTGGGTCCGTCCAGCGATGCTGCGAACGACATGAGCGCCCATGCGTTGAACCGGATCGTCGGCGATCTCAGCGATCACGACGTCTACCTGTGCGCCTCACCTCGACTGGCGTCGCGGGTACGCGACTCGCTGATGGACGACGGCTTTCCGCGCCATCAGCTGCACGAGGAGCGCTTCAGTTTCTGATCGGCCAAGGTGCTTCGCGCTCGGTTCTGGCTGATCATTCGGCCGCTCGGCGGCGCCGTCGGCGGTTCCAGCAATACGCCAACCCGATCAGGCCAAGGACGAATCCGCTGACGCTGACCTGCAGCCATATGCCATGACCGTGTGCCGCAAGCCAGTCATAGGCAAACGCAAGGACCACCGAGACCAGGCCGAAGATGGCCGTGCCCACCGTGACGACGGCCAAGCCGTCTACGTCAGCTGGCGGCACCGGCGCCTGTACCAGGAAGCGGTGGTGCTCGGCCGGCCCATCCATGTCAATCACTTTAGTGCTGCGCTCTTATGGCGCCATCGCTCTTAGGCGTATCCAGGAACCGTCCCGACTGGGCGAATCTCGCCTCGTATCGCGGCAGGATGTGGTGGTGAACAGACTCGAAACCCAGCTGGCTCGTCTGGTTGAGCAGCAGGTTCTCTCGGCGGCGCAAGCCGAGGAGCTGGTGGATGCTGCCAGTGCCGACCGGCTCGATTGGCAGTCGCTGACGGCTGAGCCGGCATCCAGAAGCACCCCGAAGGGCTCTGCCGTACTGGAGGTTCTGGGCTATGTCGGAGGAGCCTTGGTGCTGGGTGCGGTGATCATGCTCGGCTCCTTCTTCTGGGATGATTTGGGCAGCACTGGACGCAAAGTCGTTGCTGTCGCGTCCTTTGTGGTTCCCGGCCTCGGAGGTGCTGCGCTGATCAAGGGTCGAGCTCGGCCGGAGCTCGGCAGGATCTTGTTAGCCCTAGCCTGCTATGCGGCTGGTTTTGCCTACCTGGTGGTCTTCGAAGATCAGAAGTTCGTGGCAGCGGCGGCGGTCGTGGTACTGACCTCGGCTATTGGTGCAGTGCTGCTCCGCTCGGGCGCGTTTCTCGTCTCGGGCTGGTCGGGCGCGATGTTGCTGGTGTGCGCGATCGTCTTCAACGTGATCGACGATGCAGAGATCACCAGCCCGGGGAGCAGCGCTGTGCCGGTTCAGCTGGCAATCGGATTTCTGCTTGTGGCGCTCGCTCTCACGGCCAGCGGCTTGGTACTCAGCCGCACCCTCGCGTGGTCGCTGGCTGGGCTGAGTGGTTGGGCCGCGAGCATCGTGCTGCAGATAGATGCCCCGCGTGGGGAGTGGCTTTCGCTGATCGTCGCAACCATCGTTACTGCCTCACTGCTCACTGCCTTCGTGCTGGCCCGCCGTTATGCGTACGCGGTGATCGGCTGCGCGATCTTGCTGAGCATTTGGCCGGTCTCGCTGTACCGCATCGTCGACAGTGCGCTCGGCGCGGCCATCGGCTTGATCGCTGCGGGCGCTGTGTTGATCGGTTCCGTGGTGGTGCTCTCCAGACTCAGACGTGCCTCCATAACTGCATAGCCTTGATATTTAGCATTGCTAACTAGTATGCTGCGTTGAGTGCGTAGCACTGAGGAGAACGTCCGAAACCCGGCCGACCTGGCACACGCGCTTCGCCCCCGCGTGATGCGACTGGCACGCCGGCTGCGACAGATGCAGGACCACACACT
This sequence comes from uncultured Actinomycetota bacterium, assembly GCA_963734005.1. Classification (GTDB taxonomy): domain Bacteria; phylum Actinomycetota; class Actinomycetes; order Propionibacteriales; family Propionibacteriaceae; genus Microlunatus. The sequence continues at coordinate 162,188 of CAVTFS010000009.1, forward strand.
GGGGCTAAACCCGAACCAGCTTTCGGCTATGGGCGTGCTGCTCAACTCAGGTGATCAGTTGATCGGCGATCTGGCCGGATTAGAGCAGGTGCGGCCGCCGTCCATGACCCGCATCATCCACGGTCTGGAGACGCGCGGCTACGTGGCTCGTCGTTCGGATCCGGCTGACCACCGGCGCTGTCTGGTGACCCTCACCGAGTCCGGACGCCACGTGTTGCTTGCGAACCGTCGGCGACGGGACGAGTGGCTGACGGTCCGCATCGCCCAGCTCGACCCCGCCGATCAGGATGTGCTGCGCCGAGCCGTACCCGTCCTGGAAAGACTGAATCAAGGGTGACTGTCGACACCGAGCCGACTACACAACAGACTGATCGCGCTGCCGCAACTCCTCCGGCCACGCGACCGCGGCGAGGCGGCATGTTCACCGCACTGGTCGAGCGCAACTACCGCATCTATCTAGCAGGGTCTTTCGTTTCCAACATCGGCACCTGGATGCAGCGGGTGGCGCAGGACTGGCTGGTGCTGGAGCTCTCCGGCGGCTCTGCTCTCGCGGTCGGCATCACCACGGGCTTGCAGTTCCTGCCGATGCTCTTGCTGTCCCCGTACGGCGGAGTGATTGCCGACCGCTTCAACAAGCGGCAGATTCTCAAGATCACCCAGAGCTGGCTGGCGTTTTGCGCGGCGGCGCTCGGCGTACTGGCCGTGACTGGCGTCGCGACGACCGAGCAGGTCTATCTGATCGCGTTCGCGTTCGGATTGGGCACGGCATTCGACAATCCCGCGCGACAGAGCTTCGTGTCGGAGATCGCTGGTTCTGATCATCTCCCGAACGCGATCGGGCTCAACTCCGCCACCTTCCACGCCGCGCGGATTGTTGGTCCGGCGGTCGCAGGGCTGGTGATCGCCCAGGTCGGATCGGGCTGGGCGATTCTGTCCAACGCACTCAGCTATGCGGCCTTCATCATCGCCTTGTTGATCATCGATGGCCGACTGCTTCACACGGTTCCGCCCAGTCCGCGGGCCAAGCGGCAGCTCCGTGAGGGGCTGGCGTACGTCGGCCGTCGCCAGGACATTCTGCTCGTGTTGTGCGTGATGTTCTTCGTCGGCACATTCGGCTTGAACTTCCAGATGACCACCGCCTTGATGGCACAGCAGGAGTTCCATCGGAGCGCTGAGGCGTATGGCATCCTCGGAACGCTCCTGGCCGTCGGCTCGCTGGCCGGAGCCCTCATCGCCGCTCGGCGTCGTACCCGCCCGCGTGGCAACTTCGTGGTCGGTATGGCCGTCATTTTCGGCCTGGTGGAGATCGCTGTCGGCATGGCGCCCAGCTACTCGTTGTATGCGGCAAGCCTGCCAGTCATGGGCTTGGTCGCGCTTCTCACCATGACTGCGGGCAACGCATCGATTCAGCTCGGGGTCGATCCGCGGCTGCGCGGCCGCGTGATGGCGCTCTACATCATGGTCTTTATGGGCGGCACGCCCATCGGCGCGCCAATCCTCGGCTGGCTCGGCGAGGCCATGGGGCCACGATGGACGCTGATCGGAGGTGGCGCGGTGACCGTGATCGGGGTGATTGCAAGCGTCGGCATCATGCAGATTTACTTACGGCGGCGCGCCCGCGGAGCACAAAGTCAGCGTCGTCTCGGCCTGCGCCGCGATACTGGAGCATCGAGCGAGCCATCCGTTCCTTGAGTGGACGCACTGCGTCGCGAGGGCGGGAGCCTCAGTCCTTCGGATGAGTGAGCGCCCGGCGTACGGCTCGGACTTCTTGGACGAACAGGTCGGGCTGTTCCCAGGCCCCGAAGTGGCCGCCACGAGGGGGTTCACCCCAGTGGACGATGTTGGTGAAGCGCCGCTCGGCCAGTCGGCGGGAGGGATGGGGCACCTCCCGTGGGAACACCGTGCAGCCGACGGGCACGTCGATCCGGTCACCAACGGAGTTGGTGAACCAGGTCGATATTTCGCCGATACTCTCCCAGTAGAGCCTTGCCGAGGAGGCGCCCGCGCCCGTGAGCCAGTAGAGCGTGATGTTGTCAAGCACCTGCTCGCGACCGAGCACCTCGAACAGGTCACCGGGATGGTCAGACCATGTCCACAGTTTCTCGAGTATCCACGCACAGAGGCCGGCCGGTGAGTCGACGAGGGAGTACCCAATGGTCTGAGGTCGGGTGCCTTGGACAGCGGAGTAGCCGGATCCGGTTCGGCTTCGCTCGCGAAGCTGCTGTGCTGCCGCCCATTCCTGCTTGGTCGGTGTCTGGCCGTCGGCCGGCAGCGGGGGCACCAGTGGAGGAATGAGGTGGAATCCGAGCAGCCGATCTGCGTGTTGCAAAGCAAGGCTGGTGGAGACGCTGGTTCCCCAGTCGCTGCCGGCAGCGATGAACCGGTGATAGCCAAGTCGTTGCATCAGCTCTGCCCATGCCCGTGCTATCCGGTGCACACCCCAGCCGTGACTCGAGGGCCTGCCACTGAAGCCGTACCCAGGCAGGGATGGCACTACGAGGTGGAAGTCATCGCCGTTCGATGAAGTCGAGTCCGCCAGCCCTTCCATCGCCTGCTCGAATTCGAAGAACGACCCGGGCCACCCATGGGTGAGGATCAGTGGTGCCGCTTCCGGGTTGGCGGAGGGCAGGTGGAAGAAGTGAATGGTCAAGCCGTCGATATCGGTCTGGTATTGCGGCCACTGGTTTAGTCGGCGTTCTGTGGCGCGCCAGTCATATTCGGTTAACCAGTGGCCACACAGAGCCTGAAGTTCATGAAGAGGCACTCCTTGTGACCAGTCTCGAACCGTCTCCGGTTCCGGCCATCGCGTTTCTGCCAATCGCCGGTGTAGGTCGAGCAGCTGCTCCTCGGGGACGGCGATCTGAAAGCGACGGACCCCTTGTGCACTCACCCTCATGAGTCTTATGCACATGGGTGCCCACGTTGTGCCTATGGCAGCCGGGCCTAAAAATAGTTCTTGACTTATATAAGTAGATATCGATAGAGTCGCCGATATGCACGCGCTGGACATCCTCGGTGACCCGGTCCGGCGTCGAATCATGGAGTTATTGGCAACCGGAGAGCATCCGGCCGGTGCGGTAGTGCAGGCCATCTCCGGCGAATTCGGGATTAGCCAGCCTGCCGTTTCCCAGCATTTGAGGGTGCTCCGGGAGTCTGGCCTTGCCACCGTACGGGCCGAAGGAACCCGGCGGCTCTACGCTGTCGATCCTGACCCACTACGGGAGGTCGATCGCTGGCTGGACCAGTTCCGGCAGTTCTGGAGCTCCCGACTTGATGCCCTCGGCACGGAGTTGGCTCGAGGCAAGCGTGCACGCCGACTGTCCGCCCCGTCCACGGAGGAGAACGAAGATGATCATTGACATCGCCGAGCAGATCGGTGCCATCTCGCGCCAGGTCGAGCAGCAGCAAAGTGAGTCCGGAGAGATCGTGACGGTGACGCTGGAGCGCCGATACCCGGCTGAGGTACCAGACGTCTGGCAAGCGATCACCGACCCGGAACGCCTACGTCGTTGGTTCCTGCCGATCACTGGCGAGCTGCGGCCAGGTGGGAACTTCCAGCTTGAGGGCAACGCCAGCGGAGACATCCTGACTTGTGAGCCGCCCCGCCATCTGTCGGTGACCTTCGGCAGTGAGAGCAGCATCGTCGATCTGCTGCTCTCCGGCGACCGCGATCAGACGTTGCTCAAGCTCACCCATTCCGTGCCGCTCGAACTCGCCGGTAGTACGGCTGGTGCCCTCTATGTCGGACCGGGATGGGACGGTGCACTGCTTGGCATCGGGCTGTACCTGACGGGGGAGGTCAGCGACGATCCCGTCGCTGCCGCCAACAGTCCCGAAGTGCAGGACTTCAATGTCAGGTCGATCCAGGAGTGGGTCAATGCCGTTGGGGCCTCGGGGACTGCCGACGCGGACGCAATTGCGGCCGCGCAGCAGGTCTCGTTGGCGCAGTTCGCCCCAGATCTCGTCCGACCCGAATGAGCACTTGCTTGCCGACTTGTCAGAACTGAGCGGCCTGCAGCGCTGCTGGGCCGCATCCCTCTGAAGCTCAACGGCGAGGTCGTGGGAGGAATCGGCGTGAGTGGGAGCAGCGTCGAGAACGATCACACCGTCGCGGAGGCAGCAGCCAAACGCACTGAGGTAGCGAAGCACTGGCGCCACCGGAGACTGGCGGTCACCACATAGGGTCTTGCCATGACCGAGCCCGTCGGACCTGCTCCGCTGGTCACCGTACGTGGTGAGGCCCAGCTGGAGGGCCCACCGGATTTGGCAACGGTGATGCTGACCCTGCACGCCTCCGCGGATTCCGCCGAGCGAACCAGAGCTCAACTCGCCGAGGGCTCCGCCAAGATCGCGCAGCTGCTGCAGCGGTTCGAAGCGGCGCTGGAGCGGTCCAGCACCACAGGGGTCCATGTCTTCCCGATCTTCAACCGACGCACCCCGAGCAAGATCACTGGCTACCAGGGCACGTTCTCAACTCAGATCGTGGTCGCGGACCTGGAGTCGCTGTCGCCGCTGGTGTTGGCGCTTACCGAGCTGCCGAGCAGCCAGGTCGATGGTCCCTGGTGGTCGTTGCGTCCCGACAACTCGATGTACCGCGAGGCACGGCTGGCCGCCATTGCCGACGCCCGGCGTCGCGCCGACGACTACGCGGCCGCATTCGGTACGACCGTAGCGGACCTGGTGGAGGTCTCCGATCTGAACAGCGGCCTCGGTGGCGGTGTACGAGAGCTACGGGCATTCGCCATGGCAAAGGGAGCCGACGACGCAGCCTTCGAATTCGAGCCGGCAACGCAGAGCGTGTCGGGCCAGGTCACCGTTCGATTCAGCCTCAGAACCGTCGCGCTCTGACCGGTAGCGATCAGCCTCAGACCTCCGATCGGACAAAGCCAAGCTCGACAGCATCGGCGAAACACTGTCTCGCTGCGGTAACAAACTCTCGGTAGATTCAACCCATGTTCGCCAAGGTGCTGGTCGCCAACCGCGGTGAGATCGCCGTCCGGGCCTTCCGGGCGGCCTACGAGCTGGGCGTGAAGACCGTCGCGGTGTTCCCCTATGAGGACCGCAACGCTGTTCACCGGATCAAAGCGGATGAGGCATACATGATCGGCGAGCGCGGGCATCCGGTACGCGCATACCTTGATATCGCCGAGATCATCCGGGCCGCAAAGGAGTCCGATGCCGATGCGATCTATCCCGGCTATGGGTTCTTGAGCGAAAATCCCGACCTGGCACGCGCCTGCGCCGAGGCGGGCATCATCTTCATCGGTCCCCCCGCCGGAGTCCTCGAGCTCGCCGGCAACAAGGTGCGTGCTATCGAGGCAGCGAGGGCTGTTGGCGTCCCCACTCTGAGGTCCACGCCTCCATCTTCAAACCTCGATGAGCTGGTGGCTGGAGCCGAGCAGATCGGCTTTCCGGTGTTCGTCAAGGCTGTTGCCGGCGGCGGCGGCCGCGGCATGCGCCGTGTCGATGACCCCCAGATGCTCCGAGAGTCCGTTGCCGCTGCCATGCGTGAGGCTGAAGGCGCATTCGGCGACCCGACGGCGTTCATTGAGCTGGCTGTTGGCCGCCCGCGGCACATCGAGGTACAGATCCTCGCTGACACGCAGGGCAACACCATTCATCTGTTCGAGCGCGACTGTTCGGTCCAGCGGCGGCACCAGAAGGTCGTTGAGATCGCGCCGGCTCCGAACATTTCGACCGAGTTGCGGGAGGCGCTGTGTCATGACGCGGTGCGCTTCGCCGAGTCGATCAACTATTCCTGTGCGGGAACTGTGGAGTTCCTGGTGGAAACCGAAGGGGAGCGCGCGGGCCAGCACGTCTTCATCGAGATGAATCCGCGGATCCAGGTTGAGCACCCCATCACCGAGGAGATCACTGACGTTGATCTTGTGCAGTCCCAGATGCGCATTGCAGCAGGGGAGAGCTTGGCTGATCTTGGTCTCTCCCAGGATGTGATCCGGATCAACGGTGCGGCATTGCAGTGCCGGATCACGACGGAGGATCCGGCGAACGGCTTCCGGCCAGACACCGGGACGATTACCGCCTACCGCTCCGCCGGCGGCGCAGGCGTACGCCTCGACGGCGGCACCGTTGATATCGGCGTTGAGATCAGCGCGTACTTCGATTCCTTACTGGTCAAGCTCATTTGCCGCGGCCGGACCTTTGAGCAAGCGGTGGCTCGGGCTCGGCGGACGCTGGCCGAGTTCCGGATTCGCGGGGTCAGCACCAACATTCCTTTCCTGCAGTCGGTTCTGGAGGATCCAGACTTCATTGCCGGCGACGTCTCGACCTCCTTCATCGAGGAACGACCCGACCTGCTGACCGCTCACGCTCCAGCGGATCGCGGCACCAAGCTGTTGCGGTGGCTTGCAGAGGTTACGGTCAATCAGCCGTACGGCCCGGCACCAACGCAGCTCGACCCAGGTATCAAGCGACCGGCCGGCGTCGATCTCAACATCCCCTCGCCGCAGGGTTCGCGGCAGCGCCTTCTTGATCTTGGTCCAGAAGCCTTTGCCGCCGACCTGCGGCAACGGGTCCCTATCGAGGTCACCGATACCACGTTCCGTGACGCCCACCAGTCGTTGTTGGCCACGCGAGTCCGTACCAAGGACCTCCTCAGGATCGCGCCGTACGTCGGGCGGATGACTCCGGAACTGCTATCCGTCGAATGCTGGGGCGGGGCGACATACGACGTGGCGCTCCGCTTCATTGCCGAGGATCCGTGGGAGCGACTGGCCGCGCTGCGCTACAACATGCCGGGCCTGTGCCTGCAGATGCTGCTGCGCGGCCGCAACACCGTCGGCTATACGCCATACCCGACGAAAGTCACTACCTCATTCGTGGCCGAAGCTGCCGAAGTCGGCATCGACATCTTCCGAATCTTCGATGCGCTCAACGACGTCGAGCAGATGCGTCCCGCCATCGAGGCCGTGCGCGAGACCGGCAGCACCGTCGCCGAAGTAGCGCTGTGCTACACCGGCGATCTGAACTCACCGGCTGAGGATCTCTACACGCTCGACTACTACTTGCACCTGGCCGAGAAGATCGTGAACGCTGGCGCGCACGTCATCGGGATCAAGGACATGGCCGGTTTGCTGCGCCCGCCGGCGGCCCGGAAGCTCGTTGCCGCACTGCGGCAGAACTTCGACCTGCCGGTTCACCTCCACACCCATGACACCGCAGGTGGTCAGCTTGCGACGTTGCTGGCCGCCATCGAGCAGGGAGTTGATGCGGTAGACGTGGCCAGCGCGCCGATGGCGGGAACCACCAGTCAGGTGCCGGCGTCGGCACTCGTGGCCGCATGCGCGAACACGGAGCGGCCGACCAACCTGGACCTGCGGGCTGTCATGGATCTGGAGCCGTACTGGGAGGCGGTGCGCAAGATGTATGCGCCGTTCGAGTCGGGGTTGCCAAGCCCGACCGGCCGGGTCTACGACCACGAGATTCCCGGTGGGCAGCTCTCCAACCTCCGGCAGCAGGCGATTGCGCTTGGGCTGGGGGAGAAGTTCGAGCAGATCGAGGCGATGTATACCGCGGCAAATGCCATTTTGGGCAGGCCGCCCAAAGTCACCCCATCATCTAAGGTGGTCGGCGATCTGGCGCTCCACCTGGTCGCGGTCGGCGCCGATCCAGACGATTTCGCTGAGAACCCGCAGAACTACGACATTCCGGATTCGGTCATCGGTTTTCTCAATGGGGAGCTGGGCGATCCTCCGGGCGGCTGGCCCGAGCCGTTCCGGACCAAAGCCCTGCAGGGGCGTACGTTGCCGGTCCGCGATGTCGAGCTCTCGCCGGAAGACTCTGCTGATCTTGATGACAAGGGTCAGGTACGGCAGGCGGCACTGAACCGTCTGTTGTTTCCTGGACCGACCAAGGAGTTCTTGGCCAACCGGGCAACCTACGGCGATGTCGGCCGGCTCAACACTCTCGACTTCCTCTATGGGCTGCAACCAGGTCAGGAACATGTCGCGAGGATCGGAAGAGGGGTCAGCCTGATCCTCGGGCTGGCGGCGATCGGCAACGCCGATGAGCGAGGCATGCGTACGGTGATGTGCACCCTCAACGGCCAACTACGGCCCCTTCGGGTGCGCGACAAGTCGATCAAGGTCGATGTCAAGGCTGCCGAGCGGGCGGACCCGACCAAGCCGGGCGAGGTGGCCGCGCCGTTCGCCGGAGTGGTCACCGTTACCGTGACTGAGGGCGATCAGGTCGAAGCCGGCACCACCGTAGCCACGATCGAGGCCATGAAGATGGAGGCCGCGATCACCGCGCCCGTCTCGGGTGTGGTGCAGCGACTAGCGATCGCAGCAGTGCAGCAGGTGGAGGGCGGCGACCTTCTCCTAGTGATCGCCACTGCCTAGAGACCTTCTTGTCCGGTGGTGAAACCTACGTGCACGTAGCTTTCCGACGGTCTGCACAGGCTGCAACCTGTGCAGACCGTCAGAAAGCCGTGCAGAGCTCGCGCGAGCGAAGTTGGTCAGGCGGATGGACCCTATGAGGCGTTGGATCAATTAGCTGGCCCAGAAGCCCACCAGGTCAGGCACCGGCCGTCCTAGCGAGGCAGCCACCTGAGCCCACGGCGCGAAGCCATCCAGCCAGATGGTCAATGAGTTGATCATCTCCCGCTGTTCCATGGTCTCGACGCCCTCGATCGCCGATCGGTAGGCGCCCGACATGGCCACCGCCTTGTGATGCGGATGCCAGCCAACCGTCAGCCCCTGCACCGGGACCAAGTTGAGGCTGAGCGTGCTGTTCAGCAGGTGGCGCAGCCCCACTGACGCCGATACGCCGCCCCGCGCCAGCGCGAAGTCAAGATCATCCAGCGACTGGGCGGTCAGGCTCATCAGCGTCGAGCCCCAAGCAATGCCCTGAACCAGGGTCTCGAGTAGCCGCCATGTTGCGCCGGTCCGATCGGGTGGCACGTACGCCCCGGCCAGCAGCACCTCGACGTCGTGTGGCTCGGGTTGCGTGGGGGAGATCACGGGCGTTGCCGGCACGCGTTTGAAAATGGGTCCCAGCTTGGATAGCAGCCCGCTGCGGGCCTCCACAGCAGGCGGGACAAAGGCCCGGCGTGCCACCTCACGCAGGTGCTCAGCGACCTGCGGGGACGCTCCGAACATGCCGCGAACCTCGTCGATGCCGACGGCATACAAGCGAAGTTCGCCCATGCTTGACACCGTAATCCAGTCGAAAGCACGAGGCGGAACTTTCGGGATCACAGTTCTGGCGGTCCTATCCTGGGCCAATGAACCCACGGGTACGTCGGCTCATCGTTTCCGGCGTACTCGGTGGTCTAATCCTGATTGTGGTCGTCGCCGCCGCCTGGAATTGGTTACGGTAAAGGCTCCGTCGCGCACGCCCCCGGTGCGCGAGGTTTGGTGAAGGGATCAGCACGATGGCACTGATGCGCGGGGGTAGGCGCCTGGTGCTGCTGCTGTTGACAGCTGTGTTCCTGGCGATCGTGCCAACAGTCGCAGGAGCCGAGGACACCGTCGCCTTCACAATCAAGGACGCGCGGATCACTGAATCCAGCGGCCTCGCCGTCGACTCGGACGGCAACGTGTATTGGACTGTCAACGACTCAGGCGACCGTGGCGTGGCGTACGGCGTCGGGCTCGACGGCGAGGTTCAGGGCAGCCTCAACTTTCGCGCCCAACCACAAGACGTCGAGGCCGTCGCGGTGTATGAGGATCGGCTTTACGTCGCCGATATTGGTGACAACAGCCGCGAGCGCAGTTCCGTCCGGGTCTACTTCTTCAAGAACCCGAGGGCCAACGGCCTCACGGTGGCCTACTACGCGTACGACTTCCGCTATCCAGACGGACCGCACAATGCCGAGACGCTCCTCGTCAATGATTCTGGTCGGCTGTTCATCGTGACCAAGGGGCGGAAGGCCGCCATATATGAAGCTCCGCTGAGACCGCGCCGCAGAGGCATGAACGAGCTCGAGCGGGTCGGGGTGGCGCCATCCAATGTCACCGACGGGACGTTCCTACCTGGCGGGGAGAGGATAGCCCTGCTGACCTACAGCTCAGTGGAGGTCATCGATGCCACCAGCTACGAGGTCGTGGCCAGCGCCCCGATCCCCGATCAGCCACAGGCGGAATCGCTTACCCTCAGCCTGGACGAGAGGTCGCTGCTGGTCGGCAGCGAGGGCAAGAAGTCCAAGGTGTACTCCATGCCAGTGCCCAGCGGGGCCACTCCGACGCCGACGCCTGAGCCAAGCACCGATCCGGACAGCGAAAGCGACGTACCCGAGGAGGAAGCCAACACCATCCAGAGCCAGCAAGGAACGCTGCTTGCGATCGGCGTAGCTGCCTTCGTCGCGCTTGTCGCGGGCGCCGTTGTCGCGTTCGTGCGCCAACCCTGACCTCCACTGAGTTCTGACAACTCGACAAGACTTCCGGTGCAAGACTGACTTACATGCAGGATCTGTACGGCGAGCGCACTGAGTACAACAGTCAGCACCTTTTAGAGTCGACCGCGCCAGCGGATCCGTTCGTGTTGTTCGACGCCTGGTTGGCTGACGCATTCAGAGCGAAAGAGCGAGGTACGCTCCCGGAGCCGACTGCGATGGTGATCGCCACCTGCGTCGACGACCAGCCATCGACTCGTACCGTGCTGCTCAAGAACGTCTCGGACCAGGGCTTCACCTTCTTCACCAACTACAACTCGCGGAAGGGCAGCGAGTTGAGCCGTAATCGGAACGTCGCCCTGCTCTTCGGCTGGTACCCGCTACACCGGCAGGTGCGTGCCGAGGGGGCGGCGGAACTAGTGCCTCGGGCTGAGTCTGAGGCCTACTTCGCGACCCGGCCTCGAGAATCACAGCTGGGTGCCTGGGCTTCTGAGCAGTCCTCGACGGTGCCCTCGCTTGACGAGCTGACGCGGGCGTACGCGGCTGTGGAGCGCCGGTTCCGCGGCATTACGGTGCCATGCCCTGAGGACTGGGGCGGCTATCGGGTGATTCCGACCATGATCGAGTTCTGGCAGGGCCAGCCGAACCGAATGCACGACCGGCTGCTCTACCGGCGCGCCGGACTGACCTGGAACCTCAGCAGGCTGGCGCCTTAGTAAGCTTCCCTCCGCTCGCGCGGCGCCCACTGAAGCTGGTGCCGTCGTCACTGTTCGCGAAACGAAAAGCGTGTTCCGCTCATCGTTCCTCCGATCACCAGCGGGCGCCTACCGACGCTCGCAGAGAGGAGTTGATCACTGAGGCGCGATCAGTCCCGCGGTCTGTGCTCTGGCGGCAGAGAAGCGGGCTTGTGCGTCAGCCCAGTTGACGACGTTCCACCATGCCTTGGCGTAGTCCCCCTTGACATTCTTGTACTGCAGGTAGAAGGCGTGCTCCCACATGTCGAGCAACACGACCGGGATCTGGGCCAGCGGGAGGTTGGACTGTTGGTCGTACAGCTGCACGATGTTCAGCCGTTGGCCCAGCGTGTCCCAGACGAGCATCGACCAACCGGAGCCTTGGATGGCGGTCGCGTTCGCCTCGAAATGCGCGCGGAACTTGTCGAAACTCCCGAAGTAATCATCGATTGCCGTTGCCAGGTCACCGTCCGGCTTGTCACCGCCGTCGGGTGACATGTTGGGCCAGAACACCGAGTGGTTGATGTGTCCGCCGAGATTGAAGGCGAGGTTCTTCTCGAGGCCCGCCACAGCATCGAACGAGTCGGTCTCGCGTGCCTCTTCAAGCTTCTCCAGAGCGGTGTTCAGCCCCTTGACGTAGGTGGCGTGGTGCTTGGAGTAGTGCAGTTCCATGATCTCGCCGGAGATGTGGGGTGCCAATGCGCCGTAGTCGTAGGGAAGATCAGGGAGTTCGTAGGCAGCCATTGCAGTCCTCTCGGCTCGTTGTGCAGATCAGGAGTCAAACTGACGCTCATGCTACGACTGGGGCTGTGGAGCTGAGCCACAGCCCCTCAGTTGAATCATTGGATAGCTACCCAATTAGTGGCCGGTCGAACATCGGGCTCCCTGCCATTTCGTGCTGTGTTTGACCGGGTCTATGAGGCGCGCGCGAGTGAAGTTTTCAGGGATGACTGCGGACCACAAGGACCCGGAAGCCTTTGGCTGAGGCGACCCGCTCGCATGCGTAGCCCTGCTGGATCAGCCATCGCTGCAGAGTGTCCGCGCCCAGATTCTTGCCCACAACCAGACGTGCAACCCCACCGGGTGCCAGGCGTGGCAGCCAGGTGAGCAATAGTTCATGCAAAGCCTGCTTGCCGATTCGGATTGGAGGGTTTGACCAGATCTCGTCGTAGCGAGACTCCGGATCAACCTCATCCGGCCGCACAGCACGTACCCGGTCCGCCACACCAAGCGCGTCCGCATTGTCGCGGCACAACGCAAGAGCCCGCTCGTTCACGTCAACCGCGTCCACGAGCGCACCAGGGCAGTGCACGGCTACAGCCAGGGCGATCGGGCCATACCCGCAGCCGAGGTCGAGGATCCGCGGGCTTCCCTCAGGTATCGGTGATGCGCGCAGCAGCACGGCAGTGCCGCGATCCAGACCATCGGCAGCGAACACGCCGCCCGCCGTGATCAACGGCAGCTCTCGTCCCCAGACGCGTGCGGTGATCGTACGCCGTACCTCTGTGCCTTTCGGCTGCTCACTGAAGTATTGGGAGGGTCCTGGCGGTGTCATGAGCGGCTCGCCTCCCGCATGGCGCGTGCCTCGAGTGCGCGCTTCGCCAGTTCATGATCAGCCGGGTAGCCGACCTCTTCCAGGGTGAGCCCGGCCGCCGGCATCACTGTGATCGTGGAGTCGCGGACTCCCCGTTCTGTGACCCCGGCCAGCCATTCATGATCACGCTGGCCAGTGGCGACCGCGACCAGTGCCCCGACGAGCGATCGCACCATCGAGTGGCAGAAGGCATCGGCGCGTACGGTGCACTCGATGACACCGGCCATGGGACCGGATGGCAGGCGTCGACCAGCCAGCTCGAGCAGGGTCCGGATCGTGCTGGCTCCCTCCCGCCGGCGGCAGAAAGCACCGAAATCCCTCAGACCAACGAGGGTCGCAGCTTCCCCGTTCATTCGAGCAAGATCGACTTCGGTGTGCATCTGGGCAATCTGATACCGGTACAGCGGGTCGGGTGGCACCTCTGCATCACTCAGTCGGTAGATGTAGCGTCGCCAAATCGCCGCAAACCGGGCGTCGAATCCTCGCGGAGCTGCTGAAATCCGGCGCACCACACAATCGTCGCCCAGCACCTTGTTGAGCCGACGGGTGAGCGCGTCCCCGCTGTCGCTGATTACCGTTGGATCCAGATCCATGTGGGCAACCTGGCCCCGAGCATGTACTCCGGCGTCAGTCCGCCCGGCGCAGACGAGTTGGGCAGGCTCATCCAGTCGCAGAACTCGGGCGATCCAGCTCTGCAGCTCGCCTTGCACGGTACGCCGCCCGACCTGGGCGGCCCAGCCCGAAAAGTTCGTCCCGTCGTAGCTGAGGTCCAGCCGCCATCGGACTTTGGACGGTTCGCCCGGCTCAGCCGACACGGCGATAGGCAAGGTCGAAGATCTGACGGTCGGCGTCCAAGCCGCGCTGCTCGAAGTGGGTGATCGGCCTCGCGTCCCATCGTGGCGCCCAGCCGTTCGGATACAAGTTGGCGAAGAACGGACTGCTGTCCAGAACCTCACGAATCCGATCCGCGTAGCCACCCCAGTCGGTCGCAATCCGCCAGGTGCCGCACGGTCTCAAACGAGAAGCAGCCATTGCCGCGAATTCTGGGGTCAGCAGCCGGCGCTTGTGATGGCGCGCCTTGTGCCAGGGATCGGGGAAGAACAACCAAATCTCGTCGACCGATCCGGCCCGCACCAGATACTCCATGGCGGCCACGGCATCCGCCTCGATAATCCGGACATTGTCAAGGCCGGTCCGCGCCAGCCGAGAGAGCATTCGCGCGATGGCGGGCTGGTAGACCTCGAGCGCGAGAACGTTCGCCTGCGGCCGAGCCGCCGCCATCGGAACCAGCGACTCGCCGGCACCGGGCCCGATCTCCACGATCAGCTCCGCTTCGCGCCCAAACACCTCGATGAGATCCATCTCCGCGGCCGGATGGATTGAGGTGGAGGTGTCCAAGCGGGGCACATCGAGGACGAAGCGATCACGGTAGGCCTCCCATGCGCGTCGTTGATTGGGGCGCATGCGATTGCTGCGTCGCACAAACGAGACAACTTCCCGCCGTGCACGCAGTTCCGTCCGCTCCACAGCCGAGCCCATCATGATCTTGGCAAATATAGCCGGAGCCCTTGGCTGCGGAGGGCTGGAGCAGGTTCGAACTAGCTCGAGATGTCTTTGGTTGACAATCTGGTCCAGGCAGCGACCCAAAAGACGCCTGCGTACACCAGGGCTGTGATCAGCCCGCGCTGGATTGACTCGGTGGCGATCGGGTCCCGAAGCAGATCCGCGAACGAAGTCCACCAATGTGTCAGCAGCCACGGGTGCAGCCAGTCCAACTGCGCGATCGAGTCGAGGACGAACATCAACACATTCACCAGCACGATCGCGATGGTCGCGCCGATCGGCTGCTCGGTCAGCGTCGAGACGAACAATCCGATCGCACCCAGTGCCGAGAACTGCGCCGCAAGGAACAGCGAACTCAACACCAGCCGCCACAAGCCATCTGCCAGCGAGGTCTGAGTCCCGGAAAGCAGTGTCATGTCACCGCCGCCGAAGAGCGCCAGGCCCATGATCGACCCGATGAGCGACACCAGGAACGTCGCCGCTACGGCGAAGATCACAATCGCGGCGTACTTGATCACAAGTAGCCGAGTGCGGCCAGCCGGGATCGCCAGCAGATAACGCAACGTACCGAGGTTCGCCTCGCCTGCTACCGAGTCGCCGGAGATGGCGCTGACCGCCAGCGGCAAGAACAGCGGCAACTCCAGGGCGAGCGCCGCGAATGCCACAAACAACCCATTGCCAGTGATCCCGATGATGAAGTCTGGACCGCCGCCCGGGCTCCCCGAGGAGAGGCGTACTGAGACGGCCAAGATCACCGGAACAACAGCGAGCACACCGAGGCCGGCGATGTTGCGCCGCCGGCCGAAGATGATCTTGAGTTCCGACCGGAGGAAGCGAGTGGACACCCGCGCCCGAGGGGGGCTGGCGACGACAAGGACCTCAGCCGCTGACATCGAATCCCTCCCCTGTCAGGGAGACGAACACGTCCTCGAGGCTCGGCCGCAGTACCGCGAACCCCAGCACCGGTACACAGGCGTTTACCAGGTTGGGCACGAGCTTTTCAACCGCCACGTCGCCCAGCGTTGCGGTCACATATCCAGGCGAGCTCGTGATCTCGCTCAAACCCAGCTCGGTCAGCACCCTTGCCGCATCCTGGGTCCTGTCGGTGTCGACGCGTACGGTCTGTGTCGTGTCGACGCTGAGCTCGCTCAGCGGTCCTTGCGCCACCAGCCGCCCTTCATACATCACCCCGACGTGGCTGCAGATCTGCTCTACTTCGGCAAGCAGATGGCTGGAGACCAATACGGTGGCGCCGTCGCGTGCCAGCTCGCTGATGAGGTGCCGCACCTCCCGAGTGCCCTGCGGGTCGAGCCCGTTGGTGGGCTCGTCCAGCACCAGCAGGTCACGCGGCATCAAGAGTGAATTCGCGATCGCGAGCCGCTGACGCATGCCAAGCGAGTACGCCCGATAGCGTTTTTCCGCAGCGGCCAGCAAGCCCACCCGGTCGAGGGCGCTGTCGATCCGCATCTTTGACGTCCGTGGGTCGCTATAGCGATCAGCGGCATCGAGCCTGGCCAGGTTCGCACGGCCAGACAAATATGGGTGGAAGGCCGGTCCCTCCACGAGTGAGCCGATGCGCCGCAGCACGGTACGGGCGCCAGCGGGCATCTTCGAGCCCAGCAGCGAGATCTCGCCGGCCGTCGGGGAGATCAGGCCGAGAAGCATCCGGATCGTGGTGGTCTTGCCTGAGCCGTTCGGACCCAAGAAGCCGTAGACGGCGCCGCCCGGGACCTCCAGATCAATGCGATTGACGGCGATCTGGCGCCGAAATCGCTTGGTCAGCCCGCCGGTGATGATGGGCGGAGACTCGGCGAGGGCTGATGTCACCTGTTCAGCGCCTGGTAGATCACCTCTGGCCGCACGGCGCCGACAGCCAGCCGACCGTCGTCTGTCCACACTGCCGAGAAGGCAGTACCGGCGAGCAGGCGTCCCGAACCCCAGGAACCCTGCACCGGCTGCAGCTTGCTCAGGAATGCCTTGAGCTGCTGATCATTCTGGCTGTCCGAAAGGTCGCCTACCTTCGTCACGGCCACTGCGGTCCAGCCGCTACCGACGACCTTCCTGGCCTCCGCCTGTTTGCGATCTCGCGCGCTCGGCGTCTGGTCGCTCGGATGGATCTCGGTAACCTTGGCCCCCGGCGGCGGGTTGAAGATGAACTCGGCATCATCGGGCCGTGTGAAGTCCACCGAGGTGTAGGCAACCTCGAAAACGATCTTGTTATCGGTCCCGAACACTTGCACCCGCAGCGGCATTTTGGTTTCGCCGTCGATCGCGATTCGCACTTGGCTGATCAAGGAGTTCGAGTCGTTTGGATCAAGGACCAGCTCGTACGCCGGACGGCCGGCAACCTCGACCGAGCTGTCGCTGGTCACGGTCGTGGTCGGCTCGAGCGCCTTCAGCACCCTGTTCGCTGCTTCCTCTGGCGTTCTGGGTGTAGCAGATGGCGTGCTGCCGGGCTGCTCTGCCTGATCGGCGGTCAGTGTGCGATGGGTGGCGGTGTTCTCCTTGCTTGACCAAGTCCACACATCTTTGCCGTCTCGGATGATGTCGTATTCGCTGTAGGTGCCGAGCACTGCTAGGCGTGCCTTGTCTGGCGCGGAATATCGCACGCGGAGCGTGTGCGTGCCCGAAACAAGGGACGTGAGTTCTGCGTCGTCTTGTCCATTCGCGCCGGGAATGGCTGGAATGCCAAGATCGGCGCGTTCCACGACGGTGCCGGACAGCCCGTCGGTTCTGGCCTCCTGGAGGTCAACCAGCAGCTCCTGCGGTGTCCGGGCAGGCAGCTTCTTTTCGGCGCTCGCGGTGGTGGCAAGCAGACCGGTTCCAGCCACGACGAGGACAACGGCCAGCGGCGCGAGTATGTGCAGCGCTGGTTTGGAGGCGAAGATTCGCACGTGTCAATTGTTGTCGGCACTCACTGTGAGAACCCTGAGGCCGTGTTTGATTGCTTCGCTCGCTCAGCGCGGATCGCGCCGGAATGCCGCCGACTTTGTCGTCGCTCGCCGACGAAAAGCGTGTCGGCTCGCTCCTCCGCAGCACGGCGGCGCGCGATCCGTGTTTGATTGCTTCGCTCGCTCAGCGCGGATCGCGCCGGAATGCCGCCGACTTTGTCGTCGCTCGCCGACGAAAAGCGTGTCGGCTCGCTCCTTCGCAGCACGGCGGCGCGCGATTTTCCGACGCTCGCAGCCGATACTTGGCGTGTGCGAGTGCTGTTGGTCGATGACGAGGAGCGGATGGTTGCCGCACTGCGTCGTGGACTCAGAGCCGAAGGATTCGTAGTGGAGAGTGCGACGGATGGGCCCGCTGGCCTGCGGCTGGCCCAGTACGGCGACTTCGATGCTGTGGTGCTCGACGTCATGCTCCCAGGGCTCTCGGGATATGAGGTCGTACGTCGGTTACGTGCTCGCGGAAACTGGGTGCCGGTGCTGATGCTGTCGGCCAAGGACGGTGAGTACGACCAGGCTGACGCTCTCGACGATGGCGCCGATGACTATCTGACCAAGCCCTTTTCATTCGTCATTCTGCTGGCTCGGATCCGAGCGCTGCTGCGGCGCGGCGCTCGAGCGCGGCCAGTCGTCCTCAGCGCCGCTGACCTGAAACTAGACCCTGCGAGCCGCGAGGTCTGGGTGAATGAGGTGCCAGCGGATCTGACGCCGCGTGAGTTTGCGCTGCTGGAGTATTTGATGCGAAACGCCGGTCGGGTGATCGGCAAGGCTGAGTTGCTGGACCACGTGTGGGACAGCGCCGCCGATGTCGCGCCCAATGCCGTCGAGGTCTATGTCGGTTATCTGCGGCGCAAGATCGGAAATGATCGCCTGATCACGGTACGCGGCGTTGGCTATCGGCTGGTGGCGTGAGCACGGGACTCACCGCGTGAAGCGCTTCTGGACGATGAGCCTGCGGGTCCGCTTGATGATCATCGGGCTCGCCGGAGTCGGCATTGCGTTGATCATGGGCGGTGTGGCGTTCTTCGGTGCACTGACTTACTCGGTCAATCGGACTCTGGACAACGAGGCCCTGGCCAGTGCTCGAGAGGTTGCCGCAATGGTCAAGGAGAATCGGCTCCCAAGTCCCATACCGGTGTCCGGCGCTCAGGTGGTCCAGGTGGTGGATGGCCAGCAACGGGTGATCGGCGGTTCGGTGACAGCCGACCGGCTGACCCCTTTGCTGCGGCCAAACGAGCTGGCAACGGCTCTCGGGGGCGAGGCGGTCCTGGTGGACGGGCTACGCGTCGGTCTCTCCGGGCCGCTGCGGATCCGAGCCATCCCCGCAGGCACCGCTGAGGCACCGGTCAGCGTCATCGTCGGTCTGCCGTATGGCGATGTACTCGCTACCCGCACGGCACTTCGGAACGCACTGCTCATCACGTTTCCGCTGCTGCTAGGGGCTCTGGCCGTCGTCGCGTGGCGAGTGATCGGATGGACGCTGCGACCGGTGGAGCAGTTGCGTGCCGGGGCCGAGCAGATCAGCCGGAAGGGCAGGCTGAGCGGCCCGGCCATGGGTGAACGGCTCCCGGTACCACCGGCCGCAGACGAGATCCGCGCCCTCGCAGTCACCCTCAACGAGATGCTCGATCGGCTGGCCGGCGCGCAAGAACGGCAGCGCTCGTTTGTTGCGGATGCGGCTCATGAGCTGCGGAGCCCATTGGCCAGCATCCAGGCGCAACTGGAGGTCGCTGGCCGACTTGGTGACGGCGGCACGTTACCCGGTGACCTGATGCCGGACGTCAAACGGCTGGCGGGGCTCGTGGAGGACCTGCTGCTCCTGGCACGAGCCGACGCAGACACCAAGCCGGCCGCACGGTTGACCCGAGTCGATGCCCGCGGGCTTGTTGCCGAGGTGACAGGGGCATACGCAGCTGCTCGAGTGCCAGTGACACTCGTCGCGAACAGGCCGGTGACGATCATGGTCGATGCCGACGAGCTGCATCGGGCGATAGGGAATCTGGTTGACAATGCCGTGCGGCATGCGCGAACGCAGGTGGAAGTGGCCGCCAGAGTTGATCAGAGTTCGGCGGTGATCAGCGTCAGCGACGACGGCCCAGGCATCGCACCGGACGAGAGGGAGCGGGTCTTCGAGCGCTTCACCAGGCTCGATGACGCTCGAGGTCGCAACTCAGGCGGCGCAGGTCTGGGCCTGGCCATCGTCCGTGAGCTGGTCATTCGAGCGGGCGGTACCGTCGCGTTCACTGCGGTGGAGGCTCCCTGGAGTACGCGTGCGGAATTGCGCCTGGTGTTGGCTCCGAGCACGACGGTCACGAAGTGATACCGATCGGATGCCTGCGCTAGCGATTCGCGAGGCTCGCAGCTGTGTTAGCACTCCCACCCCCTTGTCTGCTAACCGCTGCGTGTGGACCATTGAGCCAAGCTCGGCTGGTGATCAACACGTACCACCACGGTGCTGCACGTAGGCAGCGAGTTGGGAGGTCATCATGGATGGCTTTCGGCCATCGTCGATCGAGGTGGCACCGCTGCAAGCCGATGGATCGCTGTATGGCTTCATGCTGATAGGGCGTTGGCCCAACGACACTGTTGAGTGGGCCAGATTCTTGGTGCTCGCCGTGCAAATGGCGGCCGTTCCGGGGTTGCTGCCGACTAGCACTGTATTCCGCGTACGCGAAGAGCTGCCGGAGCAGCCGCATCCTGGGGCGGTCGGCCTGGTGGTCGCCGAGGGGCAACTGCTGGGCGATCATCCCCTTCGTCCCGGCCATTTCGCTGAGCATCAGCCGCCAGGACTGATCGTGCTGCACCCGCCGTCGAGCACGCTTTCGAGCATCCCGGAGTACAAGGTAGCGTCGGGCTGCGTCTTCCTGCCCGGCCTGCCATACCTCGGGCTCGACCATCGCGCCGCCTGGGTGGAGGCCGACGTGGAGGGTACGGTGACGCAGCTGATCAGCAAGGTGGGCATCGATCCCCAGGTCAACGCCGACACCGCCGCACTGGCCATGCTCCTCGCCGCCTGAGCGGACACATCCGCAACGAAGGCATGTCGGCTGAGCCGTCTAAGTCCCCAGGAGTGCACCCTTCGACGGGCTCAGAGCGCAAGCAGGAAATGAAATCGCCTCTCGCGGCGGCCGCGCCTACCATGGCCGACCATGGGACATGTCGATCTTGCCGGGGTCGGGTATCACCTGCCGGACGGGCGGGTGCTGCTCGACGACGTGTCCTTCCGTGTTGGAGAGGGTTCCACAGTCGCCCTGGTAGGACCGAACGGCTCGGGCAAGACCACGCTGCTGAAGATCATCGCTGGGGATCTGACGCCGACCAGTGGATCGGTCTCCCGGAGCGGCGGTTTGGGGGTCATGCGTCAATTCATTGGTAGTGCCCGAGAGCCCTCGACGGTGCGCGACCTGTTGTTCTCGCTGTCGTCACCTGTGCTGCGCCGGGCGGTAGCTGAAGTCGACCGGCTGGAGTTGCAGTTGATGGAGGACGACCGCGAGCAAACCCAGCTGCGTTACGCGCAGGCGCTGGCCGACTACGCCGACGCAGGTGGATACGACGCCGAAGTGATTTTCGACGCCTGCTGTACCGAGGCCCTCGGTGTGAGCTATGACCGTGCCAAATGGCGCGAGGTCAGCACCCTGTCCGGTGGCGAACAGAAGCGGCTGGCGCTGGAGGTCTTGCTTCGTGGTCCGGACGAGGTGCTGCTCCTAGACGAACCGGACAACTTCTTGGATGTGCCAGCCAAACGCTGGCTTGAGAATCAGCTTCAGACCACCCAGAAGTCGGTGCTGCTGGTCAGCCACGACCGCGAGCTATTGGCTCAAACGGCCAAGACCATCGCAGTCTTGGAGCTTGGCGCCGCAGGAAACTCGGTGTGGATCCACGGGTCCGGCTTCGAGACGCTGGCAGCCGCCAGACGTGAGCGCTTCGCCCGCCTTGAAGAGCTACGGCGACGTTGGGACGAGCAGCACAAGAAGCTTCGCGAGCTCATGCTGATGTACAAGACCAAGGCCGCGTACAACGACGCCATGGCCTCCCGTTATCAGGCGGCTCAGACCCGGCTGGCCAAGTTCGAGGAGGCCGGGCCGCCTCAGGCGGTGCCGCTCGAGCAGCGAGTGTCAATGCGGCTCAGCGGAGGGCGTACCGGCAAGCGCGCGGTCATGATCCACAACCTGGAGCTGACCGGCCTCATGAAGCCGTTCGATGCCGAGATCTGGTTCGGTGACCGGGTGGCCGTTCTGGGGTCGAACGGCTCCGGCAAGTCATACTTCCTCCGCCTGCTGGCCCGCGGGGGCTCCGATCCTGATCGTGAACACCAGCCCGTCAGCGATCTTGACATCGCTCCAGTTCCCCATACCGGCAAGGCGAAGCTCGGTGCTCGGGTGCGACCGGGCTGGTTCGCACAGACCCACCATCATCCCGAGCTGCTCGGCCGGACCTTGCTCGAGATCCTGCATCGCGGTGATGATCACCGAGCCGGCATGGGCCGCGAGGAGGCATCCCGCAAGCTCGATCGTTATGAGCTGGCCAAGGCCGCCGAGCAGAGATTCGAGTCGCTGTCGGGAGGTCAACAGGCGCGCCTCCAGATCCTGCTGCTCGAGCTGAGCGGCGCGACGTTGTTGCTCCTCGACGAGCCGACCGACAATCTCGACCTGGAGTCCGCCGAGGCGCTGGAGCTGGGCCTCGATTCCTTCGAAGGCACGGTGATCGCCGTTACCCACGACCGGTGGTTCGCGCGCAGCTTCGACAGGTTCTTGATCTTCGGCGCCGACGGTAGCCTCTACGAGACGGCTGAGCCGGTCTGGGATGAGGCACGGGTCGAGCGGTCGAGGTGAGAAGCCACTTCTCTCTGCTCGCGGGGGCGCCGCGCTCGCAGACATGAGCTGCGAGCGTCGGGAATCGCGCGCCGCCGCACGGAGGAGGAGTGAGCGGAGGCGTTCTTCCTCTGCGAGCGACGACGACGGCGGTGGATTCAAAGCGCGATGCGCGAGCAGCTGCAGAAAAGGCGCCGACGCTGGGGTTAACCCGAACTGAAGATCTGCAGCAAGCATCAGTGCGCAGAGCTGGCCCTTGATCACATGCTGATGGCATGTCCACCGACGAGCTGAGCCGTACCGTCAGCCATGCGGATGATCAACAAGTTGTGGCCCGAAAGCCATTGCTTCGCAGGCCGTGGGTCGTGCCGCTGGCAGTGCTGACAGTGATCTTCATTGGGTACGCGGTGCGGCCCTATCTGACTCTTGACCCTGCGCGGGCCCGAATCCAGCCGATGCCGCCTCATATCAGCTACTACCCGCTGCTCGTCACGCACATCTTCCTCGGCTCCGTCGCGCTGCTTGCGGGCTGCCTCCAGGTCTGGCCTTGGCTTCGTCGGTCTCAGCCCGCGGTTCATCGCTTGGGTGGGCGTATCTATGTCGCAGCTGCGCTGACTGCTTCGATCTGCGTCATGATCATCTCCCCGATGGGCCTGCACGGCGCCAATCAGCGGGTGGCGAACACCATGCTTGCGCTGCTGTGGTTCGGGACAACGCTTGCCGGTTTTCGAGCGATCCGCCAGCGCCGTTTTGCCGATCACCGGCGGTGGATGCTGCGCAGCGTCGCGCTGGCCTTTTCGATCGTGGCCTTCAGGTTCTGGATGCTCGTCATCTTCGCTGTCTTCGTCCCGGAGACTTTCACTGGTGAAGAAGTCGATCCAGCTGCCCTGGACCAAGCGATCGGGTTGACGAGCTGGGTGAGCTGGGTGGTCAACCTGTTGATCGTCGAGTGGTGGCTACACCGTCGTCCAGGAATTCCGGCGTAGAACTCAGCGCAGCTCCAGCCGCATCACCACGCGCGGAAACCCGCCGGAGACCGAGCGAGTGTCCGCAGCCTTGGTGAAGCCGGCGTCCTCGAAGAGCTTGCGTGTACCCACGTAGGCCATCGTGAGGTCCACCTTGTCGCCGCCGTTGTCAACGGGATAGCCCTCGACCGCTGGCGCATCCGTTGACCGCGCGTACGCCACAGCACCAGAGAGCAGGTGGTGCGAGATGCCCTTGCCGCGGTGGCCGGGGCGAACCCGAATGCACCACACCGACCAAACCGGCAGGTCGTCGACATGGGGAATCTTCGTGGACCGCGCGAAAGGCAATTCGGACCGCGGCGCGACGGCGGCCCAGCCGACCACCTCGCCATCGTCGTATGCAAGGACACCCGGCGCGACCGGGCGGCGGGTCAGCTTCTTGACGTAGTCACCCCGAGCACGGCCGATGAGCTCGCGGTTGGTTTTGGAGTCGAGCCGATGGCTCAGACACCAGCACACCGAGGAATCAGGATTCCTGGGCCCGAGCATCGTCGCAAGATCGTCGAACAGCTCCGCCGTGGCCGGCACGACCTCGATGCTCACTGACCCACGCTAACTCAAGGCCGTGCGCGATCATCAAGACCGAACAGCCTGCGACTCCGAATGATCACCCGCGTGATGCTGACCGGCTAGTCGCCAAACCGGCCTCGCCACTCCGGCGGGATGAGCGGTCTCTCCGCACGCGCCTTGATCTGTTGCACGGCCCAGGTATTGCCATCGGGGTCGGCGAATCCGAAGAAGGTGCCGCCGTCGCGCTCGTCGAACGTGGTGATCTCACTCGCGTCGACGTCGCGGCTGAGCAGCTCCTCGCGGGCGGCAGCAGCGTCGGCGACCACCAGCTGCAGACCTCTCATCGAGCCAGGCTCCATCGCCTGCATGCCAGGCCCATCGCCGAACACGATGGAGCACCCCGATCCCGGCGGCGTCAGCTGCGTCATGTGCATCTGCGGAGTGATCGTGTCATGGTCGAGCGCGAAGCCGACCTGATCGCGATAGAAGGCTATGGAGCGATCGATGTCACTCACCGGTATGACTACGACCTCCAGGGTCCAGTCCATGATCACTTCCTTGTGATGGGTTGATCGGCAATGAACTGCCTCCTCACTATCACCATGGCATTTCTTTGATCAGCCACCCTTGAGCACCGGCGGGTTTCATTGCTGCGTTGTCTTTGCTTGGTTACCGTGGGGCCCAGATGGGGAAGCTGCTGGCCGAACCCGTCCTGCGGAATTTAGGGAAGGCGAACACTGGTGGACAACCAGTGCTCGCTGCTCTCGAAAAAGTGCTCCTGACTAGCTCAAACGCTGTCGGGGGCACTTTTGGATTTCGCGGCGTGCGATATACGTGCGATTGCCGAACTGATTTCAAATTTGAATCATCAGCAGCCGCGCCCTGAGACACGTCAGCGGGCGCGTGACGGGGAGACTCCGAAGGGCAGATACTCGTCAGAGATACAACAGAAGCGGCCCTGAGTGGTGTTATGAGCACCAGCTCAGGGCCTTGGACCCGACTGCGAAGGAGTCGAGACCCATGAGCAACGTAACCGAGCTAGCGTCCGGCCAGATACCCCCGCGGGGTGATCGATTTGTGGTCGAGATGGCCGAATCGCCCGGCCAACCGCCAACGATCACCGTTCGCTGGCCAGAGCGAGCAACGATCACCACCCCGGCCAACTTCGACAACATGGCGGCCCACATCACGCGGCTGCTCTCATCGGCATCGATCGAGTTGGGCATGATCCGGGCCAATAAGGCCCATAAGAAGTTGTGATCGGAGTGATGACCTCGCTTCCCTGACGTCGCGGCGACGCTCACCCGGCTTTTTGCCAGCGCGAGCATCGAGCTGGCCCGGATCAAAGCGGGGTTGTAACTACGCGTCTGAGATGACGCGCCTGATCCGTCGCAAGACCTCGCTGGCCAGCCGCCGCTAGGTCAGTTCGCTCTCGGGGAGAAATCCGCTGAACGTATTGCGGGTGGTGACCTTATAGGGGTCGGCGAGTACTTTCTCGAGCCCGTCACGTGGACATGCTCTGTCATGCGTCAAGGAGTGGGCAGGGTTTGATCTTGATTTAGCTGGGGCTCAGTACATGTACGTTTTAGGCCCCGGCTAGTGAGATTTTCACCGTACGGGTATCTGCAACACCGCTGGTCAAGGTGATGGCGGTCCGGGCGCCCCGGTGTCGGGTGTACATAGGGGATTCCCTTCCGTACGCAGCATCCGCTTGGCGTGGTGGTCAACCGGCCCTCGGCGTGGCCTGACCGATGATTTTCCGCGCCGTGCTGGTCTGTACGCCGAATACCGACTCACGGGAGGCTGACGCCATGCGGAAACTGACCTTTGGCATGAACGTGAGCCTGGACGGCTACATCGCCGCGCCCGGCGACGACCTCGGCTGGAGCGTGCCGAGCGACGAGCTGTTCCAGTGGTGGTCCGACCGGGTGGGTGCGACCGGCCTGGCGCTGTATGGGCGCAAACTGTGGGAGACGATGAGTTCCCACTGGCCGTCCGCCGACCAGCAGCCTGGCGCCACACCGGCGGAGATTGAGTTCGCCCGCCGCTGGCGGGATATGCCGAAGGTGGTGTTCTCCTCGACGATCAGCACGGTCGACTGGAACGCCCGTCTGGTCACCGGCGACGCGGTCACCGAGATCACCCGGCTCAAGGCCGAGGATGGCGGCCCCATTGACATCGGCGGCGCCACACTCGCCGCAGCGGCGATGCGGGCCGGGCTGATCGACGAGTACGTGCTGGCCACCGCACCGGTCTTGGTGGGCAGCGGCACGCCGTTCTTTACGGCCCTGGACAACTGGGTGAACCTGACCCTGGTGGAGACCCGGACGTTTCCCGACGGCGTGGTCCTGACCAGGTACGAGACCAGGCACTGAGTGCCCGAGGTCGGATCGGCCCGGGCTTCGGGCCGCCCAAGGATCTCGTGGCGCTGTGTTCCGAGGCGGTCGAGCTGTGTACTGGCCGGTCCTGAAGGTCTGCGGTGAGGTGGCCTCGGTTCGCCGGGAGCCGTGGGGTGTTTTGGGAGGTAAGGACCGGAGCCGATCACCCGGCAAGGTCGGCCGTCCACCCAAACCGCGGCGGTGATCGAGCCCGACGACGAGGCAGCCTGAGAATGGCCCGAATCAAGGCCGGTGGTCGGCTGTGAGCGGGCGGGCAGTCTTGGCATGTAGTCCCGCCACCCGAGCGCACGTCAGAGTTAGCTGGTCCCGGACGGGGTTGTTGCTTTGACTTGGCGCATGACCGCGATGAGAGCCTGGCCGAAGTCCGTAAGCTCGTAGAGGTCGATGCCCCAGCCGGGGATGTCGCTCACGAGGCCGTGTCGAATCAAACCACCCAATGCGGCCTGCCATCCCACCCGCGATACTCCGACTATTCGATCTTCGATCAGGTCATCGTGCCACGATCAACACCGGCTACCAGCCCCAGGCGGCCGCGACCAGCCTCCCCGCCGGCGGACCGCCCGTGGTGCTCGAATACTCACGCAGCCGCTGGCTCGCCATGTCACAGCCGATCAACCGGTTCTCCCTCAACCCAGGCGGCGACTACTACGCCGCGATCTCTGGCACGCCACCCACCATGTTCGCCGCCGGCGATCTTCCCGTCCTCACCGGAAGCGGTGTCGATCCTTCGATGCTGCGTTGGGTGGCGTGGCCGATCCGCACAACCGCGGCATTCACCGAGAAGCGCGGCACCGTGGCCATGTTGATCGAGTTGAGCCTCGAAGGTGACCCCGAGGAGTGGCATGACCAGGTCAGCCCTGACGGCCGAGCGGCACTAGACGCCTACTTCTCCAAGATCGCGAGCTGGGTGAACACGATACCGACCGATGCGGACGGCATACCGATAGAGCTGAGCGCCGAAGAGTACGCCAGGTACTACCCGGACGACACTGGCGAGTAGCCGGGCACACAGTGACCAGGCTGGGCCGTGCGTCAACGTCACACAGCACCAGCGCGGAGCTTAAGCGGTGCTGTGATCGAAGGTGGGAGAGGGCGCTTCTCCTTTCGAACCCAGAGACCCCACCTGCGCGCAGCCCAGCCTTGATCGTCGGTGGGTGGGGGGTAGCTGATGCCTGAGAGCCCACCCTCACGCTGCGCACACTGCGGCGAGCTGCACAAAGGCCGATGCTCATGCACAACCTGGTCAGGTGGCGCTACCACACGATCATGGTCAGGTAGCAAGGCACACAACCCGAGGTGGCAGGCCATCAGGCGACTGAGGCTCAACCTCCAGCCCTTCTGTGACGGCCTCGACCCTGACCTCGGATGTGGACAGATAGCGACCGAGGTAGATCACCTCGATGGCACCGACTACGACGACGACAGCGGCACCGGCAGGTCATGGCTGTCGATCCAGATGACGCGCTCACTCTGCACTGCTCATCATCGATCAAGGACAGGCAGACAAGGCGCAGCAGCCAAGCGATCAATGCCTTACGGAGCCGACTCATGATCAACGCTTTACACAATTTGTGTAACTCGATCACCTACTCCCCCGTCGCCAAAGGGGCCATTACCGCGGTCGGCCGATCAGTCTCTGGGCCTCTGGTTGCCGTAGAGAAGTTGGCCAGAAACTCCCCGGAACGGGCATAGGTGACGATCTTGAGCGTCAGCCGGCGTGATCGCGGCCTCAGAAGCCAGGCCACGTTTGCCCGTTCGTTTTTGGAGCAGGCCGGCGGTGATCCCGATCTTGCCGAGCGTTTGCGATCACAGCACTTCTCCGAGATGGGGCGTCGATCAGGGTCGAGACGTAGGGCGCTCGCTGCCGAGCGTCGGGCTGCTGAGGCGGCTGAGCTGGAGGCGCGGGCGGGGCTCCGGATCACGTCGACCGAGGAGTTGGCGCGGCTGGCTGGGGTTCGGGTCGAGCGATGACGTCGAAACGCACCAAGGCGCTCCAGAAGAAGGTGATCGGCGACTCTAACGCTCTGCCACCCTCATCGAAGAAGACCAAGAAGAAGAAGGGGAAGCGCTAGCAGCGGTTCTGCCGGCTCGGGTCCCTGGGGCCAGTGGGGTGACGTGCGGGACGTGCTGCTGTGCTGGGAGGCGCTCACCGCGCGCGGGCGGTGACACGTTTGGCGGCTCTTCACAATGCAAAGTGTCTTCGGTGACGCTGATGCGCCGATTGTCGTCGAACTCGCGCAAAAACCAGGGTCTACAAGGCGTTCCGTTCCGGGAGGTCGGGCGCGTGATGCGGACCGTGGCGCTGCTGCGGTTCCTCGCCGACTCGGGGCTGCGGGCACGGGTGACCGCAGCACCAACAAGGCCGAGGCCTACAACGGGTTCTCCGCCTGGACCCGGTTCGGCAACCAGGGCGTGATCGCCGAGAACGACCCGGCCGAGCAGGAAAGTCGGTCAAATGGAACTCGCTGCTGTGCAACCTGATCGTGTTCCACACCGCGATCGACATGATGGAGGTCATCCGGCAGCTGGTTGCCGAGGGGTGGCAGGTGACCGCTGAGGATCTGGCCCAGCTCTCGCCCTACCTGACCTCCCACATCCTCCGGTTCGGCGCCTACGCAACCGACGAACTCCACATCCCGCCGGACGTGTTCGACCCCGCGCTGGACGAGGTCGACTTTGGCGGCGAACAGCCCGCGGCCGCGTAGCAGGGCACGGTAACGCAGCAGAGGGTGGTTTAGCGCCTCCCCCATGCAGGGCGACACTGGAGGGCCGAGAAATCCTCCATCGCTCACGCAGCACGCGTATCCCACGCAAATGTCCGCGGCCGGGCGCTCGTCCGGGATCGGCGCCGGCTCGATGCTGGCGGCAGCGCGGCTGGACCATCCCGGCGCGCGATGCCGGCGGGGCGTCGGCGATGCTGTGGGCGTGGAGTACGTGTCCAGAGTGCCGCGACCGCCGCTGGACGGGCTGATCGACGACCTTTACTACCTGGAGGGTGCGCCGCCGTACGCCCGGCTGACGCTGCCGCCGATGCCGTCGGCGTTGCTCATCGTCAACCTCGGTTCGCCGTTCCTCATCCGCGCCGGCACCGACATCGAGACGGCCGAGTACGCCGACGGCTGCGTGGTCACCATGCCCACCCGCGCGTTGGAGTTCGGCTACCCACTCCGGACCCGGTCCGTCGGCGTGCACTTCAAGCCGTGGGGGCTGGCGCCGTTCCTGCCGATGCCCGCGGCCGAGCTGTGTGACCGGCCGGTGACGGTAGAGCAGGTTTGGGGCCGGCCCGCCATTGCTGAGCTGCGAGACCGGCTGGCCACGGCGGACGGACCGCACGAGATGCTGACGCTGCTCGAGGAGGAGCTAATGCGACGGCTGTGCGAGACCGCCGGCCTGGGGCTGGTCCGCCATACGAGCAGTGTCATCGCGGCGACCAGCGGGGCGGTGGCGATCGGCGACCTGAGCGTGGCAGCCGGTGTCAGCAGCACTCATCTGGCACAGCGGTTCAAGGAGCTCATCGGCGTCACGCCGAAGCGGCTGGCCCGCACCTACCGCTTCGCCGCCACCGTGTTCTCGATCAACCCCGCCGGACCGATCGACTGGGGCGACCTCGCCGGTGGCGCAGGCTACTTCGACCAGGCCCACTTCGGCCACGAGTTCCGGGCGTTCACCGGGCTCACGCCGACCCGGTACGTCGAAGTCCGGCGGCGGTTCCTGCGCGAACATCCCGGCCACGCGCTGGACGGCTGGCCGCTGCCGGCCGATTGATTTCTTACAAGAGCGACAGCTCACGACACGCTAATTTGGGGGCACCCCAAAGCAAAGGAGAGCCCCGTGGGCAAGGTGGTCATGTACAGCTCGGTGTCGGTGGACGGCTTCGTCGCGGACGAGAATGACCAGCCCGGACCGCTGTTCGACTGGTTGTCCAGCGGTGACGTCCCGTTGGACGAGAGCGGCGAGGTGAAGGTGTCGCAGACGTCCTACGACTACACCCGGCCGTACTGGGACCAGATCGGGGCGACAATCGCCGGCCGCCACGTCTTCGACATGACGGACGGCTGGGACGGGAAGCCTCCGAGCGGGATCGACCACGTGGTCGTCGTGACGCACCGGCCGAAGCCCGAGGGCTGGGACCCCGAGGCGCCGTTTCACTTCGTCGACGGCGTCGAGGCAGCCGTGGCCAAGGCGCAGGAGCTTGCGGGTGACCGCATGGTCGAGGTCGCCGCTGGCGACGTCGGTGGCCAGGTGCTTGCCGCGGGCCTGGTCGACGAGGTGCGCATGGACGTCGTACCCGTCGTGTTCGGGTCCGGCAAGCGCTACTTCGGGTCGGTCCACGCGCAGCACCTGTTGGAGGATCCTGACGTGGTGATTCAGGGCAACCGGGTGCTTCACCTGCGCTATCGGGTGCGCCGTTGACCGATCTGAGCGGGTACGCGAAGAAGTCCACTGCGAACGGTGACACAAGATCGGGCCTCCGGCTGCGTTTGCGCATCGCTGTCCCTGGTCGGGCAGCCGACGCCGATCCGCCCCAGCACCTCACCTGCGGCAAGTTCAACTCAAGATCACTGGTTGCCGGTTTCCGTCGTATCTTTGGCCGACCCCCAGGAAGAGCGGCTCTTCACCAATGCAGGGTGTAGTCGGGGTCTGAATCCGCCTGTCTCGAGTAGGGATCGGGCGATGTAGTTGGTGAGGTTGCGGAAGCCGAGGGCGGAGCCGCGCAGGTGCTCCAGGCGGCCGTTGATCGCTTCGGTTGGACCGTTGCTGGTGCCGGGCCGGTCGAAGTAGGCCAGTACGTCAGCGGCTCGCTTGCTCAGGGTGCGGCCGAGCTTGGCGATCTCGACCAGCGGCCTGGGGACGCCGGCGCTGAGCGACTCGATCAGCTTGACCATCAGCTCGCGGCCCGCGGCTGGGTCGGGGTGCCGGTAGGCGGCGATCATCCGCTGGTAGATGCCCCAGGTGGCCTCGACCTCGACGTGCTCATCGATGGCGAACAGGGCCGTGAGTCGGGCGGCCTGCTTGTCGGTGAGCAGGTCGGCACCGGTGTGCAGGGTTCGCCGGGCACGGTAGAGCGGGTCGTTCTTACGGCCGCGGCGGCCGCGGGTGGTCTGCTGAACGCGGCGGCGGCAGTCGTTGAGGGCGTCGCCGGCCAGGCGCACCACGTGGAAGGGGTCCATCACCGCGACCGCGGCGGGGATCTCCTCAGCGGCGGCGGTCTTGAAGCCGGTGAACCCGTCCATCGCGACGACCTCCACGGCCTCGCGCCACGCCTGGGGGCGCTGGGTAAGCCAGGCCTTGAACGCGGCCTTGGAGCGGCCCGGGATCATGTCCAGCAGCCTCGCTGGACCCGTACCGGCGCGCACCGGCGTGAGGTCGACGATCACGGTGACGTACTTGTCCCCGCGGCGGGTGTGGCGCCACACGTGCTCATCGACCCCGATGACCTTCACACCGTTGAACCGGCCGGGATCGTTGATCAGCACCCGTCGGCCCTCGGCCAGGACCGCGTCGTTGGCGGTGTTCCACGCGACGCCAAGCCCTTGGGCGACGCGAGCGATGCTCAAGTGCTGGCACACGATCGCCTCCAGCGCCCAGGCCAGTCCACGACGCGACAGCCTGGCCCGCGGCTCGGCCGCGCGGCTGGTGTCCTGGCGCCACACATGCCCACACCCGGTGCACCGGTACCGGCGGATCGTCACCAGCAGGGTGGTCGGTCGCCAGCCCAGCGGCTCGTGCGCCAGCTCCCGCGCGACGGTGTCACGGGGTCTTCCTGCACACCCGCAGCGTCGGCACCAGCCCTCGGTGCCGTCATCGGCCTCCAGGACCCGGCACGCCAGGACCGCGCGATCGGGCTCCAGACGCTGGCCGACCACGACCAGGCCGAGCTCATCCAGGCGGCAGAACGTGGTCAGGTCAGCGCAGCCGAAGGCAGCGTCAGACACGTCGAGGTCTTCCAGATGGGCGGCGTAGGAACCTCCATCCTCGGAAGACCTCGACACCTACCCCGGGACCGACGCGCCAGCCACCATCCAACCAGCGACTACACCCTCAACTGTGAAGAGCCCGTTTGGCCTTATTCATCATATAAATCACGGGTGTTTTATTCCATCATCTCCAAGTCGCGCTCTATCTGTATACCGTGGGCGATATCATTGAGCCGCTTGGCATCCTCCTTGAGTGTATGAATAGCCTTGCTGGTCGCGATCCACTCATCATGAACCGGATCGTCCAGGCAGCTCGCAATGTCGTCAATTGCCCCTTTGAGCTGGGCTAATAACTCTTCCATTACGTTGGCCTTTCTACAATCTCGTTGAATAATGCCACCTTGAACAGGCTCGGGTAGCGCTGGGTTCGATCTGATCGGTACCTAGCGCGCTTCACCCATCAACGTCTCGGCGGCCGTCGATCAATCGCGGTGTCCTCGTCGTCCTCGAAGTCGAGGTAGAGCACGTGATTGCCTGCGATCATCTCGACGCGAGCGACTATCTGGGCGAGCCAGTCCTTGCCGGCCTCGGTCTCCCCGATCACCGTATGGGTCTTGCCACGGTAGAACAGGCCGCTACCGTCTGTGCGCTTGCCGACCGTGGGACGCAGCTTCTCGGGTCGTGATCGCCACGGGCTGTTCGCCTGGCGGCGCTCTGCGAGTTCGTCGGTCATCGCGCACCGCCTCGTACCGCCGTACGGCCGCCTTGCGTGTACTCACACGCAGGAAGCGATTGGTCGATTTGGTGGCAACCTATCGACCGTCCTCACCACCTCACGGTGCGAGCACCAGCACAGCAAGACGGGACTTCTGCTCAGCGGTCAGCGGTGGATCGGCTTCGGCCTCACGCTTGATCGCTTCGATCAGCCTTGGGTCGGGCTTGAATTCGCTGGCGATCTTGGAGTGGGGTCGGTGCTTACGCCGTGCTGTCCCTGGCCGTGCTGTCCCTGGCTGGACGTTGTAGAGCGGCGATTCGGAGATGATCGCCTCGATCTCGGCAATGTGCGCCGAATCGCGGTCGGAGTACGACTCGACCGTGGGATAAGCCATCTCGGCCAGCCAGGCAGAACCTTGGTATCGGTGCCCCCTGAGTCGCTGTCCAACATCATCGGTCATGCCGACGTACAGCAGTTGATCATCCGCGCCGTAGGCTCGATAGACGTAGGTCACTTGGCGTCACCACCGCGCACCCCACCCGTGGTGGTGATCGGCCGGAATAGGGCGTCTACCGCGGCACGATCAATACGGAGAATCCGGCCGCCGAGACGGTACGCCTTCAGCTCGCCGCTGGCGATCCGCCGACGAACGGTGTCAACACTGATCGAATGCGACGATCGGCTTCCTGGATCGATTCCAGCCGTGGCGGCTCAGACGGTGCCACCTTTCGAGGCATGCTGCGCTTCCCCCTCCTTGGGGTCGCGCGCCGCCTCAGTGGGGCTTTTGGTGCTTACCCTCGCACCGGGCCTGCTCACACGCAGCAAGGCTGTCTATGGTTGCTGCCTACTCTAGCCGATCAGTGCCAGTGTTTGAGCGTTCCACGCTCGCGATGTCGATACGCGTCGCGCGGCGTGCTGGCAGTGCCAGCAGAGCTGATCGCAGCCTGCCGCCGTCGATCACGTGATCAAGGCCGCATCGGCACGGCGCCACGAGGTCCTGGCCTACTCGGCCCCCGCTGATATCGCCGCTCAGAACGACCCGGCCGCCATCCCTGAAGCCGGTGACGATCGCAACCAGCGCTGGCTCGCGACCAGTGCGACCGCAGATGATCTCCGCCGTCCTTCTTGATCGAGGAATCCTCTTGAGGCGGCTCGCCGATGGCCGGACGCGGCGATTCGTTTCCGCGTCCCGCGTGACGCCGGGACCGGTTACCGGTATGGGGTCCGGATCTCTCATCGGACTTCCGCTCGTGATCTTGGCAGAGCCACCGGCTGCGCCATCCGCGACAGCGCCTCAGCGATCACCCGGTCGCCATCGCGGATCGCGTGCTGGTAGATCAGCGCAGCGCGTGGTGAGCTGTGCCCGAGCCGAGCCATCAGCTCAGCGAGCGTCGCCCCTGTCGCGCCCGCCAATGTCGCGCCCGTGTGTCGAAGATCATGCCAGCGAAGATCGGGACGGCCAGCGGCTAAGCGGGCTCGGTGGAAGTGGCGGTAGACCGTCGCCGGCGCCAGATGTCGATCAGAGCCGCGGGCGCTCGGGAAGAGCAGCGCGCGAGCCCCGATGGCTACATGATCGGAAAGATGCCGGTGGAACTCCGGGAGCAGGTGGGGAGGTATCGAGACCTCACGCACGCCGGCCGACGACTTCGGCGGACCGATGATCGGCTTCTGACCGGCTACTCGCGAGACCGCACGCTGGACCCGGATCACCTGTTCGATCAGGTCTATGTCGCCACGTCGCAGCTCGGCGAGTTCTCCGTACCGCAGCGCACACCAGGCCGCGATCAGTACAGCCAGCCGCAGTCGCTCGGGCATGTGCTCAGCGATGATCGCCAGCTCCTCCAGCGTCGCCGGGCGGCTCTTGTGGGCCGTGTTCGAGGACGACGCGCCACGGATCACGCACGGGTTGATCGTGGTGAGCTGCTCGCTCATGGCGGTGTTCATGATCGTCTTCAGCAGCGAGTACGCATGCGCACGGTAGGTCGGCGTACCAGCGCCCAGGTCGGCATGCCAGTTGCGGACCACGATCGGGGTGATGGCGTGCAACCGATGCTCACCAAGATCAGGAAGGATGTGCTGATCTAGCAGCGCTCGGTAGTGGGCGCGGGTCCGCGGCCGCAGCGTACGCGAGTCGAGCCAAGTGGTCGAGTACTCGCTTAGCGTGGGCGGCTGGGCAGCGCGAGCGACGTCGGCGCGACGTTTCGGCGGGAGCCAGTGGACGGAATTGACCAGCTCACGCTCATCACGGAGCCAGCCCTCGGCGTCCATCTTGGTCTCGAATGTGTCCGGCGCGGCGTGTCGACCAAGATCGGGACCGATGTAGCTGGCCTGATAGCGTTTCGATGGCAGCTTCCGGATGTAGCCGAAAGATCGTCTGTTTACCATGATCAGTTTCCCCTCTCGGAGCCACCGTCGAAGGATCGACCCTGGCTGTCGTGCGACCTGCGTGCGATATGAGAGCAGCTTTGTGCATATCTGTGCGTACTCTAGCAAACGGTCACTGTTTGGCGTCCGCGCTAGTCAGAGCGCGTTTCACCTAGTCACAACAGTTTCGTTCGGGGGCGCGTAAACAGATGGACAACCAGTTTCGCTTTGGGGTTTTTCTTAGGCCGGACCCCAAGACGTGCGCAGCCGTGACACAGATAACCAGCCAGCTGCGAGCACAGTACGGCTTGGTCTCAGCAGGCGCCTTCCCGCCGCACATCACGTTGGCTGGCAGCCTGCCCGTTGTTGTTCCGTTGGCGGAGTTGATTCAGCTGATCGGCTTCGTGCTACGCCGGGTGCCCGCGTTCAATATGCACAATCTTGGAATGCGCCGGCTCGCTGATTTCGCGATCGCCTATGACGTCTCAACGCTGGATGGCGTACCGAACAAGCAGCTGTTGGCCTTGGCTGGCGCGGTCGATTCGGTCGTCCGACCGCTGCTTGGTCCTAGTGGCACACTGCCTCCATCTCTGTACGAGCCGGATCGTTGGCTGGCCCACATCTCACTGGTCTCCCATGAGCTGCGGGTCCGTGCCGATCTGCGCGAGGAGGTGGAGGACTACGTAACCGGGCTGGGGATCATGCCACCGTCATCGTTCACCGCCGACACGGTGATGCTGTATCGCTTCGCCCACAGCTCGTGGACCGGCAGTTGGTGGCGGGACATGCGCTGGGAGCACGTACGCAGCTGGCGCCTAACGCCGTAACGCGCTCTGCGAGCGTCGGAACGGCGCCGTTGCCGATTGGAGGAGAGATGAGTGAAACGCCCATGGGGAAGCGTAGACGTTCTGCGGAATAGGCGTTTCACGAAGAGCGACGACAACGGCAGCTCCCTGCGCCGTGTGCGCGAGCAGAGCACAAAAACTAGCGTTCGCTGAGCGGGACGAAGTCTCTGGTTCGGATTCCGGTGTAGATCTGTCTGGGTCGTGCGATCTTCTGTTCCTTGTCCTGCACCAGCTCCGCCCATTGGGCGAGCCAGCCCGGCGTACGGCCTATCGCGAACAAGACGGTGAACATCTCCGCGGGAAATTGCAACGCCTCATAGATCAGTCCGGAATAGAAGTCGACGTTGGGATACAGCTTGCGCTTGACGAAGTACTCATCCTCCAACGCGATCTTCTCCAGTTCCTGAGCGATCTTGAGCAGCGGGTTGACTCCGGTCACCTCAAAGACATCGTCAGAAGCCTTCTTGATGATCTTGGCGCGCGGGTCGTAGTTCTTGTAGACCCGGTGGCCGAAGCCCATCAGCTTCTCCTTGCCCTCCTTCACACCGCCGATGAAGTCAGGGATGTTGTTAGTCGTGCCGATCCTCTTCAACATGGCGAGCACAGCCTCATTGGCGCCGCCGTGGAGTGGGCCGTAGAGCGCCGCAATACCCGCTGCGACGGCAGAGTACGGATCG
This sequence comes from uncultured Actinomycetota bacterium, assembly GCA_963734005.1. GTDB lineage: Bacteria > Actinomycetota > Actinomycetes > Propionibacteriales > Propionibacteriaceae > Microlunatus. The sequence goes on from CAVTFS010000009.1 coordinate 198,642, forward strand.
ACCTGCGACGAGCCGACCGACCGTACAGCGTTGGTGGAGCAGTTCTGTTCATGATCGGCGTGCAGGATGAACAGCACTTCAAGTGCGTGCACCAGGCGCTCGTCAGCGACATAGGTCGGCTCACTCATCTTGAACAGCATGGCCAAGAAGTTGGCCGTATAGGACAGCCTGTTGTCGGGGTAGACGTACGGCTTCCCAAGCTGGTGCCGGTAGGCGAATGCTCCCAGCGTTGGCATCTTGGCGATCATCCGGGTGATCTGGAGTAGGCGGTTCTCAGGGTTGCCGATCTTGCTCGCGTCTGGATAGAACGTCGACAGCGCACTGACCGTGGCCATCAACATCCCCATGGGATGTGAGTCGTAGCGGAAGCCTTCTATGAATTGCTTGAGGTTCTCGTGGATGAAGGTGTGGTAGGTGATGCTGTGCACCCACTCTTCAAGCTGGGCCTGGGTCGGCAGCTCGCCGTGGAGCAGGAGGTACGCGACCTCCAGAAAGGTGGAGTGCTCGGCCAGTTGCTCGATGGGATAGCCGCGGTACTCGAGGATCCCCCGTTCGCCATCGATGTAGGTGATAGCGCTGCGACAGGAGGCTGTGTTAACGAATCCAGGATCGTAGGCAGCCAGCCCTGGTTCGCCCCCGGCTGCGATCTGTCTCAGGTCGGTTGCGCGGATCGTCCCATCTGTGATCGCGATCTCGTACTCCCGGCCGGTCCGGTTGTCGCGAATGCTCAGGGAATCCTTGGGGGGATCAACCGTGGGCGTATCCGTCATGCGCACAACCTACGCGCGGTCTGTGAGGCTGAATAGTCGGGGGCCATATGATTTGGGCCACTGGCGACGGCTCGGGTCGGGCGGAGAATCGACTGGCACAGCACTAAGTTCGCCCAATGGACCCGAAGCGGAGTATTCATCGGTATCTGGACAAACAACGCGCGGCGCTGCTCGCGAAGTTGGACAGCGTCGGCGAGCGTGATGTGCGATGGCCGATCACCCAGACTGGCACAAATCTGCTCGGGCTGGTGAAGCATGTGGCCAGCATCGAACTGGGCTACTTCGGGGAGGTGTTCGATCGGCCGTCGAACGAGCCGCTGCCCTGGTATGACGACGGTGCTGAGACCAATGCCGACATGTGGGCCACGGCCGACGAGTCGCGGGAAGACATTGTTGCGCTGTATGAGCGCGCAGCGGTTCATGCAGACGCCACCATCGAGGCGCTCGCACTCGACTCACCGGGCCGAGTTCCGTGGTGGCCTGCTGAGCGGCAGCAGGTCACGCTGCACCAGATCATGGTGCACGTCACGGTAGAAATCGCTCGGCACGCTGGGCATGCCGACATCATCCGCGAGCTCATCGACGGTGCGGCCGGCGACAATGATGGGAACCTCCCTGATCAGACCGCACAAGAGTGGGCGACCTACCGCTTGCGACTCGAGGAGGCGGCTACGGAAGCTGCGCGGCGCGCGGAAGATGCATCACCCTAGGCAGCCGAGGACCCAGCGCGATCCGCCGCGAGCGAAGCGAGCAATCAACGCTGACGCCGATGCATCTCCAAGAAATGCGGGCTGTACATGAGCCCCAGAATGTTGCCGAAGGGATCGACGACCGAGGCTGTGACAAACCCAGCTTCGCGTTCGGTGACCTGCTGATATTCAGTGGCACCAAGTTCGAGCAGCCGAGCAACCGCCGCCGATACGTCGTCGACATGCCAATGCATGATTGCGCCACCCGGACCACGCGAGGCACCCGGTGGGCCAAACCGACGGTCAATCAGACCAAGCTCGTCCTCGTCAGGCCCTACCCGGAACTCGACATAGGCGGGCGGCCCATCCTCGGGGCGTTGGAAGTAAGGCTCGAGGTCAAGGACCCGCGAATACCAGTCTCGAGCTTCCTCGACGTCATCAGCCCAGTAGTTGACCGTGGTGAATCCGCGCAGCATGTCATGTCCTTCCCTGTCGGTGATGTCAGCCTGGCCTATCCTCCACTGCAGTATCTCCATCCCGAGCCTGTCGAAGCGTCCTTCAGGTGTACGCCACTTTGACCGTCGCCAGTCGGCGGAGGTATTCTGGTCGGCTGTTGCGTCCAACGCGTGCGATCGCTGCGCGCCCTGATTGGGTGCTGGATGCAGCAAGATTCATTAACACAGAGAGCTCGCTCGCGTCACAACGAAAGCCGGTCATGTCCACCTACAGCCCGAAACCTGGCGATATCACCAGGTCCTGGCATGTCATCGATGCCAATGATGTTGTGCTAGGCAGGCTTGCGGTGACGGCGGCGACGCTGCTACGTGGCAAGCACAAGCCGACCTTTGCGCCTCATGTCGACGGCGGAGACTTCGTGATCGTCGTGAACGCGTCCAAGATCGCTCTCACCGGAAACAAGCGCACCGACAAGCTCGCCCGCCGGCACTCCGGCCGGCCCGGCGGCCTCAAGTCCGTCCCGTACGGCGAGCTGCTGGACCGTGACCCCCGCAAGGCCGTCGAGCTCGCCGTCTGGGGAATGCTCCCCAAGAACAAGCTGAGCCGCAGGCTGATCAGAAAGCTCAAGGTGTACGCCGGTCCGGAGCACCCACACAGCGCTCAGCAGCCGAGGCCCTACGCGATCACTCAGATTGCCCAGTAGCTTCGCATCGACACCACGCACGAACCTCCAAAGCAAGGAACCATTTGCTGTGACTGACACCGCCGCTGAAGCGGTCGACGACGACGAGATCACCCCGTTCGTCGAGGACGACCGCGAGATCGCCTACCGTTCCGAGGTGACACCGCAGGTTTCGCACGGCCCAGCGGGACGGCCGGCTGTTGTGGCACCCGGTGCTGCGACTGGACGCCGTAAGGAAGCGGTGGCTCGGGTCCGGATTCTTCCCGGGAGTGGCCAGTGGACAATCAACGGCCGCACTCTGGTCGACTACTTCCCCAACAAAGTGCACCAGCAGCTGGTCTCTGAACCCTTCGCCGCTGCTGCGGTGACCGGATCCTACGACGTCATTGCCCGCATCCACGGCGGCGGCGTGACCGGTCAGGCCGGCGCTTTGCGGCTCGGTGTGGCGCGTGCGCTGAATGCCGTTGATGCAGAGGCCAGCCGCGCCGCGCTCAAGAAGGCCGGTCTGCTGACCCGCGACGCGCGAATCAAGGAGCGCAAGAAGGCGGGTCTCAAAAAGGCCCGGAAAGCTCCCCAGTACAGCAAGAGGTAGTTGCGGGACAAGATCAGTGGGCCGACTCTTCGGAACCGACGGGGTACGCGGCAAGGCCAACGAGGCCCTCACCGCGGAGCTGGCGCTGAGCCTTTCCGTCGCAGCAGCCCGGGTGCTGGGCGAGACCGGCGAGTTCCAGGGGCACCCGCCGGTCGCCGTGGTCGGCCGCGATCCTCGCGCTTCAGGCGAGTTCTTGGAGGCAGCCGTTGTCGCGGGTCTGGCCAGCGCCGGGGTGAATGTCGTACGGCTCGGGGTATTGCCAACCCCCGGGGTCGCATTTCTCACCGATGAATGCGACGCCGACCTTGGTGTCATGCTTTCGGCGAGCCACAACCCGATGCCGGACAACGGCATCAAGTTCTTTGCGCGCGGCGGCAACAAGCTGGACGACGCGCTCGAGGATGCAATCGAGGCCCGGTTGGTTGAGGCTTGGCCCCGGCCCACCGGTGCCGGCGTCGGCCGGGTGATTGTCCAGGAGTCGCTTGTCGAGGCGTACGTGGCACACCTGGTCAACAGCCTTGGAAAACCGGTCAGCCTGGAGGGCATCAAGGTCGTTGTCGACTGCGCGAACGGCGCTGCTTTTCAGGCAGCGCCCGCCGCATTCGAGGCCCAAGGGGCTGAGGTGCACCGCATCCATGCGGAGCCGGACGGCATCAACATCAACGAAAACTGCGGCTCCACCCATACGGACTCTTTGCGATCTGCGGTGCTGGAACAGCGGGCGGACATCGGCATCGCACTCGATGGGGACGCCGATCGCTGCCTCGCGGTCGACTCGTTCGGCAGGATGGTGGATGGCGATCAGATCCTGGCGATCTTGGCTCTTGCTCTCCGCGAAGAGGGCCGACTCAAGAATGACACGCTAGTCGCCACCGTGATGAGCAACCAGGGCCTGATCAACGCCATGCGGCGAGCTGGAATAACAGTCCAGCAAGCAAAAGTGGGCGACCGCTACGTCCTCGAGGCGATGAAGGCTGGGGGCTTTGTGCTGGGCGGGGAGCAGTCCGGCCATGTCGTGATGTTGGAGCATGCCACGACTGGCGACGGCACACTCACCGCCCTGCACCTGATGAGCCGGATGGCTACGTCGGGTCAGTCGCTCGCCCAGTTGGCTTCGGTGATGACGCGGTTGCCCCAAGTGCTGATCAACGTGCCTGATGTTGACAAGAGCCGGGCGGCGACTGATCCGCAGCTCTCTGCTGCGGTGACGAAAGCCCAAGCCGAGCTGGGGGATTCTGGTCGGGTTCTGTTGCGACCGTCTGGCACAGAGTCGCTGGTGCGCGTCATGGTTGAGGCCGAGAGCTACGAGGCGGCCAACGGAGTCGCGCATCGTCTCGCTGACGTGGTCAAGACGTCGTTGGCCCTCTGAGCGGGCGTCAGCCCAAGCTACGAGCGTCGATTGCGCGAGCAGCTCACAAAAATTGGCCGGGCAAAAGGGTGTTGATGTTGATCGCGCCGGATACGGCGAGAATGAATGCGACGACACCCAGGACGATGGACAGCACGAGATAGAACAGCAAGACTCCGAAGGCTGCAAAGAAGCCGAACTTGAGGGCTGTTCCTGCGCCGATCCTGACCTTTTCCGGCGCCGCGACCCACTCGGTACTCATGTGCCGACGGTACCTGGGGAAGCCCTATGGTCCCAGACGGCGCTCCCATCAGACCTTGCGGATTCGTACCCATTGCACGGAGTGATCACGGTCCTTGCGGAGGATCGCCGTCGCGCGGCCTCGGGTGGGCAGGATGTTGGCCTCCAGGTTCGGCCCGTTGATCGTGTCCCAGAGGTAGCGCGCCTGCCGAATTGCCTGGCTCGTCGTCAGGTCGGCGTAGCGGGTGAAATAGGAGCGCGGGTCGCGGAACGAGGTGTCCCGCAGTGAGAGAAAGCGACTTACGTACCAGTCGCGTACATCGTTGGCGTCCGCATCAACGTAGACCGAGAAGTCGAAGAAGTCACTGACGGCAAGCCCTGTGGTGCCATCCGGTCGGGGGCGCGCCGGCTGCAACACGTTCAGACCCTCCAGGATCAAGATGTCGGGCCGCTGCACTCTTACCTTGGCATCAGGCACGATGTCGTAGACCAGATGGCTGTAGACGGGTGCGAAAACCTCCTCCTGACCCGACTTGACATCGATCACGAAGCGCAGCAGCGCGCGCCGGTCGTAGGACTCCGGGAAGCCTTTGCGTTGCAGCAGACCCCGCCGTTCGAGCTCGGCGTTGGGCAGCAGGAAGCCGTCGGTGGTCACCAGATTGACCCGGGGATGTTCCGGCCAGGCGGCGAGTAGCTCCCGGAGCAGGCGTGCCGTAGTCGACTTTCCGACTGCAACCGACCCGGCGATCCCAATGACGAATGGCGTACGCTGCACCGACAGCTGGAGGAATTTGTTCGTCGAGTCGTGTAGCTCGCTGGTGTGCAGGAAGTAGCGACTCAGCAGCCGAGTCAGGGGGAGGTACACCTCCCGGACGTCCAGCATGCTGGTGGGATCGCCTAACCCACGTACCTTTTCCAGCGTCGCTTCGTCGAGCGGGGTTGGCATGTGTTCGGCAAGCTCGGCCCAGTCCGCTCGACTCCGTTCCACATATGGACCGAGGAGCTGAGCGTCGTTCGGCATAGGCAGAATCTAGTGTGGGATCAGGAATTGGCTGACGAGTTGGCCAAGGATTGCGGAGTCACCAGCCGGGCAGCCCGGGAAAGGTACAGTTCCGCCTATGTGTGGAATTGTCGGGTACGTCGGTGAGAAGGTCGCGCTTGACGTTGTGGTCGAAGGGCTGCGACGTCTCGAATACCGCGGCTATGACTCAGCGGGCGTGGCAGTTGTGGTCGATGGGACGCTGCACGTCGCCAAGAAGGCCGGCAAGCTCGGCAATCTGGAGAAGCTGCTGGGAGATGAACAGCTGCCCCCGAGCACCCTGGGTATTGGGCACACCCGGTGGGCAACCCACGGCGGCCCCAACGACGTCAACGCTCACCCGCATACCTCCTCCGACGGCCGGATCGCCTTGGTGCACAACGGCATCATCGAGAACTACGTGACGCTGCGAGATGAGCTGGCCGCGGCCGGCATCAGCTGTGAGTCCGAGACCGACACAGAGATCGTTGCGCAGCTGATCGGCCAGCAGGTCTCGGCGGGACTGCCCCTCGCCGAGGCCATGCGGACCGTGTGTGGTCGGCTACGTGGCGCCTTTACCTTGGTAGCGGTGGATAGCCAGGCACCGGACACTGTGGTTGCGGCGCGACGCAACTCCCCGCTGGTCGTCGGCGTAGGGGAAGGCGAGAACTTCGTCGCATCCGATGTCGCTGCGTTCATCGAGCACACCCGCGAAGCCATCGAGCTTGGCCAGGATCAGTTGGTCAGCATCACCCCCAACGGCGTTGAGGTGATCACCTTCGACGGCGAACCCGCCGTCGTAAAGCCCTATCACGTGGACTGGGATCTGTCCGCGGCGGAGAAGGGCGGCTACGACTGGTTCATGCGGAAGGAGATCTACGAGCAACCTCGCGCGGTAGCCGACACCCTGCTCGGCCGCCATGACGCGAACGCTCAGCTCACTTTGGACGAGATCCGGATTTCCGAGGCGGAACTACGTCTCGTCGACAAGATCATCGTGGTCGCCTGCGGCACTTCCTTCTACGCCGGACTCGTCGCCAAGTACGCGATTGAGCACTGGACCCGAATCCCCTGCGAGGTGGAGCTGGCGAGTGAGTTCCGCTACCGCGACCCGATCGTCGGGCCAACGACTCTCGTCGTCGGGATCAGCCAGTCCGGTGAGACTGCCGACACACTGATGGCCATCCGGCACGCACGCGAGCAGCAGTCCCGGGTGCTCGCGATCTGTAATACCAACGGCTCAACCATCCCGCGCGAGTCCGATGCGGTGATCTACACCCACGCTGGGCCCGAGATCGGTGTGGCATCCACCAAAGGCTTCCTCACTCAGCTGGTTGCCTGTTATCTGCTCGGCCTCTATCTGGCACAAGTGCGGGACGCCAAGTACGGCGAGGAAATCGCCGAAACCATGCGGGAACTCGCCGCCATGCCTGATGCCATTTCCCAGGTGCTTGACGAGATCCAGCCAGTGATGGAGCTGGCGGCAGAGTTCGCCGACAAGCGGTCGGTCCTCTTCATCGGCCGGCACGTCGGTTATCCGGTGGCGCTCGAGGGCGCTCTGAAGCTGAAAGAGCTGGCCTACATCCATGCCGAAGGCTTTGCAGCCGGTGAGCTGAAGCATGGTCCGATCGCACTGATCGATGACCAGTTGCCGGTCTTCGTCGTGGTCCCCCCGCGCGGTCGGGACTTGCTGCACGACAAAGTGATCTCCAACCTGCAGGAGGTCCGTGCTCGCGGCGCGAAGATCATCGTTTTGGCCGAGGAGGACGACGACGTGGTCAGCCCGTACGCCGATGTCATGATCAGGTTGCCGAAAGTGTCGACGTTGCTGCAGCCTTTGGTGGCGACCGTGCCGCTGCAGGTATTCGCCTGCGAACTTGCCACCAGGAAAGGCCATGATGTCGATCAGCCGCGGAACCTGGCCAAGTCCGTAACGGTCGAGTAGAGCCTCGAAATGAGCCGCTTTTTGTCAATCACGCTGCGAGCGTCGGGAATCGCGCGCCGCCGAACGGAGGAGGAGCGAGCGGAGGCGTACTTTCCTCTGCGAGCGACGACGACGACGGCGGACTCCACGCGCGATGCGCGAGCAGCGTCTCAATAGAGCACATGATCGTCGGGGTCGGTATCGACGTCTGCGACGTCGATAGGTTCGCTGAGTCGGTGGAGCGTCGGCCCGGTCTCGTCCGGCGAATCTTCACCACCGCGGAAGCCGAGCGTCCGATGGCATCGAAAGCCGCCCGATTCGCCGCGAAGGAGGCGCTGGCGAAAGCGTTGGGCGCGCCGGACGGGTTGTCCTGGCTAGACGCCGAGGTGCTCACCGATGATCAGGGCAAGCCCTCGTTCAAGATCACGGGCACGGTAGCTGCCCGCGCTGCCGAACTGGGCATTGGAACCATCCACCTCAGCATGTCCCATGACGCCGGCATTGCCTCGGCCGTCGTAATCTGCGAAGCGTGATCATGCGCGCGTACCGGATCGACAAGATCCGGCGGATCGAAGAGCGGGCCATTGCTGTGGAAGGCGTGGATGCCCTGATGCAGCGGGCCGCGGCGGCCGTTGCCGCCAGTGCATCCAGCCTGCTGCTGTCACACAGCGGCGGCGGATACGGGCGCCACGTGATGATCATGGTCGGTGCGGGTAACAACGGCGGCGACGCTTTGTTCGCCGGTGTACGGCTGGCCCGGCGCGGCGCTCGAGTCACCGCGATCCGGTGCCTGGGCACACCACACTCGGCCGGACTAGCCGCGTTGCTCACCGCAGGTGGCCGGCTGATCGACCTCGATGATCATCAAGTGACCATTCCGATGGCGTACGACCTTGTCATCGACGGCATCCTCGGCATCGGAGGACGTCCCGGACTGCCCGACGCCGTTACCCGCCTTGTGCAAGCCGTGGAGGCCCGTGGCATACCCACGGTCGCCGTTGACCTACCCTCCGGAGTCGCTGCCGACACGGGCGCCGTGCCGGGAGCGGCGGTACGAGCGACGCGGACGGTCACGTTCGGCGAGCTGAAACCATGCCACCTGCTGCAACCGGCGCTGAGTCGTTGCGGGGCCATCACAGTGGTCGACATCGGACTCGGCACTGATCATGACGAAACAGCCGACCTGGTTGGTCTGGATGAGGACGACGTAGCACGCGGGTGGCCATATCCGACCGAACGCAGCGACAAGTACGCACGCGGGGCGGTCGGGGTGGACACCGGTTCCGATCAGTACCCAGGTGCCGCGGTGATGTCGGTGTACGGAGCGGTCTACGGTGGCGCGGGGTACGTCCGCTACCTCGGCGCCGAGCGGCCAGCCGCCACCATCTCAGCCCAGCTGCCGAACGTGGTGTTCTCGCCGGGGCGGGTCCAGGCTCATCTGTTTGGCTCCGGCTGGGGCGAACGGACCGATGGAGCCGAGGTGCTCCAGCGCGTAGCGGAGCGGGGATTGCCGGCCGTCGTAGACGCCGATGGGCTCGGCTATCTGCCGAAGCCGGCTCCCGCCAGCTGGCTGCTGACTCCGCACGCGGGTGAGCTCGCTCGGATGCTCGAGCGGGAGCGCAGCTGGGTCGAGGAGGATCCCGTGCGAGCAGTCACTGCCGGCGCCGAGCAGACTGGCGCCACCGTGCTGCTGAAGGGTGCGACCCAGCTGGTCGCGGCTCCCAACGCCAGCCCGGTGCTCGTCGCCGTGCCTGGTCCGGCTTGGACGGCACAGGCGGGCTCCGGCGATGTGCTCGGTGGTGTGTGCGCCGCCCTGCTGGCGGCTGGCGTGGATGCACAGCGAGCCGGTCAGCTTGGGGCCTCGGTTCAGGCGATAGCTGCAGCTGCGCATCCTGGCGTGCTGGCTCCACAGGAGCTGGCGCGCGCCATTGGTCAGACGCTGGGACGCCTCGAGCAGCGTGCGAGGACTCGATGACCAACCAGCTCCGGTTACGTGCCGCGGTCGCTGGCATCGACCCGGCTACTGCCTGCGCGGAGATTGATCTGGCAGCATTCCGTGACAATGTGGCAACCCTCCGGGCGTGCGCGGGCGTGCCGGCAATGGTTGTGGTGAAGGCCGACGGCTATGGGCACGGGATCCTGGAGTGCGCCCGAGAGGCGAGGATCGCCGGCGCCGAGTGGCTTGGGGTCGCTACTCCCACGGAGGCGTTGGCGCTCCGCGAGGCAGGCGATGTCGGTCCCGTTCTGGCCTGGCTCTACGGCGTGGAGGAGGATTTGGCTCCGCTGGTCGCGGCCGATATTGACGTGTCTGCTCACTCGGTTGAGCAGATAGGCCGCCTGGCAGCTGCGGCTGCTACCGCGGAGCGCCGCGCCCGGGTACACCTCAAGATCGACACCGGACTTTCCCGGAACGGTGCTCCGGGCTATGACTGGCAGCACCTGTGTGCCGTGGCGGCCGAGGCCGAGCACGCTGGAGCCCTCGAGGTAGTGGGCGTCTGGTCGCATCTTGCCGCAGCCGACGAGCCCGGCCATCCGTCGGTTCCTATTCAGGTCGAGGCGTTCAAACGCGCGTACGAACAATCCAGGGCTGCCGGACTTGAGCCGACGTTGCGGCATCTGGCGAATTCGGCTGGGGCGCTCGTGGTGCCCGAGTCGCGGTTGGATCTGGTTCGGGTCGGCATCGCCGCGTATGGCATCGACCCGGCTCCGGGCATCGCAGCGCTGGCGGGGGTTGTGTTGCGCCCCGTCATGCGGCTGCGCTCCCAGTTGGTCAATGTGAAGCAGATCTCGGCGGGCGCCGGTGTCTCGTACGGATGGACCTGGACCGCAGAGGCCGCCACCACGGTCGGCTTGGTGCCACTCGGCTACGGCGACGGGATACCACGGCATGCCAGCAACCGCGCCTGGGTGGGCTGGTCGGGAACGCGGGTGCCAGTCCGCGGAAGGATCTGCATGGACCAATTCGTTGTTGAGCTGGGTGCGGGGAAGGTCGTGGAGTCGGGCGAGGAAGTCGTCTTGTTCGGTCCAGGTAATCGCGGTGAACCAACGGCCGCGGAGTGGGCGGCCTGGTGCGACACCATCGGCTACGAGATCGTCACCCGGATCGGAAGCCGCGTACCGCGTCGCTATCTCGAGGCCCGCCGGGAGAGCATCTGATGGCGGGGAAAGGCGGCGGACTGGCTGCGGCGCTGGGGTTGGTTAGTGGCGTGGGAGCACTGGCGGCTGGCGGGATCGCACTGGGCATCGAACTGGAACGCAGAATCGTATCGAAGCGGATCGCACGCAACTCCGAGGCTGGCCTCGAAGAGTTCTTCTCGCTGCGGTCTGACGGCCCCGACGTCACCACTCCAGATGGTGTCGTGCTCCACACCGAGGTAGATGAGGGCGTTACTGATGACCTCACGCTGCTCTTTGTCCACGGGTATGGCCTGAACCTGGACTGCTGGCATTTTCAGCGTCTCCACTTCCGTGGGCTGGTCCGCCAGGTGTTCTATGACCAGCGTTCCCACGGCAGGTCAGGTCGCTCCGAGGCAGAGCTCTGCCGGATTCCTCAAGTGGCGGACGACTTGCATCAGGTCCTGGAGGAAGTCGTGGGGCCCGGACCGGTGCTCCTCATTGGGCACTCGATGGGCGGTATGGCGATCATGCGGCTCGCCAAGGTCTATCCCGAGCTGTTCGGAACACAGATCCTTGGCGTCGCCTTGTTCTGCACCTCCGCTGGCGAGCTGGCCTACCACTCACCGATCCGGGGCATACCGGGCCGCGCCTTTCACCGAATCGCCGAGCCGTTGATGGCCGGCCTGAACCGGATACCTGAGCTCGTCGCGCAGGGACGCCGCGCGGGCAGCGATCTGGGTTTCGTGGTGACCCGCCGACTGGCCTTCGGCCCGGACGTGCCGCCAAGCTATGTGGACTTTGCCTCCGAGATGCTTGCGGAGATTCCTCTTGAGGTGGTGGCTGATTACTTTCCCGCGTTTAGAGAACTGGATGAATATCAGCCCCTCGAGATCGTCAGCACTGTACCGACCGTCGTGGTCGGTTGTGAGGACGACGTGATCACTCCAATTGAGCACACGGCTCGCATCATTGACTTGCTTCCGGATGCCGAGGCGATCCGAGTCGAGAAGTGCGGGCACCTAGGCATGATCGAGAAGCACGAGATCTTCAATGGCGCGCTTGAGCGATTGCTGGGCAGAGTACGCGAAGGCATGGCCATCCACCACGCCGACTTGTCAGATTCCAGTTGAGTTATACCTCAACTGGAATCTGACAAGTCGGCGTGGTGAGCCACACTACGATGGCCGCTAGTGAGCGTCTCGGTTTCTGATCTTGTGGTTTCGATCGCGTCGCCGCAGGACGCGGCCGCGATGATCGAGGTCATCCACAGCGCTTTCAGCGCGCGTCCGCCGATCGACCCTCCCTCGACTGCCATCGAGGAGACCGCGGAGACCTTGGCGGCCAGCCTGCAGCTTGGCAGTGGGATCTTCGCCCAGGTCGGCGGCCGTCCGGCGGGGGTGATCATCGTATTGCCTGGTACCGATGGCGCCGCGAGGTTCTCCCGGGTGTCGGTTCATCCGGAGCTGCAACGGCATGGCATCGCTTCGGCCATGGTCAACGCTGCCGAGGAGCTTGCGGCTATCCAAGGCTTCAAGCAGGTGGAACTCTTCAGCCGATCTGAGTTTCCTGAATTCATCACTTTCTGGCAGCACAGAGGGTTCGTCGTGGATCGTGCGGTCCCGCACGGTGTGATCTTGATCAAGTCGCTGCCGTTAGCGATCAAGGTTCCGACCAGCGAGGCCATGATTAGGCTGGGGGAGCGGCTGGCTCAGCTGCTCGAGCGTGGGGATGTGATCATCGCCGGTGGTGATCTTGGCGCTGGCAAGACCACTTTGACGCAGGGGATCGGCCGCGGACTTGCCTCTGAAGGCCCGATCATCTCGCCGACCTTCGTGCTGTCCCGGATCCACCCCTCGGCGATCGGCCGGCCGACCTTGATGCATGTAGACGCCTATCGGCTGTCCACCTCCTATGAGCTGGATGATCTTGATCTTGACGCTGCGGTGGCCGACTCCGTCACGGTTGTCGAGTGGGGACAGGGAATCGCCGAAGGTCTTGCCGATGATCGATTGGAGATCGACATCTGGACCTCACCGGCCGACCTTTCGGCGGTCGGTGATGACAGCGAGAGGATTGTCACAATCCGTACGGTAGGTGGCAGGTGGAGTGCGGTAGACCTTGACGCACTGCGGAGTGATGATCATGACTGACACGCCCCTGGTACTCGCGCTGGATACCTCGACAGTGGTCAATGTTGGTCTGGCCCGTGGCGAGCGGGTGCTCGCGACCGCGACCGTCGCCGACCGGATGGCTCATGTCGAGCAGCTCATGCCGCTTGTCTCGGAGTGCGTCGACGCCGCCGCGGTACGCGTTGCCGACCTCGGCCAGCTCGTCGTTGGCCTGGGCCCGGGGCCGTTTACCGGGCTTCGGGTCGGCGTCGTTACCGCTCAAGTGCTCAGTTACGTGCTGCGCATCGGGCTGCGAGGCGTTTGCAGCCTGGACGTACTAGCCGCCCAATTTGCTGGGGAGGGCCCTGGCGAGTTCGTGGTCGCCACCGATGCCAGGCGTCGCGAGGTGTATTGGGCTCGTTACAGCCCTCTTGGTGTGCGGCTCGGGGAGCCGAGAGTGTCAAGGCCCAGCGATGTGCCACGGCTGCCGGCCATTGGACCGGCCGCCGACCTCTACGCTGATCAACTGCAAGCCGTGCCAGGTCCGCGATCTATGGACCCAGGCGTCCTCGCCACGACCGGTGCTACCCTGCCCGACGCCGGCCACGAGCCGCTCTACCTGCGACATCCCGATGCCACCGAGTTGACCCGTCCCAAGTCAGTGCTGCACTACCAGGGCGCTGCGCGATGATCTTCGCCTCTCGCAATCCCGAGATCAGCATTTTGTCTGCCCGTCGAAATGATCTTGCCGCGATCATGGTTCTGGAGCGCTCGGGTTTTCCTGCCGCCGAACAGTGGAGCGAGCGGAGCTGGAGCGGCGAGCTGCTCGGCGAGGGGCGGACGATCTTGATCGCCCGTGCGCAACATCCGGTCGGCGTGATCTCGATCAAGACCGTTGGTGAGCTGGCTGACCTGCACCGCATCGTGGTGGAGCCGCGCAGCCGCCGTCATGGGATCGGAGCAGACTTGACGCGTGCGGGTCTGGAGGTGGTGCGGCAGCGCGGAGTGCGCGAAGTGATCTTGGATGTCGCGTATCGCAATGAGCCCGCGATCGCGCTCTACCAGAAGCTGGGCTTTGAGCAGCTCAGCGCTCGGCAGGATTACTACGGACCTGGTCAGCACGCATTGATCTTGAAGCTTTATGACCTCCAGGCCTGGCCCGACCGCATCCCGATCGCGACGGAGGAAGCATGAGCGGTCCGCCGAGCTCGGTCGCGGCAGGGCCTCTGGTGTTGGGTCTCGAGTCCTCTTGCGATGAGACCGGCGTGGGCATTGTCAGGGGGCATGAGCTGCTGGCCAACGAGGTGGCCTCCAGCGTCGAACAGCATGTCAGGTTTGGCGGCGTGGTGCCCGAAGTGGCCAGCCGCGCGCATCTGGAGGCCATGGTGCCTACGCTGCAACGCGCCTGTGCTGCCGCAGACATAGATCTGTCCGAGATCGACGGCGTCGCGGTGACCGCGGGGCCCGGTCTGATGGGTGCGCTGGTGGTGGGCCTGGCCAGCGCCAAGGCACTCGCGTACGCACTGAACAAGCCGTTGTACGGGGTCAACCATCTCGTTGGGCACGTGGCGGTTGATCTGCTGGAGCACGGGCCGCTCCCGGAGCGGTGTGTCGCGCTGCTGGTGTCGGGCGGCCATACTTCGCTGCTCCAGGTCGAGAGCATCGCCGACAGCATTGTTGAGCTCGGCTCGACGATCGACGACGCGGCAGGAGAGGCGTACGACAAGGTCGCCCGGCTGCTTGGCCTGCCGTATCCCGGCGGCCCCTACATCGACCACGCGGCTACCGGTGATCCCGGCTATGTCCGGTTTCCGCGGGGCCTCACCGCACGCAAAGACCTCGAGCGCCACCGGTTCGATTTCTCGTTCTCGGGCCTCAAGACCGCTGTGGCTCGCTGGGTCGAGGCGAGGCAGCGTGACGGGCTGGACATCCCCGTGGCCGACGTGGCGGCGAGCTTCCAGGAGGCGGTCTGCGATGTCCTGAGTGCGAAGGCGATGGATGCCTGCGTCACCTCCGGAGCGACTGACCTGCTGATTGGTGGCGGCGTGGCAGCCAACGGCCGGCTGCGCGCGCTGCTGGCCGAACGTGCGGGTGAGCGGGGAATCTCCCTGCGTACGCCACGGCCCAACCTCTGCACTGACAATGGCGCCATGATCGCCGTCTTGGGTGCGGAGATCGTCGCTGCTGGCGGGAAGCCGTCTGCGCTGGATATCGGAGCCGACTCATCACTTCCCGTCAGCAAGATCCTTGTCTAGGACTCGGCTTCCTTTCGGGCTGACCGAGGACGCCCTGAATGCCGCGATGTCGGAGGACGATCCCGAGTCTCTGGCAGCCGCCTCTCGGATGCGCACGCGTTACGGGCCTGATCTTGCTGCGGCTGCGCTTACCCAGGCCTCATTGCGCCGGCAGGCAGGGGCAAAGTTCGGGGATGCCGCCGCTGAGCTGTTCTTCACCAGAGCGGGCCTGGAGCAGGCGACGCGACCCGAGGTCGCTGACCACCACGCGAGCCGGTTCCTCGAAGCCGGGGTTCGGCGCGTGATCGACCTCGGCTGCGGCATCGGCTCCGACTCCATGGCGTTCCTTCGAGCCGGTCTGGAGGTTGTTGCGGTGGAGGTCGATCCGGTGACAGCTGCAGTCGCCCAGGCCAACCTCGGCGGCCGCGCAGAGGTGATCTGCGCTGCCGCCGGCGAGGTGGTCGAACAGCTGATCACCCCAGGAGTGGGGGTGTTCTGCGACCCCGACCGGCGCAACGAACGCGGACGGGTGTGGCGAGTGGAGGACTTTGAGCCTCGCTGGTCGATCGTTATGCAGCTGCTCGATGGCGGGCTAACCGCCGGCATCAAGCTCGGTCCGGCACTGCCGCACTCGTTGATCCCTGAGGCAGTCGAGTCCGAATGGGTCACCCATCGTGGCGAGACGGTCGAGGTAGCACTCTGGTCGGGGCCCGGCGCTAGTCCCGGACTGCGCTCTGCGCTGGTGATGCCGAATGCACGCCTGACCGTAACGGCGGCGCCGCCGCTGCCGGTTCGTGACCTCGGTCGCTATCTTTACGAACCCGCGGGCGCCGTCATCCGAGCTGGTGCTGTCGCTGTACTGGGGGCGCAGCTCGGTGCAGGGTTACTCGACCCGCATATCGCGTATTTAACGAGTGATCGACTCTGCAGCACACCCTTCGCGACCGCATTTGAGGTGCACCAACGGTTGCCCTTTCACTTCAAGGCGTTGCGCAACTGGGTCAGACAAGCCCAGATCGGCGTACTCGAGATCAAGAAGCGTGGGGTCGATGTCGATCCGGCCCAGCTGCGCAAGCGGCTGCGGCTTGCTGGCCCGAACAGCGCGACGATGGTGATCTTCCCGACACCAGGGGGAGCCGTTGCCGCGGTCGTCGAGCGGGTCTGACCTCGCTCTAGGACAGCGGCCGAGTCACGCGAAGTCGCGGCCAACGCAGATCTAGATGCAGGAGGAAGGGTAGCTGGGTGCAGGAGGAAGGGTAGCTGGGAATCTGGATGGGAAATGGATGCGGGTTGGGTGCGCTGGCACTCGCATATATCGAGTGCTAATGTCTGGTTAGCACTCTCACTATGAGTGTGCCAGCTCCGTGCTGGCGGCCGGGATGGCACCCGCGACGACGTCCCGACCACAACACACATCGGACATATCACCTGTGAAAGGGATTTGACGTGACAGTCACGATCAAGCCGCTCGAGGATCGCATCCTCGTCGAGCCGCTCGAAGCAGAGCAGACCACGGCCTCCGGCCTGGTCATTCCCGACACCGCCAAAGAGAAGCCGCAGGAGGGCAAGGTGCTCGCCACCGGCCCTGGCCGCATTGACGACAACGGCAAGCGAGTGCCCCTCGATGTTTCCGAGGGCGACGTCGTAATCTTCAGCAAGTACGGCGGCACTGAGGTCAAGTACGACAACAAGGAGTTGCTGCTCCTCAACGCCCGCGACATCCTCGCAGTCGTCACCAAGTAAGGGGATCTGCACCTATGGCAAAGATCCTCAAATTCGACGAGGAAGCACGCCAGGCGCTGGAGCGTGGCGTGGACGCCCTCGCCAACACGGTGAAGGTCACCCTCGGTCCTAAAGGCCGCTACGTCGTCCTCGACAAGAAGTGGGGCGCTCCGACCATCACCAACGATGGCGTGACCGTGGCACGTGATGTCGAGCTCGACGATCCGTACGAGAACCTCGGAGCACAGCTCGCCAAGGAAGTCGCCACCAAGACCAACGATGTCGCCGGTGATGGCACAACTACGGCAACCGTGCTCGCCCAGGCGATGGTGCATGAAGGTCTCCGCGCCGTTGCTGCAGGCGCCAGTCCGGTTGGTCTCAAGCGGGGCATCGACGCCGCCGTGGACGCGGTCGAGGACCGCTTGCGGGAGAATTCCCGTGAGGTCGAGACCACCGAAGACATGGCGCACATCGCCACGATCTCTGCGCGTGACGAAGAGATCGGCCGCTTGATCGCCGAGGCCTTCGACAAGGTGGGCAAGGACGGCGTCATCACGGTCGACGAGTCGCAGACCATGGGCACTGAGCTCGAGTTCACCGAAGGCATGCAGTTCGACAAGGGTTACCTGTCGCCGTACTTCGTGACCGATCCGGAGCGGATGGAGGCCGTCCTCGACGATCCCTACATCCTGATCAACTCCGGCAAGATCTCCTCGATGACAGACCTGCTGCCGTTGCTGGAGAAGGTCATCGGCGCCTCGGGCACGCTATTCGTCGTGGCAGAGGACGTCGACGGCGAGGCGCTGTCCACCTTGGTCGTGAACAAGATCCGCGGCACCTTCACGTCGGTGGCTGTCAAGGCCCCGGCGTTTGGCGATCGCCGCAAGGCCATGCTGGAAGACATCGCCATCCTGACCGGTGGCAAGGTCGTCGCACCCGAGGTCGGTCTCAAGCTTGACCAGGTCGGTCTCGACGTACTGGGTCGTGCTCGTCGGGTTGTCATCACCAAGGACAACACCACGATCGTCGACGGTGCTGGCGACAGCAACGAAGTCAAGTCCCGGGTGGCACAGCTGCAAGCCGAGATTGCACGTACCGACTCCGACTGGGATCGCGAGAAGCTGCAGGAGCGAGTGGCCAAGCTCGCCGGTGGCGTCTGTGTGATCAAGGTCGGCGCTGCCACCGAGGTGGAGCTCAAGGAGAAGAAGCACCGCATTGAGGATGCCGTCTCGGCCACGCGCGCCGCGATCGAGGAGGGCATCGTCGCCGGCGGTGGCTCGGCGCTCATCCACGCCGCCGCAGCTCTGGACGGCGACTTGGGCTTTACCGGTGACGAGAGGCTCGGTGTCATCATCGTGCGGCGAGCGTTGGCGGAGCCACTGCGCTGGATCGCAGAGAACGGCGGCGAGCAGGGCTACGTCGTGACCTCCAAGGTGGCAGAGCTGAAGCCCGGCCAAGGCTACAACGCAGTCACCGATACCTATGGCGACCTGTACGCCGATGGTGTGATCGATCCGGTCAAGGTGACGCGCTCCGCGCTGGCCAATGCCGCTTCGATCGCCTCGCTGCTGCTCACCACCGAGACACTGGTGGTGGAGAAGCCCGAGGAGGAGGACAGGGCGCCGGCCGGCCACGGGCATTCTCACTGAGGCCGGTCAGCCGATCAGCAGCTCATAAAAGAAGGGTCTCCCTCCTGGAGGGAGACCCTTCTGGCTTGCTTACCGGAGATCGAACGGGTACCGGAGCACCGCGCTGCTGCTGGCACGTGTCGGCGGGCGATGTCGAAACGCCGATCATCAAACGTTCCCGCGGGAACGTCGCGGGTCTCAGTACCGTGAGCCCCAAGCCCGGCGTCGCGGCATCACCTGATGCTGCAATCGGGTGTGCTGCAACCAGAGGGTGACAGAATGACCGACAGCGCCGTGCTGGACACCATCCTCGGATTGATCTTCCTCTTCTATGCACTTGCGCTGCTGTGCGGTGGGCTGGTCGAGATGATCGCCAACTGGGTCAAGAAGCGGGCGAAGTACCTGCTGCGCGGAATCCGCGATCTGCTCGACGACGTGGTGCAGGCAGACGTAGCCATGCCGGACAAGAAGGGGTGGATGCAGGCCACCGCAGAAAGCCCGTCTATCTCAACGGGATGGTCGAAAGGCAGCGCTATGACGAGGTGCTTCAGGCTGCGGTCTCAACCCCGCCGCGCGAGCCGGCAGTCGCCGCGCCAACGGGTGCAGGCGCGACCAGCCTCCCACCTGAGGAGCCGATGCACCGGAACAAGATCACCTTGAACGATGTCATGGGCCATGCGTTGGTTCAGCCTTTTCGGCACGCCACATCACTGGGCAGGCCCACCCGTAATCCCTCGTATCTACCGTCAAGTGTTTTCGCGCGGACCCTGGTTGACCTACTGACTCCGGATTTGATGGAGCCGAGCTTGGCCGACATTGAAACGGGTGTACGAGCGCTCGAGAATTCACCCAGGCTGCAGCAGTCCCTCACCAGCATTCTGAAAGCCGCAAAGGGCGAGGTTGGTTCGTTCATCAGCGGCACCCAAGTGTGGTTCGACCGTCAGATGGATCGTGTCACGGGTTCATACAAGCGTTGGGCCAAACGATGGGTGATCGTCATCGCGGTTGTGGTGGTCTGCGTCGGCAACCTCGACAGCATTGCCATTGCCCGTTCTCTGTACGCCAGCGGGGCTATTCGTGCCACCGTCGTACAGCGAGCCAGCGATCAGAACTTCTGCAGCACACCTGCCGATCCGACAAAATGCGCTGAGGAAGCCGCGAACTTGCTGCAGAGGACTGGCATTCCGTTGGGCTGGACGACGCCCAATCCTGAAGATGGAATCTGGGGCTGGCCTCTGAGGGTCCTCGGCCTGCTGATCTCGGTCGGAGCGGCGGCGCTCGGTGCGCCATTCTGGTATCGCTTGCTGGACCGGATCGGATCGCTGCGCAACACCGGTCGCCCACCAGAACCTGGCTTCTAACAGGGACTCATGCTGGGCCCCGGACGTCTGAGCGGGTAAAGTACGTCGACTCCGACTAGCATGACCTTTTATTTCAGGGGAAAGGTTTGCCGTGTTGTCGTCATCCGGTGATCTCAGTCCAGTAGGGGTACCGCATGCCTTCGAGACCCTCGGCCTGACCTTCGACGACGTTCTGCTTCAACCGGCCGAGAGCGACGTCGTACCTTCAGAGGTGAGTACCGAGTCCCGGGTCTCCAAACGCATTGCCGTCAAGGTCCCGCTGATCTCCTCGCCGATGGACACCGTGACCGAGGCGCGAATGGCAGTTGCCATCGCCCGGCAGGGTGGCATGGGCATCATTCACCGCAATCTTTCGATTGAGGATCAGGCGCACCAGGTGGATGTGGTCAAGCGCTCCGAGGCGGGCATGATCGAGGAGCCGATCACCATCTCTCCGAATGCCACCATCGGTGAAGCGGATGCGATCTGCGCCCGGTTTCACATTTCCGGCGTGCCCGTGGTGGATCGCGAGCTGCGGCTGCTCGGTCTCATCACCAACCGCGATATGCGCTTCGAGACCGATCCCTCGCGGCCGGTGGCCGAAGTGATGACTCCGATGCCGCTGATCACCGGCCCTGTTGGAATCTCCCGCGACGACGCGATGCGGCTGCTGGCGAAGAACAAGATCGAGAAGTTGCCGCTTGTCGATGATCAAGGTCGGCTCCGGGGCCTGATCACGCTCAAGGACTTCGTCAAGTCCGGAATGTATCCCGACGCCTCCAAAGATGATCAAGGGCGGCTCCGGGTCGGAGCAGCCGTCGGGTACTTCGGCGATGCCTGGAAGCGCGCGATGGCCGTGATCGAGGAGGGTGTTGACCTGCTGGTGGTCGATACCGCACACGGCCACTCCCAAGGCGTGCTGGAGATGGTGCGCCGGCTGAAGTCCGATTCGGCTGCAACCAAAGTGGACGTGGTCGGCGGGAACGTGGCGACCTACGCCGGTGCGCAGGCTCTCGTCGACGCCGGAGCGGACGGCGTCAAGGTCGGCGTCGGTCCAGGCTCGATCTGCACGACGCGCGTGATAGCTGGTGTCGGAGTGCCGCAGGTGACGGCGATCCACAATGCCTCTCTGGCCTGCCGCCCTGCTGGAGTGCCGCTGATCGGTGACGGCGGTTTGCAGTATTCCGGTGACATCGCCAAGGCACTGGTGGCAGGCGCCGACACAGTGATGCTCGGCTCGCTGCTGGCCGGCTGTGAGGAGAGCCCGGGTGAGCTGATCTTCATCAATGGCAAGCAGTTCAAGACTTACCGCGGCATGGGATCGCTCGGTGCCATGGCCTCCCGTGGTCGCGGTCCTTCCTTTTCCAAGGACCGCTACTTCCAAGGCGACGTCACGTCGGACTCGATGCTGATCGCAGAGGGCATCGAGGGCCACGTTCCTTACCGTGGTCCGCTTGCGGCGGTTGCATACCAGCTCATCGGCGGGCTGCGCCAGGCCATGTTCTACACCGGAGCCTCGACGATTCCGGAGCTGCAGGAGCGCGGTTCATTCGTCCGGATTACCTCCGCTGGTTTGCGGGAGTCCCATCCGCACGACATCCAGATGACTGTCGAGGCGCCCAACTATTCAGGCTGATCCCCGCCCAGGCACTAGTGCGATGAGATGGAAGGCAGCACACTGGTACGGGGTAGCACCATGATCATGATCATGCCCGGGATCGATGATCACCCGGCTGCAAGGGAGTAGACCATGTTCGACGTCGGCCGCAGCAAGCGTGCCCAGCGGGCGTTCGCTTTTGACGACATCACGATCGTCCCGTCGCGACGTACCCGCGGTGAGGAGGAGGTCTCACTGCAGTGGCGGATCGACGCGTACACGTTCGCCTTTCCGGTGCTCGCGGCGCCGATGGACTCGGTGATGTCGCCAGCCACGGCTATCAAGATCGGACAGCTCGGTGGGCTCGGTGTGCTGAATCTGGAAGGCCTTTGGACCCGCTATGACGATCCGCGACCGAGGCTGGAGGAGATCATCGCGATCGAGGATCCGATCGAGGCGACCCGGCGAATGCAGAAGATCTACGCCGAGCCGATCAGGCCGGAGCTCATCGGCAAGCGGATCGCGGAGATTCGAGAAGCCGGAGTACCGACTGCCGGTGCCCTCTCGCCGCAGAACACCCGGGCGTACGCGCAAGCGGTCGTGGATTCGGGCGTCGATTTCTTCGTCATCCGTGGCACCACCGTGTCGGCCGAACACGTTTCCTCTGAGCTGGAACCACTCAACCTCAAGAAGTTCATCTATGAGCTTGACGTCCCGGTAATCGTCGGCGGCTGTGCAACGTACCAGGCCGCCCTGCACCTGATGCGTACCGGCGCTGCCGGTGTCCTCGTCGGATTCGGAGGCGGAGCGGCGTACACCATCCGTTCAGTGCTGGGGATCGCGGTGCCGATGGCCTCGGCTGTCTCCGATGTTGCTGCCGCACGACGCGACTACCTCGACGAGTCCGGTGGCCGCTACGTGCACGTGATCGCCGACGGCTCAGTCCTCAATTCCGGCGATATCGCCAAAGCGATCGCCTGCGGTGCCGATGCGGTCATGGTCGGCTCGCCGCTGGCCAGGGCCGAGGAGGCGCCCGGTCGCGGTTACCACTGGGGACCGGAGGCCTGGCATGACACGCTGCCGCGCGGCGAGCGGGCAAAGTTCTCTACGGTCGGCAGCCTTGAGCACATCCTGCTCGGCCCTTCCACGGTTCCCGACGGCACCATGAACCTCATTGGCGCCCTGCGCAAGGCGATGGCGACCACTGGCTACACCGAAATCAAGGAGTTCCAGCGGGTCGAGATCGTCGTGTGCTGACGGCTTTAGACCGAATTGTCCGTGATGGAAAGGCACTAGGTGCCGCCCGGTGGCAGTAGTCCTTCCAGCAGCTTCCAGCGGCTGATCTGACAACCGTCGTTGCGAGCAAATCTGCTCATCACTGGCTGGCCCTGCCAGGTGCCCGTGATGCTGGCCGTCTCTGGGCCGCCGTAGATCTGTGTACACGCCTTGTCCTTCGGCACCGGCGGCAGTGCGACTGCGCCATTGGCCTCGAGCGCACGGCACGCTGCTTTCGGATCCGGATGGGTACCGCCTGGCGGGTTGCAGGTCAGCCGCCACGTCACAGTCGAGCTCGATCCGTCGTTGATCACGATCGCGAGATCAGTGTCACTGCTCGGCGTTGGAGTGGACTGCTCGCTCGGAGTGATGGGCATGGTGTTCCCTGGGGTCGGGCCGGAGGTTTCGGCGATCTCGTTGGCACATCCGAAGGTCAATATCAGGACGGGGATGGCGAGTGCCGCCGATCGCCGGGCTGCGCGCAACACCCCATCTCGCCGCTCGCCGGGCGAATGTTGCTGATGTCTCACGCACCTCCTCGCCTGCTGCTATGGTCGAGCCTACTTTTGCTCGACTCGCTGCGCTCGCAGTCGAGAAAGTCGCCCGGGGCATCCGGATTCAATGGGGGAATTTCGTGCTGTTGCGTATGCGTCGTGCCCACCGGGCGGTCCTCGCCACGAGCGTCGCGGCCGCTACCCTTCTCATTCTTTGCGGTTTGCCAACGGCATCCGCTCAGCCGCCTGATCGGTCTGACAAGGGCCTGCCAGCTCCGACTTCGGGTCGCTACATCGTCACGCTGACTGGGAAGCCGATCGCAACCTACGGCGGCGAGGTGAGGGGCCTTGGTGCGACCCGTCCCAGCAAAGGCGACCGGGTGGATGTCACCTCGGACCGCGCGCAGCGCTATCGGAATTACCTGAAGCGCGAGCAGGTCAACGCGGCCGCACAGGTTGGTGCCAAACCGCTCAAGCACTACGCGGTCAGCCTCAACGGCTTTGCGACGACTCTGACACCCGACCAGGTGCGTACGCTGCAGAGCGCCCCCGGGGTCCTGTCTGTGACCAAGGACCGACCACGCAGGCTTACTGATAGCAAGAACCCCGTCGATTTCTTGAAACTGACGGGCAGCAACGGCGTTTGGGCAGCACTCGGTGGCGAGAAGAGCGCCGGCCGGGGTGTGGTCGTCGGAATCTTGGATTCGGGCTATTGGCCGGAAAGTAAGTCATTCGCCGGCGAGACGCTTGGGACGGCCGGGCCGACGCCGTCGGATCCGTTCCGGCCGTACTGGTCGGGTAAGAACAAGATCGTAATGCACAAGGCGGACGGCCAGAGGTTTACCGGGATCTGCGACGCCGGCGACTCGTTTACCGGCAACGAGTGCAATACCAAGGTAGTCGGCGCTCGCTCTTTTTCCTCGACGTATGAGTCGCAGACCCCGCCCGGGCAGCGTACCGACTTTCTTTCGCCACGAGACGGTGACGGCCACGGCACCCATGTTGCGTCCACGGCCGCTGGCAAGACGGATGTTGCCGCATCGGTCGCGGGTCACTCGTTCGGGAAGGTCTCCGGCGTTGCACCGGCGGCGAAGCTGGCGATCTACAAGATCGCCTTCACCAGCGCGACTGATGAGGAGCCGGCCATCTACACCGGCGATGCGCTGGCCGCCATCGATGCGGCCGTCTCCGACGGCGTGGACGTGATCAACTATTCGGTGAGCGGCTCGGACGCTGTGGATGATCCGGTCGACCTGGCGTTCCTGTCCGCGGCGTCGGCTGGCATCTTTGTGGCAACCTCAGCAGGCAATGCTGGACCCGGAGCATCCACTGCCAACCACGTAACGCCTTGGGTGACGACGGTCGCCGCCAGCACCGTTGCCCCATATGCCGGAACGGTGGTCCTCGGCAACGGCAAGAAGTACGCCGGAATCAGTACCACGGTCTTTGGCAGCCTCGGCTCGGCCCGGCTTGTCACAGCCCGTTCCGTAAAGCGTGCTTCAGCGTCGGGCGGCGACGCGGACCTCTGCGCACCGAACACCCTTAGTGATGCCAAGGCCGCCGGCAAGGTTGTGGTCTGTGACCGAGGCGTGGTCCCTCGGGTCGACAAGTCCGCCGAAGTGAAGCGCGCTGGCGGAAAAGGCATGGTGTTGGCGAACCTCACCGGGAGTTCGACCGACGGTGACACGCATGCCCTACCGACGGTCCACCTGAACGCGCCCTTCGGGGCGACCGTCAAGTCCTATGCCAAGAAAGCGGGAGCGACCGCGAAACTCAAGCAAGGGAATGTTTCCTCGACACCGATCAGGTATCCCCAGGTGGCGAGGTTCTCGTCCCGTGGACCCTCCGTCGGCAACCGCGGCAACCTGCTCAAGCCTGACATTTCCGCACCCGGCGTAGCGGTTCTGGCCGCGGTGGCGCCACCGTCCAACCACAACCACAAGTTCGACTTCTACTCCGGCACCTCCATGGCTTCACCACACATTGCGGGAATCGCCGCCTTGTACTTCAGCGTCCATCCGAAGTGGTCCCCAATGGCGGTGAAGTCCGCGATCATGACCACCTCCGCACGGGTGAAGACCGCCAACGGCAAGTTGAGCCGTAACTACTTCGCCCAGGGCGCGGGCAACGTACGACCGGATCGGATGTTCAACCCGGGCGTGATCTTTGACGCCGGGGAGAAGGACTGGCTGGGGTTCCTCGAGGGCGCGGGCTTTGATACCGACACAGCGGTGGAGCCAATCGATTCGAGCGATTACAACGCGCCGTCGATTGCGCTCGGAGAACTCGTCGGTTCTCAGACGGTCACCAGGAGGGTAACCGCCGTGAAGTCCGGGTCGTATCAGACCACGCTCTCGGTGCCAGGAGTGACAGCGACGGTCAGCCCGTCGATCTTGCACTTCGCACATGCGGGGGACACCAAGACCGTCACGATCACCCTCGCCCCCGAGGCGGCTCCGTTGTCGGGGACAGTTTTCGGCTCACTGAAATTCGAAGGGGCTGGAACCCTGGCCCGGCTGCCCATCGCGGTCGCGCCGCCGGCGCTCGGACCGCAAAGTGTGGTGGCCGGTACGGAACAAGCAGACCGCTGAGGTACCCGACCACGCCCGGCTTCAGTACGCGTGGACGATGAGGCCTGATATGGGTCCTACTGGCTAGGCTGAGCGCCATGGTTGACCCGGTGGCCGAGGAGTTGCTGCGGCTGCGGATGAGCATCGACAACATGGACGCGGCCCTGGTGCACCTGTTGGCGGAGCGATTCAAAATCACCCAGCAGGTGGGCGAGCTCAAGGCCGCGCATGGCCTGCCTCCCGCCGATCCGATGCGAGAGGCCCAGCAGATCGAGCGGCTGCGAGCCCTGGCCGAGGAGGCCCGGCTCGATCCCGAGTTCGCCGAGAAGTTCCTCAACTTTGTCGTTGCAGAGGTCGTACGCCATCACGAGGCCGCCCGGAGCCAGAACACCTCCCGCGACTCAAAGGCGTACGTTCCCCATCAGAACGGTGCGAACGAGCAGCCCTCGCGACCGTAGGCGTACGTTTCCATCAGAACCGTGGCAACGTTCGCTGCCCGCGTGTGCGCCAAAGAATCAGAGGCTGTCGGAGAGGGCTCGGCCGGCGGTACGGCCAGTGAACAAACAACCGCCCAGGAAGGTACCTTCAAGGGCTCGGTACCCGTGGACGCCTCCGCCGCCGAAGCCGGCCGCCTCGCCCACCGCGTACACGCCCGGAAGCGCTGAACCGTCCGCCCGTAGCACACGTCCGTCAAGGTCGGTCTCCAGCCCGCCGAGGGTCTTGCGGGTCAGCACGTGCAGCCGGATCGCGACCAGCGGACCTCCCGATCCGGCCCGGCCGGTCCCAGCAGCCTTCGGATCGAGCAGCTCATGCGGCGTCACCACCCGCAGCAGCCGATCACCGAGGAACCGCCGAGCCGCGGCCGTGGCTACTACCTGCGGGTCCTTCCCAAGCCCGCTGCGTACCTGGAGATCGCGCGCCTCGATCACCTGCCGGAGCGCCTCGCCGTCGATGAGATGCTCACCGACCAGCTGATTCATTTGAGCGGCCAGCTCCAGGACCGATCCAGCCGAGACGAAGTCCACGCCGCGCTCTTGGAACTCGCGCACCTCTGGTGTCGGCCCGGGCCGTACGCGGCCGGCGAGCAGTCGCAGGTTCTTGCTGGTCAGATCGCCGTTCTGCTCTGATCCGGAGAGCGCGATCTCAGCCGACACCGTGGCCTGGTCGAGCACGAACCATGAGTAGTCGTAGCCGCTTTTGATCACATGCCGCAGTGCACCGAGTGAATCGAAGCCCGGAAACAGCGGCACGGGAAAGCGTTGACCTCGGGCATCCAGCCACAATGACGATGGCCCGGGGAGGATGCGAATACCGTGGTGGCTCCAGATGGGGGAGTGGTTCACGATCCCCTCGGCGTAGTGCCACATGCGATCAGGATTGATCACCCGACCACCCGCGGCCTCGGTGATCTTGAGCATCGACCCGTCCACATAGTCGGGCACACCAGCGATCATGTGTTGCGGTGGTGACCCCCACCCGACGGGCCAGTTTTGTCTGACGAGGTCGAAGTTTCCGCCGATCCCGCCACTGGCTACCACGGCCGCCTGGGCCGAGAAGGTGAATTCTCCGACCGCGCTTCGCGATGTCTGGACTCCCCGGGGCAGGTCGGCCGGCTCCAGAACCCGTCCCGACACCTGTACGCCCGAGCCGTCGGCCTGCAGCGAGGTGACCTGGTGTCGCGACCGGATGCGCACCCAATTCGACTGCATGACGTCATTGGCAAAAGGCTCAACCAACGCAGGGCCGGTGCCCCACGTGATATGGAAACGGGGAACCGAGTTCCCGTGTCCTGGACTGGCGTAACCTCCTCGTTCGGCCCACTGCACGAGCGGGAACCAGCCAACGCCCATGTCATGGAGCCATCGGTGCTGCTCGCCGGCAGCGAAGTGGACGTATGCCTCGGCCCAGCGTCGCGGCCAGTAGTCCTCCAGCCGGTCGAAGCCGGCGCTGCCCAACCAGTCGCCCAGCGCCAGCTCTTCGGAGTCGTGGATCCGCAGCCGCCGCTGCTCCGGCGAGTTCACCATGAAGAGCCCGCCGAGCGACCAGAACGCCTGGCCGCCGATCGACTCGAGCGGTTCGGCGTCCAGCATGATCACCGATCGATCGGCCGCGGCCAGCTCGTGGGCGGCGACCAGACCTGAGAGGCCGGCGCCGACCACGATGACGTCACAGTCCATAGACCGAATGCTGCCACCCGAACCCTTCTGTGTTCACTCGCGCACCGCGCGCTCGAGAGGCGCCGTCTTCCTCCTTCCGACGCTCGCGGCTTGGAGCGCCGCGCGCGCTACCGACGCTCGCGAACAGTGGCGCCACTACTCTGGGGCCCATGACCGAGGCAGCAGTTCTTTCCTCCTCAGATTTGGTGCGGCTGCGGGGGCTGCTCACCGCAACCGGGCCGGCCATGGAGCTCCGCTCGCCGGTCACGGGGGAAGTAGTAGGTGAGCTTCCGACCTCCACAGCAGCTGATGTCGAGGTCGGCGCCCAGCTCGGCCACCGAGCCCAGACGGAATGGGCAGCTCGGTCAATCGACGAGCGGGCTCGACTGCTGCTCGATTTTCATGATCATCTCTTGGATCGCCGCGACTACTTCATTGACCTGCTGCAATCGGTGGGGAAGGCCCGGCTGAGTGCCGCTGAAGAAGTCCTGCACGTTGCGCTCACCGCGCGCTACTACGGACGCACGGCACGTCGATACTTGCGCTCCGAGCGCGGCGAGGGGGTCTTGCCGGTGCTGACCCGAGTCGACCGGAACTACCTGCCGAAGGGCCTCGTCGGCGTGATCGGACCGTGGAACTATCCATTGACAATGGCGATCTCCGACGGGTTGGCTGCGCTGGTCGCCGGCAACGCCATCATGCTCAAGCCCGATCACCAAACTCCGCTGGTTGCGCTGGCGGCAGTGGAGTTGCTTCGCACGACCGGGCTACCAGCCGACCTATGGCAGGTGGTGCACGGGCGTGGCACTGTGGTGGGACCTGAGTTGATCGACGTCAGCGACTATGTGTGCTTTACCGGGTCGACTGCCACGGGACGTACGATCGCCGCCCGTTGCGCCGAGCGGCTGATCGGGTGCTCGCTCGAGTTGGGTGGCAAGAACCCGCTGTTGATCTTGGACGACGCAGATGTCGAGGCTGCGGCAGAGGGCGCAGTGCGAGCGTCGTTCTCCAACGCGGGTCAGCTGTGTGTCTCCACCGAGCGCATCTATGTCGCTGAGCCGCTTTTCGAGCAGTTCACGCGCGCCTTCGTCGCTCGGACAAAGGCGATTCGGTTGGGCAATGCGCCTGACTTCGAGCACGACATGGGCAGCTTGATCAACCAGTCCCAGCTGAACCGGGTGACCGCCCACGTCGAGGATGCCCGGGCCAAAGGTGCCAAGGTGCTGACCGGCGGGCGACGGCGAGAGGACCTGGGCGAACTGTTCTACGAGCCGACGATCTTGACCGGCGTGACGCCGGAAATGGAGTGCTACGCCGACGAGACGTTTGGGCCCGTCGTCAGTATCTATTCGGTCGCCGACGAGGAGGAGGCGATAGCGCGCGCCAACGACTCCGACTATGGCCTCAACGCCAGCGTCTGGACTTCCGACCATGATCGCGGACGCCGTGTGGCGAGCAAGATCAAGTGCGGCACCGTCAACGTCAACGAGGGCTATGCCGCCACTTTCGGCAGCATCGACGCGCCGATGGGTGGAATGAAGAACTCCGGACTCGGCCGGCGCCACGGACAGGACGGCATCCGGCGGTTCGTCGACGTCCAGTCGGTTGCCACGCAGAACGCAATTCCCATCGCGCCCAGCCATGGTCTGGACGGCAAGTCGTTTACCTCAGTCATGACCGGGGTGCTGCGCGTGATGAAGAAGGCAGGCCGCGCGTAGCGAACTCCACGCGACGCCCCACCGCTTCAGCGTCTTCGAGGGTCAACAAGCCCACAATTTTCGCTTACCCAGCGATCCGCCAAGCCTTCCAACCTTGCCGCGTCGGCCTGACGGCCGCGTTCGAGGTTCGATGGTTCCACGCTCGGGGCGGCGAGTGGATAGGCATTCTGTGCAGAATCGGTCGTAGGCATTGCTGCGATCAGCGACGCGCTCCCGAGCAGAAAGCCCAGTAATCCGCTGATCAGCATCGGGAGCACAGGCGGGCGTGAGCCAGTGGGATGGTCGTCGAGAAGTTCGGTCGCCATCACAACAGAGTCGGCCAATGATCACCTGCGTACAGCGACGAGTGACCCACCGGCAATGAGTCATCTGGCGCATTCCCACGGCGATAGGCTCAACGCGTGACGGCGGCGCGTCCCGCAAAGCCGATTTCCGGCAGCTTCCTCGACTGGCTGTCCGATCTGGACCGATCAGATCTGCTCAACGCTGGGCGCCCACGGGCTTTCCGGCGCGGTGCCTCGATCATCGTTCAGGGTGGCCACAGCGATGCCGTATTCGTCCTGCTCCGCGGGCGGGTCAAGGTCAGCCTCGATACCGCTGACGGTCATGAGATCGTCCTCGCCGTCCTTCACCCAGGAGACCTGATCGGCGAGTTCGAAGCGATTGATCACGACGGTGGCCCACGCACCGCCAGCAACGTTGCGCTTGAGCCCATCGACACTCGGGCGATGACGGGCGAAGAGTTCCGTTCGTACCTTGACTCCCATCCACGTGCCGGCCTGGCCGTACTTCGCTCGATCATTCACCGGCTCCGGGTTGCCGATCAGCGAAGGATCGATTCTGGGTCCCACGAGACTGCGCGACGGCTGGCACGGCTGCTCGTCGAACTGGCGGACGAGCACGGGCGGCCAACCCTCGACGGCGTTGACATCGACATTCCGCTGACGCAGCAGGAACTGGCCAGCCTGATCGCCTCGTCGCGCGAATCGATCGTCCGCTCACTCAGATCATTGCGGGCGCGTCGCTTGGTAACGACCGGTCGGCGCCGTATTACCATCCGCGATCTTGACCGACTGCGGCGGCAAGTCGACGACATGTGAGCGCCCCCAAACGACTTGAGAGGGACGTTTCGACCATCGAGAGACCAGTAGGCCGCAGACGAAGGTCATAGACTCATCGCTTCGGGACCTGGCCGGGGGAGAGGACGCGAGATGAGCCAGCGAGACCACGATCTGGTGGTGGTGGTCGACTTCGGTGCCCAGTACGCCCAGCTGATCGCCCGTCGCGTACGCGAGGCAAAGGTCTACTCCGAGATCATGCCGCACACTGCCACGGCTTCGGAGATCCTGGCTCGGAAGCCCAAGGCGATCATCCTCTCCGGCGGCCCCTCCTCGGTCTACGAGCCGGGAGCGCCGCAACTCGACGCGGCGCTGGTTGACACCGGCACTCCAGTTCTCGGTATCTGCTACGGCTTCATGGCCATGGCCCAGGTGCTCGGAGGATCAGTCGCTCGCACCGGAATGCGGGAATACGGCAGGACGGCGGTCAATGTGATCGATTCCGGCATCCTGCTCGCTGGCCTGCCCTCCACAGTGAGTGCATGGATGTCCCACGGCGACGAGGTGATCGCAGCACCACCTGGATTCCAGGTGACTGCCAGCTCAGCGCGGGCGACCGTTGCCGCGTTCGAGGATGTCGACCGGCGCCTTGCCGGCGTCCAGTGGCACCCGGAGGTAGTGCACACCGAACATGGCCAACAGGTGCTGGAGCATTTTTTGTACGACATCGCTCGCTGCACGCCGGATTGGACTCCGGCCAATATCGTCGAGGAATCCGTAGTGGCCATCCAGCAGGAGGTCGGGGGCAAGCACATCATCTGCGGGCTCTCTGGCGGCGTCGACTCCGCTGTGGCGGCGGCTCTGGTGCAGCGCGCAGTCGGTAGCCAATTGACCTGCGTCTTTGTCGATCATGGTCTGCTGCGGAAAGGGGAAGCCGAGCAGGTCGAACGGGACTACGTAGCCGCGACCGGTGTCGACCTCAAGGTTGTCGACGCGTCGGCGCAGTTCCTCTCCGCGCTGTCCCGAGTGGCAGATCCGGAGCAGAAGCGCAAGATCATCGGCCGAGAGTTCATCCGGACCTTCGAGGCGGCCGCTCGTGAGGTCGTCGGCGAGGCTGGTGAGGTCGAGTTCCTCGTGCAGGGCACGCTCTATCCCGACGTGGTGGAATCCGGTGGCGGTGAGGGCGCGGCCAACATCAAGAGTCATCACAATGTCGGCGGCTTGCCACACGATCTGCAGTTCCAACTGGTGGAGCCGCTGCGCACGCTGTTCAAGGACGAGGTGCGGGCGGTGGGTGCACAGCTTGGGCTGCCCCCCGGAATTGTCTGGCGGCATCCATTCCCCGGTCCAG
The DNA here is from genome assembly GCA_963734005.1 of uncultured Actinomycetota bacterium. Taxonomy (GTDB): domain Bacteria; phylum Actinomycetota; class Actinomycetes; order Propionibacteriales; family Propionibacteriaceae; genus Microlunatus. Next base: position 230,729 of record CAVTFS010000009.1, read on the forward strand.
GGCTGGCGATCAGGATCATCGGCGAGGTCACCAGAGAGCGGCTCGCCGTCTTACGAGAGGCGGACGCGATCGCTCGAGCTGAGCTGACTACGGCTGGGCTCGATCGCGACATCTGGCAGTTCCCCGTCATACTGCTCGCCGACATTCGTTCGGTCGGGGTGCAAGGTGACGGGCGGACGTATGGGCATCCCATCGTGCTCCGCCCGGTGACGAGCGAGGACGCGATGACGGCGGACTGGGGCCGGCTCCCGTACGACCTGCTGGAAAGAATCAGCACCCGGATTACCAACGAGGTGGACCAAGTGAATCGGGTCGTCCTGGACATCACGAGTAAGCCGCCGGCCACCATCGAGTGGGAATAGAGGCCTCGTCCGCCCACAGGAAATCATGTCGCCGCCCTCCAAGGCGCACCTAGACTGATGGACGAAAGCATCGTTGCGAGCGATCTGCGCCGCAGCAGGCTCCGTCGCGAAACACCGCAATCAAGAGGGATTTGACCGTGTCCGAGATCACCAGCCCCACCACGCCTACCAGCCTGCTCGGCACCGCCCGCGTCAAGCGTGGCATGGCCGAGATGCTCAAGGGCGGAGTGATCATGGATGTGGTCACATCGGAGCAGGCGAAGATCGCTGAAGACGCAGGCGCGGTTGCTGTCATGGCATTGGAGCGGGTGCCTGCCGACATCCGTGCCCAAGGTGGTGTCTCGCGAATGAGTGATCCGGACATGATTGACGGCATCATCGCTGCCGTTTCCATTCCGGTGATGGCCAAGGCCCGGATCGGGCATTTCGTCGAGGCTCAGGTACTGCAATCGCTTGGCGTCGACTACATCGACGAATCCGAAGTGCTCACGCCGGCCGACTACGCCAACCACATAGACAAGTGGCGGTTCACTGTGCCATTCGTCTGCGGCGCGACCAATCTTGGCGAGGCGCTGCGACGGATCACCGAGGGGGCGGCGATGATTCGCTCCAAGGGCGAGGCCGGTACGGGCGATGTCTCCAACGCCGTCACCCACATGCGTCAGATCCGCGCCGAGATAGCACGCCTCACCACCATGGCACCCGATGAGTTGTTCGTCGCTGCCAAGGAGCTCCAGGCACCTTACGATCTGGTTGCCGAGGTCGCCCGATTGGGCAAGCTGCCTGTCGTACTCTTCACTGCCGGCGGCATCGCGACCCCAGCCGACGCCGCCATGATGATGCAGCTGGGCGCCGAAGGGGTCTTTGTCGGCTCCGGAATCTTCAAATCTGGCAACCCAGCCGAGCGGGCGGCGGCAATCGTCAAGGCGACCACCTTCTACGACGACCCTGATGTGATCGCGAAGGTCTCCCGCGGGCTCGGCGAAGCAATGGTGGGGATCAATGTCGATGACATCCCGCAGCCACATCGTCTCGCTCAACGCGGCTGGTGAGCCGCTCACCCGTCGTCGGTGTCCTCGCCCTGCAAGGTGACGTACGCGAGCATCTCCGTGCGCTGACGGCGTGCGGCGTGGACGTCCGACTCGTACGCCGTCCCGCCGAGCTAGCTGGGCTGGACGGGATCGTGCTGCCTGGTGGCGAATCCACCACCATAGACAAGCTGTCACGGATCTTCGGGCTACGCGAGCCACTGATAGCGGCGCTGCGCGGCGGACTGCCGGCGTACGGCTCGTGCGCTGGAATGATCTTGCTTGCCAAGCGGGTGCTTGACGGCACCGAAGATCAACAAACCTTCGGCACATTGGATATCACCGTACGGCGCAACGCCTTCGGTCGTCAGGTGGAGTCTTTTGAGACCGATGTTGATCTTGACGGCATCGAAGGTGGCCCGGTTCATGCGGTCTTCATCCGCGCACCCTGGGTGGAGAGCATCGATGACGGGGTACAGATCCTGGGAGCGGTAGTTCCACCCGGCCTTCCTGAATCGAAGGTCATCGCTGTCCGGCACGAGAACGTCATGGCGACCTCATTTCATCCAGAGGTCACCGACGACCTACGCATCCACCGCTATTTCGTCCACCTCGTCCGGGCTGCTCAGTGACGAGGCGGCGGAGCCTGGCTGCCGCTCAGGACTTATCCGTTTGCTGACCGCCTTCGGATTCTTGCGCGGATTCGGTTCCAGCCTGCGGCTCGGTTGGAGGATTCTCCGTCATTGCGGGCCGCTCCTCAGGACCCTCAGGCTCCGGCGCCGACTCGGTGGCGTCCTCTTCGTGGGCCGCAGGAGCGACCGGCGCCTCGGGCTCTGACGGTGCTGTGGGTTCTGGCTGTGGCTCGACCGTAGGTTCCGGGGCGGGCTGACGCTGCTCCCATGGGGCGCCTTCGGTGCCCCAGACGGAGTCCTCGGCCGAGGCTGGGGGAACTGGTGGCTGCTGAGAGGACTGAGATGGCCACGATGTCCCGGATGGGGTGTACGCCGGCTGAGCCGTCTGTGGCGGCGCCGCTTGATAGCTGGGTGTCTGGCCCTGCGGACCTGATACTGGTGGATAGGTCGGTGTGGCTGGCTGCGAACCTTCCTCGGGTATCACGAACAAGGCGATGATGTAGAGGATGACGGGAACGCCGGTGAACAGTGAGATCACCACTGTGAGCACCCGCACCAACGTCGGGTCCATGTTCAGGTAGTTCGCGACTCCGGCGCAAACCCCACCCAGGACTCGGTTGGACTTGCTCCGCTCAAGCCTCCGTGGCGGCTGCGAGGTGTAGGGGCTGCTCATGAGACACCTTTCGATGAGGGTTGCTACTGACGGTTCCGGGAAAGGACGAGGCCAAGAACACCGACGGCTACCAGTCCCATGGGAGCCACGATCCTGATCACCTGCCAGTTAAGAGGTCCGACAAAGGTTAGCCACAGCGATCCGAGCGCCACGCAGCTGAACAGGAGGCCAAAGATCAGGGCGACGACGTCGTAGGTTTTTCTCATCGTTGCACCTGTATGTTGCCGGCGTCTACGGAGAGGTTGAGCGTCAAGGTGTGCTGGCCCGGCTGGGCTGGTTGCGGATCCGTGACTTGGCCCGTGAGCTCCGAACCCGCCTGAACCTCATCGCCGTACGCGCGAACCGCGCCCATGTCCGCCTTGTAGTTGACGACAACATGGGCATCTTTGGGGACCGTCACCTCGAGCTGACCGAGGTCGACATGCGCTGTGTAGCTGGAGTCTGCCGTGACAGCGAACTGGCTGAGATCGACCGAGAGCTTGCCGAAGTCCTCTGAGTCGCCGGCAACCGGAAGCTCGGCCACGGTGGTGTACGCGCGGCTGTAATTCGCCTCGACGGGCACACGGAGCTCGGGCCCGCCAGCGGTGACGATCAAGACGGCGATCGCGAGCACCACTCCGACCGGCAGCAGACCGCGCGCCAGCCCGAGCCAAGTGGCAGCGACGAGTGTCAGGCCGATGACCAGTAGCGCAGCTGCAAGGTAGGCCGCGAGCGGGAGTGCGATGCCGAGGCCTTGTACTACGCCTAGCCCAGACAGCGTAAGCCCGAGCACGATCAGTGAGACCAGCCGGAGTCGCTTGGCTGACTTGGTGTCTGACATCTTGACTGGTGCCATCGGCGTCGGTTCGGCATAGAGGCCGACTGGATCCGGCTGCGCCAAGAAAGCGGTGTGCTCGCTGGGCTCTGGATCCGATGTCGGCTGTGGCATATCTGCCGGCGGAAGGCTCGGCCACTCATCTGGCGGCGCAGCCGTTGTGTGGCTGTCTGCAGCTACCTGACGCGTGTGTTCCTCGATCCGGCGCTGCCATGCCTGGGCGGCTTGGGTGAAAGGCGTCGGCGGCCCCGGATGTTGGACTAGCTGGGGTTCGGACGGTGTTACGGGCTCGAAATCAGCGGTGGGTGCCGAGGCTCGACCTGTATCTGCCTTTCTCTGGCGCCCTTTGTAGAAGCCGAAGTACCAAATGACGGCGATGACAACTGCTGGCCCGATACCGAAGGGACTGAGCACGCCGAAGATGGCGAACATTGCAAGGCTGGCCACGACCACGAGGGTGATCCACAGTTCCTTCGGCCAGCGCCGGACCGATTCACCGAAGAGATCATCGACCAGCGCTTTGTCGCTGCCCTCAACGGGGATCAGCAACCAGCCGGCAAGATAAAGGACAAGGCCAATTCCGCCGCTTAGTGCCAGCAAAGCCCAGGCAACTCGGATCAGCACGGGATCGATCCCCCAATGCTGTGCCACGCCACCGCAAAGGCCGGTGAGCTTGACGTCAGTCGCGCTGCGACGAATCGTCCAGATCGAGCTCATGCGATCCATCCTGCCGACCGGGCTACCCTCGAACTATCAGGGACGACCCCCAATGCTCCCGGCTGTTGGCGAGAAAATGGAACCGTTCATGCCGACGCAACGTCCAAGTTCGTCCGCGCTAGGGGAGAAGTCGGGGACCACCCTGCTGGCCGTACGCCAATATGCGTGTGAGGGTAGGAAATCATGACTGCCACCGACTCGAGCCATCTCGAGCCTGACACGCACGCCTCCGCGACTGCGCCAACGCAGGACGCGAACGCTATTGGTGACAGTTCAGAATCGGCCCCCGGCATCAAACCACCGCAGCCGGCCGCGAAGGAAGGCGTTTCGGACCCCGATCCCGCAGCCGTCGACGACAAGCCTCGGGCAACGCGCGTCGCCGAGGGAGCCTGGTTAGGAGGGGTCTGCACCGGCCTAGCCCGGCATCTCGGCTGGCCGCTGATGGCGGTGAGGATCGCATTCGTTGCTTTGGCGACCTTCCAATTCATTGGAGTGATTGCGTACGGCGCCTTGTGGCTGTTGTTGCCGCCAGAATCGACTGTCAAGGCTCCCGGACTGGAGTCCGCGAGCCGGGCAGGCATGCGGGACAAGAGCAGACCCAAGCGCCGCATCGATTGGGGCATGTTGCTGGCCTTGATCGCCCTGGGCATCGGCTTGCTGTGGATCATGCAGAACACCGGTCTCGGCATCAGCTCAAAGCTGTTCTGGCCCGTGGCTTTTGCTTGCGCCGGAGCGGCGCTGGTCTGGCGCCAGGCCGACTCCGAACAGCAGAAGCGTTGGCGCGACGAAGCCGGCGGCAGGGCTTGGTTGGCTCCGTTCGTGGCTCGCGGTGGATGGCCCGCTCTGGTTCGGGTGATCGTCGGTCTGGGCCTGGTCGGCGCGGCCTTTGGCATCGTGATCGCGCAACAAGGCCAGATCTCTCACCTACCCGAAGTCATGGCGATGACCATGCTCGCGCTCGCCGGCCTGGCGATTGTCCTCGCACCCTGGTTGCACCGTTCGCGCTCGGCTCTCAACCAGGCGAGGTCTGAGAAGGTCCGGGCAGACGCCCGGGCCGACATGGCTGCTCACCTGCATGACTCAGTGCTGCAAACTCTGGCCATGATTCAGCGTCAGGCCGATGACCCCAAGGCAGTGCAGCAGCTTGCGCGTCGTCAGGAGCGGGAGCTGCGCAACTGGCTGTATGGCGATGAGCTGCACGAAGCGACGCTCAAGGCCGCCTTGACCTCGGCTGCTGCCGAAGTTGAAGACGAGCGAGGTGTCCCAGTCGAGTTGGTCATGGTCGGCGACTGCGACACCACGGACTCGATCCAGGCCCTGGTACGTGCTGCGCGCGAGGCAATGGTCAACGCAGCCAAACACTCGGGAGCCGACAAGATCGATGTCTATGCCGAGGTCGATGAGGACTCCGTCGAGGTCTTCGTCCGAGACCGCGGCAAAGGATTCGACGTGGATGCGGTGGCCGATGACCGTATGGGTGTCAAGGGAAGCATCCTTGACCGCATGGCGCGGTACGGCGGCACCGCCACAGTTCGTTCCGCACCTGGGGACGGCACCGAAGTAGGACTGGAGATCAAGACATGAACGAGACATCGAACCAGCCCAACGCACTGGGTACAACCAGCCAGCCCAATGCCCAGAGCGAAAGCGTCGAGCGCAGGCCGTACAGTGTCGTGATCGTCGACGACCATGCCATGTTCCGTACCGGCGTCAAGGCCGAGATCGGCCGTTCGGTAGCCGTTGTCGGCGAGGCAGCCGATGCGGACCGCGCCATAGCCGTCGTGCTGCAGACGCAGCCAGATGTGGTGTTGCTGGACGTGCACCTGCCGGGCGGGGGCGGGGTTGAAGTTCTCCGCAAGGTGCACGAGAAGAATCCCGAACAGAAGTTCCTCGCACTGTCCGTCTCGGACGCCGCGGAGGATGTCATTGGTGTGATCCGCGCAGGTGCCCGAGGCTACGTCACGAAATCGATCAGTGGTACCGAGTTAATCGACGCGATCCGTCGGGTCGCCGAGGGCGATGCGGTCTTCTCGCCGCGCCTGGCCGGATTCGTGCTGGATGCATTCTCTGGGTCAATTGATCTCGCCACGGTTGACGAAGATCTGGATCGACTGTCCCAGCGTGAGCGTGAGGTCATGCGGCTGATCGCTCGCGGCTACGCGTACAAGGAAGTCGCAAAAGAGCTGTTTTATCTCGATCAAGACCGTCGAGACCCATGTGAGCAGCGTGCTGCGTTAGTTGCAGCTCTCAAATCGCCACCAGCTGACTCGCTGGGCCACCGACCGCCGGCTCGTCTAGCGTCCCGGCAAAAAAGTCAAGCATTCCGGGCATCACCTTCGACGATTTGGCCGACCTCGGCCATTCATGTCGGGCCATGCAGCTCGCGTACCAGATCTTGGTGCTCGTTCACCTGATTGGCTCCGCTGCACTATTCGGCGGATTTCTTATCCAATTGAGGTCTAAGGAGCCTGAGGTCAATGCCGCGATGTTGCACGGATCATTGACGCTCCTGATCACCGGACTCGCGCTCGTCACGCTCGAGGAGATTGGGCCCGATCCGGTGAACCACGTGAAGATCGCCATCAAGCTGATCATCACGGCGATGATCG
>CAVTFS010000010.1:0-119907 GCA_963734005.1 uncultured Actinomycetota bacterium
TAGTGCTCATGGTGGGCTCCTGGCGAATCGCGCTACGACATGAGCAGTACCCTCCAGCACCGACACGAATCATCGGCTCCTGTCTAGCCGACCCGATCGCGAGCCTGTGGTGAACCGGCGATGGGCGTCAGCCCACAGCGCGACTTCGAAACTTTACTTTGGATAGGTGCTTGCGCGAGTCTGCGAACCTTCGCACGCTGGAGCCATGGCAACGTCCGGGATATGGGCTAGGACGATAAGAGTCGTATGAAGTTGCCGAGGCGGTGCGAGCGGCTATCTCTTCGACGCGAGGTCAGGCATCGGCATGCGGGGAATCGCAGCTGCTGCGTGCAGCCTGCAGATTCTCGTGACGACGGTCAGTTCGCCGTTTTCCGCGCGCTCTCATACCAGATAGCGACCGCCGTCCAGGTCATAGCCGACCCTGCTGTCGCAGGCTCCGTTGCCGGTGCCGATTCCATCGACGCGGCGTAGCGTCGGCAGATGGCTCCATACCCCCCGCTGCGAGGACGCGCCGTAGAGCTACAGGGTCGGCGCAGCGAATGTGCTGTGCTTGACCGGCTGATCGAGGCTGTTCGCGCGGGTGAGAGTCGGGCGCTGGTTTTGCGCGGCGAGCCGGGGGTGGGCAAGACGGCGCTGCTGGACTACCTCTCCGGGCATGCGCCGGGATGCTCGGTGGTTTGGGCGGTGGGTGTCCAGTCGGAGATGGAGCTCGCCTTCGCGGCGGTGCATCAGCTGTGTGCGCCGATGCTGGATCGCCTGGAGCGCCTGCCGGGTCCGCAGCGTGAGGCGCTGGGGACCGCGTTCGGAATCAGTGCCGGGTCGGCGCCGGACCGGTTCTTGATCGGCTTGGCCGTGTTGGGCCTGTTGTCCGACGCGGCTGAGAATGGGCCGTTGGTGTGCCTGGTGGATGACCAGCAGTGGCTTGACCAGGCCTCCGCCCAGGTCCTTGCGTTCGTTGCCCGGCGGCTGGAGGCAGAATCGGTCGGCCTGGTCTTTGCGGCCCGCGCGGCCGGCGAGGAGCTGGCGGGGTTGCCGGAGCTGGTGGTGGAGGGCCTACGGGACATTGATGCGCGTGCCCTGCTGGACTCGGCATTCACTGGGCCGCTGGACGCGCGGGTGCGAGACCGGATCGTCGCCGAGACGCGAGGTAATCCGCTGGCGCTGCTGGAGCTGCCGCGGGTGATGACGCCGGCGGAGCTGGCGGGTGGATTCGGGTTGCCCGGGGCGATTCCGTTGTCGGGGAGGATCGAGGAAAGCTTCCAGCGGCAGCTTGACGCTCTTCCGGCCGAGACCAGGCGCCTAGTACAGCTGGCGGCGGCCGATCCGGCCGGCGACCCAGTGCTGGTATGGCGTGCCGCCGAGCGCCTTGGGATCGGTGCCGGGGCAGCGGCGCCGGCGGCCGAGGCCAGGCTGCTTGAGTTTGGCGCCCAAGTGCGGTTCCGCCATCCGCTGGTGCGAACGTTGGCGTACCGGTCGGCCTCGCTTCAGGGCAGGCAGGAGGTGCACCGCGTGCTGGCGGAGGTCACCGATCCGCAGGCCGATCCCGACCGGCGGGCTTGGCACCGGGCTCAGGCCGCGCCGGGTCCGGACGAGGATGTCGCCGCGGAGCTGGAGCGTTCGGCTAGCCGGGCGCAGGCGCGAGGGGGCATGGCCGCGGCGGCCGTGTTCTTGGAGCGGGCGGCGCTGCTGACACGCGAGCCCGCCCGCCGGGCGCAGCGGCTGTTCGCAGCGGCCCAGGCCAAACGCGACGCGGGCGCGCTGGACGCCGCACTTGAGCTGCTGGTGGCGGTCGAAGCCGGGCCGGGTGACGCGCCGCGGACTGCCGAGGTGGAGCACCTGCACGGGCAGATCGCGCTGGACCAGCGCCGAGGCAGCGACGCTGCCCGGCTGCTGCTCAGCGCGGCCCGCCGCTTCGAGCCGCTCAACCCTGGGCTGGCACGTGAGACCTACCTGGAGGCCCTCTGGCAGGCAGCGATGTGGGCCGGCGACCTGGACAACGCCGGCGGCGTGCGGGAGGCAGCTGAGGCCGCGCGCGCCGCACCACCAGGTTCGGACCCGCCGCGACCGGTCGATGTCTTACTGGACGCGCTCGCGCTGCAGTTCACGCAGGGATATACCGCTGCCGCGCCGGCCCTGATCCGGGCCCTGGAGCTGGTTCTCGCCCTGAACGTTGGCGCCGACGAAGCGGCCCGGTGGCTCCTGCCTTCCGGTGGAAGAATCAGCCAGATCGTCGCCGTCGAGCTGTGGGACTTCGAGTCCTGGCATTTCCTGGCTACTCGGCAGGCCCGGCTCGCCCGCGGTGCGGGCGCTCTCGTTCACTTGCAGTTCGCGCTCAACTACCTGGCCAGAGCCCACATTCTCGCCGGCGAGCTGGCCACGGCGACGCTGATGATTGAGGAAGATCACCTGATCGCCGAGGCAACCCGGAACCCGCCCGTCGCGGATACCGAGGTGATGCTCGCGGCCTGGCGGGGCCGGGAACCAGAGGCGGGTGAACTGATCGAGGCCACCGTGCAGGAGGCGACCCCACGCGGCCTGGGCAGGCTGGCTGGCTTCGCGGCCTACGCGAGGTCGGTGCTGTACAACGGTCTCGGCCGGCATGACGTCGCGCGCGACGCCACATGGCAGGCATTCGAGCGCGGCCAGCTGGGGCACGGACCTCTTGTTGTCTCTGAGCTGGCCGAGGCGGCAGCCAGAACCGGAGACGTAGTGGCCGTCATGGCCGCTCTGGAGTGGCTGTCCGAACGCACCCGCGTCGTGCAGACCGAATGGGCGCTGGGCATTGAGGCCCGCATCCGCGCCTTGCTCAGCGAAGGCGAGGCCGCCGACAGCTGCTACCGCGAATCGATCGTTCGGCTCGGCGCTACCCGCCTTCGCGCCGAGCTCGCGCGCGCTCACCTCCTGTACGGCGAGTGGCTGCGCCGCGAGCACCGGCGCGTTGACGCGCGCGAGCAGCTGCGGACTGCCCACGCGATGCTGGACGCGATGGGCATCGAGGCCTTCGCCGGGCGGGCCAGGCGCGAGTTACTGTCCACCGGCGAGACCGTGCGCAAGCGCGCCGGCGAATCCCGCATGCGCCCCGTCCAGGCCAGTGATGTGCTGACCGCCCAGGAGGCCCAGGTCGCCCGGCTGGCCCTCGATGGGCTGTCCAACCCGGAGATCGGCATCCGGCTGTTTATCAGTTCCCGCACCGTTCAGTACCACCTGCGCAAGGTCTTCGCAAAGCTCGGCATCAGCTCGCGCAGCCAGCTATACCGGGTCCTGCCTAGCGACCCGGCCAGCGCCAACATGCACTAGATGCGTCGGCTGGCCGACCCGCGCGTGGCCACCGCCTAGCCGTCGCACTGTGCACCCGGCGGATGCGACCGCCGCCCCCCGGGTATGACGATGGCGCTCAGTGAGACCTCAAGCTTGCTGACCGGCCTCATGCTGCGGCCCCAACGGGCGCGCTGACCTGACCGCGGCCACCCTGACCGCGAACCCGGAAGGACCAGAGATGGCAACTGTCCACCACCGCTATGCCACCGTGAACGGCCAGCGGCTGTTCTACCGGGAGGCGGGCCCGGGCGGGGCGCCGGGTTTGGTGCTGCTGCACGGCTTCCCGGCCAGTTCGTTCATGTTCCGCCACCTGATCCCGCAGCTGGCCGACCGCTATCACGTCATAGCCCCCGACCACCTCGGCTTCGGCCTGTCCGACGCACCGCCCACCGATGAATTCGGCTACACCTTCGACGCTCTGGCCGGGCTGACCGAGGGGCTGCTGGACCAGCTCGGGGTTGCCCGGTACGCCCTCTACGTCCAAGACTATGGCGCGCCGGTGGGATGGCGGCTCGCACTGGCGAACCCGGACGCGGTGACCGCGGTCATCACCCAGAACGGCAACGGATACGAGGCCGGGTTCACCGACGACTTCTGGAAGCCAGTACGGGAGTACTGGCGCGACCAGAACCAGCGGACCGAAGCGGGCGTACGGCAGGCGCTGACCCTGGATGCGATCCGGTGGCAATACCTGCACGGGGTGCCCGATGAAAGCCTGGTCAGCCCGGATACCTGGAATCACGACTTCGTCTTGGTGTCCCGGCCCGGCAACGACTTGGTGCAGCTGGCGCTGTTCGCCGACTACGCCAGCAATCTGCCGCTCTATCCCAAGCTGCACGCCTGGATGCGGGACAGCGACGTGCCGGTGCTGGCGGTGTGGGGCCGCAACGATGAGATCTTCCGGCCCGAGGGGGCACTGGCGTTCGCGCAGGACGCGCCCGGCGCGGAGATCTGCCTGCTGGACGGGGGCCACTTCCTGCTGGAAAGCCACCTGGATGCTGCCGCGGGTCACATTCGCGGTTTCCTGGAAAGGACATGCTCGTGACCGGGCTGCTGCAAGGCCAGAGTGTTCTGGTGGTGGGGCGGGGCAGCGGGATCGCCCACTCGGTCACCATCGCGGCCCGGGACGCCGGGGCAAAAGTCACCGCCGCCGGCCGCGACCATGCCAGTCTGGCCGCCGCCTACGCCGGCGAGCCTGCCATCAGCACCGAGACCATCGACCTGACCGATGAGACCTCGATCGCCGCTCTCGGCGAACGGCTCGGCAGTCTTGACCACGTAGTGTCGACCGCGTCGGCGCGAGTACGGGGACGCCTGGCCGACCTGGACCGGGACGCGATCCGGCTGTCGTTCGACACCAAGGTGATCGGCCCGCTGATGCTGGCCAAGCACCTGGCTCCCCGGATGAGCGAGGACGGATCGTTCACGCTATTTTCCGGCGTCGCCGCGGCCAAGATCATGGTCGGGACGCTGGGGGTGGCCATCACCAACGCCGCCGTCGACACCCTGGCCCGCTCGTTGGCCGTGGAACTGGCCCCGATCCGGGTCAACGCGATCTCCCCAGGCGTGATCGACACCGGTGCTTGGGACGCCCTCGGCGAGGAGGGCAAGGCGAAGTACTTCGCCGACATCAGCGCCCGCAATCCGGCCCGCCGTATCGGCACCGCCAACGACATCGCCAACGGCGTCTTGTTCGCCATGACCAGCCTGTTCCTCACCGGGCAGACCCTCCACATCGACGGTGGGGAGCCGCTCACCTGACCCCGCCGCGCCCGGGCCGAACTGGCCCGTGCGGATCCAGAAAGGAACAGAACAATGGGACTAGCCTGGCAGCAAGGACCGCTCGCCCTGGGCGCGATCGGCCACTTCCTCGTTCCCGATCACCTGCCCGGACGCCTGCTGTTTGCCGAGCCGCTGCGCCGGCGCATGCGCGTCCGGTTCGGCGGGGCCTGGATTGTCGACAGCGAGGACGTAGTTCTGCTGCACGAACCCGGCCGCTACCCGGTCGCCTACTTCCCGCAAAACGCCATCACCGACAACACGCTGGAGCCCATCGAGCACACCACCTCGCACAAGGACCTCGGGCCCACGTCTTGGTACAACGTCCGGGTCGGCACAAACAGCACCCCGCGGGCGGCGTGGGAGCACACCGAACTGCCCGACTACGCCAGCGACCTAAAGGGACGAGTTGCATTTGCCTGGCGGGCGATGGATGCCTTCTACGAAGAAGACGAACGGATCGTCGGCCACGCCGCCGACCCCTACCACCGCATTGACATCCGTCAGACCAGCCGCCACCTCGTCGTCCAGTACGGCGGTCAGGTCATCGCCGACACCACCCGGCCGCTGGCCTTGTATGAGTCCCGGTTCGCGCCCCGATGGTACGTCCCCCGATCCGACGTCGAGGCCTCCGCGCTGACCCCGGCAAAGGGCCAGACATTTTGCCCCTACAAGGGCTTGTGCAGCTACTACGACATCGCGGATGCCCGCAAGGCGGCGTGGTCCTATGAGGAAGCCTGGCCCGAAGTAGGGCGTATCTCCGGGCGGGTCTCCTTCGAGCCGGACAAGGTCGAAGTGCACCTGGACGGTACCCGGCTGCGGCTTGAACCTGGCCAGAGCGTGTTCCCGCACGGCATCGACCGCAACCTCACCCTTGACGAGGCGGGCCCCGGCAGGCACCCATGACCGGCATCGCCACACACCGAACCACGGGTCTCGGGGCGGAGGAGCAGCACCGGGCGCCAGTGTTGTTGTCAGTAAACGTCGGGACGCCTCAGGACGTGCCCTGGCAGGGCAAGACCGTGCACACCGGCGTGTGGAAACACCCAGTGGCGGGGCCGCGGATAGCGCGGCGGTTGAACATCGACGGTGACGGCCAGGGTGACCTGAACGGGCACGGCGGTGAGCAACGGGCGGTACTGGTCTACCAGATCGCCTCCTACCGGCACTGGCAGCGGCACTTCGGTCGGAGCGACTTCAACTACGGCCAGTTCGGGGAGAACCTCACCGTCGACGGCCTGCCCGACGACGAGGTGTGCATCGGCGACCGGTACCGCATCGGCGAAGCCGAGTTCGAGGTCACCCAGCCCCGGGTCACCTGCTACCGGGTCGGCATGAGACTCGGCGAGCCCGAACTGCCTGCGCTGCTCGTCAGCCACCACCGGCCCGGCTTCTACATGCGCGTCATCGACCGAGGGACCAATCCAGGCCGGTGATGCGATCGTCAAGACCAAGACCGGACCCGGCGCGCTGAGCGTGGCCGACACCGACGCGCTGCTTTACCTTCCCGGCCACGACCCGCGCAGGCTGCGCGCCGCCCTGCAGATCCCCGCCCTCAGCCCCGGCTGGCACGACTCATTCCGCGACCTGCTTGCCGATGCCGAAGGTCATAGCACCGCCGGCACACCGGCCCCGGGCGCCGAGCCGGCCCCGCGACTTGGGCCGGCATGGCCCGCCTTCCGGAACCTGCGTGTTACCAAAGTCGTCCCGGAATGCGCGACAGTGTCCTCTATCTACCTCGCCGCCATCGACGGCACCCCGCTCCCTGCCGCCCGGGCCGGCCAGTACCTCACGCTGCGGATCACCGGCGCCGGGCAGCCCGCACCGGTACGCAGCTACTCGCTGTCCTCGGCGGCTGACGCCGGCGCCTACCGGATCAGCGTCAAGCAGGAGCCCCACGGCACCGCCAGCAGCTACCTGAACCGCCGCCTGCAACCCGGAGCGATCCTGGACGTGGCCGCGCCCCGTGGCGACTTCGTCCTCGACAACGGCCCCGGGCCGCTCCTGCTCATCTCCGCCGGTATCGGCGTCACACCAGTGCTGTCCATGCTGCATCAGCTCGCGGCACGGCACAGCGAGCGGGACGTCTGGTGGCTGCACGGGGCACGCGGACCGCGCGAGCATCCCTTCGCGGCCGAGGTGGATGCCCTGCTGGCCTCGCTGCCGCACGCACATGAACACGTCTTCTACAGCGCAGCCACACCCCCCGAACGCCATCGCGTCCAGGCCGCCCGCGGGCGCCTCACCAAAGAGGCGCTGGCCAGGCTCGCCATTCCGGCCAGCGCGAGCGCCTACGTCTGCGGTCCGGCCTCGTTCATGGCCCACATGCAGGACGCCCTAACCGCGCTCGGCGCCGACCCGGCCGCGATCCACACCGAACTGTTCGGGGCATTGCCCTCCATCAACCCCGGGGTTACCGGGCAGGCCAGCAGGCCGCCCCACCAGCCACCCGGCCCTCCCGGAACCGGGCCGCTGGTCACCTTCGCTCGCAGCGGCGTCACCGCACCATTCGGCAACGACCGGCGTAGCGTGCTGGACCTCGCGGACGCCTGCGACGTCCCAACCCGCTGGAGCTGCCGGACCGGCGTCTGCCACACCTGCATCACGCCCATGCTGTCCGGCGACATCGCCTACGCCCCGGCCCCGCTGGAACCGCCAGCCGGCGGGCAGGTGCTCATCTGCTGCGCCCGGCCCGGCACCGACATCGTCCTCGACATGTAGGGGTGTGCCTGATGCACTACCGGATCCAAGTCATCACCTTGTCCGTCAGCGATGTCGACAAGGCGGCGGCGTTCTACATCCGGCAGGCCGGCTTCACACTCGACGTCGACTATCACCCTGCTAGCGACTTCCGCGTCGTGCAGCTCACACCGCCGGGCTCGGCCTGCTCGGTACAGATCGGTGTCGGCCTCACCGACGTGGCCCCCGGCTCGGCACGCAATACCTACCTGGCCGTCACCAACATCGAAGCCGCCCACCGAGAACTCGCCGAACGCGGCGTCACCGTCAGCGGCATCAGGCACAAGTCAAACATCGGCAACTGGAAAGGCGACTGGCAGCCCGGTACCGACCCGGAACGCCGCGACTATGCCAGCCTCGTCGACTTCGCCGACCTGGACGGTAACACCTGGGTGATCCAGGAGATCGGCTACGGGTCGAATCACAGCAACGCTGACGAACCCCCGGACTAACGGCATCAGGAAAGGAGTGGCGTGATGAGCGCACCAGCGGACGGCGTGTACGACGTGATCGTGGTCGGGATGGGGCCGATCGGGCAGACCGTCGCTGAGCGGGCCCGCGCGGCCGGACTGAGCGTGGCCGCGGTCGAGCGCGAGCTGGTCGGGGGTGAGTGCTCGTACTGGGCGTGCATCCCGAGCAAGGCGATGCTGCGGCCGGTGGTAGCGATCGCCGACGCGCGCAGGGTCGCGGGGGCGCGGCAAGCGGTCACCGGGTCGGTGGACGCCCGGGCGGTGTTCACCCGCCGGGACGGGTACGTGACCAACTGGAATGACGATGGCCAGGCCAACTGGCTCAAAAGCATCGGCGCGGAGTTGATCCGCGGGCACGGCCGCCTGGATGGCCCCCGCCGGGTCACGGTTGAAGCCCCTGGCGGCCAGCGTGTCCCGCTGGCCGCCAGGCAGGCAGTGGTGGTGTGCACCGGTAGCCGACCGACGCTGCCGGAACTGGCCGGCCTGGACGAGGTGCGGCCGTGGACCAACCGGGAGGCAACCGACTCCCGCTCCGTGCCCGGGCGGCTGGTCATCGTCGGCGGCGGCGGGGTCGGGGTGGAGATGGCCAGCGCGTGGCACGGCCTAGGCGCCAAGGTGACCCTGCTCGCCCAGGCCGACGGCCTGCTGCCCCGGATGGAGCCTTTCGCCGGCGAGCTGGTCGCCGCCGCGTTCACCGACGCGGGAATCGACGTGCGGATCGGCGTCACGGTCACCCGGGTGTGCCGCCCGGGCGGCACCGGGCCGGTCACCGTGACCCTCGAGGACGGCGGCGAGGTGCAGGCCGACGAGGTGCTCCTTGCCACCGGCCGGGCCCCGAACACAGACGACATCGGCCTGCACACCGTCGGCCTGGAACCCGGAACCTGGCTGGAGGTGGACGACAGCTGCATGGTGCGCGCTTTGGAAGACGGCTGGCTGTATGCCCTCGGTGACATCAACCACCACGCGCTGCTCACCCACCAAGGCAAATACCAGGCCCGCATCGCTGGCGCCGCGATCGCCGCACGTGCCGCCGGACAGCCCATCGACCCGGCCCCGTGGGGCCCTCACGTGGTCAGCGCCGACCACCACGCGGTGCCACAGGTGTTCTTCTGCGACCCGCCAGCCGGGGCGGTCGGGCTGACGGCCGACCAGGCCGAGCGCGCCGGGCACCGGATCCGGGTGGTTGACACCGACCCCGGGGCCACGGTGATCGGTGCGAACCTGTACGCCGTTGGCTACACCGGCCGTGCCCGCATGATCGTCGATGAGGACCACGGCTGGCCACTCGGCGTGACCTTCGTCGGCCCAGGCGTGGAAGAACTGCTCCACTCGGCCACCATCGCCGTGGCCGGCCAGGTCCCCATCAGCCGGCTCTGGCACGCCATACCTTGCTTTCCCTCTATCAGCGAGGTCTGGCTCCGCCTCCTCGAGACCTACCGCGGCTTAACCGCAAGCGGTTCCCCGGCGCCTACGGCGGTACCGGAAATACTGGCCATAACGATCCGGAAAGGAATGGATACATGGTGGCATGGGACCGCGTGACCCATACTGACGTGTTGCGCGCAATACGAGAGTACGACCGACTGGGCCCCAAGGGATTCTTCGCTGAGCATGGTTTCGCCCCTACCACGACCTATGACCTGGTCTGGGACGAACGCCGTTACCCGCCGAAAGCAATCCTGGGCACAGCTTATGAGTTCGCCACCGGCCAGCGCCTTAGCTCCGGTGATTTCGAAGGCGGGAAGACCGGCGCCGTCAGGGTGCTCGGAGGGCTGGGATTCACCGTTCAGGCGCGACGGCCAGCCAGGTAGACCCGATCATCAAGACGAGGACCGGGACCGGGGCCACCCCAACTGGGGTCTGGCGTGACCACCGCTTTCGGCGCCAACCCGACCCACTCACGAGGCGCGGACCGCCTTCTCAGGCTCGTCCGCCACTAAGGCCAGGGCGATGACAGCACCTGTCAATGAACCGGATGCGGCAACGCCGTTCGGTCTAGAACGCTCGAGTGGTCGCATTCAGCGACGCCGTCATCGCCATCGCAGTGACCCTGCTCGTCCTGGAGATCCACCCGCCGCCCGACAGTCGGCACATGTTGCACGGTCTCGCCACACTCTGGCCGTCATACCTCGCGTACGTTGTCACCTTCATGTTGATCGGACAGATGTGGGCCAATCATCACGTCATGTTCGACCACATCCGTCGCGTCGACCGGGTAGTGCTGTTCCTCAACACCCTGTTGCTGATGGACATCGCGTTCCTGCCGTTCACCGCCTCCGTCCTAGCCCAAGCGTTCCACGACGGACAGGGGGAGAGGACCGCTGTCGTCATCAACGGCATCGCGTTCGAGCTCGCAGCCGTTCTCTTCAACATCATCTGGTGGCACGCCCGTCATGACCGCCGGCTGCTCACCACCACAATCAATTCGGCCGGCGTGACTGCCATCACCCGGCGCTTCCAGCTCGCCCTTGCCTGGCTCGCCACCGGCACCCTGCTCGGCGCGCTGCTCCCCGCACTCGGCATGGCCGTCATTGCCGCATTCATCCTGTATTACTGGCTGCCCATCTCCGGTGAGATCGAGAGAGCGACGCGTCCGTGGGAACGTCGTAGTCGGCGGTGAAGGACAGGACGGTCACCAGCCCCTTTCAAGTCCCCAGGGTCTTGAACCCCTACGGTGTCCGAGGGGACTCGAACCCGAATCCGTCGCCTGTTTTCCCTCTTACTGCGCTCGATGTTTCTGCGACTAGATCCAGACGTATTCCTCAGCGATGGCGCCGTCGCGCCATCTCGCCACCATCCGGCTACCGTCCTCGAGTTCGCCGACCACGCAGGTCCACTCTCCTGATCCAAACCGGATGGGATGAGACTTGACCTGGACGGGCGCGCCACCAGTGCTCTCGACGAACGCTCGCATCGCCTCAATGTGCTCACGGATGCCATGCGTCGGGGGCTGCCCATGCACCTCTACGAGAACGTCATCGGTGTGGTGGCGAGCGAAGACGCCCTCCCAGTCCGCTCGGTTCCAGCCTGTGAAATCGAGCTCGTCCATGTTTTCGAGATTGTGCGTTACCGTGTTGTCGGCCATGACCGTTGCCTCTTTCTAGGTCCTTCTAGATCGGGTCTCCGCCTCACGCTGCTGTCGCAGTAGTTCGAACGCCAGCGAACCGGGAGGCGCGGCCGCTTCGGACCGGGTCGCATGCGCCACGATCGCGTCCACAATGAAGCGGTCTCCGGCGTGCCTCGGGAATGCGGTGAGCACCTCTTGCCGCAATCTGTCCGCGAAGGCGTCCGTGATCCGGCCTACGTCTATGAAGACCCCCTTGTGCGTGAGGTAGGTCAGCAGACCGCGTCGGTCGGCGATGCCGACCGACGAGTGGAGAGCGATCGCCTCCCAGACTTGGTCGATGTCGGGTTCGGCAACGCCGTGCTGCCTGAGGACGGCGGCAGCGAGATCGGCGCCCTCGACCTCGAAGCGAGCCTCACCTGATGCGTGCTCACCGAGTCCCAAGTCATGCATCACGGTCGCGGCGAAGAGCAGGTCCTCGTCGTAGCCCGCGTCATTCAGACAGCCCTCTTCGGCGGCCAACAAGCGGGCGAACAGAAAGCTCCGGATGCTGTGATCGAGGATCGGCTGACTCTCCGAGGCACGGGCGATCGCAAGACTCGCATCGGCGAGAGGCCCGGCGGGGAGCACGAGGATCTCGTTCATGGCAGCAAACGTATGGACATCGCGAGAAGGTCAACAGTGGCCCGAGGGCCGTTTACCGCTACGATCAGGCCATGACGCCCAAGCGCCCCCATCGGGTGGCCGCGCTCGTGCTCCCCAGCCTGATCCCACTGGAGCTCGGGATCGCGACGGAGGTCTTCGGCCGCGACCCGCACTACGACCTGACGGTGTGCGCGGAAGGTGAGGTGGCGCGGGGAGTCGGGCCCGGCATCACCGTCACCACATCGGCTGGGCTCGAGGTTCTCCGCGAAGCAGACACCGTGATCGTGCCCGGCTATGAGGACCTCGACGCCCCGCTGTCGGCAGCGGTGCTCGACGCCTTGCGATTGGCGCATGGTCGGGGCTCCCGCCTCGTCTCGATCTGCACAGGCGCGTTCGCCGTGGCCGCTGCCGGGTTGCTGGACGGACGTCCTGCCACGACCCATTGGCTGTGGACCGACGAGCTACAGCGTCGCCACCCCTTGGTCGAGGTGCTGCCCAACCGTCTGTTCGTCGACGACGGCGACATCCTCACGTCCGCCGGCATGACGACCGGCGTCGATCTGTGCCTCCACCTCATCCGACGCGACCACGGCGCCGCCGCGGCCAACTCGGCGGCACGGGTCCTCGTCGCGCCGCCACAACGTCAGGGAGGACAGGCGCAGTTCGTCGAACGGCTGCGCGCCGAGGCCACCGGCGATCAGCTCGGGCCGCTTCGCGACTGGATGCTGGAGAACCTTGCCCTTCCGCTCGACCTCGACACGCTCGCGGAGCGCGCACACATGTCTCGACGCACGCTGACTCGTCGGTTCCGCGAGGAGACCGGGGTCGCTCCGATGGCCTGGCTCACCGATGCGCGGATCGACCGAGCACGCGTGCTGCTGGAGACGACCACCGAGCCGATCGAGAACATCGGCCGCCTCACGGGCCTGGGTGCGTCGGCATCTGTTCGAGCGGCCTTCCATCGGCGTATCGGCACCTCGCCGAAGGAATACCGAGCCGTCTTCCACCACCGCACACCCACGTCGACGTGATCAACACTCAGGCACCGGCGCATCGGCTATCAAGAGGCGCTATTTGTCGGCAAGACAGCGTTTGGGCAGTCACCGCGACCGGCACCCAACGGCGGCCGGCCACTGCTGACCGGACGGGAACGGGCCGAAGCACGGGGACTTCGGATGTAGCAGGGATGCTACGAATCGGTGTCCGAGGGGGGACTTGAACACCGACAACCCCCGTATCGGCCAGTAGCTCCACGTTCAGCCAATGCATCGCTGACTAGGCGATACGCCACACTTCCCCCGCCCGTCGTGCCATCCTATCCAGCCCCGTGCTGGCGAGTCCCGGTAGCAACCGGGTAGCAGAGGGGAGGCGACGCAAAGATCAACTAACCAATCCACCACAAGTAAGCGGCCCGCCAGGAGTAGCACCTCCCGACGGGCCTGGAGATCCAACCAACTAGCGAAAGGAAGCAAGATCTCCATGAACGAAGTTACCCCTCTGGCGTCCTTTCTGCGGACTAACCCAAGATCAATAACAGAAGCGGCCCCGCGGGTGTCTCACCACCCGTGGGGCCTGAAGGACCAACCTGACTGAGAGGCAAGCCCCACCATGCACGCTACCCAACTAGCCAGCGGCCCCGGCTGACCATGTGGACTAGACAGGACCCGGTATCCGTGGTCGGAGCGCTCGGCCCGGTCAGGACCGGATGGACCGAGGTTGAGAAGAGCTTCCGGTGGATGGGCGCTGAGCCGCCCGCCTATCCTTCGGAATTAGGGCGGCCCAGGCGTCGGCCAGGTCCTCGCCGCGCCGCGGTGCCCCCTCGAGGGTCGGCTCGGCATGCCAACCGAGCCGGTTCTGAACGACCGCAGCGGTCTTCTCGGCAGGCCACGAGATTCCGATCGCCTTGACCACATTGACGACCGGGAGCGCCGTCCCTCCCGTCACTTTGAGGTAGCGGTCCGGATTAATCGCGGCCATGAGCTTCGGGAGGATCTGCGCGAACCACAGCACCGTGAGCGGTGTCCAGATCACGTTGAAGATCTTGAGGGTGACCTCTCCCGTGATCTCCGTCGAGGTGAATGGGATGGCGATCGAGGTCCGCTGGGCGAGGATAGTGGCCGCGGAGACGATGAACGCGACGAACATCTGACGGGCGGCGAGCCAGGCCGCGAGGTCGTGAGCGGTGCTGTCCGGATAAAGCCGGTTCCAGTCATGGATCATGACCACTTCCAGGCCCTCCATGACCGCGAGCACGAACATCAGCAGGAGTGCGACCACCGCCGCGATCGCCGGACCGGGCTCACCGTGGGCCAGTTTGTAGATGGCGTCATACACCCACAGGATGCTCAGTACACCCCAGGCGATAAAGAGCACCATTCCGAACGTCGCGCGCGCAGCTCCGCCTGCCCTGGATCCACCCTGCTCGGTCGCCATCTAATTCCTCCAATACCGTTGACGCTTGTAACTACTCATCTTTCGGACGCCCTTCGGATGCTCCCTGATACATGTCACGCAGCGAATCTGCTCAATGTGGCCGGTCCGGGGCCGACTGGCTCTCTACCGTGCTGCCTAGGAACGCCCGCCCTCGCTCGGCGCTGCTGATTAGTAGTGGGCTCTCAATCACGACGACCTGAGCGTCGAACTCGTCGAGCCCGACGGCATGCCTGCCAAGGTGCGCATCGCGTGGCCGCCACAGTCGACGCTGATCGACCCGAAGCGCTACCCCGACGTGGCCGCGCAGATCGCCCAACTGTTCGCCCGGGCGCACATCGGGCTCGCCGCCGTTCGAGCGGAGCGGCGACTGTGATGATCAACCAACGCCGCCATGGCGCCTCAGGTGTGCAGTGCCGGACCGTCCGATGTCCACGGCAATGGTGTCCGCCACCAGCCGCGGTCGGGAAACCAGGCCAGCACGCCTGGGGACCAATAGCCTGCCACCCAAACGTGTGTTACGCCCTCTGGCAGCGTCGGCGCCGTTACTGGCAAGGGGTGATCATCGCCCGGTTCAAGCTGCGCCAGCACGCCACGATCGCTGGTGGGGATTGCCCAGATGAACGCATGTCGCTCCGCGACATCATTTGGATGCGCCGCGAGCTTCGTCGGCACATCCGGAGCCTTCTCGACTAGGACTCTTGTCACCCATTCGCCAACACTGCGCTCGTCGCCTGTGCCCACGCCCCAAGGCTCAAGGGTCAACCAGATACGACCGGGCACAGTGCTGTTGTCTATCGGCTTGGCTGAGATGATGCCGAGCCTTTGCAGCTCGAAGGTTCGGTATCCCAACGGTTCCCGCGTCGGAGACGGGTTGTCCTGGAAGGCCAGGAGTAACGCGGGCAGTTCCTGTTTGATCTTCTTGATCTCGGCTTTGATCTTCTTGATCTTGGCTTCGGGGCCTCAGCACTACAATCCACGATTCACGCCGGGATCACTCGGCCGTCGCATGTCACCGAGGTATCACCCGTGAAGCTGGGCGAGGTGATCAGCAACGCGACCAGGATTCTGGCCAACGTCAGCACCGAGCTTGCCCGCCGTCGCCTTATTCCGGAGAAATAGAGCGGCCTCCGCTGATAGCTCGATGATCATGTCATCCCAGTGGGATCAGGGTTGAGGCCGCCCACGAGAGGCAGCCTATGAGATGTCTTTCTTCATGATGTCGTCACGATCTTCATCAGACTCGACATCAATTTCATCTTCCTCCGCAATATCATCCCAGCGGCGTTGGCGTTCCTCACGGTACACTCGTTCGATTATCGCACGCGCGCTCGTAAGTCGCTCTTCCTCGGGAAGCGCAGCAATTTCATCAAGGCAGCCCTCAAAGGTATTCGGCGAAAGATAGTGGTCAGCCGCTTCTTCAGCAGTGCTGAAGACGAGCGTGAGGACATCGGCATCCTTATTCGGTCCAGTTCGCCATCTACCGTCGGCAGATTGGCTCAGCCCAAGGGCCTTCAAAAGTGTCTCCGTGTCGGATTCAGACGCACCGAGAAGCCGCGCGGCCTCCCCTGTTGTCCTTGGTTGATCGACCGCAGCTTTGATCTCCTGAAGCGCTACGCCCTTGCTCGACCATTTCTTTCTAGCCTCAGAAATACCTTGTACGCTGCCCAGCCTAGGTCAATAAATAGCCGGAGCCCACCATACAGACTACCCATATAGATGAGCGCTTGCGGCAGCGTCCGAGCGAACTCGTTCCAGAAGAAAAATCCGTTGCCGCCTTCGACGAGGGGTTCGTCTAGGACCAAGTACATGCGGCCGGGTTCGCCTTTGAAAAGCCTAGCGTTGGCGGAGGCAGCCACTTGATCATGGGTTACCCGGCGTGCATTAAAAAACCAGGTTGCGGAGCCATCTTCCTCTAGGAGCACATTTAGATAAACCGGCTCATCGTCGCCCCCACCATAGAAAGCAGGCCGGAGCGGCGGGTATTTTTCTAGCCATTCACGTTTGGATTCCTTCGTGGAAATCCCGAATTGGCGCATCGCGCGGGCAATCGTGTCTTGTACTGGATCGTCATCGCTTGCGCTTATCGTAACCTTGGGTCGATCCTCCCAGGGAACACTTGGCCCTGAGCGTTCCAGTATGGCGTTGGGCACGTCAAAAGGCGTCTCTGAGTCAGGCGAGTCAGGCGGGAGAAATGTGGCGACTTCGATGTCGGGCATGACCGAAAGGCTATAACAGGACCTTTGTTGGAGGTGAAGGTTGAAAGCCAGCAGAGAACAGGACTCACTCAGGTCACGTTGACCACATGATCAAACTCTGTTTGCCGTTGATCACTATGACATCGACATCCTCGCCGGGTGCAAGGTCCAGCGGCGTCCCATCCTGGAGTGCATGCACAAGCGTTTTGACCCACACGCCATCATCTCGATCATCGTCCACGGCAGCGATTGTCGCGGACCATCATCATCACCGCTCGCCTTTGCGTGATCTCGTACCGCGCTCGAACCCGACCCGCGTCCAGCGCTCGAGTTCGTCATAGTCCAACGGCAAACCGCGACCGCCTCCGGCGAGGATGAGCATTCCCGCGGCGATCAGCTCATGCCCGATGTGTGTGGACGGCCAGGCGTACCACGATCCCGCGGTGATCCCTGCGGCCTGGGCCAGGATGTCATTGCGGCCGTCGGCGATGTCGCGTAGCTCCTCGATCGATTCGTCGATGTTGCGGCGCTCGGCTGCATAGCGCATCGCGGTGCCGTGAAGGGCGGAGTAGAGCAGTTGGTCTTTCGTGGACATGTTCCAGCGTATCGAATACAGATTCGATTCTGCTAGAACCTGCTGGAGCTGATCAGGAACCAGGTCCTCGGCGCTGAATCATTCGGCCTACGGCCCTCCGTGATCTGCTGCCAGAACGTCGGTGATAGACGGATAGTTCGGCTCGCCTTGCCGTACTCGTCGGTGTACTCCTCGTCGATGTATAGCACCCCGGTGTTCTCGTTCACCCGATAATCGCCGACATACAACGTCTCGACGCCGTCTGCCGTGACAACGCAGAATCCAGCCATCGCGGCAGCCTACAGATTGAAAGCCTCAGATGGGCTGCTGATGCTCGCCGGACCCGTTGATCTTGACGAACTTCACCGGTGGGTCCGGATCGGTTGGAAAGCGTCTGCGCGGGGCGACAGTGCTGTACGGACAGACCACCTAAGAGCTCCATCTGGTGCGGGCCGACGGTGGCCTCCAGGTCTTACGTCGCCTCGCCCCGACCCGGCCCACCGGGGCGAACTTAAAGGGCTGGCCTGGCATGCCGCCACGTACACCGCCGGAACATTGGACAGAACCGACCCGCATGGGCGACCCTCCGCCCCAGTGACCGAAGGGCTACTCCGTCGGGTATCGGATTCCGACCCCGAGGTTCGAGACTGTCCTCGGGGCCTCGCGGTTCAGCTCGAGCAGCTCGCGAACACGCGCTCGAAACTGTTCCCGATCGATCAGCTCCCACCGCCCATTGTGCAGCTCGAGCATCTCCTGCCAAGCACGCAACACCGCCCGCCCCGTGGCGTCCGCCTCGATCAGCTGCGGCTTGCCGTGGTACACCTCGAGCCACTTCGGCTTGGCGGGGTACACCTCCAGCAGTTCATCGCGGACACGGGTCAGCACCTGCTCCAGCTCGTCTAGTGAGAGCAGGTCTCGGCCTTGCGGATGCCTCACGACCAGCGTCTTCCAACTGCCACTGCCCTCATCGTCATCACTCCAATGCTCGAGCGTCTGCCACATCAGGTGCATTTGATTCTTGAGTCGTTTCGGCAGCTTCGGGCCGCTCGGGAGCCCGTCGAGTGCCTCGCTCATGTGGTGCATCGCAGAGATCAGGAAGCGAACATCGCCCCAGTAAAGGAAATCAAGCTCATCCGATTCCTCGCCGATGACCTTCACGGCCCGCCACTCGGCAAAGCTTTCTCGTACCCGTTCGGCCTGCCGAAGTGCTACATAGCACCACGAAAGAGGAATACTTGGACTTCCCGATGACGCGACCACCCGCCGTAGCCTATCGATCTTGCGGCTACGTCTTCGACCAGAGAATTCCGTTTCTCAGCGGTTCCTGGCCATCCGCTCGCGCTGGTGATCCCGACACTCCTTGCAGACGCAGCCGTGCACGTACGCGGCGTTGGTGCCGTGCCGGAGCTCTTCCCGGCGGGTAGCCATCAAGGTAGCCTCGAGCGCCCTTGACCACTCCCCCGTCAGTTTTGGTCAGGCCCCAGACCTGGTTGGAGGTCAGGCCGAGGTCGCGGACGATCGCTCGGAACTGCTGGCCCGCATTGATCCCGTCGAGGAGCTGCTGTCGTACCTCGACAGGCAGCCGTGCTCGCGCTCTCGCCGTTTGCGAAGACGGGCATCGTCACTGTGGGCTCCGCGACAGGTGGCGCAACTGCAACCCTCATTCCATCGCGCCGTGCTGGCGTGCGCTGCCTGCGATCGCGGACCTGGATCTTGTGTGTCACGGGCCATCTGGACCTGGTCGAGCGTCCACGGGGGCTCAGCGAGCACTCCCTGGCTGATCCACCGCCGCACCACGAACGGTGATACGCCGGAGGCGGAGGCAGCCTGCCGCACCGATCCCACCAGCACGGCCTCGCTCACTCCACGAACGCTAGCGGGAACAAGACAACCTTTGTGGTGGCGAATGAGAGACTCAACGCCGTGCCATGGGTCGCCGACGTTGCCGAGCTGATCGCCGCAGGAGGAGTCGGCTCACTCCTCACCCAGTTCGTCTCACGAAGTGGCGAAAGGCGAGTCCTGCGGGCAAAGGTTCGCGGAGAGCTGTCGATCGTGGACGCGTTGAGCTGGGCACGCAAAGGGGACATCCAGAAGCGAAGCACCACGTCGTGACGCGGCCTCTGGGAGTTAGGTTGCTCGGCGTAGCCGTCGCTCTCTTGATCGCGGTCGCGGGGATCGCATACACACTTCGGGGCGGACCGGTGGAGGGCCTGCCGGGCCGGGCTGATGTCTGGGCCGCGCTGCTTGCAACTGTCGTGCTTATAGCGACGGTGTTGAGAGCCACCTGGCGCCGCAGTCCTCGCGACGAAGCCGCTTCATCCACGCGCACCCAGGTGGATGCAGCTGCCGACTTGTTGGCGGCTCGGACCTTGACTACCTGGTCCCAGCAGGTAGTGCAACGTGGGATCCAGGCGCCAGCGCCCGTACGAGTAAGTTGGCGATGGGTTAAGAACCGCGCTCCGCTACCGGATGGGCAGACGGCCCCGTCGTCGTTGCCGAATGACCCTGCCCCGCTACCGTCTCGCACTGGCAAGCGGTTGAGAACAAGACAGATGCTGAGCGCTGGTGTGGTAACCCGACTTCATAACAAGGTGTATGCCCGGCTGCGTCACGGCCGATTGGTGCTGATTGGTGGCCCGGGTGCTGGCAAGACCAGCGCGATGATCCTCTTGCTCATGGAGGCTCTGCGTTACCGCGAGGGGATGGCGGGAAGAAAAAAGGCCCGTGTGCCGGTGCCCGTCTGGCTCACGATGGGATCGTGGGATCCGGGCAAGAAAGGACTGGGACTTCGCAGATGGGTGACCACAACCATCATCCGTGACCATCCCTACCTGCTAGCGAAACAGTTCGGGCCAGATGCGATACCTCAACTCTTCGACCAGGGTCGCATCGCACTCTTCCTAGACGGCCTGGATGAGATGCCCGAGACACTGCGTGCGCAGGCCCTTCTCCGGCTAGCCGATGAAGCGCCGGGACTCAGGGTCGTGATCACTAGTCGGCCTGAAGAGTTTCGTCGCACGCTTGACACTGGAGTGCACCTTCCTTACACGCCAGTCGTTGAACTGCGGCCAGTCACCCCGCAGGCTGCCGCCGGGTACCTGCTCGAAGCTCGGATTGGGACCACTCGACAGGCATGGCAAGACGTCGCTAATCACCTTCTCGCCAATTCAGACGGAGTTCTGGCTCGCACACTGAACACACCGCTGACGCTCTCCCTGGCTCGCTCAGCCTATAAGGACCGCGATCCTGGAGGACTGCTTGCCTTCGAGCTGGCTGATGAGAGGGCCTTGCGTGACCACCTACTTGACCAGGTCCTCGTTGCCGCCTATCCCGAACCGGGCGAACGCGACTTCGCCACCTTTTGGCTAAGTTGGCTTGCTTACATGATGAACACAAGTCGCAGCGACCCGATTCGGGATCTCCGTTGGTGGTACATCCCCAACTGGGTACCGGGCTTGCTGTCCCGGTTCGGTGGCGCGCTTCTCGTCGGGCCTACGGTCTGGCTGGTGGTCGCTGTCGTGGCCGCGCTTGTGGCAGCGGTCGTGGTCGGCGTAATGGTCGCGGTCGTGAGCCCGAGCGCGGAGCCACCTGTGGGCGGGTTCGTGGCAGTCGTCAAGGTTGCATTCGTCGTTGCGCTTGTGAGCGCGATCCTGGCTGGAGCCGCAACAGGCTCCTGGCTCGCGGGACGGGAGGGGTTCCCCCGGTCCGTGGTATTTCGGCGGCCGACGCGGCAGGAGCTTTTCTACGGGCTCGGGCGCGGTGGTCAACGCGGATTCGGAGCCGCGCTTGGTGTCATGTTTGTGGGCGCGCTCGCCACTGTGCGTTTGACCGAGGAGCTGGTCTGGCGTGCGCCTCTCCTGGCGCCTCTCCTTGTGGCCGGGCTCGCGGTGGGGTTCGCGTTCTGGCTCGCTGGCGCGCTTTTGTTGCTTCTGAACGATGTCTGGAGCAGGCCCATCGCGGACTCCACCGACGTCACTCCCAATTCGATCTATCGCAAGGATGTTCAGACGCAGCTAATTTCGGGGCTTGTAATCGGCATTACGCGCACCCTCACTCTCTGGCTCGCGTTCGGGGTCATAGCTTGGCTTGTAGCCGCACGCTGGATCCTCCTGGGACCCCGCCTGGCGTCCTACACCATGTTCTGGCTTACCGGCGGCCTTTGGGTCGGGGTTCCTGCCGCACTTGCCGTCCTCATCTTGTTCCTACTTGTGTGCTGGCTCGGCGTCACGCTCATAGTTGGGGTCGTCTCTGGGCTCGTTGCCGGACTCGGAAAGGGTCCGCGCCACTCCTGCTCTTCAGCGAGATTGGTCTTCGTCTGCGTGGGGAGCGGGTGCGCTTCATACCTCTGCTTGAGACTGCTCTTGACAGACAAGTCTTGCGACAGGCCGGTGCTGTCTATCAATTCAGGCACGCGGATCTTCAAGACCGGCTTGCTGAGCAATATGGTCAGCAACATAAGACCGGCCTCGCGCGTCATCGAGCGGCACGGCGCGCGTCACATTGAGCAACGTGATCAAGACCGCTAGGGCGGCCAACCTACGCCGTCGATGGTGATCACCAAGTGTCCAGCCTTCACGATGATCGTGGAGAACGTCGCGCGGCTAGCCCCGGAGAGTCCGCTGGGCCGCACGCTCGGCCGCGATCAGAACCGCGTCCTCGAGCGCGTCGCTGCCCTCGGTAATCCCCTCGGAGATCGATCCGGGCGTCACAGCGTTGCCGTACCAATGGCGACGGTTGCCGTAGAGCGGATGGCGCACCGTGCCAGCGTCCAGGCCCTTCAGGTCAGCGCGGCCGCTCCGGGATTTCCGACCGACGGTGACCGTGACCCCGGCCGAATCGATGCCGCGCCGCACGTTGATCCTCACCGGCGCCCGAGCGACCCAGGCATTCAAGCCGCCGGATCGGGGAAGCGTCGCCATGATGTGCGCCCGGACCTCGGCACGGATCGCAGGCCCGGCCCGACGGATCTCTTTCGCCATGTCATTGACGATCGAGCGATCCGCGCTGACCTTGCGACAATGCGCGGCGATGACTCGGATCTCAGCTGCACCGAGTGCCATGTGGATTCAGCTCCTTAGGTAATTTGCACCGCCGGGAGCCGGAGGACGACCGCTCCCGGCGGTGCGGATAATGCGGCGCTGGCCCGCCCAGCAAATTTGACGAGAACCGCACTCCGTAGACGGTGAAAGGAAGAAAGTCCGTCCGCGGAGATGGCGCCGCAAGTTCTTGGTCACGCTGCCCTCGCTGACGTTTCGGTCAGGAGCGCCCACGATTCGATTGCGTCTTTGCCGACACCGAAAATGCGAGCGTCCGGGTATGCGGGGCGGTTGACGACGCTGATCTCATGCGGAATTGCCACCGACTTGTCGTCATCGTCGTCGTAAACCAGTGCGCCGACCGACAGAGACCAGCTAGCCGGGAGCCAGGACTGCTGGCACATCAAAGCGAGATCGCGCAGCAGTTGATCGCCGTAACCTTCGGCGGCGCTGACCTCGGCCAAGATCAACAACCCCGGCCTCGGATAGCTGACGCTGGCGAAGCGGCGCACTGTGCCGATATCGGCGATAAAACCGCGGCTATTCAGCAGCGGACCATGATCAACTCGCAGCGGAATGCCGACTTCGCACGCGATGAACTCCGCGAAGTGCTCGTGCGACCAGACGCGACCATCGTTTGCCGAGGCTTGACCGTACGTGGTGGCGAGACCGCAGAGAGCGCGGTCGGGGTTCATCGTAGGTGCGCTTGGCGAAGAGCTGCGCCGATCACGGACTCGTCGTGCAAGCACAGCTCCGCGAGCTGCTCGACAGCAAGATCACGAGCGGCCTTTGCGGCTACAGCGGCGCGCCGATTCGCATCGGTCGGATTGCTGGCCAGCATGGACAGCTCAACCGAAAATCTGCGCTTTGCCTTCACGACGGCGGACGCGGCACTTCGGACGGACTCTAGGTGTTCGCGGTTCTCGATTTGATTGCGCTCACGCTGCGCTGCGACTGTTTCGTCGAGTCTTTGAGGGTCGAGACGAATTCCGCGGCGGGCCATCTGCGAGGCAACGATGTCGGCTGAACTCGGTTGGCGACGATAGGGCATTTCGGCATTTCCTTCTGTTGTATGTCGAGGCCCCTGGTTTGGATCTCTGGAGATCCAGCCTGCTAGAAATATTCTACTAAACCTGACGGCTAGAATTCGGCGAACATTGGCCGCCTAACCCGTTAGAATGAGAACGCAGTTCGGGTTCCTCTCTGGAGGTTGTCTGATTGCGTGGTTGCGTTCGGGCTCACCACAGACGATGGCCGATTCCTTCGGGGGTCGGCTTCGTCGTCTATATATCTGGCGACCGCCTAGCTCTAGGATTTGCCTATGACGTGGGAGCGCAGCCGCAACGGGGACCGGCGCGATCCCGCGCTCGACGGCGCCAGCTGGAAGAAGATCAGGGCGCACTGGCGAAAGCTCCAACCGAACTGTTGGAGGTGTGGGCAACCAATTGCATACTGGGCGAAGTGGCCTCATCCGCTCAGCATGGTGGTCGGTCATATCGTCGGCCGAGCAGAGGCAAGAGCGGCGGGATGGCCTGAGTCTCGGATCAACGCGCTGAGCAACACGTGGCCCGAACACGCACAATGCAGCAACAGATCCGGCGCTAAGACCGGACGGAAGCTCCAGACCACGCCGCCGGTTTGTACCGACCGCTGGTAACAGCCGCCTCATTCTGACGCAGCCCTCTTCCTACGTTTGTATTCCCTCTTGCGCGCGCGGATCCGCTCCGCGCGGCAGTGCTCGCAGAACTCAACAGGTCGGCCGCTGAGCTCTATAGGGACCTTCGGGATCTTCGCGTCACATTGCCTGCAGCGGTCACCGGTAACGCGCCGCTTCCACGCTCTTTTCGAAGCCATGCGAAACAACTCCTTTCAGTGCGCTCAATTGGCGACATAAAGCCCCGGGAATAGGGCGAAATTAACTCCGGAAACAGAGGCGAAAATAAGTCCAGAACCCACGCTGCTTGAGGCTGTTTGGGGGAGGAAAGTTCCATGGGCGGTGGCTATCGGGCGGCGCACCCCGTGAAAGCCCCTCCCCGCCCCATGATCAGCGCCAGCATCATGATCATCGTCACCACACACCAGCACACGTCATGATGTCTTCCTTCGCGGTTCGTTTGATTGGCAGCTCGCGCGGTGGCGCATGGCTGCAATGAGGTCATCGGGGAGCGCATCGCCACAGTCGGGACAGGTGCCGCCGACACTGCGATTGGCGGCCGTGGCAGCCGGAGAATCGTCGCCATTCGCTGCACCGTTTCCAGATTTGTCAGTATCTACATGCGGTGTACCGGTGTGTTCGGATCCGTTTCCCTGTCCCTCTTCTTGGGGTCTAGGGGTATGTACTGACTTTTCTGGAAACGATTTGAGGTCGATGGCCTTCGGATCGATGCCGTCGGCGACGGAGTAGTACCACTTTGAGGCCCACTTCTGGGTCTTGTCTACGAACTCCGAAGCTTCGGAGCACTGGAGCACACCGAGCATGTACAGCGCCTGAATCTCTCGATCTACGGTGTTGTGAGGTTTCTCTAGCCGCTTGCGCACGTCGGCGACCAGGCTGTGATTGTGCGCGGCGATGTCGTCGATGACCCGCAACCTCAGCGGTGGCATGGAATCTCGAGCGCACCGGATTGCTAGACGCAGTGCGTCGTGTCGATCCATGCCAACGGCAACCGAACCTCGAATGATCTGCACTAGCTCCTTGGCGAATCGCGTTGGCATCTCCGGCGCATGTGCGTCGATGACGTTGCCTTGGTAGTCGCGTTCGACCGCGGTGCGAGCCAGCGTCACGAGATCGGCGGCAGCCAACAGCGCTTTGGTCTCCTCGTCGGTCACCGTGATCGGAGTGGTATTCATACCGGCGATGACTCCGCCAACAGCTGCGGCGAGTTCGGCACGCATCTTGATCTCGTCGCCCGTGTTGCCGATAGCCTTACGTCCAGCCGCTTGCCGATTCTGGGTGGAGTCGGCCCGTGCGAGCACGAACCGGTCACCCATAGCTGCAACCACGGCGTGATGGGTGTCCCATGCCGTGGTGACCGCGCCGATGATCGCTATCCGTCCCTGCCAGGGCAGACTCTGACCGCCATCGGAGCCGACTTTGCGGATCCACGACCCGTCGTGGATTTCTCGGAGTGCACCGAGAACCTGAGCCCGCATGTCGCGGTTCATCGACAAGATACTGGTGAAGTCCTTGATCACCAGTACTCCATGATCACCGATCTCGCGGAGCAGTCCGCCGGTGGCGCTCTTGCTGCGATCTCGTTTTGAGGTGGCCGACAATAGGGCGCCTTCGGAAGTGACTGCGGAGACGACTATCGCGCCGATGCTGCTGAGCGTCTGCACCGTTTCGGTTTTGGTGTTGCCGGATCCGGAAACAATCAGCAACCACAGTGGGTCACCATCAAGCCGCTCGACCGCGGCCGCGGCCAGCATGGCGTCAAGCGTGCCGATGTCATAGTCCTTGCCAAGCCATTTCTTGAACACCTCGTGGGCTTGCTCCAGCCCGATTGGCGAGACCGGCGGCGGTGATTGCTGATCACCTTGACCTTGCTCACCTTGATCCTGAGCGCCGCCTCGATCCTGCTCGGTACCTGGCGACCGTTGCCCGGCGAACAGTTCCGCACTGCTAGGCGGCCGAGTGCTTGTACCCATCCCCCCCTGGTCTCCGCCGTTGCCGCAGCACCGCTTGTCCTTCTCGGCCGTCGGGGATGCCAATACCTTCGCGACTGCACCATCGATGGCTCGGTCGACCTCGTACTTGTCGCGACCTTGGGCGTACTGGTCGAAGAGCGCGCGTACGGCGCCGACGGCTTTGGCTACACCCTGGTGACCCTGTTCGCCGAGGCGGACGAGGTACATGATGGAGTCGCGCATGGCGTCGTGGTGAGACTTGGACGCGGCCGACTCTTCGACGTACTTCCGGATTCCCTTGGTCGCCGCCTGGCACGCGTCACCGCCGGTCAGGCATTGCGACACCTGCTCGGAGGTAGCCGGTTCGACCGGCTCGGAGCCGTCGTAGGTTTCGCCGCCGGTGAAGCGGGCGACCCATTCCCAGGGGAGCTCGGCAAGCTGGTCGTGCTCGGGCGGCTCGCATGGCTGGGCGAGGTCGTCGTACCACTGGGACCGGTTGCCGGTGTCCGGGTGGATCGATGGCCATACGACCGCGTACCGGTGACCGAAGTGGATGAACTCGATGTCTTTGCCGGGTCCGGTCGGCCACTTGAGCGGTACGTCGGTATCGACGCGGAACCATTGAATCGCCGAGACGCCGTCGCCACGAGAGCTTGAGATATAGGTGTCGGGTAGGCGTCCGAGATCAGCCTCTAGCTCCGCCAGGGTCTTGCCGCCGGTCTTGTCGCCGTAGTGATCTACGTCGATGCCGATCACGTTGAAAGGCACGCGGATCCCGATGTTGGATGCGCGCTGCTGATCACCGACTGTCTGCTCGCACCACATCTTGATCATGGGCGCTGGGGTCCTTGCCGCTCCAGCCGGTGTAGGCCGTGGGCGGCGGCCACTTCTTCTTCGGCGGCAGTGGGATGATGCCCGTCCACCCTGCGGCCTGGTAGATCGGCGCTCCGGTCTTGTAAGGGGCGCTCATTGCTGACCCCGCCCGCTTGCCATCCGAATCAGTCCCTCGCGCTCCCACTCTTCGGTTGCCCGGGTGGAGGCCAGCAATTGCGGATCGATCCATGACGTGATGGCGTCATCGATGATGGGCCGCAGGATGCTGGTCGGTATGGCGTCGACCTCGACCGACTCGCCGATGAAGTTCCTGGCTCGGCTGTCGCTGGCCTTGGTCGGTCGAGTCGGCAGGTCGTACTCGGCAATCTGGGATTCGGTGACCGCGAGCCGCTTGAACTCGATCTCGACATCGGGCGCGAACTCGCGCAATTTGGCTTGGACGTGCTCCCAGGCCGCGACCCCGGACGGGTCATGATCACCAAGCTGATAGATCACCGCCGGTTTGCCTTGGTTGCGAATCGTGCTGGCCGTCGACCAGAGGAATGACTCGGATGCGAAGCCGCGTGCGATCATCAACGGCACATCCCAATGCGAGGTGATCGGATAGACGATCGAGGAGATCGCCTCCTTCTCCGACCAGACCTCGACGTAGACGTCCTGGTCGTGCCAAATGCCACGGCGGTACGAAGACGCAACATCATCAAGAGCATCCTCGACGCAGCTCCAGGAGTCCGGCTTGATGTGCCAGCGGGTGCCGTCGGCAATCCACTCGTACGGCAGATCTCCGGAACGTCGCAGCTTGAGGACTTCGCGCTGGACGGCGGCGTACGCCTTCTCGGACTTCTCGACTGCTCCGGCCGACATCACCCGGTAGAACACTCCGCGAACCGACAGTGGGTGATCCTCCTCGCAGACGGTCAGGATCGCGTCGTGTAGCTGCGCAAGCTCGGCCTTGGTGCGACGAGATCGTGTTGCGGCCGGCTTTACCGCACTAGTCCCGTAAACGGCGGTCATCGCTGATCACCACCGTCGAGATCAACGAGATCGGCAACGGCGACGGGCGTCAGCTTGGCAAGAACCAGGTGTGCTTCCTGGCCGCGATCTTGCGCTCGCCGCAGCCCGGCCTGCGCAAAGTGCAAGCTCATGTACGGCCTTTTGACGAACGTGCCGCGCGGGCTGACCAACAGCACGATGTAGACGCTGCACGCCCCTTCGATGTCGGCGGCGGTCGGTTCTACAATGGTGTCGACCGTCGCAATGGTCTTCTCGGAGCCGCCTTCACCCGGGCGGCTTCGGTCTTTTGTGGTCATGCTGCGTCGGGGCCGCCGTCGAGCGCCAGCATCCGCCGTAGCGCTGCGGTGGGGACGAGTAGGCGGCGGCCGATCTTGATTGACGGAATGTCGCCGGTCTTCACGGCCTCGTACACCGACGCCTTAGAGAGACCGAGGATCTGTCCGGTTTCTGGCCAGACGCCAAGCGTCGGCCTTTCTTCAGCCGTGGGCACTCTCACCGAGGGAGCTTCTGTCATAGCTAGTATCTTGCTAGGTCAGTGTGTAGTATGCGTTAGCAAGTAGCTAAGTTTTCATGTGCTAAGGGGGCGGGCCTTGACCTTTACCCACTTCTACCTAAAGCCGGTGAGCGAGGACTATGTACCGCTCGGCATCGCCAGAGTTCCTCGCCGCTTCACTGTGCGTCTTGTTGACAGGGAGGAAGGCCGCATTTGGCAAGCGGCTGGGCGCGGCCCGGATATCGAGCTGACGTTTGAATTCCGCACCGGCCACCATGAGTGTCGGGAGGTGCGCGTTAGCCCGCCGGACGACGCCGGGCGAGAGATCAAGGCTTTCGATCTCGCCAGCATCCGCATTGACGACACCCTCGAAATGGCGATGAAGTTCATGTTCTTCACCGGCGACGAGGACAACAGTGAGATCGAGATAGCTCGAGGTGTCGAGGCGATGCGGGCGGCGCGCGACGCGCGGGCTGCCCGGAAGGTCAAGATCACAGATGAATTGCTACAGGAGGTCGCCCAGGTGTACCGAGCCAATGTGAACAACAAGCCCACAGAGGCCGTCGCGGAGCGATTCGACAAGCAGCATCGCACGGCGACGCAGTACATCAAGCGGGCTCGCGAGCGTGGATTTCTGGGCCCGGCGATCAAGGGGAAGGCGGGGGAACTGTGAGCGAGGGTGTCGTCAAGCGCGGCAACAAGTGGGCGTTCTATGTCGAGCTTCCCCGAGATCCGGTCACCGGCGAGCGGCGCAAGAAATGGCACTCGGGATACCGGACCCAAAAGGAGGCCATCGCGGGGCGCCGAGAGCAGCTCGCGGCAGTGAGCAACGGCACCTATGTGCCGAAGACGCGACAGACGTTAGCGGAGTACGTCGAAGAGTGGCTGATCATGATCAAGCCCACCGTGCGCCCGGCCACGCACTACAGCTACAGCCGTAACCTGCGACTGCACGTCATACCGGTGGTCGGTTCAGCACCTCTCGCTGCCATCGATGCCGTCACGCTCGACACTCTGTATGCGGCGCTGCTGGCCGATGGGCGCAAGGACTACAAGGGGGGCGGACTGTCCCCGCGCTCGGTGTACTACATTCACACGATCCTGCACAGGGCATTCAAGGATGCCGTCAGGAAGGGCAGGCTGGCCCGGAATCCCGCCGATGCCGCTGATCCACCGAAGGCCGCAGAGACGGGGCGCCCGGACTCGGTGACGTGGACTGCTGAGCAGCTCCGCGCCTTCCTGGAGAGCACCCGCGACAATCGGCACTGGGCGGCCTATTTCCTGCTGGCCACAACCGGAATGCGGCGCGGCGAAGCTCTCGGGCTGCGCTGGCGCGATCTCGATCTTGACGAAGGCAGTGCGGAGATTCGGCAAACGGTAATCGCGATCAAACACAAGGCTGAGTTCGGCACACCGAAGA
Source organism: uncultured Actinomycetota bacterium (assembly GCA_963734005.1). Taxonomy (GTDB): domain Bacteria; phylum Actinomycetota; class Actinomycetes; order Propionibacteriales; family Propionibacteriaceae; genus Microlunatus. The sequence goes on from CAVTFS010000010.1 coordinate 29,645, forward strand.
CCAAGAAGGGCAAGCGCAGGATCACCCTCGACGCCGGAACCGTGGCCGCGCTACGGGAGCATCGTAAGAAGCAGGCGGCCGAGAGGTTGCTGATGGGTGCCGGATGGACCGATCTTGATCTCGTCTTCTGCCATGTCGACGGCACGCTGCTGCATCCGGAGCGGTTCACCCGTGGCTTCTCAGAGATCGTACGGCGGCTCGGACTGCCCGCGATCCGGCTTCATGATCTGCGGCACGGTTGGGCAACACTGGCGCTGCGGGCGGGCATCCACCCCAAGGTGGTGCAAGAGCGATTGGGCCACAGCAATATCAGCATCACGATCGACACCTATTCCCACGTTGTCCCCGGATTGCACAAAGCAGCAGCCGAGGATGTCGCGGCGTTATTCCGGCCGGGTAGCAATCCGGTAGCAGGGGGGCAGTGAGGTGGCCTGGAATGTGCCGTCTGATTAGGTGGTTCACTGTGTCCGAGGGGGGACTTGAACCCCCATGCCCTGTCAAGGGCACTAGCACCTCAAGCTAGCGCGTCTACCTATTCCGCCACCCGGACCTGGTGCGGCACCTCACGAGGCGCCCACGAACTATAGCAACTTGCGTGGTCTCGCCGAAGGGTTCTAACGGGCCGGGCGCAGGCGACCGAGTGCATCGGCCAAGATGAACTCGTGAGCGCGGACTACCGGCCGGAGGCTGAGGTTGTCGAGCTGTGCAAACAGCTGATCAGGATCGATACCACAAACTTCGGGTCAGAACCGGGTCCGGGCGAGCGGAGGGCCGCCGAACGCGTAGCCGAGCTTCTCGACGAGGTCGGCATAGCGAGCGAACTCTTGGAACCCGAGCCCAATCGCACGTCAGTGGTGGCGCACTGGGAACCCGAGGGAGTCGACACATCGCTGTCCCCGTTGCTGGTACACGGGCACCTGGACGTGGTGCCCGCCAACGCGGACGACTGGTCGGTACCACCGTTTTCCGGCGAGGTGGTCGACGGCTGCATCTGGGGTCGAGGCGCTGTGGACATGAAGGACTTCGACGCCATGGTGCTCAGCGTGGTGCGGGCCCGAGCTCGTGCCGGCGCGGCGCCCCGGCGGCCGATCCGGTTGATCTTCACCGCTGACGAGGAGGCCGGCAGCGGATTGGGCGCTACCTGGCTGGTCAAAGAACATCGCGAGGTCGTGGAAGGCTGCGAGGAGGCAATCGGTGAGGTTGGTGGGTTCTCCCTCACTGTTCGCGATGATCTTCGTCTCTATCTGATCCAGACCGCCGAGAAAGGAATGGCCTGGCTCGACCTTATTGCTGACGGTCGGGCCGGGCACGGCTCGTTGCGTAACGATCAGAACGCGATCACCGAGCTCAGCGCGGCGGTCACCAAGATCGGTACCTACCATTGGCCACGCAAGATCACTGGTCCCCAACGGGCCTTTCTGGAGGCGGTCGCCGAGGCGTTCGAAGTTGATCTCGATCCGGACCAGGCCGAGGAGACACTGGCCCGCCTCGGGACCATCGCGCGGATGGTGGGGGCCACAATGTCGAACACCGCCAACCCGACGATGCTGTCGGCGGGATACAAGCACAATGTGATCCCGGGCCGCGCCACGGCCGGCATCGACGGCAGGTTCCTGCCGGGCAGCCACGATGAGTTCTATGACACCATCGCCGATCTGATAGGTGACAAGGTGCGCTACGAGGTCGTCACTCACAATCCGTCGGTCGAGACCGAGTTCGCGGGTGCCTTGGTCGAAGCTATGCAGGCCAGCCTCCAAGCCGAGGATTCTGGTGCCCGTGCCGTGCCCTACATATTTAGCGGAGGGACCGATGGAAAGGCGTGGCACCACCTTGGCATTAGGTGCTTCGGTTTTGCACCGCTGCGCCTCCCGCCTGACCTGGATTTCGTAGGTATGTTCCACGGCGTAGACGAGCGAGTACCAACCGAGTCGCTGGAATTCGGCGCCCGTGTCCTGGACCGCTTCCTCGATCAAGCCTGAGCGCACACTATATTGGCCGCCAATGACGGTGCGTCGTGTCGAATACCAGGTGGAGCGGGTCCGGCTGGGCCGCCACCTCTCGCGCAATGCCGTTCGCCAGTTGCTCACCGACCACGCTGAGTACGGCGGCTGGGAGCTCGCCAGGCTGCGGCGCTACCGAGATGGCAGCCGAGATGCCTGGATCCGTCGCAAGATCATTCGAATGCCGGTGCGTACTTAATTAGCCCGTGCGGCGTTCGGTCCGCCGGAGACATCGTCGAGCGCCGAGGCAATCTCGGCTGGCAACATCTGATCTTCGACAGCAAGGGCCGGAACCAGCTGGCCAGCAGTACGCGCGCCGATAAGTGGAGCGGTGACCCCTGGAGCGTCGCGCACCCAAAGCAGAGCCACCTGGAGTGGCATGAGATCCAGCCCGTCGGCCGCTCGAACCACCGCCTCCACCACTCCCCGACTGCGCGGTTCGAGATAAGGCTCGACGAACCATGCGAAGTGATCAGTCGCCGCCCGCGATCCACGTGGCGTGCCATTCCGGTATTGCCCGGTCAGTACGCCTCGCCCAAGTGGTGACCAGGGGAGGAATCCCATGCCAAAGGCGCGGACAGCCGGGAGCACCTCGACCTCGGCGCGGCGTGCCAGCAGCGAGTACTCGACCTGAGCACTTGTGATCTGCGTGCGGCCCGGAAACGCCCGTTGCCAGGTAGCGGCCTGCGCCGTCTGCCAGCCCACGAAGTTCGACACTCCCGCGTAGCGAACCCTCCCGGTCGAGACCGCATAGTCGATCGCATCGAGAGATTCCTCGACGGGAGCCTCGCCCCAAGCGTGGATCTGCCAGAGATCGATGTAGTCGCTCTGCAGCCGCCGCAGCGATCCGTCAAGATCGCGAAGCAACGCCCGCCGCGACGTGTCGACGATGCGCTTGCCGTCTCTGATCACGAACCCGGCCTTGGTGGCGATCACGACCTCATCCCGGTTCCCAAGCTCGCGAATCAGTTTGCCGACAATGCGTTCGGCATCGCCCGCCCCGTACGCGGCGGCGGTGTCGATCAGGGTGCCGCCGGCGTCGCAGAACATCTCGAGCAGGGCATGAGCGTTCTCGGCGGGTGTATCACGGCCCCAGGTCATGGTGCCAAGCCCGAGCCGCGAGACCCGCAGCCCGCTGCACCCGACCTGCCGAGTTTCCATGAGGGAGACCCTAACGGCCTAACGGATCGCGCGCCGCCGTGCTGAGCGAGGCTGGCGCGCCGCTGTCCTGGACGAGCGAGCAAGCAGGCACGTCTTTCGCCTGCGAGCGAGCGAGGAAGGCAGCAGCCTCACAAGCGCCAGCCTCAGCGAGCGGAGTGAGCAATGCACATGGAGCAAGGGGACATGTTCTTCGTCCCGGAGCGACGACGAAGTAGGCGGCGACTAAGCGTGATCCGCGCCCGCGATGTTCGCGCCGCCGATCTGCACGAGGAGCCGACGAACGCTTCGAGAGAGCAGGCTTGCTGTTCGGACAGTCGTTTCGTCGGATCCGACGAAGACGGCGGCTACCCAGCGAACATCGCAGCGAACGCAGCGAGCCATTGGACACAGCGAGCGCCAGCGAGCGAAGCAATCAAGCACCGGCATTACTGTGTCTGCCATGCGCCTCGGGCTCAACCTCGGCTATCTGGTCGGATCCGATGATCCGCGTGGGCTGCTTCAGCTGACGCGGCACGCCGAGGCCCTCGGTTTCGCTGTGGTTTGGGCGTCCGAGGCATACGGCTCGGATAGTCCCACCGTTCTCGCCTGGATTGCCGCCCAGACATCGACGATCGAACTGGGCTCGGCCGTGATGCAAATCCCTGCCCGAACCCCCGCTGCGACGGCGATGACCGCAGCCAGCCTCGATGTGCTGACCGGCGGCCGCTTTCGGCTGGGCCTCGGCGTGTCCGGACCGCAGGTATCGGAGGGCTGGCATGGCGTACGGTTCGACAGGCCATTGGCTAGAACCCGCGAGTACGTCGAGGTGGTCCGCAAAGCGCTTTCGCGGTCGACGGTGACCTTTCAAGGCGAGCACTACCAGCTACCTCTGCCCGACGGCGCCGGCAAGCCGCTCAAGCTGACCATCGCACCGATCAGCGAGCACATCCCGATCTACCTTGCGGCGGTCGGTCCGAAGAACCTCGAACTTGCTGGGGAACTGGCCGATGGCTGGCTGGCCATCTTCTACGCCCCGCACTTCGCGCCAGAGCAGTTGGAGCGGGTACGGTCCGGCCGATCGCGGGTCGGCAAAAACCTCGACGGATTCGACGTCGTTCCCAGTGTCCCGCTGGTGGTTGGCGCGGATCCCCGCATCTGCGCCGATCAGGTCCGTGGCTACGCGGCCCTCTATATCGGCGGCATGGGCAGCCGTGACCGGAACTTCTACAACGCGCTTGCGGTGCGGATGGGCTTCGGCGAAACGGCTTCGGTGGTGCAGGACCTGTTCCTGAGCCAGCGGCATCGGGACGCCATGGCAGCGGTTCCTTTCGACTTCATTGATCAAACCTCGCTACTCGGCGATCGCGATCGGATCGCTGAACGGTTCCAGATTCTCGCCGCATCCGGAGTGACTACCTGCGCATTGGTGCCCCACGGCGGCTCCATCGAGGAGAAGCTCAATGCCCTCACTATGGCCTCGGAAGCGCTAGAGCGGTCGGGAGTCGGACCTTAGTCGATCATCCCAGCGCTCAGCTGGGTGGAAGCGGACTCAATACTCCGGTGATCAAAAAGACGGCCACAAGCGCGGCCAATGCACACCGATAGATCACGAATGGCATGAACGTGTGCGTGCTCACATAGCGCAGCAACCAGGCAATCACGGCGTAGCCAATGGCGAACGAGATCACAGTCGCCAGCACAATTGGTCCCCAGGCCGGCGGCACCGGGTCGGAGGAGACGTCGGCAAGCTTGAACAAGCCGGAGCCGACGACCGCTGGTATGGCCAGCAGGAAGGAGTACTTGGCGGCCGCCACGCGTTGGTAGCCGAGCGCCAGCCCACCGGCGATGGTCGCACCTGATCGGGAAACGCCCGGGATAAGAGCCAGCGACTGCACGAGCCCGAGAAAGAGCCCGTGTCGCCAGGTGAGGGACTCCAGTGGTCGAGCGTTCAAGGCCACCCGATCGATCACGCCGATGATGATGCCGAAGCCGGCGAGCATGGCGGCAGTGGTCCAGAGGTTTCGCAGCCCATAGTCGATTGCGTCCTGGAACGCCAGCCCTAGCGCCACGATCGGAATCGATCCGAGGATCACCAGCCAACCCAATCTGGCCTCTGGATCGTTGCGCGGTAGCTTGCCGATCAATACCAGTGCCCAGCTCTTGATGATCAGCCAGATGTCCTTGCGAAAATAGATGATCACGGCACTCTCGGTGCCGAGCTGAGTGATCGCGGTGAACGCCGACCCGGGATCCTTGCCGCCGAAGAACTGCCCAACGATGGACTGATGTGCGCTGGAGGAGATGGGTAGAAACTCTGTGAGGCCTTGCACGATGCCGAGCACCAGTGCTTCCAGCCACCCCATTGATACCGCTCCTCGCCTCATCGCCCCGCTTGCGGACGCACCGGTCCACCGTAGATGGTTTCGATACGGCCACCTGGCCGCGTATGCGGCGTAGGCCGTGATCCACGCCACATCGCAGGCGCCGTGTCATTGCGCTCTGACATCGGTTCGCCATGTCCGGCTCCTTCGTCGCTTTCGGCGAAGTGAGGCATCGCGACCCGCCCTCACCATGTTGGGCACTTCGCCGAAAGCTCCTGCAGTTGCCGGAGGCAAACCGAGGTCATAGCGGCGTGTAGAACTGTTCAGGTGACCATCCACCACAGCCACCCGTTTGAGGTTGGCGAGCAGGACCGGAATCCGCTTCGCCGTTTCCGCGGTCGGATGACATCCCCGATCAGTATTTGGGCGGCCGCAGGCGGTGGGAGCCGGGCCGGCTGGACTCTGTCCTCGTTCTTAGTTGCTGACGGCGATCCCGGGGAGGTGATTGGACTGGTGGACGAGGAGTCTGCCCTGGCCGACATCTTGCCCCAGGCCACAACTGTGACCGTGAACCTCCTGGGTTGGGGTCAGCGCGCACTGGCCGATGCATTCGCTGGAGTCACGCCCGCGCCTGGCGGTCCTTTTGCTCTGGCTGCCTGGGACGACACGGAATGGGGGCCAGTGCTGGTGAACTGCCTCGGCTGGATCGGTGCCCGGCTGCGGCCAGATCCAGATCGTGCGGGTTGGGGCCTGTTGTTCCGAGCGGCGGTGGAGCGGGTCGAGATCCAGGCGAATCCAGCCGACGAGCTGCTGTGTTATGCACGCGGCCGGTACCGTTCCCTGACTCTTTAGCCTTGGCGCCTCTGTAACCTCGGCGCATGACAACGGTCATGCTGATCCGCCACGGCCGAACCTCGGCGAACACCGCCGGCCTTCTCGCCGGTCGTGCGTCGGGGATCGGGCTCGATTCGGCTGGTGTCCAGCAGGCAGCTGAGCTGGCCACCCGTCTCTCTCCCGTACAGTTGCGGGCCATTGTCAGCTCACCGCTCCGCCGCTGCCGGCAGACCGCTCAGGCGCTGATCGCCGCGCAGTCCGACGGCTGTGTGTTCGCCGTGGAGCAGGGCCTGGTCGAGTGCGGCTACGGCGAATGGACGGGCAGGTCGCTGCGTGAGCTCAGCAAGGACAAACTCTGGAGCGCGATCCAGCAGCAACCGTCAGCCGTACGGTTTCCCGGCGGGGAATCGATGTCGGAGATGTCTACGCGAGCGATCGCGGCAGTGCGTGCCTGGAACGCGCAGATAGACGCTGAGCACGGACCTGCTGCCGTCTGGGCCGCGGTGTCGCACGGCGACCCGATCAAGGCGATCCTGGCCGACGCGCTCGGCATGCACTTGGACAGCTTCCAGCGGATTGTGGTGGATCCGGCGTCCGTTTCGATCGTCCGCTACACCGCAACCCGCCCGTACGTCATCACCGTCAACTCGACGACGGTCGATCTGGCCACCTACTTGTCGCCTCCGCGCAAAAGGTCAGCCACTCGCAGGCCGAAATCGTCGAACGACGCGCCCGTAGGAGGGGGCCTGGGTGCCGCCGACACGGCACAGTAGCCGTGGCGTCGGGGCCCTGGCGCCTCCCGGAATGCTTTAGGAGCACATTGCCTCACTGACTTACCCTGTTACGCATGGCGATTCTGGTGCACCGATATGACGCGCCCGATCGGTTCGTGGCAGGAACGGTTGGTCAGCCTGGGGAACGGGCCTTTTTCCTGCAGGCGCGGGAAGGGAACCGCATCACCAGCGTGGCGTGCGAGAAGCAGCAGGTCTCGGTGCTGGCCGAACACCTGGATCGCGTACTTGACGAGGTGCTGAGACGCAGCGCAGGGGGAGTGGACGTTCCGCCGGCATCGTCCAAGGCGCGCGACACGGATCCTCTGGATGCGCCGATCACAGAGGAGTTCCGGGTCGGCACCATGACCATTGCCTGGGATCCGAGCATCGACCGAATCGTCATCGAGCTCTTCTCCAATGTCGATGTCGATGAGGAGAGCAGCAACCAGGCACCGGCGGCGTCAAGCGCCGAAGAGCCCGACGAGATCGATGCCGATGAGGTGTTCGTCGTCAAGATCACCGCCTCGTACGCGCGGGACTTTGTGGCCCGTGCCCAAGCCCTGGTGGCCGCTGGCCGGCCATCATGTCCGTTCTGTCTGCAGCCGATCGATCCGCACGGGCACATCTGCCCCCGGGCCAACGGCTACCGTCGCCCGTTGTTCGACTGATTCCACTCTTGACTGCTGATGATCTTGGTCGCTTGAACGAGGATGGTGGCGCCGTGCCGCCTCACCCCGCCTTGACCGCAGAGCTTGGGCGGGCCGACGTTCAGATCACCGGCCGCCTGCTGCAGGCGTCGAACGCCACTTTCCTGGCCGAGCTCGAGACGGATGGCAAAACCATCGAATGCGTGTACAAGCCGCTGAAGGGAGAGCGGCCGCTCTGGGATTTCCCGCACCGTACTCTCGGCCTCCGCGAGGTCGCCGCGTACGAGGTATCACGGATCGGCGGCTTCGACTGCGTGCCTGTCACCGTGCTGGCCGATGGACCGTTCGGACCCGGGTCCCTTCAGGTTTGGGTAGAGGTCGACGAGACGGCCACGAACAAGCTCGTTGATCTTGTTCCGAGCTCGGCCGTGCCCAAGCAAGGTTGGTTCGCTTCCGTGGAAGGCCTCGATGTGGACGACCGCCCGGTGTCGGTGATCCACGCCGATGTTGCTGACCTTCGGCTGCTCGCCGTCTTCGATGTCTTGATCAACAATGCTGATCGCAAAGGTGGCCACATTCTTGGTAGCGCTGGCCGGGTATTCGGAGTTGATCATGGGGTGAGCTTCCACACTGATCACAAGCTGCGGACATTGTTGTGGGGCTGGGCCGGCTCGGAGCTGAACCTGCGGGAACTGGCCGCCGTACGAAAAGCTCGCGACGAGGCACCCGACCAGCTCGGCGAGCTTCTCACTGATCAAGAGATCGCAGCGCTGGTACGCCGGGCAGACCTCTTGCTCAGTCGCCGGCGGCTGCCGCGACCACGTGGTGAGTGGCCCTCGATCCCGTGGCCGCCGTTCTGACGGTCACCGGAATCGACGCCCGGATAGGGTGACGCCATGCAGGCTTGGAGCTCCCGCCCGGTGCCTACGCTTCGGCATTCATCGGCGGTACCTCCGTTGCAGGCTTTCGACACCGCCACGCAACGGCTGGTGCCGATCGGTCCGGATACGGGAACGGTACGCATGTACGTCTGCGGCATCACTCCCTATGACGCGACCCACATCGGCCACGCCAACACCTACGTGGCCTTCGACCTGCTCAACCGCGTGTGGCGTGACCGGGGACTCGAGGTGAATCACGTCCAGAACGTGACCGACATCGACGACCCGCTGCTGGAACGTGCCGCCGCCACCGGCATCGACTGGGCGGAACTCGCCGCGGAGCAGACGCAGCTCTACGGAGAGGACATGGCGGCTCTCAACGTCCTGCCACCCCGACACTATGTCGGAGCGGTCGAATCGATGTCGTTGATCGTGGATCTGATCGAGCAATTGCGGGGACGCCAAGCCGTCTATCCAGTGGACGGCAGCCAGTTCGAGGACCTGTACTTCGCACAGGAGAGTGACTCGGAGTTCGGGTCACTCGCACATCTCGCCGAGGAGGAAGCTATTGCGCTCTTTGCCGAGCGGGGCGGTGATCCGGATCGTCTGGGCAAGAAAGCGCCCTTGGACTGCCTGGTTTGGCGACACGCACGGGAAGGAGAGCCGAGCTGGGAGTCAGTGATCGGTGCTGGACGGCCTGGATGGCATATCGAGTGCACTGCCATTGCGCTCGATCGGCTCGGAGCAGGCTTCGATGTGCAAGGTGGTGGCAGCGATCTGATCTTCCCGCACCACGAGATGTGTGCGGCGCAGGGCCGAGTGGCCACCGACCAGCCGTTTGCTCATGCGTACCTGCACAGCGGCATGGTGGCTCTGGACGGAGAGAAGATGTCCAAATCCAAGGGGAACCTGGTGTTTGTGTCTGCGTTGCGCGAGTCCGGCGTTGACCCGATGGCGATTCGACTCGCGTTGCTCGACCACCACTACCGCGAGGACTGGGACTGGAACGATGAGCTGCTCGTCTCTGCCCAAAGCCGCCTCAACCTGTGGCGTGAGGCAGTCCGGCTGGATGCCGGCCTGAATGCCGACGGGGTGCTGGCGCAGGTGCGCGCCGCTCTCGCTCATGATCTTGATGCGCCTGCTGCCCTGGCTGCGGTGGACGCGTGGGCTGGGGCATCGGTCGCAATCGACAGTGACGACGCTGAAGCGCCGGTGCTGATCACCCGTGCTTGCGACGCCCTCCTCGGCGTCACGCTGTGATCGGAGTAGAGTGTCCGCGACGAGTTGAGAACTCGCGCGTGTACCGGGGTCGGTGCAAGTCCGAACCGGCGGTGATAGTCCGCGACCCCCCTGCTCAGGCAGAGGGTTGATGTGGTGAAACTCCGCAACCGACGGTGAAAGTCCGGATGGGAGGTTCACGCGAGCCTTGTCGTCGCGCAAATGCTGCGCGATGGTGGGCTCTCCACCCCGGCATTCGTGCGACCGGATGAGTGGAGGGATCAATGGATCTCCAAGAAGTACTCCTGCGGTTGCTGAAGGCCGAACTCACTATCGGTACAAGCGCCATTCTGTGGCGGGAGATCATCGGTAACGGGTTCGGATTGGCAAGCGCTCTACTGGGCATGTGGCGTAAAGTCGCCGCTTGGCCTGTCGGCATCGTGGGCAATGTGCTGCTGTTCACGGTTTTCGTCGGCACCGCCATTGGTGGCCCGTTCGACACGCCCCAGAAGCTGGATCTGTGGGGCCAGGCCGGCCGGCAGATCTTCTTCATCATTGTCAGCATCTACGGCTGGGTCCGCTGGTATCAGTACCGGAAGTCGCACGCCTCGGAAGGCGTCGGAGTACGGCCAAAGTGGGCAGGTGCGAGCGGGCGCATTCAGCTCCTCGTTGGTGCCCTGGCTCTGACCACGATCTTCTACTTCGTGCTCAAGGCGCTGGGTTCCTGGGGACCGCTGGCCGATGCATGGATTCTGACTGGTTCGATCCTGGCCACGTACGGGATGGCTCGCGGCTGGGTGGAGTTCTGGCTGATCTGGATCGCAGTTGACTTGGTAGGCGTTCCGCTGCTGCTGATCGCCGGCTACTATCCGTCGGCGATCATGTACATCGTCTATGGCGCAATCTGCATAGTCGGCTTTGTGGCCTGGATACGGATCGAACGTCGGGAGGCGGCTGAAACGCCGCCAGATGGTCTGGCTGAGCCAGTGGCGGAGACCGTCGGCTGAGAGATGAAGGGTTGAGCCTGTCGGGGCTGCGCATCGACAGGCTCAACGCTCCTAGACGCAGCCCAGGACACTAGGCTGCCGCCGTGACCGTGCCAAAGTCCTTCGACAACCTCTTTGCTGAGCTCACTGCAAAGGTTGCCCGTCACGACCCGAACTCCTCGACGGTTGCCCGGGTGGAGGCTGGCGTCCACGAGATCGGCAAGAAGATCGTCGAGGAGGCGGCCGAGGTATGGATGGCCGCGGAGTACCAGTCCAAGGAACAGGCGGCTACCGAGATCAGCCAGCTGCTGTATCACATCCAGGTGTTGATGCTGGCCCTTGAGCTTGACCTCGATGACGTATACGCGAGGTTGTGACCAGAGGGCTGCGAGCGTCGGTAATCGCGCGCCGCCGTGGTGAGAAGGAGTGAGCGGAGGTGTTGTTTCCTCCGCGAGCGACGACGAACGAGGCGGGTTCAGAGCGCGATTGCGCGAGCAGCCACAGACAGAGGGCTGCGAGCGTCGGTAATCGCGCGCCGCCGTGGTGAGAAGGAGTGAGCGGAGGTGTTGTTTTCTCCGCGAGCGACGACGAACGAGGCGGGTTCAGAGTGTGATTGCGCGAGCAGCCGCAGACAGAGGGCTGCGAGCGTCGGTAATCGCGCGCCGCCGTGGTGAGAAGGAGTGAGCGGAGGCGTTGTTTTCTCCGCGAGCGACGACGAACGAGGCGGGTTCAGAGTGTGATTGCGCGAGCAGCCACAGACAGAGGGCGTGTCTCCTCGCTCGTCCTCCGATCAGCGGCGCGCGATCCGACGTTTTCTGCGACGCTCCGCGTCGCGCGGATCGCGCTCGGTAACCCGCTGCCGTCGTCCTCACTCGGAGACTAAAAGCGTGTCTCCTCGCTCGTCCTCCGATCAGCGGCGCGCGATCCGAGATACACCACCTACGCTAAGAGCCGTGAATTCGACGCTGCCTGGCATGGAGAAGCCGGTGATCAAGGTTGCCGTGCCGAACAAGGGCTCATTGTCCGAGCCTGCGGCTGAGATGCTGCGCGAGGCTGGCTACGCCCAACGGTCGGACGACGAACTGGCGCTTTTCGACGAAGTCAACGGCGTCGAGTTCTTCTATCTGCGGCCACGGGACATCGCGGTCTACGTCGGCGAAGGAACTCTGGACGTCGGTATCACTGGCCGAGACATGTTGCTCGACTCGGGTGCGCACGCCAGCGAAGTCATGCCGCTCGGGTTTGGCCTGAGCCGGTTCCGCTTTGCGGCCCCCACCGGCAGTGCAATGTCGGTAAATCAGCTGCATGATCTTCGGCTGGCGACGGCGTACCCAGGGCTCGTCGGTTCCTACCTGGAGGACCTTGGCGTGAGCACTCGGCTCATAGCGCTGGATGGCGCCGTCGAAACCGCCATCCGGCTCGGAGTTGCCGATGTCATTGCCGACGTAGTCGAGACCGGCACCACCTTGCGTCAGGCTGGGCTGGAGTTGTTCGGTGATCCGATCCTGCAGTCCGAGGCGATCTTGATCCGTCGTACCGGCGCGGAGCCGCCGTCCGGCCTGGACCAGCTGGAACGCCGGCTGAACGGCGTTCTGGTCGCCCGCAACTACGTGATGATGGACTACGACGTCACCGACGCTCTTGTCGAGGATGCCTGCGCGATCACCCCAGGACTCGAGTCACCCACGGTATCTCCGCTAGCGAAAGAAGGATGGCGAGCGGTCCGCGCCATGGTGCCGCGTGCGGACGCCCAGCAGATTATGGACGACCTGTGGGCGCTGGGTGCACGGGCCATTCTGGTCACCGACATCGCGGCATGCCGGATCTAGCGTCGTGACCTGTGGATGCCCAAGGTCTGGACCATAGCGTCTATGTCGCGCGGCCCCATCGAGTGCGGGTTATCGCGATCATCGCAAGCGTTGCTCTCTGCATCGTGACTGCAATCGGCTGGTTCTTGCTGCCAGCGGAGATCCGGGCGCTGTTCACTCTGTCACAACGACTGACCCTCCTCGGCGTTCTCGCGGTTCTTGTGCTGGGAATGGCGGCTCTCGCGAGCAGTTACGTGCGTGCAGACGCGACCGGCCTTCGGATTCGCAATGGTTTACGGGTCCATGCGGTGCCGTGGGATCGCGTCCACAAGATCATCCTTCGCCCAGGTGATCCCTGGGCCCTACTGCTGATGACGCCAGGAGAGGGGCGTCCCTTCGAGGCCGACTTCGATGCTGAGAAGCGTCAGCTCATGGGCATTCAGGCGGTGGACGGTTCACTTGCCAAGACTGCGGTGAATGAGCTCCGGGTACGCCACCGCCGTTCTCAGGAAGCTCCCTAACTCAGGTCACTCGATGCCGCGCGACTTGAGGAGCGCCTCGATCTCGGCCATCTCCTCATCGATCGGTGGCTCACCCTGCCGCGCCTTGCGTGCGCCCTTTCTGGCTGGCAACGCATTGGCGGTTGACTCGGCGCCCACTGCCTTGCTCTCGGAACTCTTGCTCTTAGAACTGGGGGAGCGGCGGGCGATCAGACCGCCTACCACCCACAGCACCACACATAGCCCGAGCAACGAGAGACCGAACCACACGGCTGGCGACAAGATGATCTTGGAAGCCCAGGTCCCGAATGCGACGATCGCGTCCCATAGCAGCCTGAGAAGACCACTGAAGTACAAGGCGATCGGGGCCAGCGCTATGCCGATGCCCTGGATTACCCGGCCCTTGTTCCCTCTTCGCCACGCGATCCCGGTAGCGATCACGCCGAGCAGCGTGAGTCCAACACACAAGGGGAGCAATACGGTGTCAACAGCAGGCATTATCCCAATGTGCCACGCGCAGCATGGGGTGACGATGGGGGAGAGCACCCGGCTACCCCCGACTTGGTAGAACTGAGAGAGGCGGTGGAGTGGATCAGCAACGGCGACTGACAGCCTCCGCGTTCCCAGGTGATACTGGCGCAGCATCCGCTGAGACCCGTCGTCTGATAGCCGCCGCGGCCGCAGAGGCGACTCCGCTGGCCTATCTGCGGGCTGTCGCCGCCCTCTGTGTCGATCGGCTGCTTGTCCCTGTCGTGGCCACCGCTACTCGTCTGGGTGAGACTGTCGCCGGACTTCCGTCAGACAAGGAAGCGGAGATGTCCGTGGTGACACTTCAGGCGCAAGACGGGCGCCGAGCGCTGCTGGCCTTCACCGGTCTCGATGCCCTCCAGGGCTGGCAGCCAGATGCTCGCCCCGTACCGGTCACAGTCGACCGCGCAGCACAGACCGCCCGGAATGAAGATCTGGCTGCCGTACTCATCGATGTAGCCGGGCCGCATGCGCTCGTGATTGAAGGCGAAGTTCTCGAAGAGCTTGCTGCCGGCCATCGCCTTGTGGAGTTGTCCGATGGTGAGTTCGGCTGGGTCACCGCTGTGTTACCACGGGAATAGCCCATCCAGGCAGGGCGTTCCCACATGTGTCAAGACGCCTTATGTGGTCTGTGCGGCCCGCGGTGATATCTTGACTGCGACCGATTCAGTCGAGTACTGAATCCGCAAGTGGAGACCTGATCTCCCACCCGCACAGCGTCAACCACGGACAGTTGTCGGGTCGGTCTGCGAGGATGGCGTCGCCCGCTTTCCTCGCGGGTTCGGGGTCTTCGCGTACGCGGAGACCCTTCGTCATTTGGGTCGCCGTTGTGGATTCGGTGCCGTCTGGTTGGTCAACTCACTACAACCAACTGGAGGACATATCAGCACCGAACCGCGAATCAACGATCGAATTCGCGTCCCGGAGGTCCGGCTCGTCGGACCGGCCGGGGAGCAGGTCGGCATCGTACGCATCGAGGACGCCTTGCGCTTGGCCCGAGAGGCCGAGCTGGATCTGGTGGAAGTCGCACCCATGGCGCGACCGCCAGTCGTCAAGCTCATGGACTACGGCAAGTTCAAGTACGAGAACGCCCAGAAGGCCCGCGAGAGCCGACGCCACCAAACCAACACAGTGATCAAGGAAATGAAGCTGCGGCCAAAGATCGACAGCCATGACTACGAGACCAAAAAGGGTCACGTCGTACGCTTCCTGAAAGCCGGGGACAAGGTCAAGATCACGATCATGTTCCGCGGACGTGAGCAGTCGAGGCCTGAGCTGGGGTACAACCTGTTGAAGAAGTTGGCCTCCGATGTCGATGAGTTCGGCTACGTCGAGTCCTCGCCCAAGCAGGACGGCCGGAACATGTTGATGGTGCTCGGTCCACTCAAGAAGAAGACCGAGGCTCGTGCCGAGGTCAAGGCCGAACGTGATCGGCGCGCCGCTGAGCGGCTGGCCGATGCAGAGGCGGAGCGAAGCGAGCAGGCCGATCGTCGGGCAAAGGCTGCCGCCCAGCCGGCATCGAAGAAGCGTCGTGGGCCGGCCGACAACCTCGATCCCGACATAGACCTGAGCTAGATCATCCGCCAGCGCCTTTGGAGCACTACACAGAAAAGAAATGGATCCACATGCCGAAGATGAAGTCGCACTCTGGTGCCAAGAAGCGCTTCAGGTTCACCGGGACGGGCAAGCTCATGCACCGCCAGGCCGGCAAGATGCACCTGAACGAACACAAGTCCAGCCGTCGCACCCGACGACTGGATGGCGACAAAGTGCTCGCGCCTGGCGACGCGGCCAAGGCCAAGAAACTGCTAGGCAAGGGTGCCTGAGCCTCATTGCGATGACGAGAGCAAGGGGGACGAACCCCTTGGACCCCCGAGGCGTGCAGCGGCACGCCCGAATACATAAGGAGTAATGCGATGGCACGCGTCAAGCGGTCCGTCAATGCACACAAGAAGCGTCGCGAAGTTCTCGGGCAGGCATCCGGCTACCGGGGGCAGCGTTCTCGCGTGTACCGCAAGGCGAAGGAGCAGGTCACTCATTCGCTGGTGTACGCCTACCGTGATCGCCGCGCGCGTAAGGGCGATTTCCGCAAGCTGTGGATCCAACGGATCAACGCTGCTGCTCGCGCGGAAGGGATGACGTACAACCGATTCATCTCAGGTCTCAAGGCCGCCGGGATCGAGGTCGATCGGAAGATCTTGGCTGATCTTGCCGTGACCGATTCCGCAGCATTTGCCGCTCTGGTGGAGGTGGCCAAGGCAAACGCATCAGCCAACGACGTCACGGCCGCTTGAGGTCGCACTGTCTGAGGACGGGATCGCTCTCCACCAGTCGTTAGATCTTCCTGCAGCGTCGCAGAGCATGCTGCGGGAGGCTCGCCGGCTGTCGCGACGAAAGGACCGTCAGCTGGCTCGGCGCTTCCTCGCGGAGGGTCGGCAGGCCACCTCCGAAGCATTGCGTCGGCCGGATACGGTCATCGAGCTGATCGTGGCCGACGACTGCGTCGATCGCCACTTGGACCTGCTGGACATTGCGTCCAACGCAGGCATCCGGATTGCAGTTGCGTCAGCGCGGGCCGTTGCCGAGCTGGCCGCCACGGTGACGCCCCAAGGCGTGATTGCGGTCTGTCAGATGATCGACGTGCCTCTCGATGAGGCGCTGGCCGGTATCCCTCGGCTGGTCGTGCTCTGTGATCAGGTCCGTGATCCGGGCAACGTCGGCACGGTGATCAGATGTGCTGACGCGTTCGGCGCCGATGCGGTCTTGATCAGCCGCGACTCCGTCGATGTCTACAACGCGAAGGCAGTACGCGCGACGACTGGCAGCCTCTTCCATCTGCCCCTCGCGATTGCGGTCGATGTGGCTGACGCTGCCAGCTTGGCTCGCCAGGCTGGTCTCCAGGTCTTCGGTGCCGACGCAAGCGCACCTTCCACGGTTGATGACCTGGCACGATCAGGGGCATTGGCCCAACCCACACTGTGGGTCCTGGGCAATGAGGCATGGGGACTGCCAGCCCAGCACGTGAGGCTGCTGGACCGGCTGGTCGCTCTGCCGATCTACGGGCGCGCCGAAAGCCTCAACCTCTCAACGGCCGCGGCGGTCTTGCTCTACGCCTCCGCCACCGCCCACCGCTGCTAGCGACGCGCTCGCAATTTTCATTGCGATTGCTCGCTCAATCGCGCGCTCGCAATCTAAACGCCGTGGCGGCGTTCGACCATCGTTCCTAGACTGTCCCAGGCGCACCGTGTGTCACAGTCCATCCGCGAGGGGAGCTATGTCCGGGCCGAACACCAGCTACGACCCCGTTCAGGTCACGCCGCTCAACGCCGAGAGCGTTGACGCCATGGTCGCGGAGGCCTTGGCGGCGTTTGCGGCCGCTACCTCGATGGCTGAGCTCAAGCGGGCCCGGCTGGCACACGCCGCCGAGCGATCCCCCATCGCCCTGGCCAATCGGGAGATCGGTGCTTTGCCGCCTCAGGCCCGCAAAGAGGCTGGGGCCCGCGTGGGCCGGGCGCGCGGAATGATCAACGAGGCGCTGAAGGCACGCGAGGAACAGATCAAGGCGGACGAGCTCGGCCGGATTCTGCTCGAGGAGCGGGTCGACGTGACCTTGCCCGTTCAGACCCAGCCAATTGGCGCAGTTCACCCCATCACAGCATTGATGGCCCTGATGGAGGATGTCTTCGTCGCGATGGGCTGGGAGGTGGCCGAGGGTCCCGAGCTCGAGGCCGAGTGGCTGAACTTCGATGCGCTCAATTTCATCCCTGACCATCCGGCGCGCACCATGCAGGACACGCTGTTCGTTGAGCCCGAGGACGGCGGCATCGTGCTGCGGACCCATACCTCGCCGGTCCAAGCTAGGGCCATGCTGACGCGCGAGCTGCCGATCTACGTCGTCTGTCCCGGACGGGTCTACCGGTCCGATGAATACGATGCAACCCATCTGCCCGTCTTCCATCAGATCGAGGGACTGGTCGTGGACAAAGGCATCACGCTCGGTCACCTGCGCGGCACCCTTGATCATTTCGCGCGCGCCATGTTCGGCGAGACACGGACTCGGATGAGACCCAACTACTTCCCCTTCACCGAGCCATCGGCAGAAGTGGACCTGGAATGCTACGTCTGCCATGGCGCGTCGGTGGGTGATCCCGACAATCCCTGCCGCACCTGCAAGAGCGAAGGCTGGATCGAGTGGGGTGGCTGCGGCGTCGTCAATCCGCGGGTGCTTCGGGCCTGCGGCGTCGATACCGATGTCTACTCCGGGTTCGCGTTCGGTATGGGCGTGGACCGCACTCTGATGTTCCGTAACAACGTCGAGGACATGCGCGACATGATCGAAGGCGACGTGCGCTTCAGCCGCGCACTGGTGGGGACCGCACGATGAACAGAGCGAGGGGGACGACCCCTTGGACCCCCGCGGCGTGCGCAATAGCACATGGGAGCACGCCAGGGTTAGAGCAAGGGGGACGACCCCCTTGGACCCCCGCGGCGTGCCCAATAGCACATGGGAGCACGCCAGGGTTAGAGCAAGGGGGACGACCCCCTTGGACCCCCGCGGCGTGCGCAATAGCACATGGGAGCACGCCAGATGAGGGCGCCGTTGAGCTGGCTGCGCGAGTACGCCGCCCTGCCCGATGATCTTGACGGCCGTACTATCGCCGAAGCGCTGATTAGAGCTGGTCTGGAGGTCGAGACCGTCGATCAGGTTGGCGGAGAGATCACCGGTCCACTGGTGATCGGCAAGGTCCTGGCGTACGAGGTTGAGGTCCATTCCAATGGCAAGTCGATTCGCTGGTGCCAGGTCGACGTAGGTCCGCACAACGATGATTCCGGTTCGCGCAGCGTTGTCTGCGGAGCCCACAACTTCGAGGTCGGTGACGTCGTCGTCGTGGCACTTCCGGGCACGGTGCTGCCCGGCGGCTTCGGCATCTCAGCGCGCAGGACTTACGGCCACGTCTCCGATGGCATGATCTGCTCGGCGAAAGAGCTTGGTCTCGGCGATGATCACACCGGGATCCTGGTGCTCGACGAACCCGATCTCAAGCCGGGCAGCGACGCCGTGCCGGTGCTGCACCTGCGCGAGGAAGTGCTCGACATCGCTGTCACCCCGGATCGCGGCTACTGCCTCTCCATCCGTGGCATTGCTCGTGAAGCGGCTCAGGCTCTGGGGGTGGCATTCACCGATCCGGTGGGCCGTGTGGTGCCGGCCGAAACAGTGAACGGCTATCCGGTTGAGTTGCAGTCGGCGGCGTGTCCACTCTTCGTTGCGCTCACGGTTACCGGGATCGATCCCAGCCGGCCGAGTCCGCGCTGGCTAGCCCGCCGCGTCCAGCTGGCGGGTATGCGCTCGATATCGCTGGCAGTCGATATCACCAACTACGTGATGTTGGAGACCGGTCAGCCGATCCATGCCTACGACGCGGATCTGCTCGACGGCGTCATCGTCGTACGCAAGGCGGCCGAAGGGGAGAAGCTGACGACCCTGGATGATGTGGTGCGGCCGCTTCATCCTGATGATCTCTTGATCACCGATGGGTCTGGACCTATCGGCCTGGCGGGTGTGATGGGCGGAGCAACCACCGAGCTTTCGCTGAGCACCCGCAACGTGGTCATCGAAGCTGCTCACTTCGATGCAATGACCATCGCGCGTACGTCGCGACGCCAGAAGCTGTCATCGGAGGCCTCCCGGCGGTTTGAGCGCGGCGTCGACCCCGAGGCCAGCTACGCGGCCGGTCATCGAGTCGCGGAGCTTCTCGCGGCGCATGCGGGTGGCACGCTGCTGCCGGAGGAGACGGTACGCGGCGCGGCACCACCGCGACCCAGCACCACCATCGCCGACACTTTGCCGGCGCAGATTCTCGGTACCGATATTGATCACTCTTCGGTCCTGCGGTTGCTGGAGGCGATTGGGGCTAGCCGTCACCGACCGCGGCGATCGGCTGGAGATCACTCCGCCGAGTTGGCGACCAGACCTGAACGATCCGTACGACTACGTCGAAGAGGTTGGCCGGCTGATCGGGTTCGACGCGATCGAGCCAGTCGTACCCACCGCGCCGGTCGGTCGTGGGCTGACCAGAAGCCAGCGGGCACGGCGTGCGATCAACCTTGCGCTGGCCGCTCGCGGATTCGTCGAGGTATTGAGCTTCCCGTTTGCCTCTGCCACCGACCTGGATCTGATGGGCGTGCCGGCCGACGACCAGCGGCGTCGTTTGAACAAGATCGTCAACCCGCTGTCGGAGGCCAGTCCCTACCTGCGTACCTCGATACTGCCGGGGTTGTTCGGGGCAGTAGCCCGAAATCGCAGTCGCGGCAACGACGACCTGGCTCTCTTCGAGGCTGGGGCTGTGTTCTTCGCGAATGATCCACTGCTTGCCGCGCCCCGGCCGGCCGTGACACAGCGGCCGTCTGCGGAGGAGCTTGCCGCCTTGGATCGCGCACTCGGCCAGCAACCGCGCCACCTCGGAGCCGTGCTCACCGGCCAGTGGATTCCGGAGGGCTGGGACGGACCGGGGATCCCAGCAGGCTGGCAGCAGGCAATCGCATTCGTCGAGGCGGCGGCCTCCGCGATCGGATTGCGGCTGGTCCGCCGTGCGGCAGAGTACCCGCCGTGGCATCCGGGGCGGTGCGCCCAGTTCACGCTGCCGACGGGCGAGGGGATCGGGTATGCCGGCGAGTTGCACCCGGACGTCTGTGTGGCGTTTGGTCTGCCGGCACGCGCTGCCGCGACGGAGATCGATCTTGACGCGCTGATTGCCGCGGCGCCGACCGCCGGCGATGTCCCGACGATTTCCGGTTTCCCGGTGGCTAAAGAGGATGTTGCCTTGATCGTCGACGAGGACGTGCCAGCCGCGGTGGTGGAACGTGCGTTGCGGGCGGGAGCGGGACCGTTGCTGGAATCCATCTGGTTGTTCGATCTCTACACCGGTCCACAGATCGGGGAGGGCAAGAAGTCGCTGGCCTACGCTCTTCGGTTCCGGGCTGCAGATCGCACACTCACCGATGCGGAGGCCGCTGAAGCGCGGGACGCTGCTGTTGCCGCCGCGGCGGAGCGTACGGGAGCCGTCCAGCGCACGATGTAAGACAGGCCGATGAGTTCTGAGTCGCGGCGAGGTCTATGTCTTCCTGAGGTCAGGTCCCCACTCACTCGGCGAGCGTCGGGTATCGCGCGTCGCCGTGCTGAGGAGGAGTGAGCAGACACGTTTTTCGTCTGCGAGCGAGGACGAAGTCGGCGGCTCCAAGCGCGATGCGCGAGCCGAGGACAGGAGGGAGTTTGTTCGTGGGTGAAAATCCGACCATCGAAACGAGGATGGATCAGCCCTATGTGGCGATCCCTGTCAATGTCGGTATGGATGAGTTGGCTTCGGTCGTCCCGCCGCTAACGGGCCGAGTCTTTGACTGGCTGGCCGCTCAAGGCATCGCTCCAACCGGCCCGCCATTCTGGCGGTACCTCGTCGTCGACATGGAACGCAAGCTGGAGCTCGAGAGCGGAGTGCCGGTTGCCAGCCCGGTGGAGGGTAATCCGGAGATCAGCGTTGGCGTTCTGCCTGCCGGGCGTTACGCCAGTGTCGTGCACACAGGCCATCCGGACACCCTGGTGACCGCGACGCGTGACCTTCTGCAATGGGCCACAGAACGCGACTTGGAGTGGGACGCTGACGGCAACAGGTGGGGTTGCCGGCTCGAGGAATATCTCAGCGATCCCGCGGAGGTGCCGGATATGAGCGAGTGGCAGACCAGGCTGGCGTTCCGGCTGCGCGATGAGGCCTAGCACCGCATCGTAGAAGCGGCTGTCCTCAGCCGGTCGCCTCGCGCGCATCGGCCCAAAGATCAACTCCGGACTCGACCGCATACTGATCAATTTCGGCCAGCTCCTCGGCGCTGAAGTCCAGGCGTTTGACCGCAGCCACGTTGTCCTCCAGCTGCTCGACGGTGCTGGCTCCGATCAGTGTCGATGTCATGCGCCCGTCACGCAGTACCCAAGCCAGCGCCATCTGGGCCAGTGTCTGGCCACGCTCCTTCGCGATCTCGCTCAGTGCCCGGATGCGTGTGACCTTCTCCTCGGTGATGGTGCTTCGATCCAGCGACTTTCCTTGTGCCGCTCGAGAGTCCGCCGGCACGCCGCTCAGATAGCGATCAGTGAGGAGACCCTGGGCAAGCGCGGTATAGGCGATGCAGCCGACGCCTTCACGTTCAAGTACATCAAGCAGCTCAGGCTCAATCCAGCGGTTGAACATCGAGTACGACGGCTGGTGGATGAGCAGCGGTGTGCCAAGCTCGCGCAACATGGCGGCTGCCCGGGCGGTATGCGTCGGTGAGTATGACGAAACGCCGACGTAGAGCGCCTTGCCGGCCCGAACTGCCGCGTCCAGCGCACCCATCGTCTCCTCGAGCGGCGTCTCAGGATCGGGCCGGTGATGATAAAAGATGTCGACATAGTCAAGACCGAGGCGTTTCAGGGACTGATCAAGGCTGGCGGTGAGGTACTTACGCGACCCGAGGTCTCCGTATGGCCCGGGCCACATCTCCCAGCCGGCTTTGGTCGAGATGATCAGTTCATCGCGATATGGTGCGAAGTCCTCGCACAAGATGCGGCCAGCGTTGATTTCGGCGGAACCGAAGGGCGGACCGTAGTTGTTGGCCAGGTCGAAATGCGTGATACCTAGGTCGAATGCGCGCCGAGCCACTGCTCGTTGTAACTCCAGGGGCTTGTCGTCGCCGAAGTTGTGCCAGAAGCCCAGCGACACGGCTGGAAGCAGGAGACCACTCGCGCCGCATCGACGGTAAGGCTGGACGTCATATCGGGTCTGGTCAGCGAGGTAGGACACGTCGAAACGTTAGCGTGCTGCAAGCTTTTGAGATTCACTATGCATGAAGTTGTCCACGATGGCATACTCATGCGGGTGACCCTACGGGCTGCGGTGGCAGGCGGCACTGGTTATGCAGGCGGAGAGCTCCTCCGGCTGCTGCTTGCCCATCCCCAGGTGGAGATCGGGGCCGTAACCGCAAGCGCCAGCGCAGGTACGCTCCTCGGCCAGCACCACCCACAGCTGATCCCATTGGGATCTCGGCTGGTGGCGGAAACATCCGCGGAGGTACTTGCTGATCACGATGTGGTCTTTCTGGCTCTTCCGCATGGCGCGTCTGGGGAAGTGGCGGCGCAACTGCATCCCGACATCCTGGTGATCGACTGCGGGGCCGACTTTCGACTGTCCGAGGCTGAGGCGTGGCAGAGGTTCTATCAGTCGGCTCACGCCGGCACGTGGCCATACGGCTTGCCTGAGCTGCCCGGCCAGCGGGACAAGCTGGCAGGCGCCCGGGCAATCGCCGTGCCCGGGTGCTACCCGACCACCGCCACCTTGGCGCTGCTGCCGGCGATCACACAGGGCCTGACAGCCGCCCGGGATGTCGTCATCGTCGCAGCCAGTGGCCCCTCAGGTGCTGGCCGCTCGCTCAAGCCGCATTTGCTGGGCGCCGAGCTGATGGGTTCGGCAAGTGCCTATGCAGTCGGCGGGGTGCATCGCCACACCCCTGAGCTGCTGCAGAACTTCTCGGCCTGTGGCGCTGCCGAGCCGTCGGTGTCATTCACACCTGTGTTGGTCCCAATGTCTCGTGGGATCCTCGCGACTTGCACTGCACCGCTGGCCGAGCCCGGAATCTCTTACGAGCGGACGTACGCGGCCTACGCCGAGACGTACGCTGACGAACCCTTCGTCCATCTGCTTCCGGAAGGCCAATGGCCCCAGACCAAGTCGGTGCTGGGATCGAACGCGGTTCACGTCCAGGTCGCCGTTGATCACGACGCAGGCCGGCTGGTTGCTGTCGCCGTTCTGGACAACCTGACCAAGGGCACCGCCGGTGGCGCCGTGCAATGCATGAATCTGGCACTCGGCCTGCCGGAGACGACGGGTCTCTCGACAGTGGGAGTGGCACCGTGAGCGTCACCAGCGCCGCGGGCTTCCTGGCCTCCGGGTTCGCGGCGGGCTTGAAGAGCGGTGGTCGAAGGGACTTGGCGCTGGTGCTCAACACCGGTCCGGACTACGCAGCAGCCGGTGTCTTTACCAGCAATCGAGTCAAGGCGGCGCCCGTGGTCTGGTCTCAGCAGGTACTGAGCGATCGCCAACTACGAGCAGTGATCTTGAACTCCGGAGGAGCCAACGCCTGCACCGGGCCGGATGGTTTCGCCGACACGCATCGCACAGCCGAGCTGGTTGGAGCCGCTGTCGGAGTAGGCGCAATCGATGTCGCCGTCTGTTCCACGGGCTTGATCGGGATACGGCTGCCAATGGACAAGCTGACGGCCGGAGTCAGCGACATGGTTCTACTGCTCAGCCGCGACGGTGGGAAGGCGGCTGCCGAGGCGATCATGACGACAGATTCGGTACCAAAACAGGCGAGATTCGCAGATGAGGGCTGGTCGATCGGCGGCATGGCCAAGGGCGCCGGCATGCTGGCACCCGGCCTGGCCACCATGCTCGTGGTGCTCACCACCGACGCCGTCGTCGATCAAGATCTGCTTCAGGAGCAGCTGGTGAGCGCATGCAGCCGCAGCTTTGATCGGATAGACAGCGACGGTTGCATGTCGACCAATGACACAGTGATCTTGATGAGCAGCGGAGCTTCGGGAGTGCGGCCTGCGGCTGCGGATTTCGAAGCCGCGCTCGGCGAGACCTGTCATGATCTTGCTCTGCAGCTGCTGGCCGACGCCGAGGGAGCCGCACACACCATCGCTATCGAGGTTCGCCACGCAGCGTCGGAGGATGACGCCGTGCAGGTGGGTCGAGCAATCGCTCGGAGCAACCTCTTCAAATGCGCGGTCTTCGGCCAGGATCCCAACTGGGGCCGGGTGCTGGCTGCAATTGGTACCACCACCGCTGACTTCGAGCCGGACTACATCGACGTCGCCTTCAACGGCGTGCAGGTCTGCCGAGACGGCTCCATCGGCGACCCCCGCGAATTCGTCGACCTGAGTGGGCACGATGTGCACGTCGAGGTCGATCTGCGCACTGGCCGCCACTCCGCCACCATCTGGACCAACGATCTCACCTACGACTATGTCAAAGAGAACGCGGAGTACGTGACATGAACTCCCAACCGCAGTCGCAGCAATCTGAACCCCGGCAACTGTCGCTGGTGGAGAAGGCCTCGATACTCACCGAGACGCTCCCGTGGCTGGAGACCTACGCAGGCAAGATCGTCGTGATCAAGTACGGCGGAAACGCGATGGTCGACGATGATCTCAAGCGGGCATTCGCCCAAGACATCGTGTTCATGAAGCGATGCGGCATCCATCCAGTTGTGGTCCACGGTGGTGGGCCTCAGATCTCGTCGATGCTCTCCAAGCTCGGGATCGCCTCGGAATTTCGCGGCGGTCTCCGGGTCACCAGCCCCGAAGCCATGGACGTGGTCCGGATGGTGCTGGTCGGCCAGGTCGGAAGAGATCTGGTCGGATTGATCAATACCCATAGCACGGTAGCGGTTGGGATGTCCGGCGAGGATGGTGGATTGTTCATCGCCGAACGACGGAGGACCGTCGTCGACGGCGACGAAGTCGATCTTGGCCTGGTCGGCGATGTGGTCTCGGTGCGTACCGAAGCCGTTGCAGGTCTGATCGACTCAGGCAGCGTGCCGGTCGTTGCCAGCATCGCGCCCGACGTCAACGGCGTCGTGCACAACGTCAACGCCGACACCGCAGCCGCGGCGCTGGCCATAGCGCTCGAAGCGGAGCGGCTGGTCATTTTGACAGACGTGGAAGGCCTCTACCGCGACTGGCCGAACAGCAGCGAGGTGATCACCGACTTGTCAGCAAGCGAGCTCCGCAAGCTGATGCCCCATCTGGAGGCGGGCATGGCGCCGAAAATGGAGGCCTGCCTGCGGGCTGTCGAAGGCGGCTTGACGCGAGCCACCGTGGTTGATGGCCGGGTTCCGCATGCCCTGCTGTTGGAGATCTTTACCAATGTGGGCATCGGGACCATGGTCACCCAGGACGGCCTGATCCGGCTTGGCAGCCGCGTGTTCTCCCGTGACGAGGGCATCCCTCCACAGGAGTACGCGAACGGTGACTTTGGCGCAAATGTCATGAGCAAGGGGGACGACCCCCTTGGACCCCCGCCGCGCCCGCAAGGACACATGGGAGCGCGCGAGCCTGTTGCTCCGCCGCGAGGGGTGCGGCCGTGACCGCCGACCATGACGATCAGTCGTGAGCTGTCGGGTCTGGCATCCTCGACTGCCGTGCTCGAGGCGTACTCCGAGTCTGTGATGAACACCTTTGGTACACCGAAGCGCGTTTTCGTTCGGGGCGAGGCTTGCTACCTCTGGGACGCCGACGGCCGGCGGTACCTGGACCTGCTCTCCGGTCTGGCGGTCAATGCGCTCGGCCACGCGCATCCGACCGTGCTGTCCGCGGTAACCGGCCAGATTGCCACCCTGGGGCACGTCTCCAACTTTTTCGCTACCCCCGCCCAGGTAGCTCTCGCCGCTCAGCTGAGCAACATGACAGGCGCAGCTGAGGCGCGGGTCTTCTTCACCAACTCCGGGACCGAAGCGAACGAGGCGGCCTTCAAGATCACCCGGATGACTGGACGCGGCACCATCATCTCGACCGAGGGCGCCTTTCACGGACGCTCCATGGGTGCGCTCGCTCTCACCCACAATCCGAAGTACCGAATGCCGTTCGAGCCGCTGCCGGGCGAGGTGATCTTCGTACCGTACGGCGATGCGGGAGCGCTCGCTTCGGTCGTCGACCAGAGCGTGGCGGCAGTGGTGCTCGAGCCGATCCAGGGCGAGAACGGGGTTGTGGTTCCGCCCGAGGGCTATCTCGCGAAGGCCCGGGAGATCTGCAATCAGCATGGCTCCCTGCTCTGGATGGATGAGGTCCAGACCGGGATGGGTCGCTGCGGCAGCTGGCTCGTCCATGTGGACGAGGGCATTACGGCGGACATCGTCACAGTAGCCAAGGGCCTGGGCAACGGGTTTCCCGTCGGAGCCTGCATTGCGACCGGGCCGGCCTCGCGGCTGCTCGGCCCGGGCAGCCACGGCAGCACTTTCGGAGGCAACCCGGTCGCCGCCATCGCGGGACTCGCAGTGATTGCCGTCATCGAGCGCGATGGCCTCCTTGATCACGCGAAGGCGCTCGGTGATCATCTCACTGCAGCGATCCGAGCGCTGGATCATCGGTTGATCACCGGGGTACGCGGCCGAGGCCTACTACAGGCTGTGCTCTTGGCCGAGCCAATCGCGGCGGCGGTGGTCGACACTGCGCTGGCAGCGGGCTTCGTGATCAACTCCCCGCGACCCGATGTCCTGCGAGTGGCGCCGCCACTGATCATCAGCGCCGCCGAGCTCGATACTTTCATCGGCGCGCTGCCGTCCCTTATCGACAACGTTGCGGAGGAGCCGTTGTGAGACACTTTCTGGTCGACGACGACCTGAGCGCAGCAGAGCAGCTCGCGATCTTGGATCTTGCTGACACACTCAAGGCTGAGCCGTATCAGCTGCGTCCTTTCGCCGGGCCGCGGACGGTAGCGGTCCTTTTCGACAAGGCTTCCACCCGGACCAGGATCTCCTTCGAGACCGGAATAGCCGAGCTCGGTGGCCATCCAATGATCATGGAAGCGAGCCTCTCGCAGCTCGGTCGCGGCGAGTCGATCAGCGACACTGCGCGCGTCCTCGGTCGTCACGTGGCCGCGATCGTGTGGCGCACCTCAGGCCAGGAGCGCTTGCAGGAAATGGCGGACCACGCTGGCGTTCCGGTGATCAACGGGCTGACGGATCAGTATCACCCCTGTCAGGTGCTTGCCGATCTGCAGACAATCCGGGAGCGCAAGAAACACTTGGCGGGACTGACGTTGGCCTACGTCGGGGACGGTGCCAACAACATGGCGCATTCCTACCTGCTCGGCGGCAGTGTGGCGGGAATGCATGTCCGCATCGGTGCGCCACGAGGGTTCCAGCCCGATCCCGAGGTCGTCGCCCGAGCGCGGGAGTTGGCGAACAGATCCGGCGGCAGCGTACAGGTTCACGAGGAGGCCAAAGAAGCAGTGGCCGACGCCGATGTGGTTGCCACGGACACCTGGATCTCAATGGGTCAGGAGAACTCTCGAAGTGATCGCGAGGCGATCTTCGTACCCTTCGCCCTGACCACGGCTCTACTGGCCATCGCCGACAAGGAGGCAATCGTGCTGCACTGCCTGCCGGCCTATCGCGGCAAGGAGATCGACGGTGCGGTGATCGACGGGCCGCAGTCGGTGGTCTGGGACGAGGCCGAGAACCGCAGACACGCGCAGAAGGCGCTCCTGGTCTTCCTCGATGAACAAGCAAAGGTGGAGCGCTGATGTCGACATACGCCCGGGCACGAGCTCAGAGCAAGGGGCGACTCCCCTTGGACCCCCCGAAGGGCGTGATGAGCAAGACGGCCCGGCAGGCCAAGATCATCACACTGCTGGAGCAACGCGAAGTGCGCTCGCAAACTGAGCTGGCGGACCTTTTGGCCGACGATGGGGTTCAGGTAACCCAGGGCACGCTGTCCCGCGATCTTGTCGAGATTGGTGCACTGCGAGTTCGCAGCTCTGGCGGGCACCTGGTCTATGCGGTCCCAGGCGAGGGCGGGGACCGGACGCCGCATGTCGGGGAGTTCGCCAGCTTCGAGGGGCGGCTGGCCCGGTTGTGTGCTGAGATCTTGGTATCAGCCGAGGCATCTGCCAACCTCGTGGTCCTCCGCACCCCGCCTGGAGCGGCGCAGTACTTCGCCTCGGCGGTCGACCGAGTCGGATGGGAGTCCATCCTCGGCACTATCGCCGGCGACGACACGATCTTGCTTATCACCCGTACTCCCAGCGGCGGCAACGACATTGCGGAGCAGTTTTTGATCAT
Organism: uncultured Actinomycetota bacterium; assembly: GCA_963734005.1. Classification (GTDB taxonomy): domain Bacteria; phylum Actinomycetota; class Actinomycetes; order Propionibacteriales; family Propionibacteriaceae; genus Microlunatus. Next base: position 58,149 of record CAVTFS010000010.1, read on the forward strand.
GAGTCGGACCGGCAAGCCTGCCGGCGGCTCAGCACCTCCCCATAATCACAGCGAGAAGGGTGAACTCAGATGAGCGATCGGATTGTACTGGCGTACTCCGGCGGCCTCGACACCAGCGTGTGCATCGGCTGGCTGGCCGAGGAGACCGGCCGGGAGGTAGTGGCCGTTGCCGTCGACGTGGGCCAAGGCGGGGAGGACCTGGACGCTATTCGCCAGCGCGCCTTGGACTGTGGGGCGGTCGAGGCTGTGGTGATCGACGCCAAGGACGAGTTCGCAGAAGACTTCTGCCGTCCGGCGATGCGTGCCAACGCGCTCTACATGGATCGCTATCCCCTGATCAGCTCCCTGTCCCGGCCACTGATCGCTCGACATCTTGCCGAAGCGGCGAGAGTCCACGGGGCAACGGTGGTCTCGCATGGTTGCACCGGCAAAGGCAATGATCAGGTGCGCTTCGAGGTGGGCATTGCGAATCTCGCGCCGGAGCTGACGGTGATAGCTCCCGTCCGTGATTATGCCTGGACGCGCGAGAAGGCCATCGCGTACGCCGAGGAGAAAGGGCTGCCGATCGAGCAGAGCAAGTCCTCGCCATACTCGATCGACCAGAACGTCTGGGGGCGCGCGGTCGAGACCGGCTTCCTGGAAGACATCTGGAACGGACCGACCGAGGACGTCTACGCCTATACGGCGGATCCGGCAATGCCGCAGGAGCCGGAGGAGATCACGATCACGTTCGAGGCAGGCAACCCGATCGCGATCGACAACGAAAAAGTCTCCATGCTGCAGGCCATCCAGATCCTCAACGAGCGTGCGGGTGCGCACGGTGTGGGCCGGCTCGACCTGGTCGAGGACCGGCTGGTGGGGATCAAGAGCCGGGAGGTCTATGAAGCGCCCGGCGCGATCACCTTGATCACCGCTCACATGGAGCTGGAGAACGTTACGGTCGAGCGTGAGCTCGCCCGTTACAAGCGCGGCATCGATCAGCGCTGGGGCGAGCTGGTCTACGACGGGCAGTGGTACTCACCGCTCAAGCGTGCGCTGGACAGCTTCATCGACGAGGCGCAGCAGGCCGTCAGCGGTGAGATTCGAATGATCTTGCACGCCGGGAAGGCCACCGTCACCGGTCGCCGTAGTGACACCAGCCTGTATGACTTCAGCCTCGCCACTTACGACGAGGGTGACCGGTTCGACCAGTCCCAAGCCCGCGGCTTCATCGAGCTCTACGGGATGTCGAGCAAGCTCGCGGCGCGCCGGGACGCGAGCCTGTCTTGACATCGGAGGGCCGGCTGTGGGGCGGCCGGTTCGCCAGCGGCCCTGCGGAGGCGCTGTCCGCATTGAGTCGCTCAACACATTTCGACTGGAGGCTTGCGCCCTACGACCTGGCCGGGTCGCGGGCGCATGCCAGAGCTCTGCATCGAGCTGGATTGCTCACTGACGGCGAGTTAGCGGCGATGATCGACGGCCTGGGCGCGCTGGCATCCGAGGCCGCCTCCGGAGCATTCCGGCCCGCCGAGACCGACGAGGACGTTCACGGCGCGCTGGAGCGGCGGCTGGTGGAGCTGGTCGGCCCCGAGCTCGGCGGCCGGTTGCGTGCCGGCCGGTCCCGCAACGATCAGATCGCGACCTTGATCAGGATGTACCTGCGGGACGCTATGGGAGCGGTGACTGCTGGGCTGGGCGAGGTGGTCGGCGCGCTGCGCGACCAGGCGCGTGATCATCTTGGTGTCGCCATGCCGGGCCGTACCCACCTGCAGCACGCTCAGCCGGTGCTGCTCTCGCATCACCTGCTGGCGCACGCGTGGCCGCTGCTGCGGAGCTGCGATCGGATCCGTGATCTTGATCGCCGGCTCGCGGTCAGCCCGTACGGGTCGGCCGCTTTGGCCGGGACATCACTGGGACTAGATCCAGTCGCTGTCGCGTTGGAGCTTGGTTTTGAGACCAGTGTGGCCAACTCCATCGACGGCACGTCTTCGCGCGATGTGGTAGCTGAGGCGGCGTACGTCTGTGCGCAAATTGCGGTGGATCTCTCGCGGCTGAGTGAGGACGTGATCATCTGGGTGACCCATGAGTTCGCATTCGCAACCCTGGCCGACGAGTGGTCGACCGGGTCGAGCATCATGCCGCAGAAGAAGAACCCCGACGTCGCCGAGCTGACTCGGGGCAAGGCGGGACGCTTGATCGGCAACCTGGCTGGGCTGCTGGCGACTCTGAAAGGGTTGCCTTTGGCGTACAACCGCGATCTGCAAGAAGACAAGGAGCCGATCTTCGACTCCATCGACCAGTTGCTGATGGTGTTGCCGGCGGTTGCCGGGATGGTTTCGACCCTTTCCTTCGATCGTGAACAGTTGGAGCGCCTTGCTCCCATGGGATTCTCGCTCGCCACCGACATCGCCGACTGGCTGGTGCGCCAACGCGTGCCGTTCGCCGAGGCACACGAGATTGCTGGCGCGTGCGTGCGGCGTTGTGAGACTGACGGCTTGGAGCTCACCGACCTCAGCGCCGACGACCTGGCGGAGATTTCGCCCCACCTCACCTCGGAGGTCCGCTCGGTGCTCACCGTCATGGGCTCGATCAATAGCCGGACCGGTCGTGGTGGCACTGCGCTCGTACGGGTTCGGGAGCAGCTGGATGAGATCGCCAGCCTCGTTCTGGAACTCGATCGGCAAGTCTGATGTGGAATGCCGCATGGCATTCGGATGTCGCAGTGGCACACTTCACCCGTGACCGACGTGCTTGACGAACTGAAGTGGCGCGGCCTGCTGGCCGAGTCCACCGACGAAGAAGCTCTCGCCCGTCATCTTGCTGCCGGGCCGGTTACTTTCTACGTGGGATTCGATCCCACCGCCCCCAGCTTGCATTTTGGCAACCTCGTGCAGCTCATGGTCGCTCGCGTGCTGCACCGAGCCGGCCACAAGCCGCTGTTACTGGTTGGCGGCTCCACAGGACTGATCGGTGACCCAAAGGAGTCGGCCGAGCGAACCCTCAATACCAAGGAGACGGTTGCCGGCTGGGTGGAGAGCATCCGGCGCCAGGTCGCGAAGTTCCTCGACCTCACCGGCGACAACCCCGCGAAGATCGTCAACAACCTGGATTGGACCGGCCCGATGCCGGTGTTGGACTTTCTTCGGGACATCGGCAAGCACTTTCCGATCAACCGGATGCTGGCCCGCGACGTTGTCCGGCAGCGACTCGAGTCAGGCATGTCCTACACCGAGTTCTCCTACGTCCTGCTGCAGGCGATGGATTACCTGGAGCTCTATCGCAACTACGGCTGCACACTCCAGTTCGGGGGTAGCGACCAGTGGGGCAACATCACCGCAGGTGTGGAGCTGGTCCGACGGGCGGAAGGGGCACGCGTGCACGCTATGGCGACGCCGCTGCTCACCAAGGTGGACGGCAGCAAGTTCGGCAAGACCGAGACGGGAACCATCTGGCTCGACTCGGCGCTGACCTCCCCCTACGCGTTCCACCAGTACTTCCTCAACACCGAGGACGCCAAGGTCATCGAATACCTGAAGGTGTTCTCGGAGCGTGACCGTGAGGAGATCGAAAATCTTGCGCGCCGCACAGCGGAGCATCCAGAGCAGCGCGCGGCGCAGCGGGTGCTCGCCGACGACGTCACGGCGCTGGTCCATGGGTCTGCGGAGCGGGATGCCGCTGTCCAGGCCGCCGAAGCAGTCTTCGGCCGCTCCGATCTCCGCGAACTGCCGGAGTCGGTACTCAATGACATCGCTGCCGAAATTGGCGGTGCCCAAATAGAAGCCAACGGTGACCTGCCCACGGTGGTGGAGGTGCTGGCTGCCGGTGGCGTCGTCCCTAGCAAGTCGGCCGCCAGACGCGCGATTACTGAGGGCGGGGCGTACGTCAACAACCAGCGCGTCACCGATCCCGAGGCCCGGCTGGCGGAATACGACCTGCTGCACGGGCGTTACGTCATAGTCCGCCGTGGCAAGCGAACGGTCGGCGCCGTTAGTATTCGGCGCAGCTGATGTCGCAGCCCGGCCGACGTTGACCTATCGGCCTCGGAGGAGTAAAGTTCTCTAGGCCTTCGCGAGGTGCGGGACGCGGTAGCAACTAGCTGCAGCGGCCGACTCGCAGGAAACCAACCGCCACGAATCCACCGGGCGCCTCCAGAGGCTCACCCGGCCGGGGTTCATGTCGGCTCAGGAGTGCGACACACCGATTTGACTCGAGGTGATCGCACTTCTAATGTGGATGAGTTGCCCCAAGCCGGGTCCGAAAGGATGCGGCGCGGTGTGCTCCCGAAACTTGAGAACTCAACAGCGTGCTAAAAGTCAATGCCAAATAATGCACAAAAACCCCGTACTCGGGCTGGCGACGCCAGTTCCGAGTTCGGTTCCTTTGATTGATTGACAGATAGATCCAGCATTGGGTCTTTTGATCAGCGATCGAACTAGTTGAGACACACAAACCGACGCTCGCAAAGCGGCGTCGGATTTTGTATAGATTTCAACGGAGAGTTTGATCCTGGCTCAGGACGAACGCTGGCGGCGTGCTTAACACATGCAAGTCGAACGGTAAGGCCCCTTCGGGGGTACACGAGTGGCGAACGGGTGAGTAACACGTGAGCAACCTGCCCTTGACTCTGGGATAACAGTTGGAAACAGCTGCTAATACCGGATACGACCCTTGATGACATCATCTGGGGTGGAAAGCGCTTCAGCGGTCAAGGATGGGCTCGCGGCCTATCAGCTTGTTGGTGAGGTAACGGCTCACCAAGGCTTCGACGGGTAGCCGGCCTGAGAGGGCGACCGGCCACACTGGGACTGAGATACGGCCCAGACTCCTACGGGAGGCAGCAGTGGGGAATATTGCACAATGGGCGCAAGCCTGATGCAGCAACGCCGCGTGCGGGATGACGGCCTTCGGGTTGTAAACCGCTTTCAGTTCCGACGAAGCGCAAGTGACGGTAGGAACAGAAGAAGGACCGGCCAACTACGTGCCAGCAGCCGCGGTGATACGTAGGGTCCGAGCGTTGTCCGGAATTATTGGGCGTAAAGGGCTTGTAGGCGGTTTGCTGCGTCGGAAGTGAAAACTCAGGGCTTAACCCTGAGCCTGCTTCCGATACGGGCAAACTAGAGGGATGCAGGGGAGAATGGAATTCCTGGTGGAGCGGTGGAATGCGCAGATATCAGGAGGAACACCGGTGGCGAAGGCGGTTCTCTGGGCATTTCCTGACGCTGAGAAGCGAAAGCGTGGGGAGCAAACAGGCTTAGATACCCTGGTAGTCCACGCCGTAAACGGTGGGCACTAGGTGTGGGGAACATTCCACGTTCTCCGTGCCGAAGCTAACGCATTAAGTGCCCCGCCTGGGGAGTACGGCCGCAAGGCTAAAACTCAAAGGAATTGACGGGGGCCCGCACAAGCGGCGGAGCATGCGGATTAATTCGATGCAACGCGAAGAACCTTACCTGGGTTTGACATATGCCGGAAAGCTGCAGAGATGTAGCCCCCGCAAGGTCGGTATACAGGTGGTGCATGGCTGTCGTCAGCTCGTGTCGTGAGATGTTGGGTTAAGTCCCGCAACGAGCGCAACCCTCGTCCTATGTTGCCAGCGGATAATGCCGGGGACTCATAGGAGACTGCCGGGGTCAACTCGGAGGAAGGTGGGGATGACGTCAAGTCATCATGCCCCTTAAGTCCAGGGCTTCACGCATGCTACAATGGCTGGTACAAAGGGCTGCAATACCGCAAGGTCAAGCGAATCCCAAAAAGCCAGTCTCAGTTCGGATTGGGGTCTGCAACTCGACCCCATGAAGTCGGAGTCGCTAGTAATCGCAGATCAGCAACGCTGCGGTGAATACGTTCCCGGGCCTTGTACACACCGCCCGTCAAGTCATGAAAGTCGGTAACACCCGAAGCCGGTGGCCCAACCCTTGTGGAGGGAGCTGTCGAAGGTGGGACTGGCGATTAGGACTAAGTCGTAACAAGGTAGCCGTACCGGAAGGTGCGGCTGGATCACCTCCTTTCTAAGGAGCCATTTGGCAGATCTGAAGATCTGTCCATCCGCCCGGTTCTCCAGCTTTTGAGTGGAGCCGGGCAGGCACCGGAATGTGGAACATTGACCAGTAGGCCTCCTCGTCAAACTCGTCGTCAGTACTTCCTGCTTGCAGGAGTGGAACCTCGACAGGTAAGGCGGATGAAGCCCAAGCACGCTGTTGGGTCCTGAGGGTTCGGTCGCAGATACGCAACTGGCCTTCCAGCGGACCGGGGTCCGGTGCTTCACGCACCGGCCCGCTACCGCCCGCATCTTGAGAACTTCACAGTGGACGCGAGCATCTTTGTAGTAACAACAAGCTACTAAGGGCAGTCGGTGGATGCCTTGGCATCAAGAGCCGATGAAGGACGTTGTAACCTGCGATAAGCCCCGGGGAGCTGGTAAACGAGCTTCGATCCGGGGATCTCCGAATAGGGAAACCTCGAAAGAAACCGGAGTAATGTCCGGCGACCTCTGCCTGAACACATAGGGCAGTAGGAGGGAACGTGGGGAAGTGAAACATCTCAGTACCCACAGGAAAAGAAAACAACCGTGATTCCGTAAGTAGTGGCGAGCGAACGCGGAAGAGGCCAAACCACACATGCGTGATAGCTGACAGGCGTTGCATGTGCGGTGTTGTGGGGCCGTTCGGACTATGCTGTCAAATAGTCAAACAGTCATAAATGTCAGGTGAAGTCGAAGCACTCTGGAAAGGCGCGGCACAGAAGGTAACACCCCTGTAGACGTAAGCCTGACACTGTTGAGCGTCACCCCAAGTAACACGGAACCCCTGAAATTCCGTGTGAATCTGGCGGGACCACCCGCTAAGCCTAAATACTCCTTGGTGACCGATAGCGGACAAGTACCGTGAGGGAAAGGTGAAAAGTACCCCGGGAGGGGAGTGAAATAGTACCTGAAACCGATTGCCTACAATCCGTCGGAGCTGCCAGCACTTGTGCTGGGAGTGACGGCGTGCCTTTTGAAGAATGAGCCTGCGAGTTAGTGGTGCGTGGCGAGGTTAACCCGTGTGGGGAAGCCGTAGCGAAAGCGAGTCCAAATAGGGCGATTCAGTCGCGTGCTCTAGACCCGAAGCGGAGTGATCTATCCATGGCCAGGGTGAAGCGACGGTAAGACGTCGTGGAGGCCCGAACCCACCAGGGTTGAAAACCTGGGGGATGAGCTGTGGATAGGGGTGAAAGGCCAATCAAACTCCGTGATAGCTGGTTCTCCCCGAAATGCATATAGGTGCAGCGTCGCGCGTTTCTTCCCGGAGGTAGAGCACTGGATGGTCTAGGGGGCCCACAAGCTTACCGAAATCAGCCAAACTCCGAATGCCGGTAAGTGAGAGCGCGGCAGTGAGACTGCGGGCGATAAGGTTCGTAGTCGAGAGGGAAACAGCCCAGAACACCAGCTAAGGCCCCTAAGAGATTGCTAAGTGGAAAAGGATGTGGAGTTGCGGAGACAACCAGGAGGTTGGCTTGGAAGCAGCCATCCTTGAAAGAGTGCGTAATAGCTCACTGGTCAAGTGATTCTGCGCCGACAATTTAGCGGGGCTCAAGCAATCCGCCGAAGCTGTGTCATTCACGTATTTTGCCCGGTCGCCTAGCGATCCAGGTGCGTGGATGGGTAGGGGAGCGTCGTGTGCGCTGCGAAGCGGCAGGGTGACCTAGCCGTGGAGAGCACACGAGTGAGAATGCAGGCATGAGTAGCGAATGAGGAGCGAGAAACTCCTCCACCGAAAGACCAAGGGTTCCAGGGTCAAGCTAATCTGCCCTGGGTAAGTCGGGACCTAAGGCGAGGCCGACAGGCGTAGTCGATGGACAACGGGTTGATATTCCCGTACCGGCGCTAGAACGATCCTGCCGAAACGAGTAATGCTAAGCACGCGAGTCGTTGGGGTGCCTTCGGGTACGCCGGCGGCAAGTCTGCGATCCAATCTTGTAGTAGGCAAGCTGCGGAGTGACGCAGGAAGGCGGCCCAACCCGGGCGATGGTAGTCCCGGGCTAAATGTGTAGGGCGAGATGTAGGCAAATCCGCATCTCACGTGCCTGAGACATGACGGCTGGGCGGACCTACGAGTCCGTCGAGTGGGTGATCCTATGCTGCCTAGAAAACCTTCGTGAGCGAGTGCTAGAGCCGCCCGTACCCTAAACCGACTCAGGTGGTCAGGTAGAGAATACCAAGGTGATCGAGAGAACCGTGGTTAAGGAACTCGGCAAAATGCCCCCGTAACTTCGGGAGAAGGGGGGCCGACCATGTCTATGGATTTACTCCGGACGGCGTGGGAGGCCGCAGAGACCAGGCCCAAGCGACTGTTTACTAAAAACACAGGTCCGTGCCAAGTCGCAAGACGATGTATACGGACTGACGCCTGCCCGGTGCTGGAACGTTAAGGGGAAGTGTTAGTCGCAAGGCGAAGCACTGAACTTAAGCGCCAGTAAACGGCGGTGGTAACTATAACCATCCTAAGGTAGCGAAATTCCTTGTCGGGTAAGTTCCGACCTGCACGAATGGCGTAACGACTTGGGCGCTGTCTCGACCACGGACTCGGCGAAATTGCACTACGAGTAAAGATGCTCGTTACGCGCAGCAGGACGGAAAGACCCCGGGACCTTTACTATAGTTTGGTATTGGTGTTCGGTGCAGCTTGTGTAGGATAGGTGGGAGACTGTGAAGCAGCCACGCCAGTGGTTGTGGAGTCAACGTTGAAATACCACTCTGGTTGTTCTGGATATCTAACCTAGGTCCATTATCTGGATCAGGGACAGTGCCTGATGGGTAGTTTGACTGGGGCGGTCGCCTCCTAAAAGGTAACGGAGGCGCCCAAAGGTTCCCTCAGCCTGGTTGGCAATCAGGTTTTGAGTGTAAGTGCACAAGGGAGCTTGACTGTGAGAGAGACATCTCAAGCAGGGACGAAAGTCGGGACTAGTGATCTGACGGTGGCATGTGGAAGCGCCGTCACTCAACGGATAAAAGGTACCCCGGGGATAACAGGCTGATCTTGCCCGAGCGTCCATAGCGACGGCATGGTTTGGCACCTCGATGTCGGCTCGTCGCATCCTGGGGCTGGAGTCGGTCCCAAGGGTTGGGCTGTTCGCCCATTAAAGCGGCACGCGAGCTGGGTTTAGAACGTCGTGAGACAGTTCGGTCCCTATCCGCTGCGCGCGTAGGAGTCTTGAGGAGAGCTGTCCTTAGTACGAGAGGACCGGGACGGACGAACCTCTGGTGTGCCAGTTGTTCTGCCAAGAGCACGGCTGGTTGGCTATGTTCGGAAGTGATAACCGCTGAAAGCATCTAAGCGGGAAGCACGCTCCAAGATGAGGGCTCCCACAGGTTAACCTGGTAAGGCCCCCAGCAGATCACTGGGTGATAGGTCGGATGTGGAAGTGCAGTAATGCATGGAGCTGACCGATACTAATAGGCCGAGGGCTTGTTTCTACACTGATGTTTCGCGTCCACTGTGCAGCTCCCGAGATACGGTCGAAAACGGCTGCTGACATCTCCATAGAGTTTCGGTGATCATAGCGAGAGGGAAACACCCGGCTCCATTCCGAACCCGGAAGTTAAGCCTTTCAGCGCCGATGGTACTGCACGGGGGACCGTGTGGGAGACTAGGACGTCGCCGGACAACAACACTTCAGGGTCGGTCATTTGTGACCGGCCCTGAAGTGTTTTTAGGTGAATCACCGTGTTTTGGTGAATCACCGCGAACCGGGACCCTTACTTGACCAGCAATTCGGCCTCATCGGCAGCGCGTGGCCGATGCGCGGCTTCCCGGGCGAGAATGTCTGCAAACCGGCGTGCTGCAGCGGCGTATTGTGGGCGTTCCAGAATTTGCGAGACGGCTGCCGCAATCTGCGCTGGGCCGGATTGTTTGTTGAGGCGTACGCCGGCACCGAGTCGAAGTACTCGTGCGGTGTTGTCCTTCTGGTCCCGGCCCATCGGTATGCATACCAGCGGCACGCCGGCCGCGAGCGACTTCAGCACGGTGCCGTGCCCAGCGTTGGTGAGGACGACGGATGCTTCGCGCAGCACTCGGGTGTGCGGCGCAGCCTGCAGCACCTCGATGTTCGGGCCGGCCTGGATCTCTTCCGGATCCACAGCAGGGCCGGTCGTCAGCACGGCCTTCACGTGCAAGGTGGCTAAAGCCTGGGAGATCCGCTGCAGAAAATCGATTTGATCTTGGTGGACCGAACTTGCTGCCACCAGAACCAGCGGCTCATTGCCTTGGCGCTGCCATTTCGCTTCGGCGGCCCAATCCGGGTCGTCGAGCTGGGGTCCGACGTAACGGACGTTCTCAGGAAGCTGGGGTGCGCTGAAGTCGAAGGATGGGCTGGTCATCACGAGCACGCGGCTGCACCGACCGAACAGCTCGAAAGCATCGTCGAGCGGGAGCAGTTCGTAGCGTTCGACGACGGCATTCAGGCGCGGAAGCGTTGGGGTCAGCAGCCAGGACGCCATTCTGGGCGCAAGTTTGTCTCTGGCCTTGCCGAGAAAGCTCTGTGTCGGTGACCAGTCCGCGCGGAGCAGTGGCAGTCCCGGCGTAGGCCGCACACATGCCTGAGCGACGAGAGCTGCAGTCGGCCGTCTGGTCGCTTGGGCTCCGATGAGTATTCCGGGCAACCCGTCGGCCAGGATGGCATCGACCGGAAAGTCTCGAACTGTCGAGATAACGTCGCGGGCGAACCGGCCGGTCATAGCTTTTCCGGCGTAGTCCGTGACAGCCCGGAACGCTCGGTAAGGGTTATCGGCCTCCAGCGCCGCGATCAGGGCTGTCTGCTCGCCGCGAGAGTTGAAGTGTGGTGCCTCATGCCAGGGCGCGAAAGTGCATCCAGCCGAACGGGCTGAGGTTTCGATGGTCGGGTCGGCCAGTACGCGCACTTGGTGTCCGCGCTCGACGAGTTCGGTGGCGAGGCTGAGTGCCGGTGACACGGCGCCGCCCGCGTCGCTGACGGCCAGCAGGAACCGAGCTGGAGGGCGGCCGCCGCTGCCGCTCATCCTGCGGGCGCTCGCCAGATCAAGGTATGCAACAGCTCGGTCGGATCCCGCTCGACCGTGTTACGTCGTTTCGGACGCGACTGCCGACCACGGGAGTCATCACCCAGCCAGCTGGGTACGCCGAATGGCAGGTCGCCGCGCGGCACCGGTGCGTAATCGCTCTCGGAGAATCGTTCGCCATGGTTGGGTCCGGAATTGCTCCCGTCCGGACCCGCAGTTACCACGGTGCGCAAATCCGCGACCGCTGCCCGCCATTCAGTGATGAGCTGGTCATACGCCGAAATGCGCGGCGAGCACCGAACGGTAGCGCTCCATGATCTCTCTGGCCGCGCGCTGGTCAGCCTCCGTTGGCTCGTGCTTGCTGATCACCGGCACAGGCCAGTCCGGCAGAGTGCCGGTGAGCGCCCAGGCCGCTTGGCGGGCAGAACCGACAGCAACGCTCTCGAAAGTGTCGGTGACCACGATGGGCAGCCCGAAGACCGCAGTAGCGATCTTGCGTACCGCCTCGGACTGGGATGCGCCGCCAGTGAGTGTGATGGAGGAGATCTCGCCGGTCTGCTCCTGCAGTACCTCGACCCCATAGGCAAGGCTCCAGAGCACGCCCTCGACGGTGGCACGGGCGATGTTCGCCGGAGTCATGTTCGCAAGGGTCAGCCCGACGAGTTGGCCGCGGGCGTCGGGCAAGGGCGGGGTGCGCTCACCCTCGAGGTACGGCACGAAGGTGACCCCTTGACTACCTGGCTCGGCGCTCAGCGCCAGCCGGCTCAGCTCGGATAGCGCCACACCCAGCACCTCCGCGGTCGCGACCAGATTCCGGGCGCCATTGAGCGTGCACACCAGCGGCAGAAACTCGCCAGTCGCGTCAGCGAAGCCGGCAACAGTTCCCGTCGGCTCGTGTGTTTGCTGATGGCTCTTGGTGAAGGCGGTGCCACTGGTGCCCAGCGAGACGATGGCGTTACCCGCCGTCACATCGAGGCCCAACCCGCCCGCCATGTTGTCGCCGGTGCCCGGTGCAATGGCGACACCCTTCGCGGTGTGGCCGATCACCTCCTTCGGCGCGGCGACGCGTGGCAGCTCAAGGTCATGACCAAGGGCAAGCTGCACGATGTCGTTTCGGTACCGGTTGGCCGTTGCGTCGAAGTAGCAGGTGCCCGACGCATCTCCGCGGTCGGTGGTTGGCGCAAACTTGCGATCCCCGATCTGCCAGCTCAGCCAGTCATGCGGGAGGACTACTGCGGTGGTCCGCGCGGCGTTGTCAGGCTCTGCCCGCGCGAGCCACCTGATCTTGGAGACTGTCATCGAGGCGACCGGGACTGAGCCCACCGCGTCAGCCCACACCGTGGCGCCTCCCAACTCGGTGATCAAGTCCTCGGCGTCCGGGGCGGACCTGTTGTCGTTCCACAACAAGGCATCTCGGACGAGCTCACCATCTTCGTCGAGGGTCACCATGCCGTGTTGCTGGCCGCCGACGGCGAGCGCAGACACTCCATCGAGGAGACCCGGGTCGGCTGTCGCCTCCTGATAGGCGGCTAGCCAAGCGGAGGCCGGCACCTCGGTGCCGGAAGGATGTGACGCGCGCCCGCTGCGGACGATCGAGCCGGTTTCAAGATCGCAAACCACAATCTTGACTGACTGGGTCGACGAGTCGACTCCGGCGACAAGTGTCATGAGGTCCCTCCGACGGTGATAGAGATACCGCGTTCCAAGAACGGCTGCAAGGCTGCCTGGCTGGGAGAGCCGGCGACGGCAATCGAGTCGATCTGTTCGAGCGAGGCGAACTGGACGAAGGCGGAGACGCCAAGGGTGTCGACTCGGGCCAGCGCAATTACCCGTTCGCCTGAGGCCACCTCAACCTGCGACACGGCGGCAGCGGCCGGAGTCGCCTGGGCAAGCCCACGCTCCACGCTTATTCCTGCCGGACACACCACGCTCACGTCCACGTGCAATCGCTCCATTTCATGAACTGCCCAGTCGCCCTCTTGTGCCCGAGTGATTGGCGACACGGTTCCACCGATGTTGTATATCTCGAGCCGGCTCGCCCGAGACAGCACGATGGCCGCATCGAGGGAGTTGGTGACGATCGTGAGGCCGCGTGTCTCGGGCGGGGACCCGACGATGATCTGCGCGAGAGCAAGTGTCAGGTTACCGGTTCCGAGCAGGATGGTTCCGCGGCGTGGTAGCTCCTCCCAGATCCGACCGGCCAGATCGAGGTCCTCCTGTGCGGTCGGCCGCTGGCTGTTGCGGAGGACGAGTGGACTGGCAACGATACGCACCGCACCGCCGTGCACGCGCTGCAGCTTGCCTGCGCTCTCCATGGCGCGCAGGTCGCGTCGGATGGTCTCCTGCGCAACGCCGAGTCGATTCGCGATGTCGACAACATCCACGCGTCCATCGGCGGCTAACAGGTCAGTGATGGCCTGGTAGCGAGCCGCAGCTTGTGCGTGCTGGACGGTCATGATGCCCCTCGAGCTCGTAGCCTCGCCGGCTACAACAGTTCCCTTGATTCTTGGGCTTGTGGTCTGATCTGTACCTTCCGCCCGGTGCCGGCGCGAAAAGCCTCGATCGCGTCGCCGTAGTCGGCCAGCGTGTAGGCATGACTGACCATCGCTTTGGCGTTAAGGGCGCCTGCGACGAACATGTCCACTGCCCGCGCGTACGAGTGCAGGACCGCCATCGAACCGACGACAGTCAGCTCGTCGTTGTAGACGCGGAATGGCGAGAACTTGGCCTGCGCGTCACTTGGCGCTACGCCGAATTGCTGGAATGTGCCGCCACGGCGCACCCGGTTCAGGCCGTCTTCGACCGCCGCTATTGCTCCACTGCAATCGATGACCGTATCCCAGCCACCCGGTCGGGCTACCTCGTCCGGCGAGCTGCCGACTAGGTCGATCCCGACTTCGCGGGCCGCCTGTTGCCGCTGCAGGTTGGGGTCCACGACACTCACGGATGCGGCGCCGGCGCGCGGTGCCAGCTGGGCCATGATCAAACCCATGGTGCCCGCGCCGTAGATCAAGTAATGCGCGCCGATCCAACGCGGCAACAGGTCGTAGGCATGAATGGCGCAGGACAGCGGTTCAATAAGCGCCGCCAGAGCAAGATCAACAGAACTCGGCAGACGATGCAGGTTCTTGGCTGGTGAGCGGACGAGCTCGGCGGTAGAGCCGTCGGATCGTGCCACGCCGGCGCCGTCCCAGTTCTCGCAGAGGTTGCCGCGACCGACCATGCAGTACGAGCAGTCGCCGCAGTAGAACGAGGGGTCGAGTGAGACAGGATCTCCGGGTGCCACGTTGCTGACCTCCTCGCCGACGCTCACGACGACCCCAGAGGTCTCATGTCCGGGCACGATCGGAAACACTGTCGGCGCGAACTCACCGTCCAGTACATGTACGTCGGTTCCGCAGAGGCCGACGGCTTCGACCCGGACTATCGCGTCACGCGGACCGGGCACGGGATCGGGTACCTCGGTCAGCGAGAACTCACCCGGTCTCGAGAAGACGATTGCGCGCACTACCGCCTCCTGATCGTGCGGCGTGCGAATGTCACAGGTGCACCCTTGAAGGCATTGACCGAATCTCTGCAAAAGATCTTTGAATCGCTTCTCTGACGGAGGCTAGCGCAGCTCTGGTTGGAGGTCTAGTGTCCGACTTCTACGGTCCAACGGATCGGGCTGCCCGTTTGCACGTCACCAACACTCATCGTTCACATTCGGTCATCCGTGTGAAAATAGTGCCGGAAAGGCAGCCATGACGATGTATCCGCCCGAGCGGCAGCGGGCGATCACCGACCTGTTGATCCAGCACGACGGTCGACGCGCCAGCGTGACGCAGATCAGCGAACAGCTCAGAGTCACCACCGAGACGGTACGCCGTGATCTTGATGTGCTGGAGCGGCGCGGTGTGCTGCGGAGAATCCGAGGTGGCGCCGAACTGATGGATTCCACACCGTTCGAGCAGGCGCTCGCCGCGCGGCACGCCGAGCAGGTCGAGGACAAGCTCGTTATCGCTCGCCGGGTGGCCGAGGAGCTTCCCCGAGACGGTGTTGTGGTGCTCGATTCCGGTTCTCTCACGTTGTTCTGCGCTCACGCGATGCCGAAGGATCGCGCTCTCGCCGTGGTGACCAACAACCTTCCTGCGGCTCAGTATCTGGCTGAGTACGACAACCTCCGCATCTTCACGCTTCCGGGAACGATCAGGGGTTTGACCTCGGCTGCGGTCGATGCTTGGACCAGCCGGCGGCTCAGTACCTTGACCGTCGACCTGGCGATCATCGGAGTCAATGGCATGACGCCGACACACGGCCTGACGACGACAAACCCGGAGGAAGCGGCTACCAAGCGAGCCATGCTGCTCTCTGCTCGGCGGCGGATCGTACCGGTGATCTCCGGCAGGATCGGCAGAAACTCGTTCTGTTCCTTCGCCGCGGTCAACGAGGTGGATCTGGTGATCACTGATGCCGCAGCGAGCAACGAGATCGTGAGCGAGCTAGCGGCCGCCGGCCCCGAAGTTGTCATCGCGGAGCAACTTGATGTGCCCTGAGCTTGTCGAATGGCACTCCTCGCGGGCTTCAACGAAGGTCTGCCCGCATCACGTGACACCATTGGCGGGTGGCAGAGCAGGGTCGGTCGGATCGCCCACGGCACGAAGCCGGGCGGCACGGTCAACGGCGCAGTGAATCGGCTGGGCGCACCCGACGGCCTGCTGAGGTCGCGCGACCTGGCCTTGCGCGTCCGAGGAACGAGCCTCCTCTTCCCGAAGGTGTGGATTCGCGTTCTTTGCATCCGGCTGTCCGCGCCGAGCTGCGCAGCCTGCCCAAAGATCTTGCCGAGATTGTCGCCGCTCATCTGGTAGTGGCGGGCCAACTCATCGATGATGACCCCGAGCTGGCGTACGCCCATGCCGAGGCCGCGCGTCGGCGTGCCGCCCGA
Organism: uncultured Actinomycetota bacterium; assembly: GCA_963734005.1. Lineage (GTDB taxonomy): Bacteria > Actinomycetota > Actinomycetes > Propionibacteriales > Propionibacteriaceae > Microlunatus. Next base: position 74,066 of record CAVTFS010000010.1, read on the forward strand.
CTGCCGATCGTCCGCGAGGCCGCGGCAGAGACGGCCTATGCCGCTGGTCGTTACGACGTTGCGTTGAGCGAGTTTCGCGCGCTGCGGCGCATGACGGGGAGTCAGGACTACTTGCCCGTGATGGCTGATTGCGAACGTGCTCTGGGTCGCCCGCACAATGCCCTCAAACTGGCACGCGAAGCCGATCGGCTCGGGTTGGACCCTGCGCTGCGGATCGAAATGATCATCGTTGAGGCTGGTGCGCGGCGCGATCTGGGCCAGGATCCGGAGGCGCGGCGGATTCTGGAGCGGACCGTCGCCGTGGCGCGACCTGAGGACATTTCACCGCTCGCCGTAGCCAGGCTGCGCTACGCCTACGCCGACGCTCTGCTCGCCGCAGGCAGGGAGTCAGAGGCGCGCCAGTGGTTCGCGGCGGCGACGACGCTCGATCATGATCAAGAGACCGATGCCCAGCAGCGACTCGACGAACTCGACGGGTTCTTGATCGACTACGACGAGGACGACGGGGCGGACAACCAGTCAGCGCCCGGGGAAGGGTGGAGCAGTCACGAATGAACGCAGCCGGTGCAGTCATCGACTCCTACGATGCAGTGTTGTTCGATCTTGATGGCGTCATCTATCTGGGGCCGGTTGCTGTGCCCGGCGCCGCAGAAGGCATTGCGCAGCTCCATCATCGTGGCACCAAGATCGGTTTCGTCACGAACAACGCAGCGCGCCCGCCGACTGCCATCGCCGAGCATCTCGTTGAGCTTGGCATTCCGGCGACCGCCGCCGATGTCGTCACCTCAGCGCAGGCCGCTGCCCATCTGCTGGTCAATCGTTTCGGTCCAGGTGCCAGAATCCTCGCCGTCGGCGGCGATGGGGTGGCAGCCGCGCTGGGCGAGGTGGGCCTAGTCGCAGTGCATTCCGCCGATGACGATCCGGTTGCGGTGATTCAGGGTTATGGATTCGACCTACAGTGGCAGGAGCTCAATGAGGCTGCGATCGCCATCAACCGCGGCGCGCATTGGGTCGCCACCAATGTGGACCCAACACGGCCGACAGATCGTGGTCTGGTGCCCGGGAACGGTGCTGCAGTGACCGCAGTGAGGATGGCCGTGCGGGCCGAGCCGGAAGTGGCCGGCAAACCTTATCGGCCGCTGCTGGACGACACGGTCGACCGGCTCGGCGCCCAGCACCCGTTGTTCGTGGGTGATCGCCTCGACACCGACATTGCCGGCGCGGTCAACGCGGGACTGGACAGCATGCTCGTGCTCTCTGGAAGTCATCGGGCCGAAGAACTGCTCGCCGCGGCGCCTGGGGAACGACCTACCCACGTCGGAGAGGATCTCCGCGCGCTCTTGAGGCCGGCGCTGGTCGTCACCCACACCAATAGTGAATTCCGCTGTGGTCAGGCGACCGCGTCTGCAGCAGCCGGCCGGTTGATCGTCGGCAGCAATGGCTCGACCCGCATTGAGGCGATTTGGGCCGCGGCGCATGCCACCTGGTGGGCTGTTGATCATGGATTGGCGCTTGTTTGGAACCATGTGCTGGAACGGATTCAGGAGCCGCTGCGGTAACCTCCAGGAGGCGGCAGAAAGGCGTCAGACGTGGCCGAGGCATTTCAGACCTACATCAACATGGTCAGCGGTGTGAGCAAGAGCACCCAGGCGAAGGCGGCAGCCACCGCCCGCGCGCTGCTGAAGCAGGCTGGCCTGGAGGACGTGGCTGCAGAGACCAGCGAGCGAGTCACCAAGCTGGCCGAAGAGATCATGATTGCAAGTCGCACCAATCGCGAGCTGTTGCAGCACTACGTGACGACTGAGGTCGACAGGGCAGCCGCTCGGCTCGGTCTCGCGCGAGCCGAGGAAGTGCAGGCGCTGCGGGATGAGATCGATAGCTTGCGGGCAGAACTCAAGGAGGCCACGGCGAGTACAGCAAAATCCGCACCCGCGAAAAAGGCCGCGACGAAGCGGGCTCCCGTCAAGAAGGCCGCGAAAATGACGCCTACGAAGAAAACATCGGCGAAGTCTTCTGAGTCGTAAGTCGGCGGCGAGCGCGGAGAGCACCTCGCAGGCAGGGGAAGAGTGACCGAGCCGAACGAGGTGACCAGCCCGCCGCCGACCGGGAACGCCATAATCGACGACGCGCTGCTCGGGCTGGCTGACCTGGCATCGGCACCGCTCTCCGATCATCATGATCGGCTGGCGAAGGCGCACGAAGCGTTGCATGAGGCACTGGACCCACCCGAAGATCAATTTGAGAATGCGGAGCCACGCTGATTCGTGACTGAGCGCCTTGATCTTGAGCTGGTCAGGCGCGGGCTGGCCCGCTCCCGTTCTCATGCCCGGGCCATGATCAACGCCGGTCAGATCTTGGTCGACGGCTCGATTGTCCGGCGGGCCGGAGAGCAGGTAGTCGCATCCGCCGCGATTGATGCTCCGGATGATCGCTACGTCTCGCGTGGTGCGCACAAGCTCATTGGTGCGCTCGATGACCTCGAGCTCAGCGTTGCTGGACGAGCCCTGGATGCCGGCGCCTCCACAGGAGGCTTCACGGAGGTTCTGTTGGCACGCGGCTGCCAGGAGGTGTTCGCCGTGGACGTTGGCAGCGATCAGCTGGCGCCAGCGCTGCGAGCCGACCCCCGGGTTCGGGTGCGGGAACGAACGAATCTCCGAGACCTTCGGCTCGACGATGTCGGAGGTTTTCCCGTCGATCTGGTAGTCGCCGACGTCTCTTTCATCTCACTGAGATTGCTGATGGGACCAATGGTCTCGGTGACTCGAGATGACGGCTGGCTGTTGTTGCTCGTCAAGCCACAGTTCGAGGTAGGGCGGGAGCTCTTGGGCAAGGGCGGCGTGGTGCGCGAGCCAGCGGATCACGTGCGGGCAATCTCCGGCGTGATCAACGCCGCTGGTGAGTATGGCTGGCGCGGCGTGGCTGCGGTCCCGAGCCGACTGCCGGGTGCCTCTGGCAACCGCGAGTTCTTCGTTCTGCTGCGGCGAACCGAATCTGTGCCGGACCTCGATCTGACTGCGATCGTCAACACATAGGCTGTGGCAGGTGACCAAGGCCTCAGCCGAAAGGGATGGCCAGCCGATCGACCCGCGCTCAGGTACCGCCCGCCGCGTCGCAGTGCTGACCCACATGGGCCGGCCTGCCGCAGTCGAAGCCGCAACCCGTTTGGTGGAGGGCCTTCACACGGCAGGCATCGTCTCCGCGCTACCAGCCAATGACATAGCCGCACTCGACCCCCGGCTTGCTAGCGCCATGATCCCACTCGCGAAGCCAGTCAGGCCCGAGGACGGGATTGAGCTGATGGTGGTGCTGGGCGGCGATGGCACGATCCTGCGCGGCGCTGAATGGGTGGTGGCCAGCGAGATTCCGCTCCTCGGGGTCAATCTGGGACATGTCGGGTTTCTGGCGGAGGCGGAGTCGTCAGAGATCGACACCATCGTCGCGCATGTCGTTGACCGCTCCTACACCGTCGAGGAACGCTTCACCATTGACGTCACGCTCCGTGATTCCAAGACCTTCAAGTCGGAGTGGTCTTCCTACGCCATCAACGAGGTTTCGATCGAGAAGGCCGCACGGGAGCGGATGCTCGAAGTGCTGGTGGAGGTGGATGGCCGGCCGCTTTCCCGCTGGGCCTGCGACGGGATGCTCGTTTCAACCCCCACCGGCTCGACTGCGTACGCCTTCTCGGCCGGTGGACCGGTGATGTGGCCGGGAGTCGATGCACTCCTCGTGGTACCGCTCAGCGCGCATGCGCTCTTTGCGCGGCCGTTGGTGCTCAGCCCTACCTCGACCGTGGTGGTCGAGATTCTCGACGTGTCTCCGACGCACGGGGTGGTCTGGTGCGACGGGCGCCGTTCGGTCGAATTGCATGCAGGCATGGAGATCGAGGTGACCCGAGGAAAGCAGCGGCTGCGATTGGCCCGCCTGTCGCAGGCGCCCTTCACCGACCGATTGGTCCAGAAGTTCGGTCTCAGGGTGGAGGGCTGGCGAGGGTCGGCCGATCCAGCTATCACCATGATCGACACTCCTGCATGATCAGCGAGCTTCGGATCGCAGACCTGGGTGTGATCAAGGACGCGACGATCGGTCTGCATCCCGGCCTGACCGTCGTCACCGGAGAGACCGGTGCGGGAAAGACGATGGTGGTCAGCGGGCTCGGTTTGCTGCTCGGCGGCCGGGCAGATCCGCGCTCGGTTCGCGGGGGGTCAGAACGTGCCCGCGTGGAGGGCCGGTTCAAGATCGAAAATCCTGAGCTGCTGGAGCGGGTGAGCGAGGTGGGCGGAGAGCTGGACGACGACGAGCTGATCGTGGCACGTCATGTAACAGCGGCCGGGCGTTCCCGTGCCTACTTGGGCGGTGCTCAGCTTCCGGCCGGTGTCTGTGCGGAGCTGACCGCCGAGCTGGTCAGGATCTACGGTCAGGCGGAGCAGGAACGGCTCACCGAGGCCGAGCGACAGCGGCAGCTGCTGGATCGGTTTGCCGGCGCTGCGGTACTCGAACCGCTCGCCCGGTATTCAGATCTCTGGTCGGAGGATCGCGCTGCCCGAACGGAGCTGGCTCAACTTCGGGCCGAAGCCCAACGCCGCGCCCGCGAGATCGATCTGCTGCGCTTCGGTCTGGAAGAGATCGAGCGAATCGGACCCAGCCCGGGGGAGGATGTCGCGCTGGCGGCAGAGGCGATCCGGCTGCAGTCCGCAGATGATCTGCGTGAGTCGGCTCAGTCGGCTGTCCACGCTCTCGCCGGTCCCGACGACGAGGCTGGGGGTGCGCTGGCGATGCTGTACGCGGCGCGCAAGGGATTTGAGTCAGCAGTCGCCCGAGACGTTTCCGCTGCGCCGCTCGGTGCTCGGCTGGCGGAGGCGAGCTACCAGCTCACCGATCTGACGGCCGATCTGGTGCGATATCTGGAGGGTTTGGACAGCCAGCCAGGGCGCCTGGAGCAGATCGCCGAACGCCGGGCTCAGCTCAGTACGCTCACCCGCAAGTACGGCACCACATGTGACGAGGTCCTGCAGTGGGCTGCGGAGTCGGCTGTCCGACTCACCGAGCTCGAACAGGGCGACGAGCGCATCGCCACCTTGGAAGAGCGGCTCGAAGGCTTGGGCGCCGAGCTGAGATCCTTGGCCGCTCAGATCAGCGTCGCCCGGCACGGCGCAGCCGCCAGATTCAGCGAATTGGTGCTCGTCGAGCTCGCCGCACTGGCGATGCCGCACGCGCGGCTGAGCTTCGAGGTCGCCAGTGGCGACCTCGGCCCGACAGGGGCGGACCGAGTGGATCTGATGTTTGCCGCCAACCCGGGCAGCGAGTTGCGCAGCTTGGGCCGAGTCGCATCGGGTGGGGAGCTGTCACGAGTTCGGCTGGCGTTGGAGGTGGTGCTTGCGGCTGATCGCGAGGCCATCACTCTGGTCTTCGACGAGATCGATGCTGGCGTCGGCGGCAAGGTTGCCGTCGAGGTGGGCCGCCGGCTCGCGCGGTTGTCACAGCACACTCAGGTCGTCGTCGTCACCCACCTCGCGCAGGTCGCCGCTTTCGCGGATCGGCACTACGTGGTGGTGAAGTCCGACGACGGGCAGGTCACCACGAGCGGTGTGGTCCAGGTGGCTGACGAGGACCGGGCTGTTGAGCTGGCCCGGATGATGGCTGGTTTGGAGACGACCGAGTCGGCCCTGGCCCACGCCGGTGAATTGGTCGAGGTTGCTGCCGCGGCGCGGACGTCGGGAATCGCGCTCCCGATGAATGGAGGATCGATGAGCAGACCTCGCTCTGAGCATCGGCATTGGTGGCGAGGGGCTGCGAGGGACGACACGGGTCCGAGCGCGATGCGGAGCGCCGCCTCAGGGCGCAATCTCATAAGGCTCTCATGCGAGCCTGCGTACCGTCCGGGTATGCGGGTCCTCGTCGTTGCGGATGACGTACGGATGGCGGCCGCTATCAGGCGTTCGCTGCGCACTGTCAACGTGACAGGGGACATCGCAAGCACGTCAAGTGGGGCCTGCGCCATGCTGGCGGACACCCCGTACGACGTCATCGTGCTGGACGTCACACTGCCCGACGCGGACGGTTTCGTAACCTGTCGCCGGCTTCGCAGCAATGGTGACTGGACGCCGATCATCATGCTCACCGCTCGCGCGCGCCACAGATGAGCGGATTCGAGGGCTCAATGCAGGCGCTGACGACTACCTTGCCAAGCCTTTTGCCTTCGGTGAATTGCTTGCTCGGCTGCGCGCTCTATCGCACCACGACCCAGCTGAGCATCCGGTAGTCATCAAGGTGGGCTCGCTGCGACTCGACCCGGCCTCGGCGCAGGTCTGGCGCGGCAACCAGGAGATTCGGCTGTCCACCCGCGAGTTCGCGTTGCTCGAGGTGTTCATGCGCTGCCCTGGCCAGGTACTCGGTCACAGTCAATTGCTCGATGCGGCCTGGGACATCGGGCATGAGTACCGATCCAATGTGATCGAGGTCTACATCCGCTATCTCCGCGAAAAGATCGACCGCCCGTTCGGCCTACGGTCGCTGGAGACCGTGCGTGGACTCGGCTACCGGCTCAGACGCGACGGCGGTGGCTGAACCCATGTAGCACGGGTGGGAGGATTGACCCCGAGATGCGACTTCCCACCCTGCTACGCAAACGCGGAACATCGACCCAGGCCGGCGGTGTTGCCCGGCTGGATCGGCGTACCAAGAACCTCACCAAACGGCTGCACCCTGGCGAGATCGCGATCATCCACCACAGCGACCTTGATCGCGTCAGCGCCGAAGCCCTGGTCGAGGCCGATGTCGCGGCAGTGGTGAATGCGGTGTCCTCGGTCTCAGGCCGCTACCCCAACCTCGGACCCGGGATCTTGATGGAGGCCGGGATCCCGCTCATCGACAATGTGGGCGACCACGTCTTTGCCCGGGTTCACGAAGGTGAATGGCTGACGCTGGATGGCGGCAAGTTGGTCAACTCGACAGGCACGGTGGTAGCCGAGGGAACCGTCTACACCACCGAAATCCTGGAGGACCACCTCGAATATGCCCGGACCGGTCTGTCGGATCAGATCGAGGCGTTCGCCGAGAACACCATGACCTACCTGCGGGTGGAAAAGGAGCTGCTACTCGAGGGTGTCGGCGTACCTGAGGTGGCGACCGAGATCGAGGGTCGGCACGTGTTGATTGTGGTGCGCGGCTACGACTATCGCAGTGATCTGGCTGCGCTCCGGCCTTACATCTCGGAGTACCGACCTCTGTTGATGGGGGTCGACGGCGGGGCCGATGCACTGATCGAGGCCGGCTACCAGCCCGACATGATCATCGGCGACATGGATTCATGTTCCGACGACACCCTGCGGTGCGGTGCGGAGCTGGTCGTGCATGCCTACCACGACGGTCGCGCGCCTGGGCTCGAGCGGATCGAGAAACTGGGACTGCAGGCCGTCGTCTTTCCAGCGCTCGGCACCAGCGAGGACGCTGCCATGCTGCTCGCTGACTCCAAGGGAGCCAGCTTGATCGTCGCCGTCGGCACCCACGCTTCCTTGGTGGAGTTCTTGGACAAGGGTCGAGCCGGAATGGCCTCCACGTTCCTGACCCGACTGCGCGTGGGCCCCAAGCTGGTTGACGCCAAGGGTGTATCCCGGATCTACCGCAGCCAGATCAAGACCTGGCATCTGATGCTGTTTCGTACTCTCCGGCATTGTGGCGCTGATCACAGCGCTGCTGTTCACCGATGTGGGCTGGGCCTTCGGCAATGTCATCGTGGCGCGGATCCGCGACCTGCTCTATTGGATAAAGGAACTCTTCACTTGATCAACTTCCGCTACCACATCGTGTCGTTGATGGCGGTCTTCATTGCTTTGTCCGTAGGCATCGCAGTTGGTGTCTCACTCAGCCCGTCAGTCGATCAGGGCCTGCTTCAGCAGGCAGCGCAGGATCGCAAACAGGTAACAGATCTGCGTGCCGAGCTTGATCGGCGCAAGGCGCTCGACAACTACCGCAACGCCTATGACGAGCAGGTGGGCGAGGCTGTCACTGCCGGTGTGCTGAACGGGCAGCGGGTTGCGATGGTCGCCATGCCAGATGCCCCGGCGAGCGTGGTGCGGTCCATTTCGAATGCCGTGGTCGTAGCGGGCGGCACTGTGGTACGCGACGTCAAGGTCAATGCCGAAGCCTTCGACGCAGCAAACGCCGAGGATGTCACCGACGCGCTGGGGAACTACTTCGGGCCCCTCGGACTCAACGACACCATGTCGGCTGCAACCAGGCTTGGCGTCGCCGTCGGCAGGTCCATCGGGTCCAAGGAGGTGGAAGATCGAGACGCGCTGGCAATCGCCGTCGGGGAGTCGCTGGAGAAACGTGGCTTGGTCACCATCAGCAAGGAGTCGGCAGCTCAAGCCCAGCTGATCGTCGTGGTCGCGGCCCCGGCATCGGATCCGCGGCCAACCCCAGAAGAGCTGACAGCTCACGTTCAGTTTGATGTGGGCCTGACGACAAGGGCTGGCGTCGTGCTGGCCGGCCCGAACAGCGAGGACATCGAGGGCACTGATGTGCTGGCGGCGCGGTCGGATCCGACCGCGGTGGATAGCCTCAGCACTGTGGACGTGGCCGATCTCAGCAGTGGCGTGACCACCGTGGTACTGGCAGGCAAGGAGCGACTGCTCGGCCATCCAAGTCAGCACTATGGTGCGCTGGCGAAGGCGGACGCGCCGCTCCCCGAGCTGCCGGTGCGCTAGTGAAGCGTCGGACTGCTGGCCTGCGCGGCCTCAGGGGTTGCTGCGGCCTTGGTGGCGGCGCTCGCCAACCGGCGAGCGGTCCAGTCTCTGGACCGGCAGAATATTGAGGGTCCTGAGAGCACCGGGCCGAAGTCGCGTTGGATGCGGACCAACCACGCCGGGGTGAGCGTCACGCTCGCAGAGGGCCCGATCGCGGTAGCTGCACTGCTGGCCGGCGCCGGTGTCGATCGATTGCTCGACCGTTCAGGTCAGCGAAGCCTGCCGGTGGCTGTTGCCAGTCTCGGATCTGGAGTGGTAGGTGCGTACGACGACCTCTATGGAGCCACCCAAGCCAAGGGCTTTCGCGGTCACCTGCGCGCGCTGCGTTCAGGTGAGCTGACCAGCGGAACGATCAAGGTTCTTGGAGTGGGTCTCAGCGCGGCCGCGGCCGCAGCCTTGGTCCAGCGCTCGCGGCCTGGCTGTCCAAAACCGCTGTGCCGTGCGCTGGACGGCCTGCTCGACACCGGACTCATCGCGGCAACGGCCAACCTCATCAATCTGCTCGACCTGCGGCCGGGCCGAGCGGCGAAAGCGATCGTGCTGCTCGGATCGGGCCTGGTCGGCTTCGGCGCAGCGCCGGCAGTCGGAGCGGCGGCGGGCAGCCTGCCGACCGATTTGGCAGCCCAATCAATGCTCGGTGACTGCGGCGCCAATGCCCTCGGTGCCGCGGTCGGTACTGCCGCCGCCCAGGGCCTTGTCGCGGCGGTACCGGCTGGTCGCCTTTGTCTTGGTCGACGGCGCTCAACCTGATCAGCGAGCGAGTGAGCTTCACCGCCGTCATTGAGCGCACGCCGCTGCTGCGCGAGCTGGATCAGCTCGGGCGCCCTGTCCCCGTACCGTCCGTGTCGACCAACCAGCCAGCGTGAGAGCCGGACTCGCTTCGGTCGCCGCGGGCGTCGCAGGGCTCACACTCGCGTCGCGGCTCGTCGGCTTCGGCCGGTCACTGGTCTTCTCCAAGACCGTCGGGGACACCTGCCTCGGCGACACCTACAACGCTGCCAACAGCCTGCCGAATGTGCTGTTCGAAATCGTGGCCGGCGGCGTCCTCGCTGGCGTCGTGGTTCCGGTGGTCGCTCGGCATATCGGAGCGGGCCGCGGGGAACAGGCATCACGCACAACATCGGCGCTGATCACCTGGACCTTGCTGGTGCTGACGCCAGCCGGGCTCGCGGTGCTGGTGGGCGCAAGGGCGTTCGCCGCCGTATTCGCCAAGGCGGACTGCGCCGGCAGCGCGGACACCCTGGCTTCACTTGTCGTCATGTTCGCGCCGCAGGTGTGGTTGTACGGCTTGGCGGTGGTGAGCGCAGGCGTGCTGCAGGCCCATCATCGGTTCCTGGCGGCGGCGGCGGCGCCGCTGCTGTCAAGCGTGGTCGTGATCATCGCCTACCTCAGCTATGCCGCGCTCGCGGCTCCTTCAGCCAACGACAACCCAACCGAACTGACCGGCCAGGCGCTCGCCGCGCTGGGCTGGGGCACGACATTGGGTGTGTTCGCCTTGGCCGTCTGTACGTTGGTGCCTCTTGGCGCGGTGGGGCTGCGGCTCCGGCCCCGGCTGCGGTTTGCCGAGGGTGATCGATCGGTGATCATCACGATCGCCGCGGCCGGCATCGCCGGGCTGATCTTGCAACAGCTCAGCGTGTTGTTGATCAACTGGTCAGCTCAGCAGACCGGTGATCAAGGCGCTTTGACCCGGTTCACATGGGCAAACGCCATCTACCTGCTCCCGTACGCCGTGCTGGCCGCCCCGCTGCTGCAATTGAGCTTCCCGCGGCTGGCCGATGCTGCCGAGAAGGGCCGAGCCGACGTCGGCCAGGTGCTCTCTGAGACCGGCCCGGCCACGGTTGTGATGGCCTGGCTGGGCGCTGCCCTGCTGGTGGCGACCGCTGTCCCCGTGGCGCGGGTGTTTGTGCTCGGCCCTGGCTCCGAGCGTACGGATGCGCTGGCCTGGCCGATTGTTGCGTTCGCGCCAGCGGTTGTCGGGTTCACCCTGCTTGGCCTGTCCTCGCGCACCTTGCTCGCCCAGCACCTAGGCACGGCGTCGGGCGTAGCCAACGCGAGCGCCTGGGCCGCAGTGATCATCTGCGTGGCTGTGCTGCGCCTGGTGGTTCCCGCTGCGTGGCTGGTCCCGGCGCTGGCGGCGAGTGTCTCGCTGGGAATGGTCCTGGGCGCGGCTGTGGGGTGGCTGCTGCTGCGGCGGTCTGGGATGCCCGGTGTCGGGTTGGCACGACCGATGTGGGTCGGCCTGGCGGCCGCTGTGCTGGCGGGCGGCGTGGGCGCGGCCGGCTCGCAGCTGCTGGCTGAGGTCGGCATTGTGGCAGCGGTGCTCGGTGCCTGCGCCGTGGCCTTGGTCTGTGTCCTAGTGTTCACAGCGATGCTGCGACTTCTTGCACCCTCCCTACTGGCCCAGATGTGGGCGCTGCGACGGCGAACGCCGTCGGCAGAGGTGGGCTCGCCGTGAAGATCGCTCAGCTATTGACCGCCAGTACCGGAGGCATCGGGCGTCACGTGGCGAGCATCGCCCCACGGCTGGAGCAGCGCGGCCACCAGATCCGGGTGTTCTGTCCGAAGGCCACGGCCGAGGTCCAGGGATTCAAAGAGCTTGGTCTTGATGTCTGGCCGCTGACCAGCATGCGCCGATTCGTTGGCGCCGATCTGGTGCACGCACACGGGCTGAAGGCAGGTTGGCTGGGACTCCCCATCGCTTGGATGTTCAGCGTGCCCCTTGTTGTCACATGGCACAACGCGGTCTTGGGCGATGGGCTCGCGCCGGCAGCAGTGCGGCAGATGCAACGAGCGGTGGCCATGGGAGCGGATCTGACGCTGGCGGCGAGCAGCGATCTTGTCGCTCAGGCCAGACGTCTCGGAGCCCGGAACGCCCGGCTGTCGCCGATCGCGGCACCGCTGCTGCCGCCGGCAAGGATCAGCCGCGACGCGCAGCGACGGGCACTCGGTGCGGACTCTCACGACACGGTCATCCTGACGGTCAGCCGGCTGGCCCCGCAGAAGAACCTGGGCATGGTGCTCGACATCGCCGCGGCCGTACGGCATAGGCCTGATCTTCGGTTTGTCGTGGTCGGCGATGGGCCGGAGGAGGAGACGCTGCAGCGCCGCATCGCTGATGAGCGCCTGCAGGTGCGATTGCTGGGACGCAGCGATGACATCGGTTCGCTGTTCGGTGCGGCTGACCTCGCGCTGCTGACCTCCACCTGGGAAGCGCGCGCGCTGGTAGCTCAGGAGGCTCTGCTGGCCGGCGTGCCGCTGGTCAGCACGCGAGTGGGTGGGATCGAGGAGCTGGTCGATTCGGCGGCTCTGCTGGTCCCGCCCGGGAGATGTCGAGGAGGCCGCGCGGCAGCTAGTCGCTCTTGCCGACAACCCGGACCAGCGGCGCCGCCTGAGGGAGGCAGGACTGCGTCAGTCTGCCACCTGGCCCGACGAGGACGATGTCGTGAATGACCTGGTCGCGGTGTACAACGACGTCACTCGGGATCGACGCTACAAGGGCTTCTGGAACGACTCCGGCGGGTTCACCGTGCGATAGCGCGCTACGACGTAAGCTGGAGGCCCGTGGGATATCGCGGCACATTGACCAAGCATCTCTTCGTGACCGGAGGCGTCGCCTCCTCACTCGGCAAAGGCCTCACCGCTTCCAGCCTCGGCAACCTCCTCGTCGCCCGTAGGCTCCGTGTCTCCATGCAGAAGCTCGACCCCTATCTGAACGTCGATCCCGGCACCATGAACCCGTTTCAGCACGGCGAGGTCTTCGTTACCGAGGATGGCGCGGAGACCGATCTCGACGTCGGTCACTACGAGCGCTTCCTGAACGTCAACCTGTCGGGGGAGGCCAACATCACCACCGGCAAGGTCTACTCCTCGGTGATCGCCAAGGAACGGCGTGGCGACTATCTCGGTGACACGGTGCAGGTGATCCCGCACATCACGAACGAGATCAAGGAATCGATGATGGCGATGGGAGGGCCGGACATCGACGTGGTCATCCACGAGATCGGTGGCACTGTCGGCGACATCGAATCCTTGCCGTTCTTGGAGGCGGCGCGTCAGCTGCGGCACGACGTCGGCCGGGAGAACGTCTTCTTCCTGCACGTCTCGCTGGTGCCCTACATCGGTCCCAGCGGTGAGCTGAAGACCAAGCCGACCCAGCACTCGGTAGCTGCGCTGCGCCAGGTCGGTATTCAGCCAGATGCCGTGGTGTGCCGCTCCGACCGGGACATCCCGGACTCGGTGAAACGCAAGATCTCGTTGATGTGTGACGTCGACGAATCGGCCGTGGTGGCCGCGATCGATGCGCCGAGCATCTATGACATCCCGAAAGTGCTGCACTCCGAAGGGCTGGACGCGTACGTGGTACGCCGGCTCGATCTGCGATTCCGCGACGTGGACTGGACGCGCTGGAACGACCTGCTTGATCGCGTGCATCACCCGAAGGAGGAGGTGACGGTCGCACTCGTCGGCAAGTACGTCGATCTTCATGATGCCTACCTCTCGGTCTGTGAAGCGCTGCGGGCCGGCGGCTTCGCGAACCATGCAAGGGTCGTGATTCGCTGGGTGCCCTCGGACGACTGCCAGACGCGGGAGGGCGCGGCCAGGGTGCTGAGCGAGGTCGATGGCGTCGTCATCCCGGGTGGGTTCGGGATCCGCGGCGTGGAGGGAAAGGTCGGCGCCGTCCGCTACGCCCGCGAGAACCAGATCCCGATCTTGGGACTCTGCCTGGGCCTGCAGTGCATGGTGATCGAGGTCGCGCGCAACATGGCAGGTCTGGATGGAGCCGACAGCAGCGAGTTCGCGCCCGATACACCGCACCCGGTGATCGCGACGATGGCCGAGCAGGTCGCGATCCTGGAAGGCGGTGGCGACCTCGGCGGATCCATGCGGCTGGGCTCCTACCCGGCCGAACTGCTGCCTGGCTCGATTGTCGCCAAGCGCTACGGCCAAGCCCATGTCGAGGAGCGGCATCGCCATCGCTACGAGGTCAACAACGCCTACCGGGCGCGCCTCGAGGATGCCGGTCTGGTGATCAGTGGCACGTCACCGGACTCCAAGCTGGTGGAGTTCATCGAGTTGCCGAGCGAGATCCATCCCTACTTCGTCGCCACCCAGGCGCATCCAGAACTCAAATCGCGGCCTACCCGGCCGCACCCGCTCTTCGTCGGTCTCGTCGAGGCGGCGCTGGACCGGAAGCTGGCCACCCGGCTTCCGGTGGACAACGATCATCGATGATCATTCTCGGTCCGGACGAGCTGGTCGATACGCCGCTCGCCTGGCCGGTCGACTCGTCGACCGTGCTGGCCGAGGGCGCCATCACCAGCTATGTGCAAGATCAGGTGAGGATGCCGGACGGCAACCTGATCACGCGCGAGTATCTCGAGCACCCCGGAGCAGTCGGGGTGATCGCCCTCGATGATCATGACCGGGTGGCGTTGGTCCGGCAGTATCGGCATCCGGTACGCCACCGGCTGATCGAGCCGCCCGCGGGACTTCTGGATGTCGGCGGCGAGGACTACCTACCGGCCATTCAGCGTGAGCTGGCGGAGGAGGCAGGGCTGGCTGCCGGAAGCTGGGCCGTGCTGGTCGACCTGTTCACCACGCCGGGAATTCTCGGCGAGTCACTGCGCATCTATCTCGCGCGCGACCTGGAGGCGGTCGATGGTCCGGACGGTTTCACCCGCGAGGGCGAGGAGGCGCACATGGACGTCGTCTGGGCATCCTTGGACGACCTGGTCGATGCGGTCCTCGATGGCCGCTTGCACAACCCGACCGCTTGTTTCAGGGGTGCTCGCTGCCTGGACCGCGCAGCAGCGGGACGGTTTCGCGAGTCTCCGCCCCGCAGATGCCGCCTGGCCTGCCCATGAGGCGATCAGGACCATTGAGCTAGGTCCGGGAGCGCGGCGTAGCTCCTGGGTCCAGTCACGCGGAGGTGGTTGCGCACTGGCTGACGCTGGTTCCCATGACCGTGTCCCCTCGGTAGCCGAGCCTCTGCTCGGTGCTGCGTGGCATGATCAGGTTGACGGCCCAGGTCCAGGAGGATCCATGAGAGTCGGCGTACCCACCGAGGTCAAGAACCACGAGTATCGGGTCGCCATCACGCCCGCCGGGGTGCAACGAGCTCACCAGGTACGGCCACGAGGTACTCGTCCAGGCCGGGGCCGGGACTGGGCTCATCGATCACCGACGACGAGTTCGCCGCTGCCGGAGCCAAGATCGCCTCCAGCCACGAAGACGTCTGGCAGGACGCGGAACTGATCTTGAAGGTCAAGGAGCCGATCGCGATCGAGTACGACTGCATGCAGCCCGGTCAGGTGCTGTTCACCTACCTTCATCTGGCAGCCAGCCGGGACTGCACCAGGGCACTGCTGGAGCGGAAAGTCACCGGCATCGCGTACGAGACAGTGCAGCTGAGCAACGGCGCCCTGCCGCTGCTGGCGCCGATGAGCGAGGTGGCCGGCCGGCTTGCGCCGCAGGTCGGGGCCTACCACCTGATGCGGCAGGGCGGCGGCCGTGGCACCCTGATGGGCGGCGTCTCTGGCGTGTACGCCGCCAAGGTGGTGGTGATCGGTGCGGGCGTATCGGGCATGAACGCCGCGGCAATCGCGCTCGGCATGCAGGCCGAGGTGCTGCTGCTGGACCGCAATATCGACAAGCTGCGCGAGGCGGACCGGATCTACCAAGGACACCTGCAGACCGTCGCCTCCAACGCGTACGAGGTCGAGCGCGCGGTGCTGGACGCCGACCTGGTGATCGGTGCGGTGCTGGTGCCCGGGGCAAAGGCGCCGACTTTGATCAGCAACGAACTGGTCTCGCGGATGCGCGTCGGCAGCGTTCTGGTCGACATCGCGATCGACCAGGGCGGTTGCTTCGAGGACAGCCGGCCGACCACTCACGCTGAGCCGACGTACCGAGTGCACGACTCGGTGTTCTACTGCGTGGCCAATATGCCGGGGGCGGTGCCGAACACCTCGACCTACGCGCTGACCAACGTCACGTTGCCGTACGCGCTCAGCCTGGCCGACACGGCTGGCGGAGGCACTGCAAGGCCGATCCGCGCTGGCGCTGGGACTGAACACCTACGACGGCAAGCATCACCAACGGCCCAGTCGCTCAGGCGCACGGGCTGCGAGCATCGGGAGCTGGCCGACGTCCTCGGCTGAGGCCCCCACGGTGGTGGGGCTCGATCCAGACCTACCTCGACCATCTGACCGTCGAGCGAGGCATGTCTCCGGCACACCGTCGCGGCATACGGTCGCGACCTGCACCGCTACGTCGACTATCTGGCCGAGCTGGGCGTCACAGACCCGTCACAGGTAACCAGCGCAATGATCGGCAACTACGCGGCACGATTGCGTGAGGGCATAGCCGCGCCGGACGGTGAGGGTTGGGTCGAGCCACCGCTGGCGAGCGCGAGTGTGGCTCGAGCCGTGATCGCGGTACGCAGCCTGCACCGATTCGCCGTCGCCGAGGGGCTGACCGCTGAGGATCCCGCGCGGAGCATCCGGCCGCCGAAGCCGCCTCGACGGCTGCCGAAAGCGCTGAGCCTGGAGCAGGTGCAGGCCATGCTCGACGGTGCCGGCAACCGACACCGAGGTTGGCCTTCGTGACGCGGCGCTGCTGGAGTTGCTCTACGGCACAGGCACTGCGGATCTCCGAGGCGGTCGCACTCGACGTGGACGACGTCGACCGGCTGGTGCGGGCGGGAGCGAGCGAGCGGGTACCCGGGCTGCGGATTATTCGGCAAGGGAGACAAGGAACGCATCGTGCCGGTCGGCTCGTACGCCCGCGCAGCGCTGGATGCATACCTGGTGCGCGGTCGGCCCGTACTCGCCGCACGTGGTCGCGGCAATCCGGCTCTGTTCATCAACACCCGCGGCGGCCGGCTGTCGAGGCAGAGCGCCTGGGCAATCATGCGGTCGGTCGCCGAGAAGGCCGGCATCACAACCGACGTATCGCCGCACACGTTGCGGCACTCGTACGCGACGCATCTGCTGGATGGTGGAGCTGACGTCCGCGTCGTACAGGAGCTGCTGGGCCACGCGTCGGTCACCACGACGCAGATCTACACACTGGTAACCATCGAGCACTTACGGGAAGTCTTCCTCACTTCACACCCTCGCGCGTATTAGTGTCGTGTCGACAAAGTTGTTCGGAGGAGGCAGCGAGTGCAGGAACTCCACGGGGGCGGCGAGGCCCGGCCGAAGCTATCGGCCCCCGATCATGCTGGGCCCAACGCTGTGGCATCCTCGCACAGCGTAGTGGCCGACCTCACCGATGAACACCATCTCGACACAAGTGACCTGGAGTCGCTGCTAGCGGACCAGCAGGCCAGGTGTGGATCAGGAATACGTGGTGCCTGCTCCACCAAACGGCGTAGCGCAGCCGGTCGAACGCGAGCCGCTCATCGGCCCGACGGGACGGCCATGGCCCGAGCTACCGACGCCGCCGCCACTGACCGAGCATGGACCCGCCCTCATCATCGCGATGTGTAATCAGAAGGGCGGCGTAGGCAAGACCACCACGACCATCAACCTCGGTGCCGCGCTGGCAGAGTACGACCGGCGGGTGCTCCTGGTTGACTTCGACCCTCAGGGGTCGCTCTCGGTCGGTCTGGGCGTCAATCCCCACACTCTGTCCTTGAGCATCTACAACCTGCTGATGAGCCGGGACCACTCCATCGACGAGGTGATCGGCGAAACCAACGTTCCCGGACTGGACATCTTGCCGAGCAACATCGACTTGTCCGCTGCGGAGATTCAGCTGGTCTCGGAGGTCGCCCGAGAGCAGACCTTGATGCGCTTATTGGAGTCCGTCAGGAGCCGGTACGACGTGATCCTGATCGACTGTGCGCCCTCACTCGGCCTCTTGACCATCAACGCGCTGACCGCAGCCGATCGCGTGATCATGCCGCTGGAGACGGAGTTCTTTGCACTGCGCGGGATCGCCTTGCTGACCGACACGATCGCCAAGGTGCAGGACCGGCTCAACCCGCGGCTGGAGATCTTGGGGATTCTCGGCACGATGTACGACCCGCGCACACTGCACAGTCGCGAGGTCCTCGAGCGAGTCGTCGAGGCGTTCGGTGAGCAGGTCTTCCAACGGTGATTCGCCGCACCGTGAAGTTCCCCGAGACAACAGTTGCGGGGGAGCCGATCACCACCTACGCCCCGACATCGCCAGGGGCGGAGTCGTACCGCAGCCTGGCTCGTGAGGTGCTCGCCCGATGTCGGGTCAGGTAGGCGTGGGCCTGGCTGCAGCCGTCGTACCCAACGGAGCCGGTCGACCGGAGTGGCTCGGGCCGGATCCGTCACGAGGAGAAGATCACCGTCTATATCAGCGCCGAGGAACTGTTGGCGCTCGAGCAGGCGAGGCTGACCCTGCGTGCTCAATACGGCATGGCAGTCGACCGTGGGCGCATCGTCCGAGAGGCGATCGCGGCGATGCTTGCTGATCTTGAGGCAAGCGGCGGCGACTCCGAGCTGGTCCGCAGGCTGTCTAGGTCGTGACTCTCTCTTTGTCGGCGGAGGCAGAGCGGGAAGCAGGTTTCGAGGTCCATCTGGACAACTTCGACGGTCCCTTCGACCTGCTGCTGCAGCTGATCTCGCGGCACAAGCTGGACATCACCGAAGTCGCGCTGTCCCAGGTGACCGACGAGTTCATCGCCTATATCAAGGCGGCGGAGCGATTCCTGGGATCTGGATCAGACAAGCCAATTCATGGTGGTGGCCGCCACACTTCTGGATCTCAAGGCGGCCAGACTCATACCTTCCGGCGAGGTGGAAGATCCGGAGGATCTGGCGTTGCTGGAGGCACGCGATTTGTTGTTCGCTCGGTTGCTGCAGTACCGGGCGTTCCAGCGCGTGGCCGCCTATCTCGCCGCGACTCTGCAGGCGCAAGGGCGCCGGTATCCCCGTGAGGTCGGGATGGAGCCGCGCTTCGCCCGGTTGATGCCTGAGGTGAGGATCTCGATCAGCCCTTCACGGCCCGCTGCAATGGCCGCAAAAGCGATGACACCGAAACAGGCCAGCGTGTTGTCGCTGGCTCACATGCATGCACCCGCGGTCAGCGTCCGTGAGCAGGCAGAGGTGGTGGTGGGGAGGTTACGGCAGCAGCGCGCCATGACATTCCGGTCGCTGACCTGCGATTCGTCGAGCATGCTGACCACGGTGGCACGCTTCCTGGCGCTGCTCGAGTTGTTTCGCGACGGCGCGGTGGCATTCGAGCAGTTGACTCCGCTGGGAGAGCTGACCATCCGTTGGGCCGGCGCCGACGACGCAGAATGGGTGATCTCCGATGAATTCGACGAAACTCACGACACGACCGAGATGGATCAATGAGCGACGACAACCCCGACTTGTCAGCGTCTGAGGTCGCTATGGCCGCCACCGACGCTGACAACTCTGCGAATGTGGCCGGATGGATTGGAAGCACTACTGCTGCTGGCGGCCGAGCCAGTAACCGAATTCGAGCTGGCGCAAGCAGTCGGCGTGCCCGAATCGATCGTCTCGGAGACCTTGGCGGAATTGGTGGCCTTCTACGACGAGACCGGCCGTGGCTTCGAGCTCCGGCAGGTCGGTGGTGGGTGGCGGTACTACACCCGCGAGGAGTATGCGGACCTGATCACTCGCTACGTGGTGGAGGGGCAGCAGTCGAAGCTCTCGCAGGCGGCCTTGGAGACCCTGGCGGTGGTCGCCTACACCCAGCCGATCTCTCGTGGCCGGGTGTCGGCGGTGCGGGGCGTCAATGTGGATGGCGTGATGAGAACGCTGCTGGCCCGTGGCCTGATCGAGGAGGCGGGTCATGACCCGGAGTCTGGCGCTCTGCTATTCGCTACCACCAGCTATTTCCTGGAACGGATGGGTTTGAAGTCGCTGGATGATCTGCCGCCGCTAGCTCCGCAGCTGCCTGAGGTGGAGGAACTGGAGGCTGAGCTTGGCCAGCTGGCGGAAGCTGCGGAACTCGGCCAACCTCGACTCCGGTCCACGAGCCACCTCAGTGAGCGAGCCTGCAGCAGGGCGTACGACTGCAGAAGGTCCTCGCCCAAGCCGGCATCGCCTCTCGTCGCGCTTGCGAAGTCTTGATCAGTGAGGGTCGCGTCGAGGTGAATTCCGAAGTCGTCTTCGAGCAGGGACGACGGGTCGATCCGGAACGTGACGTGATTCGGGTCGACGGCGCCCGCATCCCGCCGCCGCGGCGGCATCGATATCTGGCAATGAACAAGCCCCGCGGTGTCGTTGCCACGATGGACGATCCCGAGGGCCGTCGCACCGTCGCCACGTGATCGCGAAAGGTGGAGCCAGGAACGAGCGGCTGTTTCACGTCGGCCGGTTGGACACCGACAGCGAGGGTTTGCTGATCTTGACCAACGACGGCGAGTTCGCCAATAGGCTGGCGCATCCCTCGTACCAGATTCCGAAAACATATATCGCCGAAGTAGCCGGATTGGTGAACGAGCAACTTTGCGGCGATTGCGGCACGGCATCACCCTCGAGGATGGGCCGGTGCGCCCGACATCGGTCAAGATCGTGTCCACTGCCGGTGACAAGACCCTTATCAAGATCACATTGCAAGAGGGTCGGAATCGCATCGTGCGCCGTACGATGGAGGCGGTTGGCCATCCGGTCCGGCGACTGTCGCGGATCGGGATCGGACCGGTCCGGCTCGGGAACCTGAAGGTCGGGGAGTACCGGGAGTTGACTCGCGAGGAGCTTGGCGGGTTACTGGACCTGACCGGTGGCTGAGTTGGCGGAAGGACTGGCCGCGCAGCGCAAAGGAGGGCAGTGGACCGCAGAATTTTCGGACTTGAGACGGAGTATGGCGTCGCGTGCACCTCTGGCGGCACGCGACGGCTGACTCCGGACGAAGTTGCGCGTTATCTGTTCCGCCGAGTCGTGACCTGGGGGCGGAGCAGTAACGTCTTCCTCCGCAACGGATCCCGGATCTACCTCGATGTGGGCTCGCATCCGGAGTACGCGACTGCCGAATGTGACGATCTCATCCAGCTCATCAACCACGACCGTGCCGGGGAGCGGATCCTGGAGGACCTGATCGTCGACGCCGAGCATCGACTGGCGAGCGAGGGCATTACCGGTGACATCTACCTTTTCAAGAACAACACCGATAGCCACGGCAACTCCTATGGCTGCCACGAGAACTACTTGATCTCCCGGATCGGGGACTTCTCAAAGATCACCGACGTATTGGTGCCGTTCCTGGTCTCGCGGCAGTTGATCTGCGGTGCGGGCAAGGTGCTGCACACTGCCCGAGGCGCGGAGTACAGCGTCAGCCAGCGCGCCGAGCACATCTGGGAAAGCGTGTCGTCGGCGACCACCCGGAGCCGGCCGATCATCAATACCCGCGATGAGCCGCACGCCGATCCTGAGCGCTATCGACGTTTGCACGTCATCGTCGGCGACTCCAACATGAGCGAGACAACCACGCTGTTGAAGGTGGGCAGCGCGGAGTTGGTGCTGCGGCTCATCGAGGCCGGCGTCCCGATGCGGGACTTCACTCTCGAGAACCCCATCCGAGCTATCCGGGATATGAGCCGAGACCGTTCCGGCCAGGTGAAAGTCGCACTGTCCAATGGCAGGCGGATTTCGGCGCTGGAACTGCAGACCGAGTACTACGAGAAGGTGTCGGAGTTCGTCCGACGCGAGAGCCTCGGTACCCGGATCGTCGATCGCGTGCTGGATCTGTGGGAGCGGACGCTGCGAGCGGTTGCGGAGGACAAGCTTGCGCTGATCGACACCGAGATCGACTGGGCGATCAAGCTCAAGTTGCTCGACCGCTATTCGGTCAAGCACAAACTCGGCTTCGCCGATCCTCGGATTGCGCAGCTCGATCTGGCGTACCACGACATCCGACGATCCCGCGGCGTGTTCTCCTTGCTCGAGCAGCGCGGCCTGGCCGCCCGGGTCACCACCGACCCGGCAATCTTTCGTGCCAAGGCAGTGCCACCTCAGACCACTAGGGCCAAGCTGCGCGGCGACTTCATTCGCGCGGCGCAGGAGGGCCGTCACGACTACACCGTCGACTGGGTGCATCTGAAACTGAATGATCAGGCGCAGCGCACGGTGCTCTGCAAGGATCCCTTTGTCGCCACCGACGACCGGGTGGAGCGCCTGATCGCCTCCATGCGCGAGCTAGTACTCACAATCCTCGCAGTGGTAGCGAGCAATTAGCCTGTAAGGTTCATCGGTGCCTTCTTCTCCGGTCAGGGCGGCAGCTGTCCTGGGATTAGCCGCTTCGCTGCTGTTGCTGTTTGGATGCAGCAAGGATAAGCCGGCCGCAGATGCTGCTTCTCCCTCTCCTGCAGCGACGCCGAGCTCAGCCAGTCCGTCTCCTTCTCCGACACCGACAAAGACCCCCAAGCCCAAGCAGATCAAGGCGTCGAACAACTTCGACAAGGTCACGGTGACGGGCGGCTTTGGGGAGACGCCGAAGGTCAAAGTGGACTCGCCATGGGCGATTGACAAGACCAGGACCAAGGTGCTTGATGCCTCCAACGGCCCGGTCGTCGCCGAAGGCCAGGGTGTCGAGGTCAACTACTACGGCGTGAACGGCCGGACCGGCAAGAAATTCGACGAGTCCTTTAGCACCGGGCAGCCGGTCGCCTTCAGCTTGGCGCAGGTCGTTCCTGGCTTCAGCAAGGGGCTGGTTGGCCAGCACAAGGGCAGCCGCGTACTCGTCGCCATGCCAGGCCAGGACGGCTACGACCCCATGGGCGGCAACCCCCAGGCGGGTATCGAGGTTGGCGACACGCTCATCTTCGTTGTCGATCTGGTCGACGTACAGCTGGCCGGCCCGGAGGGCAGCGCGGTGCCGCCCAAGGCCGGGCTGCCGACCGTGACCGACAAGGGTGGTAAGCCCGAGATCACCATCCCGGAGTCCACCCCGCCCACCTCCCTCGAGGTCCAGCCGCTGATCAAGGGCAAGGGTAAGAAAATCGGCGCGAATGACACCATCACCTTCAACTACCTGTGGGTGCGGTGGAGCGATGGCAAGGTGTTGGAGGAGTCGTACGGCGGCAAACCCGCCAACGCTCCGCTGTCCGGGCTGCTTCCCGGAATGGTCAAGGGTCTCGAGGGCCAGACGGTGGGTAGCCGGGTGCTGCTTGTCATCCCGCCTGCCGACGGCTATCCGGATGGCAATGCAACGCCGTCGATCAAGCCGGGCGAAACGCTGGTCATGGTCGTCGATCTGCTCTTTACGCAGAGTCAATAGAACTCGGTGACGAGCCGATCAGCGTTGTTGCGTGGCGGCCGGCAGCGGCTGCGGCGAGGAAGTAGCCGGGATCAGCATCGAGGCCGCGGCCCATACTCGAAAGCTCGATCGGTGACGCCGCGAGCACTGTTCTGAGACCGGCGAGGTCGACCATGATCAGCCGGTGCCGGGACAGCTGGCGTACCCCGGCGGCGACGGCGCTCGCCAGCTCGGTCATGGCGGGAGAGCCATCGCTGGCAAGATCGGGCACCGCGATATCGGCCTGGCAGAGCGCAACCCGGCCGTACGCGGTCAGGCTGTGATGAGAGACTCCGCGGTGCCGCTGCCTGGAATCTGCGCCCGAGATCCGCAAGGTTCCGACCGGGCGGCCGCCCAGGACGGCAGCGGCATTGATGGCCTCTCCCGCATTGACACCGGAGAAGCCCCAGCGAGTGCCGGTGCCGAGATTTCCCGGGCCCTGGCTCACCACAACGAGTTCAGCGTCGAGCGCGAGCCGGGCAGCCAAGAGACCGGAGTGCAGAGTCACTGCCTCAAGATCACCACCGAAGGCTTGTCCCACAGTCACGGTTCCAGCTAGCAGGCCGCTGCCCCGCAACTCGGCCACGGCACGGGAGAAGGCGAGCGGCAGCGCCCCTTGATCACTCATGACGTAGACAACCCGAGTCCCGGGGCGGTCGTTTTCGATTGCCAGTAGGACCGGCGCCAGGGCGGAATGCAAGTCGGCGACGACAACCGGCATTCCATCGATCGAGTCGGCGTCGGCCAGTCGTTCGTGGTGCGCGGAGCCCTGCTCATCGGCTCCTGCCACCATGGCCTGCAGCGGCAGGTAACGCGCCTTCACGAGATGCCCGCTCGGTTGCGGCGGCTGGGCAGCCACCTTGCCCTCGGCGTCGAGGACCGCGATCACCAAGGCGTAGCCACCGGTGCCGAGACCGCGTTCCAGGGCCGCGACATTCATCAGGACGCGATCACCGACAGCCGGGGCAGCCATTAGGTCGGTATAGGCGAGGGCAGGTACCTCAGAGGCTGGGCTCGCGTCACGACGCGCCACGCTGAGCTCCACGGCACCCTTCCATTGCCCGCGTATTTCGGTCACCGTCCCGTCGGCCCAAATGATCACGTGCTTGACCTTAGACCCCTCACCATCCACGGGCTGCGGGGAAGCCGCCGAGGATCGAAACGTTCGAGCATGACGTCGAGTGTGATCCGCTCGCCGGGAACCGCAAGGTCGAGCGACCGAGCAATCACGTCGAGCACGGCCTCTGGCCCCAGGCCCAGTGCAGCCAGATCGGGAAGCGTGACAGCGCCGTCTCGTTTGGCCAGCCGTCGGCCTTCCGCATTCACCGCCAGCGGTACGTGCGCGTAGGTCGGCGGCGGATATCTCAGCAGCTCAGCGAGAAAGGCCTGAGTAGCGGCCGCTGGGAGCAGGTCGTCACCGCGTACCACCTGATCAACGCCGGAGAACGCATCATCTACCACGACCGCCAGGTTGTACGCGGGGACCCCGTCGTTGCGCTGAAGCACCGCATCGTCGACCCCTGCCGCGAGATCGCCGTGCAACAGGTCATGCACGGTCTGCACGGCACCATCGGCACGCAGCCGGATCGCGGGTTGCCGCGTCCGCCTGCGATCCACTCGCTCGGCATCGGTGAGATTCCGGCACGTGCCCGGATATCGGGCCACGCCGCCATGCGGCGCCGACGCAGCCTCTGCGATCTCTCGGCGGCTGCAGAAGCATTCGTACGTGCGATCCGCAAGCTTGCGCAATGCCTCGCGGTACGCGGCCAGCCGCTGCGACTGCACCACAGGCGCGCCCTCGAAGGTGACTCCCAGGGCGGTGAGGTCGGCTAGCTGCTGTTCCGCCATTCCAGGTCGAACCCGCGCCGCATCGAGATCCTCGATCCGCAGCAGGAACTGTCGGCCCGTTGATCGGGCGAAGAGCCATGCAAGCAACGCAGTGCGCAGATTTCCGAGGTGGAGTTCCCCGGTGGGGCTGGGCGCGTACCGGCCCGCGCCGGCTGCTCCTCTGAGTTACCCTGCTCATCGAGGCTCCGGTGAGAAAGTGATCGCACGCAATGGCACCCCGCAAGACCGAGAGAATTCTCAACCTCACCATCTGCTTACTGGTGTCGGGCCGCTATCTTCCCAAAAGTCGTATTCGCGAGGCGGTCGAGGGATACCACAATCTCAGCGACGCCGCGTTCGAGCGCACCTTCGAAC
Organism: uncultured Actinomycetota bacterium; assembly: GCA_963734005.1. GTDB lineage: Bacteria > Actinomycetota > Actinomycetes > Propionibacteriales > Propionibacteriaceae > Microlunatus. The sequence continues at coordinate 99,259 of CAVTFS010000010.1, forward strand.
GCGACAAGGACGAGCTGCGCTCATTGGGTGTACCTATCGAGGTCGGCAGCTTCGACCCGCTCTTCGATGACGAGCCGGGCTATCGGATCCTCTCCTCGGAGTTTGCGCTACCGACGATCGACCTGGATGCCGAAGAAGCCGCTGTGGTGGGAGTTGCGGCGCGAGTCTGGCGGCACGCGAACATGGCGGAGTCGACGAGAAGTGCCATCGCCAAACTGCGCGCCGCTGGAGTGGAACCGGATGCCTCGCAGCTCGCCTCGCTGGAGCCGTCCGTGCGGGCATCCGAGCCGGGTTTTGAGATGCTGTGGAATGCCGTCCTCGATCGGGCTCGGGTGAGCTTTACTTATCGCGATGGCAGCCCGCGCACCCTCGAACCATGGGGTCTGACCTCGTTCAAGGGGCGTTGGTACGTCATCGGCCGTGATGTGGATCGGGCGGCGACTCGGATGTTCAAGCTCTCGCGGATGACCGATCTGCCAAGGAGGGTTTCCCGCGCCGGGTCGTACCAGGTGCCGGCGGACCTCGACCTGCGGAGCCTGGCGCGCTCGCTCGCCCCGCGCGAGCCTACCGAGACCGCGGTGCTTGCCATCCGTACCGGAAAGGCGCCGGCCCTCGCTCGACGCGGCGAACCAGCCACCTCCGACGTCAGACTTCCGGCCGGTTTCGCGGTGTACGCGGTGGGTTTCGGCGATCTCCACTCAGCTGCCGAGGAAGTCACCCAATATGCCGCCGATGTTGTCGTTCTCGAGCCCGCCGAGTTGCGGGAACTCGTGGTCCGCGGTCTGACCGCCGTCGCAGAATCGGTGAGCGCAGCGTGACTTCCCGAGCCCAGGTACGACGGCTGCTCAGCCTCGTCCCCTACCTACGCGAACACGACGGCGTCGCCATGGCCGACGCAGCCGCGGCGTTCGGCATCACGCTCAAGACGCTGCGCGAGGACCTCAGCGTCCTCTGGATGTGCGGCATGCCGGGCCTCACCCCTGGCGACCTGATCGACATCGACATGGATGCGGTTGACGGCGAGGGCGTGATTCATCTGAGCAACGCCGACTACCTGACCCGGCCATTGCGGCTCTCCGCCGACGAGGCGCTCGCGTTGGTGCTGGCGCTTCGCACGCTGCGCGAGATCGCAGGTCCCGGCAAGCGCGATGCCGTCGACCGGGCACTGAAGAAACTCGAGGCGGCCGCGGGAAACATGCCGGCCACCGATCAGGCAACCGTGGCCGTCACTGCCGCCAGGGATGACATTCAGGCTCGCGTGAACGACGGATTGCAGCGTGGCAAGAGGCTGGACCTCACCTACGACGTCGCATCCCGCGCAGAGACAACCAGGCGGATGGTCGACCCCTTGCGGGTCTTTGTGCTGGACGGCTATGGCTATCTAGAAGCCTGGTGCTACAGCGCCAAAGCGCTGCGGACGTTCCGTCTCGATCGAATCGCGGCCGTCGAGGTCACGTCGGTGGATGTGGCTCCTCACGAGGTGCAGCTCAAGGATCTGTCAACCGGGTGGTTCGAGGCGCTCAAAGACGCTCCGCTGGTGACCCTCGAAGTGCAGCCCTCGGCAGCCTGGATAGCGGAGTACTACCCCACCGAAGCGGTCACCACTCGTCCCGGCGGCGGCCTCATTGTCTCGCTCCACGTCACGGACCCGGCCTGGTTGCGCAGCCTGCTGCTACGGCTGCAGGGCGGAGCTCGAGTGCTCTCGCCCGAGGGTGCAGGCGACTCAGCTGCCGAGGCGGCGCGCGAGGCCCTTGATCAATACGCGGTACTGCTCGGTACGACCGCTGGCGTCTGAGAGAGGCCTAGGGTGGAGCCCGTGGTGAGCTTCGCCGTCGATGCCGACGCATACGACCGCTTCATGGGTCGCTACTCCGTGCGGCTGGCGCCGTCGTTCGCGGACTTCGCCGGAATCGCCCCTGGCCAGCGGGTGCTCGACGTCGGCTGTGGCCCTGGCGCACTGACGACGGAGCTGGTGCACCGTCTCGGGGCGTCAGACGTTGCGGCAGTCGATCCGACTGAGCAATTCGTCGCCGCAGCCCGCGAGCGCCATCCCGGAGTCGAGGTACGCATCGCAGCAGCTGAAGAGCTGCCGTTTGCCGATGGCCAGTTCGACGCGACCCTGGCCCAGCTCGTCGTTCACTTCATGCACGATCCGGTACGCGGATTGGCTGAGATGGCACGCGTTACACGCGACGGCGGCGTGGTTGCGGCGTGCGTCTGGGACCACGCGGGCGGGAAGACGCCGCTGGCGCCGTTCTGGTATGCCGTGCACCAGCTCGACCCCAACGCACCTGACGAATCCCGCCTGGCTGGTGGACACGAGGGCCACCTCACCGAGTTGAGTACCACGGCTGGTTGGCGCGGCATCGAGGAAACAGCGCTACCGGTCTCCGTCGAACACGCCACCTTCGAGGACTGGTGGGAGCCGTTCACCCTCGGAGTTGGTCCCGCCGGTGTCTATCTGACCTCCCTCAACAATGAACGCCGGAGCGAGTTGCGCGAGCGCTGCTATGAAAGCCTCGGCGCCGGTCCGTTCGCAATCGAGTCCCGAGCCTGGACCGCGCGCGGCTATGTCTGAGCGCGGCGAGATAGGGTGATGTGATGATCTGGGTGATCGTCTTCGTGGGGATCGCATTGGCGGGCCTGGTGATGCTCATCTGTTATTCAGTGTGGCTTGCCCACAAGGCCGCCGACGTCTGGAGCGAGGTCGACATGCTGGCGGTGAGGGCAAATGAGCTGGCCCAGCTAGTGGCACAGATCGAGGTACCGGAGCGTGCTTTCCAGTCCTACGGGCCCGCCGAGCGCACAATTACTGCAGAGATTGACCGAGGCATCCGCGACGTAGGATGACTCCGAAGCACCCCCAAGCTGGCAACCGGTGCAGGAAAGAGGAATCATGACTCCGCTCGTACTTGGCCTTGGCGTTCCCGAGCTGTTGATCATCCTGGCCGTCGTGTTGCTGTTGTTCGGCGGCGCTCGTCTCGCCGGCTTGGGCAAGAGCACAGGGCGCGCACTCAGAGAGTTCAAGGAGGAGACCAAGGGTCTCAAGTCCGACGACAACCAGCAGCAGCCGCTGGCCAATCCCGAACCCGGTACAGGTGCGCCGACCTCCACCGCCTACCAGCAGCCGCCGCAGACCAACACATCAACGCAGCCGCCGAGCGGCGCCACTTATCAGCAGCCGCCGCGGGCCAACCAAGATCCCTCCGGTACCGACACGCGCAACGACGCCTGAGCTGGTTTGAAGAAGCTTCTCGCGCATGCCGACGCTCGAAGCTCGAGAAGGACGCCGTGAGCTGCCGTGTCTTTGACCATCAAGGGCCGGCCCATCCACTTCAGCTTGAAGTGGCTCAAGCCGCCGCCTGCACCACCAGACGGCACCATGACCCTCTTCGAGCACCTGCGGGAACTTCGCTACCGGCTGGTTATCTCGATACTCGCGATCATCGTCGGCATGATCGTCGCGTGGTTCTTCCGCTATAACTTGCTCGACATCCTGCAGCGGCCGTACTTCCAGGCCATCGACGCACTGAAGGCCCAGCATCCGGATGCCGACACAACTTTGGTCAACATCAACCTGACGTCGCCTCTCGCACTGTCCTTGAAGGTCTCCGCATTGGCCGGCGCAATCGCCACCGCGCCCATCTGGCTGTACCAGCTCTGGGCATTCGTGGTGCCCGGCCTACTGGCCAAGGAGAAGAAGTGGGCATTGATCTTCATTGGTGTCGCCACTCCGATGTTCATTGGCGGCGTATTCGTCGCCTACATCGTCCTTCCCAAGGCCATTACGGTGCTGCTCAGCTTCACCCAGGCCGGTGTGACCAACCTCCAGGACATCAACGCCTACCTTTCCTTTCTGCTACGTCTCATGGTGGTGTTCGGGATCGCCTTCCTGATACCGCTGGTGGTGTTGATGTTGAACATCGTGGGAGTGATCAAAGCCAGCCAACTGGCGAAATACCGAACTTTGGTGATCTTCGGCACTTTTGTCTTCGGCGCTGTAGCCACACCCTCGACCGATCCGTTTTCCATGCTCGCCCTGGCGTTGCCGATGACTCTGCTGTTCATCGCCACAGAAGTCATCGCCCACATCTTGGACCGCCGCAAGGCCCGTCGTGACGCACTGGCCGGCGATGATCTGCTCATCCGCGGCAGCGTCGATAAGGACCAGGCGCTGCGTGAACTCTCCCAGAGCAGCGACGACGAGCTCGACCCGCCCGGGTGAGTCGCCAGATCAGGCTGGTGGTCAACCCGTCGGCCGGAAAAGGTCGCGCCCTCGAACTGCTCCCGCAGGTCGCCGGCACGTTACGTGATGGGGGCGCGCACCTGGAGATCTTGCTGAGTCGTGACTTCGCCGAGGCCCGGTTCATGGCTCGCAGAGCGATCCAGGACGGTGTTGACGTGCTGGCGGTGATGGGTGGCGACGGGATGATGCATCTCGGCGTCAACACTTCGGCAGCGGCGCGGCTGTCAGGTGGCAGCCGGACGACGCTCGGCCTGATACCCGCTGGCACGGGCAATGACCTGTGCCGCGGCATTGGTCTCGACCCGCAGGATGCTGTCGCAGCAGCCGCCGTGATAGCCGCGGGCTACAGCCGTGCTATTGATCTTGCCCAGGTTGGCGATATTTATGTCGCGGCAGTGCTTGCCACCGGCTTCGATGCTCTGGTGAATCGCCGGGCCAACGAGATGCCCTGGCCGAGGGGCTCGACGCGGTACGCGGTGGCGGTCATGGCGGAGTTGCGGGTGTTCTCACCTCTGCAGTACCGGTTGACTCTCGACGGCGAGGTGCGCGAGCTGCCGGCGATGCTGGTGGCCATCGGCAACACCAGCTCCTACGGCGGCGGGATGCTGATCTGCCCGAACGCCGAGCCGTACGACGGCCTGCTCGATATCACCATCATCCATCCAGTCGGGCGGCTCAAGCTGTTGAGACTCTTCCCCGAGATGTACTCCGGAAGGTTCGTACGAGATCGCTGTGTCGAGCAGCTGCGGGTTCGCGAGGTGACAGTGGAGGGACCAGGATTGGTCGGCTTCGGCGATGGCGAGATGATCGGCGCCGCACCGCTGCAAGTCTGCTGTCTGCCACGGGCCCTGCCGGTGTTTGTGTCCGGGTAACTTGGGCGCATCATGGCCGATCCCTCGATGGAAACCGAATCGCCGAGTCCTGCCGAGGCGTACGCGTTGTTCCGTCAGAAGCAGGCGTCGCCACTGCTTGCTGCCTTTGCCGACGGCTACGGGTTCGTCTTCGATGACTACCAACGCGACGCGTGTGCGCACATCGAGGCGGGCTCGGGTGTGCTCGTCGCAGCGCCAACTGGGGCGGGCAAGACGATCGTGGGTGAGTTCGCGGTCTTCCTCGCGCTCGAGAACGGCCGCAAGTGCTTCTACACCACTCCGATCAAGGCGCTCTCGAACCAGAAGTACGCCGACTTGGTACGGCGCCACGGCGCCGCCAGCGTTGGGCTGCTGACCGGCGACACGTCAGTCAACTCGGAGGCGCCGATCGTGGTGATGACGACCGAGGTGCTGCGGAACATGATCTATGCGAGGTCATCCACGCTGGCAAACCTCGGTTATGTGGTGCTGGACGAAGTGCACTACTTGGCTGACCGCTTCCGCGGTGCCGTCTGGGAGGAAGTGATCATCGGCCTCGCGGATTCCATTCAGCTGGTGGCGCTCTCGGCGACGGTGAGCAACGCCGAGGAGTTCGGCGAATGGCTGTCCGAGGTACGCGGCGACATGGCGGTCGTCGTGTCGGAACGCCGGCCCGTGCCGTTGTACCAACACGTCCTGGTCGGCCGCAAGCTCTACGACCTCTTCGCCGATCTTGCGCCGACCGCTCGCGAAGTCCCCGGAGAGGGCAAAACGGAGGTCAACCAGGCGCTGATCAACATTGCTCGCGACGAGTCGAAGTTCGTGCGGGACGACGCGCGGCGTCCGCGCGGCAAGAGCGGTCGTGGCCGGCGCACAGTGAGCTACGGCAGCGGTGCCTATGGCGGTGCTGCCCACCGGTCCCGTGCGGCGGCCCAGGTCGTCGGCCTCGCTCGTTTCATCTGCCAAGCCGTCCGGAGCTGGTCGACTTGCTCGATGACGAAGCGCTCTTGCCGGCCATTGTGTTCATCTTCTCCCGCGTTGGCTGCGATGCCGCCGTTCGGCAGTTGCTCGCATCGGGGATCCGGCTCACCAGCCGCGTCGAGCGGCAGGAGATCGCTGCCATCATCGAGCGCCATGTCGCCGGACTCTCCGCGGGGGATTTGGACGCTCTCGAATTCGATCGCTTCGCTGAGGCGCTGGATGTGGGTGTGGCAGCGCATCACGCCGGCATGCTGCCCGCATTCAAGGAGTGCGTCGAAGAGGCGTTCGTCCGCGGATTGATCAAGGTGGTCTTTGCCACCGAGACCCTGGCGTTGGGTATCAACATGCCCGCGCGATCGGTAGTACTGGAAAAGCTGGTGAAATTTGACGGCGAGACCCACGCCGACATCACGCCGGGGGAGTACACCCAGCTGACCGGCCGAGCGGGCCGTCGCGGAATCGACGTCGAAGGTCACGCTGTCGTGCTCTGGCAACCTGGGTTGGATCCACGGGCGGTGGCTGGCCTGGCATCACGGCGCACCTATCCGCTGAGGTCCTCCTTCTCGCCGACCTACAACATGGCTGTGAATCTGGTGGCAAGTGTCGGACGGGAGCGGGCCCGTACCTTGCTCGAGCAATCGTTCGCGCAGTTCCAATCCGACCGCTCAGTGGTCGGGGTGGCGCGCACCCTGGAGAGAAACGAGGAGACCATCGAGGCCTACTGGGCTGCAGCGGCCTGTGAACTCGGGGACTTTCGAGCGTACGCGGGCATGCGCGCCGAGCTTGCCAGCGTTGAGGCGTCGGCCGCGCGGGAGCGGCGCTCGGACCGCCGCGCCGAGGCGTTGCAGGCGCTGTCGATCTTGAAGCCCGGTGACATCGTCCGAGTGCCCAGCGGGAAGAGCCAAGGCTGGGTGGTGATCATCGATCCAGGCGTTCGGCAAGATCATCAGGCGCCACGACCGTTGGTACTCACTGAGGAACGCCAGGTCCGAAGACTGTCGATCACTGACTTCCCCACACCGCCGTTGCGGCGGGGTCGGATGAAGATCGGCAAGCACTTCAATTCCAAGGACGCCGCCTCTCGCCGCAATCTCGCCGCGGCGTTGCGCACCCGGATCACCGAGACCGATCTTGACCAGGGGCGCCGCCGCGAGACCGGAGTCGATCAGGAAACCCAAACCAAACTTGATCAACTTCGTGCTGCAGTGAAGCGCCATCGCTGTCACACGTGCCCTGACCGTGAGACCCATCTGCGATGGGCCGAACGAGCACAGCGGTTGGAGCGTGAGAGTGCGCGGCTGAAGACCCGCATGGACTCCCGCAGCAACACGATCGCCAACCACTTCGACAAGATCTGCCTGGTGCTGGAATCGCTCGGTTATCTCACCGGGGACGGCGGCCACCGGGTCAGCGAGCAGGGCAGGATGCTCGCCAGGATCTATGCCGAGCTGGACTTGGTTGCGGCCGAGTGCATACGTGCCGGCGTTTTTGCTGGTCTCACCCATCCCCAGCTGGCCGCGGTCTTGGGGTCACTCGTCTTCGAGACGAGGCGGACCGATGACGGACAGCGCCGGCCGCGGATGCCGGATGCCCGGAGTAATGCCGCGATGACCGAGGTCCGGCGGATCTGGCGCGAGATATCACTCGTGGAACGCGATGCGAGGCTGGAGCGTGGACCAGAACCAGATATCGGTTTTAGCGAGGCGGCGTACGGATGGGCGGCTGGCCGAAGCCTGGCGGAGGTGTTGGATGGCAGTGACCTGACTGCGGGGGATTTCGTTCGGTGGGTCCGTCAAGTTGCTGATTTCGCTGGCCAGATCGCGGATGCTGCCGGTCCCGGTGAGCTGCGTGACACGGCCCGCCTGCTGGTGCGCTCGATGCGCCGCGGCGTGGTCAGCTATGCGCCTGAGATGGACGCCGATGAGGGTGATGACCTCAGCGGCGCCGACCTTCCGTAGCCGGGAGTCCGTTCAGGAGGCCTGACTGACGGTCGACATATTGAAGTCGGGCACCCTGATGGGCGGCATGATCGTCCGGTTGAAGTAGTCGTTCCATTCCCGGCACAAGGTCAGCTCGGCGGCGCCGATCTCGGTGATCCTGCCCAGCAGCTCGATCGGCGAGTCATTGAAGCGGAAGTTGTTGACAGCGCCGACTACCTCCCCGTCCTCGACCAGATAGACCCCGTCGCGAGTCAGCCCGGTCAGCAGCAGCCGTTCCGGGTCGACGTCGCGGATATACCACAGGCAAGTCAGTAGCAGCCCACGTTTGGTAGTGGAGATCATCTCTTGGAGATTGGCTGTACCGCCACCGTCCATGATCAGGTTGTCTGCCGGGGGTGTCGGCTGGCTGCCGGTACGCCCAGCATGGGCGCGGTTACGGATCAGCTCGCAGAGCACGCCGTCCTGAATCCAGGTCGTCGCATTGATCGGCAAGCCAACGTCGAACGCCCAGGAGGTGTCGTCGGCGGAGGAGGTGAAGTCGACAAACGGAATCGTCTCCAGACCTGGATATTGCGGATCCGACAGCAGAGTGATCGGCAGTTCGGCCAGCCGCTGCCCGATCTTGGTCGTGCCGTTCCCGCCGGCGAACACGTTGCGACCCTCTTCGGCGTCGCGGGCATTGGCTGTCCAGTACGCGTAGATCATCAAGTCCGCAATCGCACCGGGCGGCAGCAGCGTCTCGTAGCGCCCGGGAGGCAGATTCAGCTTCCTCCTCGCCCAGTTCAACCGGGTCGTCAGTTCGTCGATCGCCTCGGCAACATCAACATCGGAGAAGTCCCGGGTCGTCCTGCCCAGCCATGCTGAGGATTGGAAATCGGCGGTCTTGGCATTGAGCTCCAGCTTGCCGGTTCGCTGTACGCCGCGCCGCCGCAGACCGGTGCTGCTGCCCAGGTAGGTCGTCGCGACACCATGCTCTGCGAAGCCGAACAGCAACTGCTGCGCAGCGTATGCGCCCTCGAAGGCGACGCCAAGCCCCTTCGACAGCTCACCGAGGACGTCGATGCTGGTGGTCTCCGGCGCCTCATCCCAGAGATCATGATGGGCGTAGTTCTCGACCATCGGCGCGGCATCCTCAGCCGGCCTTCCAGTGCGCGCCAGATGCTCAGCGGCCGCGACAACTTCGCCAACATCCTCGGCTCCGGCGATCTGCTGGATAACCGTACCCGCCGCCGTGCCGCCCGCCACTTCGGCAGTGGCAGTCACAGTAAGCCTTCTGCTGCGCATCTCGCCGTTCGTGGTCAAGGCATTGTTGGCCCAGCGCACGTTGGCCTCGGCGTGCTCGGTCACCCAGGCAACGCACGGCAGGGTCGTCATATCGAGTGCTTGCTCGACAAGGTCCTGCGGGCGGCTGGCGCTCACGACTGACCACCTTCGGCTTGAGTGTTCAGCACGTTGACTTTGCGGAACAACGCCGAGGGACAGCCATGCGACACGGGGGCGATCTGGCCAGGTTGCCCCTTGCCACAGTTGAAGGCGCCACCCAGGACATAGGTGTCCTGGTTCCCGACAGCCTCCATCGATCGCCAGAAGTCTGTTGTCGTTGCCTGATAGGCGACATCCTTCAGCTGCCCGGCCAACCTGCCCTTGTCGATCTTGTAGAACTGCTGCCCGGTGAACTGGAAGTTGTAGCGCTGCATATCGATCGACCAGGATTTGTCGCCGACGATGTAGATGCCCTTGTCGACGCCGGAGATCAGCTCGCTGGTGCTGGGCCCATCAGGTGCCGGCTGCAGCGAGACGTTGGGCATCCGCTGCATCGCGATATGTCCCGGGGAATCCCCGTACGCGCACCCGTTCGAGCGCTCGAAGCCCTTCTCTGCCGCCATCTGACGGTTTAGCTGATATCCGACAAGAGTGCCGCCGGAGATGATGTCGAACCGCTGCTGGGCAACTCCCTCATCGTCGAAGCCGATGGTGGCCAGGCCATGGTCGACCAGCCGATCTCCAGTCACGTTCATCACTTCGCTGCCGTACTGTAACCTGCCGAGCTGATCAAAGGTTGCGAACGAGGTGCCGGCGTACGCAGCCTCGTAACCCAGCGCCCGATCCAGCTCCGTCGCATGCCCGATCGACTCATGGATGGTGAGAAACAAATTGCTGGGATGGATCACCAGGTCGTACGGGCCTGCCTCAACCGACGGCGCGGCAACGTGCGCCGCAAGCAACTCCGGGATTTCGGCCACTTCGGCGTCGAAGTCCCAGCCGGTGCCCGTCAGGTACTCCCAACCCCGGCCGGTCGGTGGAGCAGCGGTCCGCATCGTCGCGAAACCGCCCTCGCCGACGTTGACTGCGGTCAGTTGGGCCTGGAGGCGAACTCGCTGTTGGGTAGTGCTGGTACCGGAAAGATTCGCGAAGTACTTGTTCTCATGGACGTAGCCGAGCATCGCAGTGGCGTGCGTGACACCCGGCGCTGCAAGCAGCGCCTCGTTGAGCGCGAGAACTCGATCAGTCTTGGTGGCTTCGTCAACATCGAACGGATCCACCTCATATGCCGACACCCAGGTGGCGTCGGCGTAGACGCCTTCATCGGCCAATTCGACCGACGCCGGTGTCAATGGACGGGATACCTTCGCGGTCGCCACCGCTCGCTCGGCCAGATGGGCCGCAGAGTCGGTTGACAGCGTGATGTCTGATGCGAACCCCCAGACCCCGTTGTGCACGACACGAACCGACAAGCCGAGCACTTGACCATCAGCAGTAGTTTCCAGCGCATGATCACGAAAGCTGCGATAGGCCTGGCGGATCCGCTCCACGCGAACCTCCGCATGGCTGCACCCGAGCTCCTTGGCCTTGGTAAGGGCGGCGTCACTGAGCTCACCTAACGGCAGCGCAAGGAACCGGTCATCGAGCTTGGGCATGGTCGTCAGCGTAATGGTCCGACCGTGTGTCTGCCCGATCTAGAGTGTTCGTCGTGACGGTCGCAGTTCGTGTCATCCCGTGCCTGGACGTGCACGCCGGTCGGGTCGTGAAGGGTGTCAATTTCGTCGCTCTGCGGGACGCGGGTGATCCGGTGGAGCTGGGCGCGTTCTATGACGCTGAGGGAGCTGACGAGCTGACCTTCCTCGACATTTCCGCGTCGGCCGAAGGCAGGGAAACGACGCTGGACGTGGTACGCCGAACCGCCGAGACGGTGTTCATCCCCCTGACGGTGGGCGGCGGTGTCAGCTCAGTTGCCGATGTCGACGTCTTGCTGCGCGCTGGCGCTGACAAGGTGGCGATCAACACCGGGGCAATCCGACGACCTGAGGTGATCGGGGAGATCACTCGGCGATTCGGCAACCAAGTACTCGTCCTCTCCGTCGATGCCCGCCGCGCGGACTGGGCGCCGTCGGGCTACGAGGTGACCACTCACGGCGGTCGAACCGCGGCCGGCCTGGACGCCATCGAATGGGCCCGCCGCGGAGTTGATCAAGGAGTGGGGGAGATCCTGCTGAATTCCATGGATGCCGATGGCACCACCGGCGGCTTCGATCTCGAGATGATCAGAGCGGTGCGCGCCGTGGTGAAGGTGCCGCTGATCGCGTCCGGCGGTGCAGGTCGGATCGGCGACTTTCCGCCGGCGATCGCGGCAGGTGCCGATGCAGTGTTGGCCGCGACCGTTTTCCACTTCGGTACCTTGCGGATTGCCGAGGTCAAGGCGGCGATCGAGGCCGCAGGATTTCCAGTACGCCATGCGGCACTCGCTCCAACAGCGAGACACTGAGCCGGTGCCCACAACGAGAAGGCTTGCCTGGCTGCCGTACGCCAGCGCCGAAGAAGCCGAGCGGCGACTCGGCGGACTCCCTGACGGTATCGAGGTCGACGTCTATCGCGCCGACGGTGATAGCTGGCCAGATTCGATCGCTGATGTCGAGTTCTATGTGCTGCCCTATCTCAAGGGCGAGGAGGTCCTTGACCGGGTCGCGGAGATGAAGCGTCTGAAGGTGATACAGACCTTGACCGCTGGCGTGGAGAACTTCTTGCCGCACGTGCCTGAGGGCGTGATCTTGTGCAATGCAGCCGGTGTGCATGACACCAGCACCTCCGAATTGGCTGTCGCACTGGCGCTGGCCAGCGGCCGCCATCTCGATCACTATGCGCGCAACCAGCTCAGCGGGAGCTGGGATTGGCGGCTCGGCATCTCGCTTGCCGACCAGCGCGTGTTGATCATCGGATACGGCAACATCGGTGCTGCGATCGAGCGCAGATTGGCTGGCTTCGAGGTTGCTTCGGTGACGCGGGTGGCGCGTCGGCCGCGTACGGAGCCGGTTCTGGTGCATCGGATCGAGGACCTGCCACAGCTGCTTCCCAGCGCCGACGTGGTGTTCCTGGTGGCACCGCACACCCCGCAGACCGAGGGGATGATCGGCAGCCAGGAGCTGGCAGCGCTGCCGGATGGAGCCGTGCTGGTCAATGTCGCCCGGGGCAAGCTTGTCGACACGGAGGCGCTGCTGGCTGAGACCTCGACCGGCAGGATCCGAGCAGCTCTCGATGTCACCGATCCGGAGCCGCTGCCCCCTGAGCACCCGCTGTGGCGCACTCCTGGGGTGCTGATCTCACCGCACGTCGGCGGGCCGAGTAGCGCCTTCTTTCCGCGCGCCGACCGGCTCATCGCCGCTCAACTAGGTCGTTTCGCCGCTGGCAAGGAACTAGAGAACAGGATCGTATGACTCCCTTCGAGACGCCGGTAACTCACGACATCGATCCCAACTGCATCTTCTGCAAGATCATCTCCGGCGAACTTCCATCCCGGCGGATCTATGAGGACGATCGGGCTGTGGCCTTCCTCGACATCGGTGCATGGCATCGCGGGCACGCATTGGTGGTGCCGAAACGGCACGTGCCCGACATCCTTACGGGGACGAACGCACTGCCTGAGATCGCCCCAGCTGTCGATGCCGTGGCGAGGTTGCTGATGCATCGACTTGATGCTGATGGAATCAACCTGTTGTCCTCGGCCGGCGAAGCGGCTGGTCAAGAAGTCTTCCACCTTCACGTACACGTGGTGCCGCGCTACGCCGATGAGCCTGGTTTGGGCAGGCTGGTCAACCCAGGTGGTGCCTCGGATGATGAGTTGGACTCGGTCTATCGCCAGATCCAAGCGGGTGCGTGACCCTGCAGACCCGTTCCGCTCCAGCAACATCATTGCCGGTCAGCCGGCGGCTGGCTCGCGGGGCAGTGGAGTTCCTGCCCCCGTTTGCGGTGGCGTTATTGATCTTGCCGTTCATCATCGAACGCGGCAAGCTTGTTCCCTGGCATCCGTCGACGATCGACCTCCAGGTCTACGTGTACGCGGTCAGGGACATGCTGGCGGGCAAGGACATCTTCGCCACTACGACGCCGGCTGGGGGCTCTACTTCATCTATCCGCCGATTGCGGCGATTTTGATGACGCCGCTGGCCTTCGGACCCTATGGGTTTTGGCAGGTGGTCTGGACCGGCGGCCTGGTCTGGGCTCAGCAGTCAGTGCTGAAACGCTGCGGCGCACCCCGGGGCTGGAAGCTTGGGCTCATCGGCATCGCGGTGGTGCTCGCTGTCGAGCCGATCCGTACCACGCTGGGATACGGCCAGGTGAACACCATATTGATGGCGCTGGTGATTGCGGATCTGCTGCCCGATCGGCCTGGGGAGCGGAGGCGAATCCCGCAGGGCATCTTGATCGGCCTGGCGGCAGCGATCAAGCTGACGCCAGCCCTCTTCGTGATCTTCATGTTCTTGATCGGCAAGCGCCGGGTTGCGATTACCGCGATGATCAGCTTTGCGGTGTTCACCGCGATCGGCGCGATCTTTCTGTTCCGAGAGACGTTGGTGTTCTTCGGCGGGCTGTCCGGTGGCGACACCCGCACCGCCTCACCGCTGTACGCCGGCAACCAGTCGCTGCTCGGCGTCTTCTTCCGGCTCGGTGACTCCTCCCGCATCACGACTCTGCTGGGACTTGCCGTGGCCGCGGTCTTGGCCGTGCTGGGTTGCCTTGTCGCCGCCCACTGGTGGCGGGATGATGAAAAGGTGTTTGCGGTCGCGATCGTGGGACTCACGACATGCCTGGCCTCGCCGCTGTCCTGGACCCACCACTACGTCTGGATCCTGCCCCTGGCGATGGCAGTGCTGTCCCCGGCGTGCCTCGTTGGGCTCGATACCTGGGTGGCTTCTGGGTGGTCTGGGTGTGCGCCTGTCTGCCACTCGCGGTACTGCCGTACGGCGGCGGCCAGGAGCGGCAGTTCGACTTCCTGCAGCAGGTGGTTGCCAATCTCGGCCCGGTGATTGGGGTGATCTTGGTCGTCGGTCTTGCCTGGCAGCTTGTCGCCACTACCCGGGCGCAGCGCCGTTGCGCCAGCACCCGGCCGTCGCCTGAGCCGGCGGCTAGATTGACCGCCATGACTCAGAGCCCGACATCAAGCCCAGGTCGCGGGTCGTCACCGACGGTCTGGAGGCGACTGGGTCACGTGGCATGCTCCGCGCTGTCGGTATGGGTGATGAGGACTGGGCGAAGCCGCAGATCGGCGTCGCTTCGAGCTGGAACGAGATCACCCCATGCAACCTGTCTCTTGACCGGCTGGCCAAGGCGGCGAAGGACGGCGTGCATGCCGCGGGCGGATATCCGCTGGAGTTCGGCACGATCTCGGTCTCTGACGGCATCTCCATGGGCCACGAGGGCATGCACTACTCCCTGGTGAGCCGGGAGATCATCGCCGACTCGGTGGAGACGGTCATGCTGGCGGAGCGGATGGACGGCTCAGTGCTTCTCGCTGGCTGCGACAAGTCGCTGCCAGGGATGTTGATGGCTGCTGCTCGTCTTGATCTTGCCTCGGTCTTTCTCTACGCCGGCTCGATCATGCCGGGCCGGGTCGGCGACAAAGAGGTGACGATCATCGACGCCTTCGAGGCGGTCGGTGCCTGCGTTAGGGGACTGATCAGTCGCGACGCAGGTCACCGAGATCGAAAAGGCGATCTGCCCGGGAGAGGGTGCCTGTGGCGGCATGTATACCGCCAACACCATGGCGAGTGCCGCTGAGGCGCTTGGCATGTCGCTGCCCGGTTCCGCCGCGCCGCCAGCCGTCGATCGCCGCCGCGACGGCTTTGCGCGTAAGAGTGGCATGGCGGTAGTGGAGATGCTGCGGCAGGGCATCACCGCGCGCAAGATCCTCACCAAGGAAGCATTCGAGAATGCCATCGCCGTCACCATGGCGTTCGGCGGCTCGACCAATGCCGTGCTGCATCTGCTGGCGATCGCGAACGAGGCCGAGGTGGATCTCGACCCTCGACGACTTCGTACGCATCGGGCGCGTAGGTGCCGCACCTGGGTGACCTCAAGCCGTTCGGCGCTACGTCATGAACGATGTGGACCGGGTAGGTGGCGTGCCGGTGGTGATGAAGGCTCTGCTCGACGCGGGCCTGCTCAATGGAGACTGCCTCACCGTGACCGGCAAGACCATGGCGGAGAACCTCAGCGATATTGCGCCGCCTGATGTGGACGGCACCATCATGCGCGCGTTGGACAACCCGATCCACCCGACAGGTGGCATCACCATCCTTCGTGGGTCACTGGCGCCCGAGGGTGCTGTGGTGAAGAGCGCCGGGTTCGACACCGAGGTGTGGAAGGGTACGGCGCGGGTCTTCGACGGCGAACGAGCGGCGATGGACGCTCTCGAGAACGGCACCATCGCCGCCGGCGATGTCGTGGTGATCCGCTATGAGGGTCCCAAAGGTGGTCCTGGGATGCGGGAGATGTTGGCGATCACGGCCGCGATCAAGGGCGCGGGCTTGGGCAAGGATGTCATGTTGATCACCGACGGTCGTTTCTCCGGAGGTACCACCGGCCTCTGCGTCGGCCACATTGCACCCGAGGCGGCCGACGCCGGGCCCATCGCATTGCTGGCAGATGGAGACGAGATTGTCCTGGATGTCGCGAACGGCCGGCTGGACGTCACACTCGATCCGGCCGAATTGCAGCGCCGGCGCGACGCTTGGAGTCCAACGCCCAGGCCGGCACCGCGCGGAGTCCTGGCCAAGTACGTCAAGCTGGTTCGGTCAGCAAATGTCGGCGCTATCTGTGGCTGATGCGCTGTGCACCTGAGGTGAACCCCGGGGTGTGGGAGCACGACAGATAGTTGAAACGCGACCGCCGCCCAACCGCGACAGTCCTGAGCAAGTCCTTGTAACACAGCGCTTGCCGTCCGTCGATTGATGTCAACCTGCACCTGCCAACCCTGGCTATGGTGCGCGGCTCAGGTAGGTGTGGCCGGTTGGTGTGGTGATGGTGATCGTGTGTTGCTTGCCGTCTAGCCCGCTGGAGACGGCTTCCACTTTCCAGCCGGGCATCTCCCGGGCGTAGTTTCCGCGTTCGCACTCTCCGCGGCCGTTGGGGTAGATGGTCAAACCTCCGTCTGAGTAGCGTTGAATGTGGTCGATGTGGCGGATCGGCGCCTCGCAGTACGGGTCTCGGCAGTGCCGATCGCGCCACATGATCAGCTTCCTGAGGTGGCCGTCGAATTGGCGGCGGTCTGGATCACCGCCGGCAAGCGGCCCGCCCGCTGGTGCTGCGTACAAGCGGCGCCACCATGCCCGGCCTTTGCTTGCGGCCAGAATGTCGCGGGCGATATCGGTTGGCAGTGGTCCGTAGCCGTCTAGCTGGGCCGAGGTGTGATCGTTGGCATCGAGCAGCGTGTCGAGCGGCATCACGATCTGCACCTCGGCGCTTACATCGGGTGCGCTGGCTTGTCCGGTGATCCGTTCTACGAGCGTGTCGGCCATGATTTGATCCCGGCATCGCGCATCACCAGTGGCTTTCACCGCATCGGTTTGCTGCCGCAACGCTTTCAGACACGCCACACCCTGCTCGGCGGGCAGATATCCGGTGAGGAGACTCATGGTGTCGGGCGCGGGCCGCAGGCCGACCCGGCGGTTCTTCCGTTCGGTCCTGCCGCGCTGTACATAGCCTTCCCGATCGGCCTCGTAGGCGTGCGTGCGGGCACAGGCTGCGGCGCTCGCGCGGACCCATCCGTGCGATCCCAGCCGCAGCAACCTGCGCATCCACGGTGCGTCTTATCTGGGCGTGGAGATGCCGGGTCTCTTTCACCACGAGGGCGGCGACATATTCGCTGATCTCGCCCGTCGTCAGCAGCCGGTATGTCTCTGGCAAGTCGAACCACAATGCCCGCGCCACCTCCAGCCGTCCAGATGCCGCGAATCCCGACGTTCGGCAGGCCAGGCCTAGCTGGTCGGCGACCCCGCGTCCGATCCGCTCCGGATGCACACCGGCGGCCAGCTGCGACTCCGCCTGTGATTGGGCGAACCGGACCGATTCGGCCACCTGCAATGCCGTAGCGGCCGCCTTGATCTTCTCCAGTAACGCGATCCGATCAATTCGCACCGCATCCAACGGCACAACGTCGGGCACCTCGCCCGCGTCCGTGGCTGGCGCACTCGGCAACACCGTCAGCTAGGCCGGCCAGCATGTCATCGAGCCACCCGGTCAGTGGATCGACAACCGCATCCGTAACCGGCTCGGGAGCCACAGCCGCTGTCATGTCTCAGACACTACGGATCAGCACTGACACTTTTCGCTCATCCGTTCGAAACTCTCTAGCGCTTTTGTGGTTCCCGGCAGGCGGCCTTCTAGATCGCGCGGGCGCGTTGGCATCTCGCCGACAGCGCTCTCTGGTCTGAAGCTTCCAAGGAACGCCCGAGGGTAGAACGTCGCCACCCCTCGCTACGGTCAATGCGTGAATTCGCGAATCGACGTTGAGGAGCGACGGGCTCGACTGGCCGAGCGGCACAGATTGTTGCCGGGTAGCCGGACAGATGACCTCCCCCAGATAGCCGATGACCTGGTAGCCCTGCACTCTTCAGACCCGGTCACCGTGTTCTTGTCGGCCATGGCACGGATGGCTCATCCCTCGATTGCGGCGGTGGAGCAGGCGCTGTATGTCGATCGCAGCCTGATCCGCCACCACGGCATGCGCCGCACCCTCTGGGTGGCGACACCACCCGTCGTCCGGCTGATGCACGCGTCGGCCACGCGCGACCTGCTCGCCAACGAGCGTCGGCGCACCTCCCAGCTTCTCGCCGCGAGTGGTGTCGAGGATCCCGAACGATGGCTGGCAGATGCGGAGGAGCAAGTGTTGGCGGATCTCCGAGAGCATGGTCCGAGCACCGCCCGCGAGGTCGGCCAGCGGGTCGAGGCCTTGCGGCAGCGGCTGCAGCTGGCACCCGGCAAGTCGTACGCCGCGGCGCAGTCGGCCCACACCCGGGTGCTCAACATTCTCGGCTTCGCCGGTCAGATGTTCCGAGGCAAGCCGAGTAACTGGATCAATGGCGCCTACCAGTACGTGGCGGCCGAGTCCTGGCTGCCAGGCGGGCTTGGAGATCTGGACCCGCAGCGGGCGGCAGCCGAGCTGGCCGCCCGATGGTTACAGAGATTCGGTCCGGCGACAACACTCGATCTGCAGTGGTGGATGGGCTGGACGTTGCGCCGTACGAAGCAGGCGCTGACCGATTGTGGAGCGGTGGAGGTCAACCTGGAAGGTGGCACTGGTTGGCTGGCAAGCCGACGATGCGCCGCTCGGGGCAGTTGAGTCCTGGGTGGCGGTGCTGCCCGGGCTCGACCCGACGATCATGGGCTGGAAGCAACGCGATTGGTACCTGCCAAGCACATCGTCGGAGGTGTTTGACAGCGTTGGAAACGGCGGCCCCAGTTTGTGGATTGATGGGCGCGTGGTGGGCGCCTGGGCGCAGACCAAGGACGGGAGCATCCACAGCCACTATTTCGAGCGGGTCGCGGCCGCTCGCCGACGCGAGATCGACGAGCGAATTGCCGAGCTGAAGTCCTGGATCGGCGACACCCGATTTTCCATGCGATTCCCGGGCGACATCCACGCTCGCCTACTGGGAACCCGAACAGTGCGGGGGGCGCCGGCGAGGCGTGCTGACAAAGACGCGGCAACCTGAGAGAGCGAGCCACGAGCCCGGGACCCGCAGGTAGCCCCACCTACGCTGGCGGGATGAGGGCGCAAGCGGGAGCGGCCGCCCTGGTGGTGGCGATACTCACCGGTTGTCAGGCATCGGAGCAGGCAAAACAGCGGACGCCGGAGTCGGTTGCCTCCTCGCGGATGTCCAGTCCTGGCTCACCCGAGCAAACGGCGACACCCGGCGGGCGCGAGCCCTCGGCGATCAATTCGATGCCATTGGCGCTGGTAGTCAACGCCACCCGTCCAACGGCTGACGTACGACTTGCCGATGCACGCCGAGTGGTTGCGTCGGGAGCTACCCGGTGGTCAGCCATTGGGCAATCGGGTGGCCAGATGCGAGTTCTCACCACCAGGGACCGGCGGCCAGATGATGTGCTGCGTGCGGTGCGGAGCAACGCGAACGTGCTCGGTCTCGTCCCGGCCGGCGCTGTGGATCCGCGAGTGCGCGTGCTGACGGTCGGAGGCCGCCATCGCTCCGAGAACCTGAGCGCTATCCGCTCCATACGCGGTCCGTGGACCGGTGCCTGAAGTCACCACGATCGACCGCCGTTGGCGACATCATGCTGGGGCGCCGGGTCGGCGACCGGCATCGAGCCGCCCCAGCTGCGCCACTCAAGCCGCTTGCCAAGCGGCTGGCCGGTGCAGAGATCACGGTCGGCAACTTCGAGTCGACCCTGTCTACCGCCGGCTCACCCACCCAGGGTGGCGACTCCTTCGCAGCCAGCCCGCGGGTCATCGCTGGGCTACGAGCGCCGGGTTCGACTTGCTCTCCTTGGCTAACAACCATGTCGGTGACTATGGCGACCGAGCATTGCGCCAGACTTTGGCCCGCTTCGCCAAGTCCGAGATCGACACCGTTGGAGCGGGGCGCGATCTTGCGCAGGCACGCCGTCCGGTGATCATGGAACGCGACGGTGTACGCGTCGGCTTCGTGGCGGTCGACTCGATCGGCGAGAGCCCGGCGGCCACGCGCGCAAAGGCAGGCACCAATCGGCTGAATATGCCACCGCGTACCGGCCAGCTGGACAGGGCGGCGCTGCGGCGTATCACCTCCGACATCCGCGCGCTCGACAAGCAGGCTGACGTCGTCATCGTGCTGACCCACTGGGGCACTCAGTACACCCATCGCCCCGAGTCAAGCCAGCGACTGGCCGCCCAGGCGTTCGCGGAGGCCGGAGCGGATCTAGTGATCGGAGGGCATCCGCATTGGGTCCAGGGCTGGGAGATGGCTGGGTCTGCGGTGGTCGTGCATTCGCTGGGCAACTTTGTCTTCGACATGGACTTCCAGACCAAGACCCGGGAGGGGATCTTCCTCGAGATCGTGCTCTGGGGAGACACCGTGAGAGCGGTCGAACCTGTGCCGTACGTGATCGACGCGGCTTTCGCCCCAAGGCTCATCCGCGGCAGTCGCGCGGAGCGCATCCTCGGCGATGTCTGGCAGACCAGCCGGGGTCCGTTCGCGCGGACCTCGAGTCCTTGCCCTAGTTGAGTGTCGCAACCACGCCCACACTGTCCGGCCTACCCGATCGAGCTGACGCCGGTCCACCACACGTGGCACGTCGCCTGGAGAGTGGTAGCCGGCGTACGGAATGCTGCCGAGCCGGACAGCCGGAATCCCGACCTTTG